>CAWINS010000086.1:0-96249 GCA_963837335.1 uncultured Actinomycetes bacterium | reverse complement strand
ACCCCGGGGGCGACCGGTACACGAGGAGCAGCGGGAATTAGCGCTGGGGCGCGGCATGGAGGCGGCCGCCGCCCGGGTCACCCGGCAGGCATCCCCACCTGAGGCAGCCAGGATCAGGCGGCGGCCGCCAGCTCTAGCGGGTTCCCTCCGGCGCCGGGACGGGCCACGTGCCCACCTGCTCCGCACTGGCCCGGGCGCCGGGATGGCCGGCCTCCGCGGCGGCCTCCCGCTCGGTCTCCGCGTTGATCTCGCCGCCGACCAGTACGGCCCGCCCGGCCAGGTACGGCCAGAAAATGAGGATGGCCGCGCCCGCGACGTCCCGTAGGTGTTGCTGTAATGGCCGAACTTGGCCACGTCGAACGAGAAGCCCAGGGATGCGGCCAGGAAGATGACGGTACCGACGATCCCGCCGGTGTCACCCACTGCCAGCGCGGAGACTCCCGGTTGGGCGCGACGTAGTAGTACACCGAGAACAGCAGCGAGATGACGATGACCGTGAGCACCCAGCGGACCACCGTCCAGGCGATCACGAAGGCCGACCCGGCGAAGGGGACGTGCCCCTCGATCGCCGACCCGAACGACGCGCCGAACACGATCAGCGCCGAGGCGATCCCGCCCAGCACCGCGGTGGCCACCATCAGCTCGAACGCGATCAGCCGCTTGGGGACGAACTTACGGTCACCGGCACCTCATAGGCGATGTCGAGGCCGGTTTCCAGCGCGACCATGCCCCCGGACGCACTCCAGACGGCGATGACCAGGCCGAGGATAAGGGCCGTCGTGAGCCCTTGTGCTGGACCCCGCGCTGGTGACGGCCTGGGTGAAGACCTTGGAGGCCCCCGGTGGCAGCGCCTTCTCCAGGCCGTTCACCAGCTTCGTCAGCGTGCCCGACCCGACATGGATGAGGCTGATCAGGCCCAGCGCGGCGATCACCGCCGGGAACAGGGCCAGGAACCAGTGATAGGCCAGGCTGCTCGCGGTCATCGAGCAGCGGTCCCGGACGAACTTCTTCCCGGTCCGCTTCAGCGTGTTCCGCCAGCCGGCCGCGCCCAGTTCCAGCGGCGAGTCCGGGCCGCCGGACACCTCGCGCTCGGGGGGAATGCTCCGTTGCGGGTCAGCGGGCGGCGCGGATGTGCGCTCGCGGCTGCGTGCCATGACTGGATCTCCCCTATCGCCGGACCGCCTGCGCTGTCCGCAGTTGGCGGAGACGCGGCTACCCACAGGAACCAAGGCAAAACGGATCGGAGGGGGAAGCGTGGGATGGGGGGGACCGTAGAGATCAAGGGGGGTAATACGGGCCGCTAGGGAGATGTTGACGTCGAAGACGGTAATAGGCCGCCCGAAAATGAACTAGATCAGCCGCCCGGGAACTCTCCGCCGGAATGTACAGACGCTCGGCCGGGTCTCCGGCGGCGCCCGACGTCGAGAAATGCCGGCCTGGGGTGAGCGTAGGGTTATGTGGTGGAAGGACGGCGTGGGGGGGAGCCGCCCCCGGTCGGTCGGGATGAGGGAAGGGGTGGGGGAGGTGATCGGGGGCGCGGGAGAGGGAAGGAGGGATGGGGGGGAATCGGGGTGGTGCGTGGAAATGCCCCGGGCCGGGGGAATGAGGAAATTACCTGGAGGGGCGCCTAGGCCGGGGAGAGGGAGCAATAAATTAATGCCGCCGAGAAAGAGACCACAGAGAACAGCAAATCAAAGCCAATGGGGAAGGGAGCATCGAGGAGGAGAACCTATACCTGGAGGAAAAGGCGAGACCGGGGATGGGAAGCTACTCGCGGGTGAAAGGGCGAGACGGGGGATCGGTCGGGGGGCATGCGGACAGGGGGACGACGCCAGACCCGGGGGGGGGATTCTGGCCGAGAGGGGTATCATGCTCTTAGGTGCAAGATCCCGCGTATGCTCCGCACCCTGCACATCGAAGCGACAACCGGCCGGAGTAGCGGCCGATACAGAATAAGGCGATTGCGGAGGGGGTAGCGCCGCACCAGGGCATGAACGGGAAAGATAGTACCCGCCCTCGAACCAGAGCACACACGGGAAAGAGGTTTGAGGCACCGGAGGACGCCGAAGCATGTATGTAGGGGAAAGAGACCGGGCCGGGGGCTTATCATGACTGTGCCGGACCCAGACAGCGATCTGTGCTCCGGTATTCAGGCGCCCGTACTCAGACGAGCAGAACGATCTTGCCGAGCAGGTGCCCCTGCTCCAGCCGCCGGTAGGCGTCCTGCACCTGGGCCAGCGGGAAGGTCGCGGCGATCGGAATCTCCAGCTCGCCCGCGGCGATCAGCGCGGCCAGTTCGGCCAGCACCGCAGCGCTGGAGCCGGCGGCGCTGCCCTCGGCCTTGATGCCGTACTTCTCCACGGCCTCGAAGTTGGCGATGGTGTCCACCCGGGAGGGCTGGACAGCCAGATCCTCGACGGCCATCCGCACATAGTCCCCGCCGACGGTGTCGATGAAGGCGTCAACTTGGCTGGCGGCAGCCCGGATCCGGTCGGCCACTCCCTCGCCGTAGCTGACCGGGATCACCCCGTGCGCGCTGAGCCACGCGTGGTGCGGCTCGCTGGCCAGGCCAATCACCGTCGCCCCGGCCCGCCGGGCCAGCTGGACCGCGATCGAGCCGACCCCGCCAGCCGCGCCGGCCACCACCACAGTGTCGCCGGGGCTGAGGGCGACCGCTCGCACCGCCGCGTACGCGGTGGCCCCGGCCACGAACAGGCCCCCGGCCACTTCCCACGGCACCCCGGCTGGCTTGGCCGTCAGGTCCCCGGCTTCCGTCAGGACGTACTCGGCCTGGCTGGCCCGGTTGTCGGTCCAGCCGAGGACCTCATCCCCAGCCGAGAACGCGGTCACGCCCGGGCCGGTCTCCGCCACGATCCCCGCCAGGTCGCTGCCCTGTCCGGAAGGGAAGGTGGCGGGCCACCGCGCGTGCAGCAGGCCCTCCCGGATCTTCGCCTCACCAGGGTTGATCCCGGCCGCGTAGACCTGGACCAGCACCTGCCCCTCTCCTGGCACCGGACGGGGCACGTCCTCGATCTTGAGCACGTCGATCCCGCCGTAGTTCTCGAACCGCACTGCCTTTGGCATCGCCACTCCGTTCTCCGGCTCCGGGGGCGGCCCAGCTGCGGGCGGCCCCGGGCTGGCTCGGTCCGTCGTCCCAGGTTCCGCCAACCCTGGCGCGCTCCCGGTTATGCCCGGCCCGGACCAGAAGGCAGAATCGGGTCATGGTGACACTGGCCGAGGTGCGTGCCGTGGCACTCGCCCTGCCCCGCACGGAAGAACACCTGATCCGCGACTGGGTCAAGTTCCGGGTCGGCCGGATCGTCTACGCGGCCGTCTCCCCCGACGAGACGATCATGGGCTTCGGGTTCCCCCGGGACGAGCGCCCCGCGCTGATCGCGGCCGAGCCGGACCGGTTCTTCCTGCATCGCCCGAGCGATCAGCGCTACCAGTGGATCGACGCGTGGACGGAGACCATCGGCCCGGCCGAGATGCGTGAGTTCGTGACGGACGCGTGGCGCATGGTCGTGCCCAAGCGGGTGGCCGCCGCCGCGCACCCCGGGCCCCCGACACGTCGCTGAAATACTCAACCGGCAATAACTTTTAGGCGATACAGAGCCGTTCCCTGACTGGAACTGCTCGTGAGTAATTTGTGGGTGATTGGACAGGATTGGCGCGTTTCGCGATTGGGCCAGCCGCGCGGGGAGCAGGCCCGCGGGCCGGTCGCCTAAATGACCGGACAACACCGGGCACGCCTTATTCCGGCCTTAACCAGGCGGTCAGGTAGTAGGATCTGGCTTTCTGCGCTTGCCGCGCTTTATTCTTGATAAGCACTATCCGCGACAGGTTACCCAGGGGTGGGGAAGGGGGGGCCACGCGCGGTCAGCAGTCACCGCAGTCACGCGACGCCGAGGAACTGGCCGCGTGTTTCACCGTGCACGCCAGGGACCTGTTCGGCTACGCCTGCGTGCTGCCTGGCGCCGGCCGGCCGCTGGCCGGCGATCTGGTCCAGGCCACCTTCGAGGCGGCCGCCGCAGTCTGGCGCACGTTACGCGATCTGTCCGCGGACCAGCGCTACGACTGGCTGCGGGACACCCTGGCCGCCGCGATCGAGCTCCGGACCGGCCATCCGGCGGACCGCGCGTTCGTCTCCCCGGCCCACCGGCGGCTCACCCAGCTGAAGATGGCCCGGTTCGGCGCGGACTACGACGCCGTGGCGGGCCTGGACCGGTTCGCGGGCTGGCTGCGCACCCAGGAAAACAGCGCGCAGACGATCGGAACGCTTGACAACGGCCCTCCCGTTAACGGTTTGCGCGCGAATGGGGTATCCCCGAATGGGGGGATTAGCTGTCCGCGCGGAACCGGCGCAACCGCCCCGCCGGGGAGTTACGGTGACCCGGTGAGCGCGCTCTACGAGGAGCACTACGCGTCGCTCGTACGGCTGGCCGCATTGCTGGTCCACGACACGGCGACCGCGGAAGTGATCGTGCAGGACTCGTTCGTGGCCGTAGCCGCGGCGTGGCGGCGCCGTGGGCACCTCGATGGCGCGCTGGACTTCCTCCGCCAGGCGGTCCTGGAGCGGTCCCGGTCGGGCCGGTACCGCTCATCGGCGGCTAACGGATCCGCGAACGGTTCCGCACCACTGCTGGCCGCCCTCGGCGCGCTGCCTGCCCGGCAGCGCGAGGTGCTGGTCATGCGCTACTACGCCAACCTCTCCGAGGAGCAGGCCGCCGACGCCATCGGCATCAGCCGGGCGGCGGTCCGGCGGCACGCCACCCGGGCCGGCGCCGCACTCCGCACCCTGCTCGACGCGAGCTGAGGGACGACACCGGGGCCCGGCCGGTGTTCGTTGCGGGCCTTAAGGCGGCGCATGCGCGGCCCGCAGACCGGAGCTGACGGCGGGAGCGCGCCGGCGGCCCCGGGTTTGCCCCGCAGTGCCCCGGGTAGCCCGCGCTTCCATGACTTCCGCTACGAAGGTGGCGCCGGCCGGCGAACGGCACGCACGGTTCGCCGACGAGGCGCTGGTGCACATGGCGGACCTGCGCGCCGCCGCCGCGGCCATGACCCGCAATCCGCACGACGCCGAGGACCTGGTGCAGGAGACCTACACCAAGGCCTACGCCAGCTTCCAGCAGTTCCGCGCGGGCAGCAACGCCCGCGCGTGGCTGCTGCGGATCCTCACCAACACGTTCATCAGCGGCTACCGGCGCCGCCAGCGCGAGCCGGTCCGGGTTTCCACGACGGGAGTCGAGGACGGCCAGCTCACCAGGAACTGGGCCGGCCGTGGTGTGGCCCCGCGGTCCGCCGAGGAGATGGCGCTGGACCGGCTGCCCGACTCGTCGGTCATCCGGGCGCTGAAGGAACTGCCGCAGGACTTCCGCACCGCGGTCTACCTGGCCGATATGGAAGGCTTCAGTTACCGGGAGGTCGCGGACATCATGCGCTGCCCGGTCGGCACCGTGATGTCCCGGCTGCACCGGGCCCGGGGCCAGTTGCGTGGCCAGCTCCGGGAACAGGCCGCCGAGCGGGGCATCGTGCCGCACCCGCGCTACTGCGCTGAGGGGTAAGCACTGGACGGTAAGCGGGAACGCTTCCTGCCCGGCGCGCCGCATGGGGGATGTTTAGGACCCTGGAGAAGGGAATTTCCAAGATCAAAGCTCAGCCGGCTTTCCAAGTTCTGCCTAGCCAGAAGGAGGTCCAGGCATGGGCGGTGCCGTCATACTCAACTGGGTTCTCGGAGCAATCATCTTCGTGCTCATCGTCGGCGGGGGGGTATACGCGATCTTCCGGCACGGGAAGGCCGGCCCGGACGACCAGGAGGCCCGCCAGCACTACGCGGCCAAGGCCGACCCCAATGTCACGCCCCTGGGTGAGCACGTGCCCGCCGAACCGGTGGCCGCCGCGCATGGCCTGACCGAATCCCAGTCCCCCCGGCAAGACGCCACGCAGAACGCGAGCCAGCACGGCGGCCAGGCCAGCACCCGGCCGTCCGGCCACCGGACGGACGGGGCCGCCCGCGAGGCGGAATGACCCGGCCTGGGCCCAGGAGACGGAAGTGATCCGGGTCAGGAGGCGGAGCTGTCCCGGCGCCGCAGGAAGCTGATGAATTCGGCACCCTCGCGCAGCCGCCGCCGCATCATGTCGGGGCTGCGCAGCATCTCGGCGGACATTTCGGCGATCTTGCCGGCCCGGAAATAGAACTGCCGGTAGAAGCTCTCCACGGAGTCGTAGATCTCGGTCCGGTTGAGGTTGGGATAGCTGAGCGCCGCGGCCTGCACCCCGCGCTCGTCAATCAGCGCGGCGTCGTCCTCCGGCAGCCATCCGTTCTCCCTGGCCTGCCGGTACAGGGCGGTTCCCGGGTACGGGGCCGCGATGGAGACCTGCAGGGAATGCGGGTTGATCTCCTTGGCGAAACGGATCGTTTCCTGGATCGTCTCGGTGGTCTCACCCGGCAGGCCGACGATAAAGGTGCCGTGGATAGTGATGCCGAGATGCCGGCAGTCCTTGGTGAACTGACGGGCCCGGTTGACCCGGACACCTTTCTTGATGTTGATGAGAATTTGCTGGTTCCCGGACTCGTATCCCACCAGCAGCAGGCGCAGGCCATTGTCCCGCAGGACCTTCAGCGTGTCGTAGGGGACGTTGGCTTTCGCATTGCACGACCAGGTCAGGCCTAGTTTCCCCATGCCGCGGGCGATCTGCTCGGCGCGCCGCCGGTCGTCGGTGAACGTGTCATCGTCGAAGAAGACTTCCTGGACCGACGGGAACAGTTTGGTGATCCGGGCCATCTCGCCCAGGACGTGATCGGCGCTCCTGGTGCGGTAGCGGTGACCGCCGACGGTCTGCGGCCACAGGCAGAACGTGCACCGCGACCGGCAGCCCCGCCCGGTGTACAGCGACACGTACGGATGCTTGAGGTAGCCGATGAAGTAGTCGTTCACGTTCAGGTCGCGCTGATACACGTCGGTGACGTAGGGCAGGCGGTCCATGTCCTCCAGGACCGGCCGGTCCGGGGTGTGCACCACCTGGCCGGCCAGGTCCCGGAACGTGACTCCCCGGACCTCGGCCAGCGGCCGGCCCTCGGCCACCTCGGCAATGGTGAAGTCGAACTCCTCGCGGGCCACGAAATCGATCGCGTCCGAGGCCAGCAGGGAGGACTCCGGTTCCACCGCGACCTTGGCGCCGACGAACCCGAGCTTGAGGGCCGGGTTCGCCCGCTTGAGCGCCTCGGCCACACCGACGTCCCCGGCGAAGGAGGGGGAACTCGTGTGCAGTACCGCCAGGTCGTACTGGCCGGCGAGCGGAACCACATCGCCCTGGCCGAGCCCCGCGGCGGGGGCGTCGACCAGCTTGCTGCCCGGCACGATAGCGGCGACCTGGGCCAGCCAGGTCGGATACCAGAACGACCTGATCTCGCGTTTCGCCTGATAGCGCGAGCCCGCCCCGCCATCGAACCCCTCGTACGACGGGGGGTGCAGGAATAGTGTGCGCATCATGGATAGCCCGCCTCCCGGAAGGTAGCTGCGTTCGGGCGGCCGCCGGAAGGCTCCCTGGCCAGGCCGATGGAGGCCAGCGCGGCCGCGAAGGGCTGATCCCAGTCTTCGCCCGGGACGCCGGCCCCGGCGATGCGGGGCCGGCCGGGCGTGGGCCAGCCGGGCACGGGCCGGCCGAGGGCGGGCCGGCCGAGGGCGGCGAGCACGCTCGCGGTGATCTCCGGCGGCCGGGGGCTGCACGCCTCGGCTCCGCCGAGTTCCAGCTCGTGCTGGAGGTTTTCCCGGCCGTGACCGGGCATCGCGTCCACGAGCACCAGCCCGCGGCCCGCGGCCCGGGCCTCACCGCAGGTCAGCGCGCCGGGCAGGGTCACCACCAGGTCACAGGCGCTCATCAGCTCGGCGATCCGCGGGGTAAAGCCGTACGGATGGACCCGGGGCGAACTGGCCGCCAGGGCCCCGAGCCGGGCCGCGAGGTGGCGGTTACGGCCGGCCACCGCCAGCACGTGCACACCGGCCGCGGCCAGGGCGCGCGCGGCCCCCTCCACCGGGCCCAGGCCCCATCCGCCGCCCATGAGCAGGACGCACCGGGCGTCTGCCGGTATCCCCAGCGATACCCGGGCCTGCGCGCGCGGGCGCAGGCGGGCGAAGGCGGGCCGCACCGGCGGCGGAACCACGGCAACCCGGGCCCGGGGCAGGTAGCGGCGCACTCCGGCCGCCCCGGCCGGAGAGGTCACCAGGAACAAGTCGATGCCCGGCCGGACCCAGGTAGCGTGCGGCAGGGCGTCGGGGCAGAGCACGACGGTACGCGGCCACGGCCGGGACCCGCCGAGTTCCGCCGCGGCCGGGACACCCGCCGCGAACACGCTGATGACCAGGTCGGCAGGTTCGCGGCGGAGCTCGCCGTGGAGGGCGGAGACCAGCCGCGGCGTGGCGGCGCGGTCCATGGCCGTGGCCACCCGGCTGCCCGCACGCAGATGGGCGAAGTGCAGCCCGTCGAAGACCCCGGGCATGGCCATCAGCCGGCGGAAGACCCAGTCGCCTGCCGGGCCCGCGCGCGGGCCCAGCAGCCTCATGCAGTCCAGGGTCCGGCTTTCCCAGCCGAGACCGGCCAGGCTGGCGGAGATCACCTCGGCGACGACGTCATGGCCCAGGCCCAGTGAGCCGGAGAGGATCACCGCGCGTTTCGGCACCAGCCTGCACCTCCCCGTTTCCGTCACAGGCTTTTCGCCACAGGCGTTCCGTCACTGGCTCGGGGACGATGGCCCTACCCGGCTGCGCGCCCGCGAAAACGCCCGCAGGCTGCTCAGGCCAGGTTTGCCCGGCGCGTCGCGGGTAACTTGACCCGGGTGCCCGAGCCGACCGGTACGTGCCCGTGCCCAGCCGGAACAGCCGCGTGACCCGCCGCCAGCCGCCGGAGAAGGCCCCGCTGGCCGGCCGGGCCGGCGCCTGGCTGGCCTGGTGGGTCCTGCTGATGTCGTTCTGGGTGATCCTGGACGATTCGATCGCCACCGATGAGCTCCTGGCCGGGGCGGGCGCGGCGGCCCTGGCCGCGTTCCTCGCCGAGCTAGTCACCCACCAGGCCGCTGCCCGGGTGCGGATCAGGGCCCGGTGGCTGGCCCGGGTCATCGAGCTGCCCGGCCAGGTCGCCGGGGACACCGTGATCGTGTTCGCCGCCCTGTGGCGGAGGCTGGCTCACGGCGAGGAGCCGCCCAGCGGGTTCCGCCGGCTGCCGGTCCGCTACGGCGACGATACGGCCGAAGGGCGAACCCGCCGGGCACTGCTGATCGGCGGCAAGTCCATCGCCCCAAACTCCATCGCGGCAGGCATCGACAAAGACACGGACATGATGGTGATCCACCAGCTTGTGGTGAACGACGGGGAGGCGGAGTGAACAGTTTCGTGATCGCGGCCATCGTGATGCTGCTGGCTGCGATCCCCTGCGGGATCGTTGCGGTCCGGGGCACGACTATGGACGCCGTCGTGGCCTACGAGGCGATCAGCTCCATTGTTTTCATGGTGCTGGTACTGCTGGCCGAAGGGTTCCGCCGGTCGGGTGAGTTCGAGCTTCCGGTGCACCTCGCCGTGCTGCTATTCGGCAGCGGGCTGGTCTTCGTGCGGTTCCTGGAGCGGTGGCTGTGAGCATCCACGGGACCGTCGCCGATGTGCTGCTGGGCCTGGCCGCCGCCGTGGTGCTGGTCTCGTCGGCAGGCGTCCTGGTCATGCGGGACGCCTATCAGAGGCTGCATTACGTGGCCCCCATCGCGGTAGTGGCGCCGGTGATCGTCGCCCTGGCCGTCCTGGTCCAGTCCGGCTGGACCGAGAACAGCGGAGAGACCTGGCTGGCGCTGCTATTCATGCTGGTCGGCGGTCCATTCCTGGCCCACGCCACGATCAGGGCCGCCCGGATCAGGGAAACCGGCGACTGGCGTCCGGGTGCCGGCCAGCCGGAGGCGGGGCGGGGCGGACCGCGGGGCCAGCCGCCGGATCGGCGGCCTGACCAGGCCGGCGGAGACCGCGATGGGTAACGCCCACCTCGCCGCAGTGGTCACGCCGTACACGATCCCGGCACCCCTGATGAACGCCCTGCAAGTGACGCTCCTGGTGCTGGTGGCCGCGGGCGCCACCGCAGTGGTGCTGATCCGCGAACCGGTCCGGCAGGTGGTCATGCTGAGTATCTACGGTGTGCTGCTGGCCGTGCTCTTCCTGGCCTTCCAGGCCCCCGACGTGACTCTGTCCGAGCTGACCGTGGGCGCCGTCGCGTTGCCCGTGCTGCTGCTGCTGGCCCTGGCCAAGGTGAAGAGGCGGGAGAAATGACACCTGGGCAGCGCCGCTGGATCTTCCTGGCCGGGGCTGCGGGCCTGGCTGTCTTCTACCTGTGGGGGCTGACCGGGCTGCCGGGCTTCGGCAACTATCCCGGCCCGTACGGCGACATCATCAACCACGTGGCGGTGGCCCAGACCAACGCGACCGGCGTGGTCTCCGCGGTCAACTTTGAGTACCGCGGGTTCGACACGGTGGGCGAGGAGTTCATTCTGTTCGTCGCGGCCACCGGGGTGGCCGTGGTGCTGCGCCATCTCCGCAAAGAGCGGCAGCAGGACGAGGCTGACCCGACGGCCGACTGGGCGATCCCGCCGGCCAGCGATGCGGTACGCCTGGCGGCGCTGTTCTTCACCGGGCCGGTCGTGGTGATGGGCTGGTTTCTCGCCTCGCACGCGCAGACCAGCCCGTCGGGTGGGTTCCAGGGCGGGGTGGTCCTGGCCACCGCGTTCATCCTCATCTACTTGTCGGGGGAATTCTTGCTGTTCCGGCGAGTCAGCCCGGCCGACGTCACCGACGCCGTCGAGGCGGTGGGCGCGGGCGGCTTCGCCGCCATCGGGATCAGCGCGGTGGCCCTGGGACTGCCCTACCTGAAGAATTTCCTGCCGCGCGGAACCGTCCCCGGTGCGGTGAGCTCGGGCGGGACCATCCCGCTGATCAGCTTCTTCGTCGGCCTGGAAGTGGCGGCGGCCTTCGTCCTGATCGTCGGTGAGCTGGTCGAGCAGACTCTCCTCGTCCGGCAGGGGGAGCGGTGATGCACATCTTCCCGTTCGTTGTGGTGGTCTACATCCTGGTCGTCGGCTTGTACGGGGTCGTGACCAGCCGTCACCTGGTCCACCAGATCGTCTGCCTGATCGTGGTGCAGTCCTCGACCTATGTCTTGCTACTCGGCATCGGGTACAAGACCGGCGCGGTAGCGCCGTACTTCTACGACATCCCGGTGCACACCCCCGCCGTCGATCCGGTGGTCCAGGCGCTGGCCCTGACCGACGTGGTAGTCGAGGCCGCCGTCACCGCCTTGCTGCTGGCCATCGCCGTCCAGGCCCAGAAGCGGTTCGGGACCCTCGATCCGCAAGAGCTCGTCCAGCTCAAGGGCTGAGGCCGGGCCGCCATGGACCAGCTGCTGCCCCTGGCCGTCGTCCTGCCGCTGCTCGTGGCGGCGGCGATCGGCGCGCTGAACCCCCTGCTGCGCCGCCGGCGCCGGATCCTGGACTCGGTGGCCATCGTGACCAGCGCCGTGGTGACCGGCCTGCTGGTGGTCATCATGATCCGCGTCGCGGGCCACGACGAGACCTACTGGTTCGGTGGCTTCCGGCCGCAGCACGGGATCGCGATCGGCATCGACTTCGAGGTCGGGCCGCTCAGCGCGGGCCTGGCCTGCCTGGCCGCCGTCCTGGTCACCGCGGGAATGATCTTCTCCTGGCGGTACTTCGAGCGGGTGGCCACCTACTATCACGTGCTGATGCTGGCGTTCCTGGCGGGTCTGACGGGGTTCTGCCTGACCGGCGACATCTTCGACATGTTCGTGTGGTTCGAGCTGATGAGCGTCGCGGCCTACGCGCTGACCGCCTACCGCCCGGAGGAACGCGGCTCGATCCAGGGCGCGCTGAACTTCGCGATCACCAACAGCATCGGCGCCTACCTGACCCTGTCCGGAATCGCCGTCATCTACGGACGGACCGGGGCCCTGAACATGGCCCAGATCGGCCAGGACCTCGCCCGGCACCGGCCGGACGGCCTGGTCGTCGTGGCGTTCGTGCTCATTGTTACCGGATGGCTGATCAAGGCCGCCATCGTCCCGTTCCACTTCTGGCTGGCCGACGCGCACGCGGTCGCCCCTACCCCGGTCTGCGTCCTGTTCTCCGGGGTCATGGTGGAACTCGGGCTGTTCGGCATCGCCCGGGTCTACTGGTCGATGTTCGGCCAGGCCCTGACCGGGCAAACACAGGGGAACCGCGCCGCGATCACTGACGCGTTCCTGGCCCTCGGCCTGCTCACCGCGATCGTCGGCGCCCTGTTCTGCCTCCAGGAACGGCACATCAAGCGGCTGCTCGCGTTCTCCACCATCAGTCATGCGGGCATGTTCCTGGTGGGCATCGCCCTGCTCACCCCCGCCGGGCTGGCGGGCACGGCCATTTTCGTGGCCGGGCACGCGATGGTGACGGCCGCCCTGTTCCTCTGCACCGGGATCGTGCTGCACCGTCTTCGGTCGGTCAACGAGACCTGGCTGCATGGCCGGGGGCGCCGATTGCGGGTGACCGGCGTGATCTTCACGCTGGCCGCCCTCGGCCTGGCTGACCTGCCACCGTTCGCCACCTACCTGGGCCTGGGCTGGCTCACCGGCAGCGCCGGCGCGCGCGGGATGGCCTGGGTCACCGTGCTGCTCGTGTTCGCTTCGGTCCTGGTCGGCGCGGCGGTGCTGCGGGTGGCCGGGGGCGTCTTCTACGGGCTCGGCGACCCGCCGAGCGAGACCCTCCAGATGGCGGAGGAGTCCTCAGAAGAGACGAGCGAGACGGATGAGGATAAGCAGCGCACGCCGCTCAGCATGATCGTGCCGCCGGCGGTTCTGGTCGCCGCCGCCGCGGTGATCGGCCTGCTGCCCGGGCTGGGTTCCGTGGTGCAGGCGGCCGCGGTGCGGTTCCAGGATCAGCACGCCTACAACGCGATCGTGCTGCACGGGGCGCGCGTCACTCATGTGGCCGCGCCGTACCCTGCCGGGCCCGCCGGGGTGACCGTGGCCGACCTGGTCATCGGGCTGGGCACGGCCGCCGGCGCGGTCTTCCTCGCCTTCCTGGCCCTGTACTGGCGGCGGCTGCCGCTACTGCGCCGGGGGTTCGAGCCGGGCACCGGGCTGGTGCGGCCGCTGCGGCGGTTCCAGAGCGGTGTGGTCAACGACTACGTCACCTGGATCGTGATCGGGGTGGCCTGCCTGGGTGGCGCCCTGGCCTTCTCGATCCGCTGACCGGGCCGTCAGCGGATCACGCCCCGGCCGCCCGGGCTCCATGAACGCGGCCAGCACCTCGTACAGGTGCAGGCCAGTGCCGCCCGCGCGGTGCCACGGCCCGTGTCGGGCATCGGCGGGCGGGTAGCGGTACCGGCGGTTTCCCGGGAGAGGAAGCAGGACATGAGGATCGGCTACAAGCTCGCCACCGAAGCGTTCGGTCCTGCCGAGCTCATCCGGCAGGCCGTGCTGGCTGAGGAGGCCGGGTTTGATTTCGTGGAGATGAGCGACCATTACCATCCGTGGCTGGAGGCGCAGGGGCACAGCGCGTTCACCTGGAGCGTCCTGCCCGTGATCGCCGCGAAGACCACGCGGATCGGCCTGGCGACCGGGGTGACCTGCCCGTCGGTGCGGTATCACCCGGCGATCATCGCCCAGGCGGCGGCCACCATGGCCCTGGTCTGCGATGGCCGGTTCACGCTGGGCGCCGGGGCGGGCGAGCGGCTCAACGAGCACGTCGTCGGCCTCGGCTTCCCCGCCCAGCGGGTGCGCCATGAGCGGTTCCGTGAGGCGCTGGAGATCATCCGGCTGCTGTGGCAAGGGGGCTACCAGTCCTACCAGGGCAAGCACCTGCAGCTCGAGGACGCCCGCGTGTTCGATCTGCCCGGCACGCTCCCGGTCATCGCCGTGGCGGCCAGCGGGCCGGTATCGGCGCGGATCGCCGCGGAGCTGGGCGACGGGCTGTTCGCCACCGAGCCGGACGGCGACCTGGTCGCCAGCTGGCAGAACCTGGGCGGCAGCGGGCCTGCCTACGCCGAGATGCCCCTGGCCTGGGCGGCAGACGAGGACCAGGCCGCGCAGGCAGTGCTGGACAAGAGCCGGTTCGCGCTGACCGGCTGGAAGGTCATGGCCGAGCTGCCCAACCCGGTCAACTTCGAGGCCGCGACCGCCAGCATCACCATTGACCAGGTCAAGTCCCAGTTCGCCTGCGGCCCGGACGCCTGCCGGCACCTGGAGGTGGCCCGGCAGTTCGCCGGCGCCGGCTTCGATCACCTGGTCGCCATGAACGCCGGACCCGACCCGGACGGGTTCATCGACTTCTTCGCCCGCGAGCTCGCCGGTCCGCTCCGCGCCCTTAAACCTGGGGGAACGGCCGAAGCGCCCTAGCTGCTGGCGAAGGTTATTGCTCAGTTGTCTCGGGGAGTTCCCGGCGTTCGGTGACCTGGCGGGCGATCTCGTGCAGCTTCTTGTTCTGGTCTTGCGAGAGGCGTTTGAGGGTGCTGAAGGCGGCGTCGGCGTCGATGTTGTAGCGCGCCATGATGATGCCTTTGGCCTGGCCGATCACGTCGCGGTTGAGCAGGGCGGTCCTGAGATGGTCTGTTCGCTGGGCTTCAGCGAGGGCCAGCGCGGCCAGGGTGGCGAACAGCTCGATAATCCGTTTGTCGTGGTCGCTGAACGCTGCTGACTGTGCCGCGTACAGGCTGAGTGTCCCCAGGGTCCGCTCGTTGATCCACAGGGGCGCGCAGAGCATGCTGCTCACGCCGCACGCTCGGGCCTCTGCCGAGAAGTCAGGCCAGCGAGGATCACGCTGGAGGTCGTTGATGCAGAGCAGCGTTTGCTCACGCGCGGCCTCGATGCAGGGACCCCGTCCCGTTTCCTGCTGTTTCAGGTCCAGGAGCTGGGGCGCCTGCCCCGTCGTGGCCTGGGGAATAAACTTTCCGCCGATCAGCAGAATGAGCCCTGCGTCCTTGGCGGCGGGGTGAGCGGCGGCGGCGTGGGCGGTGATGGCATGGAGCGTTGGCTCCAGGCGGGCGTCTTCGACGTGCAGCGCCCGGGCGAGAGCGCCAACGGCCACGAACGTCTGGCCGATGACCTCCTTGATCTCATCTCTTTCTGTGGAGCTCACCTGGGTCCTCCTTCCCCCTGACTGGCGCTCAGACCAAGGCCGACTGGAATCTTAGGCCAGGCGCGCATGCCGGGCTCGTCTGTGGGCAGCGGTGTTGCCCAGGTCAAAACGCGGCCTCAGAGCACAGCCCGCAAGACCCCGGATGAGCCGGACGATGACTGCGGGCACCATCACGGAAGTGAGGCCGCCGCTGATGTTCAGGCACACCTCTCGTCTGCAGTTCGAGTCCAAGCCAGACCAGCCCGACCCGGTGTACGCGCACAAGCTGCAAGAGCTGATCGGTGGCGCCTACGGCGAGATGACCGTGACCATGCAGTACCTGTTTCAGGGCTGGAACTGCCGGATGCCTGGCAAGTACAAAGACCTGATCATGGATGTCGCCACCGAAGAGATGGGCCATGTGGAGATGATCGCCACCATGGTGGCCCGTCTTCTGGAAGGCGCCCCGGCTACCGCCACCACGAAAGCCGCCCTGGCCGACCCGGTGGTCGGCGCGGTGCTGGGCGGGATGGACCCGCAGCAGGCCATCGTCGCCGGGGGTGGACCCCTGCCCGCCGACAGCAACGGCTACCCGTGGAACGGCCGGTACATCGTGGCCAGCGGGAACCTGCTGGCCGACTTCCGAGCCAACGCCGCCGCCGAGGCGCAAGGGCGGCTGCAGACCGCGCGGCTGTATCAGATGACCGATGACAACGGCGTCCGCAACATGCTGCGGTTCAACCTGGCCCGTGACACCCTGCACCAGAACCTGTGGCTGAAGGCAATCGAGGAACTGCAAGCCGACGGGCTGGAGACGACCGTGGCACCGAATGCCTTGTTCGACGAGGAATATGCCGAGCACGCCAGCGCCACCTGGCACCTGTCTGACGGCACCTCGGGCCAGAACGGCGGCTGGGCGGCCGGCCCCAGCCTGATGGCCAGCACGAGTTCGGGTACCTGGCCGACCCCCAGCCCCTGGGTGATGTGGCCTCGGTCCCGGCGCCCGACCCGTTGCTGTATGCCACCTATGACGGCGCCATGGGCGAGCCTGGCGGCCCAGCCATGGGCACCGAAACCGGCATCGCCGGAAAGATCAAGGACGTTCTCAGCTAGCCCGGCCGGACGGGGGCCACCCCGCCAGGCGGGCGGCCCCGTCACCGCCGCTTACGGCCTGTGTCTCTCAGCCGGGCGCCGGGCTTTAGATCAGCAGCGCGGAGCCCGGCAACTCATCGACGGTTTGTCTGCGGGCGGGCTTGCCGCGCATAAGCGCACCAAGCTGAACGGGAGATATATCAAGTGTCACCACCACCAGAACTCAGAACATCGCAGGCAGAACTTCTCGGTACGACGACCGGGATGATAGTGACCGCTGTCGTCGCGATCCTGGGTCTCGCCGTGCTGCTCGGCATGGTCTTCCTGGCCGACGGCCTCCCCCCAGCCGTGCGCGCAAAGCTACGGCGCGGCGCTGCCCGCGGCGGCCGGAGCGGGGAGATCTCTGCCGGGCAGGGTCAGCGGCCCTGGGAACAGCTGGAAGACCGGCACGTCCCCGAGGGGGGCCATACCCACGGCAAGCCCGCATCCTGGATACTCGTCACCGTGGTCATGGTCGCCGCCCTCGCAGGCGGGATATCGATCATCGCGCACGCCTGGTGGCTGCTATGGGCGTGCATCGCCATTGCGGTACTCGCCATCCCGGCCGGGAAGATGATCGGCATCATGGACGACACCGTCAACTGGGGCAGTACGCCTGCAGCGACCTCCGACCCGCAACCTCCAGACCTAGAGGCTGATCATGGGCGGGACCAGTCACCGCAGATCAGATGAGTCCGGAAGCACGGTGACTGACCGTGCCTTCCTCGCGCGGGTTGAACGTCTCGCACGTGTCGGTCGCCGAGCCAGTTCTCGTCCCTGGTTAGTCAACTCCGCGCGGTCCTCGTTTCCAGGGCCGCCATCGGCCAGAGTGCTCCTCGTGCTCGTAGCCGCGTCTGTCTCGTCGGCGGTCATCGGTTGCGGTGCTCGCGTGGGGTATGACCGTGGACGCTCTCGACGTCCCAGACCGAGTCCCCGATCATCACGCTCGATGCGTCGCGCGGCGCGCCCAGCTTCTTCAGCGCCACAGATCTCGGGCACCGGGCAACGGCGCCATCTCCCCGAGCAGCGCGACGACCTCCTTGCCCTGCTGCTCCCGGGCCTGCCATCAGCGAGCACCTGCCCGCAAGGCACATGGATTCTGCGCCGCACTCACCTGCATGACGTCAGGCCGCAGCGCAGTGGTATCCCGTCCGCCGTTTGCGGGTTGCTCCGCCCTAACCCGCATCGTCGGGGTGCATCGTCTCCGAGACAGCGCGCAGGCCGCAGTGGCGCCTTCCGCCCGCTGGCGGTGTTGCACTGTGGGTGCGGCTGTCGGCCGGGACCGCGTCGTTGCCGACGGTACCACCTGTCTCCTCGCCGGTGGTGGACCGAGATTTAGCCCGGCTTAGCCCTAGTTCGGCGATTCAGGTTCAATGGGATCCTGCGGATTCACGCTTGTGACATCCCTAGCCGTGGACGTTCCTGTCGGCCTCTCGCTCGCCCCTTGAGTACCAGTGTCCTGGCGTCCAGCCTCTTTGCCGTCACGGTCTCCGATGTCCTCGCCACTCGCCGCCGTACTCTGCCCGACGTTCTCCGGCGGCAACCGCGGGTCGTCGGGGTCAGGTGAGGAATCGCCGTCGCCATGGGCGGCATCTTGCGTGTCGTTGGCTTCCCAGGCCTTATGCCTGCTCCGCTCGTTTTCCCGGACGACTGCACATCCGGAGCCCACCCATGATTGTCCTCGCCAACGCCGAATCCCTGCTCGTTGCCGGTGGTGGGCTCGTTCGGGGTGCCCTGCTCTGGGGCACCGTGCTCAGGAGTTGTCTGCTCTGACATGATTTCCTCCGTAGCTTGCCGTGGTGCCGCCGCTACCCGCCGGATGCGCTCAGAAACGAATTGCACCTGCTCAGCGCGCACCGGCTTGCCCTCGGCAGTGTGTCTCCTACCTGGCCGAGGGCCGTCCCGCCGCCTCACGCTCGTGGTCCGGCCGCCCCCCAAGTCCTTTTGCCCCAGGTGTGTGGCTATGACTTGCGGGAAATATCCACAGCTGACTCCTGCTGGCAGAGAAAGAGGAGCCCCGTCCCTGTACTCGTATCGCAACACGCACTTGAGTGGGTCATTTGCAGATGGCGGCCCACCTGTGCCTATTGCGTTGCCCGGATCGTGCCCCGGATTCGGCGGCATGGGCCGCCTAGCGGACGACGGCCCATGCCGGGATGCTGCGGTCAGAGCATTACGCGGTGACGGCCTGTTTCTGGTCGCTGCTGCTGACCTGGATGCTGCGGGGCTTGGCCACCTCGTGGACTGGGATGGTCAGGTCAGCACGCGGCCGCGTAGTCGGCGGCGATCTTGTCGGCGTCGAGGTCTCGCCGAGGAAGACCTGCCGAGTGAAGGTGCCGTAGGGCCGCTCGGCGACGATCATCTCGGCGCCGTCAGCTTTCACCGGGCGCGTTCGGCGCGGATGGTCAGCACGTTCTGCTCGACAGTGAGGTCGATGAACTCAGGTTGACGCCAGGCAGGTCGAGGTGGATGTAGAAACTGTCGCCCTGCCGGTAGGCGTCCATCGGCATCGCGGCAGTACGAGCGGCGTGCCGAACACCTGCTGAGTGAGCCGGTCCAGGTCGCGGAATGAGTCGGTGCGCATGAGCATGATCGGAGCCTCCTTTTCTTTTTCTCTTTTTCATTTCTCTCTCACTTCATCTATATATCATTTCCTATATTTATCTTACATATCTCTACTTATATTTTTTCTTTCTTCTTACTCTTTTCTATATCTTCTTCTTTATTCATTTATTTTTATTTTTTCTTTCATTTTCTCTTTATATCTCATCTTTCCTTTCCCTTATCTTTACCAGTTTCTTTTTGTCTCTCTTGCCTCTCTATAACACATCTCGCAATCTTATCATCGCCTAGCTCTCTCCTAGCATCCCTATTCCCTACCTATCTATACCTCCTCATCTTTCCTTTTCCTCTCCCTGTCCTTTCCTCTCTCTTTCTCTTTTACCCTTCTCTCCTCTCCTTCTATTACCTATCTCTCTCCCTCTATCAACCCCCTCCCTCCTCTTCCTTTTCTCCTTTTCCTCCCTTCTTTACTCCTTTATCTCTTATACCCTCTCCTCCTCCTCTGTTAGCTTTACCATTCCTCTTATATATTCCTCACCTATCTCCTTTTCCTTTCTTTTTTTACTAATAGTAGATCATCTCTCCTCGCTCTCTATATTATCCTTTCTCTATCTCACCTATTACTCTTACTCTCCTTATCTAACTCCTCTTTTTCTTACCTGTATCATCTCCTTTTCAGTATCTCAGTGTCCACCTAGCTCTCCTAGCTGCATCCCAGACTCTGCGATCTACGAACAGAAAACTGCTCTACCCGCTCTCAGCGCATTGCACCCACCTTTACTCCCACCTTTATATCTACCAGTTATAGCAGATTTGCTCTCTTACCGCTGACTTCCTTAACTTAACCTATATCTACCTTTTCCTGCAATTGCAAGAGTAACCCTCCAGTTGCAATCTTAGCTATCCCATCTGCTCTCACTCTCCTTTTACCTCTCCTCTCTCTCACCTCTTACCTATACACCTCATTCCCTCCCTCTCTCCTCCCTCTTTACCTAGTCCTCTCCCCTCCCTTATTAGCTCTCTTCTTTTCTTTCTCTTCTATCCATTTCCTATCTTCTTTTTATTTAACTCTTCTCTTACTTTTCTTTTATCACTTCTTTTCTCTTTCCTTTTATCATATCTACTTCCATTCCTTCTTCTATCTACTTTATCTCATTTCCTTCTCTTAACTCTTTCACTCTTTCTTCGAACTTATTTATCTTCTATCTCTCTTCTATTTTTTCTCTCTTCTCTTCTCTACTATCACCTTCTCTCTCTTCCCTTACTTATCTTCTTACACCCCCCATTACCTTTTCTTCCTTCATCTCTTTTACTCTTTTCTTTCTCTCATCTTCCTATCTCTTCTTTTTCTTAGCAAGTGCCTCCAGCTCTCCGCTGTACCTCTGCCTGTCCTGCAAAGCGCAAACCAGCCCGCCAACGTGACATATCTACGTACAAGCTGAGTTCCTATCCCACCACTGGCCTAGCGCCCTATCGCTCCCCCTCTCCGTTTCACCCTCGCTCTCTGCCCTTGCTCTCCTCGCTTCAGTCGATGCGTTATCCTGCATTCCAACACTCTCAGCCACTCCCCTGTCCTGCACCTCGCCTTGCGCCTCCGCATCGTAGAAGCCCTCTAAGTGCCTCTATTCGCTGCGAGAGCCTGCAGCGCTCTCACACCTTGCGTCTCACCTTGAACCAGCTGTCCTCTCATCTGCCTTCCTGCAGCTACGTCGGGCTGGAGCCGAGCTGCACCGCGTATTCCTTCCGACGCTCAAGCTCTTCCCCACTATCATACCTACTACGCTGCGCAACCACACTTGACCCTCTCCGAGCTGCTGAGGTGAGCGAACCTCACCGAGCTGCTCTCGCTGCCTTGATCTGACTGCAACACCAACGCTCTCCCCTCGCCCATCTCCCCAACCTCCTCACTATTGTTACCACCTCATCCTACCGCAGCACCGCACCACCGTCACCTCCTTCCCCCCCATACCCCCCCTCGAAACACTACACAGGCCAGGCTCCCGGCCCGGACCGGCCGGGCGGAGCGCCGGCTCAGCGGCCGACCAGGCTGAGCAACTGTTCCCCGGGCACCCCCCGGTGGCCAGTTCCTGGTAGCCGACCTCGTCGGACAGCACGGTCATCCGCTCGTCCTCGCTGGTCAGCACCCTGCCACGACCCCAGTCGGCGTGCTCCACCCGGACCGGCCAGCAGCACCTGTTCATCACGGCAGGCTGGCCTGGACCGCCCGAAGCCGCAGTTGCCGCCCCGCCGCCCCGCACGGCTCAGCCAGCCGCTCGCTGAAGCACTACAGCAAGAGCCGCCGGCGGCAGTCGGCCAGCCCGGCGTATCGGCGTGTCATCACGTGGCGCCATTCCTCAAACGTCATGTCCAGAGCCAGCGTGCTCGTCCCGGTGCCAGCGTTGCTCACGAACACGTCCACGCCGTCCAGGCGGCCGACCAGTTCGTCGATGACGTCCCCGCAGCTAGGCAGGTCGGCCGTGTCCAGCCGGGCCACCTCGGCGTTGACCCCGGTGGCACGGACCTCAGCGGCGGTGTCTGCGCCCCTACCTCATCGGAGTGCCAGGTGACGCCGATGTCCATCCCCGACGCGGCGAGGGCGACGGCCGTCGCACGGCCGATGCCGGAGTCCGAGGCGGTAACGATGGCGCGGTGTGGCTGAAAGCTCGTCACCGCGCTGGCCGCATTAGCTAACGGCTGTAGCCGTGGCAGCGGCCTAATCCAGCCAGGAGAATAGAGCAGCCTCCGAGGTCGCAAAGACGCGGCCGCACCCTGCTTGCTGCGCCCGCGCATACGGCTTCGGAGACTGAGCCCTTGCACGCCAGGGCCAGGCAGAAGTTTTGGTGCCTCGCGGACCGGAGGTGTACAGGGGGCGGACAGGCTGTCGGCCCGATCGCGCCATAGGCTGGTTCCGGGTCCGGGAGTGGCTTATCCGATGAGCTGGTGCCAGGGGTGCAAGCCGGCGTGACTACTGCTTGAAGTCCCTCTCCTGCAGGCACGTCTGCACGGTCCGCCCGCTCTCCCAGGAGTTGGCGCCCGGCACCACCTCCGGCCACGGGATGTCCGCTCGGTTCTGGCGCTTGTGCGGGGTAGAGATGCCGAGCCTGCGGTCCCGCTCGTTGATCAGGGTCTCATTGGCCTGGCCGTCCCCGGTCAGGCCCATCATCAGCTGCGGGACTCCGTAAGGGAAATCATCGCGGTCATACTGCCAGGTGTGGAACGTCTTCCCGTAGGTCGACACCAGATCGTCAAAGTAGGTGTGTTCGGCCAGGTCAGGAACCCCCGGGGCGACCAGGATGCCGGACTTGACCTCATAGTGGTGGCTGTGCCACAAGCGCTTCTCGTCGTCGGGCAGGCTCCGGAACCGCTCCTCACTGGTGATGTACTCGATCCCGATCAGGCGGGCGTCAGGCTCATTGCAATCGAAGATTACGCACTCATGCAGATCGGGACGCAGGTGGATGCAGAAATGCGACGCCTCCACCTGCCGGCCCATGTCGTCGGCGTACATGTGGAAGCCGTTCAGATAGGTGCTCATCGCGGCCAGCGGGTACTTCGTTTGCATGGCGCCCGAGGCTGCGTCGAGCATGCGGTGCTTCAGGGGATGGCCTTTGCCGACCTTCGCTGCCGTCACCGCCTTGCGGCCCAGGATCAGGCTGGCTGCCGTCACTGCCCCGGCTGCGAAAGCGATGCCCATGCCCCCGGCCAGTTGCTGTGCGGGCTGTTTCTTCCGGCTCGAAGTGGTGTAGCGCGGCATGGTCACTCCTTCGGTGGGCGGTGAGTCCTTCAGCTCGATCAAGAACACCCCGCGCTACCCCTCGCTACTGCGCCCAAACCGGGCCAGGAATGCTGGCTGGCGGTTCGCCGGCTGGCTCGTGCCACCGGGGAGTCTGCGACCAGGGCCCCGGCTGGTCAGGCCACGCCTGCTGGTGGCACGTGAGGCGGTGCCGATGAGATTTGCATCGTAGGTCGCAGCGCGTGCGTTGGCGCAAGCAGCCGCCCGGGACCCCGGCGACGTGCAGCAGATTGCAGCTGATGGCGGCGCCGATACCGCTGCCAGTCAGGCCCTGCCTAGAGCATCCCCGGTTCGGGCATTCCCCGAAGGGCCGCCTGTACAGCAGACCTGGCCGCATCACGGTGAGGCGGTCGATGGGCATCTTTCCACCACGACTCCCGGCACGACAGCCTCAGCAGTGACACCGCACGCGAGACGATCAGGAAGTTCAGCTTCACGCCCACAAGTCCAGTGTCGGTGTGCAGCTGACGTAGATCGTTTACTCGGGGGTCGTGGTTGCGGGTGGTCTTCTGCCGTAGGCGTTCGTAGGGGATCTGGCCGCCGAGGGCGCCGTGGGGGCGATGGTAGTTGTAGAAGGTTTCCCATTCGGCGAGCTTGTCGTTGAACAGCTTGGTGTAGCCGAACAGGGAGGCGCCCTTGCCCTGCTCCGTGTTCTGCGTGGTCTTGCACTGGGCGAACAGCTGCCGTTTCGCACATCCAGCAGTGCCCGCAGGAAATGTTGAACGGGATCACCCACCCGGTCACCGGGCGAGATGTGCCCGGCGGCTTCCGGGCCGACCTCCTGGACCACCCATGGGCTCATGACCCAGGATGTCCCCGGGCTCCATGAACGCCGCCAGTACCTCGTACAGGTGCAGGTCCGAACCGCAGATGTTGGTGCTGGTGATCCGCACGATCGCGTCGTTAGGTTCCTTGATCACCGGATCGGGAACTTGCTCGATCCGGACGTCACGCTTGCCTTGCCAGGTAACTGCTCTCATCAGTGCTCCGTCCATCTGTCCGCTGCAGGCCCGCTCCGGCCAGCCTGACCTCTCGCTGGTTCCCCGTCAGTCACGGCCGCGGCCGGTGGCCGTGTCGCGGACCCGGTCGGCCGCGGCTACCGCGGGACCGGCCCCCTTGAGCACGCTCGGTGACGGCGGCGTGTTCGGGTGCGGGCGGGTCGGGGCGGTCTTCTTGCCCGCAGCGATCTTGTCGCCGATGCTGACGGCCTCCTCCTCGGTGAGCGTTCCGCGGAGCAGCGGCCAGACCTCGACCTCCTCATAAGCGATGTGCTCCCGGCCCGCGCCGATGAACGTGACTACCAGGTGCTCGAATTCGGGCTGGTCCGCGTTCAGCTTGTCCAGCTGATCCAGGACTTGCTTGCCTTCCTGCTCCTGGCCGGTGGCGGTGTCCGCGAGGTGGTTCCCGCCGGGGAGCCGGTCCCGCACGACGGGCCAGAAGTACATCTCCTCCAGCGCCTCGTGCTTGGATTCCTCGATGATCAGCTGCTCCACCATCTTCTTGCGGAGCATCAGGTGATTGTCGCTGGCGCCGGTCGCGGCGGTCGGGCCCTTCTCAAGCTCGGACAGCATCCGCTTGACCTCTTGATGATCCTGACCCAGTACGTCGAACACACTCGGCATGATTCCTCCTTTGCCGCTTGTCGCGGTGGTTGTCCCCGTTCCGGGATTGGCCTTCGCGTTCCGGGGTACCGCCGCTTCCCGGCAGGACCGGGGCCAACCGTCCCGGCCAGATCCGCTGGGCCGTCCTGGTCAGTGCCGCTCGCGCGGTGCCATGGGCTGGTGTCGGGCATCGGCAGGCGGGTAGCGGCACCGGCGGTTTCCCGGGAGAGGAGCAGGACATGAGGATCGGCTACAAGCTCGCCACCGAAGCGTTCGGTCCCGCTGAGCTCATCCGGCAGGCCGTGCTGGCCGAGGAGGCCGGGTTTGACTTCGTGGAGATGAGCGACCACTACCACCCGTGGCTGGAGGCGCAGGGCCACAGCGCGTTCACCTGGAGCGTCCTGCCCGTGATCGCCGCGAAGACCACGCGGATCGGCCTGGCGACCGGAGTGACCTGCCCGTCGGTGCGCTACCACCCCGCGATCATCGCCCAGGCGGCGGCCACCATGGCCCTGGTCTGCGATGGCCGGTTCACGCTGGGCGCCGGGGCGGGCGAGCGGCTCAACGAGCACGTCGTCGGCCTCGGCTTCCCCGCCCAGCGGGTGCGCCATGAGCGGTTCCGTGAGGCGCTGGAGATCATCCGGCTGCTGTGGCGCGGCGGCTACCAGTCTTACCAGGGCAAGTACCTGCAGCTCGAGGACGCCCGCGTGTTCGATCTGCCCGGCAAGCTCCCGGTCATCGCCGTGGCGGCCAGCGGGCCGGTATCGGCGCGGATCGCCGCGGAACTGGGCGACGGGCTGTTCGCCACCGAGCCGGACGGCGACCTGGTCAGCCAGCTGGCAGAACCTGGGCGGCAGCGGGCCTGCCTACGCCGAGATGCCCCTGGCCTGGGCGGCAGACGAGGACAAGGCCGCGCAGGCAGTCCTGGAGAAGAGCCGGTTCGCGCTGACCGGCTGGAAGGTCATGGCCGAGTTGCCTAACCCGGTCAACTTCGAGGCCGCGACCGCGAGCATCACCATTGACCAGGTCAAGTCCCAGTTCGCCTGCGGTCCCGACGCCGGCCGGCACCTGGAGGTGGCCCGGCAGTTCGCCGACGCCGGCTTCGATCACCTGGTCGCCATGAACGCCGGACCCGACCCGGACGGGTTCATGGACTTCTTCGCCCGCGAGCTCGCCGGCCCCCTCCGCGCCCTGACACCAGGCGGGACCGCCGAAGCGCCCTAGCTGCCGGCGAAGGTTATTGCTCGGTTGTGTCGGGGACTTCCCGGTCTTCTGTGACTTGGCGGGCGATCTCGTGCAGCTTCTTGTTCTGGTCTTGCGAGAGGCGTTTGAGGGTGGCAAAGGCGGCGTCGGCGTCGATGTTGTAGCGCGCCATGATGATGCCTTTGGCTTGGCCGATCACGTCGCGGTTGAGCAGGGCGGTCCTGAGATGTTCTGTTCGCTGGGCTTCAGCGAGGGCCAGCGCGGCCAGGGTGGCGAACAGCTCAATGATCCGTTTGTCGTGGTCGCTGAACGCTGCTGACTGCGGCGCGTACAGGCTGAGTGTCCCCAGTGTCCGCTCGTTGATCCACAGGGGCGCGCAGAGCATGCTTCTCACACCGCACGCTCGGGCCTCTGCCGAGAAGTCAGGCCAGCGAGGATCACGCTGTAGGTCGTTGATGCAGAGCAGCGTTTGTTCACGCGCGGCCTCGATGCAGGGACCCCGTCCCGTGTCCTGCTGCTTCATGTCCAGGAGCTGGGGCGCCCGGCCCCGTCGTGGCCTGGGGAATGAGCTTTCCGCCGATCAGGAGAATGAGCCCTGCGTCCTTGGCGGCGGGGTGAGCGGCTGCCGCGTTGGCGGTGATGGCATGGAGCGTTGGCTCGAGGCGGGCGTCTTCGACGTGCAGCGCACGGGCGAGAGTGCCAACGGCCACGAACGTCTGGCCGATGACCTCCTTGATCTCATCTCTTTCTGTGGAACTCACTTGGGTCCTCCTTCCCCCTGACTGGCGCTCTGACCCCGGCCGACTGGAATCTTAGGCCAGGCGTGCATGCCGGGCTCATCTGCGGGCAGCAGCGTGGCCCAGGTCAAAACGCGGCCTCAGAGCACAGCCCGCAAGGTCCCGGATGAGCCGGACGATGACTGCGGGCACCATCACGGAAGTGAGGCCGCTGCTGATGTTCAGGCACACCTCCCGTCTGCAGTTCGAGTCCAAGCCAGACCAGCCCGACCCGGTGTACGCGCACAAGCTGCAGGAGCTGATCGGTGGCGCCTACGGCGAGATGACCGTGACCATGCAGTACCTGTTTCAGGGCTGGAACTGCCGGATGCCCGGCAAGTACAAAGACCTGATCATGGATGTCGCCACCGAAGAGATGGGCCACGTGGAGATGATCGCCACCATGGTGGCCCGTCTTCTGGAGGGCGCCCCGGCTACCGCCACCACGAAAGCTGCCCTGGCCGACCCGGTGGTCGGCGCGGTGCTGGGCGGGATGGACCCGCAGCAGGCCATCGTCGCCGGCGGTGGCCCCCTGCCCGCCGACAGCAACGGCTACCCGTGGAACGGCCGGTACATCGTGGCCAGCGGGAACCTGCTGGCCGACTTCCGAGCCAACGCCGCCGCCGAGGCGCAAGGGCGGCTGCAGACTGCGCGGCTGTATCAGATGACCGATGACAACGGCGTCCGCAACATGCTGCGGTTCAACCTGGCCCGTGACACCCTGCACCAGAACCTGTGGCTGAAGGCAATCGAGGAACTGCAGGCGGACGGGCTGGAGACGACCGTGGCACCGAATGCCTTGTTCGACGAGGAATATGCCGAGCACGCCAGCGCCACCTGGCACCTGTCTGACGGCACCTCGGGCCAGAACGGCGGCTGGGCGGCCGGCCCCCAGCCTGATGGCCGGCACGAGTTCGGGTACCTGGCCGACCCCCAGCCCCTGGGTGATGTGGCCTCGGTCCCGGCCCCCGACCCGTTGCTGTATGCCACCTATGACGGCGCGATGGGCGAGCCCAGCGGCCCTGCCATGGGCACCGAAACCGGCATCGCCGGAAAGATCAAGGACGTCCTCAGCTAGCCCGCCAGACGGGGCCGCCCCCGCCCGGGGCGGCCCCGCACCGCCTCTTTCAGCCACAGCCTGGTGGCCGCCCGCCGAGATCTGGCAGCGCGGAACCCCACAGATCATAGGCCGCTGGCTGCGGGCGGGCGAGCCGCCAACAAGAGAGAGCTGAACGGGAGACAGCAAGGTGTATCCACCACCAGAACTCAGGACATCGCAAGTCGAGCTCCTGGGTACGACGACCGGGATGATACTGACGGCGGTCGTCGCGATCCTGGGTCTTGCCGTGTTGCTCGGCATGGTCTTCCTGGCCGACGGCCTCCCCCCCGCCGTGCGCGCAAAGCTACGGCGCGGCAGCCGGGACGGGGAGATCTCTGCCGGGCAGGGTCAGCGGCCCTGGGAACAGCTGGAAGACCGGCACGTCCCCGAGGGGGGCCATACCCATGGCAAGCCCGCATCCTGGGCACTTGTCAGCGTGGTCATGGTCGCCTCCCTCGCGGGCGGACTATCGATCATCGCGCACGCCTGGTGGCTGCTGTGGGCGTGCATCGCCATCGTGGTACTCGCCGTTCCGGCCGGGAAGATGATCGGCATCATGGACGACACCGTCGACTGGGGCAGCACTCCGGCGGCGGCCGACGATCCGCAACCACCAGACCTGCAGGCTGAGCGCGGGCGGGACCAGCCAGCCCAGCTCAGATGAACCTGGCAGCACGGTGACTGACCGTGCCTTCCTCGCGCCGGTTGAACGTCTCGCACGTGTCGATCGCCGAGCCAGTTCTCGTGCTGAGTGACGAACGCAGCAGGGCGACCAGGCGGCCGCGGTCACGTCGGGCAGCCGGGGATGCAGCGGGAATGAGTGCGTCAGCACACCGGGGGCGCTGAACCTCTACCGCACCGCCCCGGCCGCATTCGGCCCGACCGGGATCCGGCGGCGGAAGCCGTCGCCCGCCAGCGCCAGCAGTGCGCTGACCCTCGCCATGCGCCGGCCACCACCACCTTGGCCAGTCAGCTCCGCGCGGTCCTCGTTTCCAGGGCCGTCATCGGCCAGAGTGCTCCTCGTGCTCGTAGCCGCGTCTGTCTCGTCGGCGGTCATCGGTTGCGGTGCTCGCGTGGGTATGACCGTGGACACTACAGACACACGGTCGGATCCGGTGGCGGATCCGACCGAGGGCCGGCGGTGGCAGTGGCGTCAGGCGAGAGGGGTGTCGTCCAGTGCCTTCGCGAGGTCGCCGGGGGTGTCGTAGATGGCGATGGCGCCGGCCTTCTGGAGCTCGTCGTCCCCAAAGCCGCCGGAGCGGACGACGATCGCCGGCATCCCGGCTTTTTTCGCCGCCTCGACGTCCCACACCGAGTCGCCGACCATCACGCTCGATACGTCAGGCGGCGCGCCCAGCTTCTTCAGCGCCACCTGCAGCAGGTCCGGTGCCGGCTTGGACGCCTCGACGTCGGCGCTGCTAGTCCAGTCGTCGGCGATGCCGCGGGCGTCCAGCTTGTCCAGGAACACGTC
This sequence comes from uncultured Actinomycetes bacterium, assembly GCA_963837335.1. Lineage (GTDB taxonomy): Bacteria > Actinomycetota > Actinomycetes > Streptosporangiales > Streptosporangiaceae > RYN-230. The sequence continues at coordinate 67,480 of CAWINS010000086.1, read as the reverse complement.
CACGTGGCGCTGCTGACCGGAGCTGGCCAGCACGAGCCGGTGACCACGTTCCTTGATGGCTACGAGCAGGTCGCGGGCACCGGGCAACGGCGCCATCTCCTCGAGCAGCGCGTCGACCTCCTTGCCCTGCTCCTCCCGGGCCTGATCGCCCACCCGGCGCTCCAGGTCCTCACCTCCAACAGCCGTGAGCACCTGGTCCCCGCCCATGCCGATCAGCCGGTGCAGCCGCCACACCGGATAGGTCTCGCCCACCAAGCGCAATGCCCGGTACCAGGCGAGCGCATGCTGGTAGTTGGAATCGATGAGCGTCCCGTCAATGTCGAGGACGGCAATGGTGGAGTCAGTCATGTTCAGCCGCTACCCGCCACCCCCGCGGCCAACCGCACAGCCTCAGCAACAGTTACGGCGGAGTGCGAGCCGCCTGATGCATCGCGCTGCTCCCTCACGCGGGCGTCTTGTCCGGGATGCCGCCCCAGTTACCCGGCAGCCGGCCACCCCTGCGCCCTTACCACTCGGCACCGCGGCACTGGTTCTTCTTCGCTCAGCCGGCAGCCCGGAACGTGTCATCAACAGCGATCCGGACAGCTGGTATCACGGCGACCCGCGCAGATCGACCAGGAAAATTACGACGAGTGGCGGAAGGCAACCAGGAATCCGCCACGGTCTGGGCCACGCTGGAGACTACCGAGCCGGTCTCACCATCGACCGGCGCCATGAGGAGACCGACCGGGCCGCTGGCGTCCGCCTGCAGTGCCCTGTTCTGATCTTGTGGTCGCTGCGCGACGATCTCCCTGGGTGACTTCTTCTACGGCCAGCCTGGGGAAAGGCACATGGATTCTGCGCCGCACTCGCCTGCCTGACGTCAGGCCGCAGCGCAGTGGTATCCCGCCCGCCGTTTGCCGGTTTGCCCCGCCCTACCCCGCGTCGTCGGGATGCATCGTCTCCGAGACAAGGTGGAGGCCGCAGTGGTGCCTTCCAGCGACTGGCGGTGTTGCCCTGTGGGTGCGGCTGTCGGCCGGGACCGCGTCGTTGCCGGCGGTACCACCTGTCTCCTGGCCGGTGGCGGACCGAGATTTAGCCTGGCTTAGCCCTGGTTCGGCAATTCAGGGTTCAATGGGATCCTGCGGATTGACGCTTGTGACGTCCCTAGCCGTGGACGTTCCTGTCGGCCTCTCGCTCGCCCCTTGAGTACCAGTGTCCTGGCGTCCAGCCTCTTTGCCGTCACGGTCTCCGATGTCCTCGCCACGCGCCGCCGTACTCTGCCCGACGTTCTCCGACGGCAACCGCGGGTCGCCGGGGTCAGGTGAGGAGTCGCCGTCGCCATGGGCGGCACCTTGCGTTTCGTTGGCTTCCCAGGCCTTATGGCCGGCGCTCGGTCGTTTTTCCGGACGACTGCACATCCGGAGCCCACCCATGATTGTCCTCGCCGACGCCGAATCCCTGCTCATTGCCGGTGGTGGGCTCGTTCGGGGTGCCCTGCTCTGGAGCGCCGTGCTCAGGAGTTGTCTGCTCTGACATGATTTTCCTCCGTGGCTTGCCGTGGCGCCGCCGCTACCCGCCGGATGCGATCAGAAACGAATTGCACCCGCTCAGCGGGCACCGGTTTGCCCTCGGCAGTGTGTCTCCTACCTGGCCGAGTGCCGTCCCGCCGCCTCACGCTCGTGGTCGTGCCGCCCCCCAAGTTCCTTTTGCCCCAGGTGTGGCTATGACTTGCGGGCAAAATCCACGGCTGACTCCTGCTGGCAGAGAAAGAGGTGCAGAGCCCGTCCCTGGACTCGCATCGTGCAATACGCACTTGACAGGGTCATTTGCAGATGGCGGGCCACCTGGGCCTATTGAGTTGCCCGGATCGTGTCCCGGGATCCGGACGGCATGGGCCGCCTGGGGCCGGCGGCCCATGCCGCGATGCTGCGCTAAGGGCCGCCGTGCTGGCCGGACTGGCCCTGCGGCTTCTCGCCCGAGACCGGGACTGGCCGTGGTGAGCCCGGGGTGGGCGGACCTGGACCGTGGCCTGTTCAGCATCTCGGTGGCGGCCGAGCTGGCCCGCCTGCGGGCCCTGGCTGGCGAGCACGCGGCTCCCCCACCGCCTACCGGGAGACCGCGGGCCCGCCGAGATTAGCTCTCGTCCTGCCGGTCCTGGCCGGCGAGCCGGTCGTGCAGGTGGGCGGTCAGGGCGCGCGCGGCGGCCAGGTCATCTTCCAGCGCCAGGATCCGCAGCGCGGCAGCCAGCGTGTGGCCCTGGAGATTCGCCGGGCCGTCTGCCCGTTTCGCTGCCTGGCCTCCGGGTAGCCGCGGGCCGGACCGGCCTGCCGTTTACGGGAGGAGAACAACGAGATGAGCACGCCCTCGCAGGAAAACCCGCCACCGGGGCAGACCCAGGAGTACCCCGGCCGGACCAGCGAGATGGACCCGCAGCCGCGTGACGAGATGCGTGGCTACGAGGGCCGCGGCCTGCTGGCCGGGAAGCGCACGCTGGTCACCGGCGGAGACTCCGGCATCGGCCGGGCGGTCGCCGTGGCGTTCGCCAAGGAAGGCGCCGACGTGGCCATCGCCTACCTGTCCGGGCAGGAAGACCAGGACGCGCAGCACACCGCGGACCTGGTCAAGGAAGCGGGGCATCGCTGCGTGACCATCCGCGGCGACCTGGCCGAGGAGGCCAACTGCCAGCGCGCCGTCGACCAGACCGTGCACGAGCTCGGCGGCCTGGACATCCTGGTCAACAACGTCGCGACCCAGCAGCCGGTGCAGGACTTCGCCGAGCTGACCACGCAGCAGTGGGACCGCACATTCAAGGTGAACATCTACAGCTACTTCTGGACCACCAAGGCGGCCTACCCGCACCTGCCCGACGGGGGCACCGTCATCAACACCGCATCCATCAACGGCCTGCGCGGCAACAAGACCCTGATCGACTACTCGGCCACCAAGGGAGCGATCCTGGCGCTCACCTACTCCCTGGCCCAGGCCTTCCAAGAAAAGGGCATCCGGGTCAACAGCGTCGCACCGGGCCCGGTGTGGACACCGCTGATCCCGGCCACCTTCGACGAGGACAAGGTCGCCAACTTCGGCGCCCAGGTACCGATGGGCCGCGCCGCGCACCCCGACGAGATCGCCCCGTCGTACGTGTTCTTCGCCGCAGGCCGGATGTCGAGTTACTACTCCGGCGAGGTACTGGCCCCCGTCGGCGGCGAAACCATGCCCGGCTAGTCGGGCCGTAAGGGAGGACCTGGATGGTCAGTGAGCTACGGGACGGAGTGGGCCAGGGGCAGTCGGAGGGCCTGGAAGGCGACCTGTGCGACCGGGTGGACGGTGAGGTCCGGTTCGACGCGGGCACCCGCGGCGCGTACTCGACCGACGCGTCCAACTTCCGGCAGGTACCGGTCGGCGTCGTCCTGCCCCGCACCCCTGACGCGGCGGTGGAGGCAGTGGCGGTGTGCCGGGCGCATAGCGTGCCGGTGCTGTCCCGGGGCGGCGGCACCAGCCTGGCCGGGCAAGCCACCAACGCCGCGGTCGTGCTCGACTGGTCGAAGTACTGCCACCGGATCGAGTCCGTGGATGAGCAGCAGCGCACCTGCATCGTCGAGCCGGGCATTGTCCTGGATGTCCTGAACGAGAACCTGTCGGGGCGCAGCCTCCGCTTCGGCCCCGAGCCGGCGACCCACATGAACTGCACCCTCGGCGGGATGATCGGCAACAACTCCTGCGGTGCGACGGCCCAGCGCACCGGCAAGGTGGTGGACAACGTCGCCGCGCTGGAGGTGCTGCTGTATGACGGCACCCGGTTCTGGTGCGGGCCCACCGGCGATGATGAGTACGCGCGGATCGAGCGGCGCGGGGACCGCCGGGCGGAGATCTACCGGCGGCTGCGGCGGCTCCGCGAGGAGTACGCCGACCTGATCCGGGAGCGATACCCGGACATCCCGCGCCGGGTGTCCGGCTACAACCTGGACTCGCTGCTCCCTGAGCACGGTTTCGATGTCGCCGGACTGCTGATCGGCAGCGAGTCCACGCTGGTCACCGTGCTGCGGGCCAAGCTGAAGCTGATCCCGGTGCTGCCTGAGCGGAGCCTGGTCGTGCTGGGCTATCCCAGCGTGGAAAAGGCGGCGGACGCGGTTCCGGCGATCCTGCCGCACGACCCCATCGCGCTGGAAGGCCTGGACAGCCGGCTGATCCACGACGAACAGGCCAAGCACCTGAACCCGCAGGCGCTGCGAGAGCTGCCGGACGGGTCAGCCTTCCTGATGGTCCAGTTCGGCGGGAACAGCCAGGACGAGGTGGACCAGGCCGCGCACCGGATGCTGGACGCCCTGCACGACACCGAGCACGATCCTTCGGTGGAGTTCCTCGACGACGCAGCCCGGGAGAACGAGCTGTGGCAGGTCCGCGAGGCCGGGCTGGGTGCCACCGCGCACGTCCCGCACCAGCGGGACACCTGGGAAGGCTGGGAAGACTCGGCGGTCGCGCCGGAGCGGCTGGGCGACTATCTGCGCGACCTGAACCGGCTGTACGATGAGTTCGGCTACAGCGACGAGGCCATGCCCGCGCTGTACGGCCATTTCGGCCAGGGCTGCGTGCACACCCGGATCCCGTTCGACCTGTACACGGCCGAGGGTGTGGCTGCCTACCGCCGGTTCATGGAACGCGCCGCGGACCTAGTCGTGAAGCACGGCGGGTCACTGTCCGGCGAGCACGGCGACGGCCAGTCCCGTGGTGAGCTGCTGGACCGCATGTTCGGCCCAGAGCTGGTCCGGGTGTTCGGTGAGCTCAAGGACATTTTCGACCCCGGCGACAAGATGAACCCGGGCAAAGTGGTCCGCCCGGCCCGGCTCGACGAGCACCTGCGCCTCGGCCCCGACTGGGCGCCGCACACCCCGCAGGACCTGTTCTTCCGGTACCCGGATGACGGCGGGTCGTTCGCCCAGGCCGCCAACCGGTGCGTGGGCATAGGCAAGTGCCGCCAGCACTCCCACCCGGCGGGCGCGGTGATGTGCCCCTCCTATCAGGTCACCCAGGAGGAGGAACATTCCACCCGGGGCCGGGCCCGGCTGCTGTTCGAGATGATGCACGGGCACGACGACTCACCCATCGGCGACGGCTGGCGCTCCACCGCGGTCCGCGATGCACTGGATCTCTGCTTGGCCTGCAAAGGCTGCAAGACCGACTGCCCGGCCAACGTGGACATGGCCACGTACAAGGCCGAATTCCTGGCCCACCACTGGGCCGGACGCCCCTGGCGGCGGCCCCGCTCCGATTTCACCCTCGGCTGGCTTCCGCTGCTGGCCGCGGTGGTCAGCCGGCTGCGGCTGGCACCCGTGGTCAACACGCTCAGCCACGCTCCCGGGCTGCATCGGGCCAGCGCCCGGGCCGCCGGGGTGGAGCCGCGGGAGGTACCGCTGTTCGCGGGCGAGAGCCTGCAGCGCTGGCACGCCCGCCGCGGCCCGGGCAGGACAGGCCAGCGCGGCACGGTCCTGCTCTGGCCGGACACCTTCACCAACCATTTCCACCCGCACGCTGGGCAGGCCGCGGTGGCGGTCCTGGAAGACGCCGGGTGGCGGGTGGAGATCCCGGCTGAGCCGCTGTGCTGCGGCCTGACCTGGATTTCCACCGGACAGCTCGGCGCCGCGAAGCGGGTCCTGCAGCGCACCGTGAACCAGCTGGCGGAGCATGTGCGGGCCGGCGGCTACGTGGTCGGGCTGGAGCCCAGCTGCACCGCGGTATTCCGGTCCGACGCGGCCGAGCTCTTCCCCGACGACCAGGACGTGATGCGGCTGCGCGACCACACGGTGACCCTGGCCGAGCTGCTCACTGAGCACACCCCGGGCTGGGAGCCACCGCGGCTCACCGGCCGTGAGGTGCTGGCCCAGGTGCACTGCCACCAGCATGCGGTGCTCGGCTGGGACGCCGAGGCCGGCCTGCTCGAGTCGGCGGGCGCTAAAGCCGAGCACCTGGACTCGGGTTGCTGCGGGCTGGCGGGCAACTTCGGCTTCCAGACCGGCCACGCCGAGGTCAGCGAAAGCCTCGCCGAGCAGGTGCTGCTGCCCCGGCTACGCGGCGCCCGCCCGGGCGCCGTGGTCCTGGCCGACGGCTTCAGCTGCCGGACCCAGATCCACGAGCTGGACAGCGGCGGCCGGGAAGCCATGCACCTGGCCGAGCTGCTGGCCGCCGCGGGCGACCTGCCCGCGGAACGGCCCGAAGCGGCGGCGGCCCCCCGGCCCGCTGCCCCCAGCCGGGCTGCGGCCATCGCCGTCACCGCCGGGATCCTGGCCGCCGCGGCCGCGGCAGCCGTCGCTGCCGTCCGGGCGGCCCGGCGATGACCGCGGTATCGGCGGGCGGCACCGGCCGCGCGCCGGGCGCCCTGACCCACCCGGCCGGACTGGGTGGCCCGCCCGCCGTCCTGCCATGACGGCCAGCCGCCAGGCGTCCAGGCCGGCCTGCGGCCGGGTGCTCATCGTGGGCTGGCCCAGCTTCCTGCACGGTGAGGCGACCGCCGGGGACGTGCTGGCCATGGAAGCGGCCCGCGCGGCGCTGGACGCGGCGGACTTCCTGTGCGACCTGGCCTGGAGCCCGGTCTTCCGGCCCGGAGGCCGGACGCTGGAGGACTCGCCGCCGGAGGAGTACACGCACCTGGTGTTCATCTGCGGCCCGGCGCACGGCTGGCAGGTGGAGCAGCTGCATGAGCGCTACCGGCAGTGCTACCGGGTCGCGGTCGGCGTGTCCGTCATCGACCCCGCCGACCCCGCCGTGACCGGGTTCCACCAGGTGCTTCCCCGCGACGCGCCCGGTACGGCCGGCCGTCTGGACCTGGCCGCCGCGGTGCCGGTGCCCGCCGTCCCGGTGGCGGCGGTGATCCTGGCCAGCGCCCAGCCCGAGTACGCAGCCCGCGGCCAGCACGTCCCGCTCACGCAGGAGCTCGGTGAGTGGCTGGCCACGCTCGACTGTGCGCGGGTGGTCGTTGACACCCGGCTAGCGCACGGGGAGTGGCGCAGCCCGGCCACGGCCGCCCAGGTCGAGGCGGTGATCGCCCGGGCCGACGTGGTGGTGACCACCCGCCTGCACGGGCTGGTGCTGGCGCTCAAGAACGGGGTACCCGCCCTGGCCATCGACCCGGTGTCAGACGGCGCCAAGGTGGCCGCACAGGCCGCGGCCTGGGGATGGCCGGTGCTGCTCCCCCGGTCCGCGCCCCCGGTGCTCGACCGGGGAGAACTTGACCGGCTGTGGGCCTGGTGCCGGTCCGCGCAGGGCCGGGCGCGGGCCGGCTCCGCGCCCGGCACGCAGAACACGCCGCCGCTCACCGTGGACCTGCTCAGTGCCCTGGCTGACGCGAGCCTGAGCGCGGACCATGGATAGGGCTGCGCGGGCCGGGTATTAGCGGCAGACGTGACCACGCTTGAGAAACTGGCCAAGGAAGCCGCATCCTGCACACGCTGTGACCTGTACCAGCGGGCGACCGCGACCGTGTTCGGCGAGGGCCGCCCGCACTCGCTCCTGGCCCTGGTCGGCGAGCAGCCCGGGGACCAGGAGGACAAGCAGGGCCACCCGTTCGTCGGCCCGGCCGGCCACCTCCTGGATCGCGCCCTGTGCGAGAGCGGCATCGAGCGTGCCGACGCCTACATCACCAACGCGGTCAAGCACTTCAAATGGGAGGCCCGCGGCAAGCGCCGCATTCACCAGCGCCCCAACGGAACCGAGATCATGGCCTGCCGCGGCTGGCTGGAAGCGGAGCTGGCGGTGGTCGGGCCGCGGGTCACCGTGGCTCTGGGCGCGGTGGCCGGGGAGGCGCTCTTCGGCCGCGGGTTCAAGGTCCGCGATCATCGCGGCCGCCTGGAGGAGATCACGGTCGGGCAGTGGCAGGGCCCGGTGCTCAGCACCGTCCACCCCTCCTCGATCCTCCGGGCCCGCGACGACGAGGCCCGCGAGGAAGCTTTCGCCGGCCTGGTAGCCGACCTGGTCAAAGCCCGCGAAGCCCTGGCCGCCTGACCTGGCGGCAGCCTCAGCCGACGTACTGCCGGGCCGCGGAGCGGCGGCGCGGCTCGTCGAGCAGCCGGATCGAGGCTTCCACGGACGGCGGCAGTGGCTGGCGTTCACGAAGGACCCAGGGCAGGCCGCCAGCTGCGGCCCAGAAGGCACTGGCCGACACGGTGTCCCGCGGCACGGAGGCCGCGAGCTCCGCGGTCCGGCGCAGCGCCGCCGCCGGTGGACGCCGCAGCCAGGTGAACCACAGCGTGTTCCGGATCCCGAGCCAGCGGCGCCGGGCCGGGTCGCGCAGGGCAGAGGCCTGGTGGTGCAGCGTGGCGCCCGGCAGGTAACACAGAACCCAGCCGCGGGCAGCCAGGTCGGCGGCCAGCAGTTCTTCCTCCCCGCCGAGGACCAGCCGCGGCGAGAAGCCTCCCACCTCCCGGAACGCATCACAGCGCAGCATGGACGCGCCGGCCAGGATGCTCATCAGCGCCGGGCCAGGCAGGCCCGGCCGCGCGGGGACCGGGGACTGCGCCAGCTCGGGCACGATCGGATCGTCGGTGCCCGCCGGCTCCACCACGATCCTGGCCGTCACCGAGGCCAGATCGGGATGCCGGTCGAGCGCGTCGGCGGCCAGCGCCAGCGACCCCGGCTCCCACCAGGTGTCATCGTCACAGAAGGCCACGTACGGGGTGGTCACCCGGCGCACGGCGAGGTTCCGCCCGACCGCGCCGAGGTTCCGCCGCGCCGCGATCACGTGCACCTGCGGGTGAGCCTGGCGGACCGCGGCCGCCGTGCCGTCGGCCGAGCCGTTGTCCACCACGATCACCGGCGGCCGTTCCGGCAGCGCGGCCAGCAGGCCCAGCGTGCGCAGCAACTCCTCACGCCGGTTCCGCGTGATCACTACCACCGTGAGCCGGGGGTCGGGCAGCAAGGGATCCGGGACCGTCCGCGGTCGGCCTGGCTCCTCATCCGGCATGGTCGGCTCCCAGGGCGCGGATAGCCGTCTCCACGTCCGCCGGCAGCGGCCGGCGGCCCAGCAGGGCCCGCGGCAGCCGGACAGCCAGGCCGCCCAGGGCCCGGCCGGCGATGGGGTCGTGAACCGCCTGCCGGGTCAGGCGGCAAGTCTCGGCCAGCGCGCACCGGAGCGGGCGGCGCAGCCAGGCCACCAGCGCCCGGTTCCGTTCCTCCTGGTAGCGCCGGGTGGCGGGCTGCCGGGAGGCGGACGGATGGTGGTAGGCGATGATGTCCGGCCGGTAGCACGCGGCCCAGCCGGCTGCCGCGAGGTCGTAGGCCATGAGCTGCTCCTCCCCGCCGATGAACAGCAGCCGGGAGAACCCGCCCACGGCCAGGAACGCTTCCCGCCTGATCACGGCGCCGCAGCCGAGGAAGCCCATCACCCGGGGGCCGGGGAGGCCGTCGGACGGCAGCGGGCTGGCCGCCATGACCGCATTGACGGCGTCGGGGACCTGGTCCGCGCCGACCAGGATGCGCGCCGCGAGCAGGCCTACCCCGGGGCTGGCCGCCAGCAGGTCGGCCGCGGCGGCCAGCGAGCCCGGCGCCCACCAGGAGTCGTCATCAGCCAGCGCGATGAACGGGGTCCGGGCCCGGAGCACGCCGAGGTTGCGGGCCCAGGCGCCGCGGTTGCGCCGAAGGGCGATCAGCTCGGTACCGGGAAAAAGGTGGCGGACCATCGCCGGGGTGCCGTCCTCGGAGCCGTTGTCCACCACCACGACCGGTGGCCGTTCCGGCAGGCTGGCGAGGCGTTCGAGGGTGCGGCCCAGCTCCGGGCCCCGGTTACGGGTCGCGATGACGACCGTGGCCGGTGATCCTCGAGGGGACGCCGGGGCGCCCTGGACGGCTGATCGTGTCTGTTGCACCCGCCCCTCGTCCCCCTGGCCGGCCTCCTCAAACACTCGTTTGACCCGCCCGCCGCCGGGTAGCGAGCGCGTCCGATCATCATCATCGAGCGAGAACTCCGTGAGGCACGGTGCACTCCAGTCCCGCCGGGGATTCCCCCAGCTATGCGGTAGTGATCCCGACCCTGGGACGGCCGAGCCTGCAGGACTGCCTGGACGCGCTGGCCGCGGCGGCCGGGCCGCTGCCACGGCAGGTCGTGCTGGCCGATGACCGGCGGGACACCCCATGCCCGCTGCCGGTCCGGCTGCCCCCGGAACTGACCCGGCGGACCATCATCGTGACCCTGGAGGGGCGGGGGCCCGCAGCCGCGCGTAACGCGGGCTGGCGCGCCGCGCAGCCCACCGACTGGGTCGCGTTCCTGGATGACGACGTGATCGTCGGTCCGACCTGGCGGACCGATCTGGTGGTCGACCTGGCCGGCTCTCCGGACCAGGTGGCGGGTATCCAGGGAACCATCACCGTCCCGCTACCACACGGCCGGCGCCCCACCGACTGGGAGCGCGGGACGGCGGCCCTGGCCAGCGCCCGGTGGATCACCGCAGACATGGCCTACCGGCGCCGCGCGCTGATCGACGTGGGCGGCTTCGACGAGCGCTTCCCGCGGGCCTTCCGGGAAGACGCGGACATCGCGCTGCGGGTGATGGACCAGGGATGGCTGCTGGCCCAGGGGGGCCGGCACACCACCCACCCGGTGCGCCCGCCCCGGCGCTGGGCCAGCCTGCGGGCCCAGGCCGGCAACGCTGACGACGCCCTGATGACCCGGCGGCATGGCCTGGACTGGTACCGCCGGGCGGATGCGGCCCCCGGCCGCCGGGCTGCGCACTGGATGACGGCAGGACTGGCGGCCGTCTCGGCCGCCGCTCTGGCGGGCGTGGCGGGCACCGGGCGCCGCGCGCTGCGCTGGACGGCGGCCGCGGCCGCGGTCGGCTGGCTGGCATCGACCGGGGAGTTCGCCGCGGCCCGGATCCGTCCCGGGCCGCGCACCCGCGCCGAGCTGACCGAGATGGCCATCACCAGCGTGCTGATCCCGCCACTGGCGGCCGGGCACTGGGTCCGAGGCTGGTGGCGCGCCCGGCGGGCGGGACCCTGGCCCCCGGCGCCCGCGGCCGTGCTGTTCGACCGGGACGGGACCCTGGTCCGCGACGTGCCCTACAACGGCCGCCCGGAACTGGTTGAGCCGATGCCCGGCGCGGCCGCGGCCATGATCCGGCTGCGCCGGGCGGGGGTGCCGGCCGGCGTGGTCACGAACCAGTCGGGGATCGGCCGGGGGATGATTACCGCCGCCCAGGCGGACGCAGTGAACGACCGGATCGACGGCCTGCTCGGCCCGTTCGGCACCTGGGCCGTGTGCCCGCACGGGCCCGATGATGGCTGCGCCTGCCGAAAACCGGCCCCGTTGCTGATCCAGCAGGCCGCCGCCGGGCTGGGCGTGGACCCGGCCGACTGTGTGGTGATCGGTGACATCGGGGCCGACGCCGAGGCGGCCTACGTGGCCGGGGCGCGGGCCATCCTGGTGCCGACGCCGCAGACCCTCCCGGCGGAGACGGCGGGTGTGCCGGTCGCACCGAGCCTGCCTGCGGCGGTCGACGCCGTGCTCGATGGGCCGTGGCCGGCAAGCTGGACCTAGCTGGCGCGCTTCACCTGACCTAGCCTGGCCGGCGACTGGGCCGGATTTGACCAGCGGGCGCTCGCCGCTGTAATAGGCCAGCCCGATCATCCCGCTGACCCCCGCCCAGCGGCTCTCCCGGCGCAGCACCAGGCACGTAGTGCTCACTTTCCGTAATTGACACAGGTGGGACGGCACTGCGGCACAGTGGATCGAGCCGCTGTGCATTGCCCACTTCGGACGGGTTTTTCCGACGTCCGTTTGAGTGGTGGGCGCACGGGTAGCGCCGCGGCCCGTAATTGACTGACTGACGGGGTGAGGGGCGGGGAGGCATGCGAGTTCTCGGGATCAACGCCGTTTTCCATGACCCGGCGGCTGCGCTCGTGATCGACGGGCGGGTGGTCGCGGCGGCGGAAGAGGAACGCTTCAGCCGGCGTAAGCACGGCAAGCGTCCCGTTCCGTTCTCGGCGTGGGAACTGCCCGAACTGGCGGCCGCCTGGTGCCTGCGCGAGGCCGGGCTGGAACCGGCCGAGCTCGACGCGGTGGCCTACTCCTACGACCCCGCGGAGTGCCGTCCAGCCGTCGCGATGGGGCTAGACGACCCCTGGGATCATCTGCGGATCAGCTATGCGGAGCAGGCGCCCGGCTTCATCGCCGAGGCGCTGCCAGGCGTGGATCCCGCGTCGGTCCGTTACGTGCGTCACCATGCCGCGCACGCGGCGTCGGCCGGGCTGGCCGGCCCGCTCGGTGACGCCAGCGTGCTGGTCTGCGACGGGCGGGGCGAGGCGGCCTCGCACCTGGCTGGCCGGTACGCCGGCGGCCGGCTCGACGTCCTGGCCAGCCAGCCGCTCCCGCACTCCCTGGGGCTGTTCTATGAGCAGGCCACCAGCCATCTCGGCTTCCTGCACTCCAGCGACGAATACAAGGTGATGGCGCTGGCCTCCTACGGCACGCCCCGGTTCGCCGCGGAACTGTCCCGGCTGGTCTACGCGGACGGGGACGGCGGCTTCCGCACCGACCCCGTGCCCTGGGACAGCATGGTCAAGCGCCGGGCCAGAGCTGAGCAGCTGACCCGGGATCACGCGGACCTGGCCGCCAGCGTCCAGCAGGTGACCGAGAATGTCCTGCTCGACCTGGCCCGCTGGCTGCACGGCCGCACCGGGGACCGCGGCCTCGCCATGGCGGGCGGGGTGGCGCTCAACTGCGTGGCAAACTCCCGGCTGGCCAGTGAGAGCCCGTTCGACCGGGTCTGGGTGCAGCCCGCGGCCGGCGACGCGGGCACCGCCCTCGGCGGCGCACTGTGTGTGGCCCGCGAGGCCGGTGAGGCAGTGACGCCGATGCCGGACGCGTTCCTGGGCCGCGGCTGGTCCGCGGCAGAACTGGCCGCCTGGCTGGACACCGCGGCCTGGCCTTACGAGCAGCCGGCCAGCATCGCCGACGCGATCGCCGCCGAACTCGCCGCCGACCGCATCGTCGCCTGGTTCCAGGGCCGCAGCGAGTTCGGGCCGCGGGCCCTGGGCAGCCGCTCGCTGCTCGCCCACCCCGGCCGCCGGATCAACCTGGACCGGCTGAACGCCGTGAAGGGCCGCGAGGAGTTCCGGCCGGTAGCGCCGATGGTGCTGGCCGAGCGGGCCGCCGGCATCTTCCGCGGGCCGCTGCCCAGCCCGTACATGCTGTTCGTGCACCAGGTGGCGCCGGAGTGGCGGGACCGGATCCCCGCGGTCGTGCACGTGGACGGGACGGCCCGGGTCCAGACCGTGGACCGCGAGCATCAGCCGCTGGTCGCCGGGGTGCTGGACGGTTTCGCCGCCCGCACCGGACTGCCGGTGATCGTGAATACCAGCCTGAACACCGCGGGACGGCCCATGGTGGACGACCCGCGGGACGCACTGGAATGCTTCGGCTCCGCCCCAGTGGACGTCCTGGCCCTCGGGCCGTTCCTGATCCGCCTGCCGGGCACCTCAGCCCCGGGTTCGCCAGCGCCCAGCTCGTCACCAGCGGTAAGTCCGGCACCTGGCTCGGCGACGGCGGGGCCGCAGGCATGAGGCACCGCCGCCACGACAGCATCCTCGCGGTCCGGCCAGACGGCCTGGGTGACGTCCTGCTGACCGGCCCCGCTGTCCGGGCCCTGGCCGCCGGCGGCCGGGAGGTGAATTTCCTGGCCGGGCCGGCCGGCACGGAGGCTGCCGCGCTGCTCCCCGGAGTGACCAGGGTCCTGGCCGAGGCACCCCCCCCCTCCCCCCCCCCCCCCCCTGCCCTGGATCGATCCTGAGCCTGCCGCCGTGGCACGGGATCAGATCCGCCGGCTGGTCCGGGCCGTGCGCCGGGTCCGCCCAGCCGAAGCCGTGATCTTCACGTCGTTCCATCAGTCACCGCTGCCCACCGCGCTGGTGCTCCGGATGGCCGGAGTGCGCCGGATCAGCGCGATCAGCGAGGACTACCCCGGGTCGCTGCTTGATGTCCGGCATCAGCTCACCGCGGACATCCCGGAGGCGCGCCGCAACCTGTCCCTGGCCCAGGCGGCCGGGTTCCGGTTGCCCCCGGGCGACCCGGGCACGCTCGCCCTCACCGGGCCGCTGCCGGACACCCAGTCCCTGACCGGCGGCGGGCGGTATATCGTCCTGCACCCGGGCGCGTCCGTGCCTGCCCGGCGCCCCTCCGCGACCCGGACGGCGGTGCTGATCACGGCCCTGGCGGACGCCGGGTACCGGGTCCTGGTGACCGGCTCGGCGGGCGAACGCCAACTGGCCGGGCGGGATCCGGCCGGGTGCGCGCACCGCCCCGACCGGGTGGTGAACCTGTGCGGGCGGACCGATCTGCCCCGGCTGGCCTCGGTGCTGGCGGGCGCGGACGTGGCCGTCGCGCCGAACACCGGGGCCGCGCACCTGGCCACCGCGGTGGGTACGCCGGTCGTGAGCCTGTTCGCCCCGGTCGTGCCCGCCGCCCGCTGGGCCCCCTGCGGAGTGCCGACCGTCCTCCTGGGCGATCAGAGCGCGCCGTGCGCGGGCAGCCGGGCCCGGGCCTGCCCCGTGCCGGGGCACCCGTGCCTAGACGGGATTGAACCGGCCGCCGTGGTTGCCGCGGTGGCCGCACTGACCCGGGGGGCGTCGAGCGGCGCCGCCTATGGTCAGCCGAGTGCGGCCGGGGCGGCCGGATGAGAATCCTCATCTGGCATCTGCACGGTTCCTGGACGACGTCGTTCGTCCAGGGCAGTCACGAATACCTGATCCCGGTGCTCCCGGATCGCGGGCCGTTCGGTCTCGGCCGCGCCCGGACATGGGACTGGCCGACCAGCGTTATTGAGATCACACCGGAGCAGCTCCGCGGGGAGCAGGTTAACGTGCTGGTGGCCCAGCGTCCCGACGAGCTGGCCCTGGCGGCCGCCTGGCTGGGGCGGACACCCGGCCAGGACCTGCCGGCTGTGTACCTGGAGCACGACGCGCCACCTGGCCCCGCGGTGAGCACCAGGCACCCGATGGCAGACGCCCCGGGGATACCCATCGTCCACGTGACCAGGTTCAACGCCGTGTACTGGGACTGCGGGCGGTCGCCGGTGCGCGTGGTGGAACACGGCATCCCGGATCCCGGCGCCCGCTGGACGGGCGATATCCCCCGCGCCGCGGTGGTGGTCAACGATCCGGTGCGCCGGGGCCGGACGACCGGCACCGACCTGCTGCCCGGTTTTGCCACGGCCGCGCCGCTCGACGTCTTCGGCATGCGGGTGTCCGGCCTGGCCGCCGCGCTGCAGCTGGATCAGGAGCAATGCCGCGAGTTCGAGGACCTGCCCCAGAACCGGATGCACGGTGAGCTGGCCCGCCGCCGCGTGTACGTGCACCCGCTGCGCTGGACCTCGCTCGGGCTGTCGCTCATCGAGGCCATGCAGCTGGCCATGCCGGTGGTGGCGCTGGCCGCCACCGAAGCGACCCGCGCGGTTCCCCCGGCCGCCGGGGCGATCTCGACCGACCCGGCCGAGCTGCACGCGGCGGCCCGCCGGTTCATCCGGGACCCGGCCGCCGCCCGGGAGGCCGGACTGGCCGCCCGCGAAGCGGCCTGTGCCCGGTACGGCCTCAAACGGTTCCTGGCCGACTGGGACGAGATATTGCAGGAGGTGCGCGCATGAGAATCGCCATGGTCTCGGAGCATGCCGATCCCACCGCTGCTCCCGGCGGGGAAGACGCCGGCGGCCAGAACGTCCATGTCGCCGCGCTGGCCAGGGCTCTCGCGGCACGGGACCATACGATCACCGTCTACACCCGGCTAGCCAGCCTCGGCACGGAGCCGGTCGTGACCCTCGCTCCCGGTGTTGAGGTGCACCGGCTGCCTGCCGGCCCGGCCGCATCGCTGCCCAAGGACGAGTTGCTGCCGCATATGGCGGAATTCAGTGCTGGCCTGGGCCGGGAGTGGGCCAGACGGCCCCCGGACCTGGTGCATGCGCATTTCTGGATGTCCGGCCTGGCCAGCCTGCAGGGCGCAGCGGGCCTGCCCATCCCGGTCGCCCAGACCTTCCACGCCCTCGGCGCCGTGAAGGCCCGCTATCAGGGGTCCAAGGACACCAGCCCCCCGGGCCGGATCGACGCGGAACGACGTATCGGCCTGAGTTGCGAGCAGGTCATCGCGACCTGCCACGACGAGGTGCGCGAACTGGCTCGGCTCGGTATCCCCGCCGAGAAGATCTCGGTGGTGCCCTGCGGCGTGGACACCGGCGCCTTCTGGCCGTCCGGCGCCGTGGCGCCGCGGAATTCTCCCGCCCGGCTGCTGACGCTGGGCCGGCTGGTGGAACGCAAGGGCATCGACACCGTCATCGACGCGCTGCCCCAGCTGCCCGGCGCCGAACTCGTGGTCGCGGGCGGCCCGGGACGGGACCGGCTGGGCGGGGACCCCGAGTACCGCCGGCTCCGGGACATCGCGCGGGACCACGGGGTATCTGAGCGGGTGCTGTTCACCGGGGCGGTCCCCCGGGCGCAGGTTCCCGCCCTGATCCGGTCCGCCGACGTGGTGGTGTGCACACCCTGGTACGAGCCGTTCGGCATCACCCCGCTGGAGGCGATGGCCTGCGGCGTGCCGGTGGTGGCCAGCGCGGTCGGCGGCCTGACCGACAGCGTGGTGCACGGGACCACCGGCCTGCTTATCCCCGCCCGCGATCCGGCCGCGCTCGCGGCGGCCGCCCGGACGCTGCTCGCAGATCCGGCGATGCGCTCGGCGTTCGGCGACGCCGGCGCCCGCCGGGCCCGCCGCTGGTACTCCTGGCCCCGGGTCGCGGCCCAGACCGAAAGCGTCTACTACAGACTCGGCGCCGATGTGCCACCGGGCCGGGATACCGGTTCCTGCCGGTCGCTGGTGGTAGGTGCGCCATGACCCCCGGCGATGTGCCCCTCCGTCTGGCCGACTCCGTGGTGGCCGACTCCGTGGTGGCCGACTCTGTGGTGGCCGAGCCGGCGCTGGCTGAAGGCCAGCTCGCAGACTCCGGGCTGGCGGAACCCGAGCTGGCCTCGCACCTGGACCAGCTGATCGAGGCGCTGCGCAGCCCGGAGACCGGTTTGTGGACGGCACGGCGCTGGGGGCGGCTGCTCGCCGCACCGCTGACCGCCGGGCACCGGCTCCTGGTGGCCGGGAACGGCGGCAGCGCCGCCGAGGCCCAGCACCTGACCGCCGAGCTGGTCGGCCGGTATGTGGCTGACCGGCCCCCGCTATCCGCCATCGCGCTGCACGCCGAGACGTCCAGCCTCACCGCGATCGGCAATGACTTCGGCCCGGCTGAGGCGTTCGCCCGGCAGGTGGCGGCGCACGGCCGGCCCGGGGACACGCTCCTGGTGCTGTCCGCCAGCGGGCACAGCGAGAACGTGCTGGCCGCCGCGGACCGGGCCCGGTCCCTCGGCATCCGGGTCTGGGCCATGACCGGACCGCCACCCAATCCCCTGGCCACCATGGCGGACGATGTGATCTGCGTGGCCGCGCCGGACACCGCCACGGTCCAGGAAGTCCACCTGGTAGCCATCCACGCCCTGTGCGACGCCCTCGACGCGGAGGTGACCTCGCCGTGACACAAGCAGGCCCGCTCGTCGTACTCGGCGACGCGCTGCTGGACCGGGATGTGGATGGCACCGCGAGCCGGCTTTGCCCCGACGCGCCCGCACCCGTGCTAGAGAGTCTCACCGAAACCTGCCGGCCAGGCGGCGCCGCCCTCGCCGCGCTGCTCGCGGCCGGCCACGGGGGCCCGGTGGTGCTGATCGCCCCGTTCGGCGACGACCCGGCCAGCGCCACGGTGCGAGCCCTGCTGGCACCGCACGTGACGGTGGTGCCAGTGCCGCTCGAGGGACCGCTGCCGGACAAAGCCCGGTTCCGGGCGGGGGGCCAGACGCTGCTGCGCGCGGACGGCCCCGCGGGACGGCCCGGTCCCGCTTCCCGGGAGGCGGCCGAGGCTATCGCCTCCGCAGGCACGCTGCTGGTGTCCGACTACGGACGGGGCGTGACCGCCGATGACCGCATCCGCGCCGAGCTGGCCGGACGCGCGGCCCGGGTGCCGCTGGTGTGGGACCCGCATCCGCGCGGGGCGGTCCCGGTAGCCGGTACCCGGCTGGCCACCCCGAACTACCACGAGGCCTTGGCGGCCGCCGGTGTGGGCGCTGCGCCCGACGCCCCGCCTGCAGGCGGGGCAGCTTCAGCCCCTGCGGGCCGCCCGGCACCGGCCGCCCCGGTGCTGCACTCGGCGGCCGAGGCCGCCGCCCGGCTGCTCCGCCAGTGGGCGGCCGACGGTGTGGCCGTGACCCTGGGCCCGCACGGCACCCTGCTCGCCCACGGCGGCCCGGTACCGCTGATCGTGCCAGCCCGGCCCGTTCAGGTCAGGGACACCTGCGGGGCCGGGGACCGCTTCGCGGCCGCGGCCGCGGTGGCGCTGGCGCACGGTGCCCTCCCGTCGGAGGCAGTGGTGGCCGCGACCGGGACCGCCACCGACTTCCTGGCCGCAGGCGGGGTGAGCCGACTCCGGTTCGGGCCCGCGGCGCACGCCGCCCCTCCCGGAGCCGCCCTCGCCGCCGCTACAGGCAGGGAACTCCCGGACCCAGTGGCGCTGGCCGCCCGGGTGCATGCCGGTGGCGGCACCGTGGTGGCCGCCGGCGGGTGCTTCGACGTCCTGCACGCCGGGCACGTCAGCCTGCTCCAGGCGGCCCGCTCGCTGGGGGACTGCCTGATCGTGTGCCTGAACTCCGACGAGTCAGTCCGCCGCCTGAAGGGTGACGGGCGCCCGCTGAACCCGGCCGCGGACCGGGTCGCACTGCTGTCCGCGTTGCGCTGCGTGGATGCCGTGCTGGTCTTCGGGGAGGACACCCCCCATGCGGCACTGCAACGGCTGCGGCCCAACCTCTGGGTGAAAGGCGGCGACTACGACGGCCAGGTGCTGCCGGAGACGGACCTGCTGAGCACCTGGGGAGGCCAGGCGGTCACCGTTCCCTACCTGGCTGGGCGGTCCACCACGGGGCTGCAGGCCGCGGGGGCGGCTGCCCTGGGAGCCGACCAGCTGTGACTAGCCGGGTGCTCCTGCTGCGCGCCTTGGGTCTGGGTGACTTCCTGACCGGGGTGCCCGCCTACCGGGCGGTCCGGCGTGCCTTCCCCCGGCACCGGATCGTGCTAGCCGCGCCGGGTGCGCTGGCTGACCTGGTCCCGCTGACCGGCGCCATCGACGAACTGCTTCCCGCCAGGGAACTCGAGCCGGTCGGGTGGACCGGCCCGGCTCCGGACGTCGCCATCGACCTGCACGGTCGCGGCCCAGCCAGCCACCGGCTGCTCGCGACGCTCCAGCCAAACTGGCTGATCACCTTCGGGGGCCCTCACGGGGGCGGTTTCGAGGGGCCGATGTGGCGTGCCGGTGAGCACGAGGTGGCCCGCTGGTGCCGACTCTGCTCGGAATCCGGCATCCCCGCCCCTCCCGCCGACCTCCGGCTCACGGCGGTGCCGGGCACGGCGCTTCCTGCCGCGGCCGCGCTGCTGCCGCCGGGGCCGGGCGGGGCCGGGCTCACGCTCGTTCATCCCGGGGCGGCCGCACCTAGCCGGCGCTGGCCCCCAGGGCGATTCGCGGCCGTGGCCGCGGAGCTCGTCCTCCTCGGCCATCAGGTCGTGATCACCGGATCGACGGCCGAGCGCCCGCTGGCCCTGGACGTGGCCCGGCGGGCAGGTCTGCCCGCCCGGTCGGTCCTGGCTGGCCGGACCTCGCTGGCCACCCTGGCCACGCTCACGGCCGCGGCGCGCCTGGTCATTTCCGGCGACACCGGCCTGGCCCACCTGGCTACCGCCTATGCACGGCCCTCGGTCGTCCTGTTCGGCCCGGTGCCGCCGGCGGAATGGGGGCCGCCCCAGCACCCGCGCCACCAGGTGCTGTGGGCCGGCGGCGACGGTTACCGGGGCGACCCGCACGGCTGCCGCACCGACCCGGCCCTGGCCGCCATCCCGGTCAGCGACGTGCTCAACGCCACGGGGCGGGCCCTGGCGGCCGCGCGGCCGAATCGGAGCGCCACCCGCGCCGCCGGACGGGCGGGTCCGCCCCGGGGGCGGTGATGAGGGTGTAGGCGCCGTCAGGCATGAACGACCAGCCGAACAGGAGGCGGTAAAAGGCCTTGGCCGCGTTGACGTCCGGGGCACCGATCTCGAACCAGGGGACGCTGCTGGCTGCGGGTGCAGGCATGGTTTCCGCCGTCAGGGTGGCGAACTTCTAGCGCCAGCCTGCTAGATCACCGCGACAGCCCTATGTCGGTGTTTCCCGGCGTCTTTCCGGCGGGTCAGCCCCGCCAGGGACCGGGCGCGTGGCCCGTCCGGCCCGGAGGCGTGGCCAGCGAATCCGGCACATCACGATAGAGCGGCATGACCTCATCCAGCCCGGTGAGCTGGAGGATCCGGGCCACCGGGGATCCGCCGAGGGCCAGGCGGAACTCCGCGCCGCGCGCGGCGGCCATATCGCGGGCGCGGGCCAGCACCTCAACTCCCGCCGAATCGCAGAACACCGTGGCGGTCAGGTCAGCGGTGATCACCTCGGGCGATCCGGCCACCGCGGCCGAGATGAGCTCAGCCACGTCAGGAGCGTTGATCACGTCGGTCTCCCCCGGCATGGTCACGACGGCGTGCCGCCCGGCCCACCGGATGCGCGGGTCCCCGCCGCCGGCCAAAGCCGGGCCGCTATCCCTGTGGTAGCTGGCCCCGTGGTCACTGGCCCCGTGGTCACTGGCCCCGTGGTCACTGGCCCCGTGGTCACTGGCCCCGTGGTCACTGGCAGCGCGGTCGCCGCCTGGGAGCGGCGTGCGGCGGAGCAGGAGCAGGGCCACATCGTCCTCGTGCGAGACGTAATCAGCCATCCCCCCCATGACCAGGGCGCAGCCCATTTCGGGCTCGGTGGCGGTGAGGGCAGCGGACAGCCGGGCGATTCCATCGTCGATGGGCCGGTCCCGGCGCTCGACGAGCCCATCGGTGTAAAAGCACAGGAGCCCGCCTGCAGGCACCGTCACCGTCTTCGCTCGCCGGGGGGCCGTGCCCGGCACGCCGATGAGCAGATCGGGGAAGACCTCGACCGGGATGGTGGGCTGGCCCGGGACGGTAATCAGCGGGGGCAGATGGCCGGAACAGGAGATGTTCACCTGGTCCAGGGCGGGAGTGAACACCGCGTACAGCACGGTGGCCATCGCCTGCGGCTCGAAATGCCGCATCTTGTGGTCGAGGCGGTCCAGGACCTCGGCCGGGTCGCTGGTCTGCAGCGCGTAGGCCCGCAGCGCGCTGCGCATGCGTCCCATGATCACCGCCGCTTTCAGCCCGGTGCCGGCCACGTCCCCGATCACGACGCACACCTCGCCCGAAGGAAGAAGGAATACGTCATACCAGTCGCCGCCGACGTGGCCGCTGCCAGGGACGTAACGCGCCGCCATTTCCAGCCCTGGGACCGCGGGGAGGGCCGTGGGCAGCAGGCTGTGCTGCAGCGCCGCGGCGGCGGCCCGGTCCATCTGGGCGTTCAGGGTCTGAACCGCCAGTGCGGCCCGATCCGCCGCTACCTGCAGCAGGTCCGAGTCATCTTGGGTGAAGGCGCGGGGACTGAGCGTCCCCACGTGCAGGACACCGATGACGACTCCCCCGGCCCGCAGCGGAGCACCCATGAGGGACCGGATGCCCTTGTCGAGCAGGATGGGGTTGACCACCTTGGTGTGATCAACCTCAGCCAGGATCACCGGATGGTCTTCGGCCGCGATCCGCCCGGCGAAACCCCGGCCGAGCGGGATCCGGACCCCTTGCCGCACTTCTTCTTCGAGCCCGCTCGCGGCCGTCGCGACCAGCTGCCCGGAGGGCGCGTCCAGCAGCAGCACCGCGGCGGTATCGGCTTGCAGGGCGTCTTTCACCCGGGCGACGAGCGCCTCCAGCAGAGCCTGGGGATCGAGCGCGGACAGCGCGGCGTCAGTGATCGACTGGATGTCACGCAGCTTCTCCGCCCAGCCAGGCAACACCCCTGGACGCTGCGCGGGACCCGTGCCGTTCTCGGGATCAGGGTGCCCCACGTCAGCGCCGGTGACACGGCTCCGCTCCTCGGGCAACAGCCCGCACCGCCTTTCCGCCCCGGCAGGCGACGAGCTACAGACGCCTTGGTATATCAAACCCGGTCCGGCGGCACCAGATGCAAACGTCCGGACCCGGACAGAGATCATTCAACCGCCTCCGGGCGGCCCACGGCTCAGGGAGCAGCGGTTCAGGGAAAGCGGTTCAAGGGGGAAGAGTGATTCAGGGGGAAAGGAGCGGTTCCGGGGGAAGTACCTCTAGGCAGAAGACGCCTAGATACCGGGGTGATCGTGATGGACCTGCAGTTCCTGCGGCCGCTGTATGAGCACTTCGGCGGCTACGTGTCGGTGTACCTGGATACCTCGCGGGATTCCGAGGACGCCACCGGCGCCGTCGACCTGCGCTGGCGTTCCGCGCGTGAGCGGCTGGCCAGCGCCGGGGCCGACCACCCCACGCTGGACGCACTGGCCACCGTGATGACCGACGCCAGCCGGCGCGCACCCGGGCGGGCGGCGTTCGGCCACGGCGGCCAGGTCGTGCTCACCGAGGCCCTGCCGCACCCGCCGCGCCGCGAGATCGCCCGGCTGGCCCCGCTGCCCCATGTCATGCCGCTGCTCGCGCAGCGCAGGCCGCACGTGCCGCACCTGCGGGTGATGGCCCGGCACGACGGCGGGGAGATCGCATCGGTCACCGCCGCCGGCGCGCAGGACGACGAGGAGGTCACCGGAACGGGCCGCCCGGTCCATAAGATCAAGGGCGGCGGCTCTTCCCAGCTGAGGTACGCCCGCCACACCGAGGACGCCTGGAAGACCAACGCCAAGGAACTCGCCGGGCGGGTGACCGCCGAGGCCCGCGAGGTGGGCGCCGAGCTCATCGTGGTCGCCGGCGATCCGGTGGCCCGGACGCTTCTGGTGCGCGAGCTCGGCACCGACCTCGCCGCCATCACGGTGATCATCGACCGGGAGGTCAGCGCGGACAGCGGCGAGGTGGCCCGCGCCGCCGATGAGGCGGTAGCCCAGCACGTAGCCCAGCGCAGCCAGGAGCGCTTCGAGCACTGGCGCACTCAGCTAGCTCATGATCACGGTGTCCAGGGGCTGGCCGCGGCCATGACCGCGCTGCGCGACGGCGGCGCCGCCGAGCTGGTGCTCGTCGATCACCCCGAGTCGGCCCTGACCGCGTGGATCGGGCCCGGGGGAATGGAGCTGGCCGCCACCGCGGGCGAACTGACCGGGCGGGGCGTCCAGGACCCGGTACAGGATCGCGCCGACGCCGCGCTGGCCCGCGGCCTGTCGGCCAGCGATGCCCAGCTGTACATCCTGCCCGGAGACCTGGCCACCAGCTCCGGAGCCCCGCAGGACGGCGTCGGCGCGGTGCTGCGCCTGCCCCGGGAAGCCGTCACCTGACCCGCCGCGAGCGCCCGGTAGAGTTAAGATTCGCGCGTCGTGAGCTCCGGCCGGGAGGCACTTGATGCGACAGGAAGTGGCGGGCACCGCCCCTGAGACGGATGCCTATCTCACCCTTACCGAGCGGGTGGCCGCGGCGCGGGCTGCGCTGGCGGAGAACTCGGAGCGGCTGGCCGCTGCGGCCGAGCGGCTGAGAGTCACCCGGTACTCGCTCGCGAACGGGCGCAGCCAGCGGGAGCAGCTGCACGACTCGGCCTACGCCCGGCTCCAGGCCAAGCTCGAGACCATGCCGGTGATCGAGCAGGCCAAGGGCATCCTCATCGCCCAGACGGGCTGCACTCCCGAAGAAGCCTTCGACATGCTCCGCCGGGCGTCCCAGCGGAGCAATGTCCGGGTCAGCGAGCTGGCGGCCGGCATCGTGGAGCGGGCCGTGACCAAGGGGCGGCCGGGTCCGGAGCGCGGGCAGGACCCGCCGGGCCAGGCCCGCGGAGCCGGGCGGCCTGGTTAGGCCACCGGCTCGCGGGCGGCGGCGTCCATGACCAGGATCACCCCGCGGGTCGCACCCGCCCCCGCGAGCTGGGTGAGGCTGACCGTGCATTCGATGGGCCGTCCGCGGCGGTTCACCGCCGCGGAGGTCACCTGGTCGTGGCCGGTACGGCCGGCCAGCAGGCTGCGGATGGGACCGCGCAGCTTCTCCACCGGGAACCCGATGTCCAGGTTCAGGAAGTGCTGGTTCAGCACCTCGTCGCTGCGCAGCCCCCAGAGGTCCTCGGCCTGCCGGTTCCAGGCCCGGATCTCCATCTCGGTGCCCACCACCACCACCGCGGACTGGAAGCTGCCCAGGATCGACCCGAGGAACTGGTTGAGCTCGGTGACCTCGGCGCTGCGATCCCTGAGCTCGTTGTTGATGGTCTCCAGCTCCTCGTTGGTGGACTGGAGTTCCTCGTTCATGGTCTCGAGTTCCTCGTTGGTGGAATGCAGCTCTTCGTTGGTGGTCTCGAGTTCCTCGTTGGTGGACTGGAACTCCTCGTTGGTGGTCTCCAGCTCTTCCACCGTGGACTGAAGTTCCTCGTAGGCGGTCTTCAGCTCGTGGCGGGAGTTCTCCAGTTCGGCGCGGAGATCCTGGTACCGGCTGGCATCCAGGAATGAGATGACCAGCCCAGAAGGGCCATCGAGCGGCGCGATGATGATGTCCAGGGACCGCACCCCGTCATGGCCGTGGAAGGGCACGTCGTAGACGGCGGCCGGCTGGCGGACACGCTGCACCTGCTCGACGGGGGTGCGCAGGTCGGCCGGGTGGTGGTACAGCTCGGCCTCGCGCAGATGACGCCCCAGTTGCGCGGAGCCGATCGAGAACATCCGGCGGGCGGCGCGGTTGGCGTGCACCAGGTTCCCGCTGGCGTCCAGCATCACCTGGGGCACCACGTTCTGCTCGAACAGCGCCTCCAGGGGCCGGTGGCCGTCAGCGCGCGGGGCGGCGACGGGCCGCACCGTGTCGGCCGGCGTCACGGTCATGACGTCGGCGGCCGCGCCTTCCTTGCGGAGGATGTGCTGGGCCAGGTTGACAACCTCGAACATCTGGGTCCTGGTCACCAGGGCCTCGGATTTACCCAGGAACAGGTACCCGCCCGGGCTGAGGGCGAACTGGAAGCTGGCCAGGACCTTGGCCTGGACCTCGGCGGTGAAGTACATCAGCGTGTTCCGGCAGGTCAGCAGGTCGATCCGGGAAATGGGCGGATCTTGCACGAGATCGTGCCGCCCGAAGATCAGGGCCCGGCGCAGGTCGCCGCGGAAGATCCCGTAGTCACCGTCGGTGTCGAAGAAGCGCGGTGTCCGCTCCTCCCCGAACGCCTCCAGCAGGTTCTGGTAGCCGGTAACGGCCACGACGGGCTTCCGCGAGAGCTTCGTTGTCGGCGTCGGTCGCGTAGATCTTCACGGACTCGCGGAACCGTTCCTCACCGAACGCCTCGGCCAGCAGTACCGCGAGGGAGTACGCCTCCTCACCGGACGCGCAGCCTGCCGACCACACGCGCACCGGCTCGCCGGGGGTTCTGGCCTCGGCGAGCCGCGGGATCACCGTGCCCGCGAGGACGGCCCAGGCGTCCCGGTCGCGCAGCAGCCCGGTGACGTTGATCAGGATGGTGTTGAACAGCTCCGCGAACTCGCCCGGGTTGGCCTCGAGGACCTCTATGTAGTGCCGGTAGCCATCGACGCCGATGGCCTGCATCCGCTTGACGATGCGCCTGGTGAGGCTGGCCCGTTTGTAGCCGCGGAAGTCGAAGTTCCGCCGCTCGTGGACGTAGTCGAGCAGTGCTTCCAGCTCGCCGTCCTCAGCTGGGGTGGCCATCGGGTCTCCATCGGGCGCGGCGACGCGGCCAGGTCGCCAGCGCCTCCCTGCAGGAGCTTAGCCTGGTCACGCTCCGCGGCTGTGGCGGCCCGGTTGGGTGTCCTGGCCGCTGATCCACACGCGGAGGTGATCCGCCAGCACGCACAGTGGCCCGACGAACTGCGGATCCGCCGCCTCGATGGCCGCCCGGGGCATGCCGGGAAAGTCAGCCTCCGCCGGATCCTGGACCAGGGCGAGGCCCCCGGCCTCGCGGACCGCGGCCAGGCCGGCCGCCCCGTCGTTCATGGTGCCGGAGAGGATGACGCCGCAGCACGCGGCCCCGAATTCGCTGGCTGTGCTGCGCAGCAGGACATCCGCGGACGGCCGGTGCCCCCGTTCCGGCGGGCTGGCCAGCAGGCGGGCGCAGCCGCCGGACGCAGCCAGGTGCCGGTCCGGCGGCGCGACCAGGATGACCCCGCCGGCCAGAGGCTCACCATCGGCGGGGTGGCGGGCCGGCAGCGGGCCCGGGACAAGATCTCCGGCAGCACCGTAGGGCCGCGGGCCGGGATATGCAGGACGACGAGGACAGCCGCCGGGAAATCCTCCGGCAGCCTGGACACGAATGTTCGCAGCGCGGTGACCCCGCCGGCCGACGCGGCGACGGCGACCACGGTGGCGGGAGGAAGGGCTGCCGGGTGAGCGGTCGTGGTATCGCCTCCCGCACTGCCGGTCCACGCGCCCGGTCATCTCATCGGCTCGGCCTGCAGACCGGGCCGGTCAGCAGGTGGAGCCGTCCAGGATCACCCCGGGGGCAGCGTCCCAGCCGAGAATACGCAGGACCCGCTGCAACGGTCCCGGCAGATGGGTGAACACGATTTCATCGACGGCGACCCCGTCTTTCTCCTGGCCGCCGGCCAGGGAAATGATAGCCCGCAGGCCGGCCACATCGCAGTACTGGACGTCGGCCAGGTCGATGTGAATCCGGGGCGCTCCGGCGGCCGCCGCGCGGGCGAGGATTTTCGTGAGGTCAGGAAAGGTGCACTCGTCGATGTCCCCGGCCAGATGAAGGGTCGCCGGAGGGCTGGTGAAGACGGCGTGGAGCCGGCTGGAGTCGGCTTGCTCCGGCACGCGGACCGCTGGAAGATCACCGCAGACCGCGCCGAAAACCCAGCTGTTCACTCCACCTCCGCAGCATGAAGCGAGGGCCCGGGAGCAGCTGGGTCGACAACCGCCACGGTAATGACGACTGTACGCCGGTTCCGCGAATAAACCGGGCCCGGCCCACGGTCCCCGCCCCTGGTCCGCTGGACGCCACACCCATGGCCGCAGCGGACGTCCCGGCCACGCTGAAGCGCTGCTAGCTTTACCGGTCATGACTGAACCTGTCGTGAATGCTCCTCAGCGTGTGCTGGTCACCGGCGGAGCCGGCTTCGTGGGCGCGACGCTGGTCCGGCGGCTGGCGGGCAGCGGGCATTCAGTCCGCGTGTTCGACAACTACTCCACCGGCAACCCGGCCTACCTGGACGGCGTGGACGCCGAACTGGTGGAAGGCGACATCCGCGACGGCGGTGCCCTGGCCGGCGCGCTGGCCGGGATCGAGTCGATCATCCACCTGGCCGCGGCCGGCTCGGTCGTGATGTCCGTGGCCGACCCGGTGATGAACTTCGAGGCCAACGTGCTGGGCACGTTCCGGGTGCTGGACGCGGCCCGCCGGGCCGGCGTGGAGCGGGTGGTCCTGGCCTCCACCGGGGGTGCGCTCATCGGTGACGCCCAGCCCCCCGTCAACGAGTTCTCCCTGCCCAAGCCGATCTCGCCGTACGGTGCGAGCAAGCTCGCCGGGGAGGGGTACGCGCACGCCTTCGCCAAGTCCTTCGGGATGCGCACGGTGGCGCTGCGGTTCGCCAACATCTACGGCCCGTGGAGTGGTCACAAGAAGGGCGCGATGACGGTGTTCTTCCGGGCCCTGCATACCGGCCAGCCCATCGTGATCTACGGCGACGGGACGTCGTCGCGGGACTACACGCATGTGGATGACATCGCCCACGCGCTGCAGCTGGCCCTGGAAGGCGACGTGCCAGGCGGCACGGTCCTGCACATCGCCTCCGGGGTGGAGACCACCATCACCGAACTCGCCGACCTCTGCCGGAACGCGGCGGGCCAGCCTGATCACCCGGTGGAGTACCAGCCCCGGCGGGTCGGCGAGGTGGACCGCAACTTCGCCACCTACGACCTGGCCAAGCAGGTGCTCGGCTATACGCCCGGTATCAGCCGGGAAGAGGGCATTACCCAGACCTGGGAGTGGTACCAGGAGCACGTCTTCCCGTCCTAGGCTCCGCCCGGTCCCGGGGTGCCGGGGTGCGGGTGTGCCGGTGCTGGGTGCCGGGCCCTAAGACGCCAGCGCCGGGTGCCGATTCTGGGTTGACAGACCTGTAAGCCGACGCGCAGGATGACGGTTAACACTATCGTCAACCCAGAAGCGCGCGGAGGCCAGCATGGCTCACGGCTCACTCCCACACCCTTCCGCCCACTCCCGGACCCCGGTCCCGGCCCCCGTCCCGGGGCAGCACGGGGTACCCGCCCGCCAGCCCTGGGCGGTCCTGGTCCTGCTCTGCGTGGCCGAATTCATGGTGATCCTGGACATCACCGTGGTGAACGTGGCGCTCCCGTCCATCGGCCGGGCGCTGGGCCTGAGCGCGGCCGGGCTGCCCTGGGTCGTCACCGCCTATGTGCTGATGACCGGCGGCCTGACCCTGCTCGGCGGCCGGGCCGCCGACCTCCTGGGCCGCAAGCGGGTGTTCCTGGCCGGGCTGGCGCTGTTCACGGCCGCATCCCTGGCCAGCGGCCTGGCTCCCGCGGCCGGCGCGCTGATCGGCGCCCGGGCCGCGCAGGGACTCGGCGCCGCGCTGCTCACCCCGGCGGCCCTGTCGGTCATCACCGCGACGTACGCGGGCGCACAGCGCGCCGCCGCGCTCAGCGTCTGGGGGGCGCTGGGTGCCGCCGGCGCCGCGGCCGGCGTGCTGCTGGGCGGCGTGCTGACCACCTGGCTCGGCTGGCGGTCGGTGTTCCTGATCAACGTGCCGGTCGGCGCGGCGGCCTGGGTCCTGGCCGGGCGCCTGATCCCGCGGCCGGCCGCGGCGGGCCACGGCCTGGCCCGGCTCGACCTGACGGGCGCACTGCTCGGCGTGACCGGGCTCGGCACGGCTATCTACGCCATCACCGGCGCTCCCGGTCACGGCTGGGCCTCGTCCTGGACCATCGGCCTGCTGCTCGGGGCGGCGGTACTGCTCGCCGCGTTCGCGCTGGCCGAGCGCACGGCCCGGGATCCGCTGTTCCCGCCGCGGGCCTGGCGCAACCGGCGGCTGGCCAGCGGCGCCCTGGTCATGCTGGGGGCGACCGGCGTCCTGGTCGCCGCGTTCTTCCTCGGCTCGCTCTACCTGCAGAACGTGCTGGGCGACTCCCCCGTCCGGGCCGGGCTGGGCTTCCTGCCCCTGGTCCTGGTGATCGGGGCGGGCGCGCACCTGGCGTCCCGGCTGCTGGCCCGGGCCGGCTCCCGGGTGCTGGCCGCGGCCGGCCTGGCCTTGATGGCCGGCGGGGCGCTGCTGCTGGCCCAGGCCAGCGCCGCGGCGGGCTACCCCGGCCTGCTGCCCGGTTTCCTGGTCCTCGGCTTCGGCACCGGACTGGTCCTGCCGGCCGCCTCGGTGACCGCCCTGGCCGACACCGGCCCGGGGGACGCCGGGCTCGCGTCCGGCTTCCTGGCCACCGCGCACGAACTCGGCGCGGCGCTGGGGGTGGCGGTCTTCACCGCGATCGCCGCGGCGGCCATCAGCACCGCGCCCATCGCCGCGGCGCCCATCACCTCCGGGCCCGCCGGCACCACGCCCGCCAGCCCGGGGGGCGCGGGGGCCTTGATGACCGGCGCCGGGTTCGCGGCCGGGTATCACCAGGCGTTCACCGTCGCCGCCGGGGTCGCCGCCGTGCTGGCCGTCCTCACCCTGGTGGCCGGGCCCGCGGTCCGGCCCGCACCCGGCGCCCGGGCCCACGGCCCGCACTGACCCACTCAGAGCTGAGCTGCGGCCCCGGATACCTGTGCGGAAAGGCCTGGACACGCTACGATCACGGCCTGATGGACAGGATTCGCGTCGCGCTGGCGGAAGACAACGTGCTGCTCCGGGAGGGTGTCTCCCGGCTGGTCGCGGCGAACGACGATTTCGAGCTGGTCGGCACGGCCTCCGACCTGCCCCAGCTGCTGGCCCTGGTCGGCGCCGAGGGCCCGGACGTGGTCATCACGGACATCCGGATGCCGCCCACCGGGACCAATGAAGGCATCCAGGCCGCCGCCTGGCTCCGGGAGAACCACCCGGACGTGGGCGTGGTCGTGCTGAGCCAGTACACCGCGCCCGGCTACGCCATGGCCCTGCTCGAGCACGGCTCGGCCGGCCGGGCCTACCTGCTCAAGGAGCGGGTGGCCAGCGTGGACGAGCTGGCCCGGGCCATCCGCGCGGTGGCCGGCGGCGGGTCGGTGATCGACCCGATGGTGGTGGACGAGCTGGTCCGGTCCCGCTCGGCGCACCAGCAGTCCAGCCTGGCCCAGCTCACCCCCCGGGAGACCGAGATCCTGGCCGAGATGGCCCAGGGCAAGAGCAACGCCGCGATCGCGCTCACCCTGACGGTGTCCGAGCGGGCGGTGGAAAAGCACACCAACTCGATCTTCGCCAAGCTCGGGCTGAGCGAGGAGAAGGACCTGAACCGGCGGGTCAAGGCGGTGCTGCTCTACCTGGCCGACACCCAGGGAAGCTGACCCACCGGCCTCAGGGGTGGCAGCACCCTCGGCCCGCCGGGCGCCTCGTGACAAGCTTGAACCATGACCACCCCGCACGCAGTGGTCGTGGTAGACGACCAAGCACCGTTCCGGATGGCCGCCCGGGCCGTGCTGCGCAGAATCGACTGTTTTGAGCTAGCGGGGGAGGCGTCCAGCGGCCCGGAGGCGATCCAGCTCGTCGACGCGCTGCACCCCGAGCTGGTGCTGATGGACATCAACATGCCCGAAATGAACGGGATCGAGGCGACCCGGCGCATCCTGGCCGCCCATCCCGACGTGGTGGTGTTCCTCTGTTCCACCTATGACGTGGCCGACCTGCCGCCCGCGGCCGCGGACAGCGGCGCGGCCGCCTACGTGAACAAGGAACAGTTCGGCGCCGACCTGCTCCGCCGGTTGTGGGCGGAGCGCAGCTCGGGGTCCTTCGCGGCCAGCTGACCGCTATCCGCGGTGCGGCCGCCGGCCGGGACGGTTTTCGTTGCGGGCAGTGGATCTTGATTGTCAGATGATCGGCACCGAACCGCTGATCGTGGATCCGTGGCCGGGCCGCGATTCCCACCGGACCGTCCCGCCGATCGCGCCCAGCCGGTCGGACATGTTCACGAACCCGTGACCGCCACGGGCCCGGGCCGCGTCGAACCCCGGGCCATCGTCGCTGATCGAGAAGAGCAGCCCGCCGGCCTCCTCCCACAGCCGCACCTCGACGGTGGCCCCGGCGGCGTGCTTGGCCGCGTTCTGCAGCGCTTCCAGGACGCAGAAGTAGATGGCCGTCTCCACGCCCTGGGAGTACCGGCCGATGCCGTCGGTGCTCACGGTGACCGGGAGCGGGGAACGGTTGGCCGCGGCGCGGAGCGCCTCACCCAGCCCGTTGTCGGCCAGCAGCGGCGGGTAGATGCCGTGGGCCAGCTCGCGCAGTTCCCGGATGGTGGTCTGGACGTCCTCGGCCATCTGGGCCAGCATCTCCACGCCGGCCTCCGGGTCGTCGGTGATGATGTCCCGGGCCAGCCGCAGGTTGACGGCCAGCGCCACCAGGTGCTGCTGGGCGCCGTCGTGCAGGTCCCGCTCGACCCGGCGCCGCTCCGCGTCGCCGCTGGCCACCACGCGGGCGCGTGATTCGCGCAGCTCGTCGGCCTGGTGCCGGAGCTCGTCCAGGGTGGTCTGCAGCGCAGCGTCCAGCCGGACGTTGTAGAAGGCCAGGCCGGCCTGGCGGGCCAGCTCGGTCAGCACCCGGTCATCTTCCTCGGTGAACGCGTCCGCGTCCTCGGGGCGCTCGACGACCAGCAGGCCGAGCAGTTCCCCCGCGTGGCTGATCGGGGCGACCCGCAGCTGGGCCCGCGGCCGCCCGTCGAGCAGCGCCGGGAGCCAGATGGACGCCCAGGCGCTGCCGGACACCCCGGCCCGGGTCACGACCGGGCGCTCGCGGTCGCCGATGATGATGGACCTGCGCCCCGCGTCCGGGACCGACACCGTGCGCTCCAGCACTTCACCGCTTCCTGAATACGCCTCGGCGCTGGTCAGGAGCATCGTCTTGCGCAGCGATTCGGCCAGCTGGAGGAGCAGTTCGTCCATGGCCACGGCCCGGGTCATCCGGCTGCCGAAGGTGCGCAGCGCCTCGTCGGGCGCCTCCCGGGCGCCGTACACGAACCGGGTGGCGGAGGCCATCAGGCGGTCCCGGGCGGGCAGGTAGCCCACCGCGGTGACCGCGGCGGCGAGCATGGACAGGCCCAGGATTTCCCGGTCCCCGTGATCGCCGGGCCGCTGCCCGAGGCCGAGCACGATCACCACGTAGATGGCCGCGACCACGAGGCTGAACCCGGCCAGCGACAGCACGTGCACCAGCAGGCGGCCGGCCAGCGGGCCCAGCCGGCTGCTGGTGCCGGCGATCAGGCCGGCCGGCACCGCCAGGGTGAAGGCCAGGCTGACCGCGGCGACCGGGCCGGGCCAGTCGACCAGGAGGTGCAGCACCCCGCAGACCAGGGCCGCGTCCGCGGCCAGCACCGTGCCGATGGCGAGCCACTGCATCCGCTCGCGGTCGTGCCCGCCCAGCCGGGCGTAGCGGAGCCGGGCCGCCGGGACCGTGGCGAGCAGCGCCAGCGGCCAGATCACCGCGGCGGCCACGGCCGGGAAGGGGTGGCCGGCCAGCGCCAGCGTGATCCCGGCGCCCAGCGCGGCCAGGTACCCGAGCGCGGCGGCACCCTGCCGGGCCCGGCTGCCGAGCCGGCCGTTGGGCGCGGCCAGCGCGAAGTGCACGGAGGCCGCGATGACCAGCGGGCCGGCCACGGTCGCCACCGCCCGGGCCAGGTGGTGCTGTCCTGCCGGTGGCTGGCTGGCCAGCCGGGCCGCGGTCAGGGCGATCGCCCCGGCCAGCGCGCCTCCGGCCACCGGCCACGGCGCGGGCTGGCCGGCCGCCTGCCGCCTGGCGCAGACGGCGGCCACCACGGCCCAGGCCAGGGTGAGCACGAAGGCCACCGTGACCACCGCGGGCAGGCCGCCGGGGACCTGCGTCCGCAGCCCGGCCACCACCACGACCACCGTGGCCACCGGGGCCAGTACCCCGGTGACCAGCCGCGCGGCGGTCCGGCCGCGCGGGCGGCCGCCCCCGGCCGCGGCAGCCGTGAGGACGTCAGCGGCATCCAGCCCCGTGGTGGATGGGCCGGTGGCGGACGGCCCGGTGGTGGACGGCCCCGTGGTGGACGGCCCCGTGGTGGACGGCCTGGTGGCGGAGGGCATGGTCTCGCTCACTGTGGTCAGCGTGCCTCAATGACCACGGCGGCGGCGCTGCCGTCGGGTGCGGGCTCGGGGTCTTCTATCCGGCCGTCGCGCATCCGCACCACCCGGCCGGCCGCCGCGGCCACGCTGGAGTCGTGGGTGACCAGGACGATGGTCTGGCCGCCGTCGTGCAGGCGGCGCAGCAACTCGATGACCTCGTCGCCGCCCTCGGAGTCGAGGGCCCCGGTGGGCTCGTCGGCCAGCAGCAGGGTGGGCTCGTTGGCCAGGGCCCGGGCGATGGCCAGCCGCTGCCGCTGGCCGCCGGACAGCACGCCGGGCACCGCGCTGGCCTTGTCGCCGATGCCGAGCAGGTCAAGCAGGTCACGGGCGCGGGTCTCGGCCATCTTCCGGCGGCGGCCGGCGATGACGGCAGGCAGCGCCACGTTCTCCAGCACCGTCATCCCTTCCAGCAGGTTGAAGAACTGGAAGACCAGGCCGATGTGCCGGCGGCGGAGCCGGGCCAGGTCGTCCTCACTGCGCCCGGACACCTGCTCCCCGGCCACGCTGATCTCCCCCTCGTCCGGGGTGTCCAGCCCGGCCACCAGGTTCAGCAGGGTGGACTTGCCGCATCCGGAGGGACCCATCAGCGCCACGAACTCGCCGCTGGCCACGGTCAGGTCCACCCCCCGTAGCGCGCGGACCGGCGCGTTCTCGGCTTCGAATGTCTTGCGCACGCCGCGCATGGCTAGCGCGGCCGGGCTGTCGTTCATCAGGCCCCCGTCCAGGTCGTCATCTCGGTAGTGCTAGCGGCCCCGGCCCGGGCCGCCGCGTCCGCGACGGCACCGGCCGGGGGAGCCAGGTTAATGATCTTGTATGCGGTGACCGGGGTGTCGCGTCCCTTGACCATCTGGGCCCCCAGCGCCACGGTCTGCACCGGGCTGCTCAGCGCCTGAAGGGTGGCCTCAGACAGCACGGTCTCCCCGGCCGCGGCGAACTGCTGCAGCCGCTGCGACAGGTTCACCGTGTCACCGACCAGGGTGTATTCCAGCCGCTCGGCCGAGCCGAGCAGCGCGGCAGCGGCCTCGCCACTGGACAGCCCCAGGCCGAGGCCGAAGGGAGGCAGGCCGTCGGAACTCCAGCGGTCGTTGATCCCGGCCTGCAGGGAGTGCATGACCGACGCCGCGGCCACCGCCCGGTCGGCGTGATCCGCCTGCGGGAACGGCGCGCCGAACACCGCCATGACCGCATCGCCCACGAACTGCATCACCGTTCCCCCCTCCCCCAGGATGGCGTGATTCATGGCGGCCCGGTGGGTATTCAGCTGGGCGGCGAGCTGGCTCGGGTCAGCGTGCTCGGCGATGGTCGAGTAGGACCGGATGTCGCTCATCAGCACGGTCACGATGACGCGCTCGGTCTCACCGATCTCCCGGTGCTCCTGGCGCAGCTTGTCGGCCAGCCCGCCGGGCAGCAGGCGGGACAGCGTCTCGCCCTGCTCCTCCCGGTCCACGATGGCCTGGTGCAGCAGGCGGAGGCGCTGCAGGGCGCCGGAGTTGCCCGCCGACACCCCCTCGGCCAGCTTGACGAAGACCGCTTCGACTTCCGCGTCGATGGCTTCCGGGGCGGTCCGGCGCGCCACGGCGATGGCCTTGATCGGCTTGCCCTCGGCGACCATGCTGAGCAGCTCTTCCTCGGCGCGGGTCAGGCCGCCCGGCGGAACCACCGGCGCCACCAGCGCCTCGACGATCGTGGGATCCAGCGCGGTGCCGCCGGTGGCTACCGCGCGGATCGCATCCACCAGCTGGTTTCCCTCGGCCACGTGGTCCTTGAGCAGGTAGCCGTAGCCGGCCGATCCCTCGGCCAGCAGCGACACGGCGTACTCAGGGTCCTCGTACTGGGACAGGATCACGACTCCGGTGCCCGGGTGCCGCTTGCGCAGTTCCTTCGCCGCGTCGATGCCCTCCCGCTGGAACGAGGGTGGCATCCGGATGTCGGTCACGAGCACCTGCGGCTTGGCGGCGGTCGCGCCGTCCACCACTCCGTCATAGTCGGCGGCCACGCCCACCACGGTCAGGTCGGCGTTCCGCTCGATGAGGGCGCGCACGCCCTCGCGGACGATCAGATTGTCGTCCGCGAGAAAGACCGCGATCGGGCCGGCCGGAGCCGCGTCACTGTGATCCACGTAACAAACGTTCACACACTGGGCCGCTCACCGCCAGTGGGCAGCCATGCAGGTCGGCGGTGGTAGTAGGCACACCCTCGGCCTAGAGACAGCGCGGCCGGCCAGCCTGCGGCCCCCGGGGACAGCGCACGCGGCTACTCGCTGCGCAAGATCTCGGCGGGCCGGGCCCGGGCCGCCGACTCTCCCGGCACGGCCGCGACGGCCACGGCCAGCGCCAGGGCGGCCGGCACCACCAGCACCAGGATCACCGGCAGCACCACGACGGGCATGATCCCGAGCTGGCCGGCGAACAGCCGCCAGGCCACCCGGCCGCACACGATGCCGAGCGGGATCCCCAGGCCTAGCGCGACTGCGGTGAGCGTGCTGGCCTGCCAGCTGATCGTGGCGCGGACCTGGCGCCGGGTGAGGCCGATCGAGCGGAGCACCGCGAAGTCCCGGCGCCGCCGCCGGACCGAGGTGAGCAGCAGGTGCACGATCGTGACCAGGGCCAGCAGGCTGAGCGCGATCCCGAGCAGCAGGGGCAGATCCTGGACCCGGCCGAAATTCACCACGTCGGCCGGGGTGGTGGGCCCCTGGACCACGAACGGGCCCAACCGCGCGGCCTGCGCCGCGAGGGCGTTCAGCCCGGCTGCCCCGCCCGTGCCCGGGCGGAACCGCACCAGCAGGGTGTCGAGCGGCGGAGCGCTCAGTGACGGCGGTAGCAGGCGGCGCAGTCCCGCCACGGATAGCGTGGCCCCCCGGCCCAGGCTGAGCGAGTCACTGATGTTGGGGAAGACGGCGGTGCCGACGATCCGGTACCGGCCGGGCCGGAACCCATCCAGTGAGACGGCGACGGTCTGGCCGATGCGGGCGTGCATGGCGGCCAGGGTCTTCTCCCCCACCGTGATCTCGTCCGGGCCGCTGGGCAGCTGCCCCCGCACGGGCACGGGCTGCAAGTCACCGTGGTGACTGGGCAGCATGGCGATCGCGTCGGTCGGCACGCCCTGGACGGTCAGCGGCACCCCCGAATAGCCGGCCGACCACGCGGTGACCCCGGGCCGCCCGGTCAGGCCGCGGATCGCCGCTTCGACCCCGTGCTGCTGGGTGTTACTGACGTACGCGTCCCAGGTCACGCCGTACAGCCGGGGCGTGGCCAGCAGATGCCCCAGGCTGGCCGAGAAGACCAGCGCCCCGGTGAGCGCGGCCACGCCCACCACCGCGCTGGCCACGGTGCTGCGCACCGGCACCGCGGTCCGGCCCCCGCCGGGCTGCAACGCCAGCCGGATGCCGAGCAAGGCGGTGACCGAGCTGATGCCCGAGGTCAGCGTGGCCAGGAAGTGTGGCCTCCGGCGACCCCCCGGGCTGGCCGGGGCCGGGCGCCCCAGGCCGTCCGTCGCCGGGCCGGCGCTCGCCGCCCGCCAGGTCGGCCAGGCGGTCGCGGCGATCGTGATCAGCACCGCGGCGGCCACCCCCACGCCGAAGACGAGGCCATCGGCACGGACTCCCGGGTAGGGCTCGGCCACGGCCGCCAGGCCGACGGGCAGCAGCGGGGAGATGGCCAGCGCGGTCAGGGTCCCTACCAGCGCGCCGACCGCGCCGATGACGGCGGCGCGAAAGAGGCCGACGGCCAGCAACGTCCGGCGGCTGAGGCCGAGCGCCCGCAGCGCGGCGTACTCCACCGAGTCCAGGAAGCTCATCCGGGCCAGCAACTGCCCCAGCACCAGCACGCTGATCACGGCGAGTAGCGCAGCCACCAGCCACAACGCGACGGCCTGCAGGTGGATGGAGCGCTCCGTGTTCGCCGCCTGAGTGGCCAGCGGGTAGCTCTGCACGTACTTGCCCCCGGTGAGCCGGCTCATCTCGCGCCGGACGGCGGGCAGGTCGGCACTCCCGCGCCGGAGCCGGAGGGCTACCCCCGTGTAGTTGTCGAGATCGGAACGGTGCGCCCGGTAGAAGGCCGGGGTCGCCCAGACCGTGTCGGTGCCCGTCCCGGTCTGCGGCGGGAACTCCGAGGGGGCCGCGTCGATACCGACGATCCGGAACGCGAACGGCACCGGCCGGCCGGCCGGAGTCAGCAGCGTGGCGTGCAGGACGTCCCCGGTGCCCAGGTGAGCGGTCTGGGCCAGGGTGAAGGAGATGTCCACCTCATCGGGCCGGGCTGGGTCAGGCAGGCGGCCGGACAGGATCCGGCGGCGCCAGAACCGGCTAGGCACCAGCGTGCTCTCCGGCGCGATGACCTGCGCCGCGGCCGGTGAGGCCACCGGATAGCCGGCCAGGATCGCGGCCTGCCGCGCCTGCGGAACGGCTGCCACTTCCCGCGGAGAGAACTGGGCGAACGTCCGGGACGTGCCCGGGAATGAGAACAGCAGCAGGTCAGGTGCATCGCTCCAGGCCTGCAGGCTCGGGTAGGCGGCATCGGTGCGGCGGGCCCCCGCGGCCGCCGCCTCGACCACTCCGGCGAACGCCCCCACGATCAGGGCCAGCGCCAGCCACGCGCGCCATCGGCGGCGCAGCTCAGCGCGGAAGAACATCCATCCAGCGGCCAACGCCATCCCCCCACCACGAGTTGCCGTCCATTGGGCCACGGTTTCCGCCCCGCCGCAAAGGGGGTGAGCACCACGGGCGTGGTGGTACCTGCCGCACCCACCCGCCCGCGCAAGCACCCTGGAGAGTCAGCGCCGGAATGCCTACGCTCTAGCACATGGCGGGCGCAGCCCGCTCGGCACGGCGGCGCAGCCCGCCGATCTGCACATGGCGGGCGGAGCCCGAGGGGGGTGAGGTCTGGTGCGCGCGGTGCTGCTCCTCGTGGCGCACGAGCTCAGAATCCGCTGGCGGGCCTGGGCGGTGCTGGTCCTGCTGGTCGGGCTGGCGGGCGGCACGGTCATGACCGCCGCCGCGGGGGCGCGGCGGACCAGCAGTGCCTACCCGCGTTTCCTGCGCGCATCGCACGCCTCCGACCTGCTGGTCTCGGTGGCCGGAATCGGGACGACCGGCTTCTATGGCGCGCTGGCCCGGCAGCCGGGCGTGGCGCTGCTCGCCCGGGGCATCGGCCTGAACGTGCAGCCCGCAGACCGGGCTGGGCGGCTGGACTGGGCGGCCACCACCGAGGCCCCGGCGGGCCGGCTCTTGGGGCATGGCCTGGACGCCCCCCGGGTGCTGGCCGGGCGGCTGCCCCGGCTGGACCGGGCCGGCGAGATCGCAGTGGACCAGACCGCCGCGGCGGCCCTGCATCTTCGCGTCGGCAGCACGCTCGCCATGGAAGCACTGTCAAACCAGGGGCAGCCCGGCTCGGGTACCGGATCCGGGCCGGCCGTCCCGCCGCGCAGGCTGCGCGAGCGGGTGGTGGGCATCGTCGTCACACGGTCGTCGGTCGACCCCGTCACCGACAACGACAAGGTGGCCTTCATCCAGGCCAGCCCGGCGCTGACCCAGCAACTGGGCCCCGGGTACCGGGCGTTCGACGGGGCCTTCGTAAAGCTGGAACCGGGAGCCACCGCCAGCCTCGTGAGCCGCGAGGCCCAGGCCCTGGCCCGCCGGTTCCCGGCCACGCTGGGACAGGCCTACGTGGACGACGAGAGCGCGCAGGTGGCCACCATCGAGCGCGGAATCCGGCCCGAGACCATCGCGCTGGCCATCTTCGCACTGGCGCTGGCCTGCACCGCGCTGCTCATCGTCGGCCAGGCCGCCACCCGGCTGCTGCTGGCCGCGGGCGCGGGCAATCCGGTGCTCGCCGCCCTGGGCCTGACCCGGGGCCAGATGGTGGCGGCGGCCCTCATCGAGATCGTGGTGGCGGGCACCGCCGGGGCCATCCTCGCGGCCGGGGTGGCGGTCGCGGCGTCGCCGCTGATGCCGATCGGGGCGGCCCGGCTCGCCGAGCCCGA
The DNA here is from genome assembly GCA_963837335.1 of uncultured Actinomycetes bacterium. GTDB lineage: Bacteria > Actinomycetota > Actinomycetes > Streptosporangiales > Streptosporangiaceae > RYN-230. The sequence goes on along the minus strand of CAWINS010000086.1, from coordinate 28,184 downwards.
TCCGGGGGTCAGCGCGGACTGGCTCGTGCTGTCCGCAGGCGCAGTGATCATCGTGGTCCTGCTGGCCGCCCGCACGCTCTGGCCGGCCTGGCGGCTCGCCTCGGTGCGCGAGGCCGCCGCGCGCGAGGCGGTTATGGGTCCGGGACGGCGATCCTGGCTGGCCGGCTGGCTGGCCGGGGCGGGCGCGCCGGTAACCATGACGGCGGGAGCCAGGCTGGCCACGGAGCCGGGGCGGGGCGCCGCGGCCGTGCCGGTGCGGGCCGCGCTGGCGGGCACCGCACTGTCGGTGCTGGCGGTGACCGCGGCCTTCACGTTCGGCGCGAACCTGCTGCACCTGGTCCACTCCCCGCGCCTGTACGGCCAGAGCTGGGACGCCGCGATCGATCTGCAGTTCTCGCCTATCCAGCCGGGCCAGGCCCAGAACCTGTTCGGCACCGTCCCGGGCATCACCGGCTGGACCTACGGTGATCACGGCATCATCGGGATCAACGGCCACCTGGTCCCGGCGATCGGCCTCACTCCCGGCCGCGGGCCGCTGATCTCGCCCACCTTGGTGGCCGGACGCCCGCCACGCACCAGCCGCGAGATCGTGCTGGGTTCATCCACCCTGCACGACCTGGGGCTGCACGTCGGGCAAGAGGTGCCGGTCACCGTCAACGGGCGGCAGATCCAGGACCGGATCGTCGGCCAGGCCGTGTTCCCGAACTTCGGCCAGGGCAGCTTCACCCCGACCGACCTCGGCGAGGGTGCTGAGACCACCGCCGCGGTGCTCAGCCCGCAGGCCGCACTGTACGGGGGACGCTCCGGGTTCCAGGTGGTGCTGCTGCGCTTTGCCCGCGGCCCCGGCCGGAGTGCGGCCCTCAGCCGGTTCCGGCGCTCCATGGCCGGGTTCTGCGCCAACGTCCAGCAGTCGACCTGCGTGGAGCTCGCGCAGCGGCCCAACGGCGTGACCGACTACGCGCGCATCGACGGCACTCCCGAGGTGCTGGCCGGGCTGCTCGCCGGGCTCGGCGTGGCCGTGCTCGCCCAGCTGTCCGTGGTGTCGGGCCGGCGCAGACGGCATGACTTTGCCGTGCTGAAGGCACTGGGCCTGCTCCGCCGTCAGGTCAGCCAGGTGGCCGCGTGGCAGGTGAGCACGCTAGCCGGGCTGGCGTTGCTGATCGGGCTGCCGCTGGGGGTCGCCGCGGGCCGGTGGAGCTGGCAGCTGTTCGCCGCCGGGCTGGGCGTCCCCGCCGACGCCAGCCTGCCGGTCCCGCTGCTGCTGATCATGGTGCCCGCCGTCCTGGTCATCGCCAACGCGGTGGCGCTGTGGCCCGGCCGGTCGGCGGCCCGGGTCAGCCCGGCGCGCGCGCTGCGCACGGAGTAACAGCCAGATCGCGGTCACCGGCCGCCACGTCCCACGCTCATCATTCCGTCCTCAGGACCGCTGCTGGCCTCACCCTGGCCGCCGCCCGGGCCGGCCAGGCGGCGATCAGGATAGCCAGCAGCCAGGTGACCGGGACGGTCAGCAGCACCAGGAGCACCGGGACATCGGCGCCCCCGGCCACGCCCAGCGCACCAGCGAACAGTGCCCAGGACCAGCGGCCGGCCAGCAGGCCGAGCGGCAGCCCGGCCAGCATGGCCGCGGCGGCCAGCGCAGTCGCCTGCCAGCCCACCACCCAGAGCAACTGGGCCCGGCGCAGCCCGAGCGTCTTGAGGATGGCCAGCTCGCGGCGCCGCCGGCGGACGCTGGTGACCAGCAAATGGGTGAACGTGCCGACGGCGAGCAGGGCCAGCACGGCACAGAGGGCCAGCGGCGTGTCCCGGACGGCTGTGTAGTCGCGGATGTCGCCCGGCCGCTGATCGGCGTTCACCAAGCAGATTCCCGGCGGGCACCCGTTCCGGGTGACGATGGCCTGCAGCCGCGCCGCGGCCGCGCCCAGGCCGGTACCGGGCCGATAGCGGATGAGGACGAAGTTGTAGCAGGTGCGGCCGGGGGCGCAGACGGGAGGGCTCGGCTCCGAGAGCACCCGCGCGCTGACGGCCGCCCCGGTGCCAAGGTCAGTGGCGGCGGAAGTGGCCTGGCTGAACTGCGCGAACGTGGCCGCGCCCGTGATCAGCATCCTCCGGCTGCTTCCGTTGATACTGACCGGAACCGTCTGGCCGACGTGCCGGTGCAGGGCGCGCAGAGTCCGCTCACCGAGGACGACCTGGCCGGGACCGGACGGCGGGTGACCGGCCAGCAGGGTGAGGAAACCGCGTCCGTGCAGCGGATCGATGCCGATCGCCGGGACGTCCTGGCCCCCGATATCCAGCTGCCCGTAGTCGCCGCCCGCATATCCGCGGACGGCGGGCTGGGCCGCCATGACCCTGCTGATCATCGCAGCGGGCGCGCCAGCGAACTGCAGGTCGAGCTCCTGGTTCCAGTTTTGCCCGTACCGGTGGGGGGTCCTGACCAGGGTGATCAGGCTCGCCCCGAAGACCAGGGCCGCCAGCAGCGACGCCAGAGTCACTGCCGTCACCGCCAGCGAACTGCGCACCGGGACGGCACCCCGGCCGCGGCCGGGCTCGAACGCCATCCGTACCCCGATGCCGCCGGTCACCGACCCGGCCACGGCCAGGGTCTGGGCCAGCCGGGAACCGCGGAGCCCGGCGGCCCGGCCCGGCCACGCCCAGCGAGCCGGGCGTGCGCCCGGCCACGCGCCAGGCCACCGGGGACAGCAACACCAGCGGCGCGATCGTGATGACCGCCAGACCGGTGCCCAGGATGGCCAGGTTGACCTCGACGCCGGGGCTCGGCTCGGCCAGCCGGGCCGTCCCGATGGGCATCAGCGGCGACGCCGCGACTGCGATGGCCACGGCGAAGCCGGCACCGCCACCCGTCACCGCGCCGGCCCGGGCCAGAAACAGCGCAGCCAGCCTGGCCCTGGTCATCCCCAGGGCGCCCAGAACGGGAAACTCCGCCGAATCCAGGATGAGCTGGCGGCCAATGAGCTGGCCGAGTACCACGAGCGCGAGAATCGCGGCCAGCGCAGCGAACACGGCCAGGCTGATCGCCTCCGGGCGGATCGCCTGCTCCGTCGCGCCCCTCTGCCCGGCCAGGTTCGTGAAGCTGAGCGACCCGGCGGACGGGTAATGTCTGGCCAGCGCGCGGGCCGCGGCGGTGAACGAGACGAGGCTCACGCCCGGCCGCAGCCGCACGTTTGCCGCATCACCAGGGCCAAACTGGCGACCCGCACCAGTCCGCCAGAATCCGGGACTCAGCAGCACCCGCGGCGCGCCCCCTAGGCCAGGCGCGGGCACCACCTGGTCATCGAAGGCGACGACCGCCGCTACCCGGAAGGACAACGGGACCGCGCGGCCCTGGGCCGGCCGGCCGGTCCGGCCGGGCATACCTTCGCCGTGCTTGGCACACCGAGCAGGTGCAGCGTGCTGCCCGGCCGCAGCCGTCTACTCACGGCCAGCTGCTGGTCGATCATGACAGCGGCCGGGTCCGCCGAGGGCGGGCGCCGCCCGGCCAGGATTCGCACCCGGTCCGTGGTCCGCCCGAGCGTGCCGTCCGGGCTGGCGACCGCTTCCAGCTGCCCAGCTGGCGCACCGCCACCGCCTGGGACGGCCAGCTCATAGACGACCTCGGTGGACATCGACGCGACCTGCGGTAGCCGGGCCAGTGCGGTATAGAAACTGCCCAGACCGACGCAGCCGGGGACGACCTGAACGTTGGCGGCGTTGCTCCAGCGCAGCAGCCGCGGGTACGCGGTGGCGGTGCGGCGGGCGCCATCCGCTGCGGTCAGTGCTACCCCGCCGATCAGGCCAAGGAGCAGCGCCAGCCCGAGCGCCGCCCGCCAGCGCTGCCTCAGCCAGGAGCGGAAAAGGAACGCGATGCTTCTCATGTCGCGGGCCATCCGCTACTCCGCCCGCAGCACGGTGGCGGCCCTGACCCGTGCGGCAGCCCGGGCCGGCCAGGCGGCGATCAGCGCGGCCAGCGCCACGGTGACGGGGATGCTGGCCAGTACCAGCGGGACCGAACGCTAGAGCATCGCACCGCCCGCATTCATGCCGGTACCGGGAGGGTAGCGCAGCAGGGGCAGTGTGCGGGCCCCCGGGGCGCAGACAGGAGGATCGACTCCGAGAGCACCCGCGCGCTGACGGCCGCCCCGGGCCACAGTCGCGGCGGAAGTGGCCTGGCTCGTCTGCGGAAGTGGCCTCGCCGTGATCATCATCCTCGGGCTGCTACCGTTGATCCTGATCGGTACCGTCTGGCCGACGTGCCGGTGCACGGCGTGCATACTCCGCTCGCCGAGGACGACCTAGCCGGTGCCGGACGGCCGGTGACCGGCCAGCAGGGTGATGAACCGCGTCCGTGCAGCGCATCGATGCCGATCGCCGGGACTCCTGGTCCACGCTGCCCAGCTGCCCGTAGTTGCCGGGCGCATATCCGCGGACGGCGGGCTGGGCTGCCATGACCCTGCTGATCACCGCAGCGGGCTCTCCGGAACATCAGGTCGAGCTTCTGTGTCCAGTTCTTCCCTTAGCTTTTCTTTTTTTTTTCCTTTCTTTTCTTTCTCTTCCCTTTTACCACTGCTGCCAGCATCCACTCCATTTTCACTGCCCTCACCGCCAGTTCGCTGCGCACTCGCTCTGCATTCCGTTCTCGGCCGTGCTCTATCGGCATCCGTACCCCTATGCCGCCGCTCATCGACTCGGCCACGGCCAGGACCTCGGCCCGCCGTTCCGCGGCTCCGGCGGTCTGGCTCGGCTACGCCTAGCGTGCCGTGCGTGATCCTGGCCTCGCGTCAGTCCGCCGGGCTCAGCAGCGCGAGCGGCTCGAGGGCGTATACAGCGTTCCCTTCCGGGCGGCCTGGTTGTCTTGTCTCCGTCTCGGCTGGCCAGCCGGGCCGTGTCTATGGGCATCGCGGTCGCCTTCATTGCGTAGCCGCGGCGAAGCCCGCACCGCCACTCTTCACCTCGCAGTTCCGCGCCTGGACAGCGCGGCCAGCCTGGCCCTGGTCATCCCCAGGGCGCTCTGAACTGGTTACTCCGCGAATCTAGGATCAGCTGGCGGTCAATCCGCTGGCCGACTATCACGAGCGCGATATCCCGGCCGCGCAGCGAACACGTTCAGGCTTATCGCCTCTGGCGGTTCTCCCGCTCCGTCACGACCGCCTGCTCGGCCACGTTCATGAAGCTGATCTACCCGGCGGACAGTTAACGTCTGGCGAGCTCGCTGGCCACGGCTGTGCTGGAGGCTGGCTCGCGCCTGGCCGCAGCTAGTCGCCTGCCGTATTACCAGTCCGATCTGGAGTTCTTCACCGTCCTCCGGATCCGGGACTCAGCGCAGCGCGGGCGCCTTCCACCCCAGGTGCTGGCCCATCTGGTTGTCGGGGCGTCTTCTGTCGCTCGCCTGGAAGTCTCTGGATTTGTCGGCCCTGGTCCGGCTGCCGGTCCGGCCGCGCATCCTTCGCCGCGCTAGGCCACTGCGCAGTGCAGCGGGCTGCTCGGCCGCGGCCGTCGTCTCACAGCCAGCTGCTGGTCGATCATGACCGCAGCCTGGTCAGCCGCGTGCGGCGATGCCCGGCCAGGATGCGCAGCCGGTCAGCTTTCCGCCCTAGCGTGCAGTGCGGTCTGGCTACCGCTTTCAGGTGGCCAGCTGGCGCACAGCCACCGCCTGCTTCGGCCTGCTCATAGACGATCTCGTGGACATCGCAGCAACCTGCGTTAGCCAGGCCAGCGCTCTTTTTTATCGCCAAGGGCTTTTTAGCGGGGAGGCTGCCGCCTCGTTGCTCCAGTGCAGCAGCGTGTAGGCGGAGCCGGTCCGGCGTGCCCCGGCCGCGGCCGTCATCACCCCGCCGGTCCGGCGATGCATTAGGGCCAGCGGAGCCCGCCCGCCAGCGCCGCCTCCGACCGGAGACACAGGATCACGATGCCGCCATCTCCCGTGCTCATCATTCCGCCCTCAGGACCGCTGCTGGCCTCACCCTGGCCGCCGCCCGGCCGGCCAGGCCGCGATCAGGATAGCCAGCAGCCAGGTGACCGGGACGGTCAGCAGCACCAGGAGCACCGGGACATCGGCGCCCCCGGCCACGCCCAGCGCACCAGCGAACAGCGCCCAGGACCAGCGGCCGGCCAGCAGGCCGAGCGGCAGCCCGGCCAGCATGGCCGCGGCGGCCAGCGCAGTCGCCTCCCAGCCCACCACCCAGAGCAACTGGGCCGGCGCAGCCCGAGCGTCTTGAGGATGGCCAGCTCGCGGCGCCGCCGGCGGACGCTGGTGACCAGCACATGGGTGAACGTGCCGACCGCGAGCAGGGCCAGTACGGCGCAGAGGGCCAGCGGCGTGTCCCGGACGGCCGGCGTAGTCGCGGATGTCGCCCGGCCGCTGATCGGCGTTCACCAAGCAGATTCCCGGCGGGCACCCATCCCGGGTGACGATGGCCTGCAGCCGCGCCGCGGCCGCGCCCAGGCCGGTACCGGGGCGGTAGCGGATGAGGACGAAGTTGTAGCAGGTGCGGCCGGGGGCGCAGAGAGGAGGGCTCGGCTCCGAGAGCACCCGCGCGGTGACGGCCGCGCCGGTGCCAAGATCGGTGGCGGCGGAAGTGGCCTGGCTGAACTGCGCAAGCGTGGCCACGCCCGTGATCAGCATCCTCCGGCTGGTTCCGTTGATACTGACCGGGACCGTCTGGCCGATGTGCCGGTGCAGGGCGCGCAGAGTCCGCTCACCGAGCACGACCTGGCCGGGACCGGACGGCGGGTGACCGGCCAGCAGGGTGAGGAAACCGCGTCCGTGCAGCGGATCGATGCCGATCGCCGGGACGGCCTGGCCGCCGATGTCCAGCTGCCCGTAGTCGCCGCCCGCATATCCGCGGACGGCGGGCTGAGCCGCCATGACCTTGCTGATCATCGCAGCGGGCACGCCAGTGAACTGCAGGTCGAGCTCCTGGTTCCAGTTTTGCCCGTACCGGTGGGGGGTGCTGACCAGGGTGATCAGGCTCGCCCCGAAGACCAGGGCCGCCAGCAGCGACGCCAGAGTCACTGCCGTCACCGCGAGCGAGCTGCGCACCGGGACGGCGCTGCGGCCGCGGCCGGGCTCGAACGCCATTCGTACCCCGATGCCGCCGGTCACCGACCCGGCCACGGCCAGGGCCTGGGCCAGCCGGGAACCGCGGAGCCGGCGGCCCGGCCCGGCCACGCCCAGCGGGCCGTGCGTGCGCCCGGCCACGCGCCAGGCCACCGGGGACAGCAACACCAGCGGCGCGATCGCGATGACGGCCAGACCTGTGCCCAGGATGGCCAGGTTGACCTCGACGCCGGGGCTCGGCTCGGCCAGCCGGGCAGGCCCGATGGGCATCAGCGGCGACGCCGCGACTGCGATGGCCACGGCGAAGCCGGCACCGCCACCCGTCACCGCGCCGGCCCGGGCCAGAAACAGCGCAGCCAGCCTGGCCCTGGTCATCCCGAGGGCGCCCAGAATGGGAAACTCCGCCGAATCCAGGATGAGCTGGCGGCCAATGAGCTGGCCGAGTACCACGAGCGCGAGAATCGCGGCCAGCGCAGCGAACACGGCCAGGCTGATCGCCTCCGGGCGGATCGCCTGCTCCGTCGCACCCGCCTGCCCGGCCAGGTTCGTGAAGCTGAGCGACCCGGCGGACGGGTAACGTCTGGCCAGCGCGCGGGCCGCGGCGGTGAACGAGACGAGGCTCACGCCCGGCCGCAGCCGCACGTTTGCCGCATCACCAGGGCCGAACTGGCGACCCGCACCAGTCCGCCAGAATCCGGGACTCAGCAGCACCCGCGGCGCGCCGCCCAGGCCAGGCGCGGGCACCACCTGGTCATCGAAGGCGACGACCGCCGCTACCCGGAAGGACAACGGGACCGGGCGGCCCTGGGCCGGGCTGGCCGGTCCGGCCGGGCATACCTTCGCCGTGCTTGGCACACCGAGCAGGTGCAGCGTGCTGCCCGGCCGCAGCCGTCTACTCACGGCCAGCTGCTGGTCGATCATGACAGCCGCCGGGTCGGCCGGGGCGGGCGCCGCCCGGCCAGGATTCGCACCCGGTCCGTGGTCCGCCCGAGCGTGCCGTCCGGGCTGGCGACCGCTTCCAGCTGCCCAGCTGGCGTACCGCCACCGCCTGGGACGGCCAGCTCATAGACGACCTCGGTGGACATCGACGCGACCTGCGGCAGCCGGGCGAGTGCGGCATAGAAACCGCCCAGACCGACGCAGCCGGGGATGACCTGAACGTTGGCGGCGTTGCTCCAGCGCAGCAGCCGCGGGTAGGCGGTGGCGGTGCGGCGGGCGCCATCCGCTGCGGTCAGTGCTACCCCGCCGATCAGGCCAAGCAGCAGCGCCAGCCCGAGCGCCGCCCGCCAGCGCTGCCTCAGCCAGGAGCGGAAAAGGAACGCGACGCTTCTCATGGCGCGGGCCATCCGCTACTCCGCCCGCAGCACGGTGGCGGGCCCGACCCGTGCGGCAGCCCGGGCCGGCCAGGCGGCGATCAGCGCGGCCAGCGCCACGGTGACCGGGATGATGAGCAGCACGAGCGCGACCGGGATGCTCGCGGCCGGGGCCAGGCCGGCCGACGAGGCGAACAGCGCCCAGGCCCAGCGCCCGGCCAGCAGGCCGAGCGGCACGCCGATCAGCAGGGCCACCCCGGCCAGGCTGAGCGCCTGCCATTCCACCACGCTCAGCACCTGGCGCCGCACCAGGCCGAGGGTCTTGAGCATGGCCAGGTCGCGGCGCCGCCGCCGCACCGCGGTGACGAGCACGTGGGCGAGCGTGCCCACGGCGAGCAGGGCCAGGACGCCGCCCGAGGACCAGGGGGGTGTCCCGGACCCTGGAGAAGTTGCGGATGTCGTCCGGGCGCTGGTCGTTGACCACGACACAGGATCCCGGCGGGCACCCCGCGCGGGTGGTGCTCGTGATCAGCCGGGCCGCGGCGGCCCGCAGGTCAGTGCCGGGGCGGTAGCGCAGCAACGCGAAGCTGTAACACGTCCGGGGCCGGGGGCAGCCGGTCTCCGGTTCCGGCTGGGACAGCACCGGGGCGGACAGCACAGCGCCGCTGCCCAGATCGGTGGATTCGAAGCTGCCCCGGCTGAAGGCGGCGAACACCGCGGTGCCGGTGACGAGCATCGGGCGCGTCACCCCATTCACCTGGACCGCGATCCGCTGTCCTATCCGGCGGTGCAGGGTCCGCAGGGTCTGCGCGCCCAGGGCGATTTCGTCCCGGCGGGCGGGCGGCCGGCCCGCCAGCAGCGACAGGAAGTCCCGGCCGCGCACCGGGGCGACGCCGATGGCGGGCACGATGGTGCCCTGCACGGTGATGTCACCGTAGTTGCCGATCGCATAGCTGGTCAGGCCCGGCTGCCGGGCCAGGATGCCGGACAGCAACGGCCCGGGCACGCCCCCGAACCCCAGATCCAGCTCCTGCTGCCAGCGCTGCCCGTACAGGCGCGGGGTGGAGACCAGGTGAATCAGGCTGGCCCCGAAGACCAGGGCGGCGACCACGGACGTGACCGCCACGATCGTGCCCGCGAGCGCGCTGCGGACCGGCACGGCGGTCCGGCCGTGTCCCGGCTCGAACGCCATCCGCACGCCGATGCTGCCCGGCACCGACCCGAGCCGGCCGAGGGCCGCGCCGAGCCGGGAAGCCTCCGCCGGACCGGCCGGGTCGGCCGGGCCGGGCGGTCCCGCGGCCCGGGCGGCGTTCCGCCAGATCACGGCGGCCAGCAGCAGCAGCGGCAGCCCGGCGATGAGGGCCAGGCCCGCGCCGAGGACGGCCAGGTTCACGTCCGTCCCCGGGTGCGGCTCGGCCAGCCGGGCCGGCCCGATCGGCATCAGCGGTGAGGCCGCGATGGCGATGACCACGGCCAGCACCGCCCCGGCCGCGGTCACCACCGCCAGCCGGGCCAGGGACAGGGCCGCGAGCGTGGCCCGGCTCATGCCCAGGGCGCTCAGCACCGGGTACTCGGCCGAATCCAGGCTGAGCTGGCGGCTGAGCAGCTGGCCGATGACGGCCAGCGCGATCAGGGCCACCAGCGCGGCGAACACGGCCAGGGCGACGGCCTGCGGGTGGATCGCCCGCTGGGTGGCGGCCGCCTCGTCCTGCAGGCTGACCACGATCACCCCTCCGGTGGCGGGGTAGCGTCTGGCCAGCGCCGCGGCGGCATGCGCGAACGACGCCACGCTCACGCCGGGTCGCAGCCGGACCCCGGCCTGGCTGCCGTTGGTCGAGTCCCGGGCCGCGGCGCTGCGGTAGAACCCCGGGCTGAGCAGCACCGTCGGTTCGGCGTTGGCCTTGGTCGCGGGCACGATCTGGCTGTCGAAGACCGCGATGCCGGTGACCCGGAACGACATGGCGCGGGCCCGGCCGAGGTCGGGGATGCCGTCCTTGGTGTTCGGGATCAAGAGCAGGTGCAGCGTGCCGCCGGGCCGCAGATGCTGGCGGGCGGCCAGGTCCTGGTCGATCACGGCGGTGTCCGGCCGGGCCGGATCGGGGAGCTGGCCGTCCAGCATCTTCAGCCGGTCGGCCGGTGCGTCCCATCGAGCCGTCCGGACTGGAGAACGTCTCGACCAGCGCGGCCGGCGGCCCGTGGCGGGCTGGCAGGGTGAAGTCGAACAGGCCCTGGGCCGACACCGCCGTCACCTGCGGGAGGCGCCTGAGCGCGGCGAAGAACGCGGGGACCGGCGCGCTCTTCACGATGACGTTGACCTGGGCCGCGTTGGCCCAGCGCAGCAGCCGGGGATAGGCGGTGTCGGTGCGCACCGCCCCGGCGGCGGCGGTCAGCACCACCCCGCCGGTGATCCCGAGCAGCAAGGCCAGCATCAGCATCGGCCGCCAGCAGCGGCGCAGTTCGGCGCGCAGGGTCAGCCGGAGCGCCCCCATCACTCGCTCCGCAGCACGGTGGCGGCCGGCACCCGGGCCGCGGTCCAGCCGGGCCCGGCCGCGATGAGGTTGGCCAGCAGCAGGGTGGCCGGGATGGCCAGCAGCACCAGCGGCACCGGCACGTCGGCCTGGGGCGCTACCCCGGCCGACCGGGCGAAGATGACCCAGGCCCAGCGCCCGGCGATCACCCCGAGCGGCAGCCCCACCAGCAGCGCCGCCCCGGCCAGGGTGCTGGCCTCCCAGAACACCACCCGCAGCAGCTGGCCGCGGAGCAGGCCGAGCGTCTTGAGCAGGGCCAGGTCCCGGTAACGGCGGCGGACGCCGGCCAGCAGGGCGTGACTGAGCGTTCCCACCGCCAGCAGCCCGAGCAGCGCCCCCAGGAGCAGCGGGGTATCCCGGACCCCGGAGTAGTCGCGGATGTCACTGGGCCGCTGGTCCGCAGCGAGCGTGTAGCAGCCCGCGCTGGGCAGGCATCCGTTGCGGCTGAATGCGGCCGCGAGCCTGCGGTCAGCGACGCGCAGGGCGGTACCCGGCGGATACCGGATCAGGATGAAGCTGTAGCAGGTCAGACCGTGCAGGCAGCCCGTCGGCTGGTAGGGGGTGGACAACAGCGAGGGCGCGACGACCGCGCCCTGCCCCAGGTCCGTCGCGGAAGACCCGCTTTCGGTGAAGGACGGGAAGACCGCCTCGCCGACCACCCGCATCCGGGCCGGGCCGCCCGTTGATACTGACCCGGACCCGCTGGCCGAGCCGGGCTCCGGCCGCCCGGAGGGTCCGCTGGCCCAGGGCGATCTCGCCCGGGCGCCGGGGCAGCCGCCCGGAGATCAGGGTCAGGAAGCCGCGCCCGCGGACCTGGGTGACGCCGATCGCGGGCACCACCCGGCCGTTCACCGCGATCGTCCCGAAGTTCCCCACCGCGTACCCGCGGACCTGGGGCTGCGTGGCGATGAGCCGGGCCACCAGCATCGCGGGCGCCGACGGCTGCATGAAATCGACGTCCTGGGTCCAGTTCTGGCCGTAGCGGTGCGGGACCCCGACCAGGCCGAGCAGGCTGGCGCCGAACACGGCAGCCGCGACCAGGGCGGCCACGGCCACCACGGTCCCGGCCAGCGCGCTGCGCACCGGGACCGCGGTCCGGCCGCGTCCAGGCTCCAGCGCCATCCGGACCCCGAGGCCGCCGGTCACGCGACCCGGCCAGGCCCAGCGCCGAGCCCAGGCGGGAAGGCCGCCCGGGATAGGCCGGCTCGGCCACCCCCGGCAGGCCGGCCGCAGGCGAGGCAGCCCGCCAGGCGGCTGGGAGCACCAGCAGGAGCGGCGCCAGCGCGGCGACGGCCAGCCCGGCCCCCAGGATGGCCAGGTTGACCTCGATTCCCGGATCGGGCTCGGCGAGCCGGGCCAGTCCGATCGGCATGAGCGGCGAGGCGGCGATGGCCAGGCCTGCGCCGAGCAGGCCGCCACCCACGGTCAGCACGCCCACCCGGAGCAGCGAGGTGGCGGCGAGCGTGCCCCGGCCGGCGCCCAGGGCCCGCAGGACGGGGTAATCCACCGCGTCCAGGCTGACCTGCCGGGCCAGCAGCTGGGCCAGGATGACCAGCCCGATCAGCCCGGCCAGCGCGGCGAACGCGGCCAGCGCCACCACCTCGGGCCGGATGGCCCGCTGCACGACCGCGGTCGCGTCGGCCAGGCTGGCGACGTCCACCGCGCCCCGGGTGGCCGGGTACTGCCGGGCCAGGGACCGGGCGGCCCGGGTGAACGAGGCCAGGCTGGCTCCCGGCCGCAGCCGGACACCGGCGTAGTCACTGATGGCCAGCCACGGATAGCGGCCGGCCACGTACTGCCGGACGAAGGCCGGGCTGAACAGTGCCCGCGGCTCAGCGGACCCGGCATTGTCCGGCACGATGCCATCGTCGAAGCGGACCACGGCCGACACCCGCAGCGCGAGCCGCTTCTCCCCGCGCACATCCGGGTGCGCCGAGGTGTAGCCGGGGATGGCCAGCACATGCAGGGTCCCGCCGGGACCCACGTGCGCCAGCGTGGCCATCCGCTGGTCGATCATCACGGCCTGCGGATCAGCGGGGTCGTACAGGCGGCCGGCCAGCACCCGGACCCGGTCCACGGTCAGCCCCGTGCTCGCATCCAGGCTGCCGGTGGCGTTGATGTTGCTGTCCGGTGGCCCATGCGGCGGCTGGATCGCCATGCCGAGCAGGTCCACGGCCGACATGGAGGCAACCTGCGGCAGCCGGGCGACCGCCGCGTAGTAGGCGCCCCGGCCCTGGCCGGCCGCCTCCGCCCGGGGCTTCCCGGGCACCAGATCCAGCTGGGCGGCGCTGGCCCAGCGCAGCAGCCGGGGATAGGCGGTGCTGGTGCGCCGCGCCCCCGCGGCGGCCACCAGCACCACCCCGCTGACCAGGCCGATCAGCAGCACGATGCCCAGCATGGGCCGCCAGCGTCGCCGCAGGTCAGCACGCAACGTCAGCCAGGCCGCTCCCATGGAGACGATTCAGCTACAGCCGGCCCCGGCTGGCAAGGGTGCTAGGCACACCCGCGCGGGCCAGCCACCACGCCAGCCGGGCCACGGGCAGCACGCCGACCGGCTGGCCGGCAAATACCAGCCAGCACCCTGGCTCGCGGCCGCGCGAGGGGCGAGTCTCGGAGTATGCGATACGAAGCAGCGGGACGACGCCACAGCCTGAACAGGGCGAACTCACTGTTTGCCCAGGTCAAGGGATAGCCGGTTGTTTGGGGGTCTTCCGGCATCAGGGTGTGTCCCACGCCCGGCAACAACTCGACGCGGGCGCCGGGCACGCTGCGGTAGCGCAGCCGACGAGGAGCGCCACCGCTGGTCGTCGGTGCCGAAGATCACCAGCACCGGCAGGCCCAGCGCGGTCAGCCGGGCGGGAATGCTCCGCTGCCTGAGGTAGTCCAGGCGATGCGCGGGCCGTCCCCGCGAGGGCGCGATGGGTCATCCCCAGCGTGGCCTCGATGAGGGCGTGGGGGATGTCGATCTGGCGGGTGAAGGCGTGAGCTCAGAGCCTTGCGGATGGTGGCCTCGGTTCGCAGGCGCCACAGCAGCCGCCCGGGTATCGGGGCCAGCAGGAGCCGGCCGAGCATGCCCTGGTCGATGTAAGCGTCCAGAGTCCGGGCCGCTGTCGATGAGCGCCAGCGCCGCTCACCACGTCGGGCCGCTGCCCGGCCAGGGCCCTGGCCACGTACCCCCGGTGGAATGCCCGATCACCATCACCTGGCCCGCGCCGAGCCGGTCCAGTACAGCGCCGGCCCGGCGGGCCTGGGCAGGGATGTCTACCCGCCGGCGGGGCCGATGACCTGCCGTGGCCGGGCAGGTCGACCCGGATCACACGGTAGGCGCCCGCCAGCCCCGGGACCACCGGGTCCCACCAGGCCGTCGAGGCCGCGGTGCCGTGGATCAGCAGCAAGACGGGCGCGCCCGGCTTGCCGTCCTCCACGACGTGCATGTCACCATCGTCAAGCCGCACGAACCGGTCCTCAGCGTCCGGATCGCCGGACATGTGCTCTGCCATTGTGCTAGTCTCCTGTCATCTACCGGGTGTCTTGATAGCCGCTCTCGCCTGTCCCGCTGCCTCGGCGGGGCGGTGGCCGCGGCGGGTGAGCACTGGTGCCGCGCCGAGCGCTTCTCTGGTAGTCCCCGTGTGAGAGCCGAAGTAGTGTCTCTGCTGGGAAGTCACGGGCCGAGTTTCCTCCTCAGCTTGGTTCCGAGGGCGGCTGTGGACTGCCGGGACGGGGCATTCTGACCCTTTCGGGAACGGGCTGGTCAGCTGACTGCGCCGAGGGCGGCGCTGACGCTGGCGATGATTGCCCCTCCGATCGCGATGGAGATGAACGAGCGGAGGAAGCCGGTGGCGAAGAAGCGCCACCGGATCCAGGCCAGGGCCACCAGTTCGAAGACGATCGTGGCCAGTGCCACGGCCAGCGCGGCGCGGTAGGCCGGGATCAGGAATGGCAGGGTGTGCAGGATGCCGCCGAGGAACGTGCCCGCCCCGGTGATCTTCCCGCGCAGGAACGGGTGGCCGCGTCCGGTCAGGTCCCCGGTGTCGGACAGGCCCTCGGAGAAGGCCATGCTGACGCCGGCGCCGAGCGCGGTGGCCAGCCCGGCGAAGAACGCGTAGTGCGGCTGGTGGGTGGCGAACGCGACCGCGAAGATGGGCGCCAGGGTGGACAGCGATCCGTCGATCAGGCCGTTCATGGCGGGCTGCGCCCGCTGCAGCAGGAACGCTCGCTGGTCCCGGCCCGCCCGCCCGGGCGGGCGGGCCGGTGTGAGGATGGTCACCGCAGGGGTCCTTGCTGATCGATCCGTATGAAAGCTGCAGGACGGGACTGGGACGGGTGGGGTTGGTGTTTCTTCTGGGGGCTCGATGGCCAGGTGCGGGAGGCGCCGGTCGAGCCAGCGGGGCAGCCACCAGTTGGCGTTGCCGAAGATGTGCATCGCCGCGGGGACCAGCACGGTGCGCAGGATGAACGCGTCCAGCGCGACCGCGGCGGCCAGCCCGATGCCGAACTCGGCGACGTCCCGCTGGCCCATGAGCGAGAACGTCACGAACACGCAGATCATGATCGTCGCCGCGGCGGTGATGACCCGGCCCGTTTCCACCTGCCCGGTGCGAACGGCTGCCGCGTTGCGGCGCGTGTGCGCCCATTCCTCGTTCATCCGGCTGACCAGGAAGACCTGGTAGTCCATGGACAGGCCGAACAAGATGGCCAGCGTGACCACCGGCAGGAACGCCTCGAGCGGCCCGGCCTTGCCCAGGCCGAACGCGCCGGTCCCCCAGCCCCACTCGAAGAACGCGGTCAGCACGCCGAACGTGGCCGCCCCGGCGAGCAGGTTCATCAGCGCCGCGGTGGCCGGGATGAGCAGGCTGCGGAATGCCAGCACCAGCAGCAGGAAGCTCAGCCCGATGATGGCGAGGAGGAACCACGGCATCTTGCCGGCCACGACGGTGGCGAAGTCGGCGTACGTCGCGGTGATGCCGCCGATGTAGACCCGCAGCGTGGTGCCGTGCTCGGCAGCCGGGATCGTGTCGTTGTGCAAGGTGGCGATGAGGCCGGAGGTCGCCTTCGCCTCGGGTGATGTGCCGGGGATCACCTGGATGACCTCGATGCCGTGCGCCGAGGCCAAGGGCGTCACTTTCGTCACGTCGGCCACATGGGGAAGCTGGTTTTCCAGCGTCTTCAGCGCGGCCACATCGGCTGGGCCACCGGTCTGGGCGACCAGGATGAGCGGGCCGTTGAAGCCCGGCCCGAAGCCGTCGGCGAGCAGATCATAGGCCTGCCGGGTGGTGCTCGACGCGGGGTCGTTGCCCGCGTCGGAGGAGCCGAGCCGCAGGCTCAGCAACGGGATCGCGAGCACCAGCATGACCGCGGCCGCCGCGATGGCGAGCACGGCCGGCCTGCGCTGGACGGTTCCCGCCCAGCGGCTCCATGCCCCTGGGGAGACGACCCCCCTGGCCCCCAGGCGACGGCGCTGGCGGCGGGAGAGCACACGGATGCCGAAGATACCGAGCAGCGCGGGCAGCAGGGTGACCGCCGCGAGCACGGTGAAGACGACGGTGAGCGCGGAGGCGACCGCGAGGCCGTTCAGGAAGCTGACCCCCAGGACCAGGATGCCGAGCAGCGCGATGCACACCGTGCTGCCCGCGAACAGGACGGCGCGGCCCGAGGTGTCGATGGCCTTGACCGCCGCCTCTTCGGGCGTGAGCCCTGATTGCAGGCCCCGGCGGTGCCTGGTGACGATGAACAGGGCGTAGTCGATGCCCACGCCGAGCCCGATCAGCGCGCCCAGGATCGGCGCGATGTCGACGACGTTCATGGCGTGGGTCAGCGGCGCGATCGCCATCAGCCCGCCGCCGACCCCGGCGATGGCCGTGACCAGCGGCAGCAGCGTCGCCAGCAGCGAGCCGAAGGCGATGAACAACACGACCGCGGCCGCGATCACGCCGACCGCGGAGCTGACGCCCAGCGAGCGCCTGCTCGGTCCGCCTGATGGCGTCCCCGCCAACCTGGACGTCGAGCCCGGGCGCGCGGGCCGCCTCGGCGGCATTCACGACCCGGGTGATATCCGCCGTGGCTATGTCGTTGGACTGCTTGGTGAAGTTGACCACGGCGTACGCGATGCGGCCGTCCCGGCTGATCTGGGCCGCCCCGCGCGGCCCGTACGGGCTGACCACGCCCGCGACCTCGGGCATCGTGGCGACCGTGCGGAGCATCGAGCTGATCCGGGCCGTAACCGCGGGATCGCGCACCGTACCGTGGCTCACCTGCCAGACGATCGTGTCGGAGTCGCCGGCCTGAGCCGGGATGGTCTTGGCCAGCAGCTCCTGGGCGGTGGTGGAACCCGTGCCGGGCAGCGAGAACGAGTTGTTGTAGTTGCTCTTCACGGCCTGGGAAAGCGTGCCGAGGCCCACCAGCACGAGTACCCAGGCGGCAATGACCGCGAACCGGTGGCGAAAACACCACCTAGCGATGGCAGACATGATTTTGAGATGTCCTTCCTGCAGTGATCTTTCATCTGGCGGGTTGCGGCATGGGGTGGCCAGCGTGGTCGTCGTCCGCGTGTCTCATGGGCGCGCTACCGTCGGTGCTGCCGCTGCCGGGCCGAGAACCGTGAGCCGCCGCGGCCGCCGCCGGCAAAGAATCCGGCCAGTCCGCTGCCCGTAGGGCAGGAGGGTCCATGTCGCCAGCGGCAGCGATTACCCCGATCGCGACCGCGCCGCCTGCGCCGTTGGGGCCGAGGAAATCGGTCACGTGGCCGGGGCGGGCGGTGAAGGTGAGGCCGTCGACGGCGGTGACCGGGCCGTAGCGTTTGGTGAGCTTCTCTGCTTCGATCATGTCTGGCACGCTAGGAGCGGGCGTCTGGCCGGCGCTTCTGTCACGGTGACCGGATTCGCCGGCTGGTCGTGTCCGGCGGTTAGGTAATGCCGGGGCGAAGACGCGATGGCTCAGGTCCTTGGCGGGTTGTGCGGACGGGATGGGAGCCGATGCTGTGCGGGCGGAGCGAGCAGCTGGCGGCCATCGGCCGGCTGCTGGGGGGATGCGGTCGGGCCGCGCCGGCGCGCTGGTGCTGCGCGGCGAGGCGGGGATCGGCAAGACGGCGCTGCTGGAGGCCGCGGCGGATAAGGCGGCCGGGGCGCGGGTGCTGCGGGTGACCGGGGTGGAATCGGAGGCGGAGCTGCCGTTCGCGGCGCTGCACGCGCTGCTGCGCCCGGCGCTGGATCAGATCGGCGCGCTGCCCGGGCGGCAGGCGGCGGCGCTGCGCGGCGCGTTCGGGCTGGCGGAAGAGACGGTCACGGACCGGTTCCTGGTCGGCCTGGGGGTGCTGAGCCTGATCGCGGAGCTGGCGGAGGACCGGCCGGTGCTGGTGCTGGCCGATGACGCGCAGTGGGTGGACCGGGCGTCGGCCGATGCGCTGGTGTTCGCCGCTAGGCGGCTGCAGGCGGAGCGGGCCGCGGTCCTGGTGGCGGCGCGGGATGAGCCGCCCGGTGTCGGCCTGCCGGGGCTGCCGGAGCTGCGGGTGGGCGGGCTGGACCAGACGGCGGCGGAACAGCTGCTGGCCGGGGCGGGGCTGGTGCGCGCGGTCCGCGATCAGCTGATCGCCGAGGCGGGCGGTAACCCGCTGGCGCTGATCGAGCTGCCCCGCGGCCTGTCGGCGGCGGAGCGGGCCGGGTCGGTGACGCCGCTGATCTTGCCCGCCGCTTCTCCGGTTAGCCGGGTGCAGCAGGCGTTCGGTGCCCGGATCGGCGGGCTGCCGGAGGAGTGCCGCCGGGCGGTGCTGGTCGCGGCGCTGGGCGGGCTGGCGGATCTGGCGGAGGTCAGCCGGGCGATCGCCGCCTCCGGCGGGTCGCTGACCGACCTGGCCGCCGGCGAGCGGGCCGGGCTGGTGCGGGTGACCCCGGCGGGGGTCATCTTCTCCCATCCGCTGGCCCGGGCGGCGGTGCTGGCCGGCTCCGATGTCGCGGAACGGGCAGCGGCGCACCGGGCGCTGGCCGGGGTGCTTGACGGTGACCGGCGGGCCTGGCACCTGGCCGCCCTGGCGGACGGCCCGGACGAGCAGGTCGCCGCCGAGCTGGACGCCGCCGCCCAGCGAGCTGACCGCCGCGGCAGCCGCGCCGCCGCCTCCGCCGCCTACGAACGAGCCGCCGCGCTGTCGGCCGGCCCGGCGGCCAAGGGGCGGCGGCTTGCCCTGGCCGCCGAGGCGGCAACCGACGCCGGTCAGCTGCCCCGGGCCGCGGACCTGGCCAGGCAGGCCGGGCAGCTGGTGACCGATCCGGCGGCGGCCATGGTGATGGCCCGGGTGCGGGCGCAGTTGGAGTTCGAGGCCGGCCGGCCCGCCGATTCGGCGGGCATCCTGCTGGAGTGGGCCGCACTGCTCGGCCCGGCGGACCCGGGCGCCGCGCAGGCGGTGCTGGCCGAGGCCGTTCATATACTGTGGCTGGCCGCCGGCCCGGCGCACCCGGAGCTCGAGCGGCGGGCCGCGGCCATGTCGCCGCCTGTGGGAGCGAGGCTCGTGGAGTTCCTGCAGGCGGTGCGGCGGTTGCAGGACGGCGATACCGACGTGCCGGTCACCGTTCCGGCCACGCCGGACCCCGGCTCGCTTCCGTTCTTCGCCGGGTTCTCCCAGCTATTCTTTGACTTCGTCCGGGGGGACGTGCCGGCCGTCGGGCGCCGCGCCGCCGACATGGCTGCCGAGTGCCGTGACGCCGGGATCGTCGGCCTGCTGGCGTACGCGCTGGTCTATCTCGCCACCGCGCAGCTCCTGCACGGCGAGTTCCTGGACGCGATCGCAACCGCCGAGGAGGGCCTGCGCATCGCCGCCGACACCGGGCAGACCCACGTGACCCGCGAGCTGGCCTCCACCGCCGCAGGGCTGGCTGCCATCACCGGTGACGAGGAGGCGTGCCGGGCCCGCGCGGCTCAGGTGCGAGAACTGTCTGCCGGGGTGCAGACCCTGGCGCCGGCGGGAGCGGACTGCGCGCTAGCGATGCTCGACCTGGGGTGCGGCCGCTACCAGTCAGCCCTGGACTGGATGCGGGCAGCAACGTACGGCCCAGCCCGGCGCAACCCGGAGGTGCTGTACGTCTATCCAGTACATGTTGAGGCGGCGGTCCGGGCCGGCCGGACCGATCTTGCGGCCCGGCCGCTGGCCCAGTTCACGGCCTGGGCCGGCGCCATCGGCCAGCGGTGGGCCACCGCGGTGGCCGCGCGGTGTGCCGCGCTGACCGCGGATGATGCCGATGCTGAGCCGCTGTGGCGGGAGGCGATCGCCGCGCATGAGGGGGATGGCCGCCCGTTCGAGCAGGCGCACACCCGGCTGCTGTACGGCGAGTGGCTGCGTCGCAACCGGCGCCGCGCCGGCGCCCGCGAGCACCTGCTCGCCGCGGCGGCCGCCTTCGCGCGGATGGGTGCCCGGCCCTGGCAGGAGCGCGCCGAGGCCGAGCTGCGCGCCACCGGCGCCGGGGCGCCGGCCGTGACGGCCGATGACCCGCTGGCCCGGCTGACCCCGCAGGAGCTGCAGGTCGTCCGGCTGGCCGCGGCCGGCGCGTCGAACAAGCAGATCGGCGCCCAGCTGTTCTTGTCCCCGCGCACCGTGGGCTTCCACCTGTACCGGGCCTTCCCCAAGCTCGGCGTCACCACACGGGAAGAGCTGGCCCGCTATGCGCCATGACCTAACCGCCCGCCAGAACGACCGGGCGGATCAGGTCATCGCGGCAGAAGCGGCCGGCCGGTACCGGTTCCTAGCGTCGGAGGTGCGCCGAACGCCGGCCAGCTGAGGAGAGAGCGATGGGCCTGGAAGAACACCTGCCGCGCGGGATCCTGCTCAGGACCATGGAGAAGGGCAGCCGCGCCCTGGCTCGCGGTCGATGACATCGCGTGGGCCGCCCCGCAGCACGCATCCAGGACCTGACTTCAGCCAGCGAAATGGCTGGCGCTAATACTCGTGGCGCTGACCACGAGAGCGGAACATTTCTCCAAGACACCCGGCGGAGCGCCAGCGATGCTGGCAGTCATGTCCGGCATGGCTCCATGACCTGCTGTGCACCGCGCTGCTCTTCGCCATCGGCGCACCAAAGGTGATCGACGCTGGTTACGGGAACCGGGGGCTCCGGGACGCAACATCCGGCCAAGAGCAGACGCAGCGCGCCGACTGGCACGGCTGCCAGGCTGACCGGCGCGGCGATTATCAAATACTTGACAGGATGGCAGGAGGCAGTGCGATGGCAGAGGACATGCCCGGCGATCCGGGCGCTGACGGCCGGTTCGTGCGGCTTGTCGCTGGTGACATGCATGTGGTGGAGGACGGCAAGCCTGGTGCGCCCGGCTTGCTGCTGATCCACGGTTCCGCGGGTTCGACGGCCTGGTGGGACCCGGTGGTCCCGGCCCTGGCGGGCGCCTGCCGTGTTATCCGTGTCGACCTGCTCGGCCACGGCAGGTCGTCCAGCCCGGCCGGCGGGTACGACATTCCCGCTCACGCCGACCGGGTCGGCGCCGCGCTGGACCGGCTCGGCGCGGGCCGGGTGATGGTGATCGGGCATTCCATGGGGTGCATGGTGGCCACGGCCCTGGCCGAGCAGCGGCCCGACAAGGTGGCGGCGCTGGCGCTTATCGACATGGGCCCGAGCCTGGACGCGGCGAGCCCGGAGGGCCTGCTCGTCCGGCTCCTGCTGGCCCAGTTCCCCGGGTGGCTGCTGTGGCGCCTGCGGAGTGAGGCCACTATCCGCAAGGCCATGCGCTCCGCCTTCACCCGCCCTATCGACATCCCCGGCGCCATCATCGAGGCCGCGCTGGGGATGACCCACCGCGCCCTCGCGGGGACGGCCCGCGGAGCCGACGACTACCTGAGGCAGCAGAGCCTCCCCGACCGGCTAGCCGAGCTCGGCGTCCCGGCGCTGGTGATCTTCGGCACCGAGGACGCGCGTTATCCCTCCTCGTCGGCTGCCGCCTACCGCGTCGTGCCCGGCGCCCGCGTCGAATTGCTGCCCGGCGTGGGACACACCCCGATGATGGAAGACCCGCAAGCGACCAGCACATTGCTGCTGGAGTTCGCCGCAGCCGCAGCGCACCCCCACTGACAGCGCCCCGCTACCGCCAGGGGCTGTGCTGTTCGCGGGTATCACGGTATGCATCGCGCTGCTGGGCATCGTGGTGCTCGGGCTCAGCTTCCTGAACGGCCTGGCCGTGGCCTCCGCGCTCACCGTCGCGTTCACCGTGGCCGCCGCCGTCACCTTGATGCCCGCACTGCTCGGCGTCTTCGGGATGCGATTGCTGCGCCGGCGACCGGGTGGTCAGCTGCCGCGGCGAGTTCCCGGCTGCGCGTCTGATCCGTCCAGAGCTTAGGCTCCGCATCGCTCATAGGCTCCCTGCCAGCATCACCTCTGACAGTGGTGTCACCATGACTCGCGCAGGTCAGGACAGGCGTGCTGTCATCATTGATCTGAGCCGCGTCAGGGACGACCCTCGAAGCATGCGATACGAAAGCAGCATTACCTCACTGTCCTGGATCCCGTCCGAGGCAGTCACCGGCCCCAGCCGGCTGGCCTTCGACTCGGGATTCGGCCATTACGACGACCCGCCGTCCGCGGAACTCGGGGACCTCGAGGAACTCCGCGCGGCGGACAAGTTCCGGTTCGCCAACATGCTGCGGGCCTGGATCGAGGTCGGCGACGACGGGCAGATCAGTGACGCCGGCTACGCCGGTACCGGCCTGATCGGCTCCACCACACTCCAGCTGGCTGGCCTGCACGCCCGCTTCCAGGCGGTCAAGCTGCCCGACATCCAGCGCCCACCCGAGCACGGGCCGGGCTGGGTGCGGTTCACCCAGACCGTCGGCGGCCGCACCGGGGTGCCCATGCCCCGGCCGGTCAAGCACCCCCCCTACGTGCAGTGGCTGGCCCCGCTGGTGTGGACCACGCTGACGCTGACCCTGCACGCCGACGGCTCCGCCGAACCCGCGATGACGGGGGCGAGCACGTTCCCCCGGCACTGGGTCTACGGCGCCGACGGCCACCTGACCCACAAGTCCGGCCTGACCGACTACGCCGGCTGGTCCGGCACGTCGTTCGGCAAGCACAGCCCGTGGGGCGACGAGGATTCCCCGGCGCTGGTCACCGCGGTCGAGACCGCCCTGGAACGGGCGCTGTCCGTGCAGCTCATGCACGGCGCGGCCAAGCCGGTCATCAGCCGGTCCAGCGCGGGTGACACGCTGGTCCGCCAGGGGGAACCGGGAACCTCTATCTACCTGGTGCTGGACGGAGTGGTCCGGGTGGAACGGGACGGCGAGCGGCTCGCCGAGTACGGACCCGGGGCGATACTCGGCGAGCGGGCCCACCTCGAAGGCGGCGTCCGCACCTCCACGCTGGTCGCGGTGACCGATTGCCGGGTGGCATCCGTGGACGCCAGCCAGTTCGACCACGATGCGCTCGTCGAACTGTCCGGGGGGCACCGGCGCGAAGACGCCGGCCGGGGCTGACGTGCGCGTACACCTCTGCGGCGTGCGCGGCTCGACGCCCGCACCAGGAGCGGAGTTCCTCCGCTACGGGGGGCACACTTCAAGCGTGGCGATCAGCCACGACGACGCGGCCAGGCCGGCGCTCGTGCTAGACGCGGGCACCGGCCTCCGCCAGGTCACCTCGCTGCTCGGCGGCCAGCCTTTCGCCGGCACCATCCTGCTCACCCACCTGCACTGGGATCACGTGCACGGGCTCCCGTTCTTCCGGGGCGGCGACCGGGAGGACTCCCGGGTCAGCTTGCTGCTGCCAGTGCAGGACTCCGCGGAGAGTGCCATGTCGGTGCTGGCCCGGGGTATGTCCCCGCCGCACTTCCCGATCGGGCCGGATGGCCTGCGCGGTGACTGGACGTTCGGCACGCTGCCACCAGGCCAGCTGAAGACCGAGGGGTTCACCGTGGAGGCCCGTGAGGTGCCGCACAAGGGCGGCCGGACCTACGGGTACCGGGTCAGCGACGGGCACTCCGTGCTGACCTACATCCCCGACCACTGCCCCACCGTCCTGGGGCCCGGGCCCGAGGGGCTGGGCGAGTATCACCCGGCCGCGCTCGACCTGGCGGCCGGTGCGGACCTGCTCGTCCACGACTCGTTCCTGCTGCCCGACGAGGTGCCCGCGGAGGCGTTCTTCGGTCACGCGGCGGCGGACTACGCGGTGGGCCTGGGCGCGCGGGCCGGAGCCCGGCGGGTAGCGCTGGCGCACCACAAGCCAGACCGGACGGACGCCGACCTGGACCAGCTGGCCGCCCGGTTCGCGGCCGGCCCGCCCGGGCTCCCGGACGTCATCGTCGCCGCCGAGGGCGGGATACTCGATCTATGAGCCCTGCTCCAGCCATCGACGCGATCGTGGTCGGATCCGGCCCCAACGGGCTGGCCGCCGCGATCACCCTGGCCCGGGCCGGGCTCAAGGTCCAGCTCATCGAAGGGGCGGACACGCCCGGCGGCGGCTGCCGGACCGCCGAGCTGACCCTGCCGGGCTTCTGGCACGACGTGTGCTCGGCGGTCCATCCGCTGGCCGCGTCCTCCCCGTTCTTCACCAGCATCGACCTGGCCGCCCGGGGGGTCACGCTGTGCACCCCCAAGGTCGCGTTCGCCCATCCGCAGGACGGCGGGCGGGCCGCGGCGGTCGCGGGCTCGGTCGAGGAGACCGCGGGCGGCCTCGGCCGTGACGCCGGCGCCTACCGGCGGCTGCTTGGCCCGCTGGTCCGGGAGGTGGGACTGACCCTGCCGGAGATCCTCGCCCCGATCCGGTCCGTGCCCCGGCATCCGCTGGCCATGGCCCGGTTCGGCCTGGACGGCCTGCCGCCCGCCACGATCGTGGCCCGGCGGTTTCGCACCGAGGAAGCCCAGGGGCTGTTCGCCGGGGTAGCAGCGCACTCGATGCTGCCGCTGAGTGCCCCGGTGACCAGCGCGTTCGGGCTACTTCTGACGATGGCGGCGCACGCGGTGGGCTGGCCGGTAGTGGAGGGCGGCAGCGCCCGCCTCACCGGCGCACTGCTGGCCGAGCTCGCGTCCCTGGGCGGCGAGCTGGAGACCGGCCACTGGGTGCGCTCCCTCGATGAGCTGCCGCCCGCCCGGGCTGTCCTGCTCGACGTGACCCCCCGCCAGCTGATCGCGCTGGCCGGCGACCGGCTGACCGGGGCGCACCAGGCCGCGCTGCGCCGCTTCAGGTACGGGCCGGGGGTCTGCAAGGTTGACTTCGCGCTGAGCGGTCCGGTGCCGTGGCAGGCCCCGGCGTGCCGGGAGGCGGGCACCGTGCACCTCGGCGGCACGCTGGCCGAGGTGGCCCGCAGTGAAGCCGACGTGAACGCGGGGCGGATGCCGGAGCGCCCGTACTGCCTGGTCGCCCAGCCGGGTGTGGTTGACCCGACCCGCGCACCCGCCGGGCAGCACACCCTGTGGGCGTACTGCCACGTGCCCTCGGGCAGCCCCCGCGACGTGTCCGGCCTCATCGAGGCGCAGATCGAGCGCTTCGCGCCCGGCTTCCGCGACCTGGTCCTGGCCAAGTCGGTCCGGACCGCCACCGACATGGAGCGCTACAACCCGAACTACGTCGGCGGTGACATCAACGGCGGGGCCGGGACCCTGCTGCAGACCGTGCTGCGGCCCACCCCGCGGTGGAACCCGTACCGGACCGCGATCCCGGGGGTGTACCTGTGCTCCAGTTCCACCCCGCCCGGCGGCGGCGTGCACGGCATGTGCGGCCAGAACGCCGCCCAGGTGGCGCTGGCCGACCACTTTTCGTGATCACGGTCAGTTCCTGACGCGCCGCGCCTCTCACTGACCGTGATCACGATCGCGGCTAGCTGGGAAGAGCCCAGGACTGGTTGGCGGCGCCGGTGCAGGACCAGATCTGGAGCTGGGTGCCGGGCGTGGTTGACCAGCCAGTGTCGTCGAGGCACTTCCCGGACTCCGGGTTGAGCAGTGCCCCGTCGCTCTGCGGCACCCAGACCTGGGCCCCGGTGCCGTTGCAGTCGTACAGGTCCACCGTGGTGCCGTTGGCGGTACCGGCCGCGTCCACGTCCAGGCACTTGCCGAGAGCCTGGAGCGTGTTCCCGGAGGCGACGGTCCACTGCTGGGCGTTCGTGCCGTTGCACGTGTAGACCTGCACGGCGGTGAAGTTAGCGGAACTGGCCCCGCGCACGTCGACGCACAGGCTGCCGTAACCGGTGATCGGCCCGGTCGCGCCGGTGCCGGTGCCGCCACCACCGGTGCTGCCACTGGTGATCGCGTTGAAGATCTTCGAGTAGGCGTAGCCGAGCGGCTTGTCGTAGCCGTTGACCTCCCAGAATGACAGTTCGGCGACGCCGTTGGACGCCGCGAAGCTCTCCAGCGTGGAGGCGTTGGACTGGGAGAAGAATTCGTTGTCGTCATTCTGGCCCGCGATCGGGGTCAGCCCCATCCGGGCGTACGCCTGGCTGGTGCTGATGCCGTACAGGCTGGCCAGCTGGGACGCGGTCGCCTGGGCCGCGGACTCGGCGTCGGACAGCGGGTTCTGGCCGTTGCCGAAGTCCATGGTCATGATGTTGACCACGCTGACCTTGACGCCGTAGGTCTGGGCACTCTGCAGCACGCCGAGTTCCGCGGACGGGAGGCCGTTGGGCGCCACGGCGAGGGTGTAGTCGACCTGGACCGCGGGGTTCTGCGCCTGCAGCGCGGCCAGGGCCTGGTTGCGCCGGTCGTTCGCGGCCGTATCGCTGAGCGTGCCTCCCTCGATGTCGAAGTCCAGCCGGTCCACGCCGTAGGTGTTCACCACGTTGGCGTAGGCCGCGGTCAGCGACGATACCGAGGTGCAGGTCTGGGCCAGTTCGCCGCCGCTCTCCCCGCCGAAGGAGATGATCGCGGTGCCGCCTGCGGCTTTGAGCGAGTTCACTTGCGAGGTGAATGCCCCGACCGCGGCGCCGTTGTCTTCCCATTCGGGGGTGCAGCCGGACTGCGGGATCAGGAAGGCCAGCGTGTAGTACTTGTCGCCGCTGGCACTGAGGTCGGCGGCCATGTCGCCGGCGTCACCGCTGGTGATCTGCAGGTACGGGGCGGCGTAGTGAGCGGGCGGGGTCGCCGCCGCAGCGGCGCTGGCCTGCGCGGTAGCGCCCAGGGCCGGCGCTAACCCGGCGCAGGCCCCTCCGATGGCGAGGGGCAGGGCCAGCAGGGGCGCGGCCAGCGGTAGCGTCCGACGTGCTCGTCGCATCCGGGATCCTTTCCTCGGGGGCCATTACCGGCCCGGGCAACAAACTATTAATAAACTTTCCTAATAGTGGCCTGAGATTATGCCTCCCCGCCCCCGCGGTCAATCCCCTCGCCCGCTCCACCGTGAGTCCCCCGAGACCGGCGGCCAAGCCCTGGCTGTCCGGTCCGCCGCCAATCCCCCGAGGGTGGGTGCCCAATTCCTCCCGAGGCTGGCGGGCAATCTCCGACCGGCCATCCCTCGAGGCTGGCGGGCCAATCCCTGCGCGGTCCCGCGGCCAATCCCGCCAGGCTTGCGCTAGCGGCCGGCCGCAGCCCGCGAATTCGGGCTCGTGGATCCCGTCCGCCACACAGGCCCCAGGAGAGCCGACCAGCGGCTCCCGGGGCTGATGATCAACCGATTGGTGTCGCTGGGACAGCACCATTCGGTTGATCACGAGCGTGCGGCCGCCGGTACGGGCGCGAGGCGGCCGCCGGCACGGGCGCACGAGACCGCCGCCCCGCCCAGGATGCTGTACATGTACATAGAAGCTATGTACACTAAATCGCATGACAGGGCAGCGGCTGGATCCTCCGGTGACGGGGCTGGTGTGGAGGTTGTCGATGCGGTGGCGGTCGGCCATCGACCGCGCCATCACCCCGCTGGGGCTCACCAACGCGCAATACTCCGTGCTCGCCCCGCTGCTGGGGATGGAACGGTCCGGCCAGCGGCCGAGCCAGCGCCAGCTGGCCGACTTCACCGGGCTCGAACCGCTCTACGTGTCCAAACTGGCCCGGGCCCTGGAGCAGGCCGGCCTGATCGAGCGCAGCGGCCACCCGGACGACAGCCGGGCGGTCCAGCTCAGCCTCACCGACCAGGGCCGGGAAGTTACGGCCCAGGCCACCGAACGGGTCCGGGGGCTGCAGGACGAACTGACCGCCCCGCTCGGCGGCCTGGACAGCCCGGCCACCCGGAACCTGATCGAGTCGCTGCACACCCTGCTCGGATCCACCCCTCCGCACACGCAGACAGGAGAAGACCAATGACACACTCCGCCGCTCTCACCGGCCCAACCCTCAACGGACGGGACATCGGGCAGGCCGAGCACGCGACCCGGGCCGTGCTGGACCGGCTG
>CAWINS010000085.1:0-36041 GCA_963837335.1 uncultured Actinomycetes bacterium | reverse complement strand
TGATGTCCTCGCATCGCGAAGCCCCGGAGATCTCCAAGGATCCCGTCGCCGACAGCACCGACCTCTACGCGTTCGTCAGCCCCGACAAGCCCGACACGGTCACCCTGATCGCCAACTACGTCCCGCTGCAGGAGCCCGGCCGGCGGCCCGAACTTCTACGAGTTCGGCGACGACGTGCTCTACGAGATCCACATCGACAACGACGGCGACGGCGCTGGCCGACATCACTACCAGTTCCGTTCAAGACGGCTCACAACCCCGACAGCTTCCTCTACAACACCGGCCCGATCACCTCGCTGACGACCCGAACTGGAACCGCCACAGATCTACTCGGTCACCCAGGTGACCAACGGCCGGCACCACCGTGCTGGCCGACGAGCTCGCCTGCCCGCCCTGCAACATCGGCCCGCTGTCCACGCCCGAACTACGAGCCCTGGCGCAGGCCGGCCGTGCACACGCTGGCCGAGCGGCGGAAGGTCTTCGCCGGCCAGCGCGCCGAGGGGTTCTACGTCGACCTCGGCGTCGATCTTCGACCTCGGCGACCTGCGGCCGTTCCAGAACCTGCCACGTCTCGGCAAGCGGCCGGCCCGACCGGCGCACCCGGCGTCAACGCCACCAACGCGGTCAACGTGCACAGCATCGCCATCCAGGTGCCGATCACCGACCTGACCAGCGACGGGCCGACCGACCAGCGCCACGGTGATCGGCGTGTGGACCACGCGCCAGCCGCCAGCAGGCGCGGATGTCGGACGACGCGGCACGCGGCGACGTCACGCAGCGGCCCGTTCATCCAGGTCTCGCGGCTGGGCAACCCGCTGTTCAACGAGGTGCATCGTGCCGCTGGGCAAGAAGGACTACTGGAACGCGCTGCCGCCGGCGCACGACAACCAGTTCGCCGACGTACGTCGCGCACCCCGAGCTGGCCGGCCTGCTGCCCGTCCTCTACCCGGGCGTGTTCCCGAACCTGGCCGCGCTCAACAAGGCCGGGACGGCCCGGGCCGACCTGCTGGCCATCCTGCTCACCGGCATCCCGGCCGGCGTCGATCCGGGCTTCCACGAACTACACCGGCCCGTGCAGGCCGACATGCTGCGACTCAACACGTCGATCCCGCCGACCCCGCCAGCTCCGACAGCATCCTCGGCCTGCGTCGGCGGCGACCCGGCCGGCTTCCCGAACGGCCGCCGGGTGTTCGACGACGTGGTCACCATCGAGCTGCGCGCCATCGCCGGAGCGCGCGTACCCGCTGATCGACCCGAAGTACACAGTTGACGCGGTCGTCCCGTCGGTCACCGACGGCCTGACCGCCGCCAGCGTTACCGATCAGCCGCTGGCGGCGTTCCCGTACCTGGGAGTGCCCTACGACGGCTACCACAACCCCTCCTGACGGGCGGGCCCGCCGGCGGCCAGCGTCCCTGCTGGCCGCCGGCGGCTCCGCCGTCCTGTCCCGCGCTCCCCCTGGCTTCCCAGCCTCCGAAGAAATCAGGAGCACAACGCGATGAGCGAGCATGTCCCAGGCCCCTCCCACTCCGGCAGCGTGGTCCTGAACGTCGGGCCGGGTATCGGCGCCCTGGTGCTGCACGTACCCGCCGACCTGGACCGGCGCGAGATCGAGCTCAGCTCGCACGCCAGCCCGGCCGCCCCGCGCACCCACTCGCAAGTCCGGGAACGCCGGACGGCCGGCCGCGTGCAGTACGCGGCCGTCTACCCTGACCTCGCCGCCGGTGAGTACACCATCTGGCGGGACGCCACCACCGTGCTGGGCGACGTGAGCATCGACGGCGGTCACGTCACCAGCTATCACTGGGCCGAGACCGGGTGCTGACCACGCGCGGAATGAGCGTCATACTGCTCGACGTGATGATGCCGCTCGCGAGCAGGGAGTAGCCATGGCACGGCTCGGCAACATGTACGGCCCCGACGCGACCTTCCTGGGCGTGCCCCCGGCGGAGCTGGACGACCCGGCCTCCTGGGCGGGCGCGGACATCCTCATCATCGGCGCCCCGTTCGACGGCGGGACCTCGCACCGGCCGGGGGCCAGGTTCGGCCCGCAGGCCATCCGGTTCACGGACTACCTGCCGCATGATGGTTCACGGCCCCATCTCGCCCTGGGCGTGGATCCGCTGGTGGAACTGCGGATCGCGGATGCCGGCGATGTCGAGATGCCGTCCGGCGATACCGAGCTTTCGCTGCGGCGCCTGGAGGAGGCGGTGCAGCGCGCGAGTGAAGCGGGCGCGATCCCCGTCATCCTCGGCGGTGACCATACGATCGCCTTCCCGGACGCGACCGGCGTGGCCCGGCACGTGGGGTGGGGCCGCCTGTCCGTGATCCACTTCGATGCGCACGCCGACACGGGGGACACCCAGTTCGGCTCGCTGTATGGCCACGGCACGCCGATGCGCCGCCTGATCGAGTCTGGTGCGGTGCGCGGCGACCGCTTCCTGCAGATCGGGCTGCGCGGCTACTGGCCCGAGCCGGAAACCCTGGCCTGGATGGCGGAGCAGAACATGCGCAGCTACGAGATGACCGAGGTGGTCACCCGGGGCCTGGACGAATGCCTGACCGAGGCGTTCAGCATCGCCACCGACGAGTGCGACGGGGTCTTCCTGTCCGTGGACGTGGACGTGGTCGATCCGGGCATGGCCCCGGGCACGGGGACACCCGAGCCTGGCGGGCTGACCGGGCGGCAGCTGCTGGACGCGGTCCGGCGGATCGCGATGGAATTGCCGCTGGCCGGGGTGGACGTGGTGGAGGTCGCGCCCCCGTACGACCACGCGGAGATCACCGCGTTCCTGGCCGGCCGGGTGGTACTCGAAGCCCTGTCCGGGATCGCCTGGCGGCGCCGCCGGGCGGCGGGCGACCCGGCCCGGCCGGCCCGGGACCCGAGCTCGCCGCTGCTGGACGGCCGCGGCTGAGCTCTGGCCATCCAGGCGTAGCGCGGCGGGCCCGGGTCACGTACCTTGACGGCGTGGGATCGCTGAACGGCGTCGCGACCCGGCCACGCCAGCTGCTGCAGGCCCTCGGCGTCCGGTGGATCGATGTCGGCGCCGCCGCGCTGGTCGCGCTCCTGGTCGAGCTGAACGTGGTCGTGGGCGGGGGACCGGGCGCCGTCCCCGCTGAACGCGGTCGCGTACGTGTTCGGCGCGGTCCTGGCCCTGCCGATCATTGTCCGCCGCAGGTGGCCCCTGGGCTCGCTGATCGCCTGCTCGGTGCTGCTGTTCCTGTACTACATCCTGGACCGCCGGAACATCTCCCCGGCGCCGCTGCTCTGCCTCCCGCTGTACGACGCCGCGGTCGCCGGGTACCTGGCCGCCGCGATCGCCATCCCGGCGTTCTACATGTCCGTCGGCCTGTTCGTGGTGGACGTGTCCACCCATCAGGGCCTGGTCTCACTGGCCGCGGAGTTCCTGCCGGGCATCGCGGTGCTCTTCCTGGCCGTCATGCTCGGTGAGGTGGTCCGCAGCCGCCGCGCGCTGGCCGCGGAGACCGCGGACCGGCTGCGCCTGGCCAGCGAGGAACGCGACGCTGAGGCGGGCCGCCAGGTGGCCGAGGAACGGTTGCGGATCGCGCGGGAACTGCACGACACCGTGGCGCACAGCATGGCCACCATCACCGTGCAGGCCGGGTCCGCGCTGCACGTGCTCGGCCCGGCGGACCAGCACGGCGGCCCGGACGGCAACCTGCGCAGCGCACTCCTCGCCATCCGGGAGACCAGCAAAGGAGCGCTCACCGAGATGCGGGCCACGCTGGGCCAGCTCCGCAACGAGACCCCGGACGAGTCGGCCGAACTGCGCGCGGCCGGCCTGGACCGGGTGCCCGCGCTGTGCGACGCGGTGACCGCCGCGGGTGCCCCGGTCACCTTCACCACCGTGGGCCAGCAGCGGCCGGTGTCCCCGGCCGTGAGCCACGCGGCCTACCGCATCCTGCAGGAGTCGCTGACCAACGTGCTGCGGCACGCGGGCGCGCAGGCGCGCGCGACGGTGTGCCTGACCTACGAGCCCGGCGCCCTGGCCATCCGGGTGGCCGACGACGGCAACGGTCCCGGGACGGCGGCCGGGGACCAGCTCAGCGGGCACGGGCTGACCGGGATGGCCGAACGGGCCGCCGCGGTAGGCGGCAGTTTCTCGGCGGCGCCCGGGTCAGGCCGCGGTTTCGTGGTCGTCGCGCGGCTCCCGGTGGCCGGGCCGGACCAGCCCGCCGCCAGCCAGACCACGGGCGGCCAGACCACGGGCCGCCAGACCACGGGCGGCGACGACACGGGCGCCGCGAGCGCGACGGGCCAGGCCGCGGCGCCCGGGGCCGCCCCGGTGGCCGCCCGAGATCCCGCCCGATGATCCGGGTGCTGCTCGCCGACGATCAGGCCCTGGTCCGCGCGGGCTTCCGGATGCTGCTCGAATCGGCCGACGACATCACGATCGTCGGCGAGGCGCCCAACGGGGGAACCGCGGTGGCCCTGGCCCGCGAGCTGCGTCCGGACGTGGTGCTGATGGACCTCAGCATGCCTGAGGTGGATGGCCTCACCGCGACCCGGCGGATCACCACCGACCCGCAGCTGGCCGCGGTCCGGGTGGTGGTGCTGACCACCTTCGACGACGACGAGCATGTGTTCGGGGCGTTGCGGGCGGGAGCGAGCGGGTTCCTGGTCAAGGACGTCGAGCCCGAGGAACTGCTGCAGGGCGTGCGGGTGGTGGCCCGGGGGGACGCGCTCCTCGCGCCCAGCGTCACCCGGTCCCTCATCGCGGCCTTCACCAGCGGGGCCGGCACCGGCGCCCCGCCCGCCGGCGGCGTGCAGGCGGGCGGCTCCAGCGCCGGGGGGTTGAGCGCGGAGGCCGCGGCGACGCGAACCGGCCCGGCCCCGCCCCCCGGGAGTTCCGGCCCGGCCGGGACCCCGGGCCGCGGGCGGGGAAACCTCCCCCGCCCCGCCGCCCTGGCCCCCGGGGTGGCCTCCCTCACCGAGCGGGAGCGCGAGATCGTGGCGCTGGTCGCGGCCGGGCTGTCCAACGACGAGATCGCGGCGGACCTGGTGGTCAGCCCGCTGACCGCGAAGACCCACGTGAGCCGGGCGATGATCAAGCTGGGCGCCCGGGACCGCGCCCAGCTCGTCGTCCTCGCCTACGAGAACGGGCTCGCCCAGCCCGGCCACCCCTAATGGCCTGGTCCGGCCAAATGATTACGGAGGACTAACAGCGCCTCGCCCAGCATTCCGTAGCACCCGGAATGCCGCCCAAAATGAACCAGGAGGTCAGCCGCAGAACGTCTGATGGAGCCAGGGAGCGCCCATGCGGTTCTGCCCGAACTGCGGAAATCCGCTTGGCGGGTCGCCGCGTTACTGCGCGGGATGTGCGACTCAGGTAGGGCCGGAGGACGAGCCACCGTCCGCGTGGCTACCGCAGGCTGCCCCGGCGGCCTCGTACCCGGTGAGCCCGCCCGTCTCGCCCTGGTCTTTTCATGACCCGCCCGCTGAGCCCTCCTGGTCCGCCCGCCACCCGTCCCGCGAACCAGACGTATCACCCTGGCCTGCCAGCACGCCCCCCTGGCCTGCCAGCACGCCACCGTGGGCGGTCAGGGCCGATCCGGCCGCTGAGGACCCGGCGGCGGCCGTGATCATCCGCGACCCCGGCGCCAGCCCGCCGGACACCGGGGGGGCCGCGCGCCCGGAGCGACGGTCCCGGCTGTCCCCGGGCCACGGGATGACGATCACCGCCATGGTGACCACCGTGGCCCTGCTGGTCACCGGGGGCATCGCCGCCTGGCAGGTCGGCCAGATGCGCTCCCGGCCGTCCGCCGCGAACACGAGCCTGGCCGTGTCCGGCACCGGGAAGGCCCGGCCGGGGCAGACCCACAGCCCGGCTGCCACCCCGGCCCGGCCAGCCCCCTCGCCATCGGGGCCACCCGCCGGTCCCGGCGTCGTGACCGTTACACCAGCCGCGGCCGTCCAGCCGCACGTGCAACCGGTCGTCATGCTGCTGGACAGCTACTTCTCGGCTATCAACCAGCATGATTTCCCGGCGTACAGCAGCCTGTTCATCCCGGCTATCCGCGCCGCCATCCGCAATTTCGGCGCCGGATACCAATCCACCCGGGACTCCTGGGCCAGGCTGACCGGGCTGGCCGCCACCGGCCCTGAAGGGCTCGCTGTCATGGTGACCTTCGTCAGCCACCAGAAACCGGGCGACAGCCCGGACCACGCCGCGTGCGACCGGTGGCACATCACCCTGTTCCTGAAGAGCGATGGCCACGATTACCACATCCGGCGCCATCAGCCCGGTTTCCCGGCCGATACCTTCCGCGCCTGCCGCTGACCGGGCCAGCACCGGGCCGCGTCCTACTCCCCCGGGAGTACTCCCGGGGGAGACCCCGGTCCGCAACTGCCTCCCTGCGGAGGACGTGCTGGCCGCCGCCGGTCACGAGTATCGGAGAGCACCCACTCCTCCGGCTCGCAGGAGACCGACATGCCTGGCCCATCCACCCTTCACCGCCCTACCATCCACCCGCCGGCCCGGCCCGGGATCATCGGCTCGCTCGGGGGCGCCTGCTTCCGGCACCGCCGGCTCACCGTCATCGCCTGGATCCTCGGGGTCGCGTGCCTGATCACGTTGTGGACCAGGTTCGGGGCTCCCGCCGAGAACAACTTCGCTGGCAGCGACCCCGGGCAGACCGTGCTCAACCAGCATTTTCACCAGCAGTCAGGCGACACGCTGACGCTGGCGATTCACTCGACGGCCCCGGTCGGCTCCCCCGCCGTCCGGGCGCGGGTCACCAGCGCGCTCACCCCCTTCACCCGGGCGCCGCACGTCACGTCCGTGACCAGCCCGTATCAGGCCGCCGGCCAGATTTCGGCGAATGGCCACACCGCCTTCGCGGTCGTCCAGTTCGGCGTGCCGTCAAGCAAGATCAGCAACGAAGAAGCGCTGGCGCTGATGAACGAGGCCAGGTCAATGTCCGGCCGGGGGGTGAACTTCTACCTGGGTGGCGACGTCGTCAACCTGGCCGAGACGCCCTACGGCGGGCCCACGGATGGAGTAGGCGTGCTGGCCGCCGCGATCGTGCTGCTGATCGCGTTCGGCTCCCTGCTGGCCATGGGCCTGCCCGTGCTGACCGCCGTGCTGGGCATCGGCGCCGGGCTATCGCTGATCGCCCTGCTCGGCCACGTGTTCCCGGCCCCCTCGTTCTCGCCGATCGTCGCCTCCATGATCGGGCTGGGAGTCGGCGTGGACTACGCGCTGTTCATCGTGACCCGGTTCCGTGAGGCGCTGCACCGCGGTGAGGACGCCGCAAGCGCGGTGGTGACGGCGATGAGCACCGCGGGCCGGACCGTGGTCATCGCGGGCACGACCGTGATCATCGGCATGCTGGGATTGCTGGTCCTGCGCCAGACGCTGCTCAACGGGGTCGCCATCGCGGCGTCGGCCACCGTGGCCATGGTCCTGCTCGGCTCGCTCACCCTGCTCCCGGCCCTGCTGGGCTTCACGGGCACCCGGCTGGCCAAGGCCTCACGACTCAGGCTGCCCCGGTGGCTGGGCGGCCATCCGGCCCGCGGCGCAGCCGGCCAGCCGGGGGGGCAGGCCGCGCGGCGGCCCGCCGCCGAACGGTGGGCGGCAATGATCCAGCGCCGGCCCGTCCTGGCCGCCCTGGCCTCCGGTGGGCTGCTCCTGCTCCTCGCCGCTCCGGCGCTCACCATGAAGCTGAGCATGCCCGACGAATCCAGCCAGGCCCGCGGGACCATGGGGTACTCGAGCTACGCGACGATGGCCCGCGGCTTCGGCCCCGGATTCGACGCGCCGCTGATCGTGGCGGCGTCGCTGCCCTCCCGCACCGCCAGCACCACCCGGCTGGCCGGCGCGATCGCGGCCACCCCCGGCATCGCCCGGGTCAGCCCAGCCCGGGTCAGCCCCGATGGCCGGGCCGCGCTCATGATCGCCTACCCGGCCACCGGTGAGCAGGACGCGGCCACGAACGCCCTGGTCAACCGGATCCGTATCACCGTCATCCCGCGCGCCACCGTGGGGACCGGCGTCCGCGCCTACCTCACCGGGCCGAACGCCGGCAACGTCTCCTTCGCCAACATCGTGGGGCAGCGGCTGCCCTGGCTGATCGGCGTGGTGGTTGCGCTGTCGATGCTGCTGTTGCTGGTGATGTTCCGGTCGGTCACGGTCGCGGTGAAGGCGGCCCTGATGAACCTGCTGTCCATCTGCGCCGCGTACGGCGTCCTGACCGCCATCACGCAATGGGGCTGGCTCGGCCACCTGTTCGGCTTCCCCGAGAAGATGCCGGTCACCACCTGGGTGCCGATCTTCCTGTTCGTGATCCTGTTCGGCCTGTCCATGGACTACGAGGTGTTCCTGCTCTCCCGGATCCGGGAGGCCTACGACGCGACGGGCGACAACGCGGCCTCGGTCGCTACCGGGCTGGCCCGGACGGCCCGGGTGATCACGGCGGCGGCCGCCATCATGGTGGTGGTCTTCTTGTCCTTCGTCCTCGGCGCGGACGTCTCGGTGAAGCAGGTCGGCCTGGGGCTGGCGGTGGCGGTGCTGATCGACGCGACCGTGGTCCGGATGGTCCTGGTGCCCGCGGTAATGGAACTGCTCGGCCCGGCGAACTGGTGGCTCCCCCGGCCACTGGCCCGCATCCTGCCGAAGACATCCCCTCGCGAGGGCGAGCCCCCGGCCGACACCCGGGCTCTGGTCCCGGCCATGGACATCCCGGCGGACGGCTGAGGCCTCGCGGGCGGAGAACGCCCGGCGCCACCGCATGCCGGTGGCGCCGGGCGGTAAGTCTTCGGGAGTCCTGGGAGAGGTCATGCTGACTGCCGACGTGGCCGGTCGCTATCGCAGAACCCTCCGCCGCTTCTCGCGGCCCGGCTAGACCGGGCTTCTAGACGTGGAGTGCTATGCCGCGGTGAGCGGCGAAGCGGTCGAAGGTCGTTGCTGGCAACGTGGCCATGCCCGTTTCCCTGGTGTGACCCGATGGATTGTGGAAGGTCACCTGGTTGTCCTGATATCCGGTGGCCAGGACCAGATGGCCACCGGTTCCCGGGGGTTCGCGTTCAGGGCGACGGATCTCCTTGTGCACTGATGCGATCACGAGCCGGCCCTGGCTGAGTTCGCTCCTCATCCGGCCGGAGTCAAGGCTGGTGATGACGTCGGCCTGAAGCTGGTACTGATCGCGGGTGAAGTCACTGAACTGCCGGTAGAGCAGGCCCCTGACCCCGCCGCCGGGCTCTTCGACGTATCCGCCGTATTCCAGGCAGCCGTCCAGGAGAGTGAACAGGCTCGGGGCGTGGCCATCGCGGGCGAACAAGGCCATCCGCAGGCAGGCCATGCCGCACAGGCGGGTGCACCAGCGTCCGTACGCCTCCCGGGTCGGTGCGCCGCTGGCCCGCCAGTTCGGGTCGTCGGCTGCCGGGTGGCCCTGGTAGGCGATGGCCGCGATCAGGGACGCCGTGGCGTACTGCGTGATCCACGGGATGGGGTGACGGGTGCGCTTCTCAGGCAATCTGGCTGGGCTGGTGTGCCGCAGGCCGTCAGCGATCGTGGCCGGAACCATGATCTCACCCCGGCCACCGTCCAGTTGGCCGAGTACTTGCGCCGGGCGCGGCCCCTTTGGCTAACTGTGCCCTATCCACCAATCTCATGACCCATTCGTGAACCGGCGAATTCCTTACTGTGACCATGATCGGTTTTCCATTCGCAGACTTGGTAAGTTATCTATGGCGCGGCAGAACTAGCGCGCCAGATGTCCGAAAATACCGGACCAAGCGAAGGATTGGCCGATGTGGGAGCAATGCGTCGGGTGCGGTGAAGGCCTTTTCGCCGGAGACGCGTTTTGCGGTAATTGCGGGCGCCCTGTCACTCCAGCCGTTCCCGCCGCACGGGAGCCTGACGGGTTAGAGTCAGCCCCCCTGGCCGTGCCAACCGCCGCGCCTGCCGCCGATCTGGTCCAGGTCCGCATCATCCCGGCCGGCCACGACCTGACGGCCCCACAGCAGGCCGACCCAGCGCAGGCCGGCCCAGCGCAGGCCGACCGAGCCACGGCCGATTCAGGGCAAGCCGGCTCAGCGCAGATCCAGCCCGAGCAGGCCCCGGCCACAGCCGATCCCGCATCCCCGCAGCACGCCGCGGCGCCAGAGAACGCCGCAGCTGCGGACCGCCCGGCCCAGCCGCACAAGTCCCGTCGGCAGGCCCAGACTCAAGCCGCCGCCGGCGAGTCCGGGCCTGGCCCGGCGGCACCCGTCCGGCCCGCGGCGACCAGGCTGGCCGGGTCCACGAACCTGGATCCCATCCGCAACGCGCGCTACCTCGCGTACGTGCTCCGCCAGGCCGGCCTGTTCGCCGGGGTCTACCTGCTCATCGAGACGGTCCTGTGGCTGTACCTGCTGCTCAGCAGGACGGCCGGGACGACTCTCGGGTCGGCCTTCCGGCTGGAGATCGACAGCGTGTGGCGGGTCGCCCTGGTGCTGGCCATCCTGTTCTGGCTGATCCCGGTTCCAGCCTTGCTGACCGAATGGAGCCTGCTCATGGAGCGAGGCTCCGATGCGGCCCAGCGGGCCTTCGAGCAGATCAATTCGGCGTTCGGGACCCATGGCGCTCCGCTTGATTCCCAGCGGGTGCGGACCGTCTCCCGGCACGGTGAAGACGATCGTGAATACCTGGAGTTGCGCCGCGGCCATTTCCGCGGCTACATCTCATGTTTCGTGCATGGGACTGACTTGTACGTCGGCTGGACCTTCTGGCTTTATATGTCCCCGCTCCGCCTGCTGGTGATGGTTATCGGCCGGAATATCAGGGACGCGATCAGCCGGGGAAAGGCCATCCAGCGCTCGCTCCACTTTGAGTCCGGCCGGGCCCTGGTGGCTGCGATGCACGGGGCCGCGCTGGCCGGGATCGATGCGGCCAGCGACCAGCTTGACTCGGCTAACCCGCAACCCGTCAGGGAGACCGCGATCGACATGAATTTCAGGCTGGGCTGACGCCGATGAGATTCTGCACCAAATGCGGATCCCCGGTCAGCGGGATGTTGCGGTTCTGCACGCGTTGCGGCGCGGCGACCAGTTCTACCGCTGGCGCAGGGGCGGCCAGCGCGGCCGCGGCCGGCCCGGCCGATCCGGGCCCGGTCGAAGCTGGCCCGGTCGAGGCTGGCCCGGTCGGGACGGGCGGCCGAGGCCGCGGCGGCCCAGGGTCGCGCGGACCCCGGCGATACCACGACGCTCACCGGAATCCCGGAGCCGGGAACCCTGTCCGCCGAGGCTCCGGTCGCCCCGGTCATCCCGGCGCATCCGGGCTCTCCCCCCGTCATCCCCGCCCAGGCCGGCGTGGGCGATGCCGGGTCCGGCGGCGTCCCGCCGCCCGATCACGCGGTCCCGGCCGAGGCCGCTGCCCCCGAACCGGATCAGCCCGCAACAGATCAGCCCGCAGCGGACCAGCCCGGGCCGCCTCCCCAGGACAGTCCGGCCCCGCCGGCGAGGGCGCTGCCCACGGGCATGCCCGAGGATGCCGAGCCGCCCAGGCTGGTCCAGATCGACGCCGAGCCCGACCATGAGGCGTGGCCTGAAGACCCCTGGCTGCCCGGCAGCCGGCGGCCCGATCGCCGGGCGCTGATCATCGGCGTGGTACTGATCGCCGGGCTGCTCTCGGTCGCCTCGACCGCGTGGCTGATCAGGGTCAACCCGCCCGAGGCCAGCAGGCCTCATGGGGCGCACCTGTCCCGGCCCAGCCAGTTGGGGCCGGGCCATACCCAGTCCACGCAGGCATTGTCGGGCCAGCCCACGCCCATCCTGATCCAGCCCAGCCCGCCTGCGCCCAGCCAACCCGGGCCTGGCCAACTTCAGCCCAGCCAGCCTGCGCCCACCCAGTCCGGTACGGGCCCGGCGCGGCCCGGCCACACCGGGCCCAGTCAGTCCGGACACAACCAGCCCGGACACAACCAGAGCAGCAGCGGCCACCCGGGAACCAGCCGGAGCGGGACGGGGCACAGCCGCCCTGGTCAGCTGGGTACCGGCCAGACGGGGACGCATCGCGCAGGATCCGGCCAGACCGGCCCGGGCCAGGCGGGGGCCGGCCAGGGCTCCGGCCCGAGCGGCTCCGGCCAGACCGGGCCAGGCCAGACGGGCTCCGGCCCATCCGGCTCCGGCCCATCCGGCTCCGGCCCATCCGGGACCGGCCACGGCACCACCCCGACGGCCCCGCATCCGCACCGGCCGGCTCCTGGGTCCCGTGGTGGTGGGGAGCCACGGCACCCACGCCGGGGCATCGTGTCGATCACGCCCGGCCTGGCCGGCCGGGCTGACGCCCGGCGGGTCGGCGGGCTCCTGGTCCGCTACTTCGCGGCGGTCAACCACCGCCGGTACCAGGCGTACGCCAGCCTCTTCGCCCAGCGGCGCCAGCTCACCCCGCGGGGTTTCGCCTGGGGCTACCGGACCAGCCATGACTCGAACGCCGTACTGGTCGGGATCGCTGCGCTG
Source organism: uncultured Actinomycetes bacterium (assembly GCA_963837335.1). Classification (GTDB taxonomy): domain Bacteria; phylum Actinomycetota; class Actinomycetes; order Streptosporangiales; family Streptosporangiaceae; genus RYN-230. Next base: position 23,583 of record CAWINS010000085.1, on the reverse strand, counting down.
AAAGGCGGGCTGAAGGCCACGGTGACCTTTACCAGCTACCAGGACCCCGCCCAGAGTCCCGATCATTCCAGCTGCATCGACTGGAGGATCACCCTGTTCCTGCACCGGACTGGCGCGACCTACCTGATCGGCATGCCGCCTCCGGGTTACCGGCCGGGTCTCCAGGCGTGCGGCTTCGCGCCGCGGCAATCCGCCCCGGGGCATTCCAGCCCGCGGACCGCCAAGCGCTCCAGTTCCACGCACCGGGGTTCCCAGCACCCGAGTTCCAGGCGCTCCACCTCCAAGCACTCCACTTCCAGGCACCTCACTTCCAAGCACGGGCCCCGCAAGCATCGTTAGCCCACTTCATCAGGTCGGATAGGCGGCGCCGGGATCCACTGGGAATTAGATCGAGCGGATCTATACTTGCTGGATGCTGGATGTGACCAGGCTCCGCGTACTCGTTGCGGTGGCCCGGCACGGCTCGGTGACCGCGGCGGCCCGGGCGCTGAACTACGCCCAGCCCTCGGTGAGCCATCACCTGTCCCGGCTCGAGGCCGAGACGGGGGCGCTGCTGACCCAGCGGGCCGGCCGCGGGGTCCGGCTGACCGACGCGGGCCGGCTCCTGGCGGAGCGGGCCGAGGAGATCCTGGGCCGGCTGGACGCCGCGGAGAACGAACTCGCCGCGCACGTGGGCCTGCGGGCCGGGCGGATCCGGCTCGCCGCGTTCCCCTCGGCGCTCAGCACCCTGGTGCCGATCGCCGCGGCCCGGCTCGAGGCCGAGAATCCCGGCCTGGATCTCACCCTGGCTGAGGCGGAGCCACCAGAAGCGCTGCGCATGCTCCGGGCCGGTTACGTGGACGTAGCGCTCGTCTTCCGGCACTACCAGGACGGGGTGACGGTAAGCCCACCGGGAGACACCGGCGACGGCACCAGGTCCCGGCTGCTGCTGGACGACCCCATCCACCTGGTCACCCGGGCGGCGGCCGCGGGCACGGACGCTCACCCGCCCCGGATCGCAGCCGATGAGCCGCCGCTGCCCCGCCGGCCGGACCTGGCCGACTACGCGGAGTACCGCTGGATCGGCGGCTGTGAGCGGTGCCGCAGCTACCTGGTCTGGCAGTGCGAGCTGGCCGGCTTCAGCCCCAAGATCGCGTTCACCACGGACGATTTCGTCGCGGTCCAGGCGCTCGTGGCGGCCGGCCTGGGGATCACCACGCTCCCGGGCCTGGCGCTCCGCGCGGCGCGCCACCCGGGCATCCAGGCCACGCCGCTGCCCGGGTCGCACCGGCAGGTGCTGGCCGTGACCTACGGTGAAGCGCCGGAGCCGCCGGCCGTGGCCCGGCTGCTCGACGTGCTCAGCGTGACCGCGGGCGCGGAGCGCCCGCCCGTTCCGGCGTGATCCAGGCCAGGCCAGCGCGGCCGGCCGGGGCAGCGGGGCCTTAGATCGACCGGCCGTGGGCCTGCCAGTAGGGCTCGCGCAGACGGCGTTTGAGCAGCTTGCCGCTGGGATCACGGGGCATCTCGTCGGTAAAGTCAATGGCCGTCGGCCACTTCAGCCGGGCCAGGTTCCCGTCCAGCGAGCCGAGGATTTCCGCGGCCAGCTCCGGTCCCGGGGTCCGGTCCGCAGCGGGCTCGATCACGGCCATCACCCGCTCTCCCCACTCCTCGTCGGGGACCCCGAACACCGCGACGTCGGCCACGCCGGGATGCATGATGAGCTCCGCCTCGACCTCGGCCGGGTAGATGTTCACCCCGCCCGAGATGATCATGTCCGCCTTGCGGTCGCAGAGGAACAGGAACCCGTCGTCGTCGAGATAGCCGATGTCGCCCACGGTGAAGAAGTCACGCAGCCGGGCCGCCTCGGTCTTGGCCGGATCACCCTTGTACTCGAACGTCGTGGTGCTCATCTTCATGTAGACCGTGCCGGGCGTGCCGGGCGGGCACTCCTTGCCATCGTCGTCGGTGACCATAACCTCGCTCACCGGCCACGGCCTGCCCACGGTGCCCGGGCGGGCCAGCCAGTCCTGCGGGGTGGCGAGGGTGCCGCCCCCCTCGGTGGCGGCGTAGTACTCATACACCCGCGGGCCCCACCACTCGAGCATGGCCCGCTTGAGCGGCACCGGGCAGGGAGCCGCGGCGTGGATCATCCAGCGCATGGAGGACACGTCGTAACGGCGCCGGGTGGCCTCCGGCAGCGTGAGCATCCGCTTGAACTGGGTGGGCACCATGTGCGTGCTCGTCACCTGGTACCGCTGCACGCAGGCCAGCGCGGTCTCGGAGTCCCAGCCGTCCATGTACACCAGGGTGTGGCCCAGGTGAATGGCCGCGCCGCCGAACAGGGTCACCGCGGTGTGGTAGTTCGGGGAGGTGACCAGGTGCGCGTTGGGCTGGCCGGGCGGCACGCCGAACATCTGGAGCAGGGCGGTGGTCAGCTCCGCCGCGTCGTCCGGGTCGATCCCGGACAGGTCCCGGCGCACCCCCTTGGGGCGGCCGGTGGTGCCCGAGGTGTAGTGCATGGTCGAGCCCGCCACGCGATCCGCGGGGGTGGTGGCGGGCTGCCCGGCGAGCAGGTCCGAGACCGGGAGGAACCCGGGGATCGCGCCGAGGCTGAGCCGGGCCCCGGCGGGCAGCCCGGCCAGGTCCGCGGCCACCGACCCGGCCGCGGCGTACCGCTCGTGCACGAAGAACGCCTTAGCCTCGCTGTCGGCCACGATGTAGGCGATCTCCGGCGGGGTGAAATGCCAGTTGATCGGCGTGTAGTACCAGCCGCCCTGCAGCGCGGCCAGGTAGATCTCCAGCGCGGCCCCGCCGTTGGGCAGCAGGACCGCGATCCCGTCACCGGGGCGCAGGCCCAGCCCCCGGAGGGCGTTAGTGAGCTGATTGACCCTGGCCAGGAGCTCTCCCGCGGTGCGGGCAGTGCCATCCGGCTCGATCAGCGCGGTCCAGCCGGGATCCGCCTGCGCCCGGCTCCAGAACGCGAGCCCCATCGCCCACCTCCTCGGGAAACTACCCACGAGTAGATCACGGCTCGAGGGGTTCGCCCATGCTCGGTATGAATTCGCCCATGCTCCGGGTAAATTTGCCCGGCTACTGCGGCGTACCGCCGCACCTGCCCCGGCCGTACCGGATACCCGCCTGCCCGCGGTCCGGCATACCCGCCGCACCGCCTGCCGCCGTACGGTACAAGTTGAGCCTGCGGGTTCGGACGAGAGGCAGGGATGAAACGGATCCTGCGCGGCGGCCAGGCGGTCGCGGCGATAGCGGCCGCGGCCCTGCTGGCCGGATGCCAGTTCGCGGTCGTCCCGCCCAAGAAGCACGCCGCCGCCAGCCCCACGGCCTCGCTCCGCGACCCGTACGGCTACCGCCTGGCGGACGCGCCCGCCCTGCTGGCCCAGTGCGCGGTCGATACGGCCCACCTTCAGCCCGGCCCCGGCCTGGACTGGTTCAGCCACGGCCAGGTCACGATCAACAGCACCAACGCGGCCAACTTCGCCAGCTGGTGGGACACGCACAACAAGCCGGGACCGTACCCGCAAACGTTCGTCATCGACGGGCACCGGACCCACTACCTGGAGTTCGGCACCCCCTGGGTCAAGAGCGGCAGCCTGTGGGTGCCGGCCCGGGCCGGCGACCGGACGCTGGACATGGACTACTCGCTGACCGCCTGGACCGCGTGGACGGCAGTCAACGGCAAGCTGCCCCCGGCGGTGTGCGGACCATCGGTGACGGCGAGCCAGCTCCAGGCCCGGATCTTCGGCCACGGCACCCCTGACCCCTGGTGACCCGCCCGGCAGCCCATGCCCGTAGCCCTGCAATTCCTGGTCTTCTGCCTCGCCGCGGCGGTCAGCCTGGCCACGAGCTACCTGCTGGTCACCCGGCTGGAGCGGATCGGCGAGCGGCTCGGGCTGTCGGAGGCGCTGCTGGGCATGGTGGCCGCGCTGGCCGCGGACGCCCCCGAGATCACCTCGGCGGTCACGGCGCTGGCCCAGCATCAGCAGAAGGTCGGCGCGGGCGTCATCATCGGCTCCAACGTGTTCAACCTGGCGGCCCTGCTCGGTCTCGGCGGGGTGGTGGCAGGCGGCATCGCGCTGCACCGCCGGGTCGTCATCCTCGGCGGGGTCATCGCCCTGTGGGTGGCGGCGGTCTGCCTGGTTACCACGACCGGCACGATCCCGCCCGCGGCCGGCCTCGTCGCGGTGCTCGCCGTCCTGGTGCCCTACCTCGTCCTGCTCGGCGCGGGAGCCAGGCGGCTGCGCCGGGCTGCCGGTGGCCCGCCGCTGGGAGGGCTGGCTGGCCGTGGCGATCTCCGAGGAGGAGCAGGAACTCGAGGAGGTCATCCACCCGCGCGCACGGCCGCCGCCGCGACGTGTTCCTGGCCGTGGCCGCCCTGGTCGTGGTCGTGCTGGCCAGCGTGATCATGGAACAGTCGGGGACGTCGATCGGGACGCATTTCGGGATACCGCAGATCGTCACCGGCGGCGTGGTGCTGGCCGCGGTGACCAGCCTGCCGAACGCGGTCGCGGCCGTGTACCTGGCCGCGCGCGGCCGGGGCGCGGCCATGCTGAGCACCACGCTGAACAGCAACGCGCTCAACGTCGCCGCGGGACTGCTGCTGCCCGCCACCATCACCGGGCTGGGCCCGCCGTCGGTCCATTCGGTGCTCATCGCCGTGTGGTACCTGGGCCTGACCGCCGCCGCGCTCGCCTTCGCCTACCGGGACGGCGGGGTGCGCCGGGCCACCGGCGCCTTCATCATCGGGTCCTACCTGGTCTTCCTCGGATCATTGCTGGCCACCGCGCATACCGCCGCGCCCGCGACCTGGGCTCACCGTTCTCCCGCTCCTGATTACGGGCGTGGCCCTGGCCGCCGGACTGGCCCGGCGCCCTGATCGGCGGGCCCGGAAACCGGGCCGGGTCACGGGGCCGCCGGCTGGGCGCGCCGGACGGTCAGCCGGGCGACGACCCGCCCGCGGCCTCCAGCACGACCTCGGACGAGAGCAGGTCGTAGGCGTCCAGGTCGACCTCACCCAGCAGGTCGGCCGCCGCGCCGAGCGCCACCGCGTGCCGCAGCGCGTCCGGCCACGCCCAGCCCTGCGTCACGGCGGGCAGCAGCCCGGCCACCACGGCCTCCGCGGACAGTGACAGCCCGGGGAAGCCCTCCAGCGCGGCCCGCCACTGCCCCACGTGCCCGTTCGCCGCCGCGGCGAGGAGTGCCGCACCGGACAGCATGGCCGCCGCCCTGGAACCCCGGGTCACCAGGGCGGCCGGCCCCTCGGACAGCCCCGCGCCGGGAACCCCGGCCGTGGAGGCGAGCAGCACCAGGGCGGGGTGGCGGTCCAGGCTGCGCCACAGGGCCGGGCCGCCGGCGTGGATGATGGCCGGCACTGACGCCTCCGCGGCGTAACTGGCCAGCGACGCGTAGATGTCCAGCGGCAGGCCGGCCGGGAGCCCGCCGCTCAGCACCACGGCGTCCATGCCCCGGACCAGCTTGCGGAATTCGCCGGCGAACCGGCCGAGTTCCTCGGTGGTGATGAACGGGGCGGGCTCGCTCAGCCAGGTGCTCTGTTCCCGCGCCTCATCCAGCACCTCGACGACCCGGCGTGATTCGCGGCTGATCCTGGTGAAGGCGGTGGTCACGCCCGCGCGGGCCAGGTCGGTCTCGATCAGGTCGCCCGCGCCTCCCCCCGCGAAGCCGGCCACCAGGACGTCCTCGCCCAGGCCGGCCAGGACCCGCGCCACCGCCAGGCTCCCGCCGCCGGCCCGGCTGGTCATCCGGCTGATCTGGTTGGGCGCACCCCAGGAGATCTCCTCGGCCTCGTAGCTGACGTTCACCGTGGCGTTCAGCGCGACGGTGAGGATCATGGGGCCAGTTCCGCGGCGACGGTGGCACCCAGTTCCCAGCACGCCTCCAGGTCCGCGGGCCCGACGTCACCCACGACCGTGACCGGTGGCCGGGCGCGGCGCCACCGCAACCCGGTCGTGATCGACTCCACTGCCCGCACCGCGCCTCCGGTGTCGTTGTTGCCGTGCACGTACAGGCCATAGTGCCTGCGCTGGGTGGCCTCCAGGCAGGGGTAGTAGATGCTGTCGAAGAAATGCTTGAGCGCGCCCGACATGTACCCGATGTTGGCCGGGGTACCCAGCAGGTAGCCGTCCGCGCCGAGCACGTCGACGGCGGACGCGGTCAGCGCGGGCCTGGTCACGACCTCGACGCCCTCGATGTCGTCGTGGCGTGCGCCCGCCAGCACCGCCTCGTACATGGCCTGCATGGACGGTGAGGAGGTGTGGTGAACGATCAGCAGCCGGGCCATCGACCTCGGACACTACCCTGACGGCATGCGTTCTGCTGGTGCGGCCCTCGCGGATTTCTGCTGTGTGCTGCTCTTCGTGGTGATCGGCCGGGCCAATCACCACGCCGGCGGCGCCCTGGCCGGGCTGTGGGACACCTTCTGGCCGTTCGCCGCGGGCGCGGCGGCCGGGATGGCGGTGACGCGGTTCTGGCGCCATCCCACCGCGCTGATCCCGACCGGGGTCGGCGTGTGGCTCGGCACCGTGGCGGTCGGCATGGCGCTGCGGGTCCTCGCAGGCCAGGGCACCGCGTTTGCGTTCATCCTGGTCGCGCTGGCGTTCCTCGGCCTGTTCCAGCTGGGCTGGCGGCTGGTGTGGCGGTGGGCCAGCACCAGAACCGTCCGCCTGCCTGATAGGAGTGCCCGATGACCGCACCCCAGCTCGTGACCTACCAGATGGTGCTGCTGCGGCACACGGCCGCAGGGCGCGACTTCGACGAGGAGACCCGGGAACGGATCTTCCGCGAGCACCTCGCGTACACGCTCAGCATGGTCGCGGGCGGCGACCAGCTCGCCGCGGGCCCGGTCGCAGACAGCCCGGCCGAGGCCGAGGACATCTGCGGGGTCGGCATCTACCAGAAGGAGTCGCTGGACGAGGTCCGGCGGCTGATCGAGCAGGACCCCGGTGTCCGGCAGGGGCTCTACCGCTTCGACGTGATGACCTGGCGCACCGCGCCGGGCACCGTCACTGCGCCGGGCGCGGCCTGGGCCCGCGGCTGAGGCCGCGGAGCGGCGCTATCACGCGCCAAGACATGGGTCCCCGGCCCGTGCAAATGGAGCCGCTAACAGCGGCTTAATGCCCCGCACAAGGCTCAAGAATGGCTCTGAGCTGCGGCCACGTTGACTTCCAGCCGCAGGCGCGGCTGGCCAATCCCGCCTCTGCGCCTGACGCCGCGAGAGCCGCCGCCGCGCCGCGTCCGCGTTGTCCTGCAGCCGGGCGGCTTCCCGCTCCAGGACGGCCGCCCCGGCGTCGGTGAGCCGGTAGTAGCGGCGCATCCTGCCGTCGACCACTTCTTCCCGGTCCGACTCGAGCAGCCCCTCGTCGGCCAGCCGGTCGAGCGCCCCGTACAGGGTGCCGGGGCGCAGCGCCAGCCGCCCGCCGGACAGGTCGGCGACCTCACCGATGATCGCGTACCCGTGCAGTGGCTGCGGGGCCAGTGCGGCCAGGATCAGGAAGGTGGGCTCGCGCAGCGGATCAGCTCATCCCCGCAACGTATCGGTGATCAACGTATCTCAGCAAGCAAGCTGCCGGGGGTGTGCGGTCAGTCCAGGCAGAACTCGTTGCCCTCCGGATCACCCATGACGATGAAACCGGCTGACATCGGGGCGGGTTCGAAGCGCTGAACGCGACTCGCGCCGAGGGCGACCAGACGCGCGCACTCGGCCTCCAGAGCCGCCAGGCGGGCTTCGCCCGTCAGCCCGGCGGCGGCCCGCAGATCCAGATGCACCCGGTTCTTCGCCGTCTTCGGCTCGGGAACCTTCTGGAAGAACACCCGCGGCCCGACACCAGCCGGGTCAACGATCGCCGACCGGTCGTTACGCCGCTCCGCGGGCACACCCCACGCATCCAGCGCCGCGTCCCACGACGGGAAACCGGGCGGCGGCGGGGCCAGCACATAGTGCAGCGCCTCGGCCCAGAAGGCCGCATGCGCCGCCGGGTCGGCACTGTCAAACGTCACCTGAAACTCCACAGTCATGACCGTAGTCTGACCCGGGCCACCGACATCGGGCCCCCGCGATGACCGACGCACGCCGTTTGGCCCGGGCCGGTCTGCGGCTCACGCGGGCAGGCGGCGCCAGGGCTTGGTCGCGGCGACGGGCGCATACCGGCGCGCCTCCTGGGCGCGGTGCTCGCGGGGGCTGATACCGCGGATGCGCTTGAACGCGGTGCTCAGCGCGAACGAGCTGCCGTAGCCGACCTGCGCGGCGACGGCGCTGACCGTGGCGTCCGGCTCGCGCAGCAGGTCCGCGGCCAGGGCCAGGCGCCAGCTGGTGAGGTAGGCCATCGGCGGCTCGCCGACCAGTTCGCCGAACCGGCGGGCTAGCGTCGCCCGCGAGACGTTGGTCGCGGCGGCGAGCCCGGCTACGGTCCACGGGTGCGCGGGGTCGTCGTGCATCAGGCGCAGCGCGGCACCGACGACCCGGTCGTCTTGCGCCCGGTACCAGGCCGGCGCCGCGGCCTCAGGGCGGGCGAACCAGGCCCGCAGGATGGCGATCAGCAGCAGGTCGAGCAGCCGGTCAAGAACCGCCTCCTGGCCGGGGTCGTCCTTAACGATCTCCTCGGCCAGCAGCGGGACGAGCGGCGTGTCCCACGCCTCGTCCCGCAAGACCACCAGCGGCGGGAGCGAGCGCAGAAGAGGCCGGCAGATCTCACTGAGCTCCTGGTAGGTGCCGGTGAGCAGCACCGTGGCGCCGCCCGGGTCGTTACCCCAGGTGCGCACGCCCAGACTTCCCAGCGCGGCCAGCTCCGCGCCGTCCGGGGTGGTGCAGCGCTGGCCGGGGTGGATGACGGCCTGCGGCGCCGTGGCCGGGTCGTCGGCGAAGGTGTACGGGTCCGGGCCGCGCAGGATCGCGACGTCTCCGCCGTACAGCCCGGTCGCGCTCCCACCCTCGGGAACCACCCACGCCTCGCCCCGCACCACCGCGACCACGGTGAGCGGCGCGCGGTCGCGGACATGCAGCGCGCGCGGGTCCGTGAGCGACCAGGCGGCACGTCACTCCCCGGGACCGGGCCCGGCTGGCCCGGGGCTAAGGAGCCAGTCTTCGGTGCGTGGGCGTTCGGGTGGGCCGGCGAGCAGCCAGGCGGCAGGGCCTGGATGAGGGGGCCGGGGTTTTTTCTTGACCGCGGAAACGCACGGCTGGCGGTGAACACCAGGCCCAGGATGGGCGTACCGGCCTGCAGTGCCTGCAGCAGGATCGGCCGGAAGTCCTTGACGTTCTCGGTGACCAGCCAGCGGCCCTGGCCAGCAGCCCAGGCAAAGACCGCATCGTCGGTCATGGCCCGCAGGTCGGGTCTCTCTGCCACCGCCACCACGTCGTGGCCCAGGTCGCGCAGCGCGGCCGCGATGGCGGGAGAGAACATCTCATCGAGGGCGAGCGGGACGCCAGTCGCCGGGCTCATGCAATCAGGTCCCGCTCAGCTCGCCACGCATCCTCAGCGCGGGCTGAAGCCTCGTCGGCGTCAGCGATCGCCGCGTCGATCTCGTCCCGGTAGTCCCCGTAGTAGCTCACCGCTGCCGCGATCCGGTTGGCATCCACCGCGAGCACCTCAGCGGCGGCGTCCAGCGCGGCCGGGCCGCGCTCGTCCACTTCACGCAGGAACTTGATGATTTCCCAGATGTCCGGGCCGAAGGCGAGCGCCGCCCGGCGGCCGGACGGGCCGTCCTTGCAGATGACGCCTGGGTGGTCGGCCATCCGCAGGCCCTCGTCGATGAGCCGCTGCGCCAGCGCCGAAACGCTGGAGCCGGTGGTGGAGGCCACACGGCGGCGCAGGCGGGACAGCAGTGCGGCGTCGAAGCGGATCGAGAGTGGTGTCGACATGCGCTACATTGTAGTGGATGCGCTACGTACAATGAAGCCGGACAGGCACATCTCCCGCGACGTTCGCCATAGCCGGAGATAACACCCGCCATGGCGCACGTCACGCGGGATATGTCGCCTCTACCCTGGCCCGCGGGACGGAGGTCGCGGGCCACGATCCCGGTCCGGGGCTGGCGCGACCGCTCCCTGGCCAGGTCCGCCCCTTGCCAGCCCTGCACCCTCCGAAATAGACTGAACGTTCAGTCAGCGTGAAGGAGCGCACCGTGTCGAGTCAGCAGGACAGCCCCTCGCGGCTTTCCGACGATCTCTCCAGCGTCATCGCCCAGCAAGAAAAGATCTTCGTCGAGCGCCAGCCGGAGTCGGCCCGGATGGCCGACCGCGCCCAGCACAGCCTGGCCGGAGGGGTGACGTCCAGCTGGCAGATCACCGTCCCGCAGCCGGTCTGGCTCAGCCACGGCAAGGGCTCCAAGATCTACGACGTGGACGGCAACGAGTACGTGGACCTGCACGGCGGGTACGGCGCGGCCCTGGCCGGCCACGCCCACCCGGCCATCGTGGAGGCCGTGCACAGCCAGGTCGGCCTGGGCACGCACTTCGCCCAGCCCACCCAGAACGCGGTGGCGGTCGGGGAGGAACTCGCGCGCCGGTTCGGCCTGCCGCTGTGGCGGTTCGCCAACTCAGGCACCGAGGCCACCATGGACGCCGTGCACCTGATGCGGTCGATCACCGGCCGGGACCTGATCATCAAGGTGGAGGGCTGTTACCACGGCCACCACGACTCGGTCCAGGTCTCGGTGGCCCCCGAGGCGGACGAGGTGGGCCCGGCGGACCGGCCCGCCCAGGTCCCGTCCAGCACCGGCATCCCCGAAGCGATCATCAAGCTCACCCTGGTGGCCACCTTCAACGACCTGGCCAGCGTCGAGCGGCTGCTGGACGAGCACCCGGGCCAGGTCGCCGGGATGCTCATCGAGCCGATCATGATGAACGCGGGAATCATCGAACCCGAGCCGGGCTTCCTGGCCGCGCTGAAAGACCTGCTGCACTCCCGCGGCGCGCTGCTCACGTTCGACGAGGTCAAGACCGGGCTGACCGCGGGCTACAGCGGCGCCACCGGGCTGACCGGGGTGACACCGGACATCATGTGCCTGGCCAAGGCCATCGGCGGGGGCGTGGCCATCGCCGCGGTCGGCGGGTCGGCCGAGGTCATGGCGCACGTCGCGGACAACGGCTACGAGATGGTCGGCACCTTCAACGGCAACCCGCTCGCGGTAGCCGCCTGCCGCGCCATGCTCACCGAGGTGGCCACACCCGAGGCCTACCAGCGGATCGACGCACTCCGGGGGCGCGCGGTCCGCGGCATCGAGCGGGAGATCGCCCGGACCGGCCTGGAGGCCCACGTGGTAGCGGTCGGGGCCAAGGGGTGTGTCGTGTTCTCCCCGGAGCCGGTCCGCAACTACCGCGGCTTCCTCGGCATCGACGACCGGTACAGCCACGCGCACTGGCTCTTCCAGCACAACGGCGGCGTATTCCTGCCCCCGTGGGGCAAGATCGAACAGTGGCTGATCTCGGTCCAGCACGACGAGTCCGACATTGACCTGCTGGTGGCCAATTTCGGGGCGTTCGCCACGGCCGTGACTAGCTGAACGTCCGCTGACCGCACGCTGGGGATCTAGGTTTCGGTCGTGTTTCGCCTGCTGGATGCCCCTTTTGCCGGGAAGGCCTTGCGCCTATGCTGTCGCAGTAGTACCTGTTGTTGACGGACTGTTCAGTCAGGATTCACCCGGCTGAGCGGACCGGGACCAAGACCCCGGAGGAACGGGCCCAGGCCCCCGAGGGGCCGGACCAGAACCCCGGAGGAAGAAGCGAGCTGGTGCATCCGCGAGAAGGCTGGCCAAAGGACGGGTCACGCCCGCCGATGTTCACCCGCCGCAACTTCCTGGCCGGCACGGGTGCCGCCGCCGCCGCCCTGGGCGGCGGCGCGCTCCTGGACGCCTGCGCGCCCGCCCTGGCCGGGTCGGGCAAAGTGCCGCTGCCGCGCCCGGCAAACCCGGTGCGGTGGCCCGTCTACAGCGAGAACAAGGCGATCGCCAGCGGGCTGCAGCCCGAGACCGGCGCCACCTTGCAGATCTACAACTGGGTCGCCTACGTCAACCAGGCCTGCCTGAACCACTTCGCCAAGAAGTACAACTGCAAGGTCCAGGTGACCACGTTCAACACGATGAACGAGGCCCTGTCCAAGCTGCGCAGCGGGTTGTCGTTCGACGTATTCATGGGCGTGACCGTGGACGTGCTGGGCCAGCTGATCGAGTCCAAGCTGATCCAGCCGCTGAACCACAGCTACATCCCGAACATCAGCCAGGCCTGGCCGGACTTCACCAACCCGTTCTACGACCAGGGCTGGCAGTACACCTCCCCGTACACGATCTACACGACCGGGATCTCCTGGCGTAAAGACCTGGTGCACGAGAACCCGTACGCCATGCGCAACCCCTGGGCCATGCCCTGGCAGCCGAAGTACAAGGGCAAGGTGGCCATCCTCGATGACTACCGCGAGGGCATCAGCCTGGGGCTGATGAAGAACGGGATCTTCAACCTGAACACCACCGACCGGGGCCAGATCGCCCTGTCCCGGCGGTCGCTGGAGGAGCTGTCCAGCCTGGTCAACGTGCGCATCGACAACAACGACTACACCGAGATCCCCAACGGCCAGACGTGGATCCACAGCGCCTGGTCCGGGGACATGGCCGCGGCCCCGTACTACATGCCCAAGGGCGTGCCGGTGGAGACCGTCGGCTACTGGTTCCCCACCGACGGCCGCGGGCCGGTCGCCAACGACACCCTCACGGTGCTGAAGTCGTCGACCAACCCGGTGCTGGCGCACCTGTTCCTGAACTACATGCTCGACCTGCCGAACGTGCTGGAGAACATCAGCTTCAACGGCTACATGCAGCCGCTCAACGCGGTCACGCCGCAGCGCCTGGTCCAGGAGAAGCTGCTGCCCAAGAGCCTGATTTCCACCGCGGTGCTGCCGTCCTACTTCCGGCGCGGCGTCGGCGAGCTGCAGCTGCCGGTGGACGCCGACGCCCTGTGGCAGCAGGCCTGGCTCGTCGTGAGCAACGGAATCTAGGGGAGGGCCATGACCGCACCGCCGGGGCTGCCGCGAGCGATCCCGCGCTCGCGGGACGGTGGCCAGAAGCCTGCCCGGCCGAGCCGGCTGTTCTGGGTGCTGCTGGCCCTGCCCGGCATCCTCTGGCTCACCCTGCTGTTCATCGTGCCGTTCTACGCGGTGCTGGCCATCGCCATGGGGCAGCTCAACCGGCTGTTCGAGTCCCCGATCGCGGTCTGGAACCCGTTCGGGTGGAGCTCCTCCAACGTCATCAACGTCTGGCATGACCTGTTCGGCGCGACCTCGTTCGCCGGGCCCATCGTGCTGCGCACCCTCCTCTACGTGGCCATCGCCTCGCTGCTGTCCCTGGTCATCGCGTACCCGGCGGCCTACTTCGTGGCCCGCTTCTCCGGCCGGCGCAAGGCACTGTTCCTGATCCTGCTGATCGCGCCGTTCTGGATCAGCTACATGATGCGCATGCTGGCCTGGATCGACCTGCTGCAGACCAACGGCTACGTGAACAAGGCCCTGTCCAGCCTGGGGCTGATCTCCTCGCCGATCAACTGGCTCGGCGGCCGGTGGTACACGGTGGTGCTCGGCCTGGTCTACGGCTACATCCCGTACCTGATCCTGGTGCTGTACGCCGGGCTGGACCGGATCGACCCGGCGCTCATCGAGGCCGGCCGGGACCTCGGCCTGAACCGGGTCCGGACGTTCATCCGGATCACCCTGCCGCTGTCCCGGCAGGCCATCCTGACCGGCCTGCTGATCACCGTGCTGCCGATGCTGGGCGACTACTTCACCAACCAGCTGCTGTCCGGCGCGGCCAATACCTCCATGGTGGGCAACCTGATCCAGGGCCAGCTCGGCACGCCCGGGCTGGAGGGGCAGGGCGCGGTGCTGTCCCTGATCCTGCTGCTGGTCCTGCTGATACCGATGGTCTACTACGTGATCGCCACGAACCGATCCACCCGGGAGGCGGCGTGACCGCGACCAGCGCCCCCGCCCAGGCCACCGAGCAGCCGGGCACCCAGGCCCGCAGCGGCCTGTCCCGGCTGCTGCCCCGGCGTAACCCCTGGGGCCACCCGTGGTTCCTGGAGGGCTTCACCTGGCTGTACCTGATCTGGTCGCTGGTGCCCATCGGCATCGCGGTGCTCTTCTCGTTCAACAACGGGAAGTCGCAGAGCGCGTGGCAGGGCTTCTCCTGGCGGTGGTACTTCGGCGACCCGGTCAACTCGGTGCTGCACAACCCGCAGCTGCACGCGGCCGTCATCCAGACCGTCCGGCTGTCCGTGCTCACCACGCTGATCGCGGTCCCGCTGGGCGTGGCGTTCGCGCTGGGCATCAACCGCTGGCGGGGCTTCACCTCCTCCACGTTCAACTACGTGATGATCCTGTCCTTCGTGATCCCGGAGCTGATCTTCGGCGTCGCGATGTTCTTCGTGTTCACCGTGCTGTACACCTCGGTCCACCTGGGCACCCTGGCCGAGGTGCTGGGCCTGGTCAGCTGGAACGTCAGCTGGCCGGCCATCATCGTCCAGGCCCGGCTGGTCACCCTGGGCCGCCAGTACGAGGAGGCGGCCGCCGACCTGGGCGCCAACCAGCTGTCCACCATGCGGCGCGTGATGATCCCGCTGCTCGGACCGGCCATCTTTGCCAGCGCCGTGCTGGTGTTCTCCGGGGTCATCGACGACTTCGTGATCGTCAACCTGCTCTCCTCGAACGCCAGCAACACGCCAATGTCCGTGATCATTTACTCCACCCAGCACGGCGGCAATGGCGGCCCGGCACTGAACGCACTCGGGACGATCATGCTGGCGATGTCGCTGGTCATCGCGTTCCTCGGCTACCTCGGCTACCGCTGGGCGACCCGTGGCGAGCGGGGCAGCCGGACTCGAGGCACTGACCACGATCGCCGGCAGCGAGCCGTAAACCCCGGGAATCCGCGCGCCCCGGGCGCTCCCGCGGGGTCTTCGCACGCCAATGCGCCTGGCACGGTCTGTGCATCCGTCGCCAATTTGCTAAGGCCAGACTTATCAGTTTAGGCTTAGGGTCATGGCGGAGGAAGCAGGGCTCCAGGAACCGGACGCCACCGAGGTGGCCGCGGCGCTGCGGGTCAGCGTCGGCCTGCTGCTGCGGCGGATGCGCCAGGTCCGGCCCGACGGGGAGCTCAGCCTGCCGGAGACGTCGGCCCTGTCCCGGCTGGACCGCACCGGCCCGGCCACCTCCAGCACGCTGGCCAAGCTGGACCAGATCAGCCCGCAGTCCATGGGCGCGACGCTGGCCGGGCTGGAAGCCCGCGGGCTGGTGCAGCGGCATCCCGACCCAGAAGATGGCCGCCGGGCCGTGCTCTCGCTGACTGAGGCCGGGCAGCAGGTGCTGCGGGACAAGCGCAGCGCCCGGGTCGCCCAGCTGGCGCAGGCCCTGTCGAACGGCTTCACGCCCGCGGAGCTCCGGCAGCTCCGGGCCGCCGCCCCGCTGCTCGAGCGACTGGCGCAGACCATTTGATGGCCCGGCAGCTGACGGCCAGCCCCGGCGACCGCTACCGCTGGGTGGCCCTGGCCAATACGACCGCGGCCATGTTCATGGCCACACTCGACGGATCCATCGTCATCATCGCGCTGCCGGCCATCTTCCGCGGCATCCACCTGGACCCGCTGGCGCCCGGCAACATCAGCTACCTGCTGTGGATGATCATGGGATACCGGCTGGTCCAGGCCGTGCTCGTGGTCAGCCTCGGCCGCCTCGGCGACATGTTCGGCCGGGTCAAGATCTACAACGCGGGCTTCGCGGTATTCACCGCGGCCTCGATCCTGCTCTCGTTCGATCCCTTCCAGGGAACCCACGGCGCGCTGTGGCTGATTGGCTGGCGGATACTCCAGGCCATCGGCGGGTCCATGCTCATGGCCAACTCGGCCGCGATCCTGACCGATGCGTTCCCGGCCGAGCGGCGGGGCTTCGCGCTGGGCACCAACCAGGTGGCCGGCCTGGCCGGCCAGTTCGTCGGCCTGGTCGCCGGGGGCCTGCTGGCCGCGATCGACTGGCGCGCGGTGTTCTGGGTCAACGTGCCGGTCGGCGTGTTCGGGACGCTGTGGGCCTACCGCAAGCTCCGGGACAACGGGGCCCGCAACCCCGGCCGGATCGACTGGTGGGGCAACATCACCTTCGCCGTCGGCCTGGGCGCCGTCCTGATCGGCATTACCGACGGTATCCAGCCGTACGGGCACGACAGCATGGGCTGGGCGAACCCGTCGGTAATCGGGCTGCTGACCGGGGGCTCGGCCCTGCTCGCGGTGTTCGCGGTGATCGAGACCAGGATCGCCGACCCGATGTTCGAGCTGAGCCTGTTCCGGATCCGGGCGTTCACGGCCGGCAGCATCGCGGGCTTTGTGGTCTCCATCGCCCGGGGCGGCCTGCAGTTCATGCTCATCATCTGGCTCCAGGGGATCTGGCTGCCGCTGCACGGCTACTCCTACGACGACACCCCGCTGTGGGCCGGCATCTTCCTGCTGCCGCTGACGGCCGGCTTCCTGGTCTCCGGGCCCGTCTCGGGGACCCTGTCCGACCGGTTCGGCTCGCGGGGCATCGCCACCGCCGGGATGATCGTGTTCGGCGGCAGTTTCATCGGCCTGCTGCTGCTGCCGATCAACTTCCCCTTCTGGGCCTTCGCCCTGATCATCGCCGCGAACGGGATCGGCAGCGGCATGTTCGCCGCGCCGAACTCTTCCTCGATCATGGGCAGCGTCCCGGCCAAGCACCGCGGCGCGGCCTCCGGCATGCGCTCCACGTTCCAGAACTCCGGCACGGCCCTGTCGATCGGGGTGTTCTTCTCGCTGATGATCGCCGGGCTGGCGAGCACCCTCCCGCAGTCGCTGACCAGTGGCCTGGTCCGGCAGGGGGTCCCGCACGGTGTGGCCGCGCACGTGGGGTCGCTGCCGCCGGTGTCGTCACTGTTCGCGGCGGTGCTGGGGGTGAACCCGATCGAGCACCTGCTCTCCACGGCGGGCGCGCTGGCCTCGCTGCCCGCCGCCGCCCAGCGGGTCCTCACCGGCCGCGAGTTCTTCCCCCAGCTGATCTCAGCGCCGTTCCATCACGGCCTGACCGTGGTGTTCGCCGTGGCCGCCGGCCTGGCCGCGCTGGCCGCGGTCGCGTCCCTGATGCGGGGCGGCCGTTACGTCCACCCCGAACTCAAACCCGAGCGCCGCACTACCAGCACCACCAGAAGCAGCAGCAGCAGAAACACCCTCTCCATCACTAGCAACAGCAACAACCGTCACGCCGCGAAAGAGGAGCACGATGGCCCTGACCACCCTGGACGCCCGGCCGGCCCTGGTCGTGATCGACCTGCAGAAAGGGATCACCGCCCTGCCGGGGGTGCCTCCCCTCGATGACGTCATCGCGCGGTCGGCCAGCCTGGCCGCGGCCTTCCGCCGGCACGGGCTGCCGGTCGTGCTGGTCAACGCCAGCGGCGGCGCGCCCGGGCGCACGGAGATCAGCAGGCCCGCCTTCACCCCGCCGCCGGACTGGACCGACCTCGTCCCGGAACTGGACCAGCAGCCCGGCGACCTCCTGGTCACCAAGCAGACCTGGGGCGCGTTCCACGCCACCCCGCTGGACGCCCTGCTGCGCGAGCGCGGCGTCACCCAGATCGTGCTGACCGGGGTCGCGACCAGCGCGGGCGTGGAGTCCACCGCCCGGGCCGCGCACGAGCACGGCTACCACGTGGTGCTGGCCACCGACGCGATGGCCGACCGGGATCCCGACCTGCATCGCAACAGCGTGCAGCGGATCTTCCCCCGGCTGGGTGAGACGGCCACCACCGACGATGTCCTGGCCATGCTGGACAAGACGCGGTAACCCGGCCCTCACGGATGCCGGGCGACCCCGCAATAGCCCCAGCGCGAGCTGTCACTGTCGGCGAGCGCGGGATCCTCGCAACCCCACAGGCCCAGGTGGGCCACTTCAGCCGGGGCCCCCTGGTAGGGCGGCTCCAGCCGCAGCCCGGCGAAGAACCGCTGCACCGATGCCCGGTTCCGCAGGTGCAACTGGACCGGCGCGTCCGCGTACACGTCCTCCCAGCGCTGCACCGCGAACGGCGGCACGCCGTCCCCGGTGGCGTGGGACAGGGCGAGATAGCTGCCGGCCGTGAGCGGGGCCAGGTACTGGTGCACCAGCCCCCAGGGGTCGGATCCGTCCGCGACGAAGTGCATGACCCCGGTCATGATCAGGCCGACCGGCTGGCTGAAGTCGATGAGCCGGACCAGTTCCGGGTGCGCCAGTAAAGCGCCGGGGTCGCGCAGATCGGCCTGGATCAGGGTGGCGTCGTCGTCACCGTCGAGCGCGTAGCCGAACTCCGCGACGGCGGGGTCCATGTCCACGTACACCACCCGGGCGGTCGGCAGGATCTCCCGGACGACCTCGTGGGTGTTGCCCACCGTGGGCATGCCGCAGCCGATGTCGAGGAACTGGCCGACGCCCTGTTCCGCGATCCAGCGCGCGGCCCGCTGGTGGAATCCCCGGTTCGCCCAGGCGATCTCCGCGAACTCCGGCACCACGTCCTGGAGCTTCGCCGCCGCGTCGCGGTCCACCGGATAGTTACGCCAGCCGCCCAGCATGTAGTCGTAGATGCGAGCCGGGCTGGGCCTGCTGAAGTTGACACCCGGCGGCACTTGCGGCACACCCGTCATGACGCCTCCAGATAGCCTGCCCACCCCAGGTCTGGCCCGCGCTGTGCTGACGAGGCTACAGCGCGAATAACCTCACGGCCTGTAACTGCTTCGCAGCTACATCGCAATCTTAACCCGAGGCCCACCTGTCCGGACACATCTGCCTTATCTGCAGGAGCAAAGTTGCCGATTATTTACTCCAGTTGCCGCGACGGGTACCCAGCACGGCAGCGCACTCATGGGGTACTGCAAGCACTACGTCCGTTAAGACACTTTTAGCTGGTCCGGCTCCTCGACGGCCACGTCCTGGGCGCCGCCGCGCAGCACCCGCAACGCGTCGGGGGCCAGGTACACCTGCACCGGGGTGCCCTGGCTGAGGTGCTCGGGATGCCCGCCATCGTTCTGCACCAGCGCCTGCAGTTGCGCACCGGGCGCCAGCCGCAGCATGACCTGGGTGGCCGCGCCCAGGAACACCAGCCGCTCGACCATGGCCGGGACACGGTTCGGGCCGGCCGTGCCGTGCTTCTCGATCCGCACCCGCTCCGGGCGGATCACCGCGTGCGCGGTGCCCAGCCCGTCCACGTCACCCCGCTCCACATCCAGCGCGGACTCACCGACCTTGACGCTGCACCGCGAGCCCGGGCCCCGCTCCACCACGTCCACTTCCATCAGGTTCGACACCCCCAGGAAGTCGGCCACGTAGGTGTCCGCCGGCTCCTCGTAGATCGTGCGCGGCGCGCCGATCTGGACGATCTGGCCGGCGTTCATCACGGCCAGCCGGTCGGACATGGTCAGCGCTTCCTCCTGGTCGTGGGTGACGTAGAGGAACGTGATGCCGACCCGCTCCTGCAGGGCCTTGAGCTCCACCTTGAGCGAGCGGCGCAGCTTGGCGTCCAGCGCGCCGAGCGGCTCGTCCAGCAGCAGCACGGCCGGGCCCAGGACCAGCGCCCGGGCCAGGGCGACCCGCTGCTGCTGGCCTCCGGACAGCGCGCCCGGGCGGCGCTTCTCATACGAGCCCATCTGGACCAGGTCGAGCGCCTCGTGCACCCGCTTGGCCGTCTCGGCCTTGGACAGCTTCTGGTAGCGCAGCCCGAACGCCACGTTGTCGAACACGGACAGGAACGGGAACAGCGCGTAGCTCTGGAACACCGTGTTCACGTGGCGCTTGTGCGGCGGCACCCCGGACATGTCCGTGCCGTCCAGCAGGATCCGGCCCGAGGTGGGCTGCTCGAACCCGGCGATCAGCCGCAGGGTGGTGGTCTTCCCGCAGCCCGATGGCCCGAGCAGCGAGAAGAACTCCCCGCTGTCCACGGTGAGATCGATGCTGTCCACGGCAACTTCCGTGAACTGCTTGGTCAGTGCGACCAGCTGGATATGTCCACCAGGCACCGGGTGACCTCCTTATTTCACCGGCCGGGCGACCGCCCGGCCCATTCGAATCCCAGCTGGCCGGACGCGAACCGCATGCCCAGCTCGAACGCGCGGCTGGCGTCCACCGAGGGATCCGTAAGCGCGATCTGGATGGCCAGCCCATCCAGCAGCGCGGTCAGCGTCACCGCGAAGTCCTCGGCGTTCACCGGCCCGAACTCGCCCGCCGCCTGACCGGCCAGGACCACGGAGATGATCATCTCACGCCAGCGCTCATCGAACTTCTGCCGGACGCTGGCCACCTCGGGCAGCCGTACCGACTGGGCCCACAGGTCGAGCCAGAGCAGCCACGAACTGGTGGGCTCGCCCTCGATCTCGATGAGGAAGTTCATGGCGACCAGTTCCTCCAGCCGCCCGGCGGCGCTGGAGAGGGCCGCCATCCGCCGGGTGCCCGCCTCGTACCAGGCGTCCTCGGCGTAGCGCAGCGCCTCGGTCAGCAACTGGTCCTTGGTCTTGAAGTAGTAGATGACCAGCGCGGGGCTGGTGCCGGCCCGCGCCGCGACGTCCGCGATCCGGGTCTCGGGGAATCCGCGCTCCTCGATGACCTCGATGGCGGCGCGCAACATCTGCTCGCGGCGCTGGTCGGCAGTGTCGGCGGCGTCGCCGGCGCGTTCACTCATGCGGACATCCTCGCCCACTCCGTAACCCGGCGGAGCCCATTCACGGGCCCCGCCCATGTAACCCGGCGGAGCCCATTCACCGGCCCCGCCGCACGGCCCAGATCCCAGCGGGGGCGTTTTCGTCCGCCACCCCACTGATCTGGCCCGCGCTCTTGTGGCCACGGTATCAAATTTCTAGACTGAACATTCAGTCAACATGGTGAGAATTTCTCTGGAGGACGGATTCATGGCCGCAGCACCCACCGCAGCAGGGGCCGCAGCACGGGCCGGGGCACCAGCCGGGTCCTACGATGCGATCGTCATCGGCGGGGGGCATAACGGCCTGGTCGCCGCGGCCTACCTGGCCCGGTCCGGGGCGCGCACCGTGGTCCTGGAAGGGCGGCACAAGACCGGCGGCGCCGCCACCACGGAGGCCCCCTGGCCGGACGCGCCGGAGTTCCAGGTAACCCGGCTCTCCTACGTGATGAGCCTGCTGCCGCCGACCATCATCAAGGACCTGGACCTGGCCCGGCACGGCTACAAGATCTTCCCGATGGGCCCCTACTACCAGGCCTTCCCGGAGGGCGGCTCGATCAAGCTGTACGCCGACGACGCCCGGCGCAACCACGAGGAAGTCTCCAAGTGGTCGAAGAAGGACGCGGACGCCATGCCCCGCTGGGACGCCTGGCTGGCCGGGCTGGCCGACGTGCTCGGCCCGCTGCTGCTCACCGTCCCGCCCAACCTCGGCTCGCGCAAGCCCCGGGACCTGCGCGAGACGCTCCGGCTGGCCTGGAAGAACCGCGGCCTGGACGTGCGCACCGTAGCCGACGTGACCCGGCTGATGACGATGAGCATCGCCGACCTGCTCGACGACTGGTTCGAGTCCCCGCAGGTCAAGGGGGCTCTCGCGGTGAACGGCGTGATCGGCACCTGGGCCGGCCCGTACGAGCCGGGCACCGCGTACGTGATGGCGCACCACTCGATTGGCGACGTCGGCGACGGCCACCTGGGGAACTGGGGGTTCCAGGAGGGCGGCATGGGCGCGGTCTCCAGCGCGATCGAGCGGGCCGCCCGTGAGCACGGCGCCGAGGTCCGGCTGAACGCCAGGGTGGCCCGCGTCCTGGTCGAGGACGGCCAGGCCCGCGGGGTGGTGCTGGAGAACGGCGACGAGATCCGCGCTCAGGTGATCGTGTCCACGGTGCACCCGAAGATCGCGTTCCTGGACCAGATCGACCGGGAGCACCTGCCGCCGGACTTCGTGGGCGACATCGAGCACTGGAAGACCCGCAGCGGGGTGGTGAAGATCAACCTGGCCCTGTCCGAGCTGCCCGACTTCATCGCCGACCCCGGCTCCAACCTGCAGGAGCACCACACCGGCTCGGTGGAGATGGCCCCCACGATGGACTACATCGAGCGGGCCTTCCAGGACGCCCGGGACGGGAAGGCGGCCGTCCGGCCGTTCAGCGACGGGGTGATCCCCACCGCGTTCGACAAGACGCTGAGCCCGGAGGGCACCCACATCATGTCGCTGTTCACCCAGTGGGTGCCGGCCGACTGGAGCGAGGAGCCGCACACCGCGGAACTCGAGGCCTACACCGACCGGATGATCGACTGCTACAACGAGCTGGCCCCGAACTTCAAGGCGTCCATCCTGCACCGCGACATCGTCGGGCCGCATCAGATGGAAGAGGAGTACGGGCTGGTCGGCGGCAACATCTTCCACGGCGAGCTGTCCCTGGAACAGCTCTTCCACATGCGGCCGGCCCCGGGGTACGCGGACTACCGGACCCCGCTCCCCGGCCTGTACTACGGCAGCTCGGCCACGCACGCGGGCGGCGGGGTGTGCGGGATCCCCGGCTGGCAGGCGGCCCGGGCGGCGATCGCCGACCAGAAGAGCGCCAAACGGGCTGGGCAGGTCCGCCGGCTGACCCGCCGCGCGTGACCCGCTCTTACGGCCCGCAACGAACACCATGAGCGACGTCGGTGCCGCCGCCCCGGTTCCCGGTCTTCCGGGGACCGGGGTGGCGGCCCGGCCGGCCCTGGCCGCGATGCTGGAGGCCCGCAGCGTGGCCCTGGTCGGGGCCAGCCCCCGGCCGGGCAGCCTGGGCGAGCGGATGGTCAGCGAGGTCACCAAGAGCCCGGCGCGGCCCGAGGTCTACCTGGTCAACCCCCGGCACGAGCGGGTCGCCGGGCGGCCCTGCCACGCGTCCCTGGCTGACCTGCCGGAGCCGGTGGACCTGGTGCTGATGGCCGTGCCCGACGCGGCCGTGGAGGAGCAGCTGACCCTGGCGGCGCGCCGGGGGGACCGTTCCGCGGTGCTGTTCGGCAGCGCGCACGAGCTGCCCGGCCAGCCTCTGGACGCGCGGCCCGGCCCGCGACCGGACGCCCGCCCCGGCCCGCACCCGGGCCGGACTCCGGCCCGCAACCCGGCCCGCCGCTGACCCTGCGCGCCCGGCTGGCCGCCACGGCGCGCGGCGCGGGCATGGCGGTCTGCGGTGCGGGCTGCATGGGCTTCGTCAACGTGCCCTACGGCCTGCGGGCGGTCGGGTACGTGGAGCCGGACCCGCTCCCCCGCGGCCCGGTCGCGCTGATCACGCACTCGGGCTCGGTGTTCTCCGCCCTGCTGCGCACCCGGCGCGGGCTGGGCTTCACGATCGCGGTGTCCTCCGGCCAGGAACTGGTCACCACCGCGGCCCAGTACGCGGAGTACGCGCTGGGCCTGCCGGAGACCCGGGTGCTGGCGCTGGTCCTGGAGGCCATCCGGGAACCGGACCGGCTGCGCGCGGTGCTGGCCGCCGCGCGCCAGCGCGGCATCCCGGTGGTGATGCTCACCGCGGGCCGCTCGGCAGGCGGCCGGGCCCTGGTGTCGGCCCACTCCGGCGCGCTGGCCGCGGCGGACGGCGGGTGGGAGGCGCT
>CAWINS010000084.1:0-67350 GCA_963837335.1 uncultured Actinomycetes bacterium | reverse complement strand
CCAGCGCGGCGACCTGCTCATCGACCTGGTCCGGATCCGCCTCGCGGACGGCAGCCCCATCTCGATGGAACGCGCCATGCTGCCCGCTGACCGCTTCCCGGGGCTGCTGGAACTCCCGCTGGGCGGCTCGGTCTACGAACTGCTCGACGAGCACTTCGATACCCGGCCGGGGGAGGCGGTCGAGCGCATCGAGGTCGTCGCCGCGTCTCAGGATGAGGCGCTGGTCCTGGACGTGCCCATGGGCTCGCCACTGCTCGCCATCACCCGGACCACCACCGACCCGGACGGGGCGGCGTTCGAGTTCTCCTACGACCTGTTCCGCGGCGACCGGATCCGCATCATGGTGCGGACTCCGGGGGAGCACGCGGTCCCCCCGGCTGAATCCGGGAGCGGCCGGGTCATCGAGCTGCGCCCGCACAGTGCTATCTGATCCACAGTGCTATCTAATCCACAGTCATCTGACTCACAGCGATCTGACTCACAGCCACCTGATTCAAAACGATCTGATTCAGAAACGATCTGATTCAAAACGATCCGAGTCCTCCGGAGAGGAGTTCCGATGACTGAGCCAGCGGATAAGCCGGTGGGCCGGATCCGGTTCATGGACCAGCAGCGGGTCAACCTCGACGGGTTCGCGGTCGAGGACCCCGACCTGGGCCTGATCGCGCTGCGTTCACCGCACGATCCCGAGCCGGGGCTGGTGATCTCCGATGGCCGGGTGGTGGAGATGGACGGAGTCGCGGAGCAGGACTTCGACTCCCTCGACGCCTACATCGCCCGCCACGGCCTGGACCTGGCCGTCGCCGCCGAGGTGATGGCCCTGCCGGACACCGAGCTGGCCCGGCTCGCGGTCCGCCCGGACGTGCCCCGGGCCGAGGTCATCCGGCTGTGCGCGGGCGCCACGCCGGCCAAGCTGGCCCGGGTGCTGGCCCTGCTCAGGCCCGCCGAGCTGGGGCTGGCCATGACCAAGCTGCGCGGCCGGCGTACCCCGAGCAACCAGGCGCACGTCACCAACCGGCTCGATGACCCGCTGCTGCTCGCCGCCGACTCCGCGACGGCGGCCGCGTTTGGCTTCCGGGAGATCGAGACCACCGTCCCCGTGCTCGCCGACGCGCCCAGCAACGCGGTGGCCTGCCTCGTCGGCGCGGCGGTCGGGTCGCAGGGCGTGCTTATCCAGTGCTCGGTCGAGGAGGCACTGGAACTTGAACTCGGGATGCGCGGGCTGACGTCCTACGCGGAAACGGTCTCCCTGTACGGCACCGAGCCGGTGTTCACCGACGGGGACGACACCCCCTGGTCCAAGGCCTTCCTGACCTCCGCCTACGCCTCGCGCGGGATGAAGATGCGGGTGTCCTCGGGGGCCGGAGCCGAGGTGCTGATGGCCGGGGCTGAGGGCAAGTCCATGCTCTACCTGGAGGCCCGCTGCATCGCGCTGGCCCGCGCGATCGGCGCCCAGGGCGTGCAGAACGGGGGCATCGACGGGGCGAGCGTGGCCGGGTCCGTGCCCCGCGGACTGCGCGAGCTGATGGCCGAGAACGTCATGGTCATGATGCGGAACCTGGAGTCCTGCTCCGGCAACGACGCGCTGATGAGCGAGTCGGACATGCGCCGCACCTCCCGCACGCTGCCCATCGTGCTGGCCGGATCGGACTTCGTGTTCAGCGGGTTCGGCAGCATCCAGCGCTACGACAACATGTTCGGGCCGAGCAACTTCAACGCCGAGGACATCGACGATTTCCTGGCCATGCAGCGGGACTGGGGCATCGACGGCGGGCTGCGCACCGTCCCGGCCGACGAGATCGGCGAGCTGCGGCGCTACGCCGCCCAGGCGTGCCGGGCCGTGTACCAGCACCTCGGGCTGGCCGACTTCACCGACGACCACCTGGAGCGCGCGGTTGACGCGGCCGGGTCGAAGGACCTGGGGAGACCGACACGCTGGCCGTGCTGAGCGCGGCGCACGCGATCCGCGAGGGTGGCCTGACCGTGGTGGACATTGTCGCCGCGCTCGACGAGACCGGCTACGAGGCCGAAGCCGAGGCGATCATGGAGATGACCCGGGCCCGGCTGTCCGGCGACTACCTGCAGACCGCCGCGATCTTCGACGAGCAGCTGAAGGTCTTGTCCCTGGTCACCGACCCGAACGACTACGCCTGCCCGGCACCGGCTACGAGCCGTCGCCACCCCGGCAGGCCGAGATCGACGAGATCCGGCAGGCGCGCGGGGTTGACGACCTCCGGGCCGAGCAGGCCGAGGCCGCCGAGCTCTTGCTCGCCCCGGTCGGCCCGGCCTTCCCCGGGCAGAATCCGCGGGACGTGGTCATCGGCGTGTCCCCCGCGGTGGGCCGGGACGTGTGGCGCTCCCTGTCCGGGCTGACCGTCCCCGAGGTGCTGGGCGAGTTGCTGGCCGGGCTGGAGGAAGAAGGCTGCGTCGGCCGGGTGGTCCGGTTCAACGACACCGTCGATCTCGGCCGGATCGGCCTGGGCGCGGCCCGGCTGGCCGGGTCGGGCATCGGCATCGGCCTGCAGGGCAAGGGCACCGCGCTCATCCACCGGCGGGACCTGGCCCCGCTGGCCAACCTGGAGCTGTACTCGGTGGCGCCTGCCGTTACCCGCGAGCTGTACCGCCTGCTCGGCGCCAACGCCGCCCGGCACGCCAAAGGCGGCACCCCCGACCCGGCCCGCAACCCATACAACGACGAGGCCATCGAGGCCCGCTACCACACCACCGTGATCGCGCTGATGGCGCTGGAACGGGCCTGGGTCGCAGCCCGGGGAACCGGCCGAGCAGCTGTCGAAGGAGGGATTGCAGTGACCGACATGCGGGCCCAGCAGCCCGGGCAGGCCCGGTCGGGGCAGGCCCAGTCCGGGCAGGCTCAGTCGGTGCAGGCCCAGTCGGTGCAGGCACTGTCCGGGCGGCCGGTTGGCGAGCTGACCCTGGAGGCCGTCCGCCGCGGCGAGGTCAGCCTGCCCGACCTGCGCATCCATCCCGCAACCCTGGAGCATCAGGCCCAGGTGGCGCTGGAGCACGGCAACCCGCAGCTAGCTGAGAACCTGCGCCGCGCCGCCGAGCTCACCGGGCTGGGCGACGACGAGGTGCTGGCCATCTACGAAGCCCTGCGCCCGGGCCGCTCCACCGCGGCCCAGCTGACGACGCTGGCCGCCTCGCTCGCGGCCCGGGGCCTGCCCCGCTGCGCCGCCCTCCTCACCGAGGCCGCCGAGGTCTACACCCGCCGCGGCCTCACCGCATGATGTCCCGCCCCCTCCCGCCCGCACCGCCCGGCACCGTCCCCCCGGACATCCCGCGCCTCCATGATCGCGGTCAATTTCTGACCTATGGCACCCCGTATCGACCGCGATCATGGACGCCGCCCCGGTGACCGTCGTTGCGGGGATCGATATCGGGAACGCGACGACCGAGATCGTCGTGCTGGACGGCGGGCGGCTGCTGGGGGCGGACCGGCTGCCGACCCGGGGGCGCAAGGGATCGGCGGAATCGCTGCGCGCCGCGGCCGCGCTGGTCCGCCGGGTCGAGCGGCGGCTGGGCGCCACGGTCGATGAGGCCCGGATCGCGCCGCTGCGAGCCGTGGGTACCGCGACGCTGACCATCCCGGCCATCGCCCCGGACACCGGGCGCCTGCGCGTGCTCGCCGCTGGGGTGGCCACGCCGGGCGGCACCGGGACCTGCGTAGGGGAGCCCTTCTGGCTGGATAAGGAGTGCGGCGACCAGGACGGGCTGATACCGCCCGGGTGGCCCTGGTGCCCGCCAGCCTCGGCTACGTGGCAGCGGCGTCCGCGCTCCGCGAACTCCTCGCCGCCGGGGTCCCGGTCGGGGCGGTCCTGGCCGGCAGCGACGAGGGCGTGCTCATCGCCAACCGCCTCGGCGCCCCGGTCCCGGTCATCGACCAGATCGACGTGGCCGCGGCCGCCGCCTGCACCCGGCTGGCCGTGGAGGTCCGGCGCCCCGGGCAGCCGCTGACCCTGCTGACCGACCCCGTCGCCCTGGCCGCCGCGCTGCGGCTCGGCGACGCGGAGGCCGGGGACGCAGCCACGGTCAGCCGGGCCCTGCTCGACTACGGCAACGGGGTGATCGGATTGGCCCCCGAGGCCGCGCCCGGACCGGGCCCGGCCATCACGGGGCTGGCGTCCCCCGAGCTGGCCGCCCCCGGTTCGGCCGAGCCGTGGGTCATGGCGCACGGCCGCCGGATCGGCCTGCGGGCCGCCTGCGCCGAGCTGGCGGGCTGGCCGGTCGGCACCGTCACCACGCTCGGCACCCCGGACGGTGAGACCAGCCTGGACGACCTGTTCGCGGTGGACCTGGCCGCCGCGGCGGACCGCGCCACCGCCCGGCGGGGCAGCGTGGGCCGGGCCGCCCTGGTCTCGTCGCTGCACCGGCTCAGCCCCAGCGACGACCACGCCGCCGTGCTCGCTGACCTGCTCGGCTGCCCAGTGAGCTGCGTGCTGACCGAGCCCGCCGCCGCCCGCCTCGGTGCCTGTACCACGCCGGGCGCCCGTCCCGACGCCGTCGTGGTTGACGTGGGCGCGGGCACCATCGACGTCATCGCCCCGGACGGGGAGGTGGTCGCGGCGGGCGCGGGGGAGCTGCTCACCGTCGCGGTCGCGGAAACCCTGGGCGTGCCCCGCGCCGCGGCCGACTGGGTCAAGCGGGGCCCGTGCGTCCGGCTCGACGGGAACCAGCGGTTCGAGGCCGAGGACGGGAGCCGCGGGTTCCTGGACGGCCCCGCCGACCCGGCCGCTGCGGGCATGCTCGCCGCCGCGGGCCCGGCCGGCTGGCTGCCGTTCGACCGCGGGCACAGCCCCGCCGAATGGCGGGCGATCCGGCTCCGCCTGAAGGAGGCCGTGTTCGCAGCCAACCTGGCCCGGGCGCTCCGCACCCTGGGCCGCGACCTGGGCCAGGTCCTGATCGTCGGCGGCCCGGCCGGGGACGACGAGCTGCTCGGCGTGCTGCTGCGCACGCTCCCCGGGGGCGTCACCGCCGGGCGGGGCAACGTCGGCGGCACCCTGGCCGGCCCGGCCGCCGGGCATCGGCACGCCGCCGCCCTCGGCCTGGCCCTGGCCGCGGCGCGTGACTAGCGGTTCTCCGCCTCATGGGCCGTTGCACCGTCATCTCCAGCAAGGCCCAGACCGAGGTCGCCGAGGCGGCTGGTTACCTCGCGTACCCGGACCACGTTCCCCTTGACCTCGAACAACTCTCGTGCCGCGACCAGGTGCTCCTCGTTCCCGGGCGGTGCTGCCGAGCATCCGCTCGACGTCGGCGGCGGTCAGATGGGCCTCACCGACAGAGTCCGGCATCTCGTCGCCATGCTCGCGCTGAACCGCATCGGCGGCGGCCGCGCGGGCCAGGCCAGCCTCTCCGGCCGCCGCAGCGAGCAGCCCCTCGGCCTGCAGCACCAGCGATTGCGTCGACACGTCGTCCGCGGAGCCGTGGCCGCGGGCCAGCTCCAGAGCCGCCCGGGCGGGCGCGGGCTTCCCGCGCCGAGCCAGCAGCCGGGCGTGCAGGCCGGCGACGGTCGACAGGTAGGAACTTTCGCGGATCGCTTGCAGCTCGGCGGCACGACCACGCGTACTCCGCTTCGGCGGCTGGCCAGGTCACCGGCGAGCTCCTCGACGTGACCGGTGCTCTGCGCGAGGTTGGCCAGGAACAGCCGGTGTCCCGACGTCAGCGAGGTGCTGGCGGGCATCGCGACCGATGGCCCGCGCCTGGTCGAACCGCCCGCACATCGCGTGCATGACGCAGGTCACCTGCTCGGCCTCGGCCCGGACCCGGGGATCGTTGCCGGAGGAGGCCACCATCTGGTGAGCGAGGCGATTACCTGCTCGGCGGGCGCGGGCCCAAAATCATGGCCACCCCGAGCAGGCTGCGCGCCCGCGCCACGCAGCCTGCGTCACCTGCCGCCTCGCCGTGCTTGAGCGCGAGTTCGAGCAGTCTGGTGGCGCGCGAGCAGTGTCCGCGCATGAAGGCCAGGTCGGCTTGGGTCAGGTAAGCCTCCGCCAGGCCCCGGTCATCACCCCACTCCTGGAAGCGGTGTATCGCATCCCGCACCACCGCCTCGTAGTCCTCGGCGGAGTTGCCGGCGGTCAGCATGTTGCCCCCGCGCATCAGCACCTGGGCCAGGATCGCCTGCCGCGGATCCGCGGCGTCCGCAGCCGTCCGCAGGGCGTCGAGGGCCTGATCGATCTCACCGAGCTCGAGCCGCTGGGCACCCAGGCTCAGCAGGCATTCCGCCCGGGCAGGATCATCCGGCTCGAGCATGCTGGCCGCCCGCTGCAGCATCGACGCCGCTGCGGCGATATCGGACAGCGCGAGCCGCCGGCCCGCCGCGGCCAGCTTCCGGGCGGCGCGAGCCGCCAGGTCGCGGACCTGGGAACTGGCCGGGCCCAGCTGGGTGCGGTACTCCCACGCTGAGGCCAGATGATGCCCCACGATCTCGTCCAGCGCGACGTCACCAGGCAGCCCGGATAGCCAGTCGGCCAGCTGCTCGTGCCAGGCCGCTCGGCTGGCCTTGGCCAGACCGTCGTAGGCGGCGTCACGGACAAGAACGTGGAGGAATCGGTAGGCGGTAAGCCCGGGCAGGTCGGTCACCGCCGACCGCAGCAGTTCCTTGCGGACCAGCAGGGCCAGGACCCGCTGCACTTCCGGCAGCGGGGTGCCGGTCAGGGCGGCGATCGCCTCGGCATAGAACATCGTGCCGATCACGGCGGCGCAGCCCAGGATAGTGCGCTCGACGTCGGCCAGCCGGTCGATGCGCGCGGCCAGGAGCGCCGACACCGAGGGCGGCATCGTCCACGTGACCTCACCCGGCGGACCGCCGATCCAGGTAGCGACGCCATCGGCCAGGGCCACGTGACCTTCGTCCATGAGCATCGCGACCAGTTGCTCGCTGAACAGGGGGTTGCCGCCGGAGGCCTCGACGATGCGGCGCTGCACCACGTCCGGCAGGTCGTGCTTGCCCAGCAGGCTCGCGGTGGCGGCGTCGTCCAGCGCCGGTAGCAGCAGGGCGGTCGCGTTGAGCTTCCCGCCACCCCAGGTCGGCCGGCTGTCGTAGAACTCGGGCCGGGCCAGTGCGAGCAGCATGATCGGCGAGTCGCGGCTCCAGTCCGCGACATGCTCCAGGACGTCGAGCAGCCCGGGCTCGGCCCAATGCAGGTCGTCGACCACGAGGATCACCGGCTGCCGCGTGGCCAGCCGCTCGAGGAACAGCCGCATCGCCCACGGCACGTCTTCCGGCACGGACGTCTCGCGGTCGATACCCGGCGAGCGCGAGCAGCCGCGTGACGATGTTGGCGGTATCGGCGCTGTCGCCGAGGGCCGCGGCGAAGGCCGTCTCGGCGACAGCGGCAGGCTCGTCGCCGGTCAGGCCGACAGCGCTGAGCGCTGCCTCTCGCAGCGGCCAGTAGGTGGCACCCTCGCCGTAGGACAGGCAGCGTCCCATGAGCACCCTCGCCGCGGAGACGGAGGCGGCGAATTCATCGGCCAGACGGCTCTTCCCGATCCCGGCGGCACCGAGGACAGTAACGAGCTGACAGGTTCGTTCGTCCACCGCTCGCCGGAACACGTCGTCGAGCACCCGCAGCTGCGGGTCCCGGCCGACGAACAGTTCCGTGGCCCGGTTCGCGACCGGCCTGGCTGGCCCGGCGACACTCAGCAGCCGCCAGGCCACCACCGGCTCCGCCTTGCCTTTCAGCCGCAGCGGTTCGACCGGTTCGGCATCCACCGCCGCCCGGACCAAGCGGAGTGTGCTCTCGCCGATCAGCACCTGACCCGGGCCGGCGACCTGCTCGAGCCGGGCGGCCACGTTGACGGCATCGCCGGTGGCCGCGGAGCCGCCGGCCCGGCGCTCGCCGACGACGACCTCGCCGGTGTTGACGCCGATCCGGATCTGCAGCGTGACGGAGAGGTCACGCTGCAGCTCATCATTCAGCGTGCTCAATTCGGCGCGCATGTCGGCGGCCGCGCGGACGGCGCGCATCGCGTCGTCTTCCCGGACTCGGGGCACCCCGAACAACACCACGACGGCATCGCCGATGAACTTCTCCACAGTGCCCTCGTGGCGCTCAGCGGCTGCCCGCATCGTGTCGAAATAACGGCCGGTAACGTAGCGCAGCGCTTCCGCGTCCAGGGCCTCCCCGAGCATGGTGGAGCCGACCAGGTCGGCGAAGATGACCGAGATGTTCCGGCGCAGCGCCAGCACCGGTTCTGGGCCGCCTTCCATTGGCTGCCCGCATTCCAGGCAGAAACGCGCCCGCGGCGGGTTAACCTCCCCGCAGGCCGAACACTCCCTGGACAGCCCCCCCATGAATGAAGTCTTTCCCCCGTTGCCTCACGGTCAAGGGCGGAGCCGTAAATACACACTTGTAACTCCGCGTTGGCGGGACCAGGGCCCGGGCGGGACCTTGCTGGCATGCGGCCAGCGCGGCTCCCGGCTATCGTCGAGCCGGGGGCACCGTCGTTCCCGGTTATCCGGTCACGATGGGTGCTACCCCACCGGGAGTCACCAGCCCACCGCGAGCCGGGCACCGGCTGCACCGCCGCCCTCGGCCTGGCCCGCGAGCCCGGGGCCTGGCCGCACTGACCGGACCCTGGCGGAATCTCGCCGGGGAAATACACTGACCCAATGGTGACGTGCGGCCAGTGCGGCGCGTCGGCGGCGGGGGGCGACAAGTTCTGCAGCGAATGCGGCGCTCCTCTAGCGGGCTGCCCGTCGTGTGGCCGTCCAGTCACTTCGGAGCAGCGGTTCTGCTCCGCATGCGGTGCCGCGCTGGCCGGGCAGGCCTCAGCGTCCGGGGTGACCCACCTGGACGGGCCGACGGCAGATGTCGTGCGGGCTGGGGCCGCGGGTAATAGCGCGGGACCGGTGGCGGAGCGACGGGTCTGTTCGGTGCTGTTCTGCGACGTCGTGGGGTTTACCCCATTGTCAGAGTCGCGGGATCCTGAGCTGGTCCGCGAGTTGCTGTCGGCGTATTTCGGCGTGGCCCGGACCGTGATCGGCCGGTACGGCGGGCTGGTTGAGAAGTTCATCGGTGACGCGGTCATGGCGGTGTGGGGGACGCCTGTGGCGGCCGAGGGAGACACAGAGCGCGCGGTGCGGGCGGCGCTTGATCTGGTGTCCGCGGTGAGCCAGCTGGGGCACGAGGCCGGTGTGCCGGGCCTGGCGGTCCGCGCGGGGGTGGTGACCGGTGAGGTTGCGGTCACGCTCGGCGCGGTCGCCGAAGGCATGGTCGCCGGGGACGCGGTGAACACCGCGGCCCGGGTGCAGTCTGCGGCAGAACCTGGGCAGGTACTCGTGGACAGCCCGACGCAGCGGCTGGCGGGTGGTGGGGTGGCGTTCGCCGATGCGGGGCGCCACGAGCTGAAGGGAAAGACTGAGCCGGCTCAGTTGTGGCGGGCCGACCGGGTGCTGTCGGGCGTGGGCGGCGTCCAGCGGGTCGACGGCCTGGAGGCGCCGCTGGTGGGGCGAGACGCCGAGCTGCGCACGGTCAAGGAACTGTTCCACGCGACGACGGAACGGCGGGCGCCCCGGCTGGTCCTGGTCTCCGGAGCGGCCGGGGTGGGAAAGTCCCGGCTGGGCTGGGAGTTCGAGAAATACATTGATGGCCTGGCGGAGACGGTGTGGTGGCACCGGGGTCGCTGCCTTTCCTACGGGGAGGGGGTGGCCTTCTGGGCCCTGGCAGAAATCGTCCGGCAGCGAATGGGGATCGCCGAGGAAGACCCAGCCGACACCGCGGCCGCCAAGCTGGCCGCTGGGCTGGACAGATTCGTCCCCGATGCCGATGAGCGAGCCTACGTAGGGGTGCGGCTGGGACGGCTGCTCGGGGTGATGTTCCCTGCTGATGGTGGAGGTCCGCTGTCGCGGGAGGAGCTGTTCGCCGGGTGGCGGCTGTTCTTCGAGCGCCTGGCGGAGGACCAGCCGGTGGTGCTGCTGGTCGAGGATGCCCAGCATGCGGACGCGGGGCTGCTCGAATTTCTGGGATATCTCATCGACTGGGCCCGGAATCTGCCGGTTTACCTACTGGTATTCGCGCGCCCCGAGCTCGGCGAGATCCGGCCCGGGTTCGGCGCCGGGCCCAACCGGATCACGCTGACCCTGGACCCGCTGGACCCGGCGTCGATGAACAAGCTGGTGGACGCGCTGGTGCCGCAGATGTCAGCCGCAGCGCGTGCCGCGGTCACCGGCCAGGCTCAGGGCATCCCGCTTTTCGCGGTGGAGACGGTACGCTCGCTGATCGACCGCGACATAGTCCAGCCGGTCGAGGGAGCGTACCGCCTCGTCGGTGAGGTCGGGGACCTCCGTGTCCCGGACAGCCTTCACGCGCTGCTCGCCGCCCGGCTAGATGCCCTGGAGCCGGACGTGCGACGGCTGCTTGCCGACGCCGCCGTGCTCGGCACCACGTTCCCAGCCGATGCGCTGATCGCGGTATCGGGACAGGATGAGGCGGCGGTGCGGCAGGCCTGGCCGAGCTGGTACGCCGCGAGGTGCTCAGCGTGTCCGCCGACCCGCTGTCCCCGCAGCGAGGGAGCTATCAGTTCGCGCAGCAGATGCTGCGCCAGGTCGCGTACGACACACTCTCCCGCCGCGATCGCAAGAACCGTCACCTGGCGGTGGCCGCCCACCTGCGCACCGCGTTCCCTGGCGACGGGGAAGAAGTGGCCGACGTCATCGCCCGCCACTACCTCGACGCGCTCCACGCCAGCCCCGAAGATCCTGACATGCAGGAAATCCGTACCCAGGCCAGCAGCGCGCTGATCCGGGCCGCGGAACGGGCTGAGCGCACCGGTGCCCCGGCGCGGGCTGCCACCAGTTACCTCAGCGCCGCGCAGCTCACCCAGACCGACACCCCAGAGGGGCAGCGAACGGCCGGAATGTTGTGGGAACGGGCCGCGGAAGGCGCCATAACCGACGGCGACTACGCTGCGGCCGACAATTATGCCGCGCATGCCTGCCAGCACTATCGCGACGGTGGCGATGCCCGCGCGGCGGCCCGCGCCCTGGTGATCGCCGGACGGGGACTTCGACTGCGCGGCCGCCTTGCGGAGGCCCGGGAACAGCTCACCGGCGCGGCCGAGATCCTCCGGGCCGACCCCGACACCGACACCGTCCGCGTGCTGGAGGAACTGGCGATCGTGGAAGTGTTCGCTGGCTCGCCCGAAGCGGACCGGGCGACCAGCGAGGTGCTCAACCTCGGCCAGGCCCTCGATGTCGGGATCGAGCAGCTGGCCGGGCTGTTCTTGACCCGCGGCCTCTACCATGAGGCGGCTGAGCGGCGTCCCCAGGCGGTGGCTTACCTGCGTGAGGCGGCGCGGCTCGCCGAGCAGGCCGGCGACACCGTGCGCCTGGGACGCGTCCTGCTCAACCTGTCGGACGCAGTATCGGTCACCGACCCCGTGGCGGCCGTGGAGGCAGCGCAGACCGCTGCAGGTTATCTGCGCCAGGCTGGCCTGCGGGACTATCTGGCTGGGACCATCATGAACCTGGTTCAGGCGCTGCTGCTGCTCGGCGACTGGGATACGGCCGACGATGAGCTGACGGCCGCGGAAGCCGATGGTCTGGCCGACATGGAACGCCTCGTCTCGTGCCGGGGTTGGCTGGCGGCACTGCGCGGTGCTAGCGAGACCGCGGAGAACCTGGTCGCCGCGCTGCCCGGCCTGCGAGCCAGCGAAGATCCGCAGGACATCGCAACGGTCAACATCATAGAAGCCTTCACTGCCGCGGCCCGCCACCAGCTGGCTGACGCCCTGTGCCACGCTCGCAGCGCGCTCGCCCACGTCAGCGCTCTGGGGATAAGCCACGAGTGCCTGCGCTGGGGGTGGCCACTGGCGGCCCGCTCCGCTCTGGAACTGGGCGATATCGAAACCGTCAGTGAACTGCTTGACCTGCTCGACTCCTTCCCTCGTGGCTACGTTGCTCCGATGCTGCGCGGCGAAGCGGACCTGGTCCGGGCCCGTCTCGCCGATGGCCGCGTTGATCCGGATGCCCCGGCGTCTTTCGTGTCCGCGATCGCCAGCTTGCGCGCGCACAGCACCCCGTACCACCTGGCCCACGGCCTGCTCGACCACGCCGGGCAGCTCCTGCGCGCAGGCGACGCGGATGCGGCCGCGGGTGTCATGGGCGAAGCCCGCGACATCGCCAGTCGGCTGCGCTGCCAGCCCCTACTCGACCGGGCCGTGGACCTGACGCGGGCTGCGGACCGCACACCGGCGGGAGACAGGTCACCGGGCTAGATCAGGCCGTCCGGCCCCCGGCGAAATCTGGGGCCGCAGCGAAGCGGGCCGGCCGCCCCTGAACAAGCCCTGAGCGTGTGGTTCCCTGACCGGGCCCGGGCCCGGTCAGGGAACCACGGGGTTACCAGCCCACCGCGACGACCAGGTACTGCGGGTTGGTGATCGAGATGTCGGAGGACTGCCCGGCGTCGTCGTCGTACGGGAAGCCGTATTGCAGCCCGTTGATGGCGTTCTGGTGCCAGAACTGGGCGTAGTAGTTGGCCGGGGCCGCCTGGTAGAAGTTGGCCGGATTCGACTGCTGCGCCGCGGGCAGCTGCGCTACGTGCCGGTTCAGCCCGGCGCACAGCGGGGGATTAGCCGCCAGCGTCCCGCCGCAGCCGAAGATCTGCGCGGTGGAGTCGGAGGTGTCCCCTTCGGAGGCTGCGTAGCTGGTGAAGTAGCTCGCGTACGCGCCGCCCGGCTGGAACGCCGGGTCGTTGCCCGGCGACGGGATGCCGTACGGGGCCTGGTCCGTGGCCAGCTCCTTGAACTGGGTCGGCACCGAACTCTGGAACCGCGCGAACGTGGCCGTGCGGCTCTCCTGGAACGTGGCGTAGTTCTCGCCGACCTCCTGGTTGGAGCCGTCGTGGCCGTGCAGCAGCAGGGCCAGCTTGAGGCCGAAGCGGTCCACCCGGGTGGTGTCCACGTTGATCGACGACGCGCCCACCGTGAACTCGATGAAGTCGTAGTACTGGCTGTTCGGGGAGCCGAGGTAGAAGTACATCCGGCCCGCGGAGTTGGCCGGCATGTCCACGTACGGCTGCTGCGCGATCGACTCCTCCTGGCCGTTGAAGCTCCAGTACACCTGGCTGTCGGGGTACTGCCCGTTCGTCTGGTTCACGATCGACACTTCCAGGACGTGGGTAGCCGCGGGGATGGCGCTGGTGTTGCCCCAGAACGAGGCGGGCGGCGCGCCCGTGCCCCCGCCCGAGCCCGTGGAGGTCGGCGTGGGTGTGGGCGTGGGAGTCGGTCCGGCCCCGGAGCCGGTGGTGTACACCCCGAACTCCCACAGCGAGTAGCCATACGGGGTGGCGCGGGCGGTGCCGTACATCCGCACATAACGTCCGGTCCCGGAGACCGACAGGGTCTGGGTGCCGCCCGTGCCGGTGGTGGTCGAGTAGACCGTGGTCCAGTTCGTCCCGTCGGGCGAGACCTGGATCTGGAACGCCGTCGCGTAGGCCGCCTCCCAGTCCAGGGTCACCTCGCAGATCGTCTGGCTGGAGCCCAGGTCGACCTGCAGCCACTGCGGGTCGGAGAACGCGCTGGACCAGCGGGTGCCGGTGTTGCCGTCCACGGCCGCCGACGCCGGGAACGACGCGTTCTCCAGCGAGGATGCGGTGGCGGGGTGGTTCAGCGCGGCATCCGTGGTGCTGCACGACGAGCCAGTGCTGCCCGTGGTGCCGTAGACCTGGAACTCCCACAGGCTGTACCCGTACTGGGTGGCCCGGGCCGTGCCGTACATGCGGACGTAGCGGCCCGTGCCGGTCACGTTCAGGGTCTGCGTGCCGCCGTGCCGGTCGTGGTGGAGTAGATCGTGGTCCAGTTCGTGCCGTTACTGGACGTCTGGATCTGGAATCCGGTGGCGTAGGCCGTCTCCCACTGGAGCACGACCTGGCTGATGGAGGCGGTGGCGCCGAGATCCACCTCCAGCCACTGCGGGTCGCTGAACGCGCTGGACCAGCGGGTGCCGGTGTTGCCGTCCACCGCGGCGGACGCGGGGAACGTCGCGTTCTCCACCGACGACGCGGTCGCGGTCTTGCCCTGCGACAGCAGGGTCGCGGCCTCGGCGCTGTGGGCCGTGCCCGCGAGTAACGCCGCGGCCAGGGCCAGTATGGCGGCGATGGTAGTCAGGAGGCGGAGTGAGACAGGACGGAAGTGAGCAGCGGAGCGCATGACATCTCCCGGTGAGCGGGGGACCGGAGAAGTACGAGCCTGATTTAAGGCTTAAATTTGACCGTAATTTAATGGCGCGGAAACGTCCCGTCAAGGGTCAGTCAAAGGCGGGCGGTGCGGCGCTCCTCCCGTGGACCCGCCGGAAGCTGGCCGCGTGACCAGCGGTGGAGAGCGTAATCAGGGGCGCATCCCAGCGTTCGATCCCGGTCCGCGGTCAGCGCGGAGCGGACCTGGCGCCGCCGTCAGGACAGCACGCGCCGCCGGAAGTTCCGCAGCCCGATGGCCAGGAACACCACCGCGAACCCGACCACCACCGGGTAGATCACGTACAGGTGCATGTGCGGGGCTTCGGTGAACGCGGCCCGCATCCCCTCGTTCACGTAGATCAGCGGGTTGATCAGCACGACGGTCTGCAGCCAGTGCCAGCCACCCACCGAGACCGGCGCCAGCCTGGTCCAGGAGTAGTAGGTGCCGCCCAGGAATGTGATCGGCAGGATGATGAAGCCGAACATCAGCCCGATGTTCCGCGGCTCGAAGCTGGTGCCCAGGAGCAGTCCCAGCCCGGCCATGGCGACGGCGGCCAGCGGCACGAACGTGAGGATGATCCACCAGTGCAGCGAGAGGTGCGCGTGCACGCCGGGGGCGTGGACCACGGAGGCCATGGGCAGCACGATGATGGCCGAGATCACGCCCTGGGCCGCGCCCGAGAGCACTTTGGCCATGGCGACCAGCCAGATGGGGCAGGGGGCCTGGACCCGGTCCTCGATCTCCCGGGTGAACCCGAATTCCTGCGCCATGTTCAGCGCGATGGACTGCACCCCCTGGAACATGATGG
This sequence comes from uncultured Actinomycetes bacterium, assembly GCA_963837335.1. Taxonomy (GTDB): domain Bacteria; phylum Actinomycetota; class Actinomycetes; order Streptosporangiales; family Streptosporangiaceae; genus RYN-230. The sequence goes on along the minus strand of CAWINS010000084.1, from coordinate 52,346 downwards.
AGATGCCGACCACGCCGGGCACCAGAATGGTCGCGAACTCCGACTCCGCGGCCGTGCCGTGCCCGCCGATGCTCTGGCCGATCTTCGGGAACACGAACAGGAACACGAAGCAGAGCAGGAACGGCTGGATGATGGTGCGCAGCACGAACTCCCACCAGTGCTTGCGCACGACCACCAGGTCACGCAGCATGAGCGCGCCGAGGGCGGTCCAGCTCGCGGCGGCCACCGACCGGGTTGGCCCGCCGCCGATCCGCCGCGTGGGCGCCTGCGGGGTCAGCGAGGTGGTCATCAGTCCCGCAGCTCCTTGCCGGTCAGGTTGATGAACACGGTCTCCAGGCTTGGCTCGGAGATCGACAGGTCCACGAGGTCGAACCCGCCGCGCTCCGCGGCCAGCACGATCCGCGGCACCAGCCGCTCGCTGCCCTGCATGTGCAGCTCGACTCCGCCTTCCACCGGCCGGGTCCGGGTGACGCCGTCCACGTCCTGGCTGAGCAGTTCGGCCAGCCGGCCGGTGTCGCCCGCCGTCTTCACCGTGACCACGGTGTCGGCGCCGACGCTCTGCTTGAGCGCGGCCGGCGTGTCCAGGGCCAGGATCTTGCCGTGGTCCATGATCGCGACCCGGTCGCAGAGCTGGTCCGCTTCTTCCATGTAGTGCGTGGTGAGCAGGATCGTCTGGCCCTCGCCGTGCAGCTCGCGGAGCAGGTCCCACAGCGCGAGCCGGGCTCTGCGGGTCCAGGCCCGCGGTGGGCTCGTCCAGGAACAGCACCGAGGGGCGGTGGAAGATGGCCCGCGCCACCATCAGCCGCTGGGCCATCCCGCCGGACAGCGCGTACACCGAGGCCTTGGCCCATCTGGACAGCTGGAACTGCTCGAGCAGCTCATCGGCGGTCCGCCGGGACGCCTTGGCGCCCATGCCGAACAGCCGGCCGTGGAAGTACAGGTTCTCCCATACGGTCAGCTGGCGGTCGAGCGTGTTCTGCTGGGACACGATCCCGCTCAGCTGCTTGGCCAGCGCCGGGTGCGCCGCGACGTCCACCCCGGCCAGGAAGGCCCGGCCCGAGGTCGGCAGCACCCGGGTGGTCAGGATGCCGGCGGTTGTGGTCTTCCCGGCGCCGTTCGGCCCCAGCAAGCCGAAGATCTCCCCGGCCTCGACGCTCAGGTTCAGCCGGTCCACGGCGGCGAAGTCCGTGCCCGGGTAGACCTTGGTCAGTTCCTCGGTGCGGATGACCGCGGCGGTCCCGCCGTCCGTCTGGCCGGTACTGCTCGCTGTTGCGGGTGCGCTGCTCATGGCCTGCACATCGTAGCGAGTGAGCCATAGGGCAACCTTGGGTAGGGACCGCCGCCCGGGTGAGGGCACGGCCCCTGGGAACACCGGCACCCCAAGACCCCCCGACCCCCGGAAAGGAACCGCGCATGGCCCGGGTACTGATCACCGGCTCGTCCGACGGCCTCGGCCTGATGGCCGGCGAACTGCTCGCCCGCGACGGGCATGAGGTCACCCTGCACGCCCGCAACGACGCCCGGGCCGGCGACGCCCGCGCCGCGCTGCCCGCCGCGGCGCACGTGGTCGTCGGTGACCTGGCCAGCCTCGCGGGCATGCGGCAGGTGGCCGGGCAGGCCAACGAGCTGGGCCGGTACGACGCGGTGATCCACAACGCGGGGGTCGGTTACCGGGAGCCGCACCGGATCCAGACCGCCGATGGCCTCAGCCACGTGTTCGCCATCAACGTCCTGGCCCCCTACCTGCTCACCGCGCTGATGACCCGGCCGGACCGGCTCGTGTACCTGAGCTCCGGCATGCACCGGGGTGGCCAGCCGGATCTGGCTGACCTGCAGTGGGTCGGCCGTCATTGGAACGGTTCGCAGGCTTACGCGGACTCCAAGCTGTTCGACGTGGTGCTGGCGTTCGCGGTGGCCCGGCTCTGGCCCGACGTGCTCAGCAACGCCCTGGAGCCGGGCTGGGTGCCGACCAGGATGGGCGGCCCGGGCGCCCCGGACGACATGTCCCAGGCCCCGGTAACCCAGGTCTGGCTGGCGGTCAGCAACGATCCCGCGGCCACCGTGACCGGCCAGTACTTCTACCACCAGCGCCCGCGCCCGGTCCATCCCGCCGCGACCAGCCCTTCGGTGCAGGACCAGCTGCTCGCGGCCTGCGCCGAGCTCACCGGCGTCCAGCTCACCGATCGTGAGGTGCCGAAGGAGACCCGATCATGAAAGCTGTGGTTTTCGCCGGCACCCGCACCGTCGAGGTGCGCGAGGTGCCCGACGCGGTCCTGGAAGAACCCACCGACGTCGTGCTCCGGGTGACCTCCAGCGCTATCTGCGGCACGGACCTGCATATGTACGACGGCCGGACCGGGGCCGAGCCCGGGCTGGTCTTGGGGCACGAGCCGCTGGGCGTGGTCGAGCAGGCCGGTTCCGCGGTCGAGCTGGTCGCGCCCGGCGACCGGGTGGTGATCCCGACCCACCTGTACTGCGGCCTGTGCGTCAACTGCGCCCGGGGCCTGTCTGCGGCCTGCCTCCGGGTCCGCCCCGGCGGGTTCGGCGCGGCGTACGGGTACGCCGGGATGGGCCCGTACCGCGGCGCCCAGGCCGAGCTGCTCCGGGTCCCCTACGCCGACGCCAACTGCATCCCGGTGCCCGGCGAGCCGGGTGACCACCTCGAGGACGCCCTGGTGCTGCTGGCCGACGCGTTCGTGACCGGCTGGCACGCGACCGAGCTGGCCCGGGTCTACCCCGGCTGCACCGCAGCGGTGTTCGGTGCGGGCACCATCGGCCTGCTCTCCGCGTACAGCTGCCTGCTCAGGGGCGCGGACGTGGTCTACGTGGTGGACTACGTGCCGGAGCGGCTGGCGATGGCGGCCCGGCTCGGCGCCGTCCCGGTGGACTTCCTGATGGGGGACCCGGTGGACCAGATCCGCGGGCTGCGCCATTCCCACGGGCTGCCGATCGGCGAGGAGCCGATGAACGGGGTGGACATCGTCATCGACGCGGTGGGCTTCCAGGCCCGGGACCGCGCCGCGGTATCGCAGGGGCACCCGGACCACGAGAACCCGGCGCAGGTGATCGGGGACCTGGCCCGGCTGGTCAACCCCACCGGGCACGCCGGCATCATCGGCGTGTACGCGGAAAAGGACCTGCACCCGGCGCCCGCAGGCCACGCCGATGGTCACCTCACGGTGCCCTGGGCCACCTTCTTCGGCAAGGGCGTGTCCGTCGGTTTCGGCCGCACCCACGACCGCCGCTACACGGTGCTGCTGCGCGACATGATCCTGTCCGGCCGGGCCCGGCCCGCCGCGATCGTCACCCACCACGGCCGCCTGGACGACGCCCCGGCTCTGTACCAGCTGTTCGACCAGCGCGCCGACGGCGTGATCAAGGCGGTGCTGCATCCCTGACCGCTGCGTTGCCGGCGGCTAGCTCGTGACCGCCGCCGGGCGGGGCGTCCAGAGCGCAGTGGACCGGCGCGGCCTCGCCGGCCCCGCCCCGGCGGCCCGGGCCGGGTTGCGGATGGTGAAGACGGCCAGCACGCCGCCGGCCACGCACAGCGCGCCCGAGATGAGCGACGCGGTGTGGAACCCGGCCGAGAACACGCCCTTGTGCAGGTAGGCGTCGCCGGTGATCCCGCCCGCCGCGGGCAGCAGGGCCACGGCGATGAGCGCGGCCGCCCGGGCCACGTCGTTATTGACCGCCGACGCGATGCCCGCGTGTTCCGCCGGCACCGCGTCCAGCACGGTGGACGTCAGCGGGGCCACGGTCACGGCCAGGCCGAAGCCGAACACCAGCACGGCGGGCAGCACCTCGGTGACGTAGTCGCCGGATGCGGTGATCCGGGTGAACAGGGCCAGGCCGGCGCCGACCAGCACCGGGCCCACGCTCATCTGCAGCCGGGGGCCGATCCGCGTCGGCCAGGGCGCCGGAGCGGCGCGACAGGGCCAGCGTGATCACGGTGACCGGGAGCAGCGAGATGCCCGCCTCCAGCGCGGTGTACCCGGAGACCTGCTGCAGCTGGATGGGCAGCAGGAACAGCGCCCCGCCGATGCCGCCGTAGACCACGAACGTGATCACGTTGGTGGCGGTGAACTGGGTCGAGGCGAACAGGTTGAGGGGCAGCATCGGCTCCTTGCTCCGGAGTTCCTGGACCACGAACGCGCCGAGCAGCACCACCCCGGCGATCAGCGCGGCCAGCACCGCCGGGTTGAACCAGTGGCCGCCCGGGCCCTCGATCAGCCCGTAGGTCAGCGCGACCAGGCCCAGGGTGACCAGCGTGCCGCCCAGCACGTCGATCCGCCCGGTGGCCTGCGGGTCACGGGACTCCGGGACGTGCCTCAGGCTCACCGCGACCACCAGGGCGGCCAGCGGCAGGTTGATCACGAAGATCAGCCGCCAGGACACCGCCTGGACCAGGTAGCCGCCGATGAACGGGCCGATCGCCGTGCCTACCCCGGCGTACCCCGACCACGCCCCGATGGCCTTGCCGCGGTCGTCGGGCCGGAACACCGCTTCCAGGATGGCCAGGCTGCCCGGGGTCAGCAACGCCGCGCCGACTCCCTGCAGGGCCCGGGCCAGGATCAGGAACGTCGAGTTCGGTGCGACCGCGCACAGCAGGGACGCCACCGCGAACCAGACCGTCCCGATCAGGAAGACCTTCTTGCGGCCGTACTTGTCGCCCAGCGACCCGGCCAGGAGCAGCAGCCCGGCCAGTGTCATCGTGTAGGCCGTCACCACCCACTGCAGGGCTTCCAGCCCGACGTGGAAGTCGCGGCCGATGGCGGGCAGCGCGATGCCGACCACGGTCGCGTCGATCGACGCGACCGCCGACCCCAGCACCGTCGCGAGCAGTACCCAGCGCCCCCGGGCGCTGGCCAGGACCAGCCCGTCGTCGCCACCGGCCGCGGCTGCGGGAGCGCTCATCGCATGGTCCGCACCATCATCATGTCCCCCGGGGACTTGCCCTGTTTTTTCCGCAACGAAAACCACCACGGCGGGCGGCCGCCGGACCGGCCGGCGGGCCGTGGCGCTAGAGGTCCTGCCTGCCGAGCCAGGCACCTGTCGGCGACCGTGCGCCAGCCGCTGCCGGGTCGCCGGTCAGCATCATGGCCCGGCGCCTTCCTGGGCGCCGGGCCGGATGACCAGCGCCGCGCCGTGCAGGCCCTGCCGGGCCTGGGCCAGCGCGGTACCGGCCTGCTCGAGCGGGTACCAGCCGCCCACGGTGATGCTGATCGCGCCCTGGCCGAGCAACCCGGTGAGCATGCGCAGCCGGGGACCGTCCGGCACCACCACCATGGAGGTCACGGCGACCCCGCGGCTGGCGTCCGGCGGCTCACCCGTGATCATGACCAGCCGGCCGCCGTCCCGGACCGCCGCCATCGCGGCGCCGGCGCCGGACGGGGCCGCGTTCACCGCGGCATCGGCGCCGCCCCCGGTCAGCGACCTGACCTGCCGGGGCCAGTCCGGATCATGGTAATCGAGGACGGTAGCCGCCCCCTGCGCGCGGACCCGGGGTTCGCTGCCCGGTCCCGCGGTGGCGATCACCCGGCCTCCCAGGTGTGCGGCGAGCTGGACGAGCAGGCCCCCGGTCACCCCGCCCGCACCGTTCACCAGCACGACCTGGCCGGGCTGGATGCCCAGCCCGGCCAGGGCCTGGCTGGCCGTGAGCGCGGGCACCGGCAGGGCCGCGGCGGCGTCCCAGGACACGCCCGGCGGGACCGGGGCGACGTGCTCCGCGGCCGCGAGGTGCTGCTCCGCCCAGCTGCCCTGTCCGCGTAGCGGCAGCGAATGCGTGGTCACCGCATCGCCCGGCGCGATCCCGTCCACCCCATCCCCGACGGCGGCCACCCACCCGGCCGCCTCGACGCCGAGCGCCATCGGCGGCCGGGTTCCGGTGTCCCAGCCGCCGGTGCGGACGAACTCGTCCCAGTTACCCGCCCCGCTCGCGCGCACGTCGAGCAGCACCTCACCTGGTCCCGGCGGGCCGGGACCAGGCAGCTCCAGGAGCATGACTGGACCGCCGAGCTGGGTCACCCCTGCGGCACGCATGTCAGGAATGTACGCCGGGCGGCCCATGCCTGGCCCAGTCAACCGGCTCAAGTCATGACCGTGCGCGCCCGTCCTCCTGAACCCGGCCGCGAACATGGACGCAAAGCGCTGCTCGCGCAGCAGTCTGGGCTCCCCTTGGCCCGGCGGGAACCAGGCGGGCTGGGTACTTAGCCGGTTGATGGAAGCCCGCCGCGGCCGGGCCGGTCTACGGTCGGTACATGGACTGGGAGAGGACGGACTCATGGACCTGGGCCTGAAGGGGCGGACGGCCGTGGTGACCGGCGCGAGCCGGGGGATCGGGCTGGCCATCGTGCGCGCGCTGGCTGACGCCGGGGCACAGGTGATCGCCGGGGCCAGAGGCTCATCCGCCGAACTGGACGAACTGGTGCGCACCGGGCCGGTCCAGTCGCTCGCCGTCGATCTGGCCGACCCCGCCGGGTCGGCCCGGCTGGCCGCGCTGGCCGGGGACCGGATTGACATCCTGGTCAACAACGTGGGCAGTGCCCCGGCCCGCACCGGCGGGTTCCTGTCCATCACCGACGAGAACTGGGACGCCTCGATCACGCTGAATCTGATGGCCGCGGTCCGCACGACCCGGGCCGCGCTGCCTGCGATGCTGGCCGCGGGCCGGGGCGCGATCGTCACCGTCTGCTCGGTCAACGCCCGGCTGCCTGACCCCGGGGTCATGGACTACAGCGCGGCCAAGGCCGCCCTGGCCAGCTTCTCCAAGTCGCTGTCCAAGGAGGTCGGCCCGAAGGGCATCCGGGTGAACACGGTCAGCCCCGGCCCGGTCGCCACCGACTTGTGGCTGGGGAAGGGCGGGGTGGCCGCGACGGTCGGCGCGGCCACCGGCGCCCGGCCCGAGGACGTCGAACACGATGCTGCCCGCCAGATGGTGACCGGCCGGTTCACCCGCCCGGCGGAAGTGGCCGACCTGGTGCTGTTCCTGGCCAGCGACCGCAGCGGGAACGTGACCGGAGCCGACTTCACCATCGACGGCGGCCTGATCACGACTCTGTGACCAGGGCAGCCCCGCCGATGCTGGCCGTCCAGGGCGGCGTCAGGTCAGGTCCTGCCAGGTCCGGCCGGATCGCACGCTGGCCGGCTGCTCGGCCACGATGTCCGAGCCGGGCCGGGCCTCGTCGTCGCGGGCCTTGACCAGGATCCAGCGCCGCGGCCCGGTCCGGGTCAGCGCGAAACTGCCGGTGAGCTTGCGGCCGTGCAGGACGAAGGACAGGTGGCCCGGCTCCTCGCGGCGGATGTCGGCCGGGCCCTCATCCCAGATGATCACTGCCCCGCTGCCCCGCGCCTGACCCTCATGCACGCCCTCGAAGTCACCCGCGTCCAGGGAGTGATCCTCGACCGGGACCGCGAGCCGCCGGACGGCCGGGTCGAGCGACGGGCCGCGGGGGACCGCCCACGAGCGGAGCACGTCGCCGAACCGCAGCCGCAGATCGAAATGCAGCGTGGTCGCGTCGTGCAGTTGCACGACGAAGCGGGACGCGGTCACCCCGCGACCGTAGTCCCCGGCTGGAGCCCGCGCTGCAGCAGCACCGTGTCGATCCACCGGCCGTGCTTGTAGCCGACCTGGCTCAGCCGGCCCGCGTCCGCGAAACCGCAGGCCCGGTGCAGGGCCACCGAGGCGGGGTCCCCGGAGTCGGCGATCACCGCGATGACCTGCCGCACACCCGCGTCCGCGCACCCGGTGAGCAGTGACTCCAGCAGCAGCCGGCCCAGTCCGCGGCCCCGCTGCCCCGGCGCCAGGTAGACCGAGTCCTCGACCGTGTGCCGGTACGCGGGCTTGGGCCGCCACGGGCTGGCGTACGCGTATCCGGTGACCGTCCCGCCCGCCTCGGCGACCAGGAACGGCAGCTTCCGCTCGGCCAGGTCCCCGAGCCGCTGCTGCCACTGCGGGACGCCCGGCGGGTCCTCCTCGAACGTGGCGACGCTGTTCGTGACGTAGAACGCGAGGATGCCGGCCACCGCACCGAGGTCGGCCGCGCTCGCCGGCCGGACCCGGACCTGCTCTGCCTGCATTGGTGACCGCCCCACCGCCAGCCAGGATTCTCCGGACAGAAATTCACTATAGTAAATATAACGACTATTATAGCGAAATGATTCAGCTCGGGGAACTCGGGGCGCGCATCCAGGCCCTGCGCCGGGACCGCGGCCTGACCCTGCAGGAACTCGCGGAGGCCGCCGCGGTCAGCGCCAGCATGCTGTCCTCCGTGGAACGCGGCCGGAAGGCGCCCACCATCGTGGTGCTCGCCCGCATCGCCGATGGGCTCGGGGTGCCCCTGGGCGAGTTGATCGTCAGTGGCGGCAGCCGGGTCATCGTCCGCCGGGCCGCGCAGCAGGACGTGATCGACGAGCCCGGCGGGTGGCGCCGCGAGATCCTCACCCCGGTGATCCCCGGGGTCAACTTCGAATGGATCCGCACCACCCTGCCGCCCGGTGCCGGCCCGGGCCCGTACCCGGCCTACGCCCCGGGCTCGCACGAGTTCGTGCTGGTCGAATTGGGGACGTTGCAGCTCACGATCGGGCCCGAGCATTTCACCCTGCACGCGGGTGACTCGGTCTACTTCCCGGCGGACACCGTGCACCGGTACGCCAACCTGGGCGGCGTGCCATGCGTCTACTACGTCGCCGCCCTGATCATGCGGCCCCGGGGGAACCGTCCCCGCCCGCACGCTGGCTGAGGCGTGGCGGCCCCGTTGCTCAGGCGCTGGTGCGCTGTGCTTACTCAGGCGCTGGTGCGCAGGGCCCGGAAGACGGCGTCCCGGACCTCGGGGTCGCCCGGTGCGGCGACACCCTGCTCGGCGGCGAGCTCGCGCAGCGAGGTCATCCGCACGCCCGGCAAGCCGCACACCGTGAACTGATCGAAGGCCCGCAGATCCGGGTCGACGTTGAGGGCGAAGCCGTGGCTGGTGATGCCGTGGCGGATCCGCATCCCGATCGACGCGACCTTGCGCTCGTCCGCGGTCCACACCCCGACCAGGCTGGATGCGCCCGGCGGGGTCGGCCGGCGCTGCGCGGTGAAGCCCAGCTCACCGAGCGCGCGGACCAGGCCGGACTCGAGCCACCGCACCACATCGGCGGGACCCCGCTCCCGGAGGTCCAGCACCAGGTAGCCGACCAGCTGGCCCGGCCCGTGATAGGTGGCGTAACCGCCGCGGTCGACCGGCAGGACCGGGATGTCGTGCTGGCCCAGCCGGAGGTCGGCCGGATCGGTCCGCTGCCCGTACGTGATCACCGGTGGATGGCTGAGCAGGAACAGCCGGTCGCCGGCCTGCCCGGCCTGGCGTTCGTTGACCCAGCCGCGCATCGCCACGGTGGCCTCGTCGTAGGGGATCTCGCCGAGGTCCACGCGCTCCAGCGACCCGGCCCACGGCTCAGCCCCGCCGCGCGCAGGACCCGAGTCTGGCGCGGCCTGGGTGTCACCAGCGATAGTCATACTTCGACTATGCCACCTGCCCGGCCCGGGGCTGACCAGCGGAAGGGCCCGGTCCGCCAGTTAGATTTGGCTGGTGAGCGACTGGGGAAGCGGTGCGTGATGAGTGAGGTTCCGGCGGGTACAGTCCAGGCGGGTGCGGGCCAGGTCAGTGCGGACAACGCCAGTGCAGGCCAGCCCAGCCCGCACCAGGCCAGACCGCGCAAAGTCGGCGTCCGGGCCGCGGCCCTGATCCTGGCCGAGCGCGACCCGGTGCTGGCCCGGCTGGTGGCCGAGGCCGGCCTGCCCAATCTGCCACGCCCGACCGAGTCGCATTTCGCCGCGCTGGTCACCTCCATCACCTACCAGCAGCTGGCTGGCCCCGCGGCCCGGGCCATCCACGGTCGGCTGGTCCAGGCCATGGACGGCGAGGTCACGCCCGAACGGCTGCTGAGCCTGTCGCCCGAGGCGCTCCGCGCCGCCGGGATGTCGGCCAACAAGGCCGCCTCGGTCCAGGACCTGGCCACCAAGGTCCTCGACGGCACGGTGGTGCTGAACTCCCGGGGGCTGGCCCGGGAGAGCGATGCGGAGATCGTGGCCCGGCTGACCACGGTCCGCGGGATCGGCAAGTGGTCCGCGGAGATCTTCCTCATGTTCCAGCTCCGCCGCCTGGACGTGTGGCCCACCGGCGATCTCGGCGTGCGCAAGGGCTACGGCCTGGCCTGGCAGATCCCGACACCGACGCCGAAGCAGCTTGACCTGCTGGGCGAGCCCTATCACCCGTACCGGACCCTGGTGGCGTGGTACTGCTGGCGGGCCACCCAGCTCTACGCGGGGGCGGCCTCCACGGCCGTGACCAGCTAGCTGCCGCGAGCCAGTTAGGCCAGGCCGAGGATCCGCTCGGCGTTGTCGCGGAGCACGGTGTTCAGGATGTCCGAGGGGAGATCTAGCCCGGACAGCTCGGTGAGGCAGCGCTCCGGGCTGAGGAACGGGAAGTCGCTGCCCCACAGGAACTGCCCGGACAGCCGGCCGCGCATCTCCCGGATCACCTCAGCCGGGATGCGCCGCGGCGACCAGCCCGAGATGTCGATGTAGACGTTGGTCTTGTGCAGCGCCATCGCGGTCAGGTCCAGGTGCCAGGGCCAGCCGAAGTGCGCGGCCACGATGGTCAGCCCGGGATGGGCGGCGGCCACCGGGTCGAGCTTGAGCGGGTGGGCGTAGTCGAGCCGGATGCCCTGCCCGCCGGGCTGCCCGGCTCCGATCCCGCTGGTTCCGGTATGGAACAGGGCCAGCAGGCCGTGCTGCTCGCAGGCCGCGAAGATCGGCCAGTACTGCGGGTCGTCCGGGGAGAAGGCCTGCAGCGACGGATGGAACTTCACCCCGCGCAGCCCCAGGGCGGCGATGTTCGCCACTTCGGCCACGGCCGCCTCGCCCTTGTGCGGGTCAACCGAGCCCAGTCCGGTGAACGCGTCCGGGTACTCGCGGATGGCTGCGGCCACGGTTTCGTTGGGGACCCGGGCGCGGCCCGTGGCCGTCTCGGCGTCCCAGGCCAGCAGGACCGCCTTGACCCGCAAGTCGCGGTAGCGGGCGGCCAGTTCCTCCAGCGACTGCCGCTGCACTGGCGACCGGAAGTAGGCCTCGGCCGCCTCGACGTAGCCCGCCATGCTGACGTCCAGCCAGTCGGGGGTGGGCAGATGCACATGGAAGTCGATGGCTCGGAGCGGCACCCGATCATCGTAACGGCCGCCCTGCTCCCGCAGCCTCGGCGTGCCGGTCCGCGCTGACCTGCCCCGTCCTGTCTGTGCGGTCATCTATCCCGCGCGGCCTGCCCGGTTGCCCGTCCGGTCCGCTCGCCCCGTCCGGTCCGCTCGCCTGATCCGGTTCGCGGGCCCCGGCCTGCTCGCGGGCCGTGGCCCGCAGGACCGGCAGCGCGAACGCCGCGGTGGCCGCCAGGCCGCCCAGGCCGGCCGCGGCGATGATGGCGCGCACCGGCACCACGGCCAGCAGCACGCCGCCCAGCAGGAGGCCGGCCACGTTGGCCCCGTTGGCGACCGCCCCGAACACCGCGAACGCCCGGCCCCGCATCGCGGCGGGCACGCGCCGGCTCAACAGCACGGCGGCGGCGACATTGACCCCGCCGTTGCCCACGCCGCCGAGCACGCTCACCGGCGCCAGCCAGCCCACCGCGGGCACCGCAGCCATCAGGGCCACGCCCACGCAGGTGAGGGTCAGCGAGCCGAGGAGGAGCCGGGCCACACCCGCCTCGGACGGGCGGCGGTGCGCCACCCACCAGCCGCCCGCCACCGAGGCGCTGACCCAGACGCTCTCCATCAGCCCGTACGTGCTGGCCGTGGAGTGCAGCGTGGCCCGGATGAAGAACACCTCAGCCACGTTCAGCAGGCTGGCCGCGGCCACCACCGCGCCGACCAGTACCACCGCCGACCAGACCAGCGGATCCCGCCGTACCCCCCACCCGCCCCGGGCCCGCGGGTCCGCTTCGTTCCGGGCCCCGTCCCGCGCCTGGGGGCCCGCTTCGTTCCGGGCCCCGTCCCGCGCCTGGGGGACCGCTTCGCTCCGGGCCCCATCTCGTGCCCCTTGGCCCGCTTCGCTCCGGGTGCGCTGGACGGGGCGGGGGGTGACGCCGCGGCGGGTGCGGATCAGGCGGCCGGCGGCGGCGATGGCCAGGTAGCTGCCCGCGTCGGCGAGCAGCGGGACCCGCAGCCCGAACCGGCCCATCAGCAGGCCGCCCAGCGCAGGCGCGAGCATCAAGCCGAGGGACCCGGCGGTCTGGCTGAGCGCCATGGCCTTGGGCAGGTCATCGGCCGGGACCATGGACGGCAGCAGGGCGGACAGGCACGGCTGGGTCACGGCCAGCCCGGCGGCGAGCACCGCTACCAGCGCAATGATCTCCACTGGCCCGGACGCGAACGCCAGCGCCACGCACACGGCGGCCTGGACCAGCCCGGTCGCGACCAGCAGGAGCCGGCTGTCAACCCGGTCGGCCAGCCGCCCGGTCCACCGGACCAGCAGCACCGCGGGAGCCGCCGCAGCGATCAGCACCGCGGCCACCGCGAACCCGCCCGCCCCACGCTGCTGCAGCCCCAGCACCAGTGCGGTCGCGGCCAGGAAGTCACCGCACGACGACACCGCCCGCGCCCCACTGGCGAGATACACATCGGTCCAGGGCGACCGCCGCATTTGAGATGTGAAGGACATGCTTCGAAGTATATCCTTCACATCTGGACCTGGCAAGTGGGCCGACGATGTGCCGGCCGCTCGCCGCGGTAACAGGTACACCTCTGATCGCATCAGTCACATGGGAATTGACCTTTCCCGCGTGACGTGCGCGATAGCGGCCGAATTGTCCGGTTCGGGCGCGCGTCGCGCGGGAAAAGTCGCCCGCATGCGGCGACGAGGGTGGCGCGGAGCGGTGGGGCGACGAGGACGAGCGGAGGGGTTAGCTGGGGAGGGCGCGGATGGCGACGGAGACCGGGCGGGTGCCAGGGGGCAGGTCTCTGCGGCGGTCCTTGCGGTACGGGGCGAGCAGTGCGTCCAGGGCCTGGCTCAGCGCGGTCAGCTCCTCCGCGGTGAGCTGGAGCGTCGAGTCCATGAAGGACGCCGCGTCCTGCCACTCCGGGGGCTCGGCGTCGAGGTGGGACAGGTACCGGCGGACCCGGACGTCGTCCCAGGCCAGCAGGGATTCCAGCAGCGCGCGCAGCGCCTCGCGTCCCTCGGGGGCCAGGTCCGCGACCCCAGTGACCGCGTAGCGCCCAGCGGTGATGCGCCACAGGCGTTCCCGGCCGTCACCCCGCCCGGGCGCTGCTTCCACCAGCCCCGCCCGGGCCAGGGCGCGAAGGTGATAACTGGTCGCGCTGGGCGACAGGCCTACGACCCCGGCGCACTCCGTCGCGGTGGCCGGCCCGCCGTTGCGCAGGTGCTCCAGCAGGGCCAGCCGGGCCGGGTGGGCCATCGCCCGCATGACCGCGGTGTCCAGGATGGCCGCCGGCTGCTCCAGGCCCTGCTCCGCATTCGAGCTCACCGGGCCAAGATAACCGGATGGCGGGGTGGGAGGGATGTGCCGCCCCGGCGGGTACGTGTCCTCCTGAGCCTGCGGCATGTCACACCCCGGCCGGTTGCGTCGTCACCAGGGCATGAGAATCGCGATTGCAGGAGGAACGGGCACGCTGGGCAGCCACGTCGCAGCGCAGCTGCGCTCGCGCGGGCACGAGGTCCGGGTGCTGAGCCGTTCCGCGCCCGAGTACCGCGTGGACCTGGTCACCGGAGCCGGACTCGAGCCCGCGCTGCGCGGCTGCGACGTCGTCGTGGACGCCAGCAACAACGCCGGGCGGAAGGCGGCGGCGGTCCTGGTCGAGGGCACCCGGCGGTTGCTGGCCGCGGAGCAGGCCGCCGGGGTGAGTCATCATGTGTGCGTGTCGATCGTGGGCTGCGACCAGGTGCCGATGGGGTACTACCGGGTCAAGACCGACCAGGAGAACCTGGTCGCGCAGGGCCCGGTGCCGTGGACCATCGTCCGCGCCACCCAGTTCCACGAGCTCGTCGCGAATATCCTCGGCGCCGCGGCCCGCTGGCGCGCGCTGCCGGCGCCGCGCGCGCTGCTGCAGCCGGTGGCGTCCGCCGAGGTCGCCAGGTACGTGGCGGACATCGCGGAGCAGCCAGCCCGGCGGGCGCGAACCAGCATCGCCGGACCCGAGGTGACCGAGCTGCGCACGCTGGCCCGCACCTGGCGGTCGGTCACCGGCCGCCAGCTTGCGCTGATCCCGATACGGGTGCCAGGCCGCATTGGCCGGGCCCTGCGCTCAGGGGCGCTCACGACCAGTCAGGCCGAGGTGACCGGCCACATTCCGTTCGCGGCCTGGGTGGAAGCGGAAGCGAGCCCGGCCGTCACGGCGCGCGGCGAGCCGGGGCACAGGTGACCGGGCGCGCCCGGGATCAGGGGACCGAGGAGCTCGCGGAGGCGTTCGAGGCGCAGCGTCCGCGGCTGGTCCGGCTGGCGTACGCGACGACCGGCTCGCTGGCCGAGGCGGAGGACTGCGTGCAGGAGGCGTGGCTGCGGCTGCGGCGGGTGCCGGATCCGGGCTCGATCCGCGACCTCGGGGCGTGGCTGACCACCACGGTCAGCCGGCTGGCGCTGGACGCGCTGGGCAGCGCGCGGGCGCGGCGGGAGCGCTACGTGGGCCCATGGCTGCCCGAGCCGCTGGTCAGTGACTTGGGCGGCAGCGACCCGGCGGACCGGGTCACGCTGGATGAGTCGGTGAGCATGGCGCTGCTCGTGGTCCTGGAGCGACTGTCGCCCGCGGAGCGGACCTCGTTCCTGCTGCACGACGTGTTCGGGATGTCGTTTGCCGAGGTGGCCGGCGTGGTTGGCCGGTCACCCGCGGCGGTGCGGCAGCTCGCCTCCCGGGCCCGGCAGCACGTGGACGGGGGTGGCCCGCGGTTCCCGCCCACCCGGGCCCAGCAGGAGGAACTGGTCACCGCGTTCGCCGCGGCCTGCGCCGGCGGCGACCTGGAAGGCCTGGTCGCCCTGCTTGATCCGGGCGTGGTGTGGCGCGCCGACGGCGGCGGCAAGGTCACCGCGACCCGCCCGGTCGCGCGCGGCGCGGACGAGGTCGCGCGCTGGCTTCTCTCCTTCATGCGCCGGCCGCCCACCCTGGTCCGGATGGCCAGCGTCAACGGCAGCCCCGGCCTGGTCGTGCGGGACGGCGGCGGGGTGCTGACCGTGGTCGCGTTCACCGTGGACCGGGGCCGGATCACCGCCCTGGACGCGATCCGCAACCCGGACAAGCTCACCGCGCTCCCCGAGGCCCGCCCAGCGGAGCACTAGCCTGTGCCTGCTTGGGCCGCGCCTGATAGTTCGGGGTGCGCTTCGTCGTCCTGCGTGTCCCCGATGAGCAGGCTCGCTTCGCCGTTTACCGATGTGTCCTTGACGCCGAAGGTGAGGTAGAAGGTGGCCCCCCGGCCCACGGCGCCTTCGGCCCAGATCTGCCCGTCGTGTCGTTCGATGATGCGCCGGACGGTGGCCAGGCCGGTGCCGAGTCCGGCGCCGCCGTACTCGGCGGCGCCGTGGAGCTGCTGGAAGGGCTGGAATAGCTTGTCGATGTAAACGGGGTCGAAGCCTGCGCCGTTGTCGCGCACGTAGCAGCAGATGGAAGCTCCGGTGGCGGGGATGGTGGCGAATTCGATGGTGGCGTCGTCGCGTCCGGCGGTGTACTTCCAGGCGTTTGCGAGCAGGTTGCTCAGCGCCATCCGGATCAGGCCGGGGTCTGCGGTGACCCGGATGCCGTCTTCGATGGTCACTCGGACCTGGTGGTCGGGGTCGCGGGCGCGGAGCTGGTCGCAGATGACGGTGACATCGGCGCTGAGGTTGACGTCCTGGGGGTTAATGTCGGCCTGGGACACCCAGGACAGGTGGGTGAGGCTGTCGAGCACGGCGTCCATATGCTTGGCGGCGGCCTGGATGCGCCCGGCGTAGCTACGGCCAGTATCGCCGAGAGGGTCGCCGTACTCCTCGGCCAGGATTTCCGCGAACCCGCCCATGGCCCGGAGCGGGGTGCGCAGGTCGTGGGCGACGGTGTAGGTGAAGGCGGCCAGGTTCTTGTTGGCCACCTCGAGGTATGCGGTGCGCTGCTCCACCTGCCCTTCCAGGGTTGAGTTCATGGTCCGGAGCCTGCTCTCGGCCTCTTCCGCCTCGGCCAGGGCCGTGACCAGCCGGGTCCGCATGCGTTCGGTGGCTCGGCCCAGTTCCGCGAGCTCGGCCGGGCCTACGGCGGGGACGGGGGTGTCGTACTGGCCGGCGGCGACCGACTCGGCCGCCTGGCGCAGCGCCGCGAACGGCCGCAGCAGCCACCTGCGCACGGCCGCCAAGCTACCGGCAGCGATCACGGCCACGACCCCGCAGACGACGGCCAGGGCCATGAGGAAGCGGCGCTGGGCCGCGGGCTGTTTCGCAACGACGCTGGCCTGTGCGTTGACGATCTGCTCTTGCAGCGCTGCGACCCGGGAGCGGGCCGCTAGAGAGTACGTGCGGGTCCGTGCGATATCGGCCTGCAGGATGCGCGCGCGGGCGAAGTCCCCCCGATCCGCCGCCGTGAGCTGCGGCCCGGCTACCTGGACCTGCCAGGCCCGGAGCGCCGCCCTCGCCGCGGCGAGGAGGCCCGGCATGTACGGGTAGCCGCGGACCAGCGTCGCTACCCGGGCCTGCTCTCGGGGCAGCTGGGCGACCGCCCGCCTGAACGCCCGGCGGGCCGCCGGGCGCCTGGTGGTCACGTAGCTGCGCAGCGAATTCGACTCCGCGTTGCTTCCGGCGAGCAGCGCGCCGGCCATCTCCGCGGCGGGTACCAGCCGCTGAGATAGCTCCTGGTTGTTGGCTTGCGCACTGGCTCCGGCGGTCAGCGCGAAAGTCAGCGCGATGGCCGTCACGGCTAGCGAGACCCCCGCCACGATGGCCGCCGACCGGCCCAGGCCAGGTGCCATAGCCACGTTTGCCCCCCATCACGCCGCGGCCGGCCCGGCAGTCTGCGGTAAATACTCAGAGTAGTTAAGATATTACCTAAAGTAAATAGATGAGGTAACTCGGCGCAAGGTAGAGGGGCGAGCGGAACACCACCTCGATGGACGACCGACGATCTCGGCTGCGGACGGTATGCCGGGGCGCCGGCGACCGGCGCCGGCGCGAGTTAAGGGCGCGGTCTTGCGGCCCAGCGTCTCCGATCTCGGTGGCCAGTTTCGCGGTGCCTTTGGTGGCCGTCCAGACTGCTCCCGCCGGGGACAGGCCAGCCTCGGCGAGAAGGCCGCCGGTGATTGCCGCTCTACATCGTCTGCTCCTGCGGGCTTTCGGCCGCCAGTTGGCTGCGGCGGCCGCGGCCAGGGAGAATGCACCGCGTGCAACCTGATACCTCCACCCGGGACAGCTGGACTGAGCCCGGCACCTTCGAGATCACGCCCGGCGTCTACCGGATCCCGCTCCCGCTCCCTAACGACGGGTTGCGCGCGGTCAACGTCTACGCGCTGGTCCACGGCGGCGACCTGGTGCTCATCGACTCCGGGTGGGCGATCGCCGGGGCTCGCGCCGTGCTCGACGAGGGCCTGGACGCGATCGGCTGCTCCGCCGGGGACGTGCGCCGGATCCTGGTCACGCACGTGCACCGGGACCACTACACCCAGGCCGTCTATCTGCGGCGCGAGTTCGGCACCCGGGTCAGCCTGGGGATCGGGGACCGGGAATCGCTGGCGAGTTCCATGCGCCGGGACCGGCCCCCGCTGCAGAACCAGGTGAAATACCTGCGCCTGCTCGGCGCGGGTGAGCTGGCCGACCGCGTGGCCGGGCTGCAGGGTCCCCGCGATCCGTACAAGACGGGCTGGGAAATGCCGGATGACTGGCTGCACGACGGCGAGGTCATCGTGCAGGGCGATCGTCGCCTGGACGTGGTGGCCACGCCCGGGCACACCCGCGGCCACGTCGTGTTCCACGACACCGGCGGCGGGCTGCTGTTCGCCGGTGACCATGTGCTGCCGGCCATCACCCCGTCGATCGGGTTCGAGCCGGTGCTGTCGGACAATCCGCTCGGCGCGTTCCTGGGCTCGCTGACCTTGATGCGAGAACGGCCGGACGCGCGGTTGCTGCCCGCGCACGGGCCGGTCACCGCGAGCGCCCACGCGCGGGTGGACGAGCTCGTCGCGCATCACGGCACCCGGCTCGGCGAGACCGAGGCGGCCATCCTCGGCGGCGCCCAGACCGCCTACCAGGCCGCGGCCCGGCTGCGCTGGACCCGGCGCGGCCGGGCGCTGGCCGACCTCGACCCGTTCAACCAGATGCTCGCTATCACCGAGACCGCCGCGCACCTGCAGCTGCTGGCCGCGCAGGGCCGGGTGACCAGGCACGAGACCGATGGGCTGCGCTACTACCTGCCGGCCTGAAACATGACCTGCCAGGGGCGGACCGTGACGGTGAAGAACCCGCCCGCGACGCTGCTGTCCTCCTGGGTGGCCAGTTCGGTGGCCTGGCCGAGCTGGTCCGCCCCGGGCAGCCGCAGGATGGTCATGCCCTCACCCGGCACGTCGGTCAGCGGGCCGGCCGCGACCAGGTAGCCGGCGTCCTGCATCCGGGTGAGGAACGCCACGTGCTCGGCGAACCTCGGGTCCGCGAACAGCGCGGCCCCCGGCGGGGCGGCCGGCCCGGGGCGGTGCAGCAGGGCCACCCACGTCTCCCCGCCCTCGCCCGGGCCGCTGTCCAGTGGGCCGCCCTCCAGGGGGCTGTCCCCGCCCGGGCCGCCCTCCAGGGGGCTGTCCCCGGCCGCGCCGCCGTCCACGGGGCTGCTCGCGTCCAGGCTGCTCTCGTCCTGTTCGTGGTGGGCCACATGGTCGCGATACGTGCCGAGCACCACGGGCCAGCCCTGCTCATACTCGGCCCGGGTCTCGGCCGGATCCGCGAACCGCTCCCAGCCGGTGTGCGTGAGTGTGACCAGCGTCTGCGCGTCGGCCTGGGTGAAGGTGACCTCGACATGGGTGGCCTGGTCCGGCGGCCCGCCCGGATGCCAGCTGAACGCGAGGGCGGCCCCCGGTTCCCAGAGGTAGACCGTGCCCCACACGGCGGCGTCCCCGCTGGCCGACTGCTCCACGATCTGCCCGTCGGCGAACCCGACCGTGCCGCCGGGCCCATAGACGCTCAGGTCCTCCAGCGGCCACCACTGGCTGATCCGCTCGGTGAACACCGCGAACGCGGTGGCCGGGTCCGCGTTGACCAGGATTTCCCGGCGGATCGGCGGCACGTGGCCAGGCGGCGCGGCGGGCGGGTCGGTGCTCACGGTGTTTCCTCCTCGGATGAAACCGCCGCCAGGTGTCCCGGCGCCGGCGGGTAGGCGCTGGGGGTACCCGCGCAACCCGCTGTCATCCCCGCATTCAGGCCTTCTTGGCCCGGCTGGGCGCGACCCGCGGTGGCTCGCCGGGCTGCTTCGGGTACACCGGCGGCCAGGGCGCATCCAGCAGGCCGCCCGCGAGATCCCGCTCGCTCATGGCCAGCAGCGGCTCCAGCGACTGCGGCGCGTCGTTCATCTCCAGCCACGGGTCGCCGGGGCCGGTCAGCCGCTCGGACATGGTCGCCACCGTGAACTGGTCCGGGTGGATCTCGTCGAGCTCCGCCCAGGCCAGCGGAGTGGACACCTGCGCGCCAGGCCGGGCCCGGACCGACCAGGCACCGAACACGGTCTTGTGCGGCGCGTTCTGGTTGTAGTCCACGAATACCCGCTGGCCGCGTTCCTCTTTCCACCAGGCGGCCGTGATGAGGTCAGGCCGCCGGCGTTCCAGTTCCCGGGCGACAGCCACGGCAGCCGCGCGGACCTGATAAGAGTCCCAGCGTGGCTCGAGCCGGACGTACACGTGCAGGCCCCGGTTCCCGGTCGTCTTGAGATAACCCGCGATACCGGCCTCGGTGAGGAGCCGCCCGAGCTCGCGGGCGGCCTCCCGGATCTGCGGGAAGTCCACGCCGGGCGTCGGGTCGAGGTCGATCCGCAGCTCGTCGGTGTGACCCGGGTCGTCGGCCAGGTAGGGCCAGACGTGAAAGCCCAGGCAGCCGAGGTTCACCGCCCACAGGACGTGGTCGGTGTCCGCGGCCACCAGGGCCTGCGACGTGGTGCCGTTGGGCGTGGACACCGTGGTGGTCTGCAGCCAGTCCGGGGCGTTCTTGGGCACCCGCTTCTGGAAGAACGAAGGGCCGCCTGCCCCCTCCGGGAACCGCTGCAGGAGCACCGGCCGGCCGCCCATGGTCCGCATCAGCGGCCCGGCGACGCGCAGGTAGTGCTCGGCCAGATCGGCCTTGGTCTCACCGCGCTCGGGGAAGAGCACCTTGTCCGGGTGGGTGATGAGGCCGCTGCGCATGGTTGTCTGCTTCCTGGGCGGGAACCGTCTGACCAGGCTACTCAGCGGGTGCGCGCCGCCCGGGGACGCCCGGCCGGACGGGCAGCGATGAGTTCGGCGTCCCGGCGGCGTCCTACTCAGCATGAGCGACAACATGGTGGATCTCACGCCCGCGGCGCGGCGGCTGGCTGACCTTGTCTCCCGGGTCAGGGACGACGAGCTGAGCGGCCCGACGCCCTGCCCGGCGTACACCCTCGGTGACCTGATCGAGCACGTCGGCGGGCTGGCGCTGGCCTTCCGGGCCGCGGCGGAGAAGGACATCGCCAGCCCCTACGTCAACGGGACGCCGTCGGGCGACGCGTCCCGGCTGCAGGGCGACTGGCGGGAACGGATCTCCGCCGATCTCGCCGCGCTGGCCCGGGCCTGGGCCAAGCCAGACGCGTGGACCGGGATGACCCGGATCGCCCAGCAGGACGCGCCCGCCGAGATGGTCGGCGTCACCGTCGCGGACGAATTGGTCGTGCACGGCTGGGACGTAGCCCGCGCCACCGGGCAGCCCTATTCCGCCGAACCGGAGCTGCTGGGCGCGGCGCAGACCTTCCTGGGTTTCTTCGCCAGCCCGGACGCTCCTGCGGGACCAGAGGTCCCCTTCGGCCCGTCGCGGCCGGTGGCCGACGACTCGGCGCCGTTGGACCGGGTGGTGGCCCTGGCCGGCCGGGACCCGGCCTGGGCCGCCGGCTGACCCGGCGGACGCGATGACGGGACCGGGCACAGCCGCCCGGTGCAGGGGCGCGGGCGGCTGTGCGAAGATCGGCTGATGGCCGGTCGTCTGTCGTCGAAGGTCGTGATCGTCACCGGCGGCTCGACCGGAATCGGCCGGGCGGTGGCGGACCGGGTCGTGGCGGAGGGTGGCGCCGTGGTCATCGCCGGGCGGCGCCGGGAGCCGGGGGAACGGGCCGCTGCCGAGCTGCGCGCCGGCGGCGGCCGCGCCCGGTTCGTGGCCACCGACGTGACGGTGGAGCATGAGGTCCAGCGGCTGGTCGAGGCGGCGGTGGACGAGTTCGGCCGGCTCGACGGGGCACTGAACAACGCGGGCGGGGTGAACGCCACCGCCCCGCTGCCCGGGGTCGACGCCGGAACCTGGCAGGCGGACCTGGCGCAGAACCTGACCAGCGTCTTCTACTGCCTGAAGTACCAGATCCCGGCGATGACCGAATCGGCGGGCGGCGGCTCGATCATCAATAACGCCTCGATCGGCGGAGTCCGTGGCCTCCCGGGACTCGCGCCGTATGTGGCGGCCAAGCACGGGGTCGTCGGCCTGACCCGTTCCGCG
Organism: uncultured Actinomycetes bacterium; assembly: GCA_963837335.1. Lineage (GTDB taxonomy): Bacteria > Actinomycetota > Actinomycetes > Streptosporangiales > Streptosporangiaceae > RYN-230. The sequence goes on along the minus strand of CAWINS010000084.1, from coordinate 30,675 downwards.
GCACTGGAAGGAGCGGCCCGCGGGATCCGGGTCAACGCGCTGGTCACCGGCAACGTGGACACGCCGCTCTACCGGGACCTGATCGGTGCCCCGCCGGACGGCGAGCTGGCCGGACCCGCACCGAACCCGACCGGCCGGGTCGCCACCGCCGACGAGATCGCGTCGTACGTGACCTACCTGCTCAGTGACGAGGCGGCCTTCATCACCGGCGCGGCACTGGCCATCGACGGCGGCGCCACCGCGTAGCACCAGGCCTGCGCCGGTGATTCCGGCGCAGGTGACCGGATCGGGTTCGTTTCCGGTCAGGACGAAGCCTCCGTGGCCTGGAGCTCCCTCGGATCCGGCGACTGACGAAGCCCAGCCGGGGCCGGGAGGGGCTCGGGCTAGCATGCTGGGGTGAGTCGAGGCGGGCCAGCCCAGTGAGTGACCGGCCCCCGCCCGTGAACGAGCGCTCCCTCGCCGCCCGGATCGATAGCCAGAAATCGCATCCGCTGAGGTGGAAGGAGGTGGTCAAGCGGGCCGTGGTGGTGGCGGTCGCCGGCGTCTCCATCTACCTCGTGTTCCCGACGATCACCGAAGTTTTTGCCTCCTGGCCGCGTCTGTCGACCCTGGACCCCTGGTGGTTCACCCTGGCGGTGGCGGCTGAGGTCGCGCACTTTACCTGCACGTTCGCACTGCAGCGGCTGGCGCTGCGGACCAGGGCCTGGTTCCCGGTCATCACCTCCCAGCTGGCCGGCAACGCGATCACCCTGATCGTGCCGGGCGGAGCCGCGGTGGGCGCCGCCGTGCAGTTCCGGATGCTGGCGGCCAGCGGGCGGGACACCAGCTCGACGGTGGGCGGGCTGGCCGCTTTCTCCCTCCTCGGTGTGGGGGGCCTGCTGGCCCTCCCGGTCTTCGCCCTGCCCGTCATCCTGGTGGGCGCGCCCACCAACCGCGGGCTGGTCAACGCGGCCATCCTCGGGGCGGTGGGGTTCGTGGTCTTCGCCGCGCTGGGCGCGGTCGTCCTGGCCTATGACGCGCCGCTGCGCTGGGTTGGCCGGACGGTGCAGCGGCTGCGGAACTCGATCCTGCGGAGACGGCCCCCGATGACCGGGCTGGACGACTCCCTGCTCGCCCAGCGCAACGAGATCCGGAAGGTGCTGGGCGCGCAATGGGGGCAGGCACTGCTGCTGTCCGCGGGCCGCCTGGCCTTCGACTATCTCTGCCTGCTGTTCGCGCTGCGGGCCACCGGGGCCCGGCCGCGCCCCTCACTGATCCTCGTCGCCTACGCGGTGGCCGGCGTGGTCGGAATGATCCCGGCCACCCCCGGCGGTCTTGGCCTGGTCGAGGCGAGCCTGACCGGGCTCCTGGTGCTGGCCGACGTCAACTCCAGCCAGGCCGTGCTGGCCACGCTCACCTACCGGCTCGCCTCTTACTGGCTGCCCCTCCTGGCCGGGCCGGTCGCATACGGCCTGTTCCGGCTCCGGTACCGGACCGGCCCGTCACCTCCGCAGACCGCCAGCGCCGACGTAGCGTAATCACCCGGGGGACCGCCGCGGGGCGGCGCGGGAAGGCTGCGGAGCGCGGGCCGCTTCTACCGGGGAACTGAAACGCGTTCTAGTGTTGGACCATGCGGCATGGCATCGTGTTGTTCACCTGCGACCGGGGCATTACGCCAGCACAGGCCGCGAAAGCAGCGGAGGAACGCGGCTTCAGCACGTTCTACGTGCCCGAGCACACCCACATCCCGGTCAAGCGGGAAGCTCCCCACCCCGGCACCGGCGACGCGACGCTGCCCGACGACCGCTACCTGCGGACCCTCGACCCGTGGGTCTCGCTGGCCACCGCCGCCACGGTCACATCGCAGATCAGGCTATCGACCGCGGTGGCGTTGCCGGTGGAGTCCGATCCGATCACGCTGGCGAAGACCATCGCGACACTCGATCACCTGTCGGGCGGCCGGGTCACCCTCGGCGCGGGGTTCGGATGGAACACCGACGAACTCGCCGATCATGGCGTTCCGGCCGCTCAGCGGCGCACCGTGCTGCGTGAGTACGTCGAGGCCATGCGCGCGCTCTGGACGCAGCAGGAAGCCGCCTATAACGGGGCGTTCATCAAGTTCCAGCCGTGCTGGTCGTTCCCGAAGCCCGTCCAGGCGCATGTGCCGCTGATCATCGGCGCCAGCGGCGGCCCGAAGACGTTCGAATGGATCGCACGAAACGCGGACGGCTGGATGACCACCCCGGCGGAGCAGAACATCAGCGGCAAGACCGCCATGCTCCGGCGGGCGTGGGCGGCCCAGGATCGGCCCGGGGCGCCCGACATCCGGGTGCTGATCGCCAGGAAGCCGTCCGCTAGCGACCTCGCCAACTGGGCCGCCGACGACGTGACCGAACTGGTCTGGGGGCTGCCGGACGCCCCCGCCGGCACCGTCGAGGCGTACCTTGACCGTCTCGCGGGCCGCATCGCACAGTGACTTCACCGGGTGCAGCGGCGCCGATCAGCTCCGGGCCAGACCGCGAAGCCGATCAGCTCCGGGGCCAGACCGCGAAGCCGATCAGCTCCGGGGCCAGACCGCGAAGCTGATCAGCCCCGGAGGCAGGCCGCGAAGCCGATCAGCTCCGGGGCCAGACCGCGAAGCTGATCAGCCCCGGAGGCAGGCCGCGAAGCCGATCAGCTCCGGGGCCAGACCGCGAACTGGGCCCGGAGCCGGGCGACGTCCTCCGGGCTGAGGCCGTAGCGGGTGAACAGCCCGTCGGGCATCCGGTCCAGTTGCGTGCCAGCGTCCGCGAAGTCACGGGCTTCCAGGCCGGGATCGAGCCGCCTGGCGAAGCTGATGAGCTGATCGACGGTGTAGCGCTGCAGGGCGGCGGCCGTGTCCACGTAGTCGCGCGGCTCTACCCGGCTGGCCAGCGCGCAGACCTTGGAGCCGGCCAGGTCCTCGAGGTCGAGGACGGGGCCGACGTCCATGGTCACCGGCCCGCGGGTCCGGTCGAAATAGGCCATCTGGAGCATGGTCTGCTGCCCGCCCGGAGCGGTAATGATCCACTCGGCGAGACCCTCGCCCATCCCGTAGAAGATGTCCTCCAGGCCGGCGGACTGATCCCGGCGCTCGGCCTCGAATCCCGCGGCGCGCAGCGCGCCTTCCACCGCGTCGGCGGCGTCGGCCACGGCGGATTCCTGGTCACTGAACAGGTCCACGTCATCGGTGGGGCGGTCGATGATCCCGTGTGCGATCAGGGCGTTGCCGCCGGCCAGGGCAAACCCGTGCCGCCCGGCTGTGCGCAGAGCGATCGTGGCCACCTCGCGCTGGAGTTCGTCAATCGGCATCAGGCGGCGGGAGCGATCGGCATCAGGCGGCGGGAACTGCGGCGGCCCGCAGGGCCGGATGCTGCTCCTCCCAGGCCTGGCGCACGCCCTGGGGCAGGAACAAACCTGGCCACAGGGCGATCAGCATGTCCTCGTCGAGGTAAGCCAGGTCCTCGGGGCGGCTGGCCTCACGGAGCACGATCTGGTACATCCAGGGCAGCATGCCCGGCTCATCCAGGTCGAAGGTGCGGTCCGGGTACCAGAACAGCCAGATCGGCAGTTCGACCCGGCCGTGCACGGCCCCCCGCAGGTCGGCCAGGCTGGCCGCCACCAGCACCTCGCGCCCGGGACGGGACGCGTGGCGGCGCCGGGGGACGGCTGCGCGCACGGTGGCCATGCTCATTACAGTACCCGTTCCGGCTTCGTTACGCCTGGGTGCACGCCCCATTTCCTCAAACACACTAGTTATACGTGGGTCAGCCCAGCGATACAATCGTTATCTTGTTCTAATTTTAGCATTTAGCTTGACCGCCGCCCCGGGGCATGCGGATCACGGAATGATCCGCGGCGAGCGCGGGGTTGCGGCTGACATGACAACTGTGGGATTCATCGGCAGCGGCATGATCGGCGGTACCGTGGCCCGGCTCAGCGTGGCCGCCGGGTACCAGGTGGTCCTGAGCAATTCCCGGCATCCGGAGACGCTCAAGGATCTCGCGGAGGAACTGGGCCCGCGGGCCCGCACGGGCACCGCCGAGGAGGCGGCCACCGCGGGTGATCTGGTGGTGGTCAGCATCCCGGTCCGGGCCTGCCCCAGCCTTCCGGCCGGCCCGCTGGCGGGCCGGACGGTCCTGGACACCGGCAACTATTACCCGCAACGGGACGGCCACATCGCCGAACTTGACAGCGGGTCGCTGACCAGCAGCGGGTGGCTGCAGGATCAGCTGCCCGGGGCCGCGGTCGTGAAGGTGTTCAACAACATCTTCTACAAGCACCTGCGGTCGTTGGCCCGCCCGGCGGGCGCGGCCGACCGCACCTATCTGCCCATCGCCGGCGACGACCCGGCGGCCAAGGCGGCCGTCACGCGGTTTCTGGGCTCCATCGGGTACGGCGCGGTCGATGCGGGAACGCTGGCCGACAGCTGGCGGCAGGAGCCCGGGTCACCGGTCGTACGGCGCCCCGTACGGGACGTTCGAGGACGAGGCCGGCACTCCGGCCAGCGCCGACGAGATCCGCACCGCCCTGGCCGCGGCGACCCGGTAGCCCGCTGGCCGGTCAGCGGGAGCGCTAACCTACGGAGCATGGCAGGCAGTCAGGACGTCACCGATCCCGCGGTCCAGGCCCTTATCGCGGCGATCAACGCCGGGGACCGGGCCGCGTTCTTCGCCGTGCTCGGGCCCGGCGCCACCATGTCCGACGACGGCACCGACCGCGACCTGGCCAGCTGGGCTGACCGGGAGATCTTCACCGTGCACGGCCACATGGAGGTCGAGTCCGCCGCGGACGGGGGACGCTCCCTGATCGCCGCGTTCCGCAACGACACCTGGGGCGACATGCGGACCCGCTGGGCCTTCACGTCACCGGCGGGAAGATCAGCCGTTTCGAGACTGGCCAGGCCTAGCAGCGCCGGTCTGTCCGCCTCTACATGACCGTGGCGGAAACCGCTGCCGGGGCATTGCCGCGGCAGCGGTTTCCGCACGCTCTTGACTACGAGGATCATCCGGGCGGGCTGGGCCGGTGAGCGAGCCGGCCCGGGCCCGGCCAGGGCGTCACTCACCCGGGCCCGGTCAGTGGGCACTCGGGGCCAGCTGCTGGCGCCGCGTGGACCGCGCACGGTCGAGCAGCACGGCGACCACGGCGGCCAGCACCGCGGCGGCGACGATGAACAGGGCGATCTGCCAGCCGGGGGTGCCGCCGACGGTCACGGTGTGCACGACCGTAGGCGCGGCCGGGGTGCCGGTGTCCCCGACCCCGGGCGGCGGCACTTCACTTGCGAAGGCCGCCGGGGCGGCGAGGATGCCGGCCAGCAGGGCGACGGCCGCGGCGGCGAGACGGGTGGCGGGACGGAAGATGCGGCGGATGGCGGTCATGACGGTCTCCTTGACGATTGAAGCTGACGATTGATGAAGCTGACGATTGAAAGCTGAGGGCAGGAACTGAACGTTTCTGGCTGACGGTTCCGCTGGCTTGGTGAACAGGCTTCAGGTGCCTTCTTGCACCTGGAAGATCTCGTCGGCGAGCAGGCCGTGGGCTTCCTTGTGCACGGTCGCCGCCGCATCCGCGGACGGGGCCTCGACCAGGCAGAACACCTTGCCCTGCTGCTCGTCCACCCAGTACCGCAGGTAACGCACGTCGTGCTGGCCCTGGACCTGCAGGTCGGCCTTGTGCGCCTCGGCCACGTCCCCGGCGGCGACACCCCCGGAGATGTTGTGAATGTCCATGTAGAGCGGCATTGCGCTCTCCTTCGTCTCGATTGATGGGGACGAGACGAACGTATGGCGGTGCCCCCCAGAAGCGGATCGGGAGCGGCTCCCTAGATTTCGCGGCGTCATTCCCCAGTTTTCCGCCGATCACCTATATAGGTGTCCTGGCTGGTAGCGCTGCAGGCCGGCGGCATGGACACTGAAGACGTGCTGTTGGAACGGGAGGCGCAGCTGGCCGCGCTGGCCAGCTACGCGGGGGAGGCCCGGAAGGCCCAGGGCCGGCTGGTGCTCGTCGCCGGCGAGGCGGGCGTGGGCAAGTCAGCGCTGGTCGAGCAGTTGCAGCGAGACCTGCCGGAGGCGGCCTGGTTCTGGGGAGCCTGCGATGGGCTGTTCACGCCCCGGCCGCTCGGCCCGCTGTTCGATATCGCCGCCAAGCTCGGTGGTCAGCTCCTGGAGCTGTGCCGGGCGGGCGCCCCGCGCGAGGAGCTGTTCGGCGCGTTGCTGCGCCAGGTCAGCGAACCGGATGCGCTGCACGTGGTGGTGGTGGAGGACATCCACTGGGCGGACGAGGCCACCATCGATCTGCTGCGGTTCCTCGGCCGCCGCATCCGGGACGCCACCGTCCTGCTCATCGTCACCTACCGGGACGAGGGCCTGACCGCAGCGGATCCGCTCCGCGTCGCTCTCGGCGACCTGGCTACCCAGCGGTCCGTCCGGCGCATCGGTGTCGGGCCCCTGTCCGCGGACGCGACGGCGGTGCTGGCGGCCGGCTGCGGGCTTGAAGCCGGCCGCGCTGCACGAGCTGACCGGCGGCAACCCGTTCTACATCACGGAGGTCGCGCAGTCCGGGATGGGCGAGGTGCCCGCCGTCGGCCCGGGACGCGGTGCTGGCCCGGGTGACCCGGCTGAGCAGCCCAGCCCGCGAGGTGCTGGACGTGGCGGCGCTCATCGGCGCCCGCGTAGACCTGCGGCTGCTCGCGGCGGTGAGCGACTATCCGCCGGCAGCGCTGGATGAGCTGCTGGCATCCGGGCTGCTCGGCCCGGACAGCGCCAGCCTGAAGTTTCGTCATGAGATCGTCCGGCTGGCGGTCGAGGGCGCCATCACCACCCACCGCTGCGGGCCGATCCACGCCCGGATCCTCGCGGCCCTCCGCGGCACTCGGCTGCGACGACGACGCCCGGCTGGCCTTCCACGCCGAGGCGGCGGGGGACGGCTGAAGCGGCGCTGGGCTACGCGGCCGCCGCCGCGCGGCGGGCGGTCGAGCTGAGCTCACATCGCGAGGCGGCGGCGCAGTTCGAGCGGGCGCTGCGCTTCGCCGGCGGGGTGGATACCGCCACCGAAGCGCCGGGCTCTACGACGGGCTCGCTCGTGAGCTGGCGCTTCTGGACCGCTGGCAGGATGCGGCCGATGCGGGTGAGCGGGCGCTCGCGTTGTGGCGGGTCAGCGGGCGACCGGGTGCGCGAGGGCGACATGATGCGTCATCTGGCCCGCGCCCTGGGGCAGCCTGTGCCGTGGCGCTGACGCTGCCGTGATGGCCGAAGCCTCGGTGCAGACCCTGGAGCCGCTCGGCCCCAGCGCCGAGCTGGCCCGGGCATACGCGCAACCTGGCCTGCCGAGCGGATGCTGGGCGCGCGGAACTGAGGCGGCGATCGAGCTGGCCGTGCGGGCCGAGGCCATCGCCGAATCGCTGGGCGTCCCGGAGGTGCTCAGCGACGCGCTGAACACCGAGGGCTGCGCGCGGGCCACCCTGGGCCAGGAGTGGACCGGCCAGTTGGAGCGGGCGCTGGACATCGCGCGTGTCCGGGCGGCTCCATGAGCAGGCCGGCCGGGCGTTCACGAACATCTACAGCATCCACTGCGGATCTGCGGCAGTTCACCGAGGCCGAGCGTTACTTCGCCCTCGGTGTGGCCTATTGCGACGAGCACGACATCACCACCTACGCGCAGCTGCCTGCGCTGCGAGCGGATCACCGCCCTGGAGCGGACCGGACGCTGGGCCGCAAGCGGCGGCCCTGAGCCAGGAGCTGCTCAACCGGGGCGAGGCCTCCCCGGTCAACCGGCTCAGTCCCGCTCAACGTAACTCGGCGTGATCCGGGCCCGCCGGGGCGAGCCTGGCGCCTGGGAGTTTCTCGACGAGGCGATGCCGCCTACGCTGACGGAACTGGTGAGCCGCAGTACATCGTCCCGGTCCGGCTGGCCCGCGCCGAAGTGTTCTGGCTGGAGGGAAATCTGGACGGCGGCCGCAACGCGAGGCTGGGCTGGCCGATGACGTGGCCGGCCCGGCCGACGCCTGGGATCGTGGTGCGGTGGCGGTCTGGCTGCGGCGTACCGGGTCGGTCGCGGGCGCCACGGGGTGACCTCGCCCAGCCCTACCAGCAGCCAGATCGACGGTGACCAGGAGCGGTCGGCGAGCCTGTGGAACCAGCTGGGCTGCCCCTACGAAGCGGCGTTGGCCCTGCTGGGCAGCCAGGACGAGGATGCGCTCCGTGCGGCCCTGCAGATCCTGATCGACCTGGACGCGACGGCGACGGCGGGTTCGCCCGTAGGAGGATGCGGAGCTCGGGATCCGGTCGATTCCGGCGGGCCCGCGCACCGCGACCCGGGCCCATCCGATGGGGCTGACCCGGCGTGAGTATGAGGTGCTGGACCTGATTGTGGACGGCCGGACCAACGCCGAGATCGCCGGGCAGCTGTTCATCTCCGCGAAGACTGTCGATCATCACGTGTCGGCCGTGCTGGCCAAGCTGGGTGTGCCGGACCGCAACGCCGCGGCCACGCAGCGCGGCCCGGCTCGGCGTGGCCGGCCCGGTGAGAGGATGACCGGAATGCCGCTACTGGAACGGGAAGCGCAGCTGGCCGCGCTGGCCAGCTACGCGGGGGAGGCCCGGAAAGCCCAGGGCCGGCTGGTGCTCGTCGCCGGCGAGGCGGGCGTGGGCAAGTCAGCCCTGGTCGAGCAGCTGCAGCGGAACCTGCCCAGTGCGAGCTGGTACTGGGGGGCCTGTGACGGGCTGTTCACCCCCAGGCCGCTTGGGCCCTTGTTCGACATCGCGGCCAAGCTCGGCGGTGAGCTGCTCGACCTCTGCCGCGCGGACGCGCCGCGGGAGGAGCTGTTCAGCGCACTGCTGAGGCAGGTGAGCGAGCCGGATGTGCTCCGCGTGGTGGTGGTGGAGGACATCCACTGGGCCGACGAGGCCACCATCGACCTGCTGCGCTTCCTGGGCCGCCGGATCCGGGACGCCACCGTGCTGCTCATCGTGACCTACCGCGACGACGGGCTGGCCCTCGGTGACCCTCTGCAGGTCGCGCTGGGGGACCTGGCCACCCAGCGCTCCGTCCGGCGGGTGAGCCTCGGTCCGCTGTCGGCGGGAGCGGTGCAGGTCATGGCGGGCGGCAGCGAGCGGGAAGCCGCCTCGCTGCGCGAGCTGACCGGCGGAAACCCGTTCTACCTGAGCCAGGTGATCGCGGCCGGGATGGACGAGATCCCGGCGTCCGCCCGGGACGCGGTCCTGGCCCGGACCGCACGTCTGGACGGCAGCGCCCGCACGGTTCTGGACGCGGCCGCGCTGATCGGCACCCGGCTGGAGTACTCGCTGCTGGAGCTGGTCACCGACTGCCCGCCGTCCGCCGTCGATGAACTGCTCGCGGCGGGACTGCTCAGCGGGGACGGGACGGGGCTGAAGTTCCGGCACGAGATCGCCCGGCTCGCGGTGCAGGACGCCATCCCCGCACACCGCAGGGGCCTCATCCACGCCCGCATCCTGGACGCCCTGCGCGTATCCGGCGGTGACGACGACGCGCGGATGGCCTTCCACGCGGAAGGCGCAGGGGACGGGCCCGCCGTCATGCGGTACGCCCCCGCCGCCGCGCAGCGCGCCGCGGAACTGGGCGCCCACCGCGAGGCGGCCGCCCAGTACGAACGGGCCCTGCGTTTCTCCGGCGAGGCCGACGCCGCCGTGGCCGCCCGCCTGTACGACGCGTTCGGCTACGAGGTCTCGCTGCTGGACCGGATGGAGGACGCGATCGCCGCCCGCGAGCACGCGCTCGCCCTGTGGCGCCAGGAAGACGACCAGCGGCGCGAGGGCGACACGCTGCGCTGGCTGGCGTGCGCGCTGAACTCGGCGAGCCGGGGCAGCGAGGGCCGGGCCGCGGCCGTGGCCGCGATAGCCCTGCTCGAACCGCTGGGACCGAGCCCGGAGCTGGCCTCGGCGTACTCCAGCCTCGCCTCGCTGCAGATGGTGAACTACCAGCACGCTGAGGCGATCGAGCTGGCCCACCGGGCCCTGGCCATCGCCGGGCCGCTGGGCCGCACCGACATCGTCAGCGAAGCACTCAACACCGAGGCCTGTTCCCTCCAGGGAACCGGCCGTGACTGGGGGCCCACGATGCGCCGGGCCCTGGACGCCGCGGTGAGCGGCGGGCATGAAGCACAGGTGGGCCGGGCGTACGTCAATACCTACGCCATGTACGTCGACGACAAGGCCTTCGCCAGCGGGGAGGCCTACTACGCCGACGGCGTGGCCTACTGCGACGAGCACGACCTCACGTCCTACTCGATCTTCCTGCGCAGCCAGCGGACCAACATGCTGGAGAAGACCGGGCGCTGGGACGAGGCCGTGGCCATAGCCGGGGAACTCCTGATCCGGGGGGGCCCATCGCCAGGCATCCGGCTGTGCCCGCTGAACCGGCTCGGCACGATCCGGGCCCGCCGGGGCGAGCCGGGAGTCTGGGAGTGCCTGGATGAAGCCGTCGGGTACGCCGACGGCGCGGGAGAGGCCCAGAACATCGTGCCGGTCCGGCTGGAGCGGGCCGAGGCCCGCTGGCTCGAAGGCGACCAGGCCGGTGCACTCCGCGAGGCCGAACTGGCCCACGACTCAGGCGCCGGCTGTGACCAGTGGGGGCGTGGCGCACTCGCGGTCTGGCTGAGGCGCACCGGTTCAAGCCGGGAACTGCCCCGCGGCCTCGCCGAGCCCTACCAGCGGCAGCTCGACGGCGACTGGGCCGGCGCGGCGCGTTTCTGGCTGGACCTGGCCTGCCCCTACGAGGCCGCGATGGCCCTGCTGGACAGCCCGGAGGAGGACACGCTGCGTGAGGCGCTGCAGATCCTGACCGGCCTGCGCGCCGCCGCCGTCATCCGGGTCGCCCGCAAGAAGATGCGTGACCTCGGCATCCGGTCCATCCCGGCCGGCCCGCGCTCCGCGACCCGCGAGCACCCGCTCGGGCTGACCCGCCGCGAGCATGAGGTCCTCGACCTGCTCGTGGACGGCCGGACCAACGCGGAGATCGCCGAGCAGCTGTTCATCTCGGCCAAGACCGTCGATCACCATGTCTCGGCCGTGCTGGCCAAGCTGGGCGTGCCGGACCGTACCGTGGCCGCGTCCGAGGCGGTCCGGCTGGGGCTGGCCCGGGCGGTGCGCTAGCCCCAGACGTTGACCCGGACCGGCCGGATCGTCACGACGACCCGGGACACCCCCGGCTCGTCGTGCTCCCGCAGGTCCGAGCCGTACTTGGCGCCCACCTTGTCGGCGAACACGTAGTCGTCATCCGGGGTGATCTCCGCGTCGCCGCGCAGCTCCAGGTAGCGGTAGGGGTTGGCCAGGTCCAGGATGAGGAAGCTGACCGCCGGGTTGGCCCTCAGGTTCTTGACCTTCTGCCGCGAGGTGTTCAGCGAGATGGACACCGAGTCGCCCTCGGCCAGGAACCACACCTCGGAGAGCTGCGGCCGCCCGTCGGGCCCAATGGTGCCGAGCGTGCCGACCTGCGCGGACAGCAGGTCGCGATGGGAATCAGGAATAGTGGTCATCACAGCATCCTCATCGGTGTCGGGGGTCGTCGGACCGTCAGGTCAGGTGGAAATGTCGGGGTAGGGCAGGTCCCAGTGGCTGAGCCGGGTCGCGTACTCGCGCTGGAAGGCCAGCGGCTCCTCGTAGTCCCGCTCGAACAGCGCGATGAACAGGGTGAGGGTCAGGAAGTTGTGCGCGCCCAGCTCGAACAGCTTGACGTAGTCGTGGCTGGCCAGGGCCTCCCGCTCGTCGCCGGTGAACTCCAGCCAGGTGCTGCGTTCCGCGCCCGGGCAGTTGAGGAGCAGGTTGGCCTGCTCCGTCTCCCACCAGGTGACCGTCCCGCGCGGGTCGGCCCGGTACCGCTCGACCAGGTCCGGGTCGCGGTCGATGGTGTAGAGGAACTTGTTGATCAGGTACTTGCTCACCGTGCCGCCGTCCCCTCCGGGTACCAGGTGAAGTAGGCCTCCATGGTGTGGAACAGGTCCAGGGAGTCCGTGTAGTCGGCCTTCACCCCGGCCCCGGCCACCCCCATCATCAGCATGAAGTCCATGAATCCGTGCGTGGCGTTGCCGGGCTGCCACAGGCTGTCCAGGCTGACCTGGGCCAGCGCCGAGTCCAGGTCGCCGGAGGAGATCCACTCCACCGCCTTGCGGTCGAACTCCGGGTCCGGGCCGTGCGGGCCGAACTGCCGCGGGCCGCCGAGCTCCAGGGACAGGTGGCCGGTACCGATGATCGCCACCCGGAGGTCGGACGGCCAGGACTCCACGAGCTGGCGGATGGTCCGGCCCAGCTCCACGAACCGCCGGGGCTGCGGCATGGGCGGGGCGAAGATGTTGGTGTAGATCGGCACGATGGGCAGGTCCGCGTCGGGCCGCAGGGTGATCAGCGGGCACGTGATGCTGTGGTCGATCCGCAGCTCGTTGCTGAACGCGAAGTCGAAGCCCGCGTCCATGCCCTCGCGCAGCAGATAGCCGGACAGCTCCTCCTGCCCTTGCAGGAACATCCGGGGCAGCCCGAACTCGCGCTCCTCGTTGTACCAGTTCGCGTCGTAGCACGGCGCCTTGCCGATGAGGAACTGCGGCATGTTGTCCAGCCACAGCTGGTGGAAGTGGTCCGAGCCCACCATGACCAGCACGTCGGGGCGGGCCCGGGTCAGGGTCTCCCGGAACGCCTGGATCTTGGCCACCCACTCGTCCGCGAACGGGGGCCGGTCCGTACCGGTGGACGTGCTCGCCCGGTAGTAGAACGGGTGATGGGTGGAGGCGATGACCGCGGCGACGGTGGCCATGGCTGCTCCCTCGGGGTGTCGGGACCGCGCTCTGCTAGCACCACTGGGCGGCTCCAGCGATGCTGGCCCTAGGCGGGGTCAGGGGGAAGGTCAGGGGCAAGGTACTCGGTGTTGCGGTCCACGGTCAGGTACATATCCATGCCGACCGGGCGGCGCTGCTCTTCGGCCAGGTGGCCGAGGATCCCGGCCGCCCGGGCCAGCAGCGCGAACCCGCGCAGCAGGCTGGGGGGCAGGCCCAGGTCGGCGAGCGCGGCCCCGCAGGTGCCCGCGCCGTTCAGCGGCAGGGTGCGGCCGAGCACCTGGGGGTGGACCCGGCCGATGGCCTCGAACAGCCGCAGGTGCGGCCCGCGCAGCCCTTCCTCCTCGGCGATCTGGATCAGCACCGGGGTGCGCGGATCGGTCACCTTGTGCACCGGGTGGCCGAGGCCGGGGATGAACTTTCCCGTCGCCCGGGCTCTGGTTACCGCACCAACCGCGAGCGCGTCCCAGCCCGCGTCGTCCACCGGGAGCGGCTGGCCGGCCTCGGCCAGCGCCGCGGACAGGAACTGGCCCGCGTCCTCGGTGACCCCCAGGAAGCGGGAGCCGCCGCCGAGCAGGCCGGCCGCCAGCGCGCCCTGCACGGAATCGGGGGCGCTGAGGTAGGTGAGCCGGGCCGCCATCGCGGTGGGCGTGAAGCCGTGGTCGGCCAGCGCGACCAGGACGGCCTCGAACACCCGGACCTGGGCGGAGGTCGGCCGCCGCTGGGTGACCAGCCACAGGGCCAGTTCGCCGAAGCCGACCTTCCCCATCAGGTCCGCGGCCAGGTCCTGGCCGAGCAGGGTGATGGTCGTCTCGCTGGAGGTGCCCAGTGAGGTGGGAAAGGACGGGACCGAGTCGGAATGGGTCATGCGGTGCTGTCCTCCTGCGTGGTGGCGTCCGGCCCGGGCCCGGCTGGCTCGTGCCCGTCGAGCCAGGCCCGGATCTCCGCGCCGTGCTCGTCGAGCTTAGGCGGGGGGAGGTGGTAGCGCGGCGGGGTCCGGGAGAAGGTCAGCGGGTGCCGGACGGTGCGCATGGTGTTGCCCGGCGGCCCGGCCAGCACGACCGGGTCCAGGCCGACCTCAGTCGCGAACGCGACGCCCCCGTGAACGGTGTTGATCGGCCCGCAGGGCACGCCCTCCGCGATCAGCTCGTCGAACCATTCCTTGGCCGTCTTCGCCGATAGCTGCGCGGCCAGCAGCGGCCGCAGCTCAGCCCGGTTCGCGGTGCGGCCCTCGTTGCGGGCGAACCTGGGGTCCTGGGCCAGTTCCGGCGCCCCGATGACCTGGCACAGCCGGGCGAACTGGGCGTCGTTCCCGGCGGTCACGATGAGTTCCCCATCCCCGGTGGGCAGCGGCTCGTAGGGGAACAGGCTGGGATGCGCGTTGCCCATCCGGAATGGCACTACCCCGCCCGTCACCCAGGCGCTGGTCTGGTTGACCATCCCGGACAGCGCCGACGACAGCAGGTTGGCCTCCACGTGCTGCCCGGCGCCGGTGGCGGCCCGGTCATACAGGGCGGCCACGATGCCGAACGCGGTGTGCAGCCCGGCGATCACGTCGAAGACCGAGATCCCGGCCCGGAACGGCGGCCCGTCCGGGTCGCCGGTCAGGCTCATCAGCCCGGACATGGCCTGCACCATCAGGTCGTAACCGGGCAGGTCCTTCCCGCCACCCGCGCCGAAGCCGCTGATCGAGGCGTAGACGACGCCCGGGTTCGTCTCGCTGACGCTCTCGTAGTCCAGCCCGTAGCGGGCCAGCCCGCCGGGCTTGAAGTTCTGCACGAACACGTCCGCCCGCCGGGCCAGTTCCTGCGCGGCGGCCAGGTCGGCCTGGTCCTTCAGGTTCAGCGCGACCGAGCGCTTGTTCCGGTTGATGGCCAGGAAGTAAGTCGAACCGGCCCTCCTCGTTCACCGGCGGCATCCACTGCCGGGTGTCATCGCCGCCTGGGCTCTCCACCTTGATCACGTCGGCGCCGAGGTCGGCCAGCAGCATGGTGCAGTACGGGCCGGCCAGGACCCGGGAGAAGTCGGCGACCAGCAGGCCGGACAGCGGTCCCGCCGGCGGCGGGGAGACAGGGGCGGGGGAGGCAGGCGTTCCTGGAGCCCGTGCTCCGGAAACCGCGTCGTCGGGGGCCGGGTCTGGCTGGGTCATCGGCGCTGGCTCAACTCCCTGTCCCTGGCTGTCCGCTAGCCGGACACTTGTCCGGAGATCTGCAGTCTACGGCGCCCGGCGGTACGGCGCAGGGCGCCTGGACCGACTGTAGTGTCACCCGGCCGGCCCGTCCGCCCTGCGGACATGCGGCGGGGCGAGGCGCTCACCACGCCCCGTAATCGGGCTCTTGACATCAGTCCGTGAACCAGCCACGCTTCCGGACTAGTCCCCTGCGGCCCGTTGTGCGGACAGCTGTCCGTGGCCAGCGCCGGTAAATGCAGGCATCGCCTGCCCGCCTCGAAGTGGAGGTCTGCCATGACCCTGGTGTTCCGGAACGCGACGGTGCTGACCATGGACGACGCGCACACCGTGCACCAGGGCGGCGACGTCCTGGTCAACGGCGAGCGGATCGAGGCCGTAGGCCCGCACCTGGACGTCCCCGAGGGGACGACCGAGATCGACGCGACCGGCGGCATCGTGATGCCGGGCATGATCGACACGCACCGGCACATGTGGCAGACCGCGATGCGCGGTTACGGCGCGGACTGGACGCTGACCCAGTACTTCGTCTGGTACTACCTGCAGTGGGGCAAGACCTTCCGGCCGCAGGACATCTACGCGGGCAACCTGCTGTCCGGCCTGGAGGCCCTGGACGCGGGCGTGACCACCACGGTGGACTGGTCGCACGGGCTGCAGACGGTGGACCACGCCGAGGCTGCGGTGGCGGCGCTGACCGAGGTGCCGGGGCGGTTCGTGCTGGCCTACGGCAACATCCAGGCGGGTCCCTGGGAGTGGTCGGCCGCCCCGGAGTTCCGCGACTTCGTCAGCCGCCACTTCGGCGCGGCCAACGACATGCTCGGCTTCCAGATGGCCTTCGACGTGACCGGCGATCCGGCGTTCCCGGAGAAGGCCGCGTTCGAGGTAGCCCGGGACCTGGGCGTGCCGGTCACCACGCACGCGGGCGTCTGGGGCGCGACCAACGACGACGGGATCCGGCTCATGCACGAGCACGGGTTCATGACGCCGTCCACCATCTACGTGCACGCGGCCACCCTGACCCGGGACTCCTACCACCGGATCGCCGCCACCGGCGGTACCGCCTCGGTGTCCACCGAGAGCGAGCAGAGCGCGGGCCAGGGCTACCCGCCCACCTGGCAGTTGCGCGAGCACAACATCCCGGTCTCGCTGTCCATGGACACCAGCGTGTGGTGGAGCGGCGACCTGTTCTCGGCCATGCGGAGCACGCTGGGCGCGGACCGCTCCCGCGAGCACCTGGAAGCCCACGGCCGCCAGGAGACCGTGACCCACTGCCACCTGCGCGCCGAGGACGTGGTCAACTGGGCCACCCGGGGCGGGGCCAAGGCCCTGGGCCTGGATTCGGTCACCGGCAGCCTGGAGCCGGGCAAGAAGGCCGACGTCGTGCTGATCAAGAACGATGCCTCGCCGGTCATGTTCCCGCTGCTCAACCCGTACGGGCACGTCGCGTTCCAGGCCCAGCGCGGTGACGTGCACACGGTGCTGGTGAACGGCCAGGTGGTCAAGTCCGCGCACGCGCTGACCGGCGGCAGCCTGGACCGGGCCCGCCAGGTGGTCGGGGAGACCGTCGAGTACCTGCAGGGCCAGCTCGGGCCCGAGGCGTGGGCCGAGGGGATGCACCCGGAGATCCCGGAGACCAAGGTCCTCGACAATCCCTACACGTACACCAAGTGGGACGCAGGCTCCGCGCAGTGGAAAGGCGGCGCCGGCCCGGACGCCCCCGGCGGGAACGGCTAAGGATCTCCGCGCCCGCAAGCGGCCGCATCGCCGTGTGATGATGTCCGGGTGACCGACGAGGTTCTGGCTGATCAGGTCGATTACTACCGTCGCCGGGCGGGCGAGTACGACGCGACGGCGTACGGCGACGTCGGGGCGGCTCGTGCGCGCATCGCGCGGCTGGTCGCGGAGATGCACCCGGCCGGAAGCGTGCTGGAGATCGCGTGCGGGACTGGCTTGTGGACGGAGGCGCTGGCCGGGTGGGCTGACGCGGTAACAGCTATTGATGCGGCGCCCGAGGCGGTGGCGATCGCTCGTGACCGCGTGCGGCCGGCGAAGGTCAGCTTCGAGGTTGCCGATGTGTTCTCGTGGAACCCGGGTACCCGGTTCGACGTGATCTTCTTCTCGGCGTGGCTCTCGCATGTGCCTGCGAGCCGGTTCGGGCAGTTCTGGGAGTTGCTGGGGAACCTGCTGGCCAGGAACGGGCGGGTGCTGTTCATCGACGAGCACGTCGATGAGCGCGGGAAAGAGGCCTATGTGGCGGGCCGGGATGAGGTCATCGAGCGGCGGCTGCGCGATGGCAGCACGTTCCGCGTGATCAAGAACTTCGTGGACCCGCAGGAGCTGGAGCTCCGGCTGCGCCGGCTGGGCTGGGATGGCACGATCCGCCGGGACGGCAGCGACTGGGTACATGGCGAGGCAAGACCAATTAAGTTAGAGCACATCTGCGTGGCCAATTACCGGTATTACGGCACCGCGCGCTGAACGCGGGTGAAGCTGCGGACCGAGGTCAACGCCTCGCTGGCGGTGGCGGACGGCGCGGTCTACGTCCCCGGGGAACCGGGCGAGCTGTACGCGCTGAAGGCGGCCACCGGGGCCAGGCTGTGGCACGCCCTGCTGCCCGGCTACGCTGAATCCTCCCCAGCGGTCGCCGGTGGCGTGGTCTACCTCGGCACCGATCACACCGACGTGGGTGACCTCCTCGCGTTCAACGCGGTCACCGGCAAGCGGGTATGGGACATCGAGGACAGCGACGGGGCGGTCGACGCCACGCCGGCCGTGGCGAACGGGGTCGTCTACTGGGTCGCCAACGGCAATGTGTCCGCCACGGACGCGGCCACCGCCACCAACCTCTGGTCTGTCAACCTGACCCCGATGGAGATGCCGTCCGATCCCGCGGTCGCCGACGGGGTGGTGTGCTTCGGGGCCGGCGACGGGAACGTGTACGCCCTGAACGCGGCCACCGGCAGCCAGCTCTGGGACTTCAGCACCGGCAGCCCGATCGAGTCCTCCGCGGCGGTGGCCGACGGCCGGGTCTACATCGGCTCGGACAACGACTACGAATACGCGTTCGCCGTGCCCGGTAGTTAGCCGGGATCGGTCCGCCGGTCGCGGACGACGGCCACCGCCTCCTGCTGGGTGAGCCGGGAGCCAGCTGCGTAGGATTCGCCGAACCGGTCCGCGCCTAGCGCCTGGTGGACCTGGGCGACCAGTTCGGCCTCCACCCGCCGCATCAGCGGCCAGGGCTGCAGGCCGACCCGCCGGCGCAGTCCCTCGGCTGCCCCGGCCAGCAATGCTGCCCGCTGGGGGTCACCCTCCACGAACGCCAGCCGGGCGAACGCGGTCAGGCACAAGGTCACGCTACGGGTGCTGCGGGCGGCCAGGCTCAGCTCCAGCCCCTCTTCCATCGGCGCCCGGCCCTCCTCCGGCCTCCCCTGCTCCACAGCCAGGATGCCCGTATACACCCGGGAGACGGCCGCGAGCCAGGGGTTGCCCAACCGCTCCGCCAGGTCGCTCATCTCGCTCAGGTGGCGCAGGGCGTCGTCGTAATGACCGGCGGTCGTCTCCCCGAGACCGGCACTAAAGGCGGCCAGCGCCGTCCAGAACGGCTCGTCCTGGGCATGGAGCTGCTCCAGGGAGACCAGCGTCCTCTGCAGGGCGCCGTCGTAGTCGTCGGTGATCCCCAAGGTCCACGCCAGGACGAGCTGGACCACAGCGCGGAGGTAGGGGTCCCCGATCCCGTCGAGCAGCGGCGCCAGGTGCTCGCGCGCCTCCAGTGCCGCTTCGTCGTCGCCCACCTCGACGCCGGTCGCCGCCGCTGTCCACGCCAGTTCAACCCGGGCCCGGAGGTCGAGGGAGCGGGCGGTGGGCAGTAGCTGGCCAACCCAGGAGCGGGCCTCGCCCAGATGGTCCCGCAGGAACCAGAAGAGCCACAGGACCCGGAACAGGTGCGGCAGCGGTCCGGTGTCGTGGGCCAGGTACCAGCGCACGGTGGCGGCCAGATTGCCTGCGTCGGCCTCCAGGCGCCCGCACCACTCAAGCTGCCCGGTGCCGCGCAGCGGCCGGTCGGCCTGCTCGGCCAGCGCCCGGTAGTAGTCGGCATGGCGGCGCTCGATCTCGGCGGCGTCGAGCCGGCCGGCCAGCCGCTCGGCCATGAACGCGCGGATGGTCTCCAGCATCCGCAGCCGGGAGCCGTCTCCGGCGGGGTCGAGGTGGACCAGGCTGTGCCGGGCCAGTGCCTCAGTCAGGTCCAGTGCCCGGTCCTCATCCAGGCCGGCCACCGCGACGGCGGCCTCGACGGTCCAGCCGTCGACGAACACGGCCACGGTCTCCAGCAAGGACTGCTCGTCATCGTCCAGCAGTCCCACACTCCACTCCACCGTGGCCCGCAGGGTGCGCTGCCGCTCGGGCATATCCACCGGGCCCGTCCCCAGCGCATCCAGTGACCTAGCCAGGCGGCGCAGCAGCTCGCCCGGGCCGAGCAGCCGGGTGCGGGCGGCCGCGAGCTCAATGGCCAGCGGCAGCCCCTCCAGCCGCCGGCAGATCTCCGCCACCGCGGCCGCGTTGTCCTCGGTGAGGGCGAAGCCGGGGCGCACCGCACGGGCCCGGTCCACGAACAGCGCCACCGCCGGCGAGGCCGCCAGCTCCGCCACCGGTACGTCGGCCGGGTCAGCGGGCAGCGGCAGGGGTGGCACCGGGAACTCCCGCTCCGCCCGCAGCCCCAGCACCGTGCGGCTGGTGACCAGGATTACCATCCCGCCGCAGCGGGCCAGCAGCGCGTCGATGTTCCGGGCGGCGGCGACCACCTGCTCGAAGTTGTCCAGGATGAGCAGCCACCGGTCGTCGCCGAAGTACTCGACCAGGGCGTCCAGCGGCGAGTCCGCTCCGGCCAGCTCAGCCCCCACCGCCCGGGCCACGCCCGCCAGCACCAGCCCGGGATCGGTGACCGCGGCCAGCGGAACGAACGCGGTCCCGGAGCCGAAGCGGTCAACCAGCCGCTCGCCCGCGGCCACCGCCAGCCGGGTCTTGCCGATCCCGCCCAGTCCGGTGAGGGTCACCAATCGCGCACCGGAGCGTCCGACCAGCTCAGTCACCTCCTCGATGGCCTCCTCCCGCCCGACCAGCGAGGTCGCGTCCACGGGCAGCGGGCGCGGCCCGCGGTGGCCTGGCCGTGCCGCGGCGGCCCGGGTCCGGGCGGCGGCGAACCGCTCGCTCAGCAGCATGGCCAGGTCATCGCGCACCAGCCGGTCCAGCTCCGCCGGTGTCCGGAAGTGACGGTAGGACACCGAAGCCTCGGCCTGGATGCGGGCCAGCAGCTCGGCGAGCCGGGGCTCGCGGTCGGGCGCGGGCCCCTTGACGTACAGCAGCCGAGGCAACGCCCGCGACAGCTCGAACTCATCCTGCAGACCCGAGATCTCCATGCCCGGCCCGACCCACCCGTACTGCTGCCAGTACAAGCCGACGAACACATCGCTTTGCGCCAGGTACGCCCGGTACAGATCCTGCGGCGGATGCGCCCGCGCCCCGGCCTCGAACATCACCGGCGTCAGCCGCAGTGCCGAGATGGCGCGCGACACCGCCCGCCGCTCATCCGCCAGCTCGCCCAGCGTGGAGCTTACGAACACCCGCAGGTGCCGGTCCGGAGTCCGGATGACCTCGTCCCCCGGGACCCCCTCGCCGCCCGGCGCCCCCTCGTTCCCGGATCGCCCCTGAGGTTCCATCAGGCCAGTCTCAGACGACCGGCCTGCACTGGCAACACTCCCTGGTCGCCAGCCTGTCCGTCGTGTCCGCGCTGGCCAGCTCTTTTGCCCGAGCCGGATCAGCCGGCCGGTGACTCCGCCTGACCCATGCGCACGCTAGCCTCATCAGCACCATGACCTCTCATGGGCAGCGGCGCGGCCGGGTGCTGCGCTGCGTGATCCCCACCGCCGGGCGCGCCGGTGCGCTGCCACGACGAGCCAGCCGGGCCTGCGGCCCCAGCCTCCAGGGAGTGACATGAACGACGTGGTGGTGGTGACCGGGGCCGCCGGGGCGCTCGGGCACGCCGTGCTCGCCGAGCTGCGCGGCCGGCATCTCAGGGTGGTGGCGCTGGACCGGCCATCAGCCGCGCTGGACAAGCTGGGCGGCCAGGATGGCGTGCACCCGATCGCGGTCGAGCTGGCCGACCGGGCGGCCGTCCGGGCCGCGTGGCAGGAGACTGACAAGGTCGGGACCCCGGCCGCGCTCGTCGCGCTGGCCGGCGGGTTCGTCCCCGGCAAGCTCGCGGACCTCGACGAGGACGCGCTCGAGGGCCTCTGGCGGTCCAACGTGGTCTCGATGCTGTGGTGCTGCCAGGAGGCGGCGCCGCGGATGGCCGCGGCCGGCGGCGGCGCGATCGTGACCATGGGCTCCAAGACCGCGGTCGCCGGGCCGGCGCCGCTGGCCCACGCCACCAGCAAAGCCGCGGTGGTGCGGGCCACCGAGTTGCTGGCCGACGAACTCCGGCCGCAGGGGATCCGGGTGAACTGCGTGCTGCCCTCGGTCATCGACACGCCCGCCAACCGGACCTGGATGTCCCCGGACCTGGCCGCCCGGGCAGTCGCCCCGGCCGCGATCGCCAAGGTGATCGCGTTCCTGATCGACCCGGACGCGGCGCCCGTCAGTGGCGCCCGGGTCCCCGTCTACGGCGACTCCTAACCAGGCGGCGCCCGGTCAGGGCTGGCCCGGCCGCAGGGCGACGGCTATGCGCTTCCGGCGACGCCGATCAGATGGCCCTCGGGATCGGTGAAATGGCCGACCACCAGCCCTGTTGGCGCCCGCGCGGGGCCCATAAGGCGTTTGCCGCCGAGGCTCTCGGCCTTCTGCAGGGCAGCTTCCACATTGGGAACAGCGACGTAGAAGATCGCGTGCCCGTCGTAACCCGCGCCCCCGCCGACGCCGCCCGGGATCCCGGTCCCGTCGCTGGTCGTGGCGCGGTTCACGAAGCCGTAGTTCGCTGGCTCCGATACTTCCTCCGCGACCGGGGAACTCGTGTCGTAGTCCCAGCCGAACAGTTCGCCAAAGTAGCCCCGGAGCCTCTCCGGGTCCTTCCCGATGATCTCGAAGTGCACGACCGGCTGGGCCACGATGACTCCTTCCGCGCCGGCCGCCCGGCGCTCAGCGGTGCTCGTTTCGTCAGTAATGACGGACTCAACACGGGGAACTCATCGGTGACCGGACGCGCCACCCGGGGGTTAGCTGCTCTGCGGCGCCATGACGAGGCTTCGGACCGTGGTGGTGAGCACGTCCAGCCCGCGGTCCGGGTCGATCCGGCCCGCGCGGACCTCCCCGGCGCAGGCGTGGATGAGCGCGAAGCAACTGGCCACCAGCCAGCCGGCCGGCAGGTCGGTGCGGAACGAGCCGTCGCCCTGGCCTCGTTCGACCAGCTTCCGGACACGTTCGTGTGCGGATTCGTGGGTCCGGGTCAGCGCGTCCGGGCTGAGCTGGGTGGCGGCGGCCGCGGCGACGGCGCCGTAGCGGTCGAGCTCCTGCCAGCCCGCCGCGAGTACCCGTGCCAATGCCTCGGGCGGCGGTCCCTGCTCGGGCCGGGCCTCGTCCATCGCCGCCGTGCTGCGGCCGACCGACCGCCGCACCACCGCCTCCAGCAGCGCCTCGGAGGTGGGGAAGTGCGCGTAGACGGTGACCCGGGAGACTCCCGCCTCGATCGCGACCGCCGAGACGCTCGGCTGGCCGCGCTGGTCCAGCAGGTCCTCGGCCGCGTCGAGGATGGCCTGGACGTTCCGTTCAGCGGTGGCCCGCCGGTGGTCCGAGGCTGGTGCTTCCACCTGGCCCCTCCCTCCTGGCCCTCCCCCCGGAAACAGGCTGACAGTCATGTTAACCCTGATCGGTGGCGCGGGCGCGCCAGGGCCGATCGCTTCGGTGATCACGGTCAATTTCTGACGCAGAGCGCCACTTTTTGACCGTGATCACGGAGCTGTGGGGTTCCTGGGGCTGAGGGGCTAGGCGGGGTGGGTCTCGGCTTGGTGCTGGCGGATGATCGAGATGAAGTCCGGGTCGGGGGTCAGGCCGAGGCCGGCGGCCCGGTCGGAGTGGAAACGGGCGGCCCAGCCCGACACCATTCCCGCCACCACCGGATCCGGGACCCAGTCGATGAGGCTGGTCACCGCGGGCCCGGCCACCTGCTCCAGCGCGGCGACCATGTCCCCGACCGTCACCGTGAGGCCGGGCATGGTCACCGCGGTCCGGCCGCCCCACACCTCATCCGGCGCCGAGAGGGCGCAGCGCAGCGCCTCGATGGCCCGGGCCGGGGCGGCCAGCGCCACCTCGGCGGCCGGATCGACCGGGCAGACCGCGCGCTGGCCCGCGAGCGGCTCGCGGATGATGCCCGACATGAAGCCCGAGGCCGCGGCGTTGGGGCGGCCGGGGCGCACGCTGACCGTCATCAGCCGGATGCTCCGCCCGCGCAGGAACCCCTTGCGCGTGTAGTCGGCCACCAACTGCTCGCCGATGAACTTCTGGATCCCGTAGCTGGTCTGCGGATTCGGCAGCGTGCCGTCCACCACCACGGCCGGCATGGGGAGCTCGGGGGACCCGCCGAATACCGCGATCGAACTCGAATAGACCACCAGCGGGCTGGTGCCCACCGCGCGGCAGGCCGCGAGCAGCGCCTCCGTGGCGTGCAGGTTCGCCCGGATACCCAGGTCGAAGTCGGCCTCGCACTCCCCGCTGACCGCGGCGGCCAGGTGAAAGACCACGTCGGCGCTGGCCAGCGCCTCCCGCCCGGGCTGCCCGGGGGCCACCAGGCCGGCCAGATCGCCCTGGGCCACCGCGACCCGCGGGTCGGCCGCCAGGTCCGGCGGCGCCGGAGCCTGGTCGAGGAGCGTCACCCGGGTCAGCGGCCGGGCCCCGGCGCCCGCCACATCGATCGAGCCGGCCGCCAGCAGGTCCCGGGCCAGCCGGGAGCCCAGGAACCCGGCCCCACCGGTAATCACCACATTCGTCACGGCGTCTCCGTCCCGGCCCGAGCGTCTGGAATACAGTGCGATCTTAGGCAGTGGTGGTGGCCTGGGCCGGGACCGCAGGCGCACGGAAGGGGTCAGGGTGGCGGGGGACAGGCGGCCGGACGCGGGTGAGATGTTCGCCGGGCTGCCCCCGGCCCGCCCCGACGACGAGGGTCTCCGCGCATCGATCCGCGCCACCCGGGCGGCCGGTGACCTGCTCCTGGGGGTCCTCGACGACGACCCGACCGGGTCGCAGGCCGTACACGACGTCCAGGTCGTGACCGTGCTTGAGGAAGACGCCTACGCCGCCGCGCTGGCCGGGCCGGGCGCCACGTGTTTCGTGCTGACCAACTCGCGCAGCCTGGACGGGCCGGCCGCCGCCGAGCTGACCACCCGGGCCGCCCGCGGCCTGATCACGGTGGCGGGACGGCGCGGTACCCGCATCCAGCTGGTCAGCCGGAGCGACTCCACGCTGCGCGGCCATGTGATGGCGGAGGTCGCCGCGCTGCAGGCGGTCCGGCGGGACGTGGTTGGCCGCGGCTACGACGGCGTTCTGCTGGTCCCGGCGTTCCTGGAGGCAGGCCGGGTGACCGCGGCCGATATCCACTGGGCTCGCACCGCCGCCGGGCTGGTCCCGGTCGGTGAAACCGAATTCGCGAAGGACGCCGCGTTCGGGTACGGGGCTTCGGACCTGCGGGTTTTCGTTGCGGAGAAAAGCGGGGGGACGATCCGGCCGGAGGATGTGCGCAGCATCAGCCTCGCGGATATCCGGCTCGGCGGGCCGGCCCGGGTGCGCGAGGTGCTGGGCAGCGCGGCGGGCGGGGCGTGGGTGGTGGTCAACGCCACCGAGTACTCCGACCTGGAAACGGTCGCCCGGGCCGTGCTGGACGCCGAGAACGAGGGGCAGTCGTTCCTGTTCCGCACCGGGCCGTCGTTCGTGCGGGCGCTGAGCGGCCTGGGGCCCAAGCCGCCCCTGCGCGGAGCGCAGATCTGGGGAGCGGAGGGCGGAGCGCGGGCCGGGGAGCGGGCGGACCCGGGCGGGCACGGCCTGATCGTGGTCGGCTCCCACGTCGGGCAGACCAGCCGGCAGGTGGCCGCGCTCCGGGCCCGCGGCGCCACCACGGACATCGAACTGGACGTGCCCGCGGTACTGGCCGGCGGGCCGGACGCGGCCGGCGCCCCGGTGGTGGCCAGCACCGTGGTGGCCGACACCGCGCGCCGGGTCATCACGGCGCTGGGCCACTCGGACGTGCTGCTGTACACCAGCCGGGCGGTCGTCACGGCCGCCGACGCGGCGGGCAGCCTCACGATCGCCCGGACCGTGTCCGCGGCCCTGTCCCGGATCGTCCGCGACGCGCTGGCCGCCCGGCCCGCCTGGGTGATCGCCAAGGGCGGCATTACCTCGCACGACGTGATGCTGCACGGACTGGGCATCCACCGCGCGGAGGTGACCGGCCAGTTGTTCCCCGGGACGATCTCGGTGTTCCGGCCGCTCGACGCCGCCCCGGAGGCAGTCGGGATGCCGTATGTGGTCTTCGCCGGGAACGTCGGTGACGACGGCACGCTGGCGCAGGTGGTGGCGATTGTCCGCGGCGAGCGGGAGGTTCCCTGATGCGAGTCGGCTGGCTCGGACTGGGCGCGATGGGCGCGCCGATGGCGGGCTGCCTGGCCCGCGCGGGCCATGCGGTCGTGGCCTACGACATCGTGCCGGGGCGGGCCGCGGCGCTGGCCGCGGACGGGGTGCAGGCCGCGGAGAGCACCACCGGGGCGGTCCGGGACGCGGAGCTTGTCGCGATCATGGTCGCCACCCCGGATCAGGTGGACCAGGTCCTCTTCGGGCCAGGCGGCGCGGCCGGAGCCCTGGCGGCCGGGGCCGTCGTGTTGATCATGGCTACGGTGGGCCCCGGGGTCGTGGCGGAGGTCGCCGCCCGGCTGGGCAGCGGCGGGGTCACCGTGGTCGACGCCCCGGTGTCCGGCGGGGTCCAGCGCGCCGCCGCGGGTGATCTGCTGATCATGGTGTCCGGGGCGGACGACGCAGTCGGCCGGGCCCGGCCGCTGCTCGACACGCTGGCCCGCAGCGCCCCGGTGGTTGGCCCGGCCCCGGGAGACGGCCAGCGGATGAAGCTGGTCAACCAGTTGCTGTGCGGGGTGCACATCGCGGCCGCGGCCGAGGCGCTGGCGTTCGCGGAATCGCTCGGCCTGGACCCCGGCGAGTGCTGGCGGGTGCTGCGGGACGGGGCCGCGGCGTCGTTCATGTTCGAGGACCGGGGGGCCCGGATGGTCGGCGGGGAGTTCGAGCCGCCCCGCAGCGCCCTGGACATCTTCGTGAAGGACATGGGCCTGGTCAGCGCGGCGGCGGAGCACGCGGGGGCGTCCGTGCCGCTCACCGCGGTCACCCGGCGGCTGTATCAGGAGGGTCACGAACGAGGGCTGGGCCGGATCGACGACGCGGCGCTGATCGAGGTGCTCCGGCGGGACCGGCGGGCTGGTTAGCGCCGGATTCTCTGACTAGAGTCAGAAGATGGATGCTGCCATGATCAGCCAGGTCCGGCGGTTCAACCGGACCGTCACCCAGCGGGTCGGCGCGCTCGATGACGAGTTCCTGGCCCGGAACCGCCCGCTCGGGCAGGCCCGGCTGCTGTGGGAGATCGGCCCGGACGGCACGGATATCCGGTCGCTGCGCGCCCGGCTGGACCTGGATTCGGGTTATCTGAGCCGGCTGCTCCGCGCACTTGAGGCGGACGGGCTGGTCGCGGTGGATAGCAGCGGGGCGGACGGGCGGGTGCGCACGGCCCGCCTCACCACCTCCGGCCGGGCCGAGCGGGCTGAACTCGACCGGCGCGCGGCCGCGGCGGCCGAGTCGATCTTGGAGCCGCTCAGCGCGTCCCAACGGGACCGGCTGGTCAGCGCCATGGCCGAGGTGGAGCGGCTCCTGCTGGCGTCGGCGGTCGAGGTCGCCGTGCGCTCTCCCGCGGATCCGGCCGCCCGCGCCTGCGTCCGGGCCTACTTCGACGAGCTGGGCCGCCGGTTCGACCGCGGCTTCGATCCAGGCCAGAGCCTCCCCGCCGAAGACCAGGAAATGATCCCGCCCGGGGGGCTGTTCCTGGTCGCGACCCTGCACTCTGAGGCGGTTGGCTGCGGCGGGCTCAAGTTCCACGCCGGCGCGCCCGCGGAGGTCAAGCGGATGTGGATCGCCCCGGCCGCGCGGGGACTGGGGCTCGGCCGGCGGCTGCTCTCCGAACTGGAGGCGCACGCCGCCGCGCACGGGGTCAGCGTGCTGCGGCTGGAGACCAACGGCAGCCTGGCCGAGGCGATCAGCCTGTACCGGACGTCCGGCTACCGCGAGGTGGACGCGTTCAACGACGAGCCCTACGCGCACCACTGGTTCGAGAAGACCCTGGATCACGCCCGGCGCTTGACGTTTTGGATCACGGGAGCGCTTGACGTATTCCTATATAGGAATATCATGCTGTTCATGGCGAGAGCAGCGACGACAGCAGATGCGTTCAACGCGGTGGCCGAGCCCCGGCGGCGGGAGATCCTGGATCTGCTGGCCTCCGGGGAACGGCCGGTCAACGACCTGGTCGCGCTGCTCGGGCTGGCCCAGCCGCTGGTGTCCAAGCACCTGCGGGTGCTGCGGCAGGTCGGCCTGGTGGACGTGCGCGGGGACGGGCGGCAGCGCGTGTACCGGCTCAACGCCGCGCCGCTGAAGCCGATCTACGACTGGGTGCGGCCGTATGAGCAGGCCTGGTCGCAGCGCTTCAGCCAGCTGGACACCGTGCTGGAAGAACTCAAGGCAGAGGAGGACGGGGAGAATGGCCGTGACGAGTAGCCGCCGGGCAGTGGTAACCCTGCCGGCGGACACGCAGATCCTGATCACCCGGGAGTTCGACGCTCCCGCCCGGCTGGTCTACCGGGCCTGGACCGAACCGGAACTGGTCCGGCGCTGGTGGAGCGGGGACCGGGGCGAAGTGACCAGCGTGGACATCGACTTGCGGGTCGGCGGCGGCTGGCGCTTCGTGATGACCGCGAACGCCGGATTCGAGGTCGCTTTCCACGGCGAGTACCGGGAGATCGTCCCGGCCGAGCGGATGGTCTGGACTGAGGTCTTCGAGGGGGTGCCCGACGCGGAGGCGCTGGCCACGATCACATTCACCGAGGCGGGCGGGCTGACCACGGTCCAGATGCTCGTGCAGCACACCAGCCAGGAGCACCGGGACATGCACATCAACTCCGGGATGGAAGACGGCCTGCAGGAGGCCCTGGACCAGCTGGAGGAAGTCGCGCAGTCGCTGCGCTGAGCGGCCGTCCCGGGAGCCCGCGGGGGAGACCCCGCGGGCTCCTCGCGCGGGGAGCCCGCACCGCGGGCCGCGCCCGGTCAGCTGGGCGCGGCCTCCGGGTGCTGGGAGGCTGCCGCCGCCGGATCAAGGTCGGCCACGGTCAGCAGGTGCGCGGGCCCGGCCGGGAACGGCGCGCTGCTCTCGATCTGCAGGGCGGAGCTGACGTGCAGCAGTTCGCCCGGGTCCAGCAGCCGCCAGCCAGGATCGTCGTCCATCCGCTCGCTGGCGATGATCACCGACGGCTGATGAGCCAGGTGGGGGGACCGGGCGTGGATCCGGTGGCTGGCCACGTCGAGGCCCTCGCCGGGGCTGGTGCGGCGGCCGCCCGCCGGGCGGTCCAGCACGTACAGCTCATGGGTGGCCGGGTAGCGCAGCGCCCACAAGTCGGTCGGGGTGATCAGCACCAGGTTCAGCGCGTACACGGGCAGCCGCGCGCCGATCCAGCTGACCGCGGCCGTCAGGCCGGCGGTCACGTCGCCACCGCTACGCCGGGTCTCCGCGGTGATCAGCGCGAAGATCCGTTCGCTGTCCGTCTCGCCGCCGACCAGCCCGGCCGCGCCCAGGTCGGCCAGGCGCCCGTCCAGCTCGCTGAGACCCTGCACCACCCCGTTGTGCGCGAACAACCGCCCATCCTGCTGGAACGGGTGGGTGTTGGCCATCGTGTGCGCGCCGGTGCTGGCGTACCGGACGTGGGCCACGAACGTGGTACCCCGCAGGTCCTGCGCCGCCGCCGCGAACTGCGCGTCCTCCCAGGCCGCGATGGGCTGCTTGCTGACCTCTGGCTGGCCCTCCGGCCCGAACGTGCCGACCCCGGCGCCGTCCGGGTTGCGGTGGCTCTGCGCCCGCAGGCTGTCCGGGGCGTCGATAAGCCAGAACGTCGCCGCCACATCCTGCGGGCCAGCGTGCAGTCCGAACAAACGGCACATGGCTCTCGCCTACCGGAAACCCGGGCCGGGGAACAAGGAGTTCACCAGCCCACCGTAGTCACCGCGCATCAGTCACCGGGCATCCATCTCGAACCAGACGGTCCAGCCGCGCTCGCTGTCGCCGGAGCGGCCCCAGGCCCGGGCCAGCGACGCGACGATCAGTAACCCGCGGCCGTGCTCGTCGGGCTGGGCCGGCCAGATCCACGGGCCGCCCTCGTCGCGGACTTCCACCCGCAGTTCCTTGGCGTTCAATCTGGCCCGCACGGTGAAGCGTCCCCCAGGGCGGCGGGACCGGCTGTGCAGGCATGCGTTGCTGGCCAGCTCGGACAGGCAGAGGATGGCGTCGTCGGCGGCAGGACCGTTATCCAGCACCGCGGCCAGGAACCGCCGCGCCTTCCCCGCTTGCTCGGGCGTGCCCGGAAAGTCCCGCGCCCACGTGATCGCCGGCGCGCCGGCAGATCGCGACTCAGCCTGCCGGGTCGGTCCCACACCTGATCTCCTTTTTTTCCGCTTACGGTCCTCGCTAAGGACCGAACGTCCGCAGCGACTGCCTACAGAATGTCCCGGCGGCGATACGCTGGGCTAGGGAAATGGCGCCGCCCACGGGACTGTCGGGAACCAGAGGGACCCGTGTCGGGATGGCCCGTTGTGTTGTCGGATGCCGGCGGGAGTTGGGATGCCGCAGTCACGAGTTCTCGACCCGGGTTCGAGCCTGCTCGCGTTCTTCGGCGCCGAACTGCGCCGTCGCCGGGCTGCGGCGGGGATGTCCCAGGATCAGTTAGGGCACGCGATCAATTACTCGGCTGCGCTAGTCGGCCGGGTCGAAATCGGTGAGCGGGTGCCCAGCCCGGATTTCGCCCTCCGCTGCGATGAGGTGCTCTCCTGCGGCCGGGCTGTTTGCTCACCTGCGAGACTCCATGAACGGCGATATGCACGCGTTCCCGAGGTGGTTCCGGGAGTTCGTCGAGCACGAACGGGAGGCCACCAGCATCCGGGAATTCAACGCCCTCGCCGTACCCGGACTGCTGCAAACGGAGGACTATGCCCGGGCACTCATCCGGGTTGGCAGGCCGAGAGACAGCGATGACGAAGTCGAACTGCACGTGACGACGCGCATCCAGCGGCAGCGGGTTCTGGACCGGTCCAAGCCGCCGATGCTTTGGGCTGTGGTGGATGAGGCCGTCCTGCGCCGGCCCGTTGGCGGGCCGGTGGTCTTCCGCTCACAACTGGCCCATCTAACCAAAGTCGCCAGGAGCCCGGGGGTTGTGCTGCAGGTCATGCCGTTTTCCGCCGGGGCACATGCCGCGCTCGGTGAGTTCATCCTGCTTGGCCTGGGGGACGGCCGCGATGTTG
The DNA here is from genome assembly GCA_963837335.1 of uncultured Actinomycetes bacterium. Taxonomy (GTDB): domain Bacteria; phylum Actinomycetota; class Actinomycetes; order Streptosporangiales; family Streptosporangiaceae; genus RYN-230. Next base: position 100 of record CAWINS010000084.1, on the reverse strand, counting down.
CGTACACCGAATCGGTTGAAAGCGCCATCCTGAGCGAGCGAGCGGACGAAGTCGAGGCTTTCGAGTTGGTATTCGACATGATTCAAGCCGTGGCCTTGTC
>CAWINS010000083.1:0-106541 GCA_963837335.1 uncultured Actinomycetes bacterium | reverse complement strand
CGGGATCCAGCGCGGCGACCTGCTCATCGACCTGGTCCGGATCCGCCTGGCGGACGGCAGCCCCATCTCGATGGAACGCGTCATGCTGCCCGCTGACCGCTTCCCGGGGCTGCTGGAACTCCCGCTGGGCGGCTCGGTCTACGAGCTGCTCGACGAGCACTTCGGTACCCGGCCCGGGGAGGCGGTCGAGCGCATCGAGGTCGTCGCCGCGTCCCAGGGCGAGGCGCCGGTCCTGGACGTGCCGGTGGGCTCGCCGCTGCTCGCCATCACCCGGACCACCACTGACACCGGCGGGGTGCCGTTCGAGTTCTCCTACGACCTGTTCCGCGGCGACCGGATCCGCATCATGGTGCGGACCCCGGGGGAGCCCGCCGTGCCCCCGGCCGAATCCGGGAGCGGCCGGGTCATCGAGCTGCGCCCGCACAGTGCTATCTAGTCCACAGGTATCTGATCGACAGCCATCTGACTCACAGCCACCTGATCCCAAAGCCACCTGATTCAAAGACGATCTGATTCAAGGCGATCCGAGCCCTCCGGGAGAGGAGTTCCGATGACTGAGCCAGCGGATAAGCCGGTAGGCCGGATCCGGTTCATGGACCAGCAGCGGGTCAACCTCGACGGGTTCGCCGTCGAGGACCCCGACCTGGGCCTGATCGCGCTGCGTTCCCCGCACGACCCCGAGCCGGGGCTGGTGATCTCCGACGGCCGGGTGGTGGAGCTGGACGGGGTCGCGGAGCAGGACTTCGACTCCCTCGACGCTTACATCGCCCGGCACGGCCTGGACCTGGCCGTCGCCGCCGAGGTGATGGCCCTGACCGGACACCGAGCTGGCCCGGCTCGCGGTCCGCCCGGACGTCCCCCGGGCCGAGGTCATCCGGCTCTGCGCCGGGGCCACGCCCGCCAAGCTGGCCCGGGTGCTGGCCCTGCTGCGGCCCGCCGAGCTGATGATGGCCATGACCAAGCTGCGCGGCCGGCGCACCCCCAGCAACCAGGCGCACGTCACCAACCGGCTCGACGACCCGCTGCTGCTCGCCGCCGACTCGGCCACGGCGGCCGCGTTCGGCTTCCGGGAGATCGAGACCACCGTCCCCGTCCTGGCCGACGCGCCCAGCAACGCGGTGGCCTGCCTGGTCGGCGCGGCGGTCGGGTCGCAGGGGGTGCTCATCCAGTGCTCGGTCGAGGAAGCGCTGGAACTCGAGCTGGGGATGCGCGGGCTGACCTCCTACGCGGAAACGGTCTCCCTGTACGGCACCGAGCCGGTGTTCACCGACGGGGACGACACCCCCTGGTCCAAGGCCTTCCTGACCTCCGCGTACGCCTCGCGCGGGATGAAGATGCGGGTGTCTTCGGGGGCGGGAGCCGAGGTGCTGATGGCCGGGGCTGAGGGCAAATCCATGCTCTACCTGGAGGCCCGCTGCATCGCGCTGGCCCGCGCGATCGGCGCCCAGGGCGTGCAGAACGGGGGCATCGACGGGGCGAGCGTGGCCGGCTCGGTGCCCCGCGGGCTGCGCGAGCTGATGGCCGAGAACGTCATGGTCATGATGCGGAACCTGGAGTCCTGCTCCGGCAACGACGCGCTGATGAGCGAGTCGGACATGCGCCGCACCTCCCGCACGCTGCCCATCGTGCTGGCCGGATCGGACTTCGTGTTCAGCGGGTTCGGCAGCATCCAGCGCTACGACAACATGTTCGGGCCGAGCAACTTCAACGCCGAGGACATCGACGATTTCCTGGCCATGCAGCGGGACTGGGGCATCGACGGCGGGCTGCGCACCGTCCCGGCCGACGAGATCGGCGAGCTGCGCCGCTACGCCGCCCAGGCCTGCCGGGCCGTGTACCAGCACCTCGGGCTGGCCGACTTCACCGACGACCACCTGGAGCGCGCGATCGACGCGGCCGGGTCGAAGGACCTGGGCGAGACCGACACGCTGGCCGTGCTGAGCGCGGCGCACGCGATCCGTGAGGGCGGCCTGACCGTGGTGGACATCGTCGCCGCGCTCGACGAGACCGGCTACGAGGCCGAGGCCGAGGCGATCATGGAGATGACCCGGGCCCGGCTGTCCGGCGACTACCTGCAGACCGCCGCGATCTTCGACGAGCAGCTGAACGTCCTGTCCCTGGTGACCGACCCGAACGACTATGCCGGTCCGGGCACCGGCTACGAGCCGTCGCCGCCCCGCCAGGCCGAGATCGACGAGATCCGGCAGGCGCGCGGGGTTGACGACCTCCGTGCCGAGCAGGCCGAGGCCGCCGAGCTGTTGCTGGCCCCGGTCGGCCCGGCCTTCCCCGGGCAGGATCCGCGGGACGTGGTGATCGGCGTGTCCCCCGCGGTGGGCCGGGACGTGTGGCGCTCCCTGTCCGGGCTGACCGTCCCGGAGGTGCTGGGCGAGCTGCTGGCCGGACTGGAGGAAGAAGGCTGCGTCGGCCGGGTGGTCCGGTTCAACGACACCGTCGATCTCGGCCGGATCGGCCTGGGCGCGGCCCGGCTGGCCGGGTCGGGCATCGGCATCGGCCTGCAGGGCAAGGGCACCGCGCTCATCCACCGCCGGGACCTGGCCCCGCTGGCCAACCTGGAGCTGTACTCGGTGGCCCCGGCCGTGACCCGCGAGCTGTACCGGCTGCTCGGCGCCAACGCCGCCCGGCACGCCAAAGGCGGCACCCCCGACCCGGCCCGCAACCCGTACAACGACGAGGCCATCGAGGCCAGATACCACACGACCGTGATCGCGCTGATGGCGCTGGAACGGGCCTGGGTCCAGCCCGGGGAACCGGCCGAGCAGCTGTCGAAGGAGGGATTGCAGTGACCGACATACGGGCCCAGCAGTCCGGGCCGGCCGGGTCCGGGCCGGGTCAGTCGCCCAGGCAGACCCAGACCGGGCAGGCCCAGGCCGGGCAGGCCCAGGCCGGGCAGGCCCAGGCCGGGCAGGCACTGTCCGGGCGGCCGGTTGGCGAGCTGACCCTGGAGGCCGTCCGCCGCGGCGAGGTCAGCCTGCCCGACCTGCGCATCCATCCCGCGACCCTGGAGCATCAGGCCCAGGTGGCGCTGGAGCACGGCAACCCGCAGCTGGCTGAGAACCTGCGCCGCGCCGCCGAGCTGACCGGGCTGGGCGACGACGAGGTGCTGGCCATCTACGAAGCCCTGCGGCCGGGCCGCTCCACCGCGGCCCAGCTCACGACCCTGGCCGCCTCGCTCGCGGCCCGGGGCCTGCCCCGCTGCGCCGCCCTGCTCACCGAGGCCGCCGAAATCTACGAAAGGCGCGGCCTTACCGCATGACGCGCCTGCCCGCCCCGCCCCCCGCCCGGCCGCCCGCCCCGCGCCCCGGCCGCCGCCCCGCCCAGCGGCGTGCCCCGCGCCGACATGATCACGGTCAATTTCTGCCAGAGAGCACCCCTTATCGACCGCGATCATGGAGGCCACCCCGGTGACGGTGGTGGCGGGGGTCGATATCGGGAACGCGACGACTGAGGTCGTGGTGCTGGACGGGGAGCGGTTGCTGGGCGCCGACCGGCTGCCCACCCGGGGGCGCAAGGGATCGGCGGACTCGCTGCGCGGCGCGGCCGCGCTGGTCCGCCGGATCGAGCGGCGGCTGGGCACGACGGTCGCCGAGGCCCGGATCGCGCCGTTGCGGGCCGTGGGCACCGCGACGCTGACCATCCCGGCCGTGGTCCCGGACACCGGCCGGCTGCGCGTGCTCGCCGCCGGGGTGGCCACGCCGGGCGGCGCCGGGACCTGTGTGGGGGAGCCCTTCTGGCTGGATAAGGAGTGCGCTGACCAGGACGGGCCGGACACGGCACGGGTCGCCCTGGTGCCGGCTGGCCTCGGCTATGTGGCGGCGGCGTCCCGGCTCCGCGGACTGCTCGCCGCCGGGGTCCGGGTCGGGGCGGTCCTGGCCGGCGGTGACGAGGGTGTGCTCATCGCCAACCGGCTCGACGCCTCCGTCCCGGTCATCGACCAGATCGACGTGGACGCGGCGGCCGCCTGCGGCCGGCTGGCCGTGGAGGTACGGCGCCCCGGGCAGCCGCTGACCCTGCTGACCGACCCCGTCGCGCTGGCCGCCGCGCTGCGGCTCGGCGACGGCGAAGCCGGGGACGCGGCCACCGTGAGCCGGGCCCTGCTCGACTACGGCAACGGGGTGGTCGGGCTGGCCCCCGAGCCCGCGCCCGGCTCGCCCGCCCCGGGTCCGGCCAGCCCGGGTCTGGCCGAGCCGTGGGTCATGGCTGACGGGCAGAAGATCGGCTTGCGGGCCGCGTGCGCCGAGCTGGCGGGCTGGCCCGTCGGCACGGTCTCCGCGCTCGGCACCCCAGACGGCCAGACCAGCCTGGACGACCTGTTCGCGGTGGACCTGGCCGCCGCGGCCGACACGGCCACCGCCCGGCGGGGCAGCGTGGGCCGGGCCGTGCTGGTCTCGTCGCTGCACCGGCTCAGCCCCGGCCGCGACCACGCCGCCGTCCTGGCTGGCCTGCTCGGCTGCCCGGTCCGGTGCGTGCTCAGCGAGCCTGCCGCCGCCCGGCTGGGCGCCTGCACCACGCCGGGCGCCCGCCCCGACGCCGTCGTGGTCGACGTGGGCGCGGGCACCATCGACGTCATCGCGCCGGACGGTGAGGTGGTCGCGGCGGGCGCCGGGGAACTGCTCACGGTCGCGGTCGCGGAAACGCTGGGTATACCCCGCGCCGCGGCCGACTGGGTGAAACGCGGCCCGTGCGTCCGGCTCGACGGGAACCAGCGGTTCGAGGCCGAGGACGGGAGCCGCGGGTTCCTGGACGGCCCTGCCGACCCGGCCGCCGCCGGCCTGCTCGCCGCCGCCGGGCCTGGCTGGCTGCCGTTCGACCGGCGGCACAGCCCGGCCGAATGGCGGGCGATCCGGCTCCGCCTGAAGGAAGCGGTCTTCGCGGCCAACCTGGCCCGCGCGCTGCGCAGCCTGGGCCGCGACCTGGGGCAGGTGCTGATCGTCGGCGGCCCGGCCGGGGACGACGAACTGCTCGGCGTCCTGCTCCGCACGCTGCCCGGCGGCGTGACCGCCGGGCGGGGAAACGTCGGCGGCACCCTGGCCGGGCCGGCCGCCGGGCACCGGCACGCCGCCGCTCTCGGCCTGGCCCTGGCGCCGCCGACGTAACCCGTTACCAGCCCACGGCCACCACCAGGTACTGCGGGTTGGTGATCGAGATGTCGGAGGACTGCCCGGCATCGTCGTCGTACGGGAAGCCGTACTGCAGCCCGTTGATCGCGTTCTGGTGCCAGAACTGGGCGTAGTAGTTGGCGGGAGCGGCCTGGTAGAAGTTGGCCGGGTTCGACTGCTGCCGCCGCAGGAAGCTGGGCGACGTGCCGGTTCAGCCCGGCGCACAGCGGGGGATTGGCCGCCAGCGTCCCACCGCAGCCGAAGATCTGCGCGGTGGAGTCGGAGCTGTCGCCCTCCGGCGGCCGCGTAGCTGGTGAAGTAGTTCGCGTACGCGCCGCCCGGCTGGAATGCCGGGTCGTTGCCCGGGCGACGGGATGCCGTACGGCGCCTTGTCCGTGGCCAGCTCCTTGAACTGGGTCGGTACCGAGTTCTGGAACCGCGCGAACGTGGCCGTCCGGGCTCTCCTGGAACGTGGCGTAGTTCTCGCCGACCTCCTGGTTGGACCCGTCGTGCCCGTGCAGCAGCAAGGCCAGCTTGAGGCCGAAGCGGTCCACCCGCGTGGTGTCCACGTTGATCGACGACGTGCCCACGGTGAACTCGATGAAGTCGTAGTACTGGCTGTTCGGGGAGCCGAGGTAGAAGTACATCCGGCCCGCGGAGTTAGCCGGCATGTCCACGTACGGCTGCTGGGCGATCGATTCCTCCTGGCCGTTGAAGCTCCAGTAGACCTGGCTGTCGGGGTACTGCCCGTTGGTCTGGTTCACGATCGAGACTTCCAGGACGTGGGTGGCCGCGGGGATGGCGCTGGTGTTGCCCCAGAACGAGGCGGGCGGCGCGCCCGTGCCCCCACCCGAGCCCGTGGAGGTCGGCGTGGGCGTGGGGGTGCGGGGTTGGTCCGGCCCCGGAGCCGGTGGTGTACACCCCGAACTCCCACAGCGAGTAGCCGTACGGGGTGGCGCGGGTGGTGCCGTACATCCGGACGTAGCGTCCGGTCCCGGAGACCGACAGGGTCTGGGTGCCGCCCGTCCCGGTGGTGGTCGAGTAGATCGTGGTCCAGTTAGTCCCGTCAGGTGAGACCTGGATCTGGAACGCGGTCGCGTAGGCCGCCTCCCAGTCCAGCGTCACCTCGCAGATCGTCTGGCTGGAGCCCAGGTCGACCTGGAGCCATTGCGGGTCGGAGAACGCGCTGGACCAGCGGGTGCCGGTGTTGCCGTCCACCGCCGCCGAGGCCGGGAACGACGCGTTCTCCAGCGAGGACGCCGTGGCGGGCCGGTTCAGCGCGGCGTCCGTGGTGCTGCACGACGAGCCGCTGCCCGCGGTGCCGTAGACCTGGAACTCCCACAGGCTGTACCCGTACTGGGTGGCCCGGGCCGTGCCGTACATCCGGACGTAGCGGCCCGTGCCCGTCACGTTGAGGGTCTGCGTGCCCCCGGTCCCGGTGGTCGTGGAGTAGATCGTGGTCCAGTTGGTGCCGTCGGCCGAGGTCTGGATCTGGAACGCGGTCGCGTAGGCCGTCTCCCACTGCAGTACCACCTGGCTGACCGACGCGGTCGCGCCGAGATCGACCTCCAGCCACTGCGGGTCACTGAAGGCGCTGGACCAGCGGGTGCCGGTGTTGCCGTCCACCGCCGCCGAGGCGGGGAACGACGCATTCTCGACCGACGAGGCGGTCGCGGTCTTCCCTTGCGAGAGCAGGGTCGCGGCCTCGGCGCTGTGCGCCGTGCCCGCGAGTAACGCCGCGGCCAGGGCCAGGGCGGCGGCGATGGTAGCCAGGACGCGGAGTGAGACAGGACGGAGGCGGGCTGCGGAGCGCATGACATCTCCTGGTGAACGGGGGGAAACCGGAGAAGTGCGAGCCTTGATTTAAGGCTTAAATTTGACCGTAATTTAATGGCGGGGAAACGTCCCGTCAAGGGTGAGTCAAAGGCCGGCCTGGATGAGGTCCGGACCAGGGCCCCCGGTGGCGCCGGTGCCCCGGCTGGATCAGGGTGGCTTGGTGGCGTACACGACGCAGCCCCGCATGGTCAGGGTCAGCGGCAGGTCCAGCCTGCGGGCCGCGGCCCCGGCGGCCGCGGGTCGGCGTAGTGGTACTGCGTGAAGAGCGCGGCCACTGCGCGACGCAAACCCTCAGGACAGCACGCGCCGCCGGAAGTTCCGCAGCCCGATGGCCAGGAACACCACCGCGAACCCGGTCACCACCGGGTAGATCACGTACAGGTGCATGTGCGGGGCTTCGGTGAACGCGGCCCGCATCCCCTCGTTCACGTAGATCAGCGGGTTGATCAGGACAACGGTCTGCAGCCAGTGCCAGCCACCCACCGAGACCGGGGCCAGCTTGGTCCACGAGTAGTACGTGCCGCCCAGGAACGTGATCGGCAAGATGATGAAGCCGAACATCAGCCCGATGTTCCGTGGCTCGAAGCTGGTGCCCAGCAGCAGTCCCAGCCCGGCCATGGCCACGGCGGCGAGCGGCACGAACGTGAGGATGATCCACCAGTGCAGCGAGAGGTGCGCGTGCACCCCGGGGGCGTGGACCACGGAGGCCATCGGCAGCACGATGATGGCCGAGATCACGCCCTGGGCCGCGCCGGAGAGCACTTTGGCCATCGCGACCAGCCAGATCGGGCAGGGGGCCTGGACCCGGTCCTCGATCTCCCGGGTGAACCCGAATTCCTGCGCCATATTCAGGGCGATGGACTGCACCCCCTGGAACATGATGGAGATGCCGACCACGCCGGGCACCAGAATGGTCGCGAACTCCGACTCCGCGGCCGTGCCGTGCCCGCCGATGCTCTGGCCGATCTTCGGGAACACGAACAGGAACACGAAGCAGAGCAGGAACGGCTGGATGATGGTCCGCAGCACAAACTCCCACCAGTGCTTGCGCACGACCACCAGGTCACGCAGCATGAGCGCGCCGAGGGCGGTCCAGCTCGCGGCGGCCACCGACCGGGTCGGCCCGCCGCCGATCCGCCGCGTGGGCGCCTGCGGGGTCAGCGAGGTGGTCATCAGTCCCGCAGCTCCTTGCCGGTCAGGTTGATGAACACGGTCTCCAGGCTGGGCTCGGAGATCGACAGGTCCACGAGGTCGAACCCGCCGCGCTCCGCGGCCAGCACGATCCGCGGCACCAGCCGCTCGCTGCCCTGCATGTGCAGCTCGACTCCGCCATCCACCGGCCGGGTCCGGGTGACGCCGTCCACGTCCTGGCTGAGCAGTTCGGCCAGCCGGCCGGTGTCGCCCGCCGTCTTGACCGTGACCACCGTGTCGGCGCCGACGCTCTGCTTGAGCGCGGCCGGCGTGTCCAGGGCCAGGATCTTGCCGTGGTCCATGATCGCGACCCGGTCGCAGAGCTGGTCCGCTTCTTCCATGTAGTGCGTGGTGAGCAGGATGGTCTGGCCCTCGCCGTGCAGCTCGCGGAGCAGGTCCCACAGCGCGAGCCGGCTCTGCGGGTCCAGGCCCGCGGTGGGCTCGTCCAGGAACAGCACCGACGGGCGGTGGAAGATGGCCCGCGCCACCATCAGCCGCTGGGCCATCCCGCCGGACAGCGCGTACACCGAGGCCTGGGCCCATCTGGACAGCTGGAACTGCTCGAGCAGCTCATCGGCGGTCTGCCGGGACGCCTTGGCGCCCATGCCGAACAGCCGGCCGTGGAAGTACAGGTTCTCCCACACGGTCAGCTGGCGGTCCAGCGTGTTCTGCTGGGACACGATCCCGCTCAGCTGCTTGGCCAGCGCCGGGTGCGCCGCGACGTCCACCCCGGCCAGGAAGGCCCGGCCGGAGGTCGGCAGCACCCGGGTGGTGAGGATGCCGGCGGTCGTGGTCTTCCCGGCGCCGTTCGGCCCCAGCAGGCCGAAGATCTCCCCGGCCTCGACGCTCAGGTTCAGCCCGTCCACGGCGGCGAAGTCCGTGCCCGGGTAGACCTTGGTCAGCTCCTCGGTGCGGATGACCGCCGCGGATCCGCCGTCCGGGGGGCCGGTATTGCTCGCTGTCGTGGGTGCGCTGGTCATGGCCTGCACATCGTAGCGAGTGCGGGATAGGGCAACCTTGGGTAGGGACTGCCGTCCGGGTGAAGGACAGCACCCGGGGAACACCGGCACCCCACGACACCCCCGACCCCCGAGAGGAACCGCGCATGGCCCGGGTACTGATCACCGGCTCGTCCGACGGCCTCGGCCTGATGGCCGGCGAACTGCTCGCCCGCGATGGGCATGAGGTCACCCTGCACGCCCGCAACGACGCCCGGGCCGGCGACGCCCGCGCCGTGCTGCCCGCGGCGGCGCACGTGGTCGTGGGTGACCTGGCCAGCGTCGCGGGCATGCGGCAGGTGGCCGGTCAGGCCAACGAGCTGGGCCGGTACGACGCGGTGATCCACAACGCGGGCGTCGGTTACCGGGAGCCGCGCCGGATCCAGACCGCCGATGGCCTCAGCCATGTGTTCGCCATCAACGTCCTGGCCCCCTATCTGCTCACCGCGCTGATGACCCGGCCGGACCGGCTCGTGTACCTCAGTTCCGGCATGCACCGGGGTGGCCAGCCGGATCTGGCTGACCTGCAGTGGGTCGGCCGCCATTGGAACGGTTCGCAGGCTTACGCGGACTCCAAGCTGTTCGACGTGGTGCTGGCGTTCGCGGTGGCCCGGCTCTGGCCCGACGTGCTCAGCAACGCCCTGGAGCCGGGCTGGGTGCCGACCAGGATGGGCGGCCCGGGCGCCCCGGACGACATGTCCCAGGCCCCGGTGACCCAGGCCTGGCTGGCGGTCAGCGACGATCCCGCGGCCACCGTGACCGGCCGGTACTTCTACCACCAGCGCCCGCGTCCGGTCCATCCGGCCGCGGCCAGCCCTTTGGTGCAAGACCAGTTGCTCGCGGCCTGCGCCGAGCTCACCGGCGTGCGGCTCGCCGGGGCCGCGCTCACCGGCGAGCCGCACGCACTGCCGAAGGAGTCCCGATCATGAAGGCCTGAGGTCTTCGCCGGCTACACGGTGCTGCTGACCGCCGCCGGGGGAGCGTCGAGCGCGCAGTGGATCGGCGCGGCAGCCCGCCGGGCCGCCCCGGCCACCCGGGCCGGGTTGCGGATGGTGAAGAGGGCCAGCACGCCGCCGGCCACGCACAGCGCGCCCGAGATGAGCGACGCGGTGTGGAACCCGGCTGAGAACACGTCCTTGTGCAGGTAGGCGTCGCCGGTGATCCCGCCGGCCGCGGGCAGCAGGGCCACGGCGATGAGCGCCGCCGCCCGGGCCACGTCGTTGTTGACCGCCGACGCGATGCCCGCGTGTTCCGCGGGCACCGCGTCCAGCACGGTGGACGTCAGCGGGGCCACGGTCACGGCCAGGCCGAAGCCGAACACCAGCACGGCAGGCAGCACCTCGGTGACGTAGTCGCCGGACGCGGTGATCCGGGTGAACAGGGCCAGGCCGACGCCGACCAGCACCGGTCCCACGCTCATCTGCAGCCGGGGGCCGATCCGGGCCGCCAGGGCGCCGGACCGGCGCGACAGGACCAGCGTGATCGCGGTGACCGGGAGCAGTGAGATGCCCGCCTCCAGCGCGGTGTACCCGGAGACCTGCTGCAGCTGGATAGGCAGCAGGAACAGCGCCCCGCCGATGCCGCCGTAGACCACGAACGTGATCACGTTGGTGGCGGTGAACTGGGTCGAGGCGAACAGGTGCAGGGGCAGCATCGGCTCCTTGCTCCGCAGTTCCTGGCCCACGAACGCGCCGAGCAGCACCACCCCGCTGATCAGCGAGGCCAGCACCCCGGAGTCGAGCCAGTGCCCGCCCGGGCCCTCGATCAGCCCGTAGGTCAGCGCGATCAGGCCCAGGGTGACCAGCGTGCCGCCCAGCACGTCGATCCGCCCGGTGGCCTGCGGGTCACGGGACTCCGGGACGTGCCGCAGGCTCACCGCGACCACCAGGGCGGCCAGCGGCAGGTTGATCACGAAGATCAGCCGCCAGGACACCGCCTGGACCAGGTAGCCGCCGATGAACGGGCCGATCGCCGTGCCCACCCCGGCGTACCCCGACCACGCGCCGATGGCCTTGCCCCGGTCGTCGGGCCGGAACACCGCTTCCAGGATGGCCAGGCTGCCCGGGGTCAGCAACGCCGCGCCGACTCCCTGCAGGGCCCGGGCCAGGATCAGGAACGTCGCGTCCGGTGCGACCGCGCACAGCAGGGACGCCACCGCGAACCAGACCACCCCGATCAGGAAGACCTTCTTGCGGCCGTACTTGTCGCCCAGCGACCCGGCCAGGAGCAGCAGCCCGGCCAGCGTCATCGTGTAGGCCGTCACCACCCACTGCAGCGCGGCCAGCCCGACGTGGAAGTCGCGGCCGATGGCGGGCAGCGCGATGCCGACCACGGTCGCGTCGATCGACGCGACCGCCGACCCCAGCACCGTCGCGAGCAGCACCCAGCGGCCCCGGGCGCTGGCCAGGACCAGCCCGTCCGTGGCGTCCGGCGCCGCCGCGCCGGTGCTCACCGGACGGCCAGCACGGTCTTACCCGGCGGCCGGTGCTGGCCGCCGCTCTCGAACGCGCGGCGGCCCTCGCTCAGCGGGAACGTCTGGCTGATCACCGGGCGCAGGCGGCCCTGATCCACCAGGCCAGCCAGCTGCGCGAGCCCGCCGGCGTCCGGCGCGACCACGAAGAACATCGCGTCCACCTGGTGCGCGCGGGCCTGCTCGGGCGCGGGCGGGGCGCCCAGCGTCACCAGCCGCCCGCCTGGCCGCATGACGGTGTAGGAGCGCTCCGTCAGCGCGCCGCCGACCGTGTCGATGACCACGTCCACCCCGCTGATCGCGTCCTCGAACCGGCCGGCCTCGGCGCTGAGGAACTCCCCGGCGCCCAGGCTCCGGACGAAACCGGCGTCCCGGTCTGAGCCGGTGGCCGTGACCTGGCCGCCGAGCACCGCCGCGAGCTGCACCGCGTACACGCCGACCCCGCCCGCGCCGCCGTGCACGAGCACCCGCTCGCCGGCCTGCAGGGCCGCGTGGTCCACCAGCGCCTGCCAGGCCGTCAGCGCAGCCAGCGGCAGCGTGGCCGCCGCCTGGTGCGAGACCGAGCGCGGCCGGGCAGCCAGGTCGGCAGCGGGCATGGTCACGTACTCGGCGGCGGCCCCGTCCCGGTCGAACGCGACCAGGCCGTAGACCTCATCGCCGGCGGTCACGCCGGAGGTCCCGGCCCCGACGGCCGCCACGGTCCCGGACATCTCGTGCGAGGGAATGACCGGCGTCCGGTCCCGCCCGTCCCGGGTCGTCCAGGACAGGTCCCAGGTCAGCTCGGCAAAGGTGATCGCCGCCGCATGCACGGCCACCAGCGCCTCCCCCGGCTGCGGCACCGGGACCGGGGCCTGCTCGTACACGAGCTGTTCCGGACCGCCCCTGGTGTGGGCCCGCAGCGCCATCATCATGTCCATCGGGGACCTGCCCTGTTTTTTCCGCAACGAAAACCACCACGGCGGGCGGCCCGCCGGACCGGCCGGCGGGCTGCGGCGCTAGAGACCTTACTTGCCGGGCCCGCCGGGGCACTCGTCCGCGACCGTGCGCCAGCCGCTGTCGATGCTCGGGGAGTGATCCGGTCCTTGATACCCGGCCAGCTCCGCCGCGGCGCAGCAGCGCCAGTCCTGCTTCAGGGCCCGGCGCTGTCCTGGGTTGCGGGCCGGATGACCAGGGCCGCGCCGTGGCTGCCCTGCCGGGCCTGGGCCAGCGCCGCACCGGCCTGCTCGAGCGGATACCAGCCGCCCACGGTGATGCTGATCGCGCCCTGGCCGAGCAACCCGGCCAGCGTGCGCAGCCGGGGACCGTCCGGGACCACCGTGATGGAGGTCACGGCGATCCCGCGCCCGGCCTGCGGCGGGTCGCCCGTGATCGTGGCCAGCCGGCCGCCGTCCCGGACCGCCTGCATCGCGGCGCTGGCGCCGGACCGGGCCGCGTTCACCGCGGCATCGGCGCCGCCCCCGGTCAGCGACCGGACCTGCCCGGGCCAGTCCGGGTCGTGGTAGTCGAGGACGGTGGCCGCGCCCTGCGCGCGGACCCGGGGCGCGCTGCCCGGTCCCGCGGTGGCGATGACCCGGCCCCCAAGGTGTGCGGCCAGCTGGACGAGCAGCCCCCCGGTCACCCCGCCCGCGCCGTTCACCAGGACGGCCTGGCCCGGCTGGATGTCCAGCCCGGCCAGGGCCTGGTCGGCGGTGAGCGCTGGCACCGGCAGCGCCGCGGCGGCGTCCCACGACACGCCCGGCGGGACCGGGGCGACGTGCTCCGCGGCCGCGAGGTGCTGCTCCGCCCAGCTGCCCTGTCCGCGCAGCGGCAGCGAATGCGTGGTCACCGCGTCGCCCGGCGCGATTCCCTCCACCCCATCGCCGACGGCGGTCACCCACCCGGCCGCCTCCACGCCGAGCGCCATCGGCGGCCGGGTGCCGGTGTCCCAGCCGCCGGTGCGGACGAACTCGTCCCAGTTACCGACCCCGCCCGCGCGTACGTCGAGCAGCACCTCACCTGGTCCCGGCCGGCCAGGACCGGGTAGCTCCAGGAGCATGACCGGGCCGCCGAGCTGGGCCACCCCCGCTGCCTGCATGCAAGGAATGTACGCCGGGCGGTCTACGGTCGGTAGATGGACCGGGAGAGGACGGACTCATGGACTTGGGCCTGAAGGGGCGGACGGCGGTGGTCACCGGCGCGAGCCGGGGGATCGGGCTGGCCATCGTGCGGGCGCTGGCTGAGGCCGGGGCCCAGGTGGTCGCCGGGGCCAGAGGCTCATCCGCCGAACTGGACGAACTGGTGCGCACCGCGCCGGTCCAGTCGCTCACCGTGGATCTGGCCGACCCCGCCGGGCCGGCCCGGCTGACCGCGCTGGCCGGTGACCGGATCGACATCCTGGTCAACAACGTGGGCAGTGCACCGGCCCGCACCGGCGGGTTCCTGTCCATCACCGACGAGAACTGGGACGCCTCGATCAGGCTGAACCTGATGGCCGCGGTCCGCATGACCCGGGCCGTGCTGCCCGTGATGCTGACCGCGGGCCAGGGCGCCATCGTCAACATCTGCTCGGTCAACGCCCGGCTGCCTGACCCCGGGGTCATGGACTACAGCGCGGCCAAGGCCGCCCTGGCCAGCTTCTCCAAGTCGCTGTCCAAAGAGGTTGGCCCGAAGGGCATCCGGGTCAACACGGTCAGTCCCGGTCCGGTCGCCACCGACCTGTGGCTGGGAAAGGGCGGGGTGGCCGCGACGGTCGGCGCGGCGACCGGCGCCCGGCCTGAGGACGTGGAACACGACGCGGCCCGCCAGATGGTGACCGGCCGGTTCACCCGCCCGGCGGAAGTGGCGGACCTGGTGCTGTTCCTGGCCAGCGAGCGCAGCGGGAACGTGACCGGGGCCGACTTCACCATCGACGGCGGCCTGATCACGACGTTGTGACCGAGGCCGCCCGCGGCGGCGTCAGGTCAGGTCCTGCCAGGTCCGGCCGGTGCGCACGCTGGCCGGCTGCTCGGCCACGATGTCCGAGCCGGGCCGGGCCTCGTCGTCGCGGGCCTTGACCAGGATCCAGCGGCGCGGGCCGGTCCGGGTCAGCGCGAAACCGCCGGTGAGCTTGCGGCCCTGCAGCATGAAGGAGAGGTGGCCCGGCTCCTCGCGGCGGATGTCGGCCGGGCCCTCATCCCAGATGATCACTGCCCCGCTGCCCCGTGCCTGACCCTGATGCACGCCCTCGAAGTCGCCCGCGTCCAGGGAGTGATCCTCGACCGGGACCGCGAGCCGCCGGACGGCCGGGTCGAGCGACGGGCCCCGGGGGACCGCCCACGAGCGGAGCACGTCGCCGAACCGCAGCCGCAGGTCGAAATGCAGCGTGGTCGCGTCATGCAGTTGCACGACGAAGCGGGACGCGGTCACCCCGCGACCGTAGTCCCCGGCTGGAGTTCGCGCTGCAGCAGCATCGTGTCGATCCACCGGCCGTGCTTGTAGCCGACCTGGCTCAGCCGGCCCGCGTCCGCGAAACCGCAGGCCCGGTGCAGGGCCACCGAGGCGGGATCCCCGGATTCGGCGATCACCGCGACGACCTGCCGCACACCCGCGTCCGCGCACCCGGTGAGCAGCGACTCCAGCAGCAGGCGGCCCAGCCCGCGGCCCCGCTGGCCCGGCGCCAGGTAGACCGAGTCCTCGACCGTGTGCCGGTACGCGGGCTTGGGCCGCCACGGGCTGGCGTACGCGTATCCGGCGACCGTCCCGCCCGCCTCGGCCACCAGGAACGGCAGCTTCCGCTCCGCCAGGTCCCCGAGCCGCCGGTGCCAGTGCGGGACGCCCGGGGGGTCCTCCTCGAACGTGGCGACGCTGTTCGTGACGTAGAACGCGAGGATGCCGGCCACCATGCCGAGGTCGGCCGCCGTGGCCGGCCGGACCCGGACCTGCTCAGCCTGCATCGGTAACCGCCCCACCGCCGGCCAGGATTCTCCTGGCCCAGAAATTCACTATAGTAAATATAACGCCTATTATAGCGAAATGATTGAGCTCGGGGAACTCGGGGCGCGCATCCAGGCCCTGCGCCGCGACCGCGGCCTGACCCTGCACGAACTGGCGGAAGCCGCCGCGGTCAGCGCCAGCATGCTGTCCTCCGTGGAACGGGGCCGGAAGGCGCCCACCATCGTGGTGCTCGCCCGCATCGCGGATGGGCTCGCCGTGCCCCTGGACGAGCTGATCGCCGGCGGTGGCAGCCGGGTCATCATCCGCCGGGCCGGGCAGCAGGACGTGATCGACGAGCCCGCCGGATGGCGCCGCGAGATCCTCACCCCGGTGATCCCCGGGGTCAACTTCGAGTGGATCCGCACCACCCTGCCGCCCGGAGTGGACCCAGGCCCGTTCCCCGCCTATGCGCCGGGCTCCCACGAGTTCGTGCTGGTCGATTCAGGGACGTTGCGGCTCACGATCGGGCCCGAGGAGTTCACCCTGCACGCGGGTGACTCGGCCTACTTCCCGGCGGACACCGTGCACCGTTACGCCAGCCTGGGCAGCGGGCCGTGCGTCTACTACGTCGCCGCGCTGATCATGCGGCCCCGCGGGAACCGTCCCCGCCCGCAGACCGGCTGAGCGGGCGCGGCGGCCCGTTGCTCAGGCGCTGCTGCGCCGTGCCTGCTTAAGCGCTGGCGCGCTGTGCTTACTCTGGCGCCGGCGCGCAGTGCTTGCTTACGCGCTGGTGCGCAGGGCCCGGAAGACTGCGTCCCGGACCCCGGGGTCGCCCGGCGCGGCGGCACCTTGCTCGGCGGCCAGTTCGCGCAGCGACGTCATCCGCACGCCTGGCAGGCCGCACACCGTGAACTGGTCGAAGGCCCGCAGGTCCGGGTCGACGTTGAGGGCAAAGCCGTGGCTGGTGATCCCGTGGCGGATCCGCATCCCGATCGACGCGACCTTGCGCTCGTCCGCGGTCCACACCCCGACCAGGCTGGATGCGCCAGGCGGGGTGGCCCGGCGCTGTGCGGTGAAGCCCAGCTCGCCGAGCGCGCGGACCAGGCCGGACTCGAGCCACCGCACCACGTCGGCGGGTCCCCGCTCGCGGAGGTCCAGCACCAGGTAGCCGACCAGCTGGCCGGGCCCGTGATAGGTGGCGTAACCGCCGCGGTCGACCGGCAGGACCGGGATGTCGTGCTGGCCCAGCCGGAGGTCGGCCGGATCGGTCCGCTGCCCGTACGTGATCACCGGCGGATGGCTGAGCAGGAACAGCCGGTCGCCGGCCTGCCCGGCCCGTCGCTCCGCAACCCAGCCGCGCATCGCCTCGATGGCCTCTTCATAGGGAATCTCGCCGAGGTCTACGCGCTCCAGTGAACCAGCCCACGGCTCGGCCCGGCCGCTCGTCGAGCCGGCGCCCGGCCCGGCCTGGGCGTCACGGACGATACTCATAATCCGACTATGCCACCCGCCCGGCCGTGGGCTGACCAGCGCAGCGGGCCGGGTGGCCAGTTAGATTGAGTTCGTGGGCGACCCGGGGAGCGGCGCGTGACGACGGAGGAACCGGCCCGTCAGGGCGGGACCGGCCAGAGCCAGACCGGCCCGCGCGAAGCTAGCCCCGGCCAGGTCAGCCGGGGCAAGACCAGCATCCGGGCCGCAGCCCAGATCCTGGCCGAGCGCGACCCGGTGCTGGCCCGGCTGGTGGCCGAGGCGGGCCTGCCCACCCTGCCGCGCCCGACCGAGTCGCACTTCGCCGCGCTGGTCACCTCCATCACCTACCAGCAGCTGGCCGGGCCGGCGGCCCGGGCCATCCACGGCCGGCTGGTCCAGGCCATGGACGGCGAGGTCACGCCCGAGCGGCTGCTGAGCCTGTCGCCCGAGGCGCTCCGCGCCGCCGGGATGTCAGCCAACAAGGCCGCCTCGGTCCAGGACCTGGCCACCAAGGTCCTGGACGGCACGGTGGTGCTGAACTCCCGGGGCCTGGCCCGGGAGAGCGATGCGGAGATCGTGGCCCGGCTGACCACGGTCCGCGGGATCGGCAAGTGGTCCGCGGAGATCTTCCTCATGTTCCAGCTCCGCCGGCTGGACGTGTGGCCCACCGGCGATCTCGGCGTGCGCAAGGGATACGGCCTGGCCTGGCAGATCCCGACACCGACGCCGAAGCAGCTTGACCTGCTGGGCGAGCCCTATCACCCGTACCGGACCGTGGTGGCGTGGTACTGCTGGCGGGCCACCCAGCTCTACGCGGGGGCGGCCTCCACCGCCGTGACCAGCTAGCCGATCGCGAGCCGGTCAGGCCAGGCCCAGGATGCGCTCGGCGTTGTCGCGGAGCACGGTGTTCAGCGTGTCCGGGGGCAGACCCAGCCCGGACAGCTCGGTCAGGCAGCGTTCCGGGGTGAGGAACGGGAAGTCGCTGCCCCACAGGAACTGCCCGGACAGCCGGCCGCGCATCTCCCGGATCACCTCGGCCGGGATGCGCCGCGGCGACCAGCCTGAGATGTCGATGTAGACGTTGGTCTTGTGCAGCGCGATGGCGGTCAGGTCCAGATGCCAGGGCCAGCCGAAATGGGCGGCCACGATGGTCAGCCGGGGATGGGCGGCGGCCACCGGGTCGAGCTTGAGCGGGTGGGCGTAGTCGAGCCGGATGCCCTGCCCGCCGGGCTGCCCGGCTCCGATCCCGCTGGTTCCGGTATGGAACAGGGCCACCAGGCCGTGCTGCTCGCAGGCCGCGAAGATCGGCCAGTACTGCGGGTCGTCCGGGGCGAAGGCCTGCAGCGACGGGTGGAACTTCACCCCGCGCAGCCCCAGGGCGGCGATGTTCGCCACCTCGGCCACGGCCGCCTCGCCCTTGTGCGGGTCGACCGAGCCCAGCCCGGTGAAGGCGTCCGGGTACTCACCGATGGCCGCGGCCACGGTCTCGTTGGGGACCCGGGGGCGGCCCGTGGCCGTCTCGGCGTCCCAGGCCAGCAGGACCGCCTTGACCTGCAGGTCGCGGTAGCGGGCGGCCAGTTCCTCCAGCGACTGCCGCTGCACCGGCGACCGGAAGTAGGCCTCGGCCGCCTCGACGTAGCCCGCCATGCTGACGTCCAGCCAGTCGGGAGTGGGCAGATGCACGTGGAAGTCGACGGCTCGCAGCGGCACCCGATCATCGTAACGGCCGCCCTGCTCCCGCCAGGCCGGACCCGGCCGCCCGGTCCGGTCCGCCGGCCGCGGCCTGCTCGCGGGCTATGGCCCGCAGCACCGGCAGCGCGAACGCCGCGGTGGCCGCCAGGCCGCCCAGGCCGGCCAGGCCGATGGTGGCGCGCACCGGCACCACGGCCAGCAGCACGCCGCCCAGCAGGAGGCCAGCCACGTTGGCCCCGTTGGCGACCGCCCCGAATACCGCGAACGCCCGGCCCCGCATCGCGGCCGGCACGCGCCGGCCCAGCAGCACGGCGGCGGCGACATTCACCCCGCCGTTGCCCAGGCCGCCGAGCACGCTGACCGGCACCAGCCAGCCCACCGCGGGCACCGTGGCCATCAGGGCCACGCCCAGGCAGGTGAGGGTCAGCGAACCGAGGAGGAGCCGGGCCACGTCCGGCTCGGACGGGCGGCGGCGGGCCACCCACCAGCCACCCGCTACCGCGGCGCTGACCCACACACTCTCCATCAGCCCGTACGCGCTGGCCGTGGAGTGCAGCGTGGCCCGGATGAAGAACACCTCGGCCACGTTCACCAGGCTGGCCGCGGCCACCACCGCGCCGACCAGTACCACCGCCGCCCGCACCAGCGGATCCCGCCGCACCCCCCACCCGTCCCGCGCTCCCCGGCCCGCTTCGTTCCCGGCCCCGTCCCGCGCCCGGGGGCCCGCTCGCTCGGTCCCGTCCCGCGCCCGTGGCCCGCTTCGCTCCGGTCCGCGTCCCGCGCCCCATGGCCCGCTTCGCTCTGGATGCGCTGGCGGCCGCGGCGGGTGCGGATCAGGCGGCCGGCGGCGGCGATGGCCAGGTAGCTGCCCGCGTCGGCGAGCAGCGGGACCCGCAGCCCGAACCGCCCCATCAGCAGCCCGCCCAGGGCGGGCGCGAGCATCAGGCCGAGGGACCCGGCGGTCTGGCTGAGCGCCATCGCCTTGGGCAGGTCATCGGCCGGAACCATGGACGGCAGCAAGGCGGACAGGCACGGCTGGGTCACGGCCAGCCCGGCGGCCAGCACCGCCACCAGCGCGATGATCTCCACCGGCCCGGACGCGAAGGCCAGCGCCACGCAGACCGCGGCCTGGGCCAGCCCGGTCGCCACCAGCAGGAGCCGGCTGTCCGCCCGGTCGGCCAGCCGCCCGGTCCAGCGGACCAGCAGCACCGGGGGAGCCGCCGCCGCGATCAGCACTGCGGCCACCGCGAACCCGCCCGCGCCCCGCTGCTGCAGTTGCAGCACCAGCGCGGTAGCGGCCAGGAAGTCACCGCACGACGACACCGCCCGCGCCCCGCTGGCCAGATACACGTCCCCCCACCGGCGGCCGGGTCGCCCGCGGCCCGCCTGTGCCGGCCTCGACCCTGCCCGCGTTCCGCCTGCCTGCGCCGCCCGCGTTCCGCCCGCGTGTGCTGGCCCCGACCCCGCCCGCCTGGTGACCCGTCGCATAGATGTGAAGGACATGCTTCGAAGTATGTCCTTCACATCTGAATCTGGCAAGCGGGTTGCCTGTTGCCGGCCGCCGGGCGCGGTAACAGGTACACCACTGATCGCATCAGTCACATGGACCCTGACATCTCCCGCGTAACGTGCGCGATGCCGGGTGAATTGTCCGGTTCGGGGGCACGCTACGCGGGAGAAGTCGCCCGGTGACGGCGACGCAGCATGCGACGGTGATCGCGGCGCGGGCGGCGGGGCGGGGTGTGGGTGGCGGGTTAGCTGGGGAGGGCGCGGACGGCCATGGATACGATCCGGGTTCCAGTGGGCGGGTCGATTCGGCGGTCCTTGCGGTAGGGCTCGAGCAGTTCGAACACGGCTCGGCTCAGCGTGGTCAGCTCCTCCGCGGTGACCTGGAGCGTCGAGTCCATGAAGAACGCCGCGTCCTGCCACTCCGGGGGCTCGGCGTCGAGCTGGGACAGGTACCGGCGGACCCGGACGTCGTCCCAGGCCAGCAGGGATTCCATCAGCGCGCGCAGCGCCTCGCGTCCCTCGGGGGCCAGGTCCGCGACCCCGGTGACCTCGTAGCGCCCGGCGGTGACGCGCCACAGGCGTTCCCGGCCGTCGCCCCGGCCGGGCGCGGCTTCCACCAGCCCGGCCCGGGCCAGGGCGCGAAGGTGGTAACTGGTCGCGCTGGGCGACAGGCCCACGACCCCGGCGCACTCCGTCGCGGTGGCCGGCCCGCCGTTGCGCAGGTGCTCCAGCAGGGCTAGCCGGGCGGGGTGGGCCATCGCCCGCATGATTGCGGTGTCCAGGGTGGACGCCGGCTGCCCGGCGCCCGGCTCCGCGTTCGCGCTCACCCGGCCAAGATAACCGGATGACAGGGTGGGAGGGATGTGCCGCCCCGGCCGGGTACGTGTGATCCTGAGCCGCGGCATGTCACACACCGGGCGGCTGCGTCGTCACCGGGGCATGAGAATCGCCATTGCCGGAGGAACCGGAACGCTCGGCGGCCACGTCGCCACTGAGCTGCGCTCGCGCGGGCACGAGGTCCGGGTGCTGAGCCGGTCCGCGCCCGAGTACCGCGTGGACCTGGCCACCGGGGCCGGGCTCGGCCCCGCGCTGGAAGGCTGCGACGTCCTGGTAGACGCAAGCAACAACGCCGGGCGGAAGGCGGCCACGGTCCTGGTCGAGGGCACCCGGCGGTTGCTGGCTGCGGAGCAGGCCGCCGGGGTGAGTCATCATGTGTGCGTGTCGATCGTGGGCTGCGACCAGGTGCCGATGGGCTACTACCGGGTCAAGACGGAGCAGGAGAGCCTGGTCGCGCAGGGCCCGGTGCCGTGGACCATCGTCCGCGCCACCCAGTTCCACGAGCTGGTCGCGAATGTCTTCGGCGCCGCGGCCCGCTGGCGGGCGCTGCCGGCGCCGCGCGCGCTGCTGCAGCCGGTGGCGTGCGCGGAGGTCGCCCGGTACGTGGCGGACATCGCGGAGCAGCCGGCCCGGCGGGCGGGAACCAGTATCGCCGGGCCCGAGGTGACCGAGCTGCGCACGCTGGCCCGCACCTGGCGGTCGGTCACTGGCCGCCGGCTCGCGCTGATCCCGGTCCGGGTGCCAGGCCGGGTCGGCCGGTCCCTGCGCTCAGGCGCGCTCACGACCAGGCAGGCCGAGGTGACCGGCCGCGTTCCGTTCGCGGCCTGGGTGGAAGCGGAAGCGGGCGCGGCCGTCACGGCGCGGGGCAAGCCGGGGCCCGGGTGACCGGGCGCGCCCGGGACCAAGGGGCCGACGAACTGGCGCAGGCGTTCGAGGCGCAGCGCCCGCGGCTGGTCCGGCTGGCGTACGCGACGACCGGCTCGCTGGCCGAGGCGGAGGATTGCGTGCAGGAGGCGTGGCTGCGGCTGCGCCGGGTGCCGGACCCGGGCTCGATCCGCGAGCTCGGGGCGTGGCTGACCACCACGGTCAGCCGGCTGGCGCTGGACGCGCTGGGCAGCGCGCGGGCGCGACGGGAGCGCTATGTCGGCCCGTGGCTGCCCGAGCCGCTGGTCGGGGACCTGGGCCGCGGCGACCCGGCGGACCGGGTCACGCTGGATGAGTCGGTGAGCATGGCGCTGCTCGTGGTCCTGGAGCGGCTGTCGCCCGCGGAGCGGACCTCGTTCCTGCTGCACGACGTGTTCGGGATGTCGTTTGCCGAGGTGGCCGGCGTGGTTGGCCGGTCACCCGAGGCGGTGCGGCAGCTCGCCTCCCGGGCGCGGCAGCACGTGGACCGCGGCCGTCCGCGGTTCCCGCCCACCCGGGCGCAGCAGGAGGAACTGGTCGCCGCGTTCGCCGCGGCCTGCGCCGGTGGGGACCTGGAAGGCCTGGTCGCCCTGCTCGATCCCGGTGTGGTGTGGCGCGCCGACGGCGGCGGCAAGGTCAGCGCGACCCGCCGGGTCGCGCACGGCGCGGACGAGGTCGCGCGCTGGCTGCTCTCCTTCATGCGCCAGCCGCCCACCCTGGTCCGGATGGCCAGCGTCAACGGCGGCCCGGGGCTGGTCGTGCGGGACGGTGGCGGGGTGCTGACCGTCGTCGCGTTCACCGTGGACCGGGGCCGGATCACCGCCCTGGATGTGATCCGCAACCCGGACAAGCTCACCGCGCTCCCCGAGACCGGCCCAGCGGAGGCCGGCCTAGCGGACACCGTCCCGGTGCAGGATGGCTAACCGCGGGTCCGGTAAAGCACCTGGAGGGCGGTGAACTCCGCCAGCCCCCACGGCCCGTTCTCAACCCCCATGCCGCTCCACTTCATCCCGCCAAACGGCAGGTACGGCTGCAGGGTGAGGTGGTCGTTCACGAACGCGGTGCCGCATTCGAGCCGCTCCGCGACCGCGGCGGCCCGGTCGGGGTCGGCGCTCCAGACCGAGCCAGACAGGCCGTAGCGGGTGTCGTTGGCCCGGGCCACCGCGTCGTCGAGATCCCGGTAGCGTGATCACCGGCACAGCCGGGCCGAACTGCTCCTCGTCGACGATCGGCGTCCCCTCGGCCACCCCGGTCAGGATGGTGGGCGCGAAGAAGTAACCTTCCCGGTCCATCGGGTGGCCGCCCGCGGCGGCCGTCCCGCCGCGGGCCAGGGCGTCGGCGACCAGGCCGGTGACCCGGTCGAACTGCGGCCGGTTCTGGATCGGGCCGAGCTGGACGCCCGGGTCGGTGCCGGCTCCGACCCGGACCCGGCTGGCCCGGTGGGCGAGCGCCTCGACCACGTCCCCGTGCAGCCTTTCCGGCACGTAGATCCGCTTGATGCCCGCGCAGATCTGGCCGTTGTTGATGAACGCGCCCCAGAACAGGCCCCGCTGCGATCGACCGCCGGGTCGGCGTCGTCGAGCACGATCGCCGCGTCGTTGCCGCCGAGTTCGAGGGTGAACCGCTTGAGGTCGGGGGCGGCCGCCGCGGCGACCGCCTTGCCGGTCGGCACCGACCCGGTGAAGCTGATCTTCGCTACCGCCGGGTGGGAGGTCATCCAGGCGCCGAGTTCATCGCCGCCGCTGACCACGTTGAGCACGCCGGGCGGCAGCACCCCGGCCAGGATGCGGCCCAGGGCCAGGGTGGACAGCGGCGTGAACGGCGACGGCTTGAGCACCACGGTGTTGCCGGCCAGCAGCGCGGGCCCCAGCTTCCACACCGGCCAGCAGCAGCGGGTAGTTCCACGGCGTGATCGCGGCGACCACGCCGAGCGGGCGGTGCACCAGTTCGGCGTGGCCCTGCTCGTCGTCCTGGAGCACCGCGCGGGGCAGGTCCAGTCCCGCTGAGTACTCCAGCCAGCGGGCCATCTCCGCCACCTCGAACGCGGCCGCCTTGAGCGGCTTGCCCTGCTCGGCGGTGAGGATCGCGGCCAGGTCATCGGCGGCGGCCAGGGCGGCCGAGGCGGCGGCGCGCAGCGCGGCCCGCCGGGCGTCCACGTCAGCGCGCCAGGCACCGGCGGCCCCCTGCGCCGCCAGCATGGCCTGCGTCGAGCTGGTCCCGGGAGCAGTCCGGGGCCTCGCGCGAACACCTGGCCGGTGGCCGGGTTGACCACGCCGAAGGTGGCCGGCCGGGCACCGGCTCGCCGCCGATCGTCATCGACGGGCTGGACGTCACGAGATCCGTCACGACATCACCACCACGGCGCGGGTGCCCTTTTCCGCGGCGCAGTACTCGACGGCCTCGTTCACCTGGGCGAACGGGAACGTCTCGGTGACCATCTCGTCCAGCTTCAGCAGCCCGGACTGGTACAGGCTGATCAGCCGGGGCACGTCGCGCCGGACGTCGGCGGAGCCGTAGAGCGAGCCCCGGATGATCTTCTCGGTCATCACGACCCCGGAGAAGGCGGGCAGCGAGACCGTGACGTCGTCCCCGGCCGCGCCGACCAGCACGACCTGCCCGCCGCGGCGGGTCATCCGGATCGCGTCGCGCACGGTCTGCTGGCGGCCGACGACCTCGAGCACGTGGTCCGCGCCCCGGCCGCCGGTCAGCGCGCGGACCTCCCGGGCGATGGTGTCCGACGGCTGGAGGGTATGCGTGGCCCCAAACCGGGCCGCCATGGCCAGCCGCTCCTCGTGCAGGTCGATGGCGATGATCATGCCTGCGCCGGCGATCCGCGCGCCCTGCACGGCGCTCAGCCCGACACCACCGCAGCCCAGCACGGCCACGGTGTCGCCGACCCGGATGCCCGCGGTGTTGACCGCCGCGCCGAACCCGGTCAGCACACCGCAGCCGATCAGCGCGGCCGAGGTCAGCGGGATCGTCTCCGGGATCTTGACCGCCGCGCCCTCGGGCACCACGCAGCGCTCGGTGAAGGTGCCGAGCCCGGCCATCTGGTACAGCGGCTGGCCACCCTGGCGGTAGCGGGTGCTCCCGTCCAGCAGCGTGCCCCGGGCGAACGCGACCCCGGCGACCTCGCACAGTTGTGGCTGGCGATGCACGCAGTAAAAGCAGGTCCCGCACTGGGCCAGCCAGGACAGCACGACCCGGTCGCCAGGGGCCACCGACGTCACGCCCGCGCCGACCCCGGCCACGGTCCCGGCGGCCTCGTGCCCGAGCACCAGCGGCATCGGGTGGGCCAGGGTCTCGTTCCACACCGAGATGTCGGAGTGGCAGACGCCGGACGCGCCGATGTCCACCATCACCTCGCCCGCCCGGGGCGGTTCGACGTCGATATCGGTGACGGTCAGCGGTTTGCGGGGCGACTCGAGCACGGCGGCGGCGGTCACCGGGTGCTCACGCCCGGCTCGACTCCACGGAGCACGTTCTACATTCATAGCGATCCAGTTGCTCATCTTGTATAGTTTAGGCACATGCCTGCCCCGGCGCCAGACCCGGGGGCCGCGGCCCACTGGAGGACCGATGGAGCTCAAGGTCACCCGCTACGAGATCGACGACGCGGGGATCGCGACCATCTGGCTGCACCGGCCGGAGCGGCGGAACTCCTGGACCGGCCGGATGCACGCCGAGTACCGCTGGATCTGCCAGCAGCTCGACGAGGACCCGGCGGTCCGGGTCATCGTGCTTACCGGGTCCGGGCACACCTTCTGCATCGGCGCCGACCCCCAGGCCCTCACCGGGTACGTCGAGGCCGACCACTACGACCCGGCGCTGCCGCAGGACGCGGCCCGGCCGGGATACGGCGTCCGGCCCGGAGTTCGACGCGGACATGGCCTGGCAGCTCGGCCTGCGCACACCGATGATCGCCGCGGTCAACGGGGCCTGCGCGGGCATCGCGGTCGCGCTGGCCGCGTTCTGCGACCTCCGCTTCGCGGTGGCCGGCGCGAAGATCACCACCGCGGCGCCCCGGCTCGGGCTGCCCGCCGAGTACGGGCTGTCCTGGATCCTGCCGCGGCTGGTCGGCATGACGCACACCGCGGACATCCTGCTGACCGGCCGGGTACTGCTGGCCGAGGAGATGGCGGGCATGGGCTTCTTCAACAAGGTCCTGCCGCCGGAGGAGTTCGCTGAGGAGGTGGACACCTGCGCCCGGACCATCGCCGCCGCGTCCCCGCTCGCGGTGACCACCGCGAAACGCCAGATGTGGGCCGACGTGCTGCACGGTGATCCGCGGGCGGCGGTAGAGGAGAGCAAGGCCCAGATCGGGAAGCTCATGGCCGAGCCCGACTACGCGGAGGGGGTGGCCGCCCTGCTCGAGAAGCGCCCGCCCCGGTTCACCCGATGAGAGCTGGCCGCTGAGCTCTGGCCGGCCTGACCCGCCGTGATAACAGCAAGAAGGGAGGAGGACAGGCATGAAGGTTCGCGTGGATCCCCGGCTCTGCCAGGGGCACAACCGGTGCATCGCGGTGGCACCTGACCTGTTCGACATCGACGAGGAGGGCTTCGCGTCGGCGATCGGCGACGGGACGGTTCCGCCGGATCAGCAGGACCTGGCCGGGCTCGCCGTGGACAACTGCCCGGAACAGGCCATCTCGCTCGACGCCGATGCCTGAGCCGAGCCCGACGCCGTGCCTGCCGGCCTGCCTGCCGGCCTGCTGGTCCGGCGGCGGAGCAGCTGGCGGCTGAGGCGAGCGCGCTGGGGCCGGGAGGTCGTGGCCGGCACCGCGGCCGGGCATCCCTGCCTGACGTACGCCCGGCGGCCGGGCTCCCTGGCCGAACTGCTGGACGGACCGGATCCTGGGCGGAACGCGAGTTCCTCGTCCAGGGCGAGCGCCCGGCTCAGCTACGGCGCCTTCACCGGCGCCGTAGCCCGGGTCGCGGCGCATCTGCGCGCGCTGGGCGTCCGCCCGGGCCAGCGGGTCATGCTGCTCGGCTTCAACCAGATCGAGTGGGTCGTCGCGTTCTGGGCCACGCAGACCCTGGGCGCCGTCGCGGTGCTCGGCAACGCCTGGTGGAGCGGGCCGAGACCGCCGCCGCCCTGGCTCAGGCCGCGCCCGTCCTGGTGCTGGCCAGCCAGTCCCGGCCCGGCGGCGCGGTTCCCCCCGTCCCGGCGGCCCGCGTCCTCGGGCTGGACACGCTGCGCCCGCTGGTGGACGGCGGGCCGGGTGCCCCGGGAGCCGGCCGCCCCGGAGCCGATCCCGGTGTAGCCGAGGACGACCCGGCCCTGATCATGTTCTCCTCCGGGACCACCGGCACCGCCCAGGGTGTCGTCATGTCGCACCGGTCGGTCATCGCCAACCTGCAGAACCTGCTCGTGCTGACCGGGCGGCTGCCCACCGAGCTGCCCCCAGGCCACCCGGGCACGGTCAGCCTGCTGTCCGTGCCGCTGTTTCACCTCGCTGGCATCCAGACCAGCTGCCTCACCCTGCTGACCGGCGGCACTCTCGTCTTCCTCGAGCAGCCGTTCGAGCCCGCCGAGGTCCTGCGGCTGATCGAGCGCGAACGGGTGCGGGTCTGGGGCAGCGTGCCCACCATGGTCTCCCGGGTGCTCGATCATCCCGATCTGGCCCGCCGGGACACGTCCAGCCTGCGCTCGGTGCCGATGGGCGGCGCCGCGGTCAGCCCCGAGCTGCGCCAGCGGGTGGCCGCGTCCTTCCCCGGCGTCCGGGCCGGTGCGGGCAGCCTGTACGGCCTCACCGAGGCCGGCGGGGTGCTCGCCGCCGGGTCCGGCCCGGACCTCGATGACCGGCCAGGCTGCGTGGGCCGGGCGCTGCCGGTCGTCGAGCTGAGGATCGCCGCGGCCCGGGCCGGACGGCGTCGGCGAGATCCAGGCCCGCACGCCCACCGCAGACCGATGGTTACCTGGGGGACCCGGGCCGCTGGCCGACCCGGACGGCTGGATCAGCACCGGTGACCTGGGCCGGATCGAGGAACCTGGCTGGCTCTACGTGACCGGCCGGTCCAAGGACATCATCATCCGCGGTGGCGAGAACATCGCCTGCGCCCACGTCGAGCGTCCCTGCTCCGGCATCCGGAGGTGCTCGAGGCCGCGGCCGTGGGCTGCCCGACGCCGATCTCGGTGAGCAGGTCGGGGCGGTGGTCGTGCTGGCGTCCCGGTGCGGCCGCGGACATCGCGGCGCTGCGCGCGCATGCCTGGCCGCGAGCTGGCCCGGTTCGAGCAGCCCGCCCGCTGGTGGCTGCGCCGCGACCCGCTCCCGGTCAACGCGACCGGCAAGATCCTCCGCCGCGAGATCCGCGCGCAATGGCTGGCCCGCGGCAGCGCCGTGACCTCGCGCACCTGCGCCGTGCGCCCGCCCGCGCCAGCCCTATCTTCATCTCCTAACGCACCTCATCGTCCCGGGTCCCCCGCCGGGCGCCGAATCCTCCCAGGAGGCAACGATGCCCGCCACCTCAGCCCGGCTGGCCAGTTCTTACTCGGCCAGCGGACCGCAGCGAGCCGCTGCTGGACACCACGGTGGGGGATCTGCTGCGGGCCGCCGCCGCCGCAGGTGCCCGGCAGGCTTGCGCTCGTCGAGGGCTCGGCCGGGCCGGCCACCCGGCGACCTGGACCTACGCCGAGCTGCTCGCGGTCGCGGAGCGGGCCGCCCGGGCCCTGCTGGCGCCGCTTCGCCCCTGGTGAGCGCATCGCCGTCTGGGCGCCCAACTGCCCGGAGTGGATGCTGCTCGCAGCACGGCGTCAGCCTGGCCAGGCCTGGTCCTGGTCACGGTCAACCCGGCGCTGCGGGCGCGGGAGCTCCGGTATGTGCTGGCCCAGTCCCAGGCCGCCGGGATCTTCTTCGCCGGCTGAGTACCGTCGGCTTCGACATGGCCGGCGCCGTCGCGCAGCCTCCGCGGCGACCTGCCCGGACCTGCGCGAAGCCATCGCGCTAGAGTGACTGGGACACGTTCGTGGCGTCCGGGGACTCCGCTCTCTGATCACGGGCTCCTGCACCCTGCCGCCGGTGCAGCCAGGGTGACCCCGCGCAGATCCTGTACACCGGCGGCACCACCGGCATGCCCAAGGGCGTGATCCTGCACCACCGCGGGGTCGTGAACGCGTCACGCTTCGTCGCCCTCGGGTCCGGGGTGCAGGACGGCGGTGTCTGGGTCAACGCGATGCCCATGTTCCATATCGGCGGCGGGACGCTCACCGAACTCGGCACGATCGCCCAGCGCGGCACGTACGTGCTGCTGCCCGGCTTCGACCCCGGCCTCGTGCTCGAGCTCATCGAGGCCTACCGGGGCACGATCATGCTGGCCGTGCCCACCATGCTGCTGGCCCTGCTGGAGCAGCCCGGCCTGGCCGCCCGTGACCTGTCCAGCCTGCAGACCGTGATGTCCGGCGGCGGCCGTCGTGCCCGCCACGCTGGTGCGCCGGGCCACGCAGACGTTCGGCTGCCAGTTCACGATCGTGTTCGGCCAGACCGAACTGCACGGGGTCATCTCCCAGACCCAGCTGGACGACAGCGCCGAAGACCAGTCGCGAGACGATCGGGCGGCCGCTGCCGCAGGTCGAGGTGAAGATCGCCGACCCGGTGACCGGGGAGGTCATGCCGGTCGGGCAGGTCGGGGAGATCTGCGCCCGCGGCTACCAGACCATGCTCGGCTACTTCGGCATGCCCGCGGAGACCGCGGCGGCGCTGGACGGCGACGGCTGGCTGCGCACCGGGGACCTGGCCGCCATGGACGGGCGCGGCTACCTCACGATCACCGGCCGGCTCAAGGACATGATCATCCGGGGTGGCGAGAACATCTACCCGCGCGAGATCGAGGACGTCCTGTTCGCCCACCCGGACGTGTCCCAGGTGGCCGTCGTGGGCCTGGCCGACGAGAAATGGGGGAACGGGTGGCCGCCGTGATCATGCCCGCCGATCCGGCGAACCCGCCGTCGCCCGCGGCGCTGCGGGATTACTGCCGCGATCATCTGGCCGGGTTCAAGGCGCCGGCCGAGTGGTTTTTCGTTGCGGAATATCCACTCACCGCATCGGGGAAGATCCAGAAGTTCCGGCTCCAGGAGGACATCGCGGCGGGGCGGATCGCCCCAATGGCGCTCTTAAGTCCTCGCCAGCTCCGTCACCGTGGTGGCCATCGCACTGCCGGAACGCGGCCCCGTCCCGTGCCGACGCTCCGCAGGAAGTTGAACTCGTCCCTCTCGAAGCGCAGGTTGGTGCCCGCGTATGGCCGACATAGCCGCGGCTGAACTGCTGCGACCGCCCAGCCTATCCAGCGCCATCTGGTGCATCGTCCTTGGCGGTGACCAGGCATCGCGCGCGTGCTGCGCGATCCGCCATGCCCAGTCGTCCACCATCAGCTCAGCTCGTCCTACGCACTGCGCGTTAACCAGCCCCATGCCGCGGCCGCGGCCGTCGAAATCCTCGCCGAGCAGCATCAGCTCACGCGCCTCTTCGGCCCATACTCAGGATCTCCGGTTCAGCTGCCAGTGTTGCACGCCAGGCCCACCGCTGCTCGGCGTGGCTGAAGCGCGTCGCGGCGATGGCCAGGACGACCTGTTCATCCTGGTCAGGCCGGCACCCGGTGCGCACCCCTGCACCTGCGCGATCACCGGCTTCATCGAGTACTGGAACGCCATGTAGTTCATCCCGAGCCTGCGGTCCGCAGCCAGCCTCGAGCGCTCACTGGGACGGCGGGGTTTCGCGCCGGACGGGCCGGGTTCCAGCCCGTAGGCCCGGGCCGCGTCGTCGTAGTGGTGCCCAAGCAGCAGTCGGGCCTTGCGCCCCGGAGCACGATCGCCTTGACCTCGTCGTCGTCCTCGGCCTCGTGCAGCAGCGCGACGAGCCGGTCCAGGTCGGCGAACCGCAGGGCGTTGTGCTTGTCCGGGCGGTTCAGCGCCGGGCTCGCCACCGGGCCGCTGCGTTCCAGCAGCACTGCGTCCGCCACGTTCCGCCTCCCATCCGCCGGCCAGCGGCGGATCCGGCCGCCCGCCTCTCGTAGCCCCCCCCCAAAAAAAAAAAAAATATTGCCCGCTCGCCAACCGTCCCGCTCGCCGCGCCGTCAGAGGACTCTCCCGTCTGGACGTCAAGACTCTATCTCTGTAGACTTTTAGTCATCAGCAGCCAGCCCGCCGGGGACGCCCACGACAGTTACCAAAAAAAAAAAAAAAAAAAAAAAAAAAAAAAAAAAAAAAAAAAAAAAAGTTCTCCTCCCGCCGTCGAGTGCGCCGTTAGAACGCGCGCTGTTCCGCCCCGCTCACGCCACCCCCACACAAGCCGCGCGCATGTGCTATGCCGTATTTCCTGCCCGCGCGCACAGCGTGTACAGCTTCATCAAGTGTTGCACCCTGCCGCCAATCCCATCCGCGGCGGCTACCTCGTTAGCGACTACGCCCAGCACCTCACCCTCGCCGTCCTGTCTGCTGGAGTGCCGCCGCGCCTTCAGCAGTGATGTGCATATCCATCGCCGCGCACCACCTGCGCTAACCTGCAATCCTCTCCTATGGCGGCTACCTGGACGAGCCCCATCCACCGCCACACCTCATAAACCTCTCACCCAATACCAAGCTGCTCACCCCAACACAAGCTCGTGCTTCCTTCCTCATCCACGCCACACCACCTGGAGTACGCGAGGTCCCGCCGGATGGCCACGCGAGGGCCGCCGGATGCTCCCGGCCCTGCGCTCATCGATGCCGCCGTCGAGGAGTTCCTGCGCGTTTATGCTCCGGTGGCGTCGGCCCGATCACCACGCAGGACGCCGAGCTGCACGGTCGACTGTCTGGCCGGGAGCGCGTGATGCTCCCGTTCGCCGCGGCCAACCGCGTTTCTGACGTGTTCGACGACCCCGACGCGATGCGCATCGACCGCAAGCGCAACCGCCACCTCACCTTCGGCTCCGGCGCGCGCCGCTACCTCGGCTCCAACCTGGCCCGGCTCGAGCTGCGGGTCACGCTCGAGGAGTGGCTGCGGGTCATCCCGGAGTTCCGGCTCGATAGCCCGGCGGCATCGAGTCGAGCGCGGGCTGACCCGCGGCCCCGAGCCCGTCGACTTCGTGGTGGTCCCGTGAACGCCCTTCCGCGGTCTGAACCAGGGGCTTCCTACACAGCAGTACCCGCGTCGGGACGTGCGTCAGCCGAGGATGCCTGCGACAGTGCTCGCGCCGCTGCGCGGCGTCCGCGTCGTCGAGCTGGCGCACTGGATGGCCGGTCCCGCCGCCGGCGGGGTGCTCGCCGACTGGGGCGCCGACGTCGTCAAGATCGAGGCGCCCGGCGGCGAGCCGATGCGCCATGTCTGGGGTTCGCTGAGCTCCACCCCGACGCCCCCAACGGCGCGTTCACCTTGGCGAACCGCGGCAAGCGCTTCATCGAGCTCGACATGCGCAGCGAGCCCGGCCGGGCGGTCCTCGGGCGCTTGCTCGCATCCGCCGACGTGCTGCTGTCCAACTTGCGTCCGTCCGCGCTGACGCGGCTCGGCCTCTCCCCCGCCGATGTCGCGAGCGCTACCCGCGGCTGGTGCTCTGCTCGCTCACCGCCTACGGCTGGAGCGGCCCCGACCAGGAACGCGCCGACTATGACCTGGCTTCCTTCTTCGCCCGGACCGGCATCTCGCACGAGATCACCACCCAGGGTGAGCCCCGGCGCCGCTCATGCACGGGCTCGGTGACACCTTCACCGCGATGACCGCCGTCGCCGGCATCGCGGCCGCCCTGCTCGAGCGGCAGCAACGGCGCGCGCCACGGTCGAGCATCGCTGCTACGCACCGGTATGTGGGCGCTGGCCGGGGAGCTCGGCGTCGCCGCCATGGCGGCCGCCCGCGCCCGCCGTATCCCCGGGACAACTGCCCGACCCCCATGTACTACTCCTACGCCACGGCGGACGGCCGCTGGTTCTTCCTCGTCGGCGTGCAGGCCGCGCGGCAGCTGCCCAAGGTGCTGGCCGCCATCGGGCGGCCTGACCTGCTGGATGACGAGCGGTTCGGCTCGCCGCGCAGCCTGGCCCGGCACCGCCGTGAGGTGATCGCGATCCTCGACGCGGCCTTCGCGGCCCGGCCCCTGGCCGACTCGGTGAAGGCGTTCGAGGATCACGACGTGTTCTGGGCCCCGGTGCAGACCCCGGCCGACGTGCTCGCCGACCCGCAGGCGCGGGCCGCCGGGGCCTGGGTCGAGCTCGAGGGTGCGGGCATGGAATCCGTGGACGCCCCGGTCAGCTACGACGGCGCCCAGCGGCATCTGGTTCCCGGACCACCCCGGGCCGGACAGCACACCCGCGAGGTCCTGGCCGAGCTGGGCTACCTGCCGGACGACATCGACGTGCTGCTGACGGCCGGCCAGCCGGAGGACGGGCCGCCCGGCTGAGCTCAGCCGGGGGTGCCCGGTCAAGTCACCAGTTCCACTGACCGGCGCTGTCGATCTAGGCGCTCAACGTGCCGCCCTGCA
The DNA here is from genome assembly GCA_963837335.1 of uncultured Actinomycetes bacterium. Classification (GTDB taxonomy): domain Bacteria; phylum Actinomycetota; class Actinomycetes; order Streptosporangiales; family Streptosporangiaceae; genus RYN-230. The sequence continues at coordinate 73,185 of CAWINS010000083.1, read as the reverse complement.
GTGCTCCGTGAACTTGCTGTAGTTGCAGCCCGGGCCCGTGTGGCACTGCGTGCCGTAGAAGCACACCCGCCCGTTCACGTAGTGCCCCGCCTGCACACAACTTGGCCTGCAGTTGTCCACGCACACCCGGGCAGTTCCGTACGCCCCACCGTGGTTGTAAAAGGCATAGTGAATGTTCTTGACTCGCGGAGCCGCATAGCCAGCCCCCCCGCCAAAGTAGACCGCGGTCGCGCGATCTTCCACTGGCCGTGCTTCGTATGCCAGCCATACAGTGAATAGGTCTGTATCCGTGGCGCCGACGAACTGTGATCGGCGGGTGCCGGAGCGGACACGGCTGCCGTGGTGCTGAGGATTCCGGCCAGTGCCATTGCGGCGTTCCGGCTAGAGCGATGATGCCTTTCACGCTTCCCCCTCTTTCAGTACCGATGGAAAGTGCAGGATCACGGTTCCGGTGGCCGGCGCCAGCACCGGGATGGTCCCCGGGCTACACCCGTCAGTTACTAAGCGGGACGGACTTGCTCACCATCTCATCAGTATTCCTCCGGACGATTCTTTATGATCACACTACGGAATATCCGGGGGCGTGGCCCAGAGACGATATCCCCTACTCGTATGGACCAGAAGGCCCATGCCTAAAGACCCTCGCGCTTAGAGTCTTCTGGCACTCGCGCCGACTCGCCACGGCAGCGGATAACCCATCACCGCGAATAAGCTGATCGCCATGGTCCCCAATTCGACCAGGCGACGCAGCTCATCCGACGTCACCATTCACAACGACCCATCACGTGGAGTACGTCGCGACGCTCACCCGGCCTCAGTACTAACCCTGCTGCTGCCGGAGGACCGCCTCGGCCTCGATCTCGATCTGGATCTTCTCGCTCACCATTACCCCGCCCGAGCCAGGTACCGGGGCGTTGAAGGTGATCCCGAACTCGGTCCGGTCGATCTCTCCCTGGGCCGAAAACCCGGCCCGGGTACCGCCGTAGGGATCCGGCCCGAACCCGTTGATCTCCACGGTCAGGGTGATCGGCCGGGTCACCCCGCGGATCGTCAGCTCCCCGTCCACCTGGAACGTATCCTGGCTCCCGGCCGGCCGGATGCCCGTCGAGCGGTACGTCATCGCCGGGTGTGTGGCGGCGTCGAAGAAGTTCTCCGACCGCAGGTCGTTGTCGCGCGTCTCGTTGCCGGTGTCCACCGACGACAGGTCGACGGTGGCGGTCGCCGAGGACTCCAGCGGGTTCGGGGCCGTCACGATCTGGGCCTCGAACTTGGTGAAGCGGCCGCGGACCTTGCTGACCATGAGGTGGCGGGCCACGAAGCCGATGGTGGAGTGGACGGGGTCGAGATCCCATGTTCCAGCGATATAGCCGGGAATCTGCACGGCCGGGGATGTCATCGTTGATCCTCCCGTGTCGGGGCTGGTCTTTTTCCGACCATAACCCCGGGCCGGCGCGGCAGCCCGGCGGGTCCCGCTAAGGGATCCGCCGGGCCCGTGCTCCTGCCTGAGTCAGCCGGTCCTGGCCTTCTGCCACGAAGGCGCGACCTGCGTGAAGCCGGCCAGGACCGTCCAGCGGGCTGACAGCATGATCATCCGGACGCTGCGAAGCCACCGCCCGCAACGCAGGCCAGCTGACCACCAGACGCCTTCCGCATCACCGCCGTTCACGGCCCTGCCGTGCGTCAGTCCAGGTCTTCCCATCGCTCTACCAGGCGTCAATAGGAGTATGGGACACACTGGTAAATGCTCCTTCAGGTTACATTAAGGATGATATCCTTCAATTCAATCAGCGTTTCGATTCGATAGCTAGCTTGTGAAAAGTCATGTGCTTTTGTAAAGTCGTTATAGACAATGACACAGTCAATACCGGCCGCCACGGCTGAGTTCAGCCCTCTGGATGAATCCTCTACAACCAGTGTCTCTTCTTTGGTGGCCCCGAAGCGCTTTAAGCCGGTCAGGTATGGTTCCGGGTGCGGCTTGGTGAGCTTGTAGTCTTCGCGAACAAGGACGAAATCCATGAATTGTCTAATCTGGCGCTTTTCATGGATAATTTCAAAATCCACACGTTTTGCAGTCGTCACGATGGCCATGCGGACGTATTTTGACAGTTCAGCAAGAGTTTCAACGACGCCTTCAATCTCAATGGCTTCTGTTCTAAGATATTCCTGATAATAATCATTACGAACCTCACGCTGCCTGCTGATGGTCTGCTCATCAATACCTGCCGCCCTGGCTTGGGCCCAAGTGCCCAATCCCTGGTTCATGTCCCGGAGGTATTGATCTTTGTCCAAAGTCAAACCAATGTCCGCCAGGGCGCGTTCTCCAGCTTTGTAATACCAGAATTCGGTATCCACCAGAACGCCATCATGATCGAAGAGTATGTACTTTTTCACTCTCGTGATCCTTTCCGGCGGCCGCGGCGACCATGTGCGCCATCACGAATCGCACCGTGATCACCGATAAGTGGAGAACTTTTAGGCCGGTGAGGTCTCCTTGACCACCTCGCGCCAGCGCGCCTGGGCGTCGTCGTACCACTGCGCCCGCAGCTGCCGGAACACCACCGCGGCGCGGCGCCCGATCCAGTCCGGGCACAGCTCGGCGTGGCAGTTGCGGGTCCAGGAACGGGAACCGCTGCCACTCGCTGACCAGCTGGACGTGGGTGAACAGCAGCGGGTCACCCGGCTCGGGCCTCATCGCGCTGAACCGGACCAGCAGCTGCTCGTACCTGGCGGTCACCTCGTCCAGGTCCCAGGCGCGCCGGACGATCTCCTCGTCCCCCAGCCCGATGGACATCGAGCTGCCTACGAACGCCAGCGTGGACTCCCGCAGCCCGAGCGTGCTGATCACCTGCTCCACCCCGGCCTGCCGGTCCGGGTGCGGTGACAGCCAGACGCCCGGAGTCGGGTTCCCGAAACCCTCCCAGCTCAGCGCCGCGTACAGCTTCTTGCGCACGGCGCGCTGCTGCTGCGGGATGCTGACCAGCAGGATCAGCCAGTTGCCGTCCCAGGGGGCGGCCTCGCCGCTCATCGAGTAGACGCGCTCGGCGCCCTGATCGATCAGGCGCCGGCCAGCCGGCGTCAGTTCCCACTGCACCTCACGGCCGTGGCGGTGCCCGGTGATCCAGCCCGCGGCGGCGCCGCGGGCGATGGCCTGCCGCGCCGTCTGCTCCTCGATGCCCAGGCCGGTCAGGATGTACAGCAGGGAGGAGGTCCAGACCGAGTTCCCGTTGGGCATGACCAGCTCGCCGAGCACGGTCAGCAGCTGCGAACGCGCGCTGCCCGCGCTGACCAGCGGCCGCCCGGACGGCCCCGGCTGCCCGCGTTCGGCCGCCCCCGCGCCCGACGTGCGCCGCGCAGCCATCTCATCCTCTCCCGATCCGCCCAGGTCAACCTGGCCCACATTTTATCTGGCTGGGGCCGCCCGCCCCGGCCTGCCGCGCCGCTCCTTTCCTGCCCGGCGTTCCCTCCCTGCCGCGCCGCCATCCGCTCGACAACCTCGGAGCGCAGCGTCACCTTGCTCAGCTTTCCCCCCGCCGTCCGCGGCAGCTCGGCGAAGATCTCCAGCCGCTCGGGTAGCTTGAACGGCGCGATCTCCTGGGCCCGCATGTACCCGGTCAGCTCGTCCAGGGCCAGCGCCGTCACCCCCGGCTGCAGCACCACGCAGGCACAGGTACGCTCCCCGAAGACCGGGTCGGGACGCCGACCACCGCCACCTCGGACACCGCGTCGTGCCGCGCGACCGATCTGCTCGATCTCCAGCGGGCTGATGTTCTGGCCACCACGGATGATCAGGTCCTTGCTCCGCCCGGTGATGGCCAGGTAGCCGTCCTCGTCGAGGCTGCCCAGGTCACCGGAGTAGAACCAGCCGTCACCGCGGAACATGGCCTCGGTGCGCTCGTCGTCGTTCAGGTAGCCAAACGACTTGGTCGGGGTCCGCCAGGTCACCTCGCCCGCCGTGCCCGTCGGCACCGGCTCGCCCAGCGGGTCACGCAGCGCCACCTCGCCGCCGGGGATGGGCTGGCCCACAGTGGTGCGCCGCTTGGCTACCGGGTCCGTGGTCCTGGTCACGGTGATGACCCCGCCGTCGGTGCTGCCGTACACCGTGGTGACCGCGCACCCGAACGTCTCCTCGGTCTGCCTCCGCGGTGTCCGGCGTCAGCGGAGCCCCGGCGCTGGTGATGACCCGGACCGTGCTGAAGTCGCGCGCCCCGATCCGGCGATCCTGGAGCATCCGCACCAGCTGGGTCGGGATGGCCGCGCGTGCGTGGCCCGTTCCGCTTCCAGCAGGCCCAGCGCGGCCGCCGGGTCCCAGTCCTCCAGCAGCACCGCCCCGGCCCCGCACAGCAACGGCGCGAGCACCGGGAACAGGTATCCGGTGGCCCCGGTGTTGGCGGGCGCGATCGCCGCCGCGACGTCTCCGGGACCCATCCCGACCGCCTCGGCGTAGTCCCGGAGCAGGAACGACAGGTTGTTGTCGGTCCACTGCGACATCTTCGGCGTGTCCGTCGTGCCCGAGGTGATGGTGATGAACCGCGGGTCGTCCTCTCGGGTGGCGCTTGGCCGTCCTCTCTGGATACCCGACTAGGCGGCCAGGCTTTTCGCCGGGCCGGTCTTCAGGACCGCGTCGAAGTCGAAGTCCGCGGCCAGCCCGTCGGTGCCGCCCACGAACCGGAGCCGGGGCAGATCACCCCGCATTGCGTTCACCGTGGCCAGGAAGTCGGTCTGCTCGGTGGCGGGCAGCAGGACCAGCGCGCTTCACCCCCGACCGCCGCAGCAGGCTTTCCATCTCGGTCCGCCGCCAGTGCGTGGACAGCGGCACGAAGACCAGGTCCGCCCGGCTGCACGCGAAGTGGGTCAGGGCCAGGGACACCCGGTTTCCGGTCTGGATGGCCACCACCGAGCCCGGCTCGATCTCGCGGGAGACGAGCCAGCCGCCAGCGCTCGCGGCGCGCTCGGCGAATTCCGCGTACGTCAGCCGCTCGTGCTGGTCGGCCACGGCCAGTGCGCCGGGCGTGCGCCGCACGTGCCCGTCCAGCAGGTCACACAGGGTCTCGTCGCGCCAGAGTCCCTGCTCGTAGTAGGGCCTGGTCAGCTCCGGCGTCATGGCGCGGATCGGCATCAGTGTTCCCTCCCGGGTGCGGCGGTCCGGTCAGCGTCCGTAGGGCACGAACTGCCGCCCGAACAGCTCCCGCGCGATGATGATTTTCTGGATCTGGGCGGTGCCGTCGGCGATCTCCACCGCCAGCACGTCCCGCATCCGCTGCTCCAGCGGGAACTCGGCGGAGTAGCCGACGTTGCCGTGCAGCAGCAGGCAGTCCCGGATGGCCTGGCTGGCGTGGTACGGGCCGTACCACTTGGTCATGGCGGCCAGCGCGGTGTGCCGCTGGCCAGCCGTGCGGTGCCACAGCGCCGAGTAGCACAGCAGCCGCGCCGCCTCCAGGTGGGTGGCGTGCTCGGCCAGCGGGAAGGACACGCCCTCGAACCGGGCCAGCGGGGACCCGAACACCTGCCGTTCGCTGACATAACCCGCCGTCTCGTCCAGCGTGGCCTGGGCGCAGCCGATGCGCGGTCAGCGCCAGTAGCGGCCGGGTGAAGTCGAAGCCGCCCAGCACGCTGCGGAACGCCGCCCTTTCCGCGCCGAGCAGGGCGCTGCGCCGGCACCCCGACCCGGTCGAGGTGCAGCAGGCCGCGGCCCATCGGCGCCCAGCCGGTGTCCTGGAGCGCGGATTTGGTGATCCCGGCGGCGTCCAGCGGGACCAGGAACGCCGAGGGCCCTCGTGTTCTGGCCGTCGCGCACGGTCCTGGCGATCACGATGATCGCCCCGCCGTGGCTGAGCATGGTGACCGAGGCCTTGTCGCCACTGATCAGGTACCCGTCTGGCGTCGCGGTGGCGGTGGTCGCGATCGCGGTGACGTCCGAGCCGCAACCTGGCTCGGTCAGTCCCAGGCACACGTACGCGTCGCCCTCGGTCAGCGGCCGCAGCCAGGCCTCCCGGACCTTATCACTGCCGTGCCGGGCGATGAGCGCGGTCATCAGCATGACCGGGATGGCCGCGTTGGCCAGGTTGAAGTCGGCGTACGCGAGTTCCTCCACGGCCAGGCCCGCGGCGACGAAATCCTCGCCGGGCAGCGGGTTTCAACTCCCAGGCCTGCCAGCAGCCCGAACACGCCCAGCCCGGCGATCTCCCGGTGGACGTCCCAGGGGAAGCGGCCGGATTTGGCCCGGTCCAGGTAGCCCGGGGCGAGCTTGGCCCGGGCGAACCCGCGCACGCTGTCCCGGACCGCAGCCTGATCCTCGCTGAGCCCGAAATGCACGGCTGGTCCTCCCAGCGACGACGGCGACGGCGCTTACCCGGGTAGCGGGCCGCCGGTAACCGGCCGCCCGTCAAACATTAGACGTGTTATGGAAGTATGTATCCTTTAGTGTAGAAGGTCAAGGCGGCCGCCAGGGCCCCTGACCGCCCAGGGAGGGACACGTGGATGGTGCGGGCACGATCCCGGCTTCGGTCATCACGACCCCGCTCGGCCGGCCCGAGGCCCTGTTCCGGGTCGGGGCCGCCGAACCGGACGGCCAGGGGGTCCGGGCGCAGATGCGCACCGGCCCCTGGATGCGCGGCCCGGACGCCCGGGCCTGCGCGGGATCCCTCGGTGTGTTCCTCGACGACCTGCTGGGCAACGCCCTGCTCGGCGGCCGGCCGGAGAACTACTGGCCGGTGAGCACGGAACTGTCCATCGACCTGGCCGCGCCGCTGCCACTCGACGGCTCGGTGCTCACCGGGCAGGGCTGGCCGGTCAGCCTCGAGCCGGGCGGAGCGCTCGGCCAGGGCGCGGTCCGGGACGGCTCGGGTGCCACGGTGGCGACCGCCTCCGCCCGGGCGCGGTTCCTGCCCGCGCCGCGGAGCCTGCCGGGCGGTCCGGGATCGCCGGACGGGCCAGGGCCGTGGGCCGGGCCGGCCGTCGCGGATCACCTCTCCGGGCCGGACAGCACCCTGGCCCTGCTCGGCGCCGTGCCCCGCCGCGAGGGCGGGACGGTGATCCTGGCCGTGCCCGGCTCGGACGACTTCTGCAACCCGATGCGCAACACGCACGGGGGCATCCTGCTGTGTGCCGCCGAGATCACCGGCTCGCTGGCCCTGCACGCGGAGGCCAGCCCGCTGCAGACCGCGTCCATCCGGGTCATCTACGTCCGCTCGGTGCCGGTCACCGACACGATCACCTACACCGCCGAGGTGCTGCACCGCGGCCGGACCCTGGGCGTGGCGCAGGTCACCGCCCGCGGCGCCAGCGGCAAAACTTGCGCGCTGGCCACCATCACCGCGCACGACCAGGCGCTCGCCTCCTGACCGCCGGCCGCCTCGCCCGCCGCCCGCATGGCTGAGCTCAGCTCAGCCGCAACGAAAACCGCCGTCCCCCTGTCCTTCGCCCAGGTCCCAGCCCGCTCAGATCGTCGCATCGTTGACACCAGTGGCGATCAGGTCAGCACTTACGTTGATTATCCTGGCCGGGCGGCCGCGGCCCGCGGGATGTTCCGCACCCGGCCACCCTGGCATGGGTCGTGCCCTGCAGTGCTCGGCGCCGATTACGACTGCAGACGCCAGTGACCAATCACGGCCTGCTGATGCAGCGCGTACCGTCCCGCTGATCATCCCGTACCCAGCATCCCGTGGCTCCATCCGAGCCCTGGCCGGGCTGGTGCTGGTGACGGTCAACCCCGCGCTGCGCCGCGGCGGGCTGGCCTACGTGCTGCGCCCGTCCCGGTCCGCCGGCGTGTTCTACAGCGAGGAGCAACTGGGCCAGCGCGGCCGTGGAGGTCGCGATCCTCCAGTCGCAGCAGCACTGGTCCATGTGGCCGGCCATTCGTCGGTGGCGCTGCTCATCGGGATGCTCATCGGGCCGGTGAACGGCTTCATAATCGTGCGGCTGCAGGTGAACGCGTTCATCGCGACCCTCGGGATGGCCACCATCGTGGGCGCGGTCGAGACGATCGTCAGCAGGAACAGCCAGCCGCAGCCGCCTACCTCCTCCGCCTGGGCCAATCTCACCCAGTACCAGATCTTCGGTTTCCAGGTGATCTTCTTCTACGTCATCATCATCGCCCTGATCAGATGGTGGTTCCTTGAACGGACGCCGCCTGCCGGTACATGTACGTGACGCGCGGCTAGAGCGTCGCTGCGCCCGGGCCGGTTCAACGTGGGGGCACGACGCTGGCGGTCTTTGTCCTGGCCACGGGGTCTACGGGGTTCAGCTGATCACCAGCGTGCAGTGCTGAACGACATGCTCAACGGGGTCGCCCTGATCGTGGCGGTGTCCTTCGCGGTCTGGCGGCAGCGCGCTGGGCCGCCGCCGACGCCACCCCCGTCCAGCCGGCCGAATCGTCCCTGGCCGGGAAGGAAGCCAGGGCGGATGCGTCCTAGGCGCTCGTGTCCTGCGTGACCCCGGTGGCTGCCTCGCCCGGGCTCCCAGCGCCCGCGCCCTGGCCGTCTGCCTCCTCACCGGCGGGATGCGGCCGCCAGACCACGACCCAGAGGATGGACGCCATCACCAGGAAGCAGATCCCCAGGCCGAACAGGAGGTCGAGCCGGGTGAGGCCCGGGATGGTGTTCGGGACCAGGACCTGGCGCAGGGGAAGTATGGCCACCATGGCGGCGGCCAGGCCGAACGCCGCGTCCGACGGCTCCAGGGCCCTCCGCTCGGCGAAGCGCTTGAACGCCAGCAGCGTGATCAGCAGCAGGAATGGCATCGCGGCGACGAAGTAGGTATAGGTGATAATCCATGTGGGACGGTTTACGGTAAAGAAAAACTGATGCTGGGCGGGCTGATCTGGGTAACCCCTGAAGGAGTATGTCGGGGGATCAGTCTGGACGCCCACACGCAGATCCTCATCACGGGACATCATGACAATTGAGGAGGGGAGCGTTGACCCGTTCTGGCTGTGCCCGGCAATCACGCCCACCTGGTCGTCCAGCTCATACCAGTCTTGCGGGAACGCACGGGGCTGCCCGAGGAGAGACAGGGTCCAGGTAGACCGGTACGCTGCGCGCTGATCCAGGTTGTCCTGGTGCAGTGGGGGGAAGCAGTGCGTCGATCGCGCCGCGGCCAGGACCGATATGGCTACTGGTATCTCGAAGTTGCTGAGCCCGCTGTCGCTCTTGACCACGACGGACACCTTCTTGTAGCCCTGCCCCGACAGGCTCGCGAGCTCGTCCTTCCCCGGGCCGGTCACGCCGACCAGGACCCCCAGGGAAACGTCCGGGACGCTCGGATTGAGTCCGAGGAATTCAAGTGTGACGCACAGATCGGCGGCAATGCCATCTGCGTTTGACGAGTAGACCTGGGTGGGCCTGCCGTAATAATCATCCCGGGGCTGGGCCAGATTAACGGCTGGATATCCCAGCGGCCGGAACCCGGTCGAGTCGGAATTATTCTGTAGCAGAAGAATGACGGGTATTACCGGCAGTGCGCAGATTATAGGCGTAAGGATAAGCTTCACCCATGTCCGGCCCAGAGCCCTTAATGGCAGACTTTGTTGCGTATCGTCCCTATTCATGCTCATTTGTTCCCCCTACGGGCAGCGACCCGCTTCCGTATGTAGCCCATATCGTCCACTGAGCACAACCCTGGCGGAACGGACTTCGCTTGACTCGCAGCACGTACCTATGGCCAGGTTGCCGCAACGGTCATCGGCGCAGGCCGGAACCTCGCCGCCGTGCCGTGGACCTAATGATCGCGTTCCGTATGATCGCGTCCGTGGCAATAGCCGAGGATCAACCCCTCTTCATGACCAACCCAGCCGGCTTCGCGGGGCTGGGCACTTGCTGACCGTCGTGGCCGTGACCCGCCCCAGCGTGACTCCTGCGCATCCTCTGGCCTAGTTCCGTGGGCGGCGGCCAAGGACGACTCGACTATCCCGCACCGGTGCTGGCCGCCGGGGTGCTGGCCGCGGAAGGTGTGTCCTTCCTGCTGGTCGGCAGCGCGGCGCTGTGGCTGCACGGAGAGCCAATTCCGGCGGGCGATGCCGACGTGGTGATCGAGCCGGCCGAGGAGAATCTGCACCGTCTGGGAGACGCGCTGGCCGAGTTCGCCCTCCGGCCCCAGGAGGTCCCGAGGGTTCGGGTCCTGCCGTGGCTGAACGTCCTCAGAGTGGTCACGTCGTATGGCATCGTGGACTGCCTTCTGGAACGCGGCCGGCTCGACTGGCAGAACCTGTGCCAGTCCACGGTGCGGATCCCGGTAGCTGATGTCGATGTCCCGGTGGCGGCTCAGGCGGACGTCTGGGCCTTGCGGCGCCGATTCAAGGGGTAAGCACACATGGGCGATCGCAGCGGCGTCGGCCTGGTCGAATGCACCATCCTCGAAGCGCTCGAGTCGCTGGGCGCCCAGCCCAGGCGGCACCGCAGGAGCGCGAAGGTGCTGGATGCGGTGGAGGTGCGTATTGGGCTCGCCCCCGGATACGCCTACGAGGTACTCCTCGACCTGGCCCGGCCGTGGCAGATGCCACTGCTCCTGGTGGACGGCCAGGGCAACGTCGGCACCCGCGGGAACGATCCGGCCGCGAACTACCGCTACACCGAGGCCGGTCTGACCCGGGCCGGGGAGGTGGTGCTCGCGGCCGAGCGCGGGGACCTGGCCCCGGTCCCGGTCGGGCTCATCAACGGCAACGTCTACCGGGAGGGCCTCAGGCCGCCATTCCGCCCGCTAGCCATCATCGAGGCGCTCGGTGAGGTCATCCAGCGGCCCAGGGTGACTGGCAGGGAACTGACCGGAATCGTCGGCCCACCCTGCTTCCTCAACGGCTGCGCCGTCACCGGGGACTTCGCCGCGATGGCAGCGGGGCGGCCGACCACCCTGAGGCTGGAAGCCCGCGTCACGGTGAGCGACGATCGGCGCCACGTGCTCATCAAGAACTTTCCACCCAACGCCAATCCCGACGAGGTCGCGACCACCCTGGCCAACCGGGCCAGTCGGCGTGCGTGGGCGGCGGAGCATCCCGGCCTGTACGGGCGTGCTCACTTGCCACTCGCCGAACTCCGCGACGAGTCATCAGGTCGCCATGGAGATCTGCTGGTCTGCGTTCCTTCGCCGGGGACGACCGCGGGTGAGCTGCGTGAGCAGCTCATAAATGTCTACGGCGTGTACACCACCGTCCGCGTGAATCTGCCCCGGTCGCTGCCGGCCATGCTCAGGAACTGGGTCAAGGCTCACGCGGCCGAGGACCTGCTGACCAGCCTGGCCACCCTGGAGAACGCCATCCAGGGCCAGCCGGACCGTAGCTGAGCAGCCTGGGAGTCCATGTCCGTGGTCAAGAACCGCGGACACATGACGCCCTGATAGGGACCGGAATCATGGAAGTCAGGCGGCGCCTGACAGTTCGGGGTGCGCTTTGCCGTCCCCGCCGTTCAGGGTGCGCAGGCTCACCTCGCCGTCTACCGGTGCGTCCTGGGCGCCGAAGGTGAGGCAGAAGGTGGCACCCTGGCCCACGGCGCCTTCGGCCCAGATCTGCCCGCCGTGCCGCTCGATGATGCGCCGGACGATGGCCAGGCCGGTGCCGGGTCCGGTGCCGCCGTACTCGTCGGCGCCGTGCAGCTGCTGGAAGGGCTGGAATAGCTTGTCGATGTAAACGGGGTCGAAGCCGGCGCCGTTGTCGCGCACGTAACAGCAGATGGAAGCCCCGGTGACGGGAATGGTGCCGAATTCGATGCTGGCGCCGTCGCGTCCGGCGGTGTACTTCCAGGCGTTGGCCAGCAGGTTGTCCAGCGCCATCCGGATCAGGCCCGGGTCTGCGGCGACCCGGATCCCGTCTTCGATGGTCACGCGGACATGGCGGCCGGGGTCGCGGGCGCGGAGTTGGTCGCAGATGCCGGTGACCTCGGCGCTGAGGTTGACGTCCTGGGGGTTGATGTCGGCCTGGGACACCCACGACAGGTGAGAGAGGCTGTCGAGGACGGCGCCCATGTGCTCACCGGCGGCCTGGATGCGTCCGGCGTAGCTGCGGCCTGTAACGCCGAGAGAGTCGGCGTACTCCTCGGTCAGGATTTCCGCGAACCCGCTGATGGCCCGCAGGGGGGTGCGCAGGTCGTGAGCGACGGAGTAGGTGAAGGTGGCCAGGTTCTGGTTGGCCGCCTCGAGGTGGGCGGTGCGCTGCCGCACCTGCTGTTCCAGGGTTGCGTTCAGGGTCCGGAGGCTGGCCTCGGCCTGTCCCGCCTCAGCCAGCGCCGCGACCAGCCGGGTCCGCATCCGCTCGGCGGCCTGGCCCAGTTCCGCGAGCTCGGCCGGGCCGACGGCGGGGACCCGGGTGTCGTAGTGGCCGGCGGCCACGGACTCGGCTGCCTGGCGCAGCGACGAGAACGGCCGCAGCAGCCAGCGGCGCACGGCCACCACGACGCCGGCCGCGACCACGACCACGACCGCGCAGACGGCGGCCAGGGCGGTGAGGAAACGGCGCTGGGCGCTGGCCAGCTGGGTCACTACGGTCGCCTGCGCGTTAGTGATCTGCGCCTGCAGCGCTGCGACCGTGGTTCGCACCGCCAGTGAGTACGGGCGGATGAGTGGGACATCGTCCTGCAAGATGCGCGCCCGGGCGAAGTCCCCCCGCGCCGCCGCCGCGAGCTGCGGCCCGGCTACCCGGGCCTGCCAGGCGCGGAGTGCCGCCCGCTCCGCGGCGAGCCGGTCGGGCATGTGCGGGTAGCCGCGGACCAGGCCGGCCACCCGCGCCTGACGACCGGGCATCTGGCCGACCACGTCCCGGAACGGTTCGATAGCCGCTGGCCGCCCGCTGGTCACGTAGTCGCGCAGCGCACCTGACTCGCCTGCGTAGCCGGCCAGCAGCGCGCCGGCCGCCCCGGCGGCGGGCACCAGCCGCTGGGACAGCTGCTGGTCGTCGGCGCGCGCGCTGGCCGCCGCGGCCAGCGCGAACGCCAGCGCGATGGCTGTCACAGCCAGCGACACGGCCGCCACGATGGCCGCCCATCGGCCCAGGCCAGGCGCCATCACCACGCTTTATCACCCCGTCACGGCCGCGCCTGCCCCAGCAACTGAACTGAATACTTAGAGTATCTTTAATACTACTTTAAGTACACGGGGGCCGATCATCAGGCATGCGAGGCCAGCGAGCGGCCAGACGATTCCAGCATCACCGGCTTGCGTTGCGCAGGAACCGCGTCCTCAGGGAACCGCGTCCTCAGGAACGCCGACGCTCTCGAACTGCACGGTCAGGAACGAGAAGTCATCCGTCCGCGGCTCGGGCACTACCTGCACCCGCTGCCCGATCCGGATCGCGGCCGGGTCCGGGTGCCGGGCCGCGCCGACGATCCTCGGGCCCTCGTCAAGCTGGACGACGACCGTGGCGTACGGCACGTCGTCCTTCCACGCGGGCTCGGTCGTGTAGTGCGACAACGTGTGTGAGTACACCGTGCCGGCCCCGCTTACCGCCGCCATCCGGTATCGCGGGGAGAAGCACCGGGCGCAGTAGTACCGCGGCGGGTGGGCGTACGCGCCACAGTCCGCGCACTGCTGCACGTGCATCTGGCCGGTCGACGCGATGGCCTGGAACAGCTCCAGGGTCAGGTCATCCGGCTGGGGAATCACCTTGCCGGGCATCAGGCATCACCCCGGGCCAGGATCGCGACGCTGCCGTCGCCCAGGTCGCCGTATCCGGTGACCAGTCCCATGGAGCAGTCCGCGACCTGGGCCGGGCCCGCCTCGTGCCGGAGCTGCCGGGCCGCTTCGACCACATGGTTCATCCCCCAGCAGTGTCCCTGCGACATCAGCCCCCCGTGCGTGTTGACCGGGTAGCGGCCGCCCAGCTCGATGGTGCCGCCTTTGACGAAGTCGGCCGCCCCGCCCGGCTCAGCCAGCCCCAGCGCCTCCAGTTGGAGCAGCACGACGTAGGTGAAGCAGTCGTAGATCTGCAGGAAGTCCGCGTCTGCGGCGGTCACCCCGGCCATCGTGAACGCCCGCGGCGCCGCCTCGTGCAGCCCGAGCCGCAGCACGTCCGGCCGGTTGGTGAGCTCGTCCGCCGGGCTAGCGTGCCCCTCGGCCCCGCCCAGGTAGACCACGGGCACGTGCGGCAGGTCCCGCGCACGCCCGGTGGAGGTCACCACGACCGCGGCCGCGCAGTCGGTTTCCAGGCAGCAGTCCAGCTTGCGCAGCGGCTCGGTGATGAATGGCGAGGCCAGGTAGTCGTCCATGGTCAGCGGCCGGCCGCGCATCAGTGCCTTGCCGTTGAGCTGCGCGTGGGCGCGGCAGGCCAGCGCGACCGCGCCGGCCGCCTCCGGCGGCACCCCGTACAGCTCGACATACCGCTGCAGGTAGAGCGCGTACCACCAGGGCGCGGAGCGCAGCCCGTACGGGGCGTAGAAGTTGCGGACCGTCTCGAAGAAGGCCGCGGTGAACCGGCGCTTGCTCGGCCGGGCGTCCGGACGGGGCCGCAGCGCCGAGTACCCGTTCCAGCCGATCGGGATCAGGATCGTGCTGGCCACCCCGGCCGAGATGGCCATGGCCGCGGTGAGCAGGGCGGCCGTCGGGCTGGCCCCGCCCATCTGCGGGGTGGATGTGTAGCGGATGTTCCGGATGCCGAGATGCGCGGCGATCTCGTCCCAGGCTACGAAGCCGGGCGGGGGCAGGATCCCGTCCACGTCGGCCGGGGTCAGCCCGGCGTCGGTGATGGCAGCCATGCTGGCGGCCAGCACCATCTGCAGCACGGACTGGTCACTGCCGCGCAGATAGTCGGTCTCCCCGATCCCGGCGATCGCCATCCGCCCCCGGATCGGGCTCGCCTCGGGTGCTGCCTGGGTCATCATCATCCTCAGCAGTGCCGGCCCTACCCCAGTACCTGGCCCTGCGGATCAAGGGGGGCCAGGAAGGCCTGATCCCGCTGACGGCTGATCGCCCGGCTCCGGGGCCGTCGGGAGCACACCCGAGCTGAGGCCGCTGCGGACCATCTCGGTGAACGTCCGGCCGATCTCGGCCGCCGACGCCATGCCGCTGGCTCCCTCGCGGTACCAGCGGTGCGTCCAGTTGACCATGCCCATGAGGCCGTAGGCGATCACCCGGGCCGACCCTACGGGACGGA
Organism: uncultured Actinomycetes bacterium; assembly: GCA_963837335.1. GTDB lineage: Bacteria > Actinomycetota > Actinomycetes > Streptosporangiales > Streptosporangiaceae > RYN-230. The sequence goes on along the minus strand of CAWINS010000083.1, from coordinate 58,118 downwards.
TCGAGCCGTCCTCGAAACCCGACTCGACGATTCCGATGACCGCGTCGTCGTACCGCCTGTTGATCACCGTCATCTGCCGTGCCCAGGCGGACCGGCCGTCCGCGACCTTGCTCAGGTCCTCCTGGATGTACACGAACAGGTACGGGTAATGGGCCGAGTATGACGCCATCAGCGAGGTGATCAGGATGCCCAGCTTGTCCACCGCGGTGCCCGCGCCGTCCCGGATCGCCTCGGCCTGCTGGACGTTGGCCTCGGCGGCGTCCCGGACGATCTCGTGGAACAGTTCTTCCTTGCTGCCGATGTAGTAGTAGAGGGACGCGCGGTCGGTGCCCAGGCTCTCCGCGACGTCGGCGAGGCTCGCGCCGCGGAACCCCTTCTCGCGGAAGATCCGGGCGGCCGTCGCGATGATCTCGGCCCGGCGCTCAGCGTAGGCCGCGCCTCCTTCGGCGAGGGCGGCGGCTCGTCGTCGGCTGATACCGCTCTGCATTCGCACGTCCCATTCTTGTGCTGAGCAGCGCCCCCGGCGCGGCCGGAGACACGGGTTCTAGCCCAGTATGGCTGACGGCCATGCTCTCACGCGGGGCCGCCGGAGTGACCGTCTCGCGGCGGCTCTGGTGCCGGGCCACCCTGGCAGCCAGGATCGTCAACATAAGCGTTGATTACGGCCTACTCCGGGGCTACCCGGAGCAGGCCGAGGAGGTTCTCAGGCGGCTCCCTCGGTGGCGCATCCGTGCGTTTCTTGAGGTCCTGGGTGGTTAGACCGGATTTACGACCGTGGCCATGGTGCCGATCAGGTGCCGGAACCTCTGGACGGGCCCGCTTTCGCCGGTGATGTCGATGCCAGCGTCTGACCCGGTAAAGATGAGGGCGGTCAGGGCTTGGGTGGGGGCGGTGATCGTGACGTCGGCCGGTGCGGTGGGAATTTCCGTGGTCAGGGACCACCGGTGGCCGTCGCTTTCGACCAGGTAATCCGCACCGTCGAGGCGGAAGTGCCAGCGGGCTGGCTCGTGGTCGCCGCCGGCGAGGTTGATGGCCTGGGTGACGGAGCGGAGCAGATGCTCGGCGTGCAGCGGCTCGCCGGCCTGGGGCCGGCGCCAGGCATGCTGGAGCCCCCAACGACCGAGCGCGTCGAGAACAGGTCCGAGGTCGGCTCCGGCCGGGGTCAGGCGATACCAGACCTCCCGCCGCCCCGGTTCACGGTCGGCGGCAACGATCCCGGTGTCCTCGAGTTCGCGCAGGCGCTGGCTGAGCGTCTTGGGGGTGATCCCGCCGAGCCGGTCCATCAGGTCGGTGAACCTCTTGGTGCCGGTGAGCAGGTCGCGGATCACCAGCAGGCTCCACCGGTCTCCGACGCGCTCCAAGGCGCGCGCGGTCAGGCAGAAGTGGTCGTAGGTGCGGACGTTCCTTGTCACGCTCCCCATAATACTAGTTGACAGATACTATCTACAACCTACTATCTTGTAGATATTCAAATCGATCCGGGGAGGATGTCATGTACGACCCGCCTGGCTATCTGTGGGCGATCACCATCGCCGGAATCATCGCGATCCCGGCCGCGACCTGCGTCGTGCTGTACGGCGGCGCGGTCCGGGCCGGCCTGGGCCGGAGGCGTGCGGCGCTGCTCGCCGGTGGCGCGGCCGTCGTGCTCGGCGGCTGGTTCACCGCCAGCGCGGTGATCGCGGGTCACGGCTGGTATCACGCACGGCTCGGCCACGGGGTGCCGTGGCTGCCGGTCGCGGTGGCCGGCTTCCTGGGCTTGCTGCTGGCTCTGCGCCGGATCCCGGTGGTAGCGCGCGCCCTGGGGGCGCCGGGCATGGTGAGCCGCCTGGAGCTTCCGCATTCGTTCCGGGTGGTCGAGGGGACGGCCTTCCTGGCCACCATGGCCCTCGGCCATCTGCCCGCGCTGTTCGCGCTGCCCGCGGGCCTGGGCGACATCGCCGCCGGTCTCGGAGCCCCGCTGATCGCGCACAGGCTCGCGCAGGGCGGGGGCCGACGCGCCGCCCTGTGGTTCAACGCGTTCGGCATGACCGATCTGGTCGTGGCCCTGACCCTCGGCGCCCTCACCGCATTCCAGCTGATCAATGTCACCCCATCGGGTGCGCCGATCAGCGAACTGCCGCTCGCGCTGATCCCGACCGCCGCCGTGCCGCTGCTGTTCGCCCTGCACATCACGTCGGTGTCCGCGCTGAGAAGGGCCCCGCGGACGCCACTGCCAGCCGCCGCCCCGAGCATGGCCGATGCGACTCCGCGGACCATGCTGGCGGAAGGCCCGGCATCCCGTGCGCGATGAGGGCCGTTACCAGAAGGAGAAAGATCTACGGAACAGGCGTAGCGGCGGGAACGTCCGGGACCTTGGGATTCCGGGCTCAGGCACGTTCTTCGCCGTGCAGCGAGGGGGCGTATGAGATGCCGACGATCAGGCCGTCCTCGGTCAGAAGCCGGGTCACCGTCTGTCCCCACGGCTCGGTGCGCGCTGGGTGCAGCAGCTCGTAGCCGGCCCGCTCAAGCTCGCGGCCAGCCGCCGAGACGGCTTCGGCGTCCTCGACCTCGAACTCGATTGATGCCTGGGGGACCACCTTGTCCGACGGCCACACCGGCGCACCGAAGCACGCCTCGGCCGCCTGCGAAAGCGGCCACACGCCGAAGTGCTTGCTGCCGGGGATGTGATCGCTGGAGTAGTACTCGTCGGCTTCGTACTTCTCCAAGGGCAGGCCGAGGGTGTCCATGAACAGCTTGCGGCTCTGCGGCGGGTCAGCGGCGACGACCGACATGCTCGTAATGAAGAGAACGTTCATGCGGCTCAGCCTACGAGACGGCCGCGGCCGGACGTGCCGCATAGCGCGGTCCGCCAGATCGCCGTCATCCCGCGTACGCTGACCGGCAAACGGATGGAGGTGCCGGTGAAACGCGCATTGCTGGATCCTGACGCGGCGGCGGCGGGCGACCCCGACGGCCTGGGCGAGTTCCGGGCTCTCGGCCGCCAGTTGGCTGTCGCCGCTCCGGCCAGGGAGAATTCGCCGCGTGCAACCTGATACCTCCACCCGGGACAGCTGGACTGAGCCCGGCACGTTCGAGATCACGCCCGGCGTCTACCGGATCCCGCTCCCGCTCCCTAACGACGGGTTGCGCGCGGTCAACGTCTACGCGCTGATCCACGACGGCGACCTGGTCCTCATCGATTCCGGGTGGGCGATCGCCGGGGCGCGCGCCCTGCTCGACGAGGGCCTGGACGCGCTCGGCTGCTCCGCCGGGGACGTGCGCCGGATCCTGGTCACGCACGTGCACCGGGACCACTACACCCAGGCCATCTACCTGCGGCGCGAGTTCGGCACCCCGGTCAGCCTGGGTGCCGGGGACCGGGAATCGCTGGCCAGTTCCATGAGCCGGGACCGGCCCCCGCTGCAGAACCAGCTCGGATACCTGCGCCTGCTCGGCGCGGGCGAGCTGGCCGACCGCGTGGCCAAGCTGCAGGGCCCCCGGGATCCGTACAAGACGGGCTGGGAAATGCCAGACGACTGGCTGCACGACGGCGAGGTCATCGCGCACGGCGACCGGCGCCTGGACGTGGTGGCCACGCCCGGGCACACCCGCGGCCACGTCGTGTTCCACGACACCGGCGGCGGGCTGCTGTTCGCCGGTGACCATGTGCTGCCCACCATCACCCCGTCCATCGGGTTCGAGCCGGTGCTGTCAGACGATCCGCTCGGCGCGTTCCTGGGCTCGCTGACCCTGATGCGGGAGCGGCCGGACGCCCGGCTGCTGCCCGCGCACGGGCCGGTCACCGGGAGCGCCCACGCGCGGGTGGACGAGCTCATCGCGCACCATGGCACCCGGCTCGACGAGACCGAGGCGGCCATCCTCGGCGGCGCCCAGACCGCCTACCAGGCCGCGGCCCGGCTGCGCTGGACCCGGCGCGGCCGGGCGCTGGCCGACCTCGACCCGTTCAACCAGATGCTCGCCATCACCGAAACCGCCGCGCACCTGCAGCTGCTGGCCGCGCAGGGCCGGGTGACCAGGCACGAGGCGGACGGGCTGCGCTACTACCTGCCCGCCTGAAACATGACCTGCCACGGGCGCACCGTGACGGTGAAGAACCCGCCCGCGACGCTGCTGTCCTCCCTGGTGGCCAGTTCGGTGGCCCGGCCGAGCTGGCCCGCCCCGGGCAGCCGCAGGATGGTCATGCCCTCACCCGGCACGTCGGTCAGCGGGCCGGCCGCGACCAGGTAGCCGGCGTCCCGCATCCGGGTGAGGAAGGCCACGTGCTCGGCGAACATCGGGTCCGCGAACAGCGCGGCCCCCTCCGGGGCGGCCGGGCCGGGGCGGTGCAGCAGGGCCACCCACGTCTCCCCGTCCTCGTCCGGGCCGTCCTCGTCCGGGCCGCCCTCGTCCGGGATGCTCTCGTCCTGTTCGTGGTGGGCCACGTGGTCGCGGTACGTGCCCAGCACCACGGGCCACCCCTGCTCATACTCGGCCCGGGCCTGCGCCGGATCCGCGAACCGCTCCCAGCCGGTGTGCGTGAGCGTGACCAGCGTCTGCGCGTCCGCCTGGGAGAAGGTGACCTCGACGTGGGTGGCCTGGTCCGGCGGCCCGCCGGGATGCCAGCTGAACGCGAGATCGGCACCCGGTTCCCAGAGGTAGACCGTGCCCCACACGGCGGCGTCCCCGCTGGCCGACTGCTCCACGATCTGCCCGTCGGCGAACCCGACCGTGCCGCCGGGCCCGTAGACGCTCAGGTCCTCCAGCGGCCACCACTGGCTGATCCGCTCGGCGAACACCGCGAACGCGGTAGCCGGGTCCGCGTCGACCAGGATTTCCCGGCGGATCGGCGGTACGTGGCCGTGCGGCGCGGCGGGCGGGTCGGTGCTCACGGTGTGTCCTCCTCGGCTGGGACCGTCGCCAGGCCTGCCGGCGCCGGCGGGTAGGCGTCCGGGGTACCCGCGCAACCCGCTGTCATCCCCGCACTCAGGCCTTCTTAGCCCGGCTGGGCGCGACCCGCGGCGGTTCGCCGGGCTGCTTGGGGTACACCGGCGGCCAGGGCGCGTCCAGCAGGCCGCCCGCGAGATCCCGCTCGCTCATGGCCAGCAGCGGCTCCAGGGACTGCGGCGCGTCGTTCATCTGCTGCCACGGGTCGCCGGGGCCGGCCAGCCGCTCGGACATGGTCGCCACCGTGAACTGGTCCGGGTGGATCTCGTCGAGTTCCGCCCAGGCCAGCGGGGTGGACACCTGCGCGCCGGGCCGGGCCCGGACCGACCAGGCGCCGAACACCGTCTTGTGCGGCGCGTTCTGGTTGTAGTCCACGAACACCCGCTGGCCCCGTTCCTCTTTCCACCAGGCGGCGGTGATGAGGTCGGGCCGCCGCCGTTCCAGTTCCCGGGCGACCGCCACGGCGGCCGCGCGGACCTGATAGGAGTCCCAGCGCGGCTCGAGCCGGACGTACACGTGCAGGCCCCGGTTCCCGGTCGTCTTGAGATAACCCGCGATACCGGCCTCGGTGAGCAGCCGCCCGAGCTCGCGGGCGGCCTCCCGGATCTGCGCGAAGTCCACGCCCGGGGTCGGGTCGAGGTCGATCCGCAGCTCGTCGGTGTGAGCGGGGTCGTCCGCCAGGTAGGGCCAGACGTGGAAGCCCAGGCAGCCGAGGTTCACCGCCCACAGGATGTGGTCGGTGTCCGCGGCCACCAGGGCCTGCGACGTGGTGCCGTTGGGCGTGGACACCGTGGTGGTCTGCAGCCAGTCCGGGGCGTTCTTGGGCACCCGCTTCTGGAAGAACGAGGGGCCGCCTGCCCCCTCCGGGAACCGCTGCAAGAGCACCGGCCGGCCGCCCATGGTCCGCATCAGCGGCGCGGCGACGCGCAGGTAGTGCTCGGCCAGGTCGGCCTTGGTCTCACCGCGCTCGGGGAAGAGCACCTTGTCCGGGTGGGTGATGAGGCCGCTGCGCATGGTGTCTGCTTCCTGGGCGGGAACCGTCTGACCAGGCTACCCAGCAGGCGCGCGCCGCCCGCGGATGCCCGGCCGTCCGGGCAGCGATGAGTTCGGCGCCCCGGCGGCGTCCTACTCAGCATGAGCGACAACATGGTGGATCTCACGCCCGCGGCGCAGCGCCTGGCTGACCTCGTCGCCCGGGTCAGGGACGACGAGCTGACCGGCCCGACGCCCTGCCCGGCGTACACCCTCGGTGACCTGATCGAGCACGTCGGCGGTCTGGCGCTGGCCTTCCGGGCCGCGGCGGAGAAGGACATCGCCAGCCCCTACGTCAACGGGACGCCGTCGGGCGACGCGTCCCGGCTGCAGGCGGACTGGCGGGAACGGATCTCCGCCGATCTCGCCGCGCTGGCCCGGGCCTGGGCCAAGCCGGACGCGTGGACCGGGATGACCCGGATCGCCCAGCAGGACGCGCCCGCCGAGATGGTCGGCGTCACCGTCGCGGACGAGCTGGTCGTGCACGGCTGGGACGTAGCCCGCGCCACCGGACAGCCCTATTCCGCCGAACCGGAGCTGCTGGGCGCGGCGCAGACCTTCCTGGGTTTCTTCGCCAGCCCGGACGCTCCTGCCGGGCCCGAGGTCCCCTTCGGCCCGTCGCGGCCGGTGGCCGACGACTCGGCGCCGCTGGACCGGGTGGTGGCCCTGGCCGGCCGGGACCCGGCCTGGCCCGCCGGCTGACCCACCGGACATGACTCCGGCAGAGGGCCCAGCCGTCCGGCGCGGGGGCGCGGGCGGCTGTGCGAGGATCGGCTGATGGCCGGCCGTCTGTCCGCGAAGGTCGTGATCGTCACCGGTGGCTCGACTGGAATCGGCCGCGCGGTCGCGGACCGGGTCGTGGCGGAGGACGGCGCCGTGGTCATCGCCGTGCGGCGCCGGGAGCGGGGGAGCGAGCCGCTGCCGAGCTGCGCGCCAGCGGCGGCCGGGCCCGGTTGGTGGCCACCGACGTCACGGTGGAGCACGAGGTCCAGCGGCTGATCGAGGCGGCGGTGGACGAGTTCGGTCGGCGGCTCGATCATCAATAACGCCTCGATCGGCGGAGTCCGCGGCATCCCGGGCTGGCGCCATATACGGCGGCCAAGCACGGGGTCGTCGGCCTGACCCGCTCCGCGGCCCTGGAGGGAGCGGCCCGGGGGGTCCGGGTTAACGCGCTGGTCACCGGCAACGTGGACACGCCGCTCTACCGGGACCTGATCGGCGCCCCGCCGGACGGTGAGCTGCCCGGCCCCGCACCCAACCCGACCGGCCGGGTCGCCACTGCGGGCGAGATCGCGGCGTACGTGGCCTACCTGCTCAGTGACGAGGCGGCCTTCATCACCGGCGCGGCGCTGGCCATCGACGGCGGCGCCACCGCCTGACTTAGGCTGGGCAGATGCCCGTCAGGCCAAGGCAGGTGTTCGCTTTCTCCGGGGTCCTGAACCGCGCCCCAGATGAGAAGCGTGACCCGGCGTTCCTTGAGTACGCGGTGAGCCTCGCGGCTGGCGACGGGAAGAAACGGGTCTGCTTCATCCCGACGGCCACCGGTGATTCCCATCCGCCATTGAAGCGGTGAGCGAGGTTTTCGACGGCAGGACGTCGCCTTCAGCGTGCTCACGCTGTTCACGCAGCCCAGCGTCCCCGATGCCGGGGCGCATCTGATGGCGCAGGACGTCCTGCTGGCCGGGGGCGGCAGCGTGGTGAACCTGATGGCGGTCTGGCGGGCGCATGGCCTGGCCCCGGTCATGCGGGAATGCTGGGAGTCGGGGGTGGTTCTCGCCGGGTGGAGCGCCGGCAGCCTGTGCTGGCACCGCGGTGGGCCGACCGACTCATTCGGCGACTCCCTGGCCCCCTTCACCGACGGCCTGGGCCTGCTGCCCTACAGCAACGGGGTTCATGACTCGCTCGGCGACCAGCCCCGGCGCCGCGTCTACCGCGAGTACGTGGCCAGCGGCGAACTCCCGGCCGGGTACGCCACCGAGGACGGCGTCGGCCTGCACTACATCGGCACCGAACTGCATGAGGCCGTCGCCATGCGGGACGGCGCCCAGGCCTGGTGGGTGGAGGCGTCCCCCGGCGGCGGCTATCACGATGAACCGATCCCGCCACGCAGGCTCTGACGGCCCGTGATGGCCACGCAGGCTCGGCGAGTGGGAGGGTAAACCTGTGACTAAAAGACTGGCCAGTAGTCCGTATTCGAGTCCGCTGACGCTGAGCGGAAGCCCGTTTGCACCGCAGTGATGAGCGCTGACGCCAGCCTGCTGGTGATCGGCGGAGGGCCCGCCGGGATCACCGCCGCGCTTCAGGCCCGTGAGCTTGGCGCCCAGGTCACCCTGCTCGAGTCGGGCCAGATCGGCGGGACCAGCCTGAATCGCGGCCCGGCCCCGGTGCGCACGCTGGCCCGGGCCGCCCGGCTGGCCCGCGACTGGTCCTCCTGGGCCACCTTCGGCCTGGACGGCCCCGCGCCGGTGCCGAACCTTCCCGCCGTGCTGGCCAACAGCCAGCGGGTGGCCCGCTACGCCCACGACAAGAAAGACATCGCCGGCCATCTCCGGCGGCACGGAATTGAGCTGGTCGAAGAGCTCGGCCCGGCGGGCTTCACCGGCCCGCACACCGTCGCCGCCAGCGACGGGCGCACCTGGTCCGCGGACCGCATCATCCTGGCTGTCGGCGGCCACGCCGGCCGCCTCCCCATCCCCGGCGCCGACCTCGCGCTGACCTACGAGGACATCCCGTCCCTGACCGCTCTCCCCGCCCAGGCCGCCGTGGTCGGCGGGGCCGATACCGGCTGCCAGATCGCCTCGATCCTGGACGACCTGGGTGTCGCGGTCAGCCTGTTCGAGGCCGGGCCCACCCTGCTGCCCGCCGCGGACCCCAGCGTTTCGGTGGAGTTGGGGGACGCCTTCCGGGCCCAGGGTATGAACGTGCACCCGGGCACGCTGGTCACGAGTCTGCGCGCGCAGGGTGGCGCTATCTGCGTCGACTACCGCAGTGGCCCGGTCACCGGCCAGCTCCTGGCGGACGCCGTGTTCTTCGCCGTCGGCTGGCCCGCCAACCTCAGCCACCTGGCCCTGGACGCGGCCGGCGTGCACGCCGAACCGGGCGCGATCCCGGTCGATGAGTACCTGTGCACCAACGTGGGGCACATCTTCGCCGCCGGTGATGTCAACGGCCAGTCGATGCTCGTGCAGACAGCCCGGATGGAGGGCCGGATCGCCGCCACCAACGCCCTCCTGGGCGCCACCCGGCCCGCCACCTACGAGGTGGTGCCCAGCGGCAGTTTCACCGACCCCGAATACGGCCGGGTAGGGCTCACGGAGCCCCAGGCCGCACAGCAGCACGACACGGTCGTCGGCGTGGCCCGCTACGACGACCTGCTCCGTCCCATCGCAGACGGCAGATCCGAGGGCTTTTGCAAGCTGATCGCGGACCGCCGGGACCACACCATCCTCGGCGCGCACGTGCTCGGCGAGTACTCGGCCGAGACCGTGCAGACCGTCGCGGCGTGCATGGTCGCCGGCATGACCGTCGACCGGATCGCTGAACTCCAGCTCGCGTTCCCCACCTTCACCGAGGGCATCAGCATGGCCGCGCAGAAGATCTGCCGGACCCTCGGCATCGGGCGTTTCCCGCAAGCCTGGAGTTACCTCGGATCCGACGACTGACCAGGCGCAGCCGGGCGCGGAAGCGGGATCCGGCTAGCATGCTGTGGGTGAGCCGAGGCGGGTCAGCCCAGTGAGTGACCAGCCCGAGCCCAGGAACGAGGGATCCCTCGCCGCCCGGATCGATAGCCAGAAATCGCATCCGCTGAGGTGGAAGGAGGTGGTCAAGCGTGCCGTGGTGGTCGCCGTCGCCGGTATCTCCATCTACCTCGTGTTCCCGACGATCACCGAGGTTTTCGCCTCCTGGCCGCGCCTGTTGACCCTGGACCCCCGGTGGTTCACCCTGGCGGTAGCGGCTGAGGTCGCGCACTTCACCTGCACGTTCGCCCTGCAGCGGCTCGCGCTGCGGACCAGGTCCTGGTTCCCGGTCATCACCTCCCAGCTGGCCGGCAACGCGATCACCCTGATCGTGCCGGGAGGTGCGGCGGTGGGTGCCGCCGTGCAGTTCCGGATGCTGGCGGCCAGCGGGCGCGACACCAGCTCCACCGTGGGCGGGCTGGCGGCGTTCTCCCTCCTCGGGGTGGGGGGCCTGCTCGCCCTCCCGGTCTTCGCCCTGCCCGTCATCCTGGTGGGCGCACCCACCAACCGGGGGCTGGTCAACGCGGCCATCCTCGGGGCGGTGGGGTTCGTGGCCTTCGCCGCGCTGGGCGCGGTCATCCTGGCCTATGACGCACCGCTGCGCTGGTGTGGCCGGACGGTGCAGCGGATCCGGAACTCGATCCTGCGCAAACGGCCCCCGATGACCGGGCTGGACGAGTCGCTGCTCGCCCAGCGCAACGAGATCCGGGCGGTGCTGGGCGCGCAATGGTGGCAGGCGCTGCTGCTGTCCGCCGGCCGCCTGGCCTTCGACTATCTCTGCTTGCTGTTCGCGTTGCGGGCCACCGGGGCCCGCCCGCGACCCTCGCTGATCCTCGTCGCCTACGCGGTGGCCGGGGTCGTCGGGATGATTCCGGCCACCCCCGGCGGTCTGGGGCTGGTCGAGGCGAGCCTGACCGGGCTCCTGGTGCTGGCCGAGGTCAACTCCAGCCAGGCCGTACTGGCCACGCTCACCTACCGGCTCGCCTCGTACTGGCTGCCCCTCCTGGCCGGGCCGGTCGCGTACGGCCTGTTCCGGCTCCGGTACCGGACCGGCCCCGCGCCTCCGCAGCCCGGCACGGCGCCGACGTAGCGTAAAACCCTGGGACGACCGCTTAACCCTGGGGCGACTTAACCCTGGGGCGACCGCGAACCGGCGCGAGCAGGCCGCGGAGCGCGGACTGCTTCTACCAGAGAACTGAAACGCGTTCTAGTGTTGGGCCATGCGGCACGGCATCGTCCTGTTCACCTGCGACCGGGGCATCACGCCCGCCCAGGCCGCGAAGGCAGCGGAGGAGCGCGGCTTCAGCACGTTCTACGTGCCCGAGCACACTCACATCCCGGTCAAGCGGGAAGCTCCGCACCCCGGCACCGGCGGCGCGACGCTGCCTGACGACCGCTACCTGCGGACCCTCGACCCGTGGGTCTCGCTGGCCACCGCCGCCACGGTCACCTCGCGGATCAGGCTAGCTACCGCGGTGGCGTTGCCGGTGGAGTCCGATCCGATCACGCTGGCCAAGACCATCGCGACACTCGATCATCTGTCGGGCGGCCGGGTCACCCTCGGCGCGGGGTTCGGGTGGAACACCGACGAACTCGCCGATCATGGCGTTCCAGCCGCCCGGCGGCGCACCGTGCTGCGTGAGTACATCGAGGCGATGCGCGCGCTATGGACGCAGCAGGAAGCGGCCTACAACGGGGAGTTCGTCAAGTTCCAGCAGTGCTGGTCGTTCCCGAAGCCCGTCCAGGCGCATCTGCCGCTGATCATCGGCGCCGGCGGCGGCCCGAAGACGTTCGAATGGATCGCGCGAAACGCTGACGGCTGGATGACCACCCCAGCGGAGCAGGACATCAGCGGCAAGGCCGCCATGCTCCGGCGGGCGTGGGCGGCCCAGGATCGGCCAGGCGCTCCCGAGATCCGGGTGCTGATCGCCAGGAAACCGTCCGATGATGACCTGGCCGGCTGGGCCGCAGACGGCGTGACCGAACTGGTCTGGGGGTTGCCGGACGCCCCCGCCGATGCGGTCGGGGCTTACCTGGACCGTCTCGCGGGCCGCATCGCCCGGTGACTTCACCGGGTTGCGCTGCGGGGCCAGACCGCGAACTGCCCGCGCAGCCGGGTGACGTCCTCCGGGCTGAGCCCGTAGCGGGTGAACAGCCCGTCCGGCATCCGGTCCAGCTGCGTGCCAGCGTCCGCGAAGTCCCGGGCTTCCAGGCCGGGATCCAGCCGCCGGGCGAAGCTGATCAGCTGCTCGCGGAGTAGCGCTGGAGGGCGGCGGCCGTGTCCACGTAGTCGCGCGGCTCGACCCGGCTGGCCAGCGCGCAGACTTTGGAGCCGGCCAGGTCCTCGAGATCGAGGACGGGGCCGACGTCCATGGTCACCGGCCCGCGGGTCCGGTCGAAATAGGCCATCTGGAGCATCGTCTGCTGCCCGTCCGGAGCGGTAATGATCCACTCGGCGAGGCCCTCGCCCATCCCGTAGAAGATGTCCTCCAGGCCGCCGGCCTGGTCGCGGCGCTCGGCCTCGAATCCCGCGGCGCGCAGCGCGCCTTCCACCGCGTCGGCGGCGTCGGCCACGGCGGTCTCCTGGTCACTGAACAGGTCGACGTCGTCGGTGGCGCGGTCGATGATCCCGTGTGCGATCAGGGCGTTGCCGCCGGCCAGGGCGAACCCGTGCCGCGCCGCCGTGCGCAGCGCGATCGTGGCCACCTCGCGCTGGAGTTCGTCGATCGGCATCAGGCAGCGGGAACCGCGGCGGCCCGCAGGGCCGGATGCTGCTCCTCCCAAGCCTGGCGCACGCCCTTGGGCAGGAACAGGCCCGGCCACAAGGCGATCAGCATGTCCTCGTCGAGGTAGGCCAGGTCCTCGGGGCGGCTGGCCTCACGGAGCACGATCTGGTACATCCAGGGCAGCATGCCCGGCTCATCCAGGTCGAAGGTGCGGTCGGGGTACCAGAACAGCCAGATCGGCAGTTCGACCGAGCCGTGCACGGGCCCGCGCAGGTCAGCCAGGCTGGCCGCGACCAGCACCCCGCGCCCGGGACGGGACGTGGGGCGGCGCCGGGGGACGGCTGCGCGCACGGTGGCCATGCTCATAACAGTACCCGTTCTGGCTTCAGTACGCCCTGGCTCGCGCTCCATTTTCTCAAACACACTAGTCATACGTGGGTCAGGTCAGCGATATAGGCGTTATCTTATTCGAATTTTAGCATTTAGCTCGACCGGCGCCCACGGGGTGCGGATCGCGGAATGATCCGCGGCGGGCGCGGGGTTGCCGCTGACATGACAACTGTGGGTTTCATCGGCAGCGGCATGATCGGCGGTACCGTGGCCCGGCTCAGCGTGGCCGCCGGGTACCAGGTACTCCTGAGCAACTCCCGGCACCCGGAGACGCTCAAGGATCTCGTGGAGGAACTAGGCCCGCTGGCCCGCGCGGGCACCGCCGCGGAGGCGGCCACCGCGGGTGATCTGGTGGTGGTCAGCATCCCGGTCCGGGCCTGCCCCAGCCTTCCGGCCGGCCCGCTGGCGGGCCGGACGGTCCTGGACACCGGCAACTATTACCCGCAACGGGACGGCCACATCGCCGAACTCGACAGCGGGGCGCTGACCAGCAGCGGATGGCTGCAGGACCAGCTCCCCGGGGCCGCGGTCGTGAAGGTGTTCAACAACATCTTCTACAAGCACCTGCGGTCATTGGCCCGCCCGGCGGGCGCGGCCGACCGCACCTATCTGCCCATCGCCGGCGACACCCCGGCGGCCAAGGCGGCCGTCACCGGGTTCCTGGACTCCATCGGGTACGGCGCGGTCGACGCGGGAACGCTGGCCGACAGCTGGCGGCAGGAGCCCGGGTCACCGGTGTACGGCGCCCCGTACGGGACGTTCGAGGACGAGGCCGGCACTCCGGCCAGCGCCGACGAGATCCGCACCGCCCTGGCCGCGGCGACCCGGTAGCCCGCTGGCCGGAACGCTAACCTACGGAGCATGGCAGGCAGTCAGGACGTCACCGATCCCGCGGTCCAGGCCCTTATCGCGGCGATCAACGCCGGGGACCGGGCCGCGTTCTTCGCCGTGCTCGGGCCCGGCGCCACCATGTCCGACGACGGCACCGACCGCGACCTGGCCAGCTGGGCCGACCGGGAGATCTTCAGCGTGCACGGGCACATGGAGGTCGAGTCCGCCGCGGACGGGGGACGCTCCCTGATCGCCGCGTTCCGCAACGACACCTGGGGCGACATGCGGACCCGCTGGGCCTTCACGATCACCGGCGGGAAGATCAGCCGTTTCGAGACCGGCCAGGCCTAGCCTGCCTGCCGCTGGCTCGGGCTACGCTGCACTTACTGGCCGGCCCCGCCGCAGCGCAGCTAGCGAGCCTACCGGCGACCGCGCCCCGTGAGGTGACGGTGCTGACCTGCGTGGCGGCGGCTGACATGACGAGCTGTGCGGAAACCGCTGCCGGGGCAGCGGTTTCCGCACACTCTTGAGCTACGAAGATCATCCGGGCGGGCGGGCGGGCCGGGCTGGTGCGAGTCAGCCCGGGCCCGGCAGGACGTCACGCACCCGGCCCGGTCAGTTGGCACTCGGGGCCAGCTGCTGGCGCCGCGTGGACCGGGTACGGTCGAGCACCACGGCGACCACGGCGGCCAGCACCGCGGCGGCGACGATGAACAGGGCGATCTGCCAGCCGGGGGTGCCGCCGACGGTCACGGTGTGCACGACCGCAGGCGCGGCTGGGGTGCTGGTGTCCCCGACCCCGGGCGGCGGCACTTCACTTGCGAAGGCCGCCGGGGCGGCGAGGAGGCCGGCCAGCAGGGCGACGGCCGCGGCGGCGAGACGGGTGGCGGGACGGAAGATGCGGCGGATGGCGGTCATGACGGTCTCCTTGAAGATTGAAGCTGACGATTGTGAAGCTGGCGATTGAAAGCTGAGCGGACTGAACGTTGCTGGCTGACGGTTCTGCTGGCTTGGTGAACAGGCTTCAGGTGCCTTCTTGCACCTGGAAGATCTCGTCGGCGAGCAGGCCGTGGGCTTCCTTGTGCACGGTCGCCGCCGCCTCCGCGGACGGGGCCTCGACCAGGCAGAACACCTTGCCCTGCTGCTCGTCCACCCAGTACCGCAGGTAACGCACGTCGTGCTGGCCCTGAGCCTGCAGGTCGGCTTTGTGCGCCTCGGCGACGTCCCCGGCGGCGACCCCCCCGGTGATGTTGTGAATGTCCATGTAGAGCGGCATTGCGCTCTCCTTCGTCTCGATTGATGGGGACGAGACGAACGTATGGCGGCGCCCCCCAGGTGCGGATCGGGAGCGGCTCCCTAGATTTCGCGGCGTCATTCCCCAGTTTTCCGCCGATCACCTATATAGGTGTCCTGGCTGGTAGCGCTGCAGGCCGGCGGCATGGACACTGAAGACGTGCTGTTGGAACGGGAGGCGCAGCTGGCCGCGCTGGCCAGTTACGCGGGGGAGGCCCGGAAGGCCCAGGGCCGGCTGGTGCTCGTCGCCGGCGAGGCGGGCGTGGGCAAGTCAGCGCTGGTCGAGGAGCTGCAGCGGGATCTGCCGGAGGCGGCCTGGTTCTGGGGGGCCTGCGATGGGCTGTTCACGCCGCGGCCGCTCGGCCCGCTGTTCGATATCGCCGCCAAGCTGGGCGGTGAGCTGCTGGACCTGTGCCGGGCGGACGCTCCGCGCGAGGAGCTGTTCGGCGCCCTGCTGCGCCAGGTCAGCGAGCCGGGCGCGCTGCACGTGCTGGTCGTGGAGGACATCCACTGGGCCGACGAGGCCACCATCGACCTGCTGCGCTTCCTGGGCCGCCGGATCCGGGACGCCACCGTGCTGCTCATCGTCACCTACCGGGACGACGGGCCTGACCGCCAGCGGATCCGCTCCGCGTCGCGCTGGGCGATCTGGCCACCCAGCGGTCCGTCCGGCGCATCGGTGTCGGGCCCGCTGTCCGCGGACGCGACGGCGGTGCTGGCCGGCGGCTGCGGGCTTGACGCCGCCGCGCTGCTACCGGCTGACCGGCGGCAACCCGTTCTACGTGACCGAGGTCGTGCAGTCCGGGATGGGCGAGGTGCCACCGTCGGCCCGGGACGCGGTGCTGGCCCGGGTGGCCCGGCTGAGCGCCGGCGCCCGCGAGGTGCTGGACGCCGCGGCGCTGATCGGCACCCGGGTCGAGTTGCGCGCTGCTGGCGGCGGTCAGCGAGTACCCGCCGGCGGCGCTGGATGAGCTGCTCGCATCCGGGCTGCTGGGCGGCCGGACAGCACCGGACCTGAAGTTCCGCCATGAGATCGTCCGGCTGGCGGTGGCCGGGCGCCATCACCGCCCACCGCTGCGGGCCGATCCACGCCCGGATCCTTGACGCCCTTCGCGGCACCGGCTGTGACGACGACGCCCGGCTGGCCTTCCACGCCGAGGCGGCCGGGGACGGCCCGGCCGCGCTGCGCTACGCGGCCGCCGCCGCGCGCCGGGCGGTCGCGCTGGGCTCACACCGCGAGGCGGCGGCGCAGTTCGAGCGGGCGCTGCGGTTCGCCGGCGGGCTGGATACCGCCGCCGGCGGCCGGGCTGTATGACGGGCTCGCCCGTGAGGTGGCGCTGCTGGACCGCTGGCAGGATGCGGCCGATGCGGGTGAGCGGGCGCTCGCGCTGTGGCGGGCGGCGGGCGACCGGCGTGCGCGAGGGCGACATGCTGCGCCATCTGGCCCGCGCCCTGTGGCAGCTGTGCCGGGGCGCTGACGCTGCGGCGATGGCGAAGCGTCGGTGCAGACCCTGGAGCCGCTCGGCCCCAGCACCGAGCTGGCCTGGGCGTACGCCAACCTGGCCTGTCGAGCGGATGCTGGGCGCGCAGAATGAGGCGGCGATCGAGCTGGCCGTGCGGGCCCAGGCCATCGCCGAGTCGCTGGGCGTCCCGGAAGTGCTCAGCCACGCGCTGAACACCGAGGGCTGTGCCGCTGGCCAGCCTGGGCGAGGAGTGGACCGGGCCAGCTGGAGCGGGCGCTGGACATCGCGCTCGCCGGGGGCCTGCATGAGCAGGCCGGCCGGGCGTTCACGAACATCTACAGCATCCACTGCAGTCTCCGGCAGTTCACCGAGGCCGAGCGTTACTTCGCCGGCGGTGTCGCCTATTGCGACGAGCATGACATCGCTACCTACGCGAGCTGCCTGCGCTGCGAGCAGATCACCGCCCTGGAGCGGACCGGACACTGGGACGAGGCGGTGGCCCTGAGCGAGGAGCTGCTCTACCCGGGGCGGGGCCTCCCCGGTCAACCGGCTCGGTCCCGCTGCAACGTGATCGGCATGATCCAGGCCCGCCGGGGCGAGCCTGGGGCCTGGGAGTCTCTCGACGAGGTGGCGGCCTACGCCGACGGGACTGGTGAGCCGCAGTACATCGTGCCGGTCCGGCTGGCCCGCGCCGAGGCCTTCTGGCTGGCAGGGAAATCTGGACGGCGGCCGCCCGCGAGGCCGAGCCTGGCCGATGACGCGGCCGGCCGGCCGACGCCTGGGATCGTGGTGCGGTGGCGGTCTGGCTGCGGCGTACCGGTTCGGCGCGCCCGCCACGCGGTGAGCTCGCCGTGCCCTATCAGTCAGCCAGATCGACGGTGACTAGGAGCGGCCGGCGAGCCTCTGGACCCAGCTGGGCTGCCCCTACGAGGCGGCGCTGGCCCTGCTGGGCAGCCAGGACGAGGAAGCCCTGCGCTGCGCGACGCGCTGCAGATCTTCGACCGATCTCGGCGCGACGGCGACGGCCGGGCGTGACCCGCCAGAGCGATGCGCGAAGCTCGGGGTCCGGTCGATCCCGGCGGGCCCGCGCACCGCGACCCGGGCCCATCCGCTGGGGCTGACCCGGCGCGAGCATGAGGTGCTGGACCTGATCGTGGACGGCCGGACCAACGCGGAGATCGCCGGGCAGCTGTTCATCTCGGCCAAGACCGTGGATCATCACGTCTCGGCCGTGCTGGCCAAGCTGGGCGTGCCGGACCGGAACGCCGCCGCCAGGCAGGCGGCCCGGCTCGGCGTCGGCCGGCCCGGTGGGGGGATGACGGGGATGCTGCTGGAACGGGAGGCGCAGCTGGCCGCCTGGCCAGCTACGCCGGGGAGGCCCGGGAGGCCCAGGGCCGGCTGGTGCTCGTCGCCGGCGAGGCGGGCGTGGGCAAGTCAGCGCTGGTCGAGCAGTTGCAGCGGGACCTGCCGGAGGCGGCCTGGTTCTGGGGGGCCTGCGATGGGCTGTTCACGCCCCGGCCGCTCGGCCCGCTGTTCGATATCGCCGCCAAGCTGGGCGGTGAGCTCCTCGAGCTCTGCCGGGCGGACGCGCCCCGTGAGGAGCTCTTCGGCGCCCTGCTGCGCCAGGTCAGCGAGCCGGATCAGCTGCACGTGCTGGTTATGGAGGACATCCACTGGGCCGACGAGGCCACCATCGACCTGCTGCGCTTCCTGGGCCGCCGCATCCGGGACGCCACCGTGCTGCTCATCGCCACCTACCGGGACGAAGGGCTGACCGCGAACGATCCGCTCCGCATCGCCCTGGGGGACCTGGCCACCCAACGGTCGGTCCGGCGGATCAGCCTCGCGCCGCTGTCCGCGGACGCGACGGCGGTGCTGGCGGCCGGCTGCGGGCTGGAAGCGGCCGCGCTGTACGGGCTGACCGGCGGAAACCCGTTCTACGTGACCGAAGTGGTGCAGTCCGGGATGGGCGAGGTCCCGCCCTCGGCCCGCGACGCGGTCCTGGCCCGGGTGGCCCGGCTGGACACCGGCGCCCGCGACGTGCTGGACGCGGCCGCGCTGATCGGCGCCCGCGTCGGCCCCGGGCTGCTGGAGGCGGTCACCGGCTCCCCGTCGCCGGCCGTCGATGACCTGCTCGCCGCCGGGCTGCTCACCGGGGACGGCGCGGCGCTGAAGTTCCGGCACGAGATCGCCCGGCTCGCCGTGCAGGACGCCATTCCCGCGCACCGCCGCGGCGAGATCCACGCCCGGATCCTCGACGCCCTCCGCGGCCTCGGCTGCGACGACGACGCCCGGCTGGCCTTCCACGCCGAGGCGGCCGGGGACGGTCCGGCCGCGCTGCGCTATGCGGCCGCCGCCGCGCGCCGGGCGGCCGCGCTGGGCTCGCACCGCGAGGCCGCCGCCCAGTTCGAGCGGGCGCTCCGGTTCTCCGGCGGGCTGGATCCGCGCCGCGGCGGCCGGGCTTTACGACGGGCTGGCCGCGGAGCTGGCGCCTGCTGGACCGCTGGCAGGATGCGGCCGATGCGGGTGAGCGGGCGCTCGCGCTGTGGCAGGCCGCGGGCGACCGGCTGCGCGAGGGCGACATGATGCGCCATCTGGCCCGCGCCATGGGCAGCCTGTGCCGGGGCGCCGATGCGGTGGCGCTGGCCGAGGCGTCGGTGGCCACCCTCGAACCGCTCGGGCCCAGCATCGAGCTGGCCCGGGCCTACGCGAATCTGGCCGGCCAGCGGATGCTGGACGGGGAGAGCGCGGCGGCGATCGGGCTGGCGGCGCGGGCCGAGGACATCGCCGGGTCGCTGGGCGATGCCGAGGTGCTCAGCGCCGCGCTCAACACCGAGGGCTGCGCGCGGGCCAGCCTGGGCCAGGAGTGGGCCAGCCAGCTGCAGCGGGCGCTGGACATCGCCGTGTCGGCGCGGCTGCCCGAGCAGGCCGGCCGGGCTTTCACCAACATCTGCAGTACCCATGCGGATCAGCGGCAATTCGCCGAAGCCGAGCGGTACTTCGCGCAGGGCGTGGCCTACTGCGACGAGCACGACATCACCACCTACGCGCGATGCCTGCGCAGCGACCGGATCACCGCCCTGGAGCGCACCGGGCGCTGGGCCGACGCGGAGGCCCTGAGCCGGGAACTGCTCAGCCGGCGCAACCCCTCCCCGCTCAACCGGCTCAACCCGCTCAAGCTGCTCGGCCTGATCCGGGCCCGGCGGGGCGAGCCAGGCGCCTGGGACCATCTCGACCAGGCCATAGCTACGCCGACGGGACCGGCGAGCCGCAGCACATCGTGCCCGTGCGGCTGGCCCGCGCCGAAGCGTTCTGGCTGGAGGGACGGCTGGACGAAGCCGCCCGCGAGGCCGGGCTGGCCGACGACGTGTCGGCCGGAACGCGACAGTGGGATCGTGGCGCCGTGGCGGTCTGGCTGCGGCGCACCGGCTCGGATCGCGGGCCACGCGGCACCGTCGCCGAGGCCTACCAGCGTGAGCTGGACGCCGACCCGCCGGCCGCGGCCCGCCTCTGGCAGGACCTGGGCTCCCCTTACGAAGCGGCGCTGGCCCTGCTGGCCAGCCGCGAGGAGGAGGCGCTGCGCGAGGCCGTGGCGATCCTGGCCGACCTGGGTGCGACGGCAACGGTCCGGGTGGCCCGGCAGACGATGCGCACCCTGGGCTTCCGGTCCATCCCGGCGGGCCCGCGCACCGCGACCCGGGCCCACCCGCTGGGCCTGACCCGCCGCGAGCACGAGGTGCTGGACCTGATCGTGGACGGCCGGACCAACGCCGAGATCGCCGGGCAGCTGTTCATCTCCGCGAAGACTGTCGATCATCACGTGTCGGCCGTGCTGGCCAAGCTGGGGGTGCCGGACCGCAACGCCGCGGCCACGCACGCGGCCCGGCTCGGCGTGGCCGGCCCGGTGAGAGGATGACCGGAATGCCGCTACTGGAACGGGAAGCGCAGCTGGCCGCGCTGGCCAGCTACGCGGGGGAGGCCCGGAAAGCCCAGGGCCGGCTGGTGCTCGTCGCCGGCGAGGCGGGCGTGGGCAAGTCAGCCCTGGTCGAGCAGCTGCAGCGGAACCTGCCCAGTGCGAGCTGGTACTGGGGGGCCTGTGACGGGCTGTTCACCCCCCGGCCGCTCGGGCCCTTGTTCGATATCGCGGCCAAGCTCGGCGGTGAGCTGCTCGACCTCTGCCGCGCGGACGCGCCGCGGGAGGAGCTGTTCAGCGCACTGCTGCGGCAGGTGAGCGAGCCGGATGTGCTCCGCGTGGTGGTGGTGGAGGACATCCACTGGGCCGACGAGGCCACCATCGACCTGCTGCGCTTCCTGGGCCGCCGGATCCGGGACGCCACCGTGCTGCTCATCGTGACCTACCGGGACGACGGGCTGGCCGCCGGTGACCCTCTCCAGGTCGCGCTGGGGGACCTGGCCACCCAGCGCTCCGTCCGGCGGGTGAGTCTCGGCCCGCTGTCGGCGGGTGCGGTGCAGGTCATGGCGGGCGGCAGCGAGCGGGAAGCGGCCTCGCTGCGCGAGCTGACCGGCGGAAACCCGTTCTACCTGAGCCAGGTGATCGCGGCCGGGATGGACGAGATCCCGGCGTCCGCCCGGGACGCGGTCCTGGCCCGGACCGCACGTCTGGACGGCAGCGCCCGCACGGTTCTGGACGCGGCCGCGCTGATCGGCACCCGGCTGGAGTACTCGCTGCTGGAGTCGGTCACCGACTGCCCGCCGTCCGCCGTCGATGAGCTGCTCGCGGCCGGACTGCTCACCGGGGACGGGACGGGGCTGAAGTTCCGGCACGAGATCGCCCGGCTCGCGGTGCAGGACGCCATCCCCGCGCACCGCCGGGGCCTCATCCACGCCCGCATCCTGGACGCCCTGCGCGTGTCCGGCGGTGACGACGACGCGCGGATGGCCTTCCACGCGGAAGGCGCGGGGGACGGGCCCGCCGTCATGCGGTACGCCCCCGCCGCCGCGCAGCGCGCCGCGGAACTGGGCGCCCACCGCGAGGCGGCCGCCCAGTACGAACGGGCCCTGCGGTTCTCCGGCGAGGCCGGCGCCGCCGCGGCCGCCCGCCTGTACGACGCGTTCGGCTACGAGGCCTCGCTGCTGGACCGGATGGAGGACGCGATCGCCGCCCGCGAGCACGCGCTCGCCCTGTGGCGCCAGGAAGATGACCAGCGGCGCGAGGGCGACACGCTGCGCTGGCTGGCGTGCGCGCTGAACTCGGCGAGCCGGGGCAGCGAGGGCCGGGCCGCGGCCGTGGCCGCGATAGCCCTGCTCGAACCGCTGGGACCGAGCCCGGAGCTGGCCTCGGCGTACTCCAGCCTCGCCTCGCTGCGGATGGTGAACTACCAGCACGCTGAGGCGATCGAGCTGGCCCACCGGGCCCTGGCCATCGCCGGGCCGCTGGGCCGCACCGACATCGTCAGCGACTCGCTCAACACCGAGGCCTGTTCCCTCCAGGGGATCGGCCGTGACTGGGCGCCCGACGATGCGCCGGGCCCTGGACGCCGCGGTGAGCGGCGGGCATGAAGCACAGGTGGGCCGGGCGTACGTCAATACCTACGCCATGTACGTCAACGAGAAGGCCTTCGCCAGCGGGGAGGCCTACTACGCCGACGGCGTGGCCTACTGCGACGAGCACGACCTCACGTCCTACTCGATCTTCCTGCGCAGCCAGCGGACCAACATGCTGGAGAAGACCGGGCGCTGGGACGAGGCCGTGGCCATAGCCGGGGAACTCCTGATCCGGGGGGGCCCATCGCCAGGCATCCGGCTGTGCCCGCTGAACCGGCTCGGCACGATCCGGGCCCGCCGGGGCGAGCCGGGAGTCTGGGAGTGCCTGGATGAAGCCGTCGGGTACGCCGACGGCGCGGGAGAGGCCCAGAACATCGTGCCTGTCCGGCTGGAGCGGGCCGAGGCCCGCTGGCTCGAAGGCGACCAGGCCGCCGCGCTCCGCGAGGCCGAACTGGCCCACGACTCAGGCGCCGGCTGTGACCAGTGGGGGCGTGGCGCGCTCGCGGTCTGGCTGAGGCGCACCGGTTCAAGCCGGGAACTGCCCCGCGGCCTCGCCGAGCCCTACCAGCGACAGCTCGACGGCGACTGGGCCGGTGCGGCGCGTTTCTGGCAGGACCTGGGCTGCCCCTACGAGGCCGCGATGGCCCTGCTGGACAGCCCGGAGGAGGACGACGCTGCGTGAGGCCCTGCAGATCCTGACCGGCCTGCGCGCCGCCGCCGTCATCCGGGTCGCCCGCAAGAAGATGCGCGACCTCGGCATCCGGTCCATCCCGGCCGGCCCGCGGTCCGCGACCCGCGAGCACCCGCTCGGGCTGACCCGCCGCGAGCATGAGGTCCTCGACCTGCTCGTGGACGGCCGGACCAACGCGGAGATCGCCGAGCAGCTGTTCATCTCGGCCAAGACCGTCGATCACCACGTCTCGGCCGTGCTGGCCAAGCTGGGCGTGCCGGACCGCACCGTGGCCGCGTCCGAGGCGGTCCGGCTGGGGCTGGCCCGGGCGGCCCGCTAGCCCCAGGTGTTGACGCGGACCGGCCGGATCGTCAC
This sequence comes from uncultured Actinomycetes bacterium, assembly GCA_963837335.1. GTDB lineage: Bacteria > Actinomycetota > Actinomycetes > Streptosporangiales > Streptosporangiaceae > RYN-230. Next base: position 35,173 of record CAWINS010000083.1, on the reverse strand, counting down.
GACGACCCGGGACACCCCCGGCTGGTCGTGCTCCCGCAGGTCCGAGCCGTACCTGGCGCCCACCTTGTCGGCGAACACGTAGTCGTCATCCGGGGTGATCTCCGCGTCGCCGCGCAGCTCCAGGTAGCGGTACGGGTTGGCCAGGTCCAGGATGAGGAAGCTGACGGCCGGGTTGGCCCTCAGGTTCCTGACCTTCTGCCGCGACGTGTTCAGCGAGATGGACACCGAGTCGCCCTCGGCCAGGAACCACACCTCGGAGAGCTGCGGCCGCCCGTCGGGCCCGATGGTGCCCAGCGTGCCGACCTGCGCGGACAGCAGGTCGCGATGGGAATCAGGAATAGCGCTCATCACAGCATCCTCTCTGTGTCGGGGTGTCGGCGTCAGGTCAGGTGGAGATGTCGGGGTAGGGCAGGTCCCAGTGGCTGAGCCGGGTCGCGTACTCGCGCTGGAAGGCCAGCGGCTCCTCGTAGTCCCGCTCGAACAGCGCGATGAACAGGGTGAGGGTCAGGAAGTTGTGCGCGCCCAGCTCGAACAGCCTGACGTAGTCGTGGGTGGCCAGGGCCTCCCGCTCGTCGCCGGTGAACTCCAGCCAGGTGCTGCGTTCCGCGCCCGGGCAGTTGAGCAGCAGGTTGGCCTGCTCCGTCTCCCACCAGGTGACCGTCCCGCGCGGGTCTTCCCGGTAGCGCTCGACCAGGTCCGGGTCCCGGTCGATGGTGTAGAGGAACTTGTTGATCAGGTACTTGCTCACCGTGCCGCCGTCCCCTCCGGATACCAGGTGAAGTAGGCCTCCATGGTGTGGAACAGGTCCAGGGAGTCCGTGTAGTCGGCCTTCACCCCGGCCCCGGCCGCCCCCATCATCAGCATGAAGTCCATGAACCCGTGCGTGGCGTTGCCGGGCTGCCACAGGCTGTCCAGGCTGACCTGGGCCAGCGCCGAGTCCAGGTCGCCGGAGGAGATCCACTCCACCGCCTTGCGGTCGAACTCCGGGTCCGGGCCGTGCGGGCCGAACTGCCGCGGGCCGCCGAGCTCCAGGGACAGGTGGCCGGTACCGATGATCGCCACCCGCTGGTCGGACGGCCAGGACTCCACCAGCTGGCGGATGGTCCGGCCCAGCTCCACGAACCGCCGGGGCTGCGGCATGGGCGGGGCGAAGATGTTGGTGTAGATCGGCACGATGGGCAGGTCCGCGTCGGGCCGCAGGGTGATCAGCGGGCAGGTGATGCTGTGGTCGATCCGCAGCTCGTTGCTGAACGCGAAGTCGAAGCCCGCGTCCATGCCCTCGCGCAGCAGGTAGCCGGACAGCTCCTCCTGCCCTTGCAGGAACATCCGGGGCAGCCCGAACTCGCGCTCCTCGTTGTACCAGTTCGCGTCGTAGCACGGCGCCTTGCCGATGAGGAACTGCGGCATGTTGTCCAGCCACAGCTGGTGGAAGTGGTCCGAGCCCACCATGACCAGCACGTCGGGGCGGGCCCGGGTCAGGGTCTCCCGGAACGCCTGGATCTTGGCCACCCACTCGTCCGCGAACGGGGGCCGGTCCGCGCCGGTGGACGTGCTCGCCCGGTAATAGAACGGGTGATGGGTGGAGGCGATGACCGCGGCGACGGTGGCCATGGCTGCTCCCTCGGGGTGTCGGGACCGCGCTCTGCTGGCACCACTGGGCGGCTCCAGCGGTGCTGGCCCTAGGCGGGGTCAGGGGGAAGGTCAGGGGCAAGGTACTCGGTGTTGCGGTCCACGGTCAGGTACATATCCATGCCGACCGGGCGGCGCTGCTCTTCGGCCAGGTGGCCGAGGATCCCGGCCGCCCGGGCCAGCAGCGCGAACCCGCGCAGCAGGCTGGGGGGCAGGCCCAGGTCGGCGAGCGCGGCCCCGCAGGTGCCCGCGCCGTTCAGCGGCAGGGTGCGGCCGAGCACCTGGGGGTGGACCCGGCCGATGGCCTCGAACAGCCGCAGGTGCGGCCCGCGCAGCCCTTCCTCCTCGGCGATCTGGATCAGCACCGGGGTGCGCGGATCGGTCACCTTGTGCACCGGGTGGCCGAGGCCGGGGATGAACTTTCCCGCCGCCCGGGCTCTGGTCACCGCGCCCACCGCCAGCGCGTCCCAGCCCGCGTCGTCCGCCGGGAGCGGCTGGCCGGCCTCGGCCAGCGCCGCGGACAGGAACTGGCCGGCGTCCTCGGTGACCCCCAGGAAGCGGGAGCCCCCGCCGAGCAGGCCGGCCGCCAGCGCGCCCTGCACGGAATCGGGGGCGCTGAGGTAGGTGAGCCGCGCCGCCATCGCGGTGGGCGTGAAGCCGTGGTCGGCCAGCGCGACGAGCACGGCCTCGAACACCCGGACCTGGGCGGAGGTCGGCCGCCGCTGGGTGACCAGCCACAGGGCCAGCTCGCCGAAGCCGACCTTCCCCATCAGGTCCGCGGCCAGATCCTGGCCGAGCAGGGTGATGGTCGTCTCGCTGGAGGTGCCCAGCGAGGTGGGAAAGGACGGGACCGAGTCGGAATGGGTCATGCGGTGCTGTCCTCCTGCGTGGTGGCGTCCGGCCCGGACCGGCCGGGCTCGGGCCCGTCGAGCCAGGCCCGGATCTCCGCGCCGTGCTCGTCGAGCTTAGGCGGGGGGAGGTGGTAGCGCGGCGGGGTCCGGGAGAAGGTCAGCGGGTGCCGGACGGTGCGCATGGTGTTGCCCGGCGGCCCGGCCAGCACGACCGGCTCCAGGCCGACCTCGGCCGCGAACGCCACGCCCCCGTCGACGGTGTTGATCGGCCCGCAGGGCACGCCCTCCGCGATCAGCTCGTCGAACCATTCCTTGGCCGTCTTCGCCGACAGCTGCGCGGCCAGCAGCGGCCGGAGCTCAGCCCGGTTCGCGGTGCGGCCCTCGTTGCGGGCGAACCTGGGGTCCTGGGCCAGTTCCGGGGCCCCGATGACTTGGCACAGCCGGGCGAACTGGGCGTCGTTCCCGGCGGTCACGATGAGTTCCCCGTCCCCGGTGGGCAGCGGCTCGTAGGGGAACAGGCTGGGATGCGCGTTGCCCATCCGGAACGGCACCACCCCGCCCGTCACCCAGGCGCTGGTCTGGTTGACCATCCCGGACAGCGCCGACGACAGCAGGTTGGCCTCCACGTGCTGCCCGGCGCCGGTGGCGGCCCGGTCGTACAGGGCAGCCACGATGCCGAACGCGGTGTGCAGCCCGGCGATCACGTCGAAGACCGAGATCCCGGCCCGGAACGGCGGCCCGCCCGGGTCACCGGTCAGGCTCATCAGCCCGGACATGGCCTGCACCATGAGGTCGTAGCCGGGCAGGTCCTTGCCGCCGCCCGCGCCGAAGCCGCTGATCGAGGCGTAGACGATGCCCGGATTCGTCTCGCTGACCGTCTCGTAGTCCAGCCCGTAGCGGGCCAGCCCGCCGGGCTTGAAGTTCTGCACGAACACGTCCGCCCGCCGGGCCAGTTCCTGCGCGGCGGCCAGGTCGGCCTGGTCCTTCAGGTTCAGCGCGACCGAGCGCTTGTTGCGGTTGATGGCCAGGAAGTAGGTTGACCGGCCCTCCTCGTTCACCGGCGGCACCCACTGCCGGGTGTCATCGCCGCCCGGGCTCTCCACCTTGATCACGTCGGCGCCGAGGTCGGCCAGCAGCATGGTGCAGTACGGGCCGGCCAGCACCCGGGAGAAGTCGGCGACCAGCAGGCCGGACAGCGGTCCCGCCGGTGCGCGGGGAGACCGGGGCCGGGGAGAGCGGTGTTTCCTGGGCCCGTGCTCCGGAAACACTCGGCGTCGGGGGCCGGGTCTGGCTGGGTCATCGGCGCTGGCTCAACTCCCTGTCCCTGAACTCAGTGTCCGCTAGCCGGACACTTGTCCGGCGACCTGCAGTCTACGGTGCCTGGCGGGAGAGCGCAGGGCCCCTGGAACGACTGTAGTGTCACCCGGCCGGCCCGTCCGCACTGCGGACATGCGGCGGGGCGAGGCGTTCACCACGCCCCGTAATCGGGCTCTTGACATCAGTGCGTGAACCAGCCACGCTTCCGGACTAGTCCCCTGCGGCCCGTTGTGCGGACAGCTGTCCGTGGCCAGCCCCCGATAAGTGCATGCATCGCCTGCCCGCCTCGAAGTGGAGGTCTGCCATGACCCTGGTGTTCCGGAACGCGACGGTACTGACCATGGACGACGCGCACACCGTGCACCACGGCGGCGACGTCCTGGTCAACGGCGAGCGGATCGAGGCCGTGGGCCCGCACCTGGAGGTCCCCGAGGGGACGACCGAGATCGACGCGACCGGCGGCATCGTGATGCCGGGCATGATCGACACGCACCGGCACATGTGGCAGACCGCGATGCGCGGCTACGGCGCGGACTGGACGCTGACCCAGTACTTCGTCTGGTACTACCTGCAGTGGGGCAAGACCTTCCGGCCGCAGGACATCTACGCGGGCAACTTGCTGTCCGGGCTGGAGGCCCTGGACGCGGGCGTGACCACCACGGTGGACTGGTCACACGGGCTGCAGACGGTGGACCACGCCGAGGCTGCGGTGGCGGCGCTCACCGAGGTGCCGGGGCGGTTCGTGCTGGCCTACGGCAACATCCAGCAGGGCCCGTGGGAGTGGTCGGCCGCTCCGGAGTTCCGCGACTTCGTCAGCCGCCACTTCGGCGCGGCCAACGACATGCTCGGCTTCCAGATGGCCTTCGACGTGACCGGCGACCCGGCGTTCCCGGAGAAGGCCGCCTTCGAGGTGGCCCGGGACCTGGACGTGCCGGTCACCACGCACGCGGGGGTCTGGGGCGCGACCAACGACGACGGGATCCGGCTCATGCACGAGCACGGGTTCATGACGCCGTCCACCATCTACGTGCACGCGGCCACCCTGACCCGGGACTCCTACCACCGGATCGCCGCCACCGGCGGCACCGCCTCGGTGTCCACCGAGAGCGAGCAGAGCGCGGGCCAGGGCTACCCGCCCACCTGGCAGTTGCGCGAGCACAACATCCCGGTCTCGCTGTCCATGGACACCAGCGTGTGGTGGAGCGGCGACCTGTTCTCGGCCATGCGGACCACGCTGGGCGCGGACCGCTCCCGCGAGCACCTGGAAGCCCACGGCCGCCAGGAGACCGTGACCCACTGCCACCTGCGCGCCGAGGACGTGGTCGACTGGGCCACCCGGGGCGGGGCCAAGGCCCTGGGCCTGGATTCGGTCACCGGCAGCCTGGAGCCCGGCAAGAAGGCCGACGTCGTGCTGATCAAGAACGACGCCTCGCCGGTCATGTTCCCGCTGCTCAACCCGTATGGGCACGTCGCGTTCCAGGCCCAGCGCGGTGACGTGCACACGGTGCTGGTGAACGGCCAGGTGGTCAAGTCCGCGAACGTGCTGACCGGCGGCCGCCTGGACCGGGCCCGCCAGGTGGTGGGGGAGACGGTCGAGTACCTGCAGGGCCAGCTCGGGCCCGAGGCGTGGGCCGAGGGGATGCACCCGGAGATCCCGGAGACCAAGGTCCTCGACAACCCGTACACGTACACGAAGTGGGACGCGGGCTCCGCGCAGTGGAAGGGCGGCGCCGGCCCGGACGCCCCCGGCGGGAACGGCTAGCGGCCCTGGCTGAACGCACCGACCCCCTGCCGGGGAATCACCCCAGGACGAGTCCCCGTTTGCGGAATACCTCCTGAACCTGCTTTGCCGCCATTTCGCCATTCTGCTGCCCCGCGAGCCCAACTAGGATGCTCGCGAAGCTGGCGGAGGCAGCCAGGACGGGCTCCTTGGCGACGCCCTTCCAGGTCTCGATCAGCAGCTTGTCGGCCGTCTCGGCGCTGAGGAGCGCCCGCACGTGCCACAACGTGCCACCCCAGGCGAGGGCATCCCGGATCTGCGAGTCATTAGCCGATGTCCCCGCCACCCCCGGCTCTGCCGAGAGCTTCCGGATGCGGAATCTGTTGCTGTCCAGATTGGCCTGCCGCTCAAGTGTCTCCAGGTGGCGCCGCCGGTCGTCGCTGGCGGCCTCCCGCTCGTAGATCTGGTAGCTCTCCTGGGCGACCCCGGGGCTCCCGCGGTAGCTGCATGAAAGGTAGACCGCCAGCCCGGACTTGACCGCCCGCAGCTGGGGACTCCACTGCTCGGAGGGCAGGTCCACGACCGAGCTGCACAGGTAGTCGCCGTAAGACCACAGGACCCTGCCGAGGTCACCGGCGAGCTTCCGCGCGACCAGGATCTTCCCGGTTCTCGCGTTGTAGTGCATCGGGGTGGCGCGGCCCTTGTCCACGACCTCGACAATCGGCTCGGTTGACGGCAGCGGCAGGCCCGCCTGTCGCAGATGGGCGAAAAAGCCGCTCATCGCGGTCTCCAGCTCGGTCCTCGTGTCGGCGTCGACGGCCCCGGAAAAGACGATCCTCTGCACCTGGTCCGAGAGGTCCTCGACCTTCTGCACGCTCTCGTCGACCCGGCTCTTGACCTCGTGCAGGTTCTGCTGCAGATTGACGAGCTCGACCTCGAGACTGCCGAATTTGAGCGATTTCACCACCGGCGCGAGCCACGGCAGCGCGGCCACCGCCAGCAGCCCCAGGGTGATCGCGTCGATGGTCAGGCCCGGGAAGACCACGTGGATGAGCGCCGCCCCAGCGGCCAGCACCGACACCAAGATCAGCGACAGCGGTGGCCGCCACGCCGCCACCTGGTGCGTGCCGCCAGACCGTTCGAAGTCGCTCACCCACACCCCCGTCAGCCCTACAGGGCACTGGCACGTTCAGACTGTCACGGACGGCCGCCGCGGGGGAATGCCTGACGAAGTCCGGGCCGGTCGCGGACGGCGGCCACCGCCTCTTGCTGGCTGAGCCGGGACCCGGCGGCGTACGGCTGGTCGAACCGGTCCGCGCCCAGCGCCTGGCGGACCTGGGCGACCAGCTCGGCCTCCACCCGCCGCATCAGCGGCCACGGCTGCAGGCCGACCCGCCTGCGCAGGCCCTCGGCTGCCCCGGCCAGTACTGCCGCCCGCTGGGGGTCACCCTCCACGAACGCCAGCCGGGCGAACGCGGTCAGGCACAAGGTCACGCTGCGGGTGCTGCGGGCCGCCAGGCTCAGCTCCAGCCCCTCTTCCATCGGCGCCCGGCCCTCCTCCGGCCTGCCTTGCGCGACGGCCAGGGTACCCAGATATACCCGGGAGACGGCCGCGAGCCAGGGGTTGTCCAACCGCTCGGCCAGGTCGCGCATCTCGGTCAGGTGGTGCCGGGCGTCGTCGTAATGACCGGTAGTCGTCTCCCCGAGACCGGCGCTAAAGGCGGCCAGCGCCGTCCAGAACGGCTCGTCCTGGCCATGGAGCTGCTCCAGGGAGACCAGCGTCTCCTGCAGGGCGCCGTCGTAGTCGTCGACGATCCCCAGGGTCCACGCCAGGACAAGCTGGACCACAGCGCGGAGGTACGGGTCCCCGATCCCGTCGAGCAGCGGCGCCAGGTGCTCGCGCGCCTCCAGCGCCGCTTCGTCGTCGCCCACCTCGACGCCGGTCGCCGCCGCCGTCCACGCCAGTTCAACCCGGGCCCGGAGGTCGAGGGACCGGGCGGTGGGCAGCATCTGGCCAACCCAGGACCGGGCCTCGCCCAGATGGTCCCGCAGGAACCAGAAAAGCCACAGGACCCGGAACAGGTGCGGCAACGGCCCGGTGTCGTGGGCCAGGTACCAGCGCACGGCGGCGGCCAGATTGCCTGCCTCGGCCTCCAGGCGCCCGCACCACTCAAGCTGCCCGGTGCCGCGCAGCGGCCGGTCGGCCTGCTCGGCCAGCGCCCGGTAGTAGCCGGCATGACGGCGCTCGACCTCGGCGGCGTCCGGCCGGGTCGCCAGCCGCTCGGCCATAAACGCGCGGATGGTCTCCAGCATCCGCAGCCGGGGGCCGTCGCCGGCGGGGTCGAGGTAGACCAGGCTGTGGCGGGCCAGCGCCTCGGTCAGGTCCAGCGCCTGGTCCTCATCCAGGCCGGCGACCTGGACGACAGCCTCGACGGTCCAGCCGTCGACGAACACCGCCACGGTCTCCAGCAGCGACCGCTCGGCGTCGCCCAGCAGCCCCACGCTCCACTCCACCGTGGCCCGCAGGGTGCGCTGCCGGTCGGGCAGATCCACCGGGCCCGTTCCCAGCGCGTCCAGCGACCGGGCCAGCCGGGCCAGCAGGGCGCCGGGGTCGAGCAGCCGGGTCCGGGCCGCCGCCAGCTCGATCGCCAGCGGCAGGCCCTCCAGCCGCCGGCAGATCTCCGCCACCGCCGCCGCGTTGCCCTCGGTGAGGGCGAAGCCGGGGCGCACCGCCCGGGCCCGGTCCACGAACAGCGCCACCGCCGGCGAGGCCGCCAGTTCTGACACCGGCACGTCGGCGTGGTCCGCGGGCAGCGGCAGCGGTGGCACCGGGTACTCCCGCTCCGCCCGCAGCCCCAGCACGGTGCGGCTGGTGGCCAGGATTACCACGCCAGCGCAGCGGGCCAGCAGCGCGTCGATGTCGCGGGCGGCGGCGACCACCTGCTCGAAGTTGTCCAGGATGAGCAGCCACCGGTCGTCGCCGAAGTATTCGACCAGAGCCTCCAGCGGCGAGTCCGCTCCCGCCAGCTCAGCCCCCACCGCCCGGGCCACGCCCGCCAGCACCAGCCCCGGATCGGTGACCGCCGCGAGCGGGACGAACGCGGTCCCCGCCCCGAAACGGTCAACCAGCCGCTCACCCGCCGCCACCGCCAGCCGGGTCTTGCCGATCCCGCCCAGCCCGGTGAGGGTCACCAATCGCGCATCGGGGCCCCCAGCCAAACCGGCCACCTCCTCGATGGCCTCCTCCCGCCCCACCAGCGAGGTCGCGTCCACCGGCAGCGGGCGCGGCCCGTGGCGGCCCGCCGGCGCCGCGGCGGTGGACGGGGACGCGCGGCGGCGAACCGCTCGCTCAGCAGCATCGCCAGGTCGTCGCGCACCAGCCGGCCCAGCTCCGCCGGTGTCCGGAAGTGACGGTAGGACACCGAAGCCTCGGCCTGGATGCGGGCCAGCAACTCGGTGAGGCGGGGCTCACGGTCGGGCGCCGGCCCTTCGACGTACAGCAGCCGGGGCAACGCCCGCGACCGGTTGAACTCGTCCTCCAGACCCGAGACCTCCATGCCCGGTCCGACCCACCCGAACTGCTGCCAGTACAACCCGACGAACACATCACTTTGCGCCAGGTACGCCCGGTACAGATCCTGCGGCGGATGCGGCCGCGCCCCAGCCTCGAACATCACCGGCGTCAGCCGCAGCGCCGAGATGGCGCGCGAGACCGCCCGCCGCTCATCCGCCAGCTCGCCCAGCGTGGAACTCACGAACACCCGCAGATGCCGGTCCGGAGTCCGGATGACCTGGTCTCCCGGCCCCCCCTCGTTCCCGGGTCGCCCCCGCTCAGGTTCCACCAGGCAAGTCTCGGACGACCGGCCCCGCACAGGCAACACGCCCTGGTAGCCAACCTGTCCGTCGTGTCCGCACTGGCCAGCCCCGTCCGGCGGCCCCCGGGTGTCCCTGGACCGGGGGCGACGGGCAGCATGAGCACTATGACGTCTCAAGCGCAGCGGCGCAGCCGGGTGCTCGACTGCGTGATCTCCATGGCCAAGCGGCCCGCCGCGCTGCCACGACGAGCCAGCCGGGCCTGCGGCCTCAGCCTCCAGGGAGTGACATGAACGACGTGGTGGTGGTGACCGGGGCCGCCGGGGCGCTCGGGCACGCCGTGCTCGCCGAGCTGCGCGGCCGGGATCTCACGGTGGTGGCGCTGGACCGGCCATCAGCGGCGCTGGACAAGCTGGGCGACCAGGACGGCGTGCACCCGGTCGCGGTCGAACTGGCCGACCGGGCGGCGGTGCGGGCCGCGTGGCAGGAGATCGACCAGGTCGGGACCCCGGCCGCGCTCGTCGCGCTGGCCGGCGGGTTCGTCCCCGGCAAGCTCGCGGACCTCGACGAGGACGCGCTCGAGGGCCTCTGGCGGTCCAACGTGGTCTCGATGCTGTGGTCCTGCCAGGAGGCGGCGCCCAGGATGGCCGCGGCCGGGGGCGGCGCGATCGTGACCATGGGCTCCAAGACCGCAGTCGCCGGGCGGGCGCCGCTGGCCCACGCCACCAGCAAAGCCGCGGTGGTGCGGGCTACCGAGTTGCTGGCCGACGAACTCCGGCCGCAGGGGATCCGGGTGAACTGCGTGCTGCCCTCGGTTATCGACACGCCCGCCAACCGGACCTGGATGTCCGCGGACCTGGCCGCCCGGGCGGTCGCCCCGGCCGCGATCGCCAAGGTGATCGCGTTCCTGATCGACCCGGATGCCGCGCCCGTCAGCGGCGCCCGCATCCCCGTCTACGGCGACTCCTGAGCGGTGCACCGCTCTCTACCAGGGCGTTGCGGCTACGCGCTTCCGGCAACGCCGATCAAATGGCCCTCGGGATCGGTGAAGTGGCCGACCACCAGCCCGGTTGGCGCCCGCACGGGGCCCATCTGGCGCTGGCCGCCGAGGCTCTCGGCCTTCTGCAGGGCGGCTTCCACACTGGGAACACCGACGTAGAAGATCGCGTGGCCGTCGTAGCCCGCGCCCCCGCCGACGCCGCCCGGGATCCCGGTCCCGTCGCTGGTCGTGACCCGGTTCACGAAACCGTAGTTCGCTGGCTCCGACACCTCCTCCGCGACCGGGGAACTCGTGTCGTACTCCCATCCGAACAGTTCGCCAAAGTAGCCCCGGAGCTTCTCCGGGTCCTTCCCGATGATCTCGAAGTGCACAACTGGCTGGGTCCAGCCTCGATCGCTCCGTGCCGCCGCCGGCTGACCGCGCCCGCTCCAGCAGCGCCTCGGAGCGTCGAGGAGGTGCCTAGACGTTCCATCACTAATGGCACCGCCGGACGCTCAGAGGCCACGTGATCCAACACCCGGCCTCATCGAGTGACCTGGCCCTGCGCCCCCGGTCGCGGGCTGACGCTGCTCCCTGATCGGTGCGCGCTGGCCGCACCAGCGACCCATCGCCGGGCACCGTCATTCTGACCAGGCGCCACTCTTGACCCTGATCCGGAGCTGGGGTTCCTGGGGCCGGGGGCTAGGCGGGGTCGGTCTCGGCCTGGTGCTGGCGGATGATCGAGATGAAGTCGGGGTCGGGGGTCAGGCCGAGGCCGGCGGCCCGGTCGGAGTGGAAACGGGCGGCCCAGCCCGACACCATTCCCGCCACCACCGGATCCGGGACCCAGTCGATGAGGCTGGTCACCGCGGGCCCGGCCACCTGCTCCAGCGCGGCGACCATGTCCCCGACCGTCACCGTGAGACCGGGCATGGTCACCGCGGTACGGCCGCCCCACACCTCATCCGGCGACGAGAGGGCGCACCGCAGCGCCTCGATGGCCCGGGCCGGGGCGGCCAGCGCCACCTCGGCGGCCGGATCGACCGGGCAGACCGCGCGCTGGCCCGCGAGCGGCTCGCGGATGATGCCCGACATGAAGCCCGAGGCCGCGGCGTTGGGACGGCCGGGGCGCACGCTGACCGTCATCAGCCGGATGCTCCGCCCGCGCAGGAACCCCTTGCGCGTGTAGTCGGCCACCAACTGCTCGCCGATGAACTTCTGGATCCCGTAGCTGGTCTGCGGGTTCGGCAGCGTGCCGTCCACCACCACGGCCGGCAGGGGCAGCTCGGGGGACCCGCCGAACACCGCGATCGAACTCGAATAGACCACCAGCGGGCTGGTGCCCACCGCGCGGCAGGCGGCGAGCAGCGCCTCCGTGGCGTGCAGGTTCGCCCGGATACCCAGGTCGAAGTCGGCCTCGCACTCCCCGCTGACCGCGGCGGCCAGGTGAAAGACCACGTCGGCGCCGGCCAGCGCCTCCCGCCCGGGCTGCCCGGGGGCCACCAGGCCGGCCAGATCGCCCTCGGCCACCGCGACCCGCGGGTCGGCCGCCAGGTCCGGCGGCGCTGGGGCCTGGTCGAGGAGCGTCACCCGGGTCAGCGGCCGGGCCCCGGCGCCCGCCACATCGATCGAGCCGGCGGCGAGCAGGTCCCGGGCCAGCCGGGAGCCCAGGAACCCGGCCCCACCGGTAATCACCACATTCGTCACGGCGTCTCCGTCCCGGCCCGAGGGTCTGGAATACAGTGCGATCTTAGGCAGTGCTGATGGCCTGGGCCGGACCGCAGGCGCACGGAAGGGGTCAGGGTGCTGGGGGACAGGCGGCCGGACGCGGCTGAGGTGTTCGCCGGGCTGCCCCGGCCCGCCCCGACGACGAGGGTCTCCGCGAATCGATCCGCGCCACCCGGGCGGCCGGTGACCTGCTCCTGGGGGTCCTCGACGACGACCCGACCGGGTCGCAGGCCGTACATGACGTCCAGGTCGTGACCGTGCTGGAGGAAGACGCCTACGCCGCCGCGCTGGCCGGGCCGGGCGCCACGTGTTTCGTGCTGACCAACTCGCGCAGCCTGGACGGGCCGGCCGCCGCCGAGCTGACCACCCGGGCCGCCCGCGGCCTGATCACGGTGGCGGGACGGCGCGGTACCCGCATCCAGCTGGTCAGCCGGAGCGACTCCACGCTGCGCGGCCACGTGATGGCGGAGGTCGCCGCGCTGCAGGCGGTCCGGCGGGACATGGTCGGCCGCGGCTACGACGGCGTTCTGCTGGTCCCGGCGTTCCTGGAGGCAGGCCGGGTGACCGCGGCCGATATCCACTGGGCTCGCACCGCCGCCGGGCTGGTCCCGGTCGGTGAAACCGAATTCGCGAAGGACGCTGCGTTCGGGTACGGGGCTTCGGACCTGCGGGTTTTCGTTGCGGAGAAAAGCGGGGGGACGATCCGGCCGGAGGATGTGCGCAGCATCAGCCTCGCGGATATCCGGCTCGGCGGGCCGGCCCGGGTGCGCGAGGTGCTGGCCAGCGCGGCGGGCGGGGCGTGGGTGGTGGTCAACGCCACCGAGTACTCCGACCTGGAAACGGTCGCCCGGGCCGTGCTGGACGCCGAGAACGAGGGGCAGTCGTTCCTGTTCCGCACCGGGCCGTCGTTCGTGCGGGCGCTGAGCGGCCTGGGGCCCAAGCCGCCCCTGCGCGGAGCGCAGATCTGGGGAGCGGAGGGCGGAGCGCAGCGGGGGAGCGGCGGAGCGCGGGCCGGCGGGCGGGCACGGCCTGATCGTGGTCGGCTCCCACGTCGGGCAGACCAGCCGGCAGGTGGCCGCGCTCCGGGCGCGCGCCGCCACCACGGACATCGAACTGGACGTGCCCGCGGTACTGGCCGGCGGCCCGGACGCGGCCGCCGCCCCGGTGGTGGCCAGCACCGTGGTGGCCGACACCGCGCGGCGGGTCACCACGGCGCTGGGCCACTCGGACGTGCTGCTGTACACCAGCCGGGCGGTCGTCACGGCCCCCGACGCGGCGGGCAGCCTCACGATCGCCCGGACCGTGTCCGCGGCCCTGTCCCGGATCGTCCGCGACGCGCTGGCCGCCCGGCCCGCCTGGGTGATCGCCAAGGGCGGCATCACCTCGCACGACGTGATGCTGCACGGACTGGGCATCCACCGCGCGGAGGTGGCCGGCCAGTTGTTCCCCGGGACGATCTCGGTGTTCCGGCCGCTCGACGCCGCCCCGGAGGCGGTCGGGATGCCGTACGTGGTCTTCGCCGGGAACGTCGGTGACGACGGCACGCTGGCGCAGGTGGTGGCGATTATCCGCGGCGAGCAGGAGGTTCCCTGATGCGAGTCGGCTGGCTCGGACTGGGCGCGATGGGCGCGCCGATGGCGGGCTGCCTGGCCCACGCGGGCCATGCGGTCGTGGCCTACGACATCGTGCCGGGGCGGGCCGCGGCGCTGGCCGCGGACGGGGTGCAGGCCGCGGAGAGCATCACCGGGGCGGTCCGGGACGCGGAGCTTGTCGCGATCATGGTCGCCACCCCGGATCAGGTGGACCAGGTCCTCTTCGGGCCAGGCGGCGCGGCCGGAGCCCTGGCGGCCGGGGCCGTCGTGATGATCATGGCTACGGTGGGCCCCGAGGTCGTCGCGGAGGTCGCCGCCCGTCTGGGCAGCGGCGGGGTCACCGTGGTCGACGCCCCGGTGTCCGGCGGGGTCCAGCGCGCCGCCGCGGGCGATCTGCTGATCATGGTGTCCGGGGCGGACGACGCGGTCGGCCGGGCCCGGCCGCTGCTCGACACGCTGGCCCGCAGCGCCCCGGTGGTCGGCCCGGCCCCGGGAGACGGCCAGCGGATGAAGCTGGTCAACCAGTTGCTGTGCGGGGTGCACATCGCGGCCGCGGCCGAGGCGCTGGCGTTCGCGGAGTCGCTCGGCCTGGACCCCGGCGAGTGCTGGCGGGTGCTGCGGGACGGGGCCGCGGCGTCGTTCATGTTCGAGGACCGGGGGGCCCGGATGGTCGGCGGGGAGTTCGAGCCGCCACGCAGCGCCCTGGACATCTTCGTGAAGGACATGGGCCTGGTCAGCGCGGCGGCGGAGCACGCGGGCGCGTCCGTGCCGCTCACCGCGGTCACCCGGCGGCTGTACCAGGAGGGTCACGAACGGGGGCTTGGCCGGATCGACGACGCGGCGCTGATCGAGGTGCTCCGCCAAGACCGGGCGGGCTGGTTAGCGCCGGATTCTCTGACTAGAGTCAGAAGATGGATGCTGCCATGGTCAGCCAGGTCCGGCGGTTCAACCGGACCGTCACCCAGCGGGTCGGCGCGCTCGATGACGAGTTCCTGGCCCGGAACCGCCCGCTCGGGCAGGCGCGGCTGCTGTGGGAGATCGGCCCGGACGGCACGGATATCCGGTCGCTGCGCGCCCGGCTGGACCTGGATTCGGGTTATCTGAGCCGGCTGCTCCGCGCGCTGGAGGCGGACGGGCTGGTCGCGGTGGATAGCAGCGGGGCGGACGGGCGGGTGCGCACGGCCCGCCTCACCACCTCCGGCCGGGCCGAGCGGGCTGAACTCGACCGGCGCGCGGACGCGGCGGCCGAGTCGATCTTGGAGCCGCTCAGCGCGTCCCAACGGGCCCGGCTGGTCAGCGCCATGGCCGAGGTGGAGCGGCTCCTGCTGGCGTCGGCGGTCGAGGTCGCCGTGCGCTCTCCCGCGGATCCGGCCGCCCGCGCCTGCGTCCGGGCCTACTTCGACGAGCTGGGCCGCCGGTTCGACCGCGGCTTCGATCCAGGCCAGAGCCTCCCGGCCGAAGACCAGGAAATGATCCCGCCCGCGGGGCTGTTCCTGGTCGCGACCCTGCACTCCGAGGCGGTTGGCTGCGGCGGGCTCAAGTTCCACGGCGGCGCGCCCGCGGAGGTCAAGCGGATGTGGGTCGCCCCGGCCGCGCGGGGACTGGGGCTCGGCCGGCGGCTGCTCTCCGAACTGGAGGCGCACGCCGCCGCGCACGGGGTCACCGTGCTGCGGCTGGAGACCAACGGCAGCCTGGCCGAGGCGATCAGCCTGTACCGGACGTCCGGCTACCGCGAGGTGGACGCGTTCAACGACGAGCCCTACGCGCACCACTGGTTCGAGAAGACCCTGGATCACGCCGGCGCTTGACGCTTTGGATCACGGAGCGCTTGACGCATTCCTATATAGGAATATGATGCTGTCATGGCGAGAGCAGCGACGACAGCAGATGCGTTCAACGCGGTGGCCGAGCCACGGCGGCGGGAGATCCTGGATCTGCTGGCCTCCGGGGAACGGCCGGTCAACGACCTGGTCGCGCTGCTCGGGCTGGCCCAGCCGCTGGTGTCCAAGCACCTGCGGGTGCTGCGGGAGGTCGGCCTGGTGGACGTGCGCGGGGACGGGCGGCAGCGGGTGTACCGGCTCAACGCCGCGCCGCTGAAACCGATCTACGACTGGGTGCGGCCGTACGAGCAGGCCTGGTCGCAGCGCTTCAGCCAGCTGGACACCGTGCTGGAAGAACTCAAGGCAGAGGAGGACGGGGAGAATGGCCGTGACGAGTAGCCGCCGGGCAGTGGTAACCCTGCCGGCGGACACGCAGATCCTGATCACCCGGGAGTTCGACGCTCCCGCCCGGCTGGTCTACCGGGCCTGGACCGAACCGGAACTGGTCCGGCGCTGGTGGAGCGGGGACCGGGGCGAAGTGACCAGCGTGGACATCGACTTGCGGGTCGGCGGCACCTGGCGCTTCGTGATGACCGCGAACGCCGGATTCGAGGTCGCCTTCCACGGCGAGTACCGGGAGATCGTCCCGGCCGAGCGGATGGTCTGGACTGAGGTCTTCGAGGGGGTGCCCGACGCGGAGGCGCTGGCCACGATCACGTTCACCGAGGCGGGCGGGCTGACCACGGTCCAGATGCTCGTGCAGCACACCAGCCAGGAGCACCGGGACATGCACATCAACTCCGGGATGGAAGACGGCCTGCAGGAGGCCCTGGACCAGCTGGAGGAAGTCGCGCAGTCGCTGCGCTGAGCGGCCGCCCGGGAGCCCGCGGGGAGCCCCGTGGGCTCCCCGCGCGGGGAGCCCGCACCGCAGGCCGCGCCCGGGTCAGCCGGGCGCGGCCTCCGGGTGCTGGGAGGCCGCCGCCGCCGGATCGAGGTCGGAGACGGTCAGCAGGTGCGCGGGCCCGGCCGGGAACGGCGCGCTGCTCTCGATCTGCAGCGTGGAGCTGACGTGCAGCAGTTCGCCCGGGTCCAGCAGCCGCCAGCCAGGATCGTCGTCCATCCGCTCGCTGGCGATGATCACCGACGGCTGGTGCGCCAGGTGGGGGGACCGGGCGTGGATCCGGTGGCTGGCCGCGTCGAGGCCCTCGCCGGTGCCGGCGCGGCGGCCGCCGGCCGGGCGGTCCAGCACGTACAGCTCATGGGTGGCCGGGTAGCGCAGCGCCCACAGGTCGGTCGGGGTGATCAGCACCAGGTTGAGCGCGTACACGGGCAGCCGCGCGCCGATCCAGCTGACCGCGGCGGTCAGGCCGGCGGTCACGTCGCCACCGCTGCGCCGGGTCTCCGCCGTGATCAGCGCGAAGATCCGCTCGCTGTCCGTCTCGCCGCCGACCAGCCCGGCCGCGCCCAGGTCGGCCAGGTGCCCGTCCAGCTCGCTGAGCCCCTGCACCACCCCGTTGTGCGCGAACAGCCGCCCGTCCTGCTCGAACGGGTGGGTGTTGGCCATCGTGTGCGCGCCGGTGCTGGCGTACCGGACGTGGGCCACGAACGTGGTGCCCCGCAGGTCCTGCGCCGCCGCCGCGAACTGCGCGTCCTCCCAGGCCGCGATGGGCTGCTTGCTGACCTCCGGCTGGCCCGCCGGCCCGAACGTGCCGACCCCGGCGCCGTCCGGGTTGCGGTGGCTCTGCGCCCGCAGGCTGTCCGGGGCGTCGATAAGCCAGAACGTGGCCGCCACATCCTGCGTGCCAGCGTGCAGCCCGAACAAACGGCACATGGTCCCCGCCTCAGGGCTGCCCTGCGCTCACGCGGTGGCCTGCATCAGCCGGAGCGGGAAGCCGCCGATACGGCCGCGGTCTCCGTGCGCACCGGCATGGATGCCCGTTCCCGCCACGCGGCGCCGTGGTCCCCGGACGACGTCGGAGCCGCTGACCACCGCGCCGTCTTCGATCACCGCGGTCAGGGCGTGGACCGTGGCCGCGATGACCTCTTCCATGGCCAGCAGCGATGGCGGCCCCGGACCTCCCTCGGCGGCGCTCTCCCGGACCAGGTCGCCGGCCGCCTCCCGGGGCGGCTCGCCGGCGCCAGCCGTGGCCGGCCCGGCCGGAGGCACCCGGCCGCTGCCCGGTGCCCTGGCCCGCCGTGGCCTGGGTGATGACTTGCTGCCGGGCGATCTGGGCCATCCGTGCCCGCGGGCCCGGCCCTCCCGGCCGGGGTAGAGCACGTCGCCCAGCCCGATCGCGCAGGCCAGCCGGCCAGGGCCACCAGGGCGAGGTCGGCCGGCGCCCCGGCGGCGGGTGTCCGCGGCGCGCGTGCCCGGCGGGTGTCGCGGCGGACTGCACGACGGCATCCAGCCGCGACCGGGCCGCGGCTGCCCGCGAGGCGTCGATCACCTGCGTAGCGCGGGGTCCCGAGGATCCGGCTGGGCTCCAGGCGAAGCGCGCCCGGCTGAGGTCAGCCGGGCGGCATACGCGGCCCGGATCCCGCGCCGGGGGAGGCCCACCCACGTTTCC
This sequence comes from uncultured Actinomycetes bacterium, assembly GCA_963837335.1. GTDB lineage: Bacteria > Actinomycetota > Actinomycetes > Streptosporangiales > Streptosporangiaceae > RYN-230. Next base: position 17,157 of record CAWINS010000083.1, on the reverse strand, counting down.
GGCCGCGGCGGGAAGGCGGGCGCCGGCCAGGCTGAGCAGCGCGGCGTCCAGTTCCGCGTCGCCGGTGGCGGTCCGGTCCAGCGCGACGATCCGGCCCTCAGCGATCCAGGCCCGTCCGGCCGCCGCCAGCCTGATCAGCTCGGACGCCATCAGCCCGGAGTCGATCCGCCCGCGGGTCATGAGCTTCCCGTCCCGCGGCCGGATCGACAGCAAGAACAGGTCCTCGCCCAGGGCGGCGAGCGCGGGGCCGGACACGGACGGGTCCATGACGCTGACAGTAATCCCAGCGTGCCGCCCAGGCCACGGCCACGAGAAGCGGACCCGCACGCTGCCCTGGCGTCCGCGTACGAGGTCAGCGCCGGTGCCCCGGCGGTTATCGGGCCGCGCTCTTTCCCGGGCGCTGGGATACCTTCATAGAGAGGGCAGGTAGAGGCATGAACGCACCGTGCGCAGCATGGGCGTCACCGGCGAGGGCCGGCGGAGACCCGGTGCCGCCACGAGCGGGCCGGTCGAGGAGGAGTGCAGCGTGCGTGATGCGGTGATCGTCGAGGCGGTCCGGACGCCGGTCGGGAAGCGGAACGGCGGGCTGTCCGGGGTGCACCCGGTCTCGCTGTCGGCTCACGTGCTCAAGGCCCTGGCCGAAAGGTCCGGCATCGACCCCGCCCTGGTGGACGACGTGGTCTGGGGCTGTGTCGGCCAGGTCGGCGAGCAGACCTTCGACATCGGCCGGAACGCGGTGCTGGCCGCGGGCTGGCCGGAGACCGTGACCGGCGTGACCGTGGACCGCCAGTGCGGCTCGTCCCAGCAGTCCGTGCACTTCGCGGCGGCCGGCCTGATCGCGGGCCAGTACGACGTGGTCGTGGCGGGCGGGGTGGAGTCCATGTCCCGGGTGCCGATGGGCGCCTCGATCCAGGGCGCCAACCCGATGGGCCCGGAGTTCCTGGAGCGTTACGGCGGCGTGTTCCCCAACCAGGGCGTGGGCGCCGAGATGATGGCCGAGCGCTGGGGCTTGTCGCGCACCCAGCTGGACGAGTACTCGGTGGGCTCGCACGAGAAGGCGGCCGCCGCCCAGGACGCCGGCCGGTTCGAGGGCCAGATCGCGCCGGTGACCAACGACCAGGGCGAGCTGATCAGCGCCGATGAGGGGATCCGCCGCGGCACCACGGTCGACGTGCTGGCCGGGCTCAAGACGGTGTTCAAGCCGGAGGGCGGCGTGATCACCGCGGGCAACTCCTCGCAGATCTCCGACGGCTCGGCCGCCTTGCTGATGACCACCTCGGACAAGGCCCGCGAGCTGGGCCTGACCCCGATCGCCCGGGTGCACACGGCCGTGCTGGCCGGTGCCGATCCGATCATCATGCTGACCGCGCCCATCCCGGCCACCCGCAAGGCCCTGGCCCGCAGCGGGCTGGGCGTGGACGAGATCGGCGCCTTCGAGGTCAACGAAGCGTTCGCGCCGGTGCCGCTGGCCTGGCTGGCCGAACTGGGCGCCGACCCCAAGGCGCTGAACTACAACGGCGGGGCCATCGCCCTCGGCCACCCGCTGGGCGGGTCCGGCGCGCGGCTGATGACCACCCTCGTGCACCACATGCGCGACAACGGCATCCGCTACGGACTGCAGACCATGTGCGAGGGCGGCGGCCAGGCCAACGCCACCATCCTCGAACTCCTCTGACCAGGGAACCCTGACCTAGAGGCGCGAGCAGCGAAAGTCAAAAGCCAACTTCTCCGCAACGAAGACCGCATCCGTGCCGGTGCCCCACCACTGTCCCGGGCAGCCTGCCTGCCCGGGACAGTGCGCGTTCCGCGCCTCCAGGACGGCACCCGCCGACGCCGGTGCATGAGCTGCCCGCACCGGCACGTCCGTCTATGCGTGCAGCCTGCTGGTGGCCAGGCCGGCGTCAGCGAGCGCGCGCTGAGCATGCTGCACCCTCGATCGCCTGGGTGGCCCGTTTCCGCGGAAACATAAGCGTATGATATAAGTATCTTATGAATTCAGCGGAGCGACGCCGGCCGCGACGGGCCCTGGCCGCCGGGGTGGCGGCCGGCCTGGAGCGGCTGATCGGGCTGTTCCGCTGGCTCAGCCCGCCAGCGGGCTCTCGCTCACCGCGGCGGCCACGCTGGCCACCCTGGACCGCAGGCGGCCCCCGGCGGCTGACCGCGCTGGCGGCCCGGGAAGGCGTCACCCAGCCGGCCATGACCCAGTTGGTGGCCCGGCTGCAGGACACGGGCCTGGTGGACCGCGTCCCCGATCCCGCGGACGGGCGGGTGGTGCAGGTCCGTATCACCGCCGAGGGCCAGGCCATGCTGGCCCGCCGCCGGGCGGTACGGGCGGAGCGGGTCGCCGCATTGCTGGCCCGGCTCAGCCCGGACGAGCAGGCCGCGCTGGCCGCGGCGCTGCCGGCCATGGACGCCCTGGCCAACGCCCAGCGCGAAGACCCGCTGGTGGCCCAGACCTGACGAGAACAGCCACCCGGGACCGGAAGCCCCGGGTGCTTCACACATCCCGAAACGGAGCACTTGGATGAGTGGCACATCCACCGGGGCGGCGAGCCCGTTCAAGCAGCCCAAGGCGGTCTTCGCGGTCGCCTTCGCCTGCGTCGTGTCGTTCATGGGCATCGGCCTGGTCGACCCGATCCTGCCCTCCATCTCCCATCAGCTGCACGCCTCGCCGAGCGAGGTGACGCTGCTGTTCACCAGCTACCTGGTGGTCACCGCGGTGGCCATGCTGATCACCAACTGGGTGTCCAGCCGGATCGGGGCCAAGAAGACGCTGATCGCCGGCCTGGCCCTGATCGTGGTGTTCAGCGCGGCGGCCGGGGCGTCGCCGTCCATCGGCGCCATCATCGGCTTCCGGGCCGGCTGGGGCGTGGGCAACGCGCTGTTCATCGCCACCTCGCTGGCGGTCATCGTCGCCTCGGCGAGCGGCGGGTTCGCGGGCGCGATCGTGCTGTACGAGACGGCCCTGGGCGTGGGCATCGCCATGGGCCCGCTGCTGGGCGGGATCCTGGGCGAGATCAGCTGGCGCGGCCCGTTCTTCGGCGTCTCCGCCCTGATGGCCATCGCGCTGATCGCCACGATCGTCCTGGTCGAGAAGACCCCCAAACCGCCGCACAAGACCAGCCTGTCCGCGCCGTTGCGCGCGCTGCGCCACCGCGGCCTGCTGACCATGGCGCTGACCGCGCTCTGCTACAACTGGGGCTTCTTCACGGTCCTCGGGTACGCGCCGTTCCCGATGAACCTGAGCCCCATCCGGCTCGGCCTGGTCTTCACCGGCTGGGGCATCCTGGTCGCCCTGTTCGCCGTGTTCGGCGCGCCCAGGCTGCAGGAGCGGCTGGGCATCGCCCGGACCATGTACCTGAACCTGGCCGCGTTCGCCGTGGTGGTGCTGGTCATCGCGATCTGGACCACGGACAACGCGGTGCTCATCCCGGCCGTGATCGTGTCCGGCATCTTCATCGGGATCAACAACACGGTCACCACGCAGGCGGTGATGACCGTCTCCCCGGTCGAGCGGCCGGTCGCCTCCGCGGCGTACAGCTTCGTCCGGTTCATCGGCGGCGGCCTGGCGCCCTACGTCGCGGGCCGGCTGGTCATCGCCCTCAATATCCACGTGCCGTTCTACATCGCCTCCGGCGCGATTCTGCTGGGCATCGTCATCCTGTCCACGGGGCACCGTCTGCTGGGCGACGCCGAGCGGGTCCAGGCCGAGCAGGTGGCGGCGCACGCAACGACCAGCACGGCCGCCCCGGCCCCCGCCGGCCCGGCCACCGCGCTGATCCCGGTCGAGGGTGCCGCACCCCGCCCGAGGGCCGGCCCAGCCAGGGCGTGATCCTCGCCGCCATCGACTCGTCCCCGGTGGCCGGGCTGGTCACCGAGGCCGCGGCCCGGCTGGCCCTGGCCGAGGGCCAGATCGTGCACGTGGTGCACGCGCAGGAAGGCGTCACCGCGGGCGACTTCGGCGTCGAGGCGGAGCAGCTGGACGCCGCGCGGGACCTGGTCAGCAATCACCTGGACCGGCTGGCCGCGCATCACGTGCCCGCCGAGGGCCAGGTGCTGCTGCACGCGACCGATCACGGCGGTGCCGGGCGGCTGATCGCGGAGTACGCCACCAGCATCCAGGCGACCACCATCGTGCTGGGCGCGCCCACGCACGGCGGCCTGAGCGCGCTGATGGACGCGAGCGCCAGCCAGGAACTGTGGCGGCACGCCCGCAGCAACATCCTGATCATCAACCCGGACGCGCCGCCCGTCCACATCACCGCCAACGGCTCCGCCGCACGGGCCGCCCAGGGCGCCGACGCAGGCTAGCGGAAAGACCCTGTCACGTTCTCCCTCCGCCTCGTGTCAGAGCAGTGACGAGACAAGATCTGAAGGAGAAACACCATGGCCAGGATCGCGGTAGCGGGGGCGACCGGACGGGTCGGACGGCACGTCGTGGACGTGCTCGAGGGCGACGGGCATGAGGTGGTGGCGATTTCCCGCTCGCAGGGCGTGGACGTGATCACCAGGGACGGCCTCGCGGCGGCGCTGGACGGGGTGGAATCCGTCGTCGACGCGGCGACCGGGCCGTCGGCCGAGCAGGATGCGGCGACCGAGTTCTTCACCACGGCGGCCAGGAACCTCCAGGAGGTAGGGTCGCGGGCCGGCGTGCGGCGGATGGTGGTGGTGTCCATCATCGGTACCGACAAATTCACCGCTGGTTATGGTGCCGCGAAGCTCGCGCACGAGCGGGCCGCGCTGGCCGGGCCCGGTCCCGGCGCAGATCCTGCGCGCGGCCCAGTTCCACGAGTTCGTTGAGGTGCTCATGGCGTGGGGCAGTCAGGGTGAGGTGTGCTATCTGCCCCGGATGCGCACCCAGCTGGTCGCGGCCAGGACAGTCGCCGAGGCGCTCGCCGCCCTGGCGGTAGCGCCGGAGCCGACCCCGGCGGGGGCGCCGGTTCCCGAGATCGCCGGCCCGCGCGAGGAGTATCTCCCGGACATGGCGGCGCTGCTCGCCGCCCGGCGCGGCGACGTGGTGAAGATCGAGGCGGTCAGCAACCCGGCCGACCCGGACGACGCGCTCAACTCCAGCGGCGCCCTGCTGCCCGGCCCGCACGCCACCCTGGCCGGCCCGACCTTCGCGGAATGGCTGGACGCCACAGGTCGTCCGGGCAGGTAACAGTCGATAACGGCCATGGACAGATGAGCCAGGGCGTCCGGTTCGGCGGCCAGCGCGGCTTAGTACGAGCACGCGGTCACCCATGCCTGTCGTGGGTCAGCGCCAGTCGGACGAGTCGCTGAGACCGTCTTTGGAGACGCGGATCGTCAGATTGCTACGCGCCTGAAGTCGAGATGTCACGTCGTCTAAGTGGATGCTCAGGAGATCGCAGGCTTCCCAGTCGGGGCAGCGCAGCCAGACATGATGACCGACTGAGTTGCGCATCCGACGCTGCCCGAACTCGCGGTCGGTACTCACCAGTGCGGCGCTATGACTGGAGGCCCAGACAGTGAGCGCATCGTCTGCCGCAACGGCTAACCCAACGGCGCTTGCTGTCCAGCATTGGTGGCCGCGCTGCCGGAGCATTCGTCCGACTGCGGCATCGATGTCGTTGTCGAGGAGGAACCGCACTATCCCGCCGCGGCAAGGAGGCGCCCAGCCTCATCCACGTCGGCCACATCCAGGTCGGGGAAAGCTTCCAGGATGGCCTGGGCTTCATAACCATGGCGAAGGTAGTCCTGGATGGTGGCGACCGGGACCCGAGTACCCGCGAAAACCGCAGCGCTGGCGTGAACTCCTCGGCGCGTGGTGATACGGCCTACATCCGTAGCGGATCGTCTGGTGGCAGCGTCGATACGCAGCCTCAACGGCTCCAGGCGGAGGGTCTTCACCAGGACCACCTGGTCAGGCTCCAGGTCTCCTTCCCAGGAACCGTCTGGATGCTGGAAGTAGATCTCCCGGCCAAGGGTCGCGAATTTCACCTCGCGCAGCGGTGCCGCATACCCTCGCGATTGCAGGTGGGCCACTACCCGGCGGATGTGCTGCAGGGACATCTCTCGTTCGGTGCGCAGCGTCGCCAACGTCGTGATCCAGAACTCCCGGATCACATGCACGGGGGGATGCCGATTTGCCATCCGGGTGCCCCAGAGCGTCACCGGCCTCACCGTCCACGACGTGGAGACGGCATGTGACGCCGGCTGTGGCGCGGGCATCGGCGGAGGAGGATCCTTCACCCTCGAACGCGGCGACATCCACGGTGGCATCGACGGTCTCCATCCCGAGACCGGATCGTCGATCCGGGACAGCTACATCCACGACCTGACGCCTACGGATACGTCCCACAGCGACGCCATCCAACAGATCAACAAGGCCGGTGGCAGTGGTATCACGATCGTCCACAACACGTTGTTCCCCTACAGCTTCGTGACGCACGTCTACAATAACTCAGCCCTGATCTATGGCGACGTCGCAGATCTCGTGTTCACTGACAACCTGATCGATGGAGGCAGCACGAGCGTGCAGTGCTCAGGGCACACCTTGTCCGCCAACGTGTTCGCACGGAACCGTTTTGGCCATGACTTCCGATTCAGGCCCGTCGCGGCCACGTGTCTTCAGTCGCCGGGTGTCGAATGGGACCCGACCAACGTCTTCGTCGACACCGGGAAACAAGTGACGACTGGCCTCAAAGGGTAGCGCCGTCCGGCGCTCAAGATACCATTCCCTCATATGGCGGCCCTGGCAATCATCACCCCGACCTACGCAGCGGACTTCGAGCTGTGCCAGGAGCTGCACCGATCGGTGCTCGACCACACCGCGACGTCGACCGTCCATCATTTGGTCGTGCCCCGCCGGGAGGTCGAACTCTTCTCCCAACTGAAGAGCGAGCGGTGTCGTATCTGGTCCGAGTCCGACCTGCTTCCTCGCGGCATGGTGCCGACGCCGGTGCTCAACCGCCGGTTCCGCCTGCTCGGCAAGTCCACGCCACGGATCGCCGCGATCAACCTCCATCGCCCGCTGCCCGCGATCCGCGGCCGGGTCGCTCAGCAGTTGCTCAAGTTCGCAATTTCCGCGGATATCGAGGCGGACGTCCTCGTGCTCGCCGACTCCGATGTCGTCATCGTGCGGCCCATCACCGCCGAGACCTTCCTGCAAGACGGACAGGTGCGGCTCTACCGGAAGGACTTTGACGTCGATGGTCGCCATCCGCGCCACGTTTCCTGGCACAAGGCGGCGCGAGAGCTGCTGGGCCTGCCACCCGGCGAGCTGCCATTTCATGACTACATCAGCTCATTCAGCGCCTGGGATCCCAAAATCGTCGTGGCGTTGAAGGAGCGGATCGAGCTGGTAACCGGCCGCGACTGGTTGGAGGCCATTGGTGCCAAGCTCCACATCTCGGAGTGGGCCCTGTACGGCGTGTTCGTCGACGAGATCGTCGGGCCGCCCGCCAATGCCCATCCCACGACCGCCATGCTCTGCCATTGCCATTGGAACAGAGGACCGCTCGACATGGACAGCGCCATCACCTTCGCCGAGCGGCTCCAGCCCGATGACGTCGCGGTGCTGATCCAGTCAGCGTCGCGCACACCCCTCGAAGTGCGCCGGGCCGCGCTGGCCCGAGTGACCGAGGCGCTCGAGCAGTAGCAGGCGCGGGCTAACTGCCGGGACTGTAGGCGTAGAGGAACCCTGCCGTGTCGCCCTCATAGAGGACACCGTGGGAGATCGTCGGTGCCCCGTAGAGCTTGGCGCCCTTTTTGGACGTTGACCGCTTCGTCACGATGACTCCGCTCGCCGAGTTCAAAATCACCATCTGCTGCCCGGCCCCGACTGCGACCAGTCCGGGAGCCGCTGCCAGTGATGCCCACACCATCCCCGGTAGCGCCGTGGTCCACACCGGCCGTGGAGAGATCGTTCGGGTTGAAGGCGCGCACGGTGCCCTTGTCGGTCACAGTGCCATTGGCACCTGCGATGGTCGTGTGCTTGGAAGCGACATACAGCCAGGTGCCGTCATAAGCGGCGGGTGAGATGTTCTGCTGCGTCGTGTCGGCCACCTTCAGCCTGGCGAGGGGCCCATCGTGGAGATCGGAGCGGTCCCACACATAGAAGGTGCCGTTCTTGTTGGTCGCCCCGACCAACTGGTGCGGTGTTCCTCCGGGGGTGACCGTCCCCGAGAAGAGCGTCGGCACGGTGCCGAAATCCCCATCCTTGATTTGCTCGGCGACGGGCACTGACCAGCTGTCCACCGCCGTGAGGTCAGAGGCATGGAGAGCCACGATCGCGTCTCCGTAGAGTTGGGTGGCCTTGCAGGGGGACGGGTTGCCGGTATCCACGTAAATGAGACCGGTGTGATCGTCAAGGGTCGGCGACCCCCAGATCCCGCTCCCGGTGCAGCCCGGAGGGTTGGCGTTGAAGGTGTTCTCGATGACGCCGGTGGCTTCGCTCAACTCGATCATCCCACTGGGGGTGAGCGGACAGTCTCCCAATGACGCCACTCCGATGTACACATGGCCGTTGGCGACCAGGGGCGATCCCCACATCATCGTGGCCGGTGCCGGCCCGACGGGCGTCTGCCAAATGACGGCGCCGGTCAAACCATTGAGGGCATAGACCTTGGCCGAGCCGCCGCCGACGGGGAATCGGTGCCGCCCCCGCCGAGAAACAGGGCCGGGGTCGGCGACTGACCGGGAATGGTGATGCTATCGGCGGCCGGTGTGCTCACCACGCCGGCACTGAGGCAACTCCCGGTCGTGACCCCCAGGGCGGTGGACCAGCCCGTCGCGGCGCTGCCCGGGATCGGCGTGGCGTGCTCTTGACCGTCCCACGTTCCCCAGTACACCAGGTTGTTGGCGACGACCGGGCGGGTCGAGATCAGGCTCCCCCCCTGTATCGGCCAACCGAGCGGCGCCTTGAGGGAAGTCGCATTTCCCGGCGTGATTTCCGTCTCATTGGTGAAATTGCTACCGGCGTGGTCAAAGCTGTACTGAGCCCAATCGTTGCCGATCGCTGCGGCCTGGGCCGAGGCCGCCGACTGAGCCATCAGCGTCCCGATGACCAGCGCCAAAACACCGACGAGCCGTGCCGTGGCTGATCGGCTCGCGCCGATTCGACGAGACCGGGCCCGCCAGAACGTAGGTCGCATCATCGCGCTGCCCCCACCAGCCCCCCTGCCGGTCCATTTGCCCGACGCCGAAGAATACCACGCCACGTCTGTTTGAGGTCGGGCTGGCCTTCCGCAAGCTAAAGCGCGCCGCGATCGTTCCGAGAAAACAGGGATCCCCGATCTCAATGGAGAAAAGAATGTTCCCGTCGGGTTTTTTCACCCGAGCGAGTCTCGCCGTGCTTGTCGGCTTCTTCGGCCTGCAGGCCACAGCATTCGTCGCCGACGCTTCCTTCGCGTCACCCGCCGGCGCCAGCCAAGTCAGCACCAACAAGCATCACGTTGACCTGCACCCGAGCCCGCCCACGCCATGTGTCGCGTCACCCCACAGCTGCGGATATCCCGATGCCAGTAACACGGGCGTGCCCGCTGGAGTGGTACTGACGCGGGTATCGTCGATCACCGAGAAAACGCCGGGAGCGATTCTCAACGGTCTCGATGTCAGCGGCTTTGTCTACGTCGAGGCCAACAACGTCACCATTGAGAACAGTCGCATCACCTGCGGCGCGGGATGCACCGGGCAGTTCACCATAGAGGTGCGGCGCGGGAATCACCGGACTTGTGATCCGGGACACCGAGGCATCGGGGATCACCAGCGTCAATGCCATCATCGGCGGGGGCGGGACGTTCGTTCTGTTGCGAGGAAATATTCACGGCGGGATCGACGGTGTGCATGTCACGTCCGACGCCGTGGTGCAGGACAGCTTCATCCACGACCTTGACCCGACGATGATTTCGCACAGTGACACGATCCAGCAGCTTTCGACCACCGCCGATCGAGTGTCGGTGATCCACAACACCCTGCTGCCGTTCAGTGCCACGACCCACGTCTACAACAACTCGGCGTTCATCGGCGGCAACCAGACCAACATGGTGTTCACCGACAACCTCATGAATGGGGGCAGCCACACGCTGCAGTGCCCCGAGGTCGCGGTCAACAACATCTTCGCCCGGAATCGCTTCAGCAACGAGTATCGATTCGCCCCGGTCGACGCCAGCTGCCTGGCGGTGACGGGCAACCACTTCGACGCCACCAACGTCATGGACGGCACGAACCGTCCCGTCTAGCCCAGCTGTCGAGGCCGAATGGCCCGATGACCAAAGCGAGTCGATCGCCCCCCGGACTAGGTCCGGGGGGCGATCGGGTTCACCGACACCTCCTTGGTGGCCCGGCGCAGAGGCAAGGACGCCAGGCCTCCGACCCTCGAGCGAAGCCGTCGCCTCACTTGCCGGGGCACCACGGTCCGCACGGCCCGGCGGGCCCGCCTCACCTGACGATCGGCGGGGCCGGCGTCGAGCCAGCGTTCATGAAGCTCGCTCGTGGCCGCGTCCACCGTCAACGGGCCGGCCTCCATGCACAACTCGAAGTACTCGAGCGCGATCCGCATCGTGGGCCCGACCGGTACCCGGTGGGCGTGCCGGATGTCCGGGTCGACCTCAGCGGCGATGACGGCGCGTCGCCTCGGCTCGGGAATGGGCACACCCACGGCCTCGGCGATGGCGGCAATGGTCCGATCTGGATCTTGCACCAGGGCGGCATAGCTGACCAACCGGCGGTCCGCGTCGTTGCGCCACGCCGCCACGTTGTAGCGGAGCCACAGGTAAGCGGCACGCTCGATCGGCAGGCCGTTGCGCTTGGCAAGGGATCCGGCCACCTCCCTTGGATCGTGGACGACCAGCAGGGTCCGGTCGATCTCGGTGATCGTCCGCCAGAACGGGAGTGTCAACGATGACCGGGGGTCCTTCCACGCCGACCACCTGGCCACCGTCGAGTAGCGGCTTCACGAGATCCGCCCCATAGGCGCGCGTCCGGTCGAGACGAGGATCGGTGTGCCAGCCGTCGGCGAGCATCGGGGGATCATCCCAGCTACCGCCGCAGGCCTGCAGCACCCCTTCCGCGAACCGGGTCAGGCTCGCACTTTCCCAGAAGCCCCGCGGATTGTCCGCCATCGCCGCCAGCAGGTCGGTTTCGTCGCCCAGGCTCACGCCCAGCAGGTTGATCACCCGGCTCACCGCCGACGTGCCGCTGCGGTGCATTCCGGTAATGCAAATCAGCCGTCGAGCCAAGTTCGTCTCCCATTCTCCGCCTTGGACAGATGGCAAAGCCGTGCCATCGAGTGGTGTCGAGTCACTTAACCCAGGACGGCGAACTCCGGCGGGGGAACGGGCACCTGCTCGGCGACGGGCTCGGGCACCTCGCTCAGCACCCACGCCCCGACCGCGAACAGCAGGAAGAGGATGATGACCTCCTGCCCATACGACATGGCGTCGTACAGCAGCCAACTGAGGGCGACGCCAGGCATGACGATGGCCAGCGCCGCGGCCAGGTCACCCCAGGGGGTGTGGTCCCGCCGGGCTCGTCGACCGAGCATGATCAGCGGCACGACGGCCAGCGCCAATAACGACATCAAGCCCAGCACACCGGTTTCCTGCAGCTGGTCCAGATATCCGTCGTCCAGCAGCAGCGAGTTCTGCTTGGGTCCCTGGACGATTTGGGTACCGAAGCCATCGCCCGTGATCGGGTGATGGGTCACGTCGCGGATGACAGCTTTGGCCTTGTAGAGGCGACCGGCGGCCGAGGTGCCGGCACCGGTCGACTGCTCGGCCGCGATGCCCTGGGCCGGAAAGAACACCTTGACGATCTTGCCCTCGAGCCCGGGCACGGCGACGTGGAGGACGAGGAGCCCGGCCAAGGCGAAGGGGAGGAGGGCCTTGAGGGCCTTCGGCCGGAGGATGAGGCAGGCGACGACCTCGAGTAGCAGGGCGATCATGGCCACCCGGGAGATCGTGGCGGCTGCGCCGAGCACTTCCAGTCCGCCACATACCAGCCACCAGGCCTGGCGACCCCGCTGGCCCTGCCCATCCCGGAACATGAGCCACATGGCGATCGGGAACAGCATGACGAACAGCATCCCGAGGGGGATGGAGTGTTGGGCCGAGGCGACGGGTCGGAACGCGCCCAGGCGGATCTCCACCTTTTCGCTCTTGACCTGCTTGAGGATCGCCACATGGGTGAGGACCTTGTCGAACAGGTTCTGTTGGCTCCGGGCCTCGTAGATGGCCGTGAGGGCGAGAATCCCGCCGCAGGTGGTGAGGGTCCGCAGCACGAGCAGTACCCGAGCCGCTGAAGTCAACAGCAACCTCAGGATCACCCAGGCGGCAAACCAGCTGAGCATGAGGAGGAAGCTCTGCACGACCTCGCCGCCGAGCTGCGCCCTGGTGATCGAGGTGAAGTTGACGGCGATCGACAGGAGCGATGCGCCGAGCAGGAGGACAGCCGGCCACGCGAACACCATTGGTCGCCACCGCCATCGGGGATCGACCAGGAGAGAGAAGATGGCACCCCCCCCGAGCAGGACGATGACAAGGCGGTATGGCTCGAGGTGGATCGGCAACGAGGAAGGAAACGCGTACCGGCGGATCGGTATGAACATCAGGAGGAGAACGAAGAAGACCAGCAAGCTCTTGCCGTTGAAAAGCGCCCGGTGGTACGTGACGACGAGGGCGATCAGGCCGAGCGTGATCGCTCCGGCCGCTACGACCACGACTGGGTCGTTCATCCCCGCTCCTTTGTGTGACCGCCGATGTCGAGTCCAGGTCTCAGCGACGAGCGCCGATGGTGCTCTGCGGGTCGCGCGATGCCGCCGCCGCCTCGCGCTCGGTGTCCGCTCAGACGGCCCGCCGTTGCCGCGACCAGCATCGTGGGTATCCCGCATCTCGCCCGTCGCGGTGAACCGACGTGCCTTACGGCGATGGAGGTTGTCCCGCACACCGGCGATGGCGATCACGGCGACGAACAGCCCGATGGCGATGAGCAGCAAGAGGACCAGTGGGTTGCTGCTCGACCGGGCCCCGGCCTTCGGCGACACCACCTCGGTCACCGTCGTCCGCTGCTGGACGGCGAGCTTGGCCTCGTTCTGCTGAGCATTGACATATCGCTCGAATGCTTGCGTCGTCAAGTCGGCCAGCACCCGGGCGTTCTTCGGCGTGTTGGCGGTGGCGTCGATCTCGATCACCGGCAGAGGCCTCGGCCGGGTAACACCGAACCCGTTGGGCGACTGGGCCAGGATCCGATAGGCGTTGACCGAAGCACCGTGGGCCGAGAGCTTGCCGTAGACGCTCTCGACCTGGTTGGTGATCTGGTCGCTCATGATGATCTGGGCATAGATGTCAGCCAGATCGCCGGGCGCGAAGTTCTGTCTCACCTGAGTGTTGGCGTTGGGCACGGTCAGGGGGGTTGCGGTGGAGAACACCTCCGACGGCCCGTCGGTGACCAGGAGGTGGGCGGACGAGGTGTACTGCAGGGCGTGTGGCGCCAAACCCTGGGAGGTCGGCTTATACGCCACCAGGGTTCCAACGACCACTCCGATGACCAAGCCCACCAGCAGAAACGCCTTCTGCCGGTAGAGCACGCGGAAGAAGAGACCCAGATCCATGCTCAGGAAGGCTAGACGACCCGGCACGCGCGCAAGAGGGGTCTCCGCGGGATTCTCCCTTTGGACAGTCAGCCTGTTGGCGGCGTTGAGGCGATCGATACACTTGGGCGATTGTGGAGCACTCGCCTCGCCGCCCACGATCGCCCCGCAGTCCGGACACGCCGTCTTCCGACTTCGGATTGAGCGCCTTCGTCAAGTCGCTCATCGATCCCCGGGCATGGTCCCAGCTGCTGCGGCTCGTGCACTACTACAACTACACCCACGTCAAGCCCCGCCGCCGGTTGCGCTCGGACCTGGTGTCCGAATCGCACCGAATGTATCATTTGTCAACGGCGAGCGCATCGAGATCGGAGCCGGCGCCCACGTCGGCGCCCGGTGCTCCCTGTGGGCCGGCGACTCGAGGGCCGCATCAAGCTCGGCGAGCACGCCCTGCTCGGCCCCGAAGTGTTCATCACCGCCTCGGACTACCAATTCGAGCCCGGGATGCCGATCATGGACCAGCCGAAGAACGAGCGAGATGTGGTCGTCGGCCGCGACACCTGGCTCGGGGCCCGGGCGTCATTGTCGTGGCGGGCGTCCATATCGGCGACCGCTGCGTGGTCGGCGCCGGCTCCGTTGTCACTAGGTCCCTTCCGGCCGACTCCATCGCGGCCGGAAACCCGGCCCGATCATCGGACCAGGGTCCAGGGCGTTTCGTTCCACTCGGCGGCGGTCGACGGCCCGACATCCATCCCGAAGGAGCCGGCGACCCGATGCCTTCGTGACCGAGCTCAGCTCGTCATCGTCTCCTACAACACCTGCGCCTTCTGCGAGGTTGCCTGGCCTCGATTGAGGCCGAGACCCGCCAGACCGCCTCGAAATCATCGTCGTCGATAACGCCGCCAGGACGGCTCGGCGGCCATGGTGGCGGCCGAGTTTGGGGCGTCAGCTTGTTCGCACTCGACGACAACGTCGGCTTCGCCAGAGCTTGCAACTTGGGCGTGGCCGCCGCTCGGGTGACTTCGTGTTGCTCAATCCGGATACGGTCGTTCACGATCGCGCCCTCGAGCGCCTCATCGACTTTGGTCGATCCCGCCCCGAGGCCGGTCTGTCCGGTGGCCGGACCCTGAGTCCGGCGGCGAAGTCGACCCCAGCTCCTGTTGGGGTCAGCCGTCACTGTGGAGCCTGTTCTGCTTTTCGACCGGTCTCTCTACCGTGTTTCGCCGGTCCCGGATGCTCGACCCTGAATCGATGGGCCGTTGGGAACGCGACTCGGTGCGCGAAGTGGGCGTGGTCACGGGCTGCCTCCTGCTGGCTCCCCGGCTTGGGACGGCTTGGTGGGTTCGACGAGCGCTTTTTCATGTATGGGGAGGACGCCGACCTCGCCCTGCGTGCTCGGCGCTTGGGTACCGCCCGATGATCACTCCCGACGCGATCGTGACCCATTACGTCGGGGCCGCCAGTGGATCGGCCGGGTGGAAGCGCCCACTGGTGCTGGCCGGCAAGGTCACCCTCGTCGACAAGCACTGGCCCCGGCGGCGAGCGATCGCAGGGCGACGGCTCATGACCGCCGGGGTGGCACTGCGCGCCACGCTGGCCCGGGCCGGGCTCGACGCGGATCGATCTGGCCCGCCGTCTGGCGCAACCGGGCGGCTTGGATCGATGGATGGCCGTGGGTGCCGCCGGAGCCAACCCGGGCCGCGCCCCGTCGAACTCGCCGGCGCCGTGAGCGCTGCTCCCGAGGTATCGGTGGTCATTCCCGCCCACAACGAGGAGCGGGTCATCGCCCGGTGCCTGGGCGCCCTCCTGGAAGGCCTCGACCCGGGCCAGGTGGAAATCGTCGTCGTCTGCAACGGGTGCACCGACGCCTACGGCGGCGATCGCCCGCCACGCCGGCGTCACCATCCAGGTGGATGAACTGCCGATCGCGTCCAAGCCGGCCGCGCTAACCGGGGCGACGAGCTGGCGACGATCTATCCCCGGGTGTATCTCGACGCGGATATCGAATTGCCGGGTCCGGACCTGCTCATCCTCGCCCCGCCCTGCGGGGCCCAGGTGCGCCGTTCGCAGCCGCCCCCAAGCTCCGGGCCGACACCGATGGGCGGCCTTGGGGCGTGCGGGCCTACTACCGGGTGTGGACCAGGACGGCGTACGTCACCGAGCACATGATCGGCTCAGGCGTGTACGCCCTGAGCGCCGAGGGCCGGGCCCGATTCGGCGTGTTCCCACCGATCATCGCCGACGACCTCTTTGTTTACCGGCAGTTCCGGCCGGGCGAGCGGGTCGGGGTCGGCGGGGCCACGTTCACTGTCAGGCCGCCGGCAACGCTGCGCGACCTGGTTCGCGTCCAGGGCCGGCGCCGGGCGGGCATTGTCGAGTTGGGCCAGCCTTTCCCACCGGGGCCGGTCTCACCGGGTCACCGGGCCGGGGCCTGGCGATGCGGCGCCTGTCCGTCGATCCGCGCTGGTGGCCGTCGCTGGTCGTCTATGGCGGGGTGATGGTGGCCGGAAGGGCCAAGGGAGGCTGGAAGGCCCGCTTCGGGAACCTCGAGGCCTGGGAGCGAGCGGAGCGCCATCGGCCCTCCCCCGGGCCGGTCGACCGACGGGAGGCGGGCGAGATGCGCCCGTGAAGGCGCTGGTAGACGCTGAGGTAGGCGGGTGCCTGTTGGTGCCAGGCGAGCACGCCTACCGCCCCCTTGTCGCGCCGCTTCCCCCATTTGCCGCCGTCGACCGGCGTCGTCGAGCAGGCCGGCGATGGCCTTGGCGTAGGCGGTCGGGTCAGCGCCGGGGACATAGATGCCGGCTTCACCTGCCGACACCCGGGTTTCTTTGAGGTCGAAGGCGACGACAGGTAGCCCGAAGGCCATGTACTCCATCGTCTTGTTCATGGTGCTGACATCATTGAGGGGGCCGGGCGGATCGGGCGACAGCCCGATGTCGGCGGTTGAGAGATGGCTGAACAACGGCTCGTCCGGGAGCCGGCCGGGCATGGTGACATAGCTGGCGAGGTCCAGCTTGGCGACCAGGGCGCGATGTCGTCGTACACATCGCCGCTGCCGATGAGCGCGAAGTGGCAGGTCGGTCCGGCCGAGGTCGTAGACGTAGGAGTGGGCGGCCCAAATCGCCAATCGACCCCGTCCTGCGGCCCCATCACGCCCAGGTAGCAGCACAGGTACCGCCGGCCACGGCGAAGCGAAGGGTCGGCATCCCCTCGTTGCATCCGGTTGACATCGGGCCCGGTGCGGACCACGGTCACTCCCCGGGGCGCTTGTGGCCCCGGCTCAGCGCCACGTCCCGGTACGACTCGTTGGTCGAATCACATGGTCTGCCGGCGCGGTACGTGAGCCGCTCGAGGAGGCGCAGACCGGCGAGCAGCAGCCGATTGGGGGCCTGACCGCGACTCGTAAATCTCCGGGCACAGGTCGTGCTGATCGAACACGAACTGCTTGCCCAACAGTTTCAATGGCCACGCCAGGCGCGAAATAGGTATCTGGCGGGTTGCAGGTTTGGATGACGTCGAATCCCTCTTCGCGCCATGCCTGCCACACCCGGCGGGCGGTTCGTAGCCAGCAGATCACGAACTCGTAGACGAAGGACAGCACGCTTTCG
>CAWINS010000082.1:0-262796 GCA_963837335.1 uncultured Actinomycetes bacterium | reverse complement strand
CCGTCCACCCGCCGCTGGCCCCACCAGGAGCGGTACATGGCGATCTCGGCGTCCTGGTCCTCGGCCATGGTGAACAGCAGGGGGGTATGGTCCAGCGACAACTCAGCCTGGATGCCCGATATGAGCTGCGTGAAGAATGGCTCCACGCCGAGCGTGCGGGCGGGCCGGTCGATGATGAGGCCGAAGGCTCCCGCCCGGCCGTCGGACAGGGCCCGGGCTGCGCTGCTGGGCTGGAAGCCGATCTCGTCCGCGATGGCCAGGATTCGCTCCCGGGTGGCCGCGGACACGCCAGGCTGCCCATTCAGCGCGAAGGACACCGCCGCCTTGGTCACCCCGGCGCGACGCGCGATGTCCGCGATGGTCGGACGCTTCACCCGATTCCTCCCCGCGGCGCCACCGGCCCGCCACCATCGGGCTCCGGCTCCCGCGCTGGCCAGTGTAACGAGCGGCTGCCCAACCTCAGAGCTGTGGCGCCCGCATCGGAGGCCGGAGTTAATTCCCGTTGACACTTAACCGGTATAGTGTTTCGATCGCATTGGCTCTCGGTGCCTATCCCTCACCCCCGCCGGAGAGAGGAGCCTTCCGCATGCACAGGAACGCCGCCAAGCTCAGTTCCGGGGGGCGGCCGGCCAGTTGGCTCGGGGTCAACTTCTGGTCCCGGACGGGCGGCCCGCTGATGTGGCGGAACTACGACTCCGAGGCCATCCGGGCCGAATTGCGGGTCCTTCGCGCGCACGGGCTGTCCATGACCAGGTCGTTCTTCTACTGGCCTGATTTCATGCCGGAGCCGTACCGCATCGACGAGGACATGACCGCCAGGTTCGGCGACTTCCTGGACCGGCACGCGGAGGCGGGCCTGGCCACGGTGCCCACCTTCCTGGTCGGCCACATGTCCGGGGAGAACTGGGATCCTTCCTGGCGGGCCGGGCGCGACCTCTACTCCGACGTCTGGATGGTCGCCCGCGAGGCGTGGTTCGCCGCCGAGATGGTCCGCCGGTTCGCCGGGCATGAGGCGGTCTGCGGCTGGCTCGTCTCCAACGAGATGCCGATCTACGGCGGCGCGCGCGCCGCAGGAGACGATCGCCGCCTGGGCCCAGATCATCCTGAGCGCGGTGCGCGAGGCCGGCGGCACCCAGCCGGCCTCCCTCGGCGACGGCGGGTGGGGCATCGAGGTCAGCGGGCGCGACAACGGGTTCTCGGTCGCCGACACCGCGCGCCAGTGCGACTTCATCGGCCCGCACGTCTACCCGGTCGGCAACGACCTGGCCCGCCAGCACTACGCCGCGGCCTGGGCTTGCGAGCTGTCCACGACGTACGGCGCGCCGGTGATCCTGGAGGAATTCGGGGTCAGCTCGGACTTCGTGTCCGGCGCCGGGCGCGGCCCACTACTACCGGCAGGTGCTGCACAATTCGCTGCTGGCCGGGGCGACCGGGTGGATCGCCTGGAACAACACCGACTACGACGACCTGGCCGGCCAGGATCCCTACCGGCACCACGCGTTCGAGATGCATTTCGGCCTGACCGATGCGCAGGGCGCGGCCAAGCCCCAGCTGGCCGAGATGGCGGCGTTCAGCGAGACCCTGGGCCGGGTCGGCATCGGGGACTGCCAGCGGTCCGGCAGTGACGCGGCCCTGGTCATCCCGTCGTACCTGGACACCGTCTATCCGTTCACCGCCGAGGAGGACCGCACCTACCTCGCCGAGGTGCTGCGCCAGGCGTACGTCTCGGCCCGGCTGGCCGACCTGCCCCCGGCCCTGACCCGGGAAAGCGCCGGGATCGGCCAGGACGCCCGGCTGTACCTGGTGCCCTCGGCCAAGCAGCTGCTCAGCCCCACCTGGCACCAGCTGGAGGCGCTGGCCGAGGCCGGGGCGGTCGTCTACGTCTCCTACTCACCGGGGGCGCACGGCGGGCACGCCGGCCCCTGGTACGCGCGGCTGAACGCCATGTTCGGGGTGCAGCACGAGCTGGGCTACGGCGCCCCGGCCCGGAGCGAGGATGAGCAGGTCACGTTCACGCTGATGCAGGACTTCGGGACCCTGCCGCAGGGCGCCCAGCTGCGCTTCGCCGCGGCGGGCAGCGGGCCGAGCCGCAGCTACCTGCCGGTCCGGCCGGACGGCGCCGAGGTGCTCGCGGTCAACGCCCAGGACCGGCCCGCACTGCTGGTCCGCCGGGCCGGCGCTGGGGCGCTGATCCTGTGCACGTATCCCATCGAGTACATGGCCGCCGTCACACCCGACGCCAACCCCGACGCCACCAGCACGCTGTACGACGCGCTCGCGATCTACGCGGGCGCACGCCGGCCGGTGACCGTGGACGACCCGCGGGTGGCGGCCGACGTCCTGGTCCGCGCGGATGGCACCCGCTTCGCCTGGCTGGTCAGCCACGCGGCCGAGCCGGTCACGATCAAGCCCCAGCTCAGCTCGGGCTCACAGCTGTGCGACCTCGATGGCGTCCCCATCAGCGAGACCATCACCCTGTCCCCGTTCGGGGTCGGCGTGTTCACCATCGACCCCGGACCGCCGCCCGCCGCCTGAGGACGGCGGGCGGCGGTACCGGGTCAGCTGGCCGCGGCCATGGCCTTGGCGTGCGCGCTGAGCAGCTGAGCCGCCGCGGCCGTGGTGTTGCTGGACTCGCTGTCCCAGATGATGCGGTAGCCGTCGTAGTCGGGATAGAACGACCCGTCGTCCACCCGGGATGTGAGCAGCCAGAACTGGTCGCCCGCGCCACCGTGACTGAGTACCGCGTTCGTCCAGGCCTGGTAACCGGCGTCCCGGGCCTGCTCATCCGCGATGCCCTGGGCGGCGTTGATGGCCAGGCCGTACTCCTCGATCACCACCGGCTTGTGCAGTGCCGCCCCGTCGGACAGATGATCGGTGATCCAGGTGGTACCCCAGCTGACCGGGTCGGTACCCGGCTTGGACGACGGATTCTCCCCCCACCCCTGCGGGTACAGGTGGACCGTGCCGTAGTCGATCGTGGGCAGCGCGAGGAAGTCCTTCCAGCGGTCACCCTCGTAATTGGAGTACGGGTAGTCGGAGTTGGCCGGGTCGCCGTAAAACCCCTCGTCCCCCACGGCGACCAGCTGATGCGGGGCCAGCCGCTTGACGTACGCGCTGGTCTCGGTGACCCAGGTGAGCAGACGCTGCCCGGTCTTGTCGCTGCGGCTCCGCGGCTCGTTGGCGAGCTCGAAGGTCATGATCGTCGGATCCTCGTTGTAGCGCAGGCCGGTGTAGCGGTTGAACCGGGTCAGCACGTACTTCACGTAGGCGCGGTAACAGTCCTGGATGGACTTGGTGTCATAGAACATGTCGTGGTTGGCCGCGGCGCCGTAGGAGTCGTCGGGCAGGCCCAGGAACCAGGTCACGTACTGAGCCATGCCGCCGTAGTCGGGCCAGTTGTTCACCAGCGCGAGCACCAGCCGGAGGCCCACCTGACCCGCCTTGTAGATGGCGTAATCCAGCGAGTCGAACGCGGCGTCGTCGTACACGTAGGGCCGGGGCTGCAGCGCGGTGTAACTGCCGCCCGAGCCGTCGGCGAACGCCCACGCCCGGACGGCCGCCAGCGACATCGCGGCCGCGTCGTTGAGCGCGCTGTCGATCATGTAGTGCGACTGCTGGTGCAGGTAGTACGTGTTGGTGCCGCCGAACCGCCACGCGGTGCCGCCCACCGAGAACTTCCCGCCCCGCGTCGTCACGAACTGGTGCGGCCGGGCCGGGAACGTGCCGCCCGGCGTTAAGCCCGCCGCCAGGTCCGGCGTC
Source organism: uncultured Actinomycetes bacterium (assembly GCA_963837335.1). Classification (GTDB taxonomy): domain Bacteria; phylum Actinomycetota; class Actinomycetes; order Streptosporangiales; family Streptosporangiaceae; genus RYN-230. Next base: position 259,037 of record CAWINS010000082.1, on the reverse strand, counting down.
CCGGCCCGGGCCGCCGCGGCGGCCGGGCTGAGGGCCGCGCCGAGCGCGAGCCCCGCGGCGCCGCTGACGGTCCCGGCGAGCAGCGCCCGGCGGGATGTCCCCCGCGCCCCGGGATCCGGCTGATCTGGTGCGGCCTGCTGATCTGGTAGGGCCATGGCGAACCTCCTGCGGATACGAGGACGGCCGCCGGCGCCGCGCCGTTGCGGGAACCAGGTGAGCGTGCCGGGCAGGGCGCCCGCGCTCACCGGAAATGACATCACTAGACCGGTTTAGTGTCAATAGTTAAATAACGCCCGCATGGCGCTATACCGGTTTAGAAGGATGGCGGGCAAAACGGCCGTGATCACCGGGTACCAGGCGGCTCAGCTACTGGTCTTGATCGCGTGGGCCAGCCGGGCCAGGGTCCGCTCCCGGCCCGAGCAGCTCGATCGACTCGTACAGCGGCGGCGAGACCCGTCGCCCGGTCACCGCGGCCCGCACCGGCGCGAACGCTACCCGCGGCTTGAGCCCGAGCCCGGTCGGCTCGACCAGCGCCGCGGACAGGGCCGCCTTGATCGCCTCCGCCGTCCACGGCTGCACCTCGGCCAGCGCCGCCTCCGCGGCCTGGAGCACGGGCAGCGCGTCCGGGCCGAGGGCCCGCTCGGCCTCCTGCGCGTCCACCTCGAAATGCTCCTCGTCAGCGAACAGGAAGCCGAGCATGCCCGGCGCCTCGGTGAGCCGGCTGATCCGGGTCTGGATGTGCGGGGCGGCGGCGGTGAGCAGGGCCAGCTCCGCCTCGCTTACCGGGTCACCGATCACGCCTGCCCGCTGCAGGAACGGGATGATCCGGGCCACGAAATCGTCCGGGTCCAGCGCGCGGATCTTGTCGCCGTTGATCGCCTCGAGTTTCTTCACGTCGAACTGGGCCGGGTTCCTGTTCACCCGGGCCAGGTCGAACTCGGCGGCCAGGTCGGCCAGCGTGAACTCCTCCCGGTTGTCCCCGGGAGACCAGCCCAGCAGGGCCAGGTAGTTGTCGATCGCCTCGGGCAGGAACCCCTCCTGCCGGTACCAGTTGACCGACACGACCCCGTTCCGCTTGGACAGCCGCTGGCCGTCCTTGCCGAGCACGTAGGGCAGGTGCGCGAAGACCGGGAACTCGTCCTCGGGCACGCCCATCGCGCGGTACACGGCGATCTGCCGCGGGGTGGAGGACAGCAGGTCCTCACCGCGCACTATGTGGGTGATCTTCATCAGGATGTCGTCCACCGCGACGGCCAGCGTGTACAGCGGGGAGCCGTCGGCGCGGGCCAGCACGAAGTCGGGCACGTGCTCGTGGTCGAAGGTGACCGGGCCGCGGACCAGGTCGGTGAACGTGGTGGACCCTTCGGGCATCCGGAACCGCACCACCGGCTTGCGGCCCTCGGCCCGGTAGGCGGCGACCTGCTCGGCGGTGAGGACCCGGCAGTGCCCGTCGTAGCCGCTCGGGCCGCCCCCGGCGCGGGCCGCCGTCGCGGCGGGCGGCCAGTTCCTCCGGCGTGCAGTAGCAGTAGTAGGCGTGGCCGTCGGCCAGCAGCCGCTGCAGCCATTCCGCGTAGATGTCCAGCCGCTCGCTCTGCAGGTACGGGCCGTACGGGCCGCCGACCTCCGGCCCTTCATCCCACGGCAGGCCGAGCCAGCGCAGCGTGTCCAGCGCGGAGGCGATGTACTCGGGAGTGACCCGGGTCTGGTCGGTGTCCTCGATGCGCAGCACGAAGGTCCCGCCCGTGTGCCGGGCGAAGGCCCAGGCGTACAGCGCGGTCCGGATGTTGCCCACGTGCAGGTCGCCGCTGGGCGAGGGGGCGAAGCGGACCCGCACCCCGCCCGGGGCCTGGTTACCGGCAGGCGGGGCGTGCTCAGTCACGGTTCACCACCGTGTTGCGCAGCGACCCGATGTTCTCGATGGTCACGGACACTTCGTCTCCGTCCTCCAGGGGCCCCACGCCAGCCGGGGTCCCGGTCAGCAGCACGTCGCCGGGCAGCAGGGTCATCACGGTGCTGACGTACTCGACCAGCGCGGGCACGTCGTACAGCAACTGCGAGGTGCGGGCCTGCTGGCGGACGTCACCATTCACCACCGTGGTGAGCTCGAGATCGGCGGGATCGGCGTCCGTCTCGATCCAGGGGCCCAGCGGGCAGAACGTGTCGAACCCCTTGGCCCGGGTCCACTGGCCGTCCCGGGCCTGCAGGTCGCGGGCGGTCACGTCGTTGGCGCAGGCGTAGCCGAAGATGACCTCCGCCGCCTGGGCCGCGGGAACCTCCCGGCAGAGCCTTCCGATGATCACCGCGAGTTCGCCCTCGTAGTCCACCCGCTGGGTCAGCTTGACCGGGTAGGCGATCGGGTCCCCGTGCCCCACCACCGCCGTGGACGGCTTGAGGAACAGGACCGGCTCGGCCGGCGGCTCGGCGCCCATCTCGCGAGCGTGATCGGCGTAATTGCGGCCCACCGCGACCACCTTGCTCGGCAGCACCGGAGCCAGCAGCCGCACGTCATCCAGGGGGAACGTAGCCCCGGTGAACTGGACGCCTCCCTTGCCCGGGCTGAACGGGTGACCCCGCAGCTCGGCGATGACGCTCAGGCCACCCGCCCTGGGTTCGGGCTGGGCTGCGCCGGCCCCATCCGCCTGGGCTTCCCCGACCACCCCGTATGCGACCTCGCCGCCCTTGGCAAATCTCGCGATGCGCACCGCTCAACCTCTTCGATGAGTCCTGCCCTCAGCCCGGGCTCGTTGCCGGACTCTCTAGAGCCTACTGAGCGCGCCCACTGGCGGGGCAGCCCGGCCGGGCCGGCAACGGGCCTGCGGGCTACTGCATGTAGCCCTCTACCTCTGAGGCGGGGCGGGCCGCGGCATCGCCCGGGTTCTCGCCGAACTCGCGGCGGGCGCGGCGCTGGCGGAGCAGGTCCCAGCACTGGTCGAGGGACTCCTCGACCTGCCGGAGCTGTGCCTGTTCCTCAGCGCTGGGCAGCTTGCCGTCGGCGACCTGCTTCCGGAGCTCGTGCTCGGTCTGGATCAGCTCGTCGATGTGACCCAGGATCTGCTTGTCATCCATGAGTCCCACCGTACGGGAAACCGCGGCGCCCCCGGCCCCCGGCCGGGCCGCTAGCCTGGTCCGGTGCCGGATCCAGTCTTCCTGATCACCGGGGCGTCGGGGGGCATCGGCGCGGCCACCGCCCGGGCGGCCGCCGCGGCCGGCTACCGGGTGGTGCTCACCGGCCGCAGGCCTGGCCCGCTGCGGGCCCTGGCCGCGGATCTCGGCGGCCCGCACCGGGCCCTGCCCGTCTGCTGCGACGTATCCGACTGGGATCAGCTGCTCGCCCTGGTCGGCGAGGTGGACGGCACGCTGGGCCGGCTGGACGTGGTGTTCGCCAACGCGGGCTGGTCCGCGCCGACCTCGTTCCTGGGCCGGGGCGGCCTGCCCCCGGGCGAATGGCATGCGCTGGTGGCCACGAACGTGCTGGGCCCCGCGCTGACGGCCCGGGCCGTGCTGCCTGCGCTGACCCGGTCCGGCGGCCATCTGCTGCTCACCGGCTCGGTGGCCGGCCGGGTGACCCGGCCGGGGAGCCTGTACTCGGCGACCAAGTGGGCGGTGAGCGCGCTGGCCGCGGGCATCCGCGCGGAGTGCGTGGGCACCGGGGTCCGGGTCACCCTGATCCAGCCCGGGCTGACCGACGCCGGGCCGGTCGGCCCGGGACGGCAGGACGACCCGAAGCTGGCTCCCGCCCACATCGCCGCCGCCGTGATGTACGCCGTCGGCCAGCCCGCCGCGGTGGACGTCAGCGAGATCGTGATCCGGCCGGTGGGGCAGGATCCGTTCCGCTGACCCCCGGCACGGCGGCTCTCAGCGGCCGGTCCAGGACCTGGGCGAAGGCCGCGACACAGAGCCCGAGCACGGCCGCCATCCCCAGCGCGGCCGGCAGGCCGGCCAGGCTCGCGCACGCCCCGATCAGCGCCGGGCCGCAGACCAGGCCCAGATAGCCGACGCCCGCCACCCGGGCGATGCCCCCGCCCGGGCAGTCTGAGTCGACCCGCCCGGCCGCCGAGAGCAACTGCGGCATCACGCAGGAGAACCCGGCGCCGCTGACGGCGAACCCGATGACCGCACCGAGCGAGTCGCGGCTGAGTAATGCCGCAGCCAGCCCGGCCGAGGCCAGCAGGGCGCACCTGCGGACCGTGCCCGCCGGGCCGTACCGGGCGGCCAGCCGATCGCCGGCCAGCCGCCCCCCGGCCATCGCGAGGGAGAAGGCCGCGAACCCGGCGGCCGGGATTCCCCGCTGCGCACCCAGGTTGTCCCGCAGGTAGAGCCCGCTCCAATTGGCCGCCGCACCCTCAGCCATCAGGGAGCACAGGGCGAGCAGCCCGAGTGCCATCAGCCGTGACGAGCCCGGCCCTCGCCACCTGCGGCCCTCGCCTCGCCAGGGCCGGATCCGGCCCCGGGTGCCAGGTGGCCGCCGGGTCCGCAGGCCACGCCGGCCGGCCCAGCGGCTGGGGCGGCCGGGCACGCGGCCTCGCGGCCCGGCAGGCTCGGCGAGCAGCGAGCGCCCGGCGATCAGCACGATGGCCGTGGCCGCCAGGGTGATGGGGAGGGCCTCGGCCGGGCCGGCCCCGAGCCAGGCCAGCAGCCCGCCCAGGACCGCCCCGGCCAGCCCGCCCAGGCTGAAGGACGCGTAGAACGAGGCCATCAGCGGCCGCCCGTAGGCCTGCTCCATCCGGACACCCTGGGCGCCCAGGCCCACGCTCATCAGGCCACCGGTGACACCGAAGGCCAGCAGTACGCCGATGAGCGCGGCGAAGGTGCCAGCCGTCCACAAGGCCAGCGGCAAGACCGCGACGGCCAGCCCGGCCAGCCGGCACAGCCGGGCGCTGCCGAGCCGGTCAGCCAGCCGGCCGGCCAGCGGCATCACCGCGACCAGTCCCGCGGGACCCACCGGCAAGGACAGGCCAAGCAGCCCGTCGGTGAGGTGCAGCCGTGCTTTGACGCCGGGGATCCGGGCGACCCAGATCCCTTCCACCAGGCCGAGGATCACGTAGAGGGCCAGCGCGGCGGCCCGCGCGCAGCGCAAGTTGCCAGGCGACGGATCCCGGCTCGGGGAGACCCGCGCAGCCTTGACAGTTGCCTGGTAGCTACTGGCTGGCGCTGAGCCGGGGTCTGGAGCTCTGCCGTAAGTACGGAGGCTTATATCGGAACCATACCGGCAAGCCCGGTAGTACTAACAGGGCGCGACAGTTCGGTTTCGGAATGAACTCGGGCCCGGCCCCGGTGACCCGCCCGCAGGCGGACGGGTCACCGGGAAGATCATTCGCCGTCGCGTGCGGGCTCGTGGCCCGCCCGCAGCAGCGCGTACGTCACCGCTTCCTCCAGGGCGTGCCACGACGCGGCGATGATGTTCTCGTCCACCCCCACCGTGCTCCAGGTACCGCCGGCCGCCCCGGTGCCGTCGCTGGACTCGATGAGGACCCGGGTGACCGCGCCGGTCCCGTGCGAGCCCTCCAGGATGCGCACCTTGTAGTCGGCCAGTTCCAGCATGGCCAGCTCCGGGTAGAGCCGCTCCAGGCCGAGCCGCAGCGCCTTGTCCAGCGAGTTGACCGGCCCGTTGCCCTCTCCGGTAGCCACGATCCGCTCACCCTTGGCGTGCAGCTTGACGGTCGCCTCGCTGGCCACCTCGCCGCCGGCCCGCTGTTCCACGATGACCCGCCACGATTCGACCTGGAAGTGGCGCCGCCGCTCGCCCGCCAGCTCGTCGCGCAGCAGGAGCTCGAAGGACGCGTCGGCCGCCTCGAACGTGTACCCGCGAGCCTCCAGCGCCTTGACCTGGTTGACCACCCGGCCGACGGTGTCCTTGTCACCGGACAGGTCATAGCCGAGCTGCTTGCCCTTGATCTCGACCGAGGCGCGGCCCGCCATGTCCGACACCAGCATCCGCATGTCGTTGCCGACCAGTTCGGGGTCGATGTGCTGGTAGAGCATCGGGTCCACCTTGACGGCCGACGCGTGCAGGCCGGCCTTGTGCGCGAACGCGGAGAAGCCGACGTAGGGCTGGTGGGTGCTGGGGGTGACGTTGGTGACCTCGCTGATCGCGTGGCTGACGCGGCTCATCTCAGCCAGGCAGCCTTCCGGCAGCACGACCTGGCCCTTCTTCAGCTGGAGCCCGGCGACGACACTGAACAGGTTGGCGTTGCCGGCCCGCTCGCCGTACCCGTTGGCGCAGCCCTGCACGTGGGTCACGCCGGCGTCCACGGCGACGAGGCTGTTCGCCACCGCACAGGCGGTGTCGTCGTGGCAGTGGATGCCCAGCCGGGCGCCGGTGGCCGCGGCTACCGCGGTCACCACGTCGCCGAGTTCGCTGGGCAGCATCCCGCCGTTCGTGTCACAGAGCGCGACCACGTCCGCCCCGGCCTCCGTGGCCACCCGGACCACCTCGAGCGCGTAGGCCGGGTCGGACCGGTACCCGTCGAAGAAGTGCTCGGCGTCCAGGAACACCCGCTGTCCCTCGGCGCGCAGATGGCTGACCGTGTCGCGGATCATCGCCAGGTTCTCCTCCAGCGTGGTCCGCAGGGCCAGCCGGACATGCCGGTCGTGACTCTTGGCGACAAGAGTCACGACCGGCGCCCCGGACTCGCGCAGAGCGGCGACCTGTGGGTCGTCGGCCGCCTGCACGCCGGGCCGGCGGGTCGCGCCGAACGCGGCGAGCTGCGCGTGCCTGAGGTCTAGTTCGGTGCGGGCACGCTGGAAAAACTCGGTGTCCTTGGGGATCGCCCCAGGCCAGCCGCCCTCGATGAAGCCGACCCCGAACTCGTCGAGGCGGCGTGCGATAGCCAGCTTGTCGGCGACGGTCAGGCTCAGCCCTTCCTGCTGGGCTCCGTCGCGCAGCGTGGTGTCGTAGACGTGGAACACATCGTCGGGCATGACCTGGGTCCGTCTCTGTCGTGCGGCGCGGGAGCGCCGCGTGCCGGGATGGATGTCTGTGTGCCCGCACAAAAAAGACCCCTCGCGGCATGCGAGAGGTCTGCGCGTCGGCGGTGCGGGCTGCCAGCCGTGGGGCGGGCCCTGCTAGGTGCCGACGCGCCTGCCGATAATGATGCGGCCGGACGTCATGCACACAGTGTTACACATCATCGGTAGTGGTTGCACCTCAATGGCCCAGCCAGCCGGTGTGCGTACAGCATGCGCGGGCTGGCCCTGCATCGCACATGGATCCCTGGTCACGGCCGCCGCGCAGGGTGCCCTTCCGGACGCCCTATCGGTTACGCCCGCGCATACTGCACGCACACCGGCCCCCCGCCCGGGCCGCACGTGCAGCGGCCACGAACGGGGGCGTACGCCGCCCTCCCCCCGGCTTTAGAAGGCTCCTATTCCGTGGGGGGTGCCTAGGCCGGTGGGGGCGTCGTAGCCGGGGCCGGCGACGCACAGGGAGTCGTGGCCGCAGGCGGCCCCACCCGCCTCGTCCCACCAGTCGTTATTTCCCGAGGTGATGTCGAACAGCGAACTCGCGTGGGCGTAGAGGAACTTCTGGGTGGTGGTGGCGCCGTTGCCGGCCAGGCCGTAGATGCCCGCGATGAGGGGCGCGGAGGCACTCGTGCCGGCCACGGTGACCCAGCCACCGTAGACCGTGTTGTAGACGGGGATGTTGAAGGCGGCCGCGGAGACATCGGCGACGGTCCGCATGGGGCAGTCGGTGGCCGGCTGCCAGGAGGGCTTGGGCACGTAGGCGGAGCAGCCACTGCTGCCCGCTCCCCAGTCGTTGTTCCAGGTCGTCTCGGACCAGCCGCGCGCGTTCGCCGCGCGGTGCAGTTCGGTCCCGCCGACTGAGGTCACGCTGCGCAGGTTCGCGGGCCAGTTGGCCGCGGTGTAGCCGAAGTCACCGGAGGACACCACGATGGTGTGCCCGGGGTGGTTGTAGTACTTGCTGAGGGAGAAGGAGTAGCCGTCCTCACGGATGCCGTAACTGTTGGAAATGACCTGGGCACCGAGCCGGGCCGCGGTGTCCTCGGCCTTGCCCAGGGCCACGAGCGACGGCTGGTTCGCCTCCACGACCAGGATGTGGCAGTGCGGGCACGCCGCGGAGATCATCGAGATGTCCAGGGTGATTTCCAGGTCCCAGCCGCTGCCCTTGCCGGAGGACGGCAACGGGGACGTGCGGCCGTTCTGGTTGACCACGCGGAAGCAACCCCCGGCGGACGTGCAGGCCGGCAGACCGTACTGCTTGCGGTAGACGGCCAGGAAGTGAGCCAGGTGGGGGGTGTTGTAGGCGATCGTGACCGCGACGGTCTGGTGCGGGTGGCGGCCGACCGGAAGCTTGTAGGCGGATTCCAGGTCCCTGGCTCCCCACCCCTTCGGCCTCGCGGCCGCGCCGGTGACCCCGGCGGCGATCGCCCGGTTGACGGTGGCCTGCGGTCCCCACAGCGCGTAGCAGCGGGCAAACCCGGGACGGGCCGGCGCACAGGCCGGCCGCATCCCCGCGGCAGGCTGGCGGGCCGTCGGTGCGGGCGGGCCGGCCGCGGCGCTCGCGCCCGGGGTGCCTGCCGTCATGACGGCCGCGGCCAGGGACAGTGCCGCAGCCAGCGTCCCTGCGGTCCGCCCCGGCCGGCGTAGCCAGGAGGCAGCGGAAAACACTAAAACCTTCATGATGTGCCGCTCCATGCTTCCGGTCAGGAGACCTTGTAGGCGGACAGGATGGTCTCTTTGATCTGGCTGCCGGCCGAATCCGCGGCGGTCACGCGGAGCGCAACCGTACCGGCCTGCTTGTCGCTGAACACCGCGCGGAACCTCCCGGGCCCGGTTTCGGTCACGGCGACCGACCGCCAGGTCTTCCCGCCGTCCTGCGACACCTGCACCGTGGCCGTCTTGAGCGCGGCCGCGGTCGCGAGCTGCAGGTGCGCGGCTGAGAAGTCCAGGACCTGCCGGCCGGGCGGCGCCGACTCATTCAGCCTCAGCCCGGGGACCGAGTACCCGAGCGTCATCATCGGCTGGACCACGCAGGCCTGGCTGGCCGGGCAGATCCACCCGGACGGCAGCACCGCCCCGGCCTGCCTGGCCGACGGCCACGTCCATACTGTGCGGCTGGACGTGGCCAGCCCGTAAGCCCGCCCCGTCCTGGAGGCGCTCACCGCGAACTTGATCACCGATCGCTTGGCGCTCAGCCTGGCCTGGGCGTACAGGTCGGGGCTGCCCTGCGCCGCCTTGACCGCGTTACCGCCCGCGATCTTCTTGCCGTTCTGGTCGATCTCGTAGCTGCCGGTGACCTTGCCGGTCGCGCCAAAGATCCCCGACTGGAACCCCGACCCGAGATGCCCTGGCTGGTTGTCACTGAACGGGGTGACGTCCAGGGACAGGGTGTTACCCGACCGGCTCGCGGACGGTATCGCGGTGAACAGATTGGCCGCGCCGATGAGATTCATGTTGGTGCCCGCGTGCAGCGGGCCGGCGTTCCAGTCGTCGGGCGCCGTCTGCCCTGCGGCGTACTGCTCCAGGGCGGCCGACTGGCCACCAGCCAGGGTCGCGTACGACTGGAAGGACTCAGCGGCCCACTGCGCGGCCGGGTCACCGGTGGCGTACACGGTTCGCTGGTATGGCAGCGCCTGCGGATAGATGGTGGTGAAGTAGCCGCCTTCCCACGGATAGATCCCCAGTTGGAAGAACCCGCCCTGGGCTCGGCCGGCCTGGAAGAACCGCTGGTGCAGCGTGGCCAGGCTGCTGGCCTGGACGGTGTAGTCCTGCGCCGGGATCGTCCCGCTGACGTCCTGGTACACCAGGTTGTACTGGTAGGGCGACGCCGCCGTGGATGGCGAATGGAGCAACGCGTTCACGCCCAGGTACAGGTGCCCGACGGGCGGCGCGGAGGTGGTCGGGCTGAGGTACAGCGGAATGTTGGCGTTGTCGAAGCTGAACTCGGACCCCGGTCCCGCCGCCGACTGGGTCAGCAGCGTCGCCTGGACGTCTGTCACCCTCGCGGGCAACGAGGTAGCGAAGGTGACCTTGCTGCTCGCCAGGCTCTCGGCCACCGGTACCGTCGCGGTCCCCGTGGACGGCACGCTGAAGTGCGGCAGCACGACCAGCCGGGTCGCGCCGGAGGCATCGAAGAACATGCCCAGCGCGAAGTAGTTCCCCGCGGGCACGCTGAACTTCGCGCTGCCCTTGTAGAAGTCGTTCTCTGACTCGATCGGGTCGCCGAAGAGCGTGCTGTTGTCCTCGTTGACCACGAAGACAACATCGCCATTGTCCGGCTTGCCGGAGATATTGGTCGCGGTCATCGTGAGGACGTGCATCGGCAGGTCCGGACGGGCGGTCGCGGCAGCAGCGGCCCCGGCCAGGGCGACCGACTCTCCGCCCGCGAACATCCCGTCCCGGCCGTAACTGCCGCTGCGGTGATCCGCCCGGAACTGGCGGATCAGCGCGGCCCCGAACACGCGGGCCGACGAGGCGGTCAGGTATCCGGAGGCCAGGCCGCCACCGGATCGGGTAATGGTCACCCCGGGCAGGGCGCGCAGCCGCGTCCCGTAGCTGATCCGGACCGGCAGCCGGCCCGCCTTCTCCGCCGTGGCCAGCGCCGCGACATCGAACAGCGTCCAGCCCAGCCCGTGACCCAGATAGGGAACGGCAGCGGACGGGATCACGTAATGATGGCCGCCCAGGCTGAGGCCCATGGTCGCCCCGGCCAGGCCCTGAGCCCGACGCGGGTGCCACCGCCACGTCGCGGCGGCCCGATCCGCCCGACGACAGGACCCGGTCCCCGTTGACCAGCAGCACGGCCGGCCCCCTGGCCGCCCCCGCCCCGCTGGAGACCCCTGCAGCGCCCCGCGCCGCAGCCGCAGCCGGCCCCTGCCACCCCGGTCCAGCCCACGACACTGGCCACGACACAACGCCATGGCGGCAGGCGCCGTTGCCCGCCGGACTAAGCGACGATCCACATCGGCCTCCCCGTTAGAGATAAAACGTGCTCACCTAAGTAAGACACGCCCGGAGGCCAAAGGTTGCTTTCATTTCAGCCGCTCTTTCGCGACAAAACGGAAGAGCCAGCGGTACCCGCCAGAGTTCAGCAGATCTTGTGGACCCACCCGTGCGGGTCGGGACGCTGGCCGTACTGGATGCCGACCAGTTCCTCACGCAGCCTGAGCGTGACCGGCCCGGGGGTGCCGTCCCCGATCATCCATTCGCCGCTGGCGCTCTTGACCTGGCCTACCGGGGTGATCACCGCGGCGGTCCCGCAGGCGAACACCTCGGTCAGTTCGCCCGAGGCGCACTCCTCGCGCCACTGGTCAGCCGAGATCTTGCCTTCCCCGGTGGGGAACCCGAGATCCGGGCCGAGGGTGAGGAGCGAGTCGCGGGTGATCCCCGGCAGCATGGTCCCGGTCAGCGCCGGAGTCATGATCCGTGCGTCCGCGCCGGTGCCGTAGACGAAGAACAGGTTCATCCCGCCCATTTCCTCGACCCACCGGCGCTCCACCGCGTCGAGCCAGACCACCTGGTCACAGCCACTCTGGACGGCCTGGATCTGCCCCGCGAAGGCGGCCGCGTAGTTGCCTCCGCACTTCGCCTCGCCAGTGCCGCCCGGCGCGGCCCGGGTGTAGTCCTCGGACAGCCAGACCGAGACGGGGCGGACCCCGCCCTTGAAGTAGGCCGCCGCCGGGGATGCGATCACCGTGTACTGGTAGGAGGACGAGGGATGGTTCACGCCCAGCCCCCGCTGCGTGGCGATCATGAACGGCCGCAGGTACAGGCTGTGCCCTTCCGCGGTGGGGACCCAGTCGCGGTCCTGGCTGACCAGGAGCTCGATGGAGCGCAGGAACGCCGCCTCCGGCAGTTCCGGCATGGCCAGCCGGGTCGCGGACCGGTTGAACCGGGCCGCGTTCGCGTTGGGCCGGAACGCCACGATCGGGCCGCCGCCCTGGCGGTAGGCCTTCAGCCCCTCGAAGATCTCCTGGGCGTAGTGGAACACCGCGGTGGCCGGCTCCAGCATGAGCGGGCCGTACGGCTGGATCACGCCGTCATGCCAGCCCCGCTCCTGCGTCCAGCAGAGCGTGACCATGTGATCGGTGAATACTTCCCCGAACCCCGGGCTCGCCAGGACACGCTCGCGTTCCGCCGGCGGAACAGGATCCGCGCTGGCGCGGACGTCGAAAGCGATCTCGGTGCTCGGGCTTGCCGTCATCACAGGGTCCTTCCCCTTGTACCCGGCGCCCCGCACCTGGCGGGCGGGGCGCCGTTGCCCCGGCCGGAGCAGCCTGCGACAGGCCGCTCCGGCAGTGTGTTGAATTATCCGGCCACCCGCGCGGCGATGTCGTCGCCGATCTCGGGGGTGACCCGCGCCGCCCAGGCGCCCTGCCGCTCGACCAGGTCATCGGCCACGGCCTGCTCGATGCGGGCGGCCTCGGTGGCCAGGCCGAGGTGGTCACACAGCATGGCCGCGGACAGGATGGCCGCGGTCGGGTCGGCCTTCTGCTGGCCGGCGATGTCCGGCGCGCTGCCGTGCACCGGCTCGAACATGCTCGGGGCGGTCCGCTCAGGGTTGATGTTCCCGCTTGCGGCGAGCCCTATGCCGCCTGCCACCGCCGCCCCCAGGTCGGTGAGGATGTCACCGAAGAGGTTGTCGGTCACCACCACGTCGAAGCGGTCCGGCTGGCTGACGAAGAACATGGACGCGGCGTCGACGTGGCAGTAGTCCACCGCGATCGAGCTGAACTCCTTGGCCAGCGCCTCGACCGTGCGCAGCCACAGGTCACCGGCGTAGGCCAGCACGTTGGTCTTGTGCACCAGAGTCAGCTTCCGGGCGGGCCGCTCGGCGGCCCGGTCGAAGGCGTACCGGGCCACCCGGCGCACCCCGAACGCGGTGTTCAGGCTCTCCTGGGTGGCCACTTCCTCCGGCGTGCCCTTGCGCAGCACGCCGCCCGCCCCGGCGTAGGGGCCCTCGGTGCCCTCCCGGACGACCAGCATGTTGATCGACTCGGGCCGGACGCTGGCCAGCGGGGTCGCCACCCCCGGGTAGAGCCGGACCGGGCGCAGGTTGACGTACTGATCGAGCTCGAAGCGGAGCCGGAGCAGCAGTCCCCGCTCCAGCACGCCGCTGGGCACCGTCGGGTCGCCGACCGCCCCGAGCAGGATCGCGTCCTGGGCCCGGATCTCCTCCAGCACCGAATCGGGCAGTGTCTCCCCGCTGCGGTGCCAGCGCTGCGCACCGAGGTCATACGTGGTGGCGTCGATGCCCACGTTCGCGGCCTGGAGGACCTTGAGCGCCTCGGCCACGACCTCCGGACCTATGCCGTCCCCGCCGATCACGGCGAGTTTGATCGCTGAAGATGCCATGCGCGTACCTTACTGGCCAGCCGGGAGCGGTGACTCTCCACCGTTATCACGCCGGTCCAGGGCCATTTGGAGGGCCTGCGTGGCGGGGGTGGCGCGGACCCTGCGGGGAACCCCGGTAGCCCGGCGGGCGGGCCCGGGCTGGGCGGACGCGGATCCGTCAGCGGGCGGATTCCATGGATACATGTCGTACACGACCAAGTCTCCTGACACTTAGCTGGCGACTCACCGGACGGCGGCGGGCGGGTGGCCCGCGTCCCGCTGACCGGGTAGGTCGCGGTGCGCATCAGCAGCCCCGGGATTGCGGGGGTGCTCGGGTGAGGTTCACTCGGGCGGACTTACGGCCAGCACCGCTCCCCGCAGCGGGTGGCCGGCCTGCCCTGATCAGGCCCCGCTACGGCCGCTCAAGATGGATACGAAGCGCAGCATGTACTTGGACATCCTAGTACTTGAACCGCGGGTTGTCGCCCGCGGGACGGATCTGTCTCTCATGCTGAGACGAACTCCGGCTGCGGGCCGACGGCGGCGGCCCAGCCGGCTAGCGCTCGTCCAGGTCGACGGTGCGGCCGAGTACGGCGCCGATCGTGGACAGGATGTCGTCGAGCACCACCGCGGGGATGGCCGAGTCCACCGACAGCACGATCAGGGCGTGCCCGCCGCGGGCATCGCGGCAGACCTGCATCCCCGCGATGTTGATGCCCTCGCTGCCCAGGATCTGGCCCACCGTGCCCACCACGCCGGGCCGGTCGGTATAGGTGAGGAACACCATGTGCTCGGCGGGCGCGATCTCCATCTCGAACCCGTTGACCTCGACCAGCTTCTCCTGCTGCCGCCGCCCGCTCAGCGTGCCGGCCACCGAGACCACCTGCCCGTCGGGCATGATGCCGCGCAGCGTCACCAGGTTCCGCCAGTCCGGGCTTTCCGTCTCGGTGACCAGGCTGACCTCGACGCCGCGCTCGCTGGCCAGCAGCGGCGCGTTCACGTAGGTGACCGCGTCCTCGACCACGTCCGCGAAGACGCCCTTGAGCGCGGCCAGCTGGAGCACCCGGACATCGTGGCTGGCGATCTCCCCGCGCACCTCGACGTCGATCCGGGCGGCCATGCCGCCGGCCAGCGCGGTGAAGATGCGGCCCAGCTTCTCGGCCAGGGGCAGGCCCGGCTTGACGTCCTCATCCACCGCGCCGCCCTGCACGTTCACCGCATCCGGCACGAACTCACCGGCCAGGGCCAGCTTGACCGACCGGGCGACCTGGGTCCCCGCCTTCTCCTGGGCCTCGGCCGTGCTCGCGCCGAGGTGCGGCGTCGCCACCACGGCGGGGATCTCCAGGAGCGGGTTGCCGGTCGCGGGCTCCGCGGCGAACACGTCGATGGCCGCCCCGGCCACCCGGCCTTCGCGCAGGGCGAGCGCGAGCGCCTGCTCGTCCACGATGCCGCCCCGGGCCGCATTCACGATGCGCACCCCCGGCTTGACCAGATGCAGTTCCTTGTTCCCGAGGAGGCCGATCGTCTCGGCGTTCTTCGGCAGGTGCACGGTGATGAAGTCAGCCTCGCTCAGCAGCTCGTCGAGGCTGGCCAGCCGCACGCCGAGCTGGGCGGCCCGGGCCGGGGGCACGTAGGGGTCATACGCCATGACCCGCATGCCGAACGCGCTCAGCCGCTCGGCCACCAGGACACCGATCCGGCCCAGCCCCAGGATGCCGGCCACCTTGCCGTCGAGCTCGACCCCGGTGAAGGCGGACCTCTTCCACTCGCCGGCCCGCAGCGAGGCCGCGGCCTGCGGCACGTTGCGGGCCACGGCGAGCAGCAGCCCGACCGCGTGTTCCGCGGCGCTCACGATGTTGGACGTGGGCGCGTTCACGACCATCACCCCCGCCCGGGTCGCCGCCTCCACGTCCACGTTGTCCAGGCCGACCCCGGCCCGCGCTACGACCTGCAGGCGCGGGGCGTGGGCCAGCGCTTCCGCATCGATCCTGGTGGCGCTGCGCACGATGACCGCGACCGCGTCGGCCAGCGCGGCGAGCAGCGCCGCCCGGTCAGAGCCATCCGCGTGGCGGACGTCGAAGTCGGATTCCAGCTGCGCGACAGCGGCCGGCGAAAGTTCCTCGGCGATGAGGACGATGGGTGCAGGCACGGCGATGGCCCCTCATGACGGACAGCGAAACCACAGTCTAGCCGGGCTTGTGAAAACGTTCACGAGTCGGTATTGGATCCGTGTGCCGTGCGGTCACGCGCACCGGGGTGTGACGCCAGCCCGGAGGCTGGCGCCACACCGCCGGACTGGTGCTCAGGAGCCGTCCGCATCGCCCGCGGTGTCCAGCCAGCTCATCAGCGGCCGCAACTGCGCCCCGACCTTCTCGATCTGGTCGGCCTGGGATGCCTCACGGCGCTTGAGGAAGTTCGGCCGCCCGGCGTCGAACTCCTCGATCAGCTCGCGGGTGAAGGTGCCGTCCTGCACCTCGGCGAGGATCCGCCGCATCTCTTCCCGGCTCCGCTCGTCCACCAGCCGCGGCCCGCGGGTGTACCCGCCGAACTCGGCGGTGTCCGACACCGACCAGTACATCTTGGAGATGCCGCCCTCATACATCAGGTCCACGATCAGCTTCATCTCGTGCAGGCACTCGAAGTAAGCGATCTCGGGCTGGTAGCCCGCCTCGACGAGCGTGTCGAACCCGGCCTTGATGAGCTCGGAGACCCCGCCGCAGAGCACGGCCTGCTCGCCGAACAGGTCCGTCTCGGTCTCTTCCTTGAACGTGGTGACCAGCGCGCCCGCCCGGGTGCCGCCGATGGCCTTGGCGTAGGAGAGGGTGAGCGGCCACGCGTTCCCGGTGGCGTCCTGCTCCACCGCGACGAGCACCGGTACCCCGCGGCCCTCGGAGTACTGGCGGCGGACCAGGTGACCGGGGCCCTTGGGGGCCACCATGCACACGTCCACGCCCGGGGGCGGGGTGATGAGCTGGTAGCGGATGTTCAGCCCGTGCGCGAAGAACAGCGCGTCCCCGTCCACCAGGCTCGGCGCGATGGCCTCGGCGTACAGCGCGCGCTGGAGGTGGTCCGGCACCAGGACCATGATCAGGTCGGCCTCTTCGCAGGCCTCGCCCGGGGTGACGACCCGCAGTCCTTCGCTGGCCGCGCTGTCCCGGCTGCGGGAGCCCTCCGGGAGCCCGACCCGGACGTTGACCCCGGAGTCGCGCAGCGACAGCGCGTGCGCATGCCCCTGGCTGCCGTAGCCGAGCACGGCGACGTGCCGGCCCTGGATGATGCTGAGGTCGGCACCGTCGTCGTAGAAAATGTCTGCCATTGTCTGCCTTTCGCTTACTGCTTGCTCATCTCAGCTTGCCCGCCACGACCGGACGTCACGGCGCCGTTCCTGCCGCCCCGCTGCGCTCGGCCACCCGGTCCACCGGGCGAAGCGCCCGGTCCGTGATCGACCGGCCGCCCCGGCCGAGGGCGACCATGCCGGACTGGACGAGTTCCTTGATACCGAACGGCTCGAGCACCCTGATCAGGGCGTCCAGCTTGTCGCGGTTGCCGGTCGCCTCGACCGTGACCGCGTCCTGGGCCACGTCGACCACCTTGGCACGGAACAGGGTCACGGTCTCGAGCACCCGCGACCTGCTCTCCAGGTCGGCCCGCACCTTGATCAGCAGGAGTTCCCGCTGCACCGACGCGGTCGACTCGAGCTCCACGATCTTGAGCACGTTGATCAGCTTGTTGAGCTGCTTGGTCACCTGCTCCAGCGGGTGATCCGCGCAGTCCACCACGATCGTCATCCGGGAGATCTCCGGATGCTCGGTGGGCCCGACCGCGAGCGAGTCGATGTTGAACCCGCGACGGGAGAACAAGCCCGCGATCCGGACGAGCACGCCTGGTTTGTTCTCGACCAGCACGGAGAGCGTGTGCCTGTTCATGGTGGGCTCCTGATCACGAAGGCGGGCCAGCCCCTGGCTCATTCGGTCACATCCCAGTCCGGCGCCATGTTCCGCGCCACGATGATGTCGTCGTTGCTCGTGCCCGCGGCGACCATGGGCCAGACCATGGCGTCCCGGTGCACGATGAAATCGACCACCACGGGGCGGTCGTTGATCTTCATGGCCTGCTCGATCACCGCGTCCACGCTCGCAGCGTCCTCGCAGCGCAGTCCCACGCACCCGTAGGCCTCGGCGAGCTTGACGAAGTCGGGGATGCGCGTCCCGCCACCGGCCGCCGGATCGCGGCGGGGTGGTGGCTGTTCGCGGCTGAGCGCTTCGTCGTAGGTGCGCGCCACCCGGTCCAGGTCGGTGTTGGAGTAGCGCTCGTTGTAGAACAGCGTCTGCCACTGGCGGACCATGCCGAGGTTGCCGTTGTTGATGATGGCGATCTTGACCGGGATGCCCTCCACCGCACAGGTGGCGAGCTCCTGGTTGGTCATCTGGAAGCAGCCGTCACCGTCGATCGCCCACACGCAGGCGGCCTGGTCGGCGACCTTGGCGCCCATCGCGGCGGGCACCGCGTAGCCCATGGTGCCGGCCCCGCCCGAGTTCAGCCAGTGGCCGGGCCGCTCGTGGCTGATGAACTGGGCGGCCCACATCTGGTGCTGGCCCACCCCGGCCACGTAGATCGCGTCCGGCCCGGCGATCTGGCCGATCCGCTCGATCACGTACTGCGGGGCCAGGGACCCGTCCTCGGGCTGGTCATAGCCGAGCGGGTAGGTGCTGCGCAGGGCATCCAGCTGGGACCACCAGGGAGCCAGGTCGGTGCGGTGACCGGCCTGGAACTCGGAGGTGACCGCGGCGATCAGCTCGGTGATCACCTCACGGCAGTCCCCCACGATGGGCACATCGGCGCGCCGGTTCTTGGAGATCTCCGCGGGGTCGATGTCGGCGTGCACCACCGCGGCCCCGGGCGCGAAGCTGTCCAGCTTGCCGGTGACCCGGTCATCGAACCGCGCGCCGAGCGTGACGAGCAGGTCCGACTTCTGCAGCGCACCCACGGCCGCCACCGTGCCGTGCATGCCGGGCATGCCCAGGTTCTGGCGGTGACTGCCCGGGAAGCCGCCCCGGGCCATCAGCGTGGTGACGACCGGGATGCCGGTCAGCTCGGCCAGCTCGAGCAGTTCCTGGCTGGCGCCCGCCTTGAGCACGCCGCCGCCCACATACAGCACCGGGCGGCTGGCCCCGGCGATCAGCCGGGCCGCCTCGCGGACCTGCCGGGAATGCGGCCGGGTCACGGGGTGATAGCCGGGCAGGTCGAACACGGGCGGCCAGCGGAACTCGGTCTCCGCCTGGAGCGCGTCCTTGGCCACGTCGACCAGCACCGGGCCGGGCCGGCCGGTGGAGGCCACGTGGAACGCCTCGGCCACCGTGCGGGCGATGTCCTCAGCCTTGGTGACCAGGAAGTTGTGCTTGGTGACGGGCAGCGTGATGCCGGAGATGTCCGCTTCCTGGAACCCGTCGGTGCCGATCAGGCTGCTCGGCACCTGGCCGGTGATGGCGACCACCGGCACCGAGTCCATGTAGGCGTCCGCGAGCGGGGTCACCAGGTTGGTGGCGCCGGGCCCCGAGGTGGCCATGCACACCCCCGGGCGCCCGGTCACCTGTGCGTATCCGGTGGCTGCGTGCCCGGCGCCCTGCTCGTGGCGGACCAGGATGTGCCGGACCGAGGGCGAGTCGAAGAGCGGGTCGTACAGCGGCAGGATGGCGCCGCCCGGGATGCCGAACACGACGTCCACGCCTAGCTGCTCCAGCGCCCTGACCAGGGCCGAGGCGCCCGTCATGCGGGTACCGGACGCGGCAGCGGGCTCGCTGCGCGGTGCCGCGTCACGGTGGCCCGCGTCATGACGCGGGCCCGGGTCGGAGCGTGGCCGTTCGGCGGGCGCGGGGGCGCCCTGCTGGGCCGGGCCGGAACCGGCTGGGCCGGGGTGGGATTCCGCCGCATCGCGTGACGCGGCTCGTGCAGCTAGGTCGCGCGGCGTAGGGCTGGGGCCCTTCCGCGCCGTGCCTGCCAGTCCGGGGCCCGCAGGGGCCGCGGTCGTCTGGTCGGTCATCGCAAGCTTTCCTCGTCTGCGGTGGGTAGCTGGTGGGCAACAAAAAACCCTCGGCGCCTTCGGGCGGACGAGGGTAGCGCGCAGGTAGCTGGACTAAGTCAGCTGCTTGCGCGCCTGTCAAGTACGAGCACGGGATTACCGGACACGGGTATCACTCTGGCCCTATCCCGGGCTGCCGTCAACTTGACCACGCATTCGTCTCAGCTAGCGAGATGAGAAGCCGGCGAGATGACGTCGCCGAACGGCAGTTCCCCGCGGCCCGGCCCGCGCTCACCCGCCAGGCCGTGCTCACTGGCCGGCCCGTGATCGGCGGACACACCCTGGATGCCGGCGGGCGGCACGGGCCCGGCAACGAACATGCCCATCCCGAGGACGCAGCCCATGGACGCCAGCAGGTCCCGCTGCCCGGCCCGCTCGATCCCGTCCGCCACCACCGGGATGCCCAGGTCCTGGCCGATCCGGATCAGCGCCCTGACCAGAGTCTCGGCCGCCGCATCGACGCCCAGCCCGGCCACCAGGTCCGGGCCGATCCTGACCAGGTCGACCAGATGGTGGCTGAGCCGGGCCAGCGACCCGTACCCCGCCGCAGAGACGTCCACCGCCAGCCGGACGCCCTGTTCGCGCAGCTCACCCAGGCCGCGCAGGACGACGTCACCGTCCTCGCCCAGCACCTCGGGAGCGACCTCCAGGATGAGGGCGGCCGGGTCGAGCCCGCTGTCGGCCAGCGCCTCCAGCACCGATGCTCCGAACGCGGCCATCATCTGCAGGCCCGGGCCGCGCAGCCACAGGCTGGCCTCCCAGCCGTCCCGCCGCCAGTCGGCGACCTGGGAGCAGCACTCACGCAGCATCCAGTCATTCAGCTCACTGGTCACCCGGGCGGTCTCGGCCGCGGCCAGGAACTCCTGGCGCGGCACGTCGCCCCCCTCCCCGCGCCAGCGGGGCACCGCCTCGGCGCCGATGATGGCGGAGCTGGCCAGGTCGGCGATGGGCCGGTAGTCGAGCGCCAGCTGGATTCCGCCCGCCTGGTCCTCCCCGGACTGGTCTTCCCCGGGCACGTCTTCACCGGGCAAGTCTTCAGCGGGCACGTCTTCCCCGGAGTGGCCCGGGCCGAGAGCCCGGCCCAGCTGCGCCGCGAGGCTCAGGTGCCGCCGGGCGTCCGGGTGCGGCACGGCCGGGAAGACTTCCAGCCGCCCGCCGCCGGACTCCTTGGCCCGGGACACCGCGGCGTCGGCGTTGCGCCAGACGTACCCGGCCGGGCTGCCGTCCGCGAGTGCGACTCCCACGCTGGCGGACAGGTCCACGCTGCGGTCGGCGGCGCGGAAGGGTTCGGCGGCCACGCTGGCCAGGATGCGCTGGGCCAGCTCGATGATCTCCCCGGCCGAGGCCGCTTCGGAGATCAGGACCGCGAACACGTCGCCGCCCCAGCGGGCCACCGTGCCGCGCGGCGGCACCACGGCCCGCAGCCGCCGGCCCACCTGGGCCAGGACCAGATCTCCCGCGCTGGGACCGGCGGCGTCGTTCACGCTGGTGAACGCGTCCAGGTCGACCAGGATGACCCCGGCTGCGCCCGGGCCCAGCCGCTCCAGGCTGAGTACCTCGCGCGCCCGCTCTTCCAGGTAGGCGCGGTTGGGCAGCCCGGTCAGCCCGTCGTGATAAGTCAGGTGCGCGATCTGGCGGCGCAGCGCCACCTGGTCGCTGACGTCCCGCGACGTGACCAGCAGCCGGTCGGGGGCGCCCTGGCTGCGGTGCCGCGAGATGGTCGCCTCCACGTACCGCCAGGTCCCGTCGGCCGCCCGGACCCGGCAGGAGTAGCGGACCTGCTCGCCCGGTCCATCACTCATCGCAGCGCCAGCCACCGACGCGGCCTCGCGGACCGCACGCAGCCCGCCCAGCCGGTCTTCCGGGTGCACCAGGTCGGTCAGCACCTGGCCTTCCAGGCCGGCCGGGGTATAGCCGTAGTCGCGGACCGCCGGGCTCGCGTAGCTGATCGCGCCGGCGTAGTCACAGACCAGCACGACGTCGCTGATCCGGTCGGCCAGCTCACGGAACTGATGGCCCGACTCATGCCAGAGCCTGGACCGGATGCTGTCCCGGTGCACGAGGATCAGGATCCGCGCGGTCAGCGCGAGCAGCGCCGTCCCGGTGACCAGGGCGAGAACCGGCTCGGGCGCCGGGCTGCCGGCCAGCACCCAGCCGATCAGCACCAGCGCGGCCGCCGCCGCGGTGACCCCGGCGAGCGCGGTCACCGCGTGCGCCCCGGCCCGGGTGAACTGGCCCGCATCCCCCGGGCCCGCGCGCCACGAGCCGCCCATCCAGGGCGCGCAGCCCAGGACCAGGAACCCCGCGATCAGCAGCAACTGGGAGGCCGCGCCGGGATGCCCGTTGCTGATCTTCGCCCCGACCGCGAGCGTGTCGCTCGCGGTCACCGCCAGCAGGGCCAGGACGGGAGCTACGCCGCGGCGCCCGGCCGCCATCGCGAGAGGCAGCACCGCGCCGAGTACGAGCAGGTCAGCGAGGGGATGGACCAGCTCGGCGGCGAACGTGCCCGGATCGTCGCCCGAGTGCACGTAGCTGGCGCTGAGCACGGTGATCCAGCCGATGACGAACAGGGCGGAGGCCACGACGTACCCGTCCGCGCAGCGCGCCACCGCGGTACCGATCCGGGCCCGGTGCGGCTGGGCCAGCGGATGACGCGCGGCCTCGCGCCGGGATCCGAGGCTGACCAGCCCGGTCACCAGGGCGGGCAGCGCCAGGAGCCCGGGCAGGTCGGCGCCGGTGAACGGGAACGTGGCTCCGGCCGAGGCACTGGCCAGCACCTGCTGGCCGATCGCCCCGGCCCCCCAGAGCAGCGCGGTCAGCGCGAACCACCGGTACGCACGCCGGACAGAGCCTGTGTGCCGGTTGGCACCGCGCCACAGGCTGACTGCGGTCACGGCAGCGATCAGGGCTACTACCGTGGTTGCCGCCTGTGCGGCCAGGCTCATCGCGGGTCACCCGATGCTTGCGGGTGCACCGAGTCTCCTTCCGCTGCGTGTGGTCCGCTGGTTACGCACCGGCCCAGGTGGCCAGCGGCGCCTTGTGGGCCCAGGCTGACAATTCCTTCGCAACCGAACTGAGACTCACGGTCACGGGGACAGGCAGGGCGCCCGCACGGTGTGCTGCGGGACCCGCCAGCGGGCTGGTCGCGGTCATCGCCAGTGAACGATGCTTCTCACTTTAGGCCCCTTAGGTCACACTTCGATTGAGGAAGTGCGTCCAGCGGGAGACATCTCCCGCAGCGCGGCAGTCCGTAACCTGGACATATCGCATTGACCTGGGGTAATTGCCGGAAACCTTTCCGTAACCTGGCACTATTCTTAATAACTGCCGGAGATGATATTCAGCAACGGCGCGCCATTGAGAAATCTCCCGGCCTGGTCGCGGACGTAGCTAATCATCCGGGCGGTCGAGATGGGGGTGGACGCCGCCTCGTGCGGGGTGATGAACACGCCGGGCATCGTCCAGAGCGGATGACCGGCCGGGAGCGGCTCCGGGTCGGTCACGTCGAGCGCGGCCCGCAGCCGGCCCTGCCGCAACTCCGCGACCAGCGCGTCGGTCCGCAGCAGCGAACCCCGGGCCGCGTTGACCAGCAGCGCGCCGTCTTTCATCCGGGCCAGGAACGCCGCGTCGGCCAGGCCAATGGTCTCGGGCGTCACCGGGGCCAGCAGCACCACCACATCCGCCCCGGGCAGCAGCCCGGGCAGGTCGCTCACGGTGGCCACGCCCGGGCGGCCGGTGCGGGCCACCCGGACCATCTGCACCTCGAAGCCGGCCAGCCGCCGCTCCACCGCCGCACCGATCGACCCGTACCCGACGATGAGCACGGTCTTGCCCGCGAGGCAGTCAGTGAAGTGATAGTTCCACCGCCCGGCGGCCTGCTCCCGGGCGAACAGCGGGAACTCGCGGAGCGCGGCGAGCATCGCGGCGACCACCCATTCCGCCGTGCTCGCGTCGTGCACGCCGCGCGCGTTGCACAGGGTGACCCCGGAGGGCAGGCCGGCCAGCAGCCGGTCCACCCCGGCGGTCAGCGTCTGCACCACCGCGAGCCGCGGCATCTCCCGCATCGCCGCGATCCCCGGGGGGCGGGGGAAAAACGGCGGCACGTAGAACACGACCTGGTCCGCGCTGGGCGGCAGCGGCGCGCCGTCGGGCGCGACCACCTCGACGTCGGCGCCGGGCAGCCCGTCCAGCCCCGCGGCTACCTCGGCCGTCGGCACCCAGATCAGCATGGGCAGCTCAGCATGGCCAGGTCCGCATGGCCAGGTCAGCCTCGACGCTGCTCAGCATGGACGCTGCTCAGCCGAGGCGGTCGAGGATGAGTTCCCGGACCCGGCTGGCGTCGGCCTGGCCCCGGGTGGCTTTCATCACCGCGCCGATCAGGGCGCTGGCCGCGGCGACCTTGCCGCCCCGGATCTTGTCGGCGACGTCCGGGTTCGCGGCGATGGCCTCCTCGACCGCGGCGGACAGGGCCGCGTCGTCGCTGACCACGGCGAGGCCCCGGCCCTTGACCACCTCATCCGGCGTTCCCTCGCCGGCCAGCACGCCCTCGATGACCTGCCGGGCCAGCCGGTCGTTGACCGCGCCCGAGTCCACCAGCTGACTCACCCGGGCCACATCGGCAGGCGTGATCGGCAGGTCGCCGAGTTCCGTGCCGGACTTGTTCGCCGTGCGCAGCAGCTCACTGAGCCACCACTTGCGGGCGTCGGCCGGCGTGGCTCCCGCCGCGACCGTCTCGGCCACCAGGTCCAGCGCGCCCGCGTTGCGCAGCGCCGCCATGTCCAGCTCCGACAGGCCCCACTCACGCTGCAGCCGGGCCCGCCGGGCCGCGGGCAGCTCGGGCAGCTGGGCCCGGACGCTCTCCACCCAGTCCCGGGACGGTGCGACCGGAACCAGGTCAGGCTCGGGGAAGTAGCGGTAGTCCTGCGCCTCTTCCTTGCTCCGGCCCGGCGAGGTGGTCCCGGTCTCCTCGTTGAAGTGCCGGGTCTCCTGCACCACCCGGCCGCCGGCGTCCAGCACCGCGGCCTGCCGCTGGATCTCCGACCGGACCGCGCGTTCCACCGAGCGCAGCGAGTTCACGTTCTTGGTCTCGGTGCGGGTGCCCCATTCAGGTGACCCCGCCGGGGTCAGCGACGTGTTCACGTCGCAGCGCAGCGAACCCTCTTCCATCCGGACATCGGACACGCCGAGTGCGCGCAGCAGGTCCCGCAGTTCCGTGACGTAGGTCCGGGCCACCTCGGGCGCGAGCGCCCCGGTGCCGGCCACCGGCTTGGTCACGATCTCCACCAGCGGGATCCCGGCCCGGTTGTAGTCCACGAGCGAGTAGTCCGCGCCGTGGATCCGCCCGGTGGAGCCGACGTGCGACGACTTGCCGGTGTCCTCCTCCAGGTGCACCCGCTCGATCTCGACGCGGACCGGCCGCTGCTCGCCGGAGTCCGGGTCAGCCACGACGATGTCCAGCCACCCGTCGATGCACAGCGGCTCGTCGTACTGCGAGATCTGGTAGTCCTTCGGCATGTCCGGGTAGAAGTAGTTCTTCCGCGCGAACCTGGCCTGCTCGGCGATGGTGCAGTTCAGCGCCAGCCCGATCTTCATCGCGTACTCGATGGCCATCCGGTTGGTCACCGGGAGCGAGCCGGGCAGGCCCAGGCAGACCGGGCAGACCAGCGAGTTGGGCTCGCCACCGAACCGGGCCGGGGTACCGCAGAACATCTTGGTCTCGGTGCCCAGCTCGACGTGCGTCTCCAGGCCGATCACCGGGTCGTACCGGGCCACCGCGTCGTCGTAGGAAACCAGGTCCATGGTCGGCTGGTCGCTCATGCGCTGCCCCCTCGGCTCTCAGCGGCCCCGTTTCCCGGCGCACTGTTTCCCGAGGCACCGTTTCCCGAAGCACTGTTTCCCGGCGCATTGTTTCCCGAGGCACGGGGGGCGGGCAGCCCGGCCGGCCCGCGGATCGCGTCCAGCAGCGGGCCGCCCCGGCGCTGGGTGAGCGCGGCCTCCACCGCCGCGGCCACCCGGTACACCCGGTCGTCGGCCAGCACCGGCGCCATGATCTGCAGCCCGACCGGCAGGCCATCCTCGGGCGCGAGCCCGCACGGCACCGACAAGGCCGCGTTGCCGGCCAGGTTCGACGGGATCGTGCACAGGTCGGCGAGGTACATGGCCATGGGGTCATCGGCCCGCTCGCCGATGGGGAAGGCGGTGGTCGGCGTGGTCGGCGAGATCAGCACGTCGACCTGCTCGAACGCGGCCTCGAAGTCCCGGGTGATGAGGGTCCGCACCTGCTGGGCCTTGCCGTAGTAGGCGTCGTAGTAGCCGCTGGACAGCGCGTAGGTGCCCAGCATGATGCGGCGCTTCACCTCGGGCCCGAATCCCGCGGCGCGGGTGAGCGACATGACTTCCTCGGCGTCGCGGGTGCCGTCGTCGCCGACCCGCAGCCCGTAGCGCATGCCGTCGAACCGGGCCAGGTTGGAGGAGGCCTCGCTGGGCGCGATCAGGTAGTAGGCCGGCAGCGCGTAAGTGAAGTGCGGGCAGGACACCTCGACGATCTTGGCGCCCAGGGACTCCAGGAGCTCGACGGCCTCGCTGAACCGGGCCAGCACCCCCGGCTGGTAGCCCTCACCGCTCAGCTCCGGCACCACCCCGATGCGCAGGCCGCTCACGTCGGCCTGCCGGGCGGCGGCCACCACCGGCGGGACCGGCGCGTCCACCGACGTGGAGTCGCACGGGTCGTGGCCGGAGATCGCCTCGTGCAGCAGGGCCGCATCCAGCACGGTCCGGGCCAGCGGCCCGGGGGTGTCCAGCGACGAGGCGAAGGCGATCAGCCCGTACCGGGACGACCCGCCGTAGGTCGGCTTGACCCCGACGATCCCGCACACCGCGGCGGGCTGCCGGATGGACCCGCCGGTGTCGGTGCCGATGCCGAGCGGGGCCTCGAAGCCCGCGACCGCCGCGGCCGAGCCGCCCGACGACCCTCCGGGCACCCGGGCCAGGTCCCACGGGTTGCGGGAGGGCCCGAACGCCGAGTTCTCGGTGGACGAGCCCATCGCGAACTCGTCCAGGTTCGACTTACCCAGCACTACCACGCCAGCCTCGCGGAGCCGGCGGGTCACGGTCGCGTCGTACGGCGGCTGCCAGCTGCCGAGGATGCGGGAGCCGGCGGTGGTCGGCATGTCCCTGGTCGTGAAGACGTCCTTGAGGGCCAGCGGCACGCCGGCCAGCGGCCCGAGCACTTCCCCCGCCGCGCGGCGCTCATCCACCGCGCGGGCCGCGGCCCGGGCGCTCTCCGCCGCGACATGCAGGAAGACATGGAGCTGCTCGTCGACCGCGTCGATGCGGCCCAGGTGAGCCTCGGTCACTTCCAGCGCGGATACCTGGCCGCCCGCGATCGCGGCGGCGAGCTCCGCCGCCGTCATCCGGGTCAGCCCGGCGGCGCGGTCCGGGGCGGGCATGGCTTCGCCTGGCCTGGTCTCGTCGTCCACGATCAATCCTCCGACAGGATCCGCGGGACGCGGAACCGCTGGTGCTCCATGGCCGGTGCCTGGTCCAGCACCCGGTCCGCGCCGAGCGGCGGGACGACCACGTCGTCACGGAACACGTTGGTCACCGGGACCGCGTGCGTGGTCGGCGGGATGCCCTCGGCGGCGACTTCCTGGACCCGCGCGACGGCCGCGATGATCTGGTCGAGCTGGACGGCGAAGTGATCGAGTTCCCCGTCGGTCAGGGCCAGTCTCGACAGCCGGGCCAGGTGCGCCACTTCGGCACGGTCAATGGGCATGGAGCCATCCTAGGCCCGGGGCCGGAGCAGGCTGACGGCATTATGGCCGGGCCGCGGCGTCCAGGCAGTCACCCTCGGGCACCGGGGCCGCCGCCGTGGGTGGCAGGCCGCCGGCCCGCGGGTCAGGGGCCGGCATCGTGACCGGAGCCGGCCTGGTGGCGGCCGCCGGAACCGGCCCGCGAGCCCCCGGCTCAGGAACCGGCCCGGGAACCCCCGGAGCCGGAACCGGTCCGGGAGCCGCCGGTCCCGGAACGGGCCGGGACGCCCCCGGCGCCGGAACCGGCGCGGGATGCCGGCCAGCCAGCCAGGCAGCGGCGGCGGCCGCGTTGAGCGGGCGGCCGAACTGCCAGCCCTGGGCCACGTCGCAGCCCATCGCCCGCAGGCTGGCTGCGACCTGCGGCGACTCGACCCCCTCCGCCACCGAACGGATGCCCAGCCCGCGCAGCAGATGCACCGCGGAGCGCACGATCAGCTCGGTGTCCGGGCTGCTGGCCACGGCGGCGACGAAGGACGGATCGATCTTCACCTCGCCGACCGACATCTCCTTCAGCCGGCCGACCGAGCAGTACCCGGTCATGAAGTCGTCCACGCTGAGCTCGATGCCGAGGGCCCGCAGCGCGTTCAGGCCGGCCGCGATGTCGGCGGCCTCACGGTTCAGCGCCCGCTCACTGATCTCGAGCAGCAGCACGCCCGGGGGCAGGCCATGCCCGGCGAGCTCACGCTCGATCGTGGCGGCCAGGCCGGCGCCGAGCAGGTCGCGGCGGGAGACGTTCACCGACAGCTGGACCTTCAGCCCGCTGCGCCGCCAGGCCGACGCCTGGCGGAGCGCGAGCTGGACCACGTGCACGGTGAGCTCGCGCATCAGGAACGACTGCTCAGCCAGCGGGATGAACTCGGCCGGGCCGAGCAGCCCCCGATCCGGGTGCTGCCAGCGCAGCAGGGCCTCCATCCCGGCGGCCTGGCCGGTGGCCAGGAACACCTTGGGCTGGTAGTGCAGCTCGAACTCGCCCCGGTCGATGCCGCGCCGCAGGTCGCCGAGGAGAGACAGCCGCGCCGGGGAGTAGTGGTCCGCCCGGGCCACGTAGGTCTCCACCCCGGTCCGCCGCCCCTTGGCCAGATACATGGCCACGTCCGCGCGCTGCAGGAGCACTTCCACCGTCGCGGCGTCGTCCGGGTACATCGCGATGCCCACGCTGGCCTCGATCTCGAACGTCATGTCCTCCAGCCGCACCGTCTCGGCCAGGGCGGCCCGCAGCCGGGCGGCCACCTCGGCGGCCACCGTGATGGTCCGCACCGCGGGCAGCAGCACCGCGAACTCGTCGCCGCCGAGCCGGGCGACCACGTCACCCGGCCGGACACTGCGGGCCAGCCGGTGGGCGATCACCTGCAGCAGCCTGTCGCCCAGCGGATGCCCGAGGGTGTCGTTGACCTCCTTGAACCGGTCCAGATCCAGGAGCAGGAAGCCGCACTTGGCGCCGGTGCGCCCGGCCTGGGTCAGGGCGTCGGCCGTCCGGCGCAGCAGCAGGGTGCGGTTGGGCAGCCCGGTCAGCTGGTCGTGCAGCGCCTGGTACTCCCGGTTCAGCGACATGGCCGCGTTGGCGTAGATCGCGCTGAGCGGCAGCAGGAACAGCAGGAGCAGCAGCACCGAGCGGTTCATCGCCACCACCACCAGCGGCGCCGCGGACAGCAGGGCCAGGGTGACGAACGACTGGTAAGGCAGCGCCCGGCGCAAGGTGGCCAGGAGGGACGCCCGCGCATGCAGGGCCGCGGCCACGCCGACCAGGACGAAGTTGCAGGTGAAATAGGCGGCTGCGGCCAGTCCGACGGCGCCCAGCTGGGTCCCGGCCGGAACCCAGGGGCGGGCCGGCGCCGGGTGGACGTGGGCGAACGCGAGGACCGCCGCCGCGGCGGCCAGGCTGAGGGTGAGCTGGGCGACGTTGAAGAACGCCCGGAAGGGCGCCCGGCGCGCGGAGAATGCGACGACCAGCGTGGTGATCACCCGGAGCACCGCGGCCACCGGGAAGCCCCAGTAGAGCAGGGCGGCGAAGCAGAAGGTCACCGAGACGGCCCCGGCGTCGGGCCCGGACTTGCCCGGCGTCACGATCCGCTTGAACTCGCCGAGCAGGGCCAGGGCGGCGACGACCCACAGCAGCGGCTGTTCCAGCAGCCCGGGGATCCCCGGGTCAGCCAGGCCGTGCACGGCGACACCGAAGGCGCCCAGACCCGCCACCGTGACGGCGGTGATGTAGTTCCAGAGCGGGGAACCGATCCGCGGACCGATGTCCCTGGTGTCGTTCGGATCCCTCATGGTGTCCTCGTGCCCAGCCAGCCCGGGATACGCGTAGCCCTTTCAGCAGGGTACGGCGAAAACCGTACTTCGCGAAGCCAATCGCACACTATCCGTTACGATCCATTGCCGGACACGAACGATTTCGCAGGTCAGGGCGTTGTGCACCACTGAATCAATTTGCCGGGCAGATCGACATGTCATTTATCACTGGTCGTCTGGGGACGCAGGAGCCCCGGCTGCATCAGGGATCGTGTCCTGGGCCGCCGCGGCCTCGGCGGCGGCCGGGCCATTGTCCAGCAATATCCGGAAGGCCGCCTCGTCGAGCACGGGCACGCCCAGGGTGAGCGCCTTGTCGTGCTTGCTGCCCGGCTTATCGCCGGCCACCAGGAACGACGTCTTCTTGGATACCGACGAGGTGACCTTCCCGCCCAGGGCCTGCACCGCCTCGGCGGCCTCGTCCCGGCTGAAGGCGTCCAGGCTGCCCGTGATGACCACGGCCACCCCCGACAGGGGCAGGCCAGCGGCCGGGTCTTCGGGAGCAGGAGGCGGCGTCCAGCCGGGCGTGGCCAGCTGGACCCCGTTCTCCCGCCACTTCCGCACGATCTCCTGGTGCCAGTCCACCCCGAACCACTCGATCACCGAGGCCGCGATCGTCGGGCCGACCCCGTCCACCGCGGCCAGCGCCTCCGCCGAGGCGGCCGTGATCGCGTCGAGCGAGCCGAACTGGGCCGCGAGGGCGCGGGCCGCGGTGGGGCCCACGTGCCGGATGGACAGGGCGACCAGGATCCGCCAGAGTGGCCGGCGCCGGGCGTCCTCCAGATTGCCGATCAGCTTGCCCGCGTTCACGGTCAGGGTGCCCTGCTTGTTCACGAAGAACGAGCAGGTGGCCAGGTCCTCGTCGGTCACCGAGAACAGGTCGCCCTCGTCGGTGACCAGCCCCGAGTCGAGCAGCGCGGTCACCGCCTCGTACCCGAGCACCTCGATATCCAGGGCGCCCCGGCCGGCCAGGTGGAAGAGCCGCTCCCGCAGCTGGGCCGGGCAGGCCCGGGTGTTCGGGCAGCGCCAGTCCACCCCGCCGTCCTCCCGGACCAGCGGGGTGCCGCAGGCCGGGCACACGGTCGGGAACTCGAAGGCCCGCTCATCCCCGGTGCGCACGTCCACCACCGGCCCGACCACTTCGGGGATCACGTCGCCGGCCTTGCGCAGCACGACCATGTCCCCGATCAGCACGCCCTTGCGCGCCACCTCGTCGGCGTTGTGCAGCGTGGCCCGGTTGACCGTGGACTGGCTGACCACTATCGGCTCCATGACCGCGAACGGGGTGACCCGGCCGGTCCGGCCCACGTTGACCTGGATGTCCAGCAGCCGGGTGTTGACTTCCTCGGGCGGGTACTTGTAGGCGATGGCCCAGCGCGGCGCGCGGCTGGTGTGGCCCAGCTGGCGCTGCAGGTCGAGCCGGTCGATCTTGACCACGACCCCGTCGATCTCATACGGCGTGTCGTGCCGGTGCTCGCCGTAACGCGCGATGTAGTCCCGCACCCCGTCCAGCTCCGGCATCACCGCGAACAGCTCGCTGACCGGCAGTCCCCACCCGCGCAGCCGCTCGTACCAGCCGGAGTGGGTTTCCGGGGCGTCACCGGTGGCGAGCCCCACGCCGTGCACGATCAGCTGCAGGGCCCGGGTCGCGGTGACCCGCGGGTCTTTCTGGCGCAGCGAGCCCGCGGCCGAGTTGCGGGGGTTGGCGAACGGCGGCCGGCCCATCGCGGTCAGCCGCTCGTTCAGCTCGTGGAAGGCCGCCACCGGCAAGAACACCTCACCCCGGACCTCCAGCGTCTCCGGCACCCCAGGGCCGGTGAGCCGGAGCGGGACCGAGTCGATCGTGCGGATGTTCGGGGTGACGTCCTCCCCGGTCGTCCCGTCCCCGCGGGTGGCCGCGCGGACCAGCGCGCCGTTCCGGTACACCAGGTCCACGGCCAGCCCGTCGATCTTCAGCTCGCACAGGTAGGGGCCGGTCCCGCCGAGCCGCTCGGCGCGGGCGGCCCAGGCGTCGAATTCCTCGGCGGAGAACGCGTTGTCCAGGCTGAGCAGCCGCTCCAGGTGCTCCACCGGGGTGAACTCGGTGGAGATGGCCCCGCCCACCCGCTGGGTGGGCGAATCCGGGGTGCGCAGCTCCGGGAAACTGCTCCTCCAGCGCGCGGAGTTCACGCATGAACGCGTCGTACTCCGCGTCCGAGATCGTCGGCGAGTCCAGCACGTGGTAGCGGTGGTTGGCCTCGGTGATCTCCGCGCTCAGCTCGGCGTGCCGGTGCCGGGCGGCCGCGTCCACGGCGGACCCGGGAATCCCGCCCGACTCCTGCGCCTGGCTGGCGGGAAGGCCATCTGCGGCAGCGGGCTCGGTCACGGCGCTTCCTCCTCAATCAGCTCGGGGAGCATCCGGGCCGCCTCCCGGCAGGCGGCCAGCGCGTCCCGGGCGTAGTCCGGCGGGGCCCCGGCCAGTCCGCAGGCCGGGGTGATCACGACCTGGGCCGTGATACCCGCCGCGCTGATCTTTGAAGCACCGGGCTGGCGGGCGGCCGGCCACCCCATCTGCCGCCACAGCTCCACGATCCGCTGGGCCGTGGGCTGGGCGCCGACCGCGTTTCGTTGCGGAGAATTAGCGGCGGGAGCGGGACCGCTGGCCCGCGGCCGGCCGGCCGGTGCTGCCGCGAGGGCGGCCGGCGCCGGCGTGGCCGGTACCGCGCCCACGAAGATCCCGAGACCAGCCTCGACCGCCTCGGCCAGCACCTCTTCCTCCCCCCGGCGGAGCACGCCGAGGTCGATCCCCGCCCCGTCCGCGCCTGCGCTCCTGATGATGCCAAGGGGCGCCGACATTCCGCAGCAGTGCACCACGGTGGCGACCCGCGCGGCGGACAGCACCGACCGCAGGCCCGATTCGGCGTCCACCTCCTCGACCGGCCGGACCCGGTTCAGCCCGCTCGCGCTCGGCACCCCGCCGCCCAGCGCGGTGGGCAGCGACGGCTCGTCCAGCTGGAGCAGCAGCCGGGCGCCCGGCACCCGGGCCCGCACCCCGGCCACATGCGCGGCCACTCCCTCGGCCAGCGAGGCGGTCAGGTCCCGGACCGCGCCCGGGTCGGCCAGCACGGGCTCCTGGCTGCGGGCCAGCTCCAGGCTGGCCGCCATCGTCCACGGCCCGCAGACCTGCAGCTTCAGCGGGCCCTGGTAGCCGTCGGCCACCTGTTCCAGCGCGTCCAGGTCGCGGGAGAGCAGGGACTGCGCGCGGCGGACGTCGCGCCCGGGCCGGTCGGCGAGGCGCCAGCCCCGGGTGGTCGCGTCCACGGACAGGTCGATCAGCAGCCCCGCGGTCCGGCCGATCATGTCCGCGCCCACGCCGCGGTCCGGCAATTCGGCCAGGTGAGGCAGATCCGGAAGCTCATCGAAGATGAACCGGATGGCCTCCAGCGGGTCGGTGCCGGGCATCGAGCCCACGCCGGTGGCGGATTGCGGCGGCCAGGGATAAGGAGCGGGAGTCGCGGAATCTTGCACGCTGCCGAGCTTAGTGTTCGGGACCACGGGCTCCGGCTGAGCTGCGCCGACAGGGCTCCGCGTCATGCCTTTCCCTAACGATGGCGCGGCGCGGATGCCCCGTGCGAGCGAAGGTGAGAGCGGGCGGCCCGGCGTCCGGACAGCGATCCGCGCCACACCATGCCCCCGGCGATGGTGTGGCGCGGTCGCCCCCGGTGGCAGGCCGGCCGGGTCCCCCGCGGGCCCGGCCGGCCTGGCTCGTGGCCGGCTAGACGAGCATGTCCGGCCGTCGTTCGAGGGCGGGGTCGATGTCAGTCCGCCGGCGGACCCAGAGGCCGGTCACCTGGCGGGCGCCCTGGCTGGCCAGGCTCGGAGCCTGGCGGGTCAGCGAAAAATTCCGCTCCTCCCGGCGGATTCCCCAGCTGACCAGGAGGATGCCGCCGACTGCGGCGCCTGCTACGAAGATCACGATTCCGATGAGGAGGAGGGTGGTGGCCATGACAGTTCCCCTTACTTCTGGCCTCCGGCGCTGGTGACGCCGTCCTGCTCGTACCTCATCTCCGGTTCAGGTGGCCGGGTGAGGCGGGCGTTGGGAACTAGTGGGTTGATCCATGTGCGCCCAAGCAGTAGTACTGCTAGACTCAGCCCAATTGATCTAGCCATCCTAGTCATCCCAACCTTTGGTACTACTGGAGCTATAACCCCCCATCGGGGGTCTAAACCTAGACATCCCAAAGATTCCAAAGACTTGGACGAGGAGTATGATCCTTTTCAGCCCAGCTAGCCCTACCGTAGGGGTGGTTGGTATCTCTGGGAGGTGCCGTGGCTGAGCCGATGTACCGGCAGATCGCCGAAGATCTTCGGGGCAAGATCGAGTCGGGCGGAATACCACCGGGCAGTCAGCTACCCACTGAGATCGAATTGCGGGAGAAGTACAACGCCTCGCGCAATACCATCCGGGACGCGATCAAGTGGCTCATCACCCGCAGCCTGGTGGAGACCAGGCCCGGCCAGGGCACCTTCGTGGTCGACGAGATGATCCCGTTCATCACGACGCTGACTGGTGAGCCGAGGACGGCATCCGGTGGCGAAGGCAACACCTACCTGAGCGAAGTAACCGCCCAGTTCCGGAGGCCGAAGGACACCCTGCCCCGGGTGGAGATCCAGACGGCTGAGTTCGCGCCGGAACTGAAGTTGCCCGCCGGCACGTCAGTCATCAGCCGTCATCAACAGCGATATATCGATGACACTCCGTGGTCTCTTCAGACCTCGTTCTACCCGATGAGCTTCGTCGAACAGGGTGCCGTCCGACTCCTCCAGGCTTCCAACATCGAGCAGGGGACCGTCGAATACCTCGATAACGCACTGGACATAAAGCAAGTTGGCTGGCGTGACACGATCACGGTACGGCCCCCAGACGAAATCGAGGTCACCTTCTTCAAGCTCCCCGATGACGGTCGCGTCTCCGTGATTGAAACCCGCCGGACGGCGTTCAGCGAGAAGGGCACACCGATCAGGCTCACCGTCAGCGTGTACCCAGCCGACCGGAACCAGTTCGCCGTCATAGTCGGGCAGGTGCCAGCAGATGTAATGGAACCGCCCGCCTCAGGCACGCGTGCGTAGGGCACGTCTTCTGATGCCGACAGGCACTGACTCAATAGGAATAATCAACTACTATGGTCATCAACGTGCGCGGAGTCACACGCAGGACGATGCCCCGCCTCCTCAGCAGGCGGGAATCTGACGCTCAGCTTACGGGTCAGGCTCTCCACATCCGTCCGGCGGAGATGGACGACATGTCGTCGATCATCGGTCTCATCGATGACGCAGCACAGTGGCTGCAGACCGAGAAGAATTCGGATCAGTGGCAGCGGCCCTGGCCCGATGAGCCAGCCCGTGACCAGCGGATACGTCGGGGGATCAAGGTCGCGCGCACCTGGATGGTGGAGAACGATGGCGGACTGGTCGGGACGGTCTCGTTCGGGCGAGGGGGCAACAAGAAGCTCTGGACGCTGCGAGAGCGTAATCAACCTGCGGTCTACGTATCCCGGCTCATAGTCAGCCGACGCCATGCTAGCGACGGGATCGGCGCCGACCTCATCAACTGGGCCGGGCAGCAGGGAAGGCTTGGCTGGAACGCGGAATGGATCCGGGTGGATGTGTGGACATCCAATGATGCGCTGCAGGCGTACTATAAGCGACAGGGATTTACGCACATACGAACCTGGCAATTCAACGACCCGTGGGACTATCCCTCAGCGGCCTTGTTCCAGAAGCCAACGGCAGATATCAACGTAGCCGCCGCGGCACGGTTCCAGGTGCCTAACGCAGTTAGCTGAAAGCGCCAGAAGACGTTTTTATCAGGCGCTAGCCGCCTCATTGGTCGACCTGCACGCTCCGCTCATTGGCTATACGCCGGGACGGACCCCACCTGAGTGGCTGGAGAACATTAAGTGATCATGAACCGCGTCGGGCGCGGAATGATCACCAACTAACCAATAGCTGACGGGCAATACCTCTGCGATACTGACGGAGCCGGGCAACGAACTGGGGGTTGGCACCTAGCCTGGTTGATCGCCCACGCACGGCTCACGGGACAGAAGAGTGAGGAAGAAATGGCCAAGCGTCACGATCGCCCATCAGCTGAGTACCGCTACGAGCACTACGACCCACGCGTGAGCTAGGACACTCTCCCGGGCTTTCGCCAGGTCAGCTAGTGCCGGTTAGCTAAGAGCTGCTGGAGCGTTTCAACCACTGTTACGTGTCGTGGTTTGTGTTGACGCCGTGACGTGGTTTACCTGTGCAGTCTAGCTGTGCGTATGAGGCTCACGAGTTTGGCGTTCCGACTGGTCGATTGGCCCGGATAAGGAGGGCCAGACCGCGCGGCCGAGGTTAGGCCAGCCGATTTGATCCGTAAGACGAGCGGCCGTGCCTCCGGGGTGCTCGAGCCCCGAGGCGCCTGACTCTCCGGAGGCGGCCCGCCCGTGTGTCGCAGGGGCGCGCAGCGGGTACTTTCGGTTGAAGTTATGGCGATGGTCGGTGGCGTGCGCGACGGTCTGGGTCCCTGCCGGGACGCAGGCTCACTGTCTCAATGGCCGGGCGCAGGCAGGCTGGTTCACTGCTGGATCTGCAGCCACACGGCCCGCGGTCACAGCGCTTCATGACGCGGCCCGGGCAGCGCGCCGCCGGAGCGGCCACCGGAGCGCAGGAGCCTGCCGCGCAGCCGCAGGCCGCCGGGGACACCACCCCGAAGGCACCCCGCGTCCAGCAGCGAACCTGGCTCCTTCGCCCCGGGCGCCGCACCCGCTGGGCCATCTGGCTGGCCGCGGCCCTGGTCACCGCCGCCGTCTCCATCGGCGTGGCCCTCAAGGTCACCCCCCTGCAAACCGTCACCGTGGCCGGGCAGGTCATCAAGGTCGGCACGACCGCGCCGACGCCTAAGCTTCTCCGGCCCGGGCGAAATTGACCTGTTCGGCCAGAGCCTGCCCACCCACGTGCAGTTTCTCGGCCCGGTCCGCCCCCGCCTCCAGCTCACCCAGATCACCATCAACAGCGAGCTGACCAACTTCGTGCAGGGCGCGGGCCCGGCCGGCGCCGAGCGGATCCTGGGTGACCGGCTGGCCAGCGGCTGGACCGACTACTTCGCCTGGGAGATCGGGCTGACCGCGGTCGGCGCGCTGATCCTGCTCGGGGCGCTGGCCGGATGGCGCCGGCTGCCGCACAAGGTCACGCTGAAACTGCTGGCCGGCGGCCTGGTGCTGACCGAGGTGATCAACCTCGGCGCAATCATGCTCACCGCGTACACCGCACCCTCGACGCTGCGCCAGATCCGGTCCCTCAGCCAATTGGTCGGCAGCGAGCGCACGGTCACCGACGCCAAGAAAGGAGTCCCGGTACCGCCCGGCGTCCGGCTGGTGGTGATCGGCGATTCCACCGCGGCGGGCGCCGGGCTGCCTGCGGTCCGCGACGCGTCCCGCGCCGACCAGGCCTGCGGGCGGAGCACCGACTCCTACGCCGAGGACCTGGCCCGGTCCAACGGCTGGCAGGTGATGAACCTGGCCTGCAACAGCGCCACGATCAGCCAGGGCCTGCTCGGTACCGAGGGGCGCGGCGGCGAGACCGTGCCCGCGCAGCTCGACGCCGCCCAGCGGGCCACGCACGCGTCCGCGGTCATCGTCAGCGTGGGCGCGGACGACCTGGACTGGTCGGCCATGCTGCGCCTGTGCGCGGTGGCCAAGACCTGCAACGACCGGGCCACTACCGCCTACTTCCAGCAGCAGCTGCACTCGTTCAGCAAGGACTACCTCCAGCTGCTCGACGAGCTCGCGGCGCTGCCCAGCCACCCGCAGGTGATCATCAACCGCTACTACAACCCGTTCGACCTGCGGCTGACCTGCCTGAGCAAGGTCGGCCTCAGCGCCGCCAAAGAGCGCACGCTCAGCTCGCGGCTCGCCACCCTGAATGCCCTCCTGGCCAGGGGGGCCGCCGAATTCGGCTTCACCTCGGTCAAGCCCGACTTCACCGGCCACCAGCTGTGCACGACCCAGCCGTACGTGCAGGGGCTGGGCGACCCGGCCCCGTTCCACCCCACGGCCATGGGCCAGCTGGCCATCGCGCTCGCCGACCAGGCGGCGCTGAACTCGCCGCGCCTGCCGGGCTCCTCGGCGGTGGCGACGCCATCAGCCAGCCCCACCCCCGCCGTCACGGCGAACGGCGCACCCGGTGCCACCCCGGGCGGCACGGCCAGCGCGACGCCCACGGCCGTCCCGTAAGCCCAGGCCGGCCAGCCCGGGCCCATCAACTCAGACGAGCGAGCGGGCGATCACCCCGGCCCACGGCTGCAGCACCAGCCCGTCCAGCGCCCCCTCGCCGGTCGCGAGCAGCACCGCGCCGGGCGAGGCGTCCAGGGTGGCGGGCTCGTCGCTGAAGTTGGCCGCGACGGTCAGGCCTCCGGTCTCGTAGACCCACACTCCGGCCGGCCCGGCGAGCTGCTCGAAGCTGGCCAGCTGGCCGGCGAATTCCCGCCGCCGCAGGGCCAGCAGGTCGCGGCACAGGTGCAGGATGGACGATGGATCCGCTTGCTGATCCGCAACGGAACCCCCGGCGGCGGGGCCGTACGGCAGCCACGGCTGGACCCCGTCGCTGGTGAACCCCCGCGACGGTGAGGAGTCCCACCGCATGGGCGTCCGGGACCGGTCCCGGCTCTCCCTGGCCCCCGCTTCGGCCCGCATCTTGTCACGGACCAGCCCGGCGGGGACGTCCACGTCGGTCATGCCCAGCTCGTCGCCGTAGTACAGGACGAGGGCGCCGGGCAGGGTGGACAGCACCAGCAGGGCCAGCCGCACCCGGCGCTCGTCCCCGCCGCACCAGCGGGTCGGGAACCGGCTGATGTCGTGGTTGGACGAGGTCCAGACCGCGCACTCCCCGGCGGGCAGCTTGGCCAGGGTCTCGGCCACCACGGCGGCCAGGGCGTCCGCGGTGAACGGGGAAAAGATGAACGGGAAGTTGAACGTGAGCTGCAGCTCATCCCCGTGGCCGTGGAAGGCGGCCAGCGCGTCCAGGTCGCCGACCCAGGTCTCGCCGAGCAGCACCCGGGGCACCGGGTAGCTCTCGGCGATCTTCCGCCAGTCCCGGAACACCGCGTGCGACTCCGGCCGGTTCGCGCTGTACACCTGGGCCAGGCCGAAGCGGCTGCGGACGACCTCCCCTTCGGGCGCGGGCGGGTCGTCGCGGAGCTGGGCGTCCTTGTAGAGCCCCTGGGCGACGTCGATCCGGAAGCCCGCCGCGCCCCGGTCGAACCAGAACCGCAGGATCTCCTGAAAGGCCTGGTGCACGGCGGGATTCCACCAGTTCAGGTCGGGCTGGCTGGGCAGGAAATTGTGCAGGTAGTACTGACCGCTGTTCGCGTCGAGAGTCCAGGCCGACGCTCCGGTCGCGGCCAGCCAGTTGTTCGGCGGGCCGCCGTCCGGGGCCGGGTCAGCCCAGACGTAGAACTCCCGGTGCGGTGACGCCGGATCGCTGACCGCCTCCACGAACCAGGGATGCGCACTGCTGGTGTGGTTCGGGACCAGGTCGAGCAGCACCCGCATGTCCCGCTGGCCGGCCTCGGCGATCAGCCGGTCCAGGTCCGCCAGCGTGCCGAGCTCCGGGTGGACGCCGACGTAGTCCGAGACGTCGTAGCCCCAGTCATCGTCCGGCGACGGCATGGTCGGCGACAGCCAGATGCCGTCCACGCCGAGCCAGGACAGGTAATCCAGGTGGGCGGTGACACCGTTCAGGTCCCCGTAGCCGTCGTCGTTCGTGTCCTGCCAGGACCGGACGTAGATCTGGTACAGGGTGGCTCCGTGCCACCATCGGGGCTGGGATCCTGGCATGTCCATGGTTCTCCTGGGCGGTTGGGGTCGGGGCCCACAGTAACCCGAACCCGCCCCGAGCTGGCCCGGCCCTTGCCTTGCCCCCGGGACTGGCGGAGACTGGTCAGATGAGTCCGGCTATCGAGCTAATCGGGGTAATCCTGCTCCCCACGGCGGTTGGTTACTCCCTGCTGGGTAGCGCTCGCCTGTACCGCTGGATCGCGGAACGGCGTAAGACGGCCCGGTTCCGTGTGCAGGAGCCGGTGATGGCCGAGCCGATCGAGCGGCTCGCCGCGCGGATGCGCCGCCTCCGCGCCGAGCTGGAGACTCTGGAGACCCGGACCGACGTGCAAGGCAAGGGGGTCAGGCTGCGCGCGATCCGCGGCGCATACCTCGACCTGCTGCGGGTCGCATGCGAGCGGCTGGACGTCGCCTCGCTGCCGCCTGGTGACCAGGTCCCGCAGGCCGAGATCTACCGCGCCGAGGCGGCGTTGCGCCGGGCCGGCCTCGATGTCAGGGAAACGGCCTCGCGCTGACCCATCGGCGGGTCCGGTTCACAGCGTACGATCGCTGTGTGGTTCGCGTCCTAGCCGTCTCTGACGTGGTCGAGGAAGGCCTGTGGGCCGACATCGGCCCGGCGCGCGGCGCCGATCTCATCCTGGGCTGCGGCGACCTGCCGTTCGAATATCTGGGCTACCTGATGAATGCGCTCGATGTGCCGCTCGTGTTCGTGCCGGGTAACCATGACCCCGACCTGTCCGGTTATCGCGTCAGCCGGGGTGGTCTGACGCTGCGCGCGGGGCTGCCGACCCGGGCGCCGTGGCCCGACGGCGCGGTCAGTGCGGACGGCCGGGTGGTGGACGTGGCCGGCCTGCGGATCGCCGGCCTGGGCGGCTGCCGCCGCTACCGCCCCGGCCCGAACCAGTACACCGACCGGCAGCAGGCCCGGCGGGCCTGGCGGCTGGCCGCCCGGATCCGGCTGCGCCGACCGCGAGCACACCGGCTGGACGTGCTGCTGACCCACGCCCCGCCGCGCGGCGTGGGTGACGGGCCCGATCCGGTGCACCAGGGTTTTCCCGCCCTCAACGTCCTCGCCGGGCGGTTGCAGCCGGCCCTGCTGCTGCACGGGCACGTGGACCCAGATCCGGCCGGCCGCCGCGACCACCGGCTCGGCCGCACACTCGTCCGCAACGCCACCGGGTGGCAACTGCTCGACCTCGACCCGGCGACGGGCCGGGTGAACGACGTCACGAGGCACCACAGTGCCTGCTGACACCGGGTTTCCCCGGGCCGACGTCGAGAACGACTTCCAGCGTGCCCGGCGCCGCCAGGTACTGGCCCGGCTGTCCGCGCGGCTGCGCCGCGAACCCGACGACGTCAACCTCATCCTGCCTTTCGAT
Organism: uncultured Actinomycetes bacterium; assembly: GCA_963837335.1. Lineage (GTDB taxonomy): Bacteria > Actinomycetota > Actinomycetes > Streptosporangiales > Streptosporangiaceae > RYN-230. The sequence goes on along the minus strand of CAWINS010000082.1, from coordinate 218,326 downwards.
GAGGTCGTCGCCGCGCTCGGCATGACCGGCGAGCGGAAGCTGGGCCTGCAGGTGATCAAGCTGGACACCATTGTGGGCACGGTGGACTCCACCCGCGACTTCGACCGCCGCTTCCGGCCCACCTCCAGCCGGGTCCGGGAGCGCTGGGAGCGGCTGGCCCTGGCCCAGCGCCGTGGTGAGTCCATCCCGCCCATCGAGGTGTACCGCGTCGGTGAGCTGCATTTCGTGGTCGACGGGCATCACCGGGTCTCGATCGCCCTGGCCATGGGGCAGAAGACGATCGACGCCTACGTGACGGAGATCCTCACCGCGGTGCCGGCCCGGGGCATCCGGCGCCGTGGGGACCTGCTCTACAAGAGCTACGAGCGGCTGTTCCGGTCGCGGGTCAAGCTTCCGGCCCAGGCCTACGCCAAGATCACGTTCTCTGATCCCTGGGGCTACGCGGAACTCGGTGAGGCCGTGGAAGCCTGGGGGTTCCGCCTCATGCAGCACGACCACAAGTTCTACGACCGGTCCGAGGTGTCGCGGCGCTGGTTCGCCGAGGAGTTCACCCCCGTCGTGCGCATCCTGCACGCGGCTGACCTGGTCGGCTCGGGCACCGACGCGGACGCCTACCTGACCATCGCCCGGGAGCGCTACCGGCTGATCCGCACCCACGAATGGAACGACGAGGTCATCGAGGAACTCCAGCGAAAGTTCCGGGCCTCCCACCGGCGCATCCGGCCTTCAGTCATCGCGCCGCCAGCGCAGCAGACGGCCGCCGACGAACCCATTGACCAGCCCGGCGACGAGGTCGCCGACCAGCCAGGACAGGCGCAGCCGCCGAGCAGCCGAACGCAGCCGACAACCAGCCCAGTGGCGAAGCCGGAACCTAGCACCGGGGCGCCGCCCCGAACTAGCTGGGACGGCGCCGCCAGTGGCTAGCTAGCTGGCGGTGCGGCCGCGGAGCCGGTGTCCTGCCCGGCGGCGTCGGCCTCGGGCTGTGCCGGGGCGTCACCGCTTCTCGGCTCGGTGAGGTTAACAGGCGAGCCGGAGTCACCCAGGGTGAGGTTCTGCCCGGTGTCCGGGTCGAACACGTGCACCCGGCGCGTGTCTACCCAGATCTCGGCGTGGTCCCCCTCGCTGAGCCGGGTGGCCGGGTCGAAGCGGGCCACCACTGTTTCCCCGGTCCCGCCACTGTCCGCCCGCCCGGCGTCCCGGGCCAGCTCGGTGAGCTCGGCCGCGTCCACCGTCCCCAGGTCCTGGGTGAAGTAGACGTACTTCTCCGAGCCCAGCGACTCCACCACGTCGATGGTGCTCTGGAAGGTGATGCCGTTGGGCCGGGTCTCGCTGGATACCAGCGACGCGTCCTCGAAGTCCTCCGGGCGGATGCCCACGATCATCTGCCGGCCCCGGGCGGAACTGCCCAGTTCCAGCAGTTGGCCAGACAGCGGGAGGTCCCCCAGTCCGGTGCGCAGCTTGCCCTCCTCCAGCGTGCCACCAAGGAAGTTCATCGCGGGCGAGCCGATGAAGCCGGCCACGAACAGGTTGGCGGGGCGATCGTACAGTTCCTGCGGCGAGGCGACCTGCTGAAGGAGGCCGCTGCGCATGACCGCGACCCGGTCTCCCAGGGTCATCGCCTCGGTCTGGTCGTGGGTCACGTACACCATGGTGGTTCCCAGCCTGCGCTGCAGCCTGGAGACCTCGGTCCTGGTCTGCACCCGCAGCTTCGCGTCCAGGTTGGACAGCGGCTCGTCCATCAGGAACGCGGACGGGTCGCGGACGATGGCCCGGCCCATGGCCACCCGCTGCCGCTGGCCGCCGGACAGGTTGGCGGGCTTGCGGTCCAGGTGCTGGGTCAGGTCCAGGATCCGCGCCGCCTCGTTGACCTTCTCGTCGATGACGTTCTGCGGGGTCTTGGCCAGCTTGAGCGCGAAGCCCATGTTCTGCCGGACCGTCATGTGCGGGTACAGCGCGTAGCTCTGGAAGACCATGGCGATGTCGCGGTCTTTGGGGGTCATGTTGTTGACCACCTTGCCGCCGATCCGCAGCTCGCCCTCGGTGATGTCCTCCAGGCCCGCGATCATGTTGAGCGTGGTGGACTTGCCGCAGCCGGACGGGCCGACCAGGATGACGAACTCGCCGTCGGCGATGTCCAGGTTGATCTTGTCCACCGCCAGCGCTCCGTCGGGGAAGCGCTTGGTGACGTTCTCCAGAATGATTTCAGCCACTGGTCTCTCCTTGCTCCGCTAGCCCTTGACCGCGCCGGCTGTCAGCCCCGCGACGATCCGGCGCTGGAAGAACAGCACGAAGATAATGATGGGAATGGTGATGACCACCGCCGCCGCGGAGATTGACCCGGTCGGCACGGCGAACTGTGAGTCTCCGGTGAAGAAGGACAGCGCGGCTGGTGCGGTGCGGGAGGCGGTCGTCGCAGTCAGCGTGATCGCCAGCAGGAACTCGTTCCAGCAGAACAGGAAGACCAGGATCGCCGTGGTGACCATGCCCGGGGCGGCCAGCGGCGCGATGACCCGGACGAACGCCTGGAACGGGGTGGCCCCATCCACCTTGGCCGCCTTCTCCAGCTCCCACGGGATCTCCCGGAAGAACGCGGACAGCGTGTAGATACCGAGCGGCAGGCCGGTCGCGACGTACGGGATGATCAGCCCGGGCCAGGTGTTGAACAGGCCGAGGAGCCGCTCGATGTTGAACAGCGGGGTGGCCAGCGCGATCGCGGGGAACATCGCGATCAGCAACGACACCCCGATCAGCACGCTCTTGCCCGGGAAACGCAGCCGGGCCACCGCGTAGGCCGCCATGGAGGCCAGCACGACCGCGATGAACGTGGCGATGGCCCCGATGCCGATCGAGTTGAGCAGCGGGCGCAGGAAGGTGGACGTGGTCAGGATGCCGGAGTAGTTGCTCCACGTCCAGTCCACCGGGAAGTAGGTCGGGTCGGTGATCGAGGCGGTCGTCTTGAACGACAGGGAGATGATCCACACCAGCGGGATCAGCACGAGCACGATCGTGACGATGTTGGCGACACTCCAGCCAACCTTCTGCGGTGTCGTGGCAACCACTAGCCGCGCACCTCCCTTATTCTCGTCGGCGCCCTCATCGCTGGAGGTCCGTTCCCGGGGCGGCCGTGCCGAAGCCCTTGATGAAGGCGACCGCGATGATCGCGACGCAGATCAGGATCAGCACCGACATCGCCGACCCGAGACCGAAGTTCAGCCCGGTGAACAGGTTGTCGTAGTTGAGGATCGACACCGATCCGGTGCCGTTGTTGCCCTGGGTCAGGATGAAGATGTTGTCGAAGATCCGGAATGCGTCCAGCGTCCGGAACAGCAGCGCGACCAGGATCGCGGGCTTCATCAGCGGCAGTATGACCCGGGTGAACCGCTGCCAGGCGCTCGCCCCGTCTACCCTGGCCGCCTTGAGCAGGTCCTCGGGCACCAGGGACAGCCCGGCCATCAGCAGCAGCGCCATGAACGCGGTGGTCTTCCAGATCTCGGCCAGGATGATGATCGCAATCGCCTTGGGCTGCGAGGTCAGCGGCGCGGAGTTGCCGAACAGCGCGGACAAGTACCCGGTACTCGGCGTCCAGGCGTACAGCCAGCTGAACGCGGCGGCCACGGTCACGATCCCGTAAGGGATCAGGATCGCGGTGCGGATCCCGCCCTTCCCCCAGATCGTCCGGTACATCAGCAGCGCCAGTGCCATGCCGAGCACGAACTCGATGGCCACCGACACCACCGTGATGATGATGGTCACCAGCAGCGCGTGCCACCAGAACGGCGAGCTGAGGATGGCCCCGTAGTTGCTCAGCCCGACGAACTTGGTCAGCTGCGGGGCGGACAGGATGTACCGCTGCAGCGATATGTAGATGGCGTAGCCGATGGGGTACGCGGTCACCGCGACCATCACGATCACCGCGGGCGCGCACAGCAGCCAGCCCAGCCGGCGTTCCGCGCGGGCGCCTTCGGACAGGGGCGCCCGGCCGCGCCGCCGGGCGACGGGTTCCTGGGCGGTAACCGGAGGAGTAACGGTGGTCATGTCTCCACCTCTCTCTGCGTGCGCGGCGCGCTCACGGAGTCAGCCCCTTTCCCGGTCAGGGCGTTGTTGATCTGCGTCTTCAGGTTCTGCTCGGTGCTCACCGGGTCGATGGAGCTGGGCGGCGACACCAGGTGCGAGATCGAGACGGACACGACCTGGTAGAGCGGGGTCTTGGGCCGCACGGATCCGTTGTTGACCTGCTGCAGGATCAGCTGCCGGAACGGGTAGGGGCCCTGCATCTTCGGGTTGCTGTACACGCTGGCCAGCGTGGGCGGCAGCCCGCCCTCGACCGCGGCCGTCAGCTGGTTCTGCGCGTTGCGCAGGCACAGCACGGCCTGCTGCGCGAGCGCGGGATGGGGTGAGTAAGAGCTGACCGCCAGGTCGATACCGCCGATCGTCACCTTGGCCCGCGTGCCCGGGATCACCGACGGATACGGCGCCCACTTGAACACCTTGAACAGCTTCGGGTTGTCGGCCTTCATCGACGGATAGACGTACGGGTAGTTCAGCTCGAACGCCGCCGTGCCGGCTTCCATGGCCAGCCGGTTCTGGTCCTCCATCTGCACTCCGAGCGACGGATCGGCCGACGATGAGCTGGCCAGCGTCTTCATGATCGACAGCGCCTTGACCGCGGGCGCCCCAAGCTTGGCCTTCGTCGAGGTCGCGTTCAGGATGCTGCCGCCCGCGCTGGCCACCAGCGTGTTGAACCAGACGACGACGCCCTCGTACTGGGCGCCCTGGATCTCGATCAGGTGCGGCTTGCCCTGCCTTGGCCAGCGCCTGGGCGTCCGCGAACATCTGCGCCCACGTCTTGGGCGGGGTCTTGACCAGGTCCGAGCGGTACCAGAGCAGCTGGGTGTTGCTGTTGTAGGGCACCGCCACCAGCTTCCCGCGCCAGATCGCGGTCTGCAGCGGCCCCTTCAGCGTGCCGGCGATGGCCGCTGCCTTGGCCTGGCCGGTCCACGGCCGGATCCAGCCGGCGGTGGCGAACTCGGGCTCCCAGGTGACGTCGAGGCCGAGGATGTCCATCGAGGGGTCATGGGCGGCCAGTCGCCGGGCCATCTGCAGCCGCTGCTGGTCGGCGGCGTTCTGCAGCTTGTTGTAGACGATGGTGTAGCGCCCGTGGCTGGCCTTGCTGCAGTTGTCCGCGGCCGACTGGACGGCACCGGACGGGTCCGGGAAGTTGTAGAACTGCAGCGTCACCGGCCCGGTGCTGGCGTTGCTTGTCCCACAGGCAGCCAGCACCGCGGAGGCCAGGACGGCCCCAACGCCCGCCGCGATCAGGACGCGGAATCGGGATCTAGCGCGGCGTCCACGTTTCGGCACCAGGGGGGTCCGGCTTGGACTGGCCTGGCGATCATTACCACCTACCATATGGTGCCTCCTGCGGCCCGATGCCTCTTTGCACCTATCACCCCTGGCGTTGACTGCAACGTTAGGGGCTTTCCCCACCTGTAACAAGAGATGCACTTCCTGGGAACTTTTGCTAGCCTGCCACGCCGCAATGGATCACTGCTGACACGATTCCGACACAGTTCCCATGATCGCGACGGGGATGCGGCATTTGGGTCACATTTGGGACGCAAGATTCACGTGATGCGCCGACGGCATTCGCAGCAGGCGGGGCGAGCAGACGTAGAGCCTGCGCCGGGCGAGGTCAGCGGGCGGATTCCGCCCTGGCAGCGGTAGCGCCCGCGGCCCGGGTCTCGCTGATGGTGCCGCTGCCCAGCACGGTGTCACCGTCGTACAGCACCGCGGCCTGGCCCTTGGCCACGCCCCGGGCCGGCTGGTCCAGGGTGATCCGGAGCACGTCCCCGGCCAGCCTGGCGGTGGCCCGGTGCACCTCGCCGTGCGCCCGCAGCTGCACCAGGCACTCCCGCGGCTCGCGAAGCGGCTCGCTGCCGCTCCACACCGGCCGCTCGGCCAGGATCTCCCGCACGTCCAGGGACTCGCGCGGCCCGACGGTCACGGTCCGGGTCACTGGCTCGATGTCCAGCACATAGCGGGGCTGGCCGTCCTCGGCCGGCACCCCGACCCGCAGCCCCTTGCGCTGGCCGATGGTGAAGCCGTAGGCGCCGTCGTGCGTGCCGACCGGCGTCCCGTCCTGGGCCACGATCCGGCCCGGCGCGTCGCCCAGCCGGCCGGCCAGGAACGACCGGGTGTCCCCGTCCGGGATGAAGCAGACGTCGTGGCTGTCCGGCTTGGTGGCCACCGCCATCCCCCGCGCCGCCGCTTCCGCCCGCACCTCGGCCTTGGTCGAGGAGCCCAGCGGGAACATGGCCCGGCTGAGCTGCTCGCGGTTGAGCACGGCCAGCACGTAGGACTGGTCCTTGCCCTGGTCCACGCTGCGGACCAGGCGGCCGTCGCGGATCCGGGCGTGATGGCCGGTGCAGACCGCGTCGAACCCGAGCGCGACGGCCCGGTCCAGCACCGCCGCGAACTTGATCTTCTCGTTGCAGCGCAGGCAGGGGTTGGGGGTGCGGCCCGCGGCGTACTCGGCCACGAAGTCCGCCACCACGTCCCGGTCGAACCGCTCGGCCATGTCCCACACGTAGAACGGGATGCCGATCACGTCCGCGGCCCGGCGGGCGTCCCGGGCGTCCTCCACCGTGCAGCAGCCCCGGGCGCCGGAGCGGTAGGACTGGGGGTTGGAGGACAGCGCGAGATGGACGCCGGTCACGTCGTGACCGGCGTCGGCGGCGCGGGCGGCGGCCACCGCCGAGTCCACTCCCCCGGACATGGCGGCCAGCACACGAAGACGGTTCATCGCCTACCGAGCCTACGCGCCGCCCGGCAGGTTCCGTGCCACGCCACCGCCTGCTGCGGCCGCCCCGGGGGCCGCAGCAGGCGATGGCCGGCCGTCAGCGCGGGATGGCGGTGTCCGAGTTCACCACGCCCTCCCGGACATACACCGTGTACTGCAGGACCGTGCCCGCGGGCAGCATGTTGTTCCCGCTCTGCTCCGGCGCGACCGCCACCATCTCCCTCTCCAGGACCACGGTGCTGGCCGGGTCGAAGATAAGCACCTCACGGGTTCCGCTGGTGACCAGCCCGACGGCCTGGCCGTGACGTCCCAGCCGGTCCGTGGCCGGGCCCAGGTTCTGCACCCCGGGCAGCGACTCGATCACCCGGTAGAGCGCCGCACGCAGCGCGGCCGTCGAGCCCGCGTTCAGGAACGTGGCCGCGTAGACGAAGGTGGCGCTGGGCCGGGAGTGCCCGTGCTCGAACCGCCTCACGATCGCCCTCTCCAGCGCCTTCGGGCTGGTCGGGAAGCGTGCCCGCCTGGACGACTCCGTACAGCCACCAGGGCAGCCCGCCCTGGCCGTAGGTCTCATCGAAGTCCATCGCCGAGCACCGGGCCGGGAAGGTCCCGGCCTGCCGTCCCGAGCCGTCCGCGGCCACCCAGGCCCGGACCGTCATGGGAGCGTACGCGCAGCGCCCGGGTGGGCTGGTTGCTGAGTCCTTTGGCGTCTATCTCCTGGACGTAGAGGTACTGTCCGGGGCCGGGCGGGTGGCTCGCGCCCGCACCGTGACCGGCGGCCACCGCCGCCGCGTCAAGGATCGCGACCACCGACCCGGGGCCGGTGCTGCCCTGGCCGGTGCTGCCCTGGCCGGTGCTGCCCGGGCCCGGGCTGCCCGTGAAGTTCATCAGCAGCAGGGCGGCCGCGGCGGCCGCAGCCACCAGCCCGGCAGCCGCCACCGCGCCGGGCGGGCGCATCCGGCTGCGCCGGGCCGCAGGCGCGGTGATCTGGCGGTACAAGCGCGCGGCCTCGGCCGAGTCCGGGCCCGGCAGGTCGGCGTGACGGGCTGGGTCGGCCTCGGCCACCAGCATGTCGAGATCCATGATCAGCTCCTGTTCATCCAGGCGCGGGCAGGGGCGATGGTCTCCGGGACGGACCGGGGGTCAGACATCTCGGTGGCAGGGCGCTCAGTGGCAGGGCGCTCAGTGGCAGGACGCTCAGTGGCAGGACGCTCGGTGCCGGGGCTCTCGGTGCCAGGGCTCTCGGTGACGGAGCGCTCAGTGGCGGGCAGTTCAGTGCCGGACAACTCGCGGCGCAGCCGGGCCTTGGCCCGGTGGACCCGAATCGCCACCGCGTTGGCTGAGCAGCCGAGGACCTGGGCCGCGTCGGCGTGGGACAGCTCGTCCCAGAGCACCAGCTGGAGCGCTTCGCGCTCCCGGCCCGAGAGCCGGTCAAGCGCGGCCACCACGCGGTCCGACATGGCATCCCGGAGCCCGGGCTGGCCCAGCCCTGGCTGGCCCGGTCCGGGTTGACCCGGTCCGGGCTGACTTAATCCGGGCTGACCCGGCCCGGGCTGACCCAGTGGCCAGGTACCAGCGTCAGCCCGCAGCCGGGCAGTCAGATGGAACAGCCGCCGGGCTGATCTGCGCCTCCCAGCCACCACCCGCTGCGCCACCCCGTACAGCCACAGCCGATCTGCCGGGGCCCCGGGCACCTGGTCGATCCGCCGCCAGGCGGTGGTGAACACATCGGCCACGACGTCGGCAGCGTCCTCGGCCGGTGCGACCCGGCGTACCGCGTAGGCCAGGATGGGGCGGTAGTACGCCTGGTAGAGCACGGCGAACCGGCGCTCCGTATCACGTTGGTGGTCTTCGGTGCCGGGCACACGCGGCTCCTCACGCTCGGCCTGCCTTCGGCCTCTACATGGCCGGCAGTACCCGGAACCTTTCGCCCGGATTCAGCGGACGGGATTCAGCGGGGCGGGGCACCGGCCACGTGAGCGGTTCGTTGCGGAAAGATTTGAACGCCCGCCCGGGCCGACGGTCAGCGGGCGGCGCGCCGGGCCCGCTGCACAGCCTCCCCGATGGCCGCGCCGAGCGCGTCCACGTCATCCTGGGTGGAGGTGTGCCCCAGCGAGAACCGCAGCGACCCGCGGGACCTGGCCTCGTCCGCGCCCATGGCGAGCAGCACGTGGCTGGGCTGGGCCACGCCGGCCGTGCACGCCGACCCGGTCGAGCAGGCGATGCCCTTGGCGTCGAGCAACATCAGCAGCGCGTCGCCCTCGCAGCCGGGGAAGGAGAAGTGCGCGTTGCCGGGCAGCCGGTCCGGTCCCGCGGGCGGGCCGTTGAGGATGGCGTCCGGTACGGCCGCGAGCACCTGGGCGATCAGGTCGTCGCGGAGCTTGGCCAGCCGGGCCGCCTCCTCGTCCCGGTGGCTGGCCATGACCGCCGCCGCGACCGCGAACGCCCGGATGGCCGGGGCGTCGAGCGTGCCGGAGCGCACCTCGCTCTCCTGCCCGCCACCGTGCAGCACGGGGACCGGCTGGACCCCGCGGGCCAGCAGCAGCGCGCCCGCGCCCACCGGGCCGCCGAACTTGTGCCCGGTGATGGTCATCGCGTCCGCGCCGGTGGCCGCGAAACTGACCGGCAGCTGCCCGGCCGCCTGCACGGCGTCGGTGTGGAACGGGATGCCGTGCTCACGGGCCAGCGCAGCGAGCTCCGCGATCGGCTGCACCGCGCCCACCTCGTTGTTCGCCCACATCACGGTGACCAGGGCGACCGCGTCAGGATCGTCGGCGATGGCCTCGGCCAGCGTGGCGGGCCGGAGGATCCCGGTCTCGTCCACCGGCAGCCAGTGCTCCTCGGCGTCCTCGTGGCCGGCCAGCCAGTGCACGGAGTCCAGCACCGCGTGATGCTCGATCGCGGTGGCCAGCACCCGGTCCGGCACGATCCCGGACCGGCCAGCGCCAGACCGGCCGGTGCCGGATGGGCCAGCGCCGGATGGGCCAGCGCCGGACCGGCCGCCGCGGGCCGGCGCACCGCCGGGCGCACGGCGCGCCCAGTACAGGCCCTTGACCGCCAGGTTGTCGGCTTCGGTGCCGCCGCTGGTGAAGATCACTTCGCTGGGCCGGGCGCCGAATACCTCGGCGATCTGCTCCCGCGACTCCTCCACCACCCGCCGGGCACGGCGCCCGGCATTGTGCAGGGACGAGGGGTTGCCCAGCTGGCCGAGCTCTTCCGTCATCACGGCCAGGGCCTCAGGCAGCATCGGCGTCGTCGCCGCGTGGTCCAGGTAGACCACGCAGTCCTCGGCCGGCCGCGGGCGCGCAGCCGCGTAGTCGATGTACCCCATGACGGACTTCAGCCTAGTGGGCGATCTGATTCCTGGGCACGTCGCAAGACGTGTTCCGGGCCAGTCCTAGTTCGCCGAGCGCCGCTCGACCTCCTCGGTCAGCTGCGGCACCACCGCGAACAGGTCGCCGACCACGCCGAAGTCGGCGAGCTCGAAGATGGGCGCCTCGGGGTCCTTGTTGATCACCATGATGGTCTTGGAGGTCTGCATGCCGGCCCGGTGCTGGATCGCCCCGGAGATGCCCACCGCCAGGTACAGCTGCGGGGAGACGGTCTTCCCCGTCTGGCCCACCTGGAACTGGTGCGGGTACCAGCCCGCGTCGGTCGCGGCCCGGGAGGCGCCCACGGCCGCGCCGAGGGAGTCGGCCAGCTTCTCGATCAGGGCGAAGTTGTCCGCGTTGCCGACCCCGCGGCCGCCGGACACCACGATCGCCGCCTCGGTGAGCTCGGGCCGCTCGCCGCGCTCGGCCACCACCCGCTCGGTGATCCTGGCCGCCTTGGCCGCGTCGCTCAGCTCGACCCCAGCGGGCTCGATCTCCGCGGCGGCCGGCGCGGGCTCGGCCGCGACGGAGTTGGGCCGCACCGCGACGATCGGGGTCCCGGTCCGGACCGTGGACTGCACGTTGATGGCCCCGCCGAAGATGGACTGCTCGGCGACCAGGCCACCGTCACCCGGGGTGAGCCCGACCGCGTCGGTGATCACACCGGAGCCGGTCTTGACCGCCAGCCGGCCGGCCACTTCCTTGCCCTCGCCGGTGGCGGCGAGCAGCACGGCCGCCGGCGACTTCTGCCCGATCAGCCCGGCGAGCACCTCGGCCACCGGGGCGACCACGTAGTCCTCGACGTCAGCGCCGTCGGCCACGTACACCTTGACCGCGCCGAACTCGGCCAGCCGCTCCCGGGCGGCCTCGGCGCCCGCACCGATCCAGACCGCGGCGGGCTCGCCGAACTGGCGGGCCAGGGTGAGCAGCTCGCCGGTCACCTTCTTCACCGTCTCGCCGTCGTGCTCGGCGAGAACCAGAACCTCAGCCATCGCAGGCCGCCCTTCCCGGGTTGTCCAGATAAACAGCTGCTCAGATGTCGGTGCCCAGGCTCAGCTCGCGCCCGGCTCAGCGAGCGCGGATGGCCTGAGGCTCAGATGAACTTCTGCGCGGCGAGGAACTCGGCCGCCTTGGTCCCGCCGTCGCCCTCGTCCTTGACGACCGTGCCCGCCTGCCGTGGCGGCCTGTTCGCGAAGCTGACCACCTCAGTGGCGGCCGCGGCCAGGCCGACCTCGCCCGGGTCGATGCCGAGGTCGGCCAGGGTGAGCGTGTCCACCGGCTTCTTCTTGGCCGCCATGATGCCCTTGAAGGACGGGTAGCGCGGCTCGTTGATCTTCTCTACCACGCTGATCACCGCGGGCAGGCTGGACTCGACCTTGTCGTAACCGTAGTCCTGCTGCCGGTGGATCCGCAGCGCGGTGCCGTCCACCTCGACCTTGCTGGCCAGCGAGACCTGCGGGACTCCGAGCCGCTCGGCCAGCATGGCGGCCATCACGCCCATCCGCGCGTCGGTGGATTCGGCGCCCAGGATGACCAGGTCGAATCCGATCCGCTCGAGGACCTTGGCCAGGGCGGCCGAGGTCGCCAGCGCGTCCGATCCGGCCAGCGCGTCGTCGGTGAGGTACACGGCCTTGTCCGCGCCCATGGACAGCGCCTTGCGGATCGACTCACTGGCCTTCTCCGGACCCATGGTCAAGATGGTGACCTCGCCCCCGTGGGCCTCGGCCAGGCGCAGGCCTTCCTCGATCGCGTACTCGTCGAGTTCGTTGATGACCCCGTTGACCGACGCCCGGTCCAGGCGCGAGTCCTCGGCCCTCAGGGTCCGTTCGGCCCACGTGTCCGGCACCTGCTTCACGCAAACGACGATGTTCACCACCGGCGGCCAACCTCCTGCCTCGTGCTGCCTCATGCGCCGCATCCGGGACCTGACCCATATCGGCCAGCACCGATTAGCTAACACTGACTGGCCAGGCTGGGCCTGGTCTGCGGCGGCGCACCTTAAGGGTGCCAAATGCCGTGTTCTGCTCTACCCTCCGGGGGTCCTGTAGGGCTCCCGGCCTTATGTTACTAACTGGTAGCTTACGCCGGCCGACGCGGCGTCGACCACGTTGGCCAGCAGCATCGCCCTCGTCATCGGGCCGACCCCGCCGGGCATGGGGGCCAGATAGCCGGCCACCTCCCGGACCTCCGGCGCGACGTCGCCGACCAGGCCTGCCTCGGTCCGGGTGATCCCCACGTCCAGCACGGCGGCCCCGGGCTTGACCATGTCCGCGGTGAGCAGGCCGGGGCGGCCGGCCGCCACCACCACGATGTCCGCGCCGCGGGTGTGCGCGGCCAGGTCCTTGGTCCCGGTGTGGCAGAGGGTGACCGTGGCGTTCTCGGTGCGCCTGGTCAGCAGCAGCCCCAGGGCCCGGCCCACGGTGATCCCGCGCCCGATCACGGTGACGTCAGCCCCGGCGATCGGCACCTCGTAGCGGCGGAGCAGTTCGACGATGCCCCGCGGGGTGCAGGGCAGCGGCCCCGGCTCACCGAGCACGAGCCGGCCGAGGTTCAGCGGGTGCAGCCCGTCCGCGTCCTTGTCCGGGTCGATGAGGCTGAGCACGCGGTTCGCATCGAGCCCGGCCGGCAGCGGCAGCTGGACCAGGTAGCCGGTGCAGGCCGGATCCGCGTTCAGCTCGTCCACCACCGCCTCGACCTGCTCCTGGGTGGCGTCGGCGGGCAGGTCCCGGCGGATGCTGGCGATGCCCACCTCGGCGCAGTCCCGGTGCTTGCCGTTGACGTAGGCCCGGCTGCCCGGATCGTCCCCGACCAGCACGGTACCCAGGCCGGGCCGCACGCCCCGCTCAGCCAGGCCCGCTACCCGGGTGGCGAGCTCGGCTTTGATCGTCGCCGCGGTCGCCTTGCCGTCCAGGATGATCATGATTCTCTTTCAGTGGATTCAGTGGAAGAAGTGCCGGACGCCGGTGACGTACATGGTGATCCCCGCCTGCTCGGCCGCCTCGATGCTGAGCTGGTCGCGGATGGACCCACCGGGCTGCACCACGGCCCGGATCCCGGCGGCGGTCAGCACCTCGAGGCCGTCCGGGAACGGGAAGTACGCGTCGCTGGCCGCGACCGAGCCGGCCGCGCGCTCACCCGCCCGGGACACCGCCAGCCGGGCCGCGTCCACCCGGTTGACCTGGCCCATGCCCACGCCTACCGTGGCCAGCCCGGAGGCCAGCAGGATGGCGTTGGACTTGACGCTGCGGATGGCCCGCCAGGCGAAGGCCAGGTCAGCGAGCAGGTCGGCGGAGGCGGGCTGGCCGGTCTTGAGTTCCCAGCCGGCCGGGTCATCCCCGGGCGCGTCGATCTCGTCCGGGGTCTGCAGCAGCAGGCCGCCGTCCACCTGGCGCCATTCGGGCGCGTGGCTGCCCCGGACGGGCGGCGCGCAGGCCAGCAGGCGCAGGTTCTTGCTCCCCGACAAGATGTCCAGCGCGGCGTCCTCGAAGCCCGGGGCGATGACGATCTCGGTGAAGATGTCCTTGACCTGGCTGGCCATCTCCGCGGTGACCACACCGTTGGCCGCGATGACGCCGCCGAAGGCGGACTCCGGATCGCACGCGTTCGCCTTCCGGTGCGCCTCGGCCAGATCGGTGCCGAGGGCGATGCCGCACGGGTTGGAGTGCTTGATGATGGCCACGCACGGCTGGACGAAGTCGAACGCGGCCCGCCAGGCCGCGGCGGCGTTGACGTAGTTGTTGTAGGACATGGCCTTGCCGTGCAGCTGGGTCGCCCCGGCGATGCCCGCGGGCGTCTCCCCGGCCCGGGCCGGGGATCCCTCCGCAGCCCCGGCAGGTCCCTCCGCAGCCCCGGCCGCGGGGCCCTCCGCAGCAGAGCCGCGGACGTACAGCGCGGCCCGCTGGTGCGGGTTCTCCCCGTAACGGAGTGCCTCGCGCCGGGTCCACAACGCCGCGGTCACGTCCGGCCAGCCCGTCTCCTGCGCCGTCTCGTCCGGCGCATAAGCGGAGGCGAACCAGGAGGCCACCGCGCAGTCGTAGGCGGCGGTGTGGGCGTAGGCGCGGGCGGCCAGCCGGCGCCGCTGCTCCAGGGTGAACCCGCCGCCCGCCACCGCCGCCGCGACGTCCCCGTACCGGGACGGGTCGGTGATGACCGCGACATGCTCATGGTTCTTGGCGGCCGCCCGGACCATGGCCGGACCGCCGATGTCGATCTGCTCGACGCACTCGGCCGGGGGAGCCCCGCTGCTCACCGCCGCCTCGAACGGGTACAGGTTGGACACCAGCAGCTGGAACGGCGCGATGCCCAGCTCGTCCAGCCGGGCCCGGTGGCCGGGCCGGCTCAGGTCGGCGAGCAGCCCGGCGTGCACCGCCGGGTGCAGCGTCTTGACCCGCCCGTCGAGCGCCTCCGGGAACCCGGTGAGATCCTCCACCCGGGTCACGGGGACACCCACGGCGCTGATCGTGTCCGCGGTGCTGCCGGTGCTGACGATCTCCACGCCCGCGGCGTGCAGCGAGCGGGCCAGCTCGCCGAGCCCGGCCTTGTCGTACACGCTGATGAGCGCGCGCCTGATCGGTACCGTCGTCAACGCCTGGTCCTCACCTTCACCGCCCGATCCTTACCTTCCTGCCCGCGGTGGCCCAGCCATCGCGGACCATCCGGCCCACAGTCTCCACGAGCAGGGCCCGCTCAGTCACCTTGACCCGCTCATGCAGGGACGTCTCGTCGTCGTCGTCCAGCACCGGGACCGCCGCCTGGGCGATCACCGGGCCGGTGTCCGTGCCCGCATCCACCAGGAGCACGGTGCACCCGGTCAGCTTCACCCCGTGCTCGAGCGCGTCGCGCACGCCGTGCATGCCCGGGAAGGCGGGCAGCAGGGCCGGGTGGGTGTTGATCAGGCGCCCGCCGAACGCGTCCAGGAAGGGCGGGCCGACCAGCTTCATGAATCCGGCCAGGACGACCAGATCAGGCCGGGCGGCCAGGCACGATTCGGTGAGCGCCAGATCCCAGTCCGCCCGGGACGGGTAATCCTTGAGCCGGTGCGTGAACGTGGGCACCCCGGCCCGTTCGGCCCGGCGCAGCGCCTCGATGCCGGCCCGGTCGGCACCGACCGCCACCACGTCCGCGCCGTACGCCTCATCCGCGCACGCATCCAGCAAGGCCTGCAGGTTCGTGCCCGTGCCCGAGACCAGAACCACCAGGCGGGCACGCGTGCGGCCAGGGGACTCGGACATGCCGCCACCCTATTGGCACCGGCCCGGTGATCTGCCCGCTGCGCTAACCGCATCGGGCCACCGGGATTGCCCAGCGGCCCGGGCAGGGCAAAATAGGAGGTCGTGTCCCCATCTGGCCCCCGGAGCACCACCGTCACCCGCCCCCAGGAGCACCCCCCTGATGCCCCCTGTCGTCCAGCCGCCACCGCCGCCCGAGCGCTCGCCTGCGGAACCGCCGCCTACCGAGCCACCCGCTGCCGGGACGCCGCCTGCTGAGACCGCCGCCCCCCAGGCCAAGCGGGCCGGGCGGGCCGACCCGCCGCTCCAGCAGCGGTCGGTCGCGGCGCTGTTCCTCGCCCTGCTGAGCCTGTTCGGCGTGCTCGGCCTGAGCAATTTCCAGCGGGGCGTCTACATCGTGGCGTTCGCCCTGGTCGCCGGGATCATGGCCGTCTGGCTGGCGGCCACCGCGATGCGGCGCGCCCGCAGCCGCGGGACCGCCGGCCCCCGGGGCTCGGTAGTGGCCGTCGTGATCGGCGGGGTCGGGGTGCTGGTCAGCGCGGTCCTGCTGGCCGGGTTCGCGTTGTTCGGGAAGCAGGCGAGTACGTACTCCCGGTGCCTGAGCGGGGCGAACACCGTGGCCGCCCAGCAGACGTGCCGGACCCAGTTCACCCACGCTATCGAGAACGCCACCCACTGACCCTTCAGGACCCGGTGGTTCTTCGGCCCCGGTGGTTCCTCAGGGAGGGGTGGTTTCCCCGGGGAGGCCGGTGGTACCTCGGGGAGGGATGTTCCTCAGGGCAGAGAGGCAGGGCCGGGGCGATCGGGCCGGCCGTCCGCGGCGTCCTCCGCGTCACCCCACGGGTCCACGTAGATGTGGTGGCTTCCGCCCAGGCCATCGTCGGCGTCATCGCCCGTGACGGCGGGCGCAGCGCTGGGCAGATCAGTCCCGGCCGGCACCAGACGGCGCATCCGGACCCAGTTCACCAGGCCGGTGGTCACCGCGGCGGCCACGCCGACCTCGAGCACGCACACCACCCCGGCCTGCCACCCGGACGGCCCGACCGCGGTCAGCCTGCCGCTGCCCAGCGGGCCGCCCGCGAACGCCGCGAGCAGCCCCAGGGCGCAGCCGGTGGCCACGCCGCAGGCGAAGCCCCACAGCGGCGCCAGCTCGACCGCCGGGATGGGCGCCGCCCGGGCCGTCAGCAGCCCGCCGAACGCCCCGGCCAGGTAGGGCACGCTGAGCATGAGCAGGGACACCCAGCCGGTCGCGGACGAGTGCGCGCCGGAGGGCAGCGCCGCCAGCATCGGCAGCATCGGCAGTGGCCCCAGGGCGGACCCGGTGGGCGCGACCACGGTGCCGGTGCCGAACGCGAATCCCGGTCCGAGCGTGTAGCAGATCGACCACACGATGGCGTTAGGAATATAAGCAAGCTGGGCCAGGAGCAGCAGGCCCCCGCCGACCAGGCCGGGCGCGAGCGCCACGTCCACCGACCGGAAATCGCCCATGTGGGTGGCGAGGGACGCACCGGCCAGGATCGCGCCCGCCCCGGTCAGCACGGTGAGCGTGCCGACCGTGCCGAGGAACACCGCCCGGGCGCGCGGGGGCAGGAGCTCGATCAGCCGTCTCCAGGGGGCCAGCGCGCGGGCGCCGCCCAGTCCCCCGGCGACCAGGGCGATCAGGAAACCGGACAGGACCGCCTGCAGCAGCGAGGGTGTGGCCAGCGCCGACTGGCCGGCCAGCGCCAGCGCCCCCGCCACCAGCCCGTACGGGACCGCCAGGGCCAGCGCCGCGTAGCCGACGTCGGCCAGCCGGGCGACCTGACCCCGCCGGACCACCCAGCGGCCCGCGATCCACAGCAGCGCGCCGGGCAGCAGGACCAGGCCCAGCGGCAGCATGCCGATCCGGCCCGTACCATGCAGCGCGAACCCCACGTGGTGGCCCACCAGCCACAGGTCCGCGGCGGTGCGCAGCACGCCGGGCAGTCCCACGCCCGCGTGCGGCGCGGCAATCCATCCGGCCAGCACCAGCAGGGTGATGGCCACCAGGCCGGTGCCCGCGGCCGCGCATGCCGCGATGGCGCCGGTGATGACCAGCGGGCGGCTCGGCCTGGCCGCCGGCCCCCCGGCCCCATCGCGCCCGTCGGCGCGCTCGGTGGGCAGGGCAGAGGCAGTCATGAACCAATCCTGGCCACCACCACGCCCGGGATCGCGGAGGCGCGCCGCGCGCCGGCCCCGCGAGAAGGCTCAGCGCGGGCTTGCTCCTCGCGGGTTGCGGCCGTCAGCAGGCCGCCTCGCCTCGCGGGCGCCGGGACCCGCCTTACCTGGCGGACGCCGGGCTCAGCGGGCCCGCATCACCTCGCGGACGAGGCGGGCGGTCTCGCTCGGCGTGCGGCCGACCCGGACCCCGACCTTCTCCAGCGCTTCCTTCTTGGCCTGCGCGGTACCCGCGGAGCCGGAGATGATCGCGCCCGCGTGCCCCATGGTCTTGCCCTCCGGGGCGGTGAAGCCCGCCACGTAGGCCACCACTGGCTTGGTGACGTTCGCCTCCACGTAGGCGGCGGCCCGTTCCTCGGCGTCCCCGCCGATCTCGCCGATCATCACGATGGCGTCGGTCTCCGGGTCATCCTGGAACGCGGCGAGGCAGTCGATGTGCGTGGTGCCGATCACCGGGTCACCGCCGATGCCGACCGCGGTGGAAAAGCCGATGTCCCGCAGCTCGTACATCATCTGGTAGGTCAGCGTGCCGGACTTGGAGACCAGCCCGATCCGGCCCTCGGTCGTGATGTCGGCCGGGATGATCCCGGCGTTGGACTTGCCGGGTGAGGCGACCCCCGGGCAGTTCGGGCCGACGATCCGGGTGGCGTTGCCCCTGGCGCTGGCGTAGGCCCAGAAGGCCGCCGTGTCGTGCACCGGGATGCCCTCGGTGATCACGATCACCAGCGGGATGCCCGCGTCCACGGCCTCGGTGACCGCCGCCCGGGTGCCCGCGGGCGGGACGAAGACCACCGACACGTCCGCGCCCGTGGCCGCCATGGTCTCGGCGACCGTGCCGAACACGGGCACCGCGGCGGCGCCCAGGTCGACGGTCTGCCCGGCCTTCCGCGGGTTCGTGCCCCCGACGACCGTGGTGCCCGCGGCGAGCATCCGGCGGCCGTGCTTGGTGCCTTCCGAGCCGGTGATGCCCTGGATCATGACCCGGCTGTCGCCGGTCAGGAAAATCGCCATCTCATGCTCCCGTCGGGGCGGCAGCGGCCAGTTCCGCGGCACGCCGGGCTGCGTCGTCCATGGTCGCGACCTGCTCGACCACCGGCAAACCCGCGTCAGCGAGGATGCGGCGGCCCTCCTCGGCGTTGTTGCCGTCCAGGCGGACCACGATCGGGTGCCGGACTTCCTGGCCCTGGCTGGCCAGCATGCCGATCGCCGACACGATCCCGTTGGCCACCGCGTCACATGAGGTGATGCCGCCGAACACGTTGACCAGGACGCTGCGCACCGAGGCGTCGGACAGCACGATCTCCAGGCCGTCCGCCATCACCTCAGCCGACGCGCCCCCGCCGATGTCCAGGAAGTTCGCGGGCTTCATCCCGCCGAACGGCTCACCGGCCAGGGCCACCACGTCCAGGGTGGACATGACCAGCCCGGCCCCGTTGCCGATGATGCCGACCTGGCCGTCGAGCTTGACGTAGTTGAGGTGCTTGGCCTTGGCCCGGGCCTCGATCGGGTCGGCCGCGTCAGGGTCCTCGAACTTGGCGTGATCCTGGCGGAAGGACGCGTTGTCGTCCAGGCTGACCTTCCCGTCCACGGCGAGTACCTCGCCCTGGTCGGTCAGGGCCATGGGGTTGACCTCGACGAGGGTGCAGTCCTCGTCGGCGAACACGGCCCAGAGCCGCTCGGCGAGCAGCGCCGCCTGCTCCGCCGCTTCGGCCGGGATCCCGCCCGCCAGGATGATCTCGGTGGCCTTGGCCGCGTCCACCCCGTCCAGCGGGTTGACCGGGATCCGCGCGACCGCCTCCGGATTGGTGTGCGCGACCTCCTCGATCTCCATGCCGCCCTGCACCGAGCAGATCGCCACGAAGGTCCGGGCCGACCGGTCCAGCAGGAAGGACAGGTAGTACTCCTGCGCGATGTTGACCGCCTCGGCGATCAGGACCTTGTGCACGGTGTGGCCCTTGATGTCCATGCCGAGGATCTGGCGGGCCTTGGCCTCCGCCTCATCCGGGCCGTTGGCGAGCTTGACGCCGCCCGCTTTACCTCGGCCGCCGGTCTTGACCTGGGCTTTCACCACGACGAGGGGCGAGCCATCGGCTGCGAAGCTCGCTGCGATCTCGCGTGCCTCTTCGGGGGTGGAGGCGACCCGGCCGCGCTGTACGGGTACCCCGTACTCGGCGAACAGTTCTTTCGCCTGATACTCAAACAGGTCCACTAGCGTCCGTCCTCGGGGTGACCTCGGGTGACCAGGATTCCGCACGCAGCCTACCGGGACTGGCGCCGTAGTCCCCGCTCACCCCGTACAACCCCGCGCCCCGGGCCGGGGCGGGGGGCCGAGGCGGGGCCGGGCGGGGTGGCGCCGGGCCGCAGCCCCCGCGCCCTGGCCAGCCCGCCATCCCGCTCGGGCGTGGGCGACGAGGTCCTGGGCCGGCCGACGGATGGGCCGAAGGCACGCGCCCTCGGCCCCCGAACCGCCCGCTCTTACCCCACAGATCCCTTCCACCCCAGAAGCCCCACGCGAGCCTGCTCCCGGTTCGTGATCAGACGATCGGTGTTGTGATAGCAACACCGATCGTCTGATCACGAACGCGCAGAGGAGCCGGAAGGCAGGCGGAGGGCACCGGAAGGCAGAGAGCCGTGTCGGACCTGGATGCGAGGGTGGCGGCATGGAATCCGCGAACGGGCGCGGACGGAACACCCTCTCTGGGGTCCTGCGCGAGAACGAGGGAGTTATCACACGGGCCCAGGCCGCGGAATGCGGGCTGTCACTGGCTGAGATCCGGCACCGGATCCGCCCGGGTGGTCCATGGCAAAGGCTGCTCTCCGGTGTCTACCTGGCCACGACCGGTACGCCGACCCAGCGGCAGACAGAAATTGCCGCCCTGCGTCGCGCTGGGCCCATGAGCGTACTGACCAGCATTGCGGCGTTAGGGCATCACGGCGTCCGGGTGCCGGGAAGCAGGTATGTCACGGTGCTCGTCCCAGCCGCGCAGCGCCGTCGCAGCGAAGGCTTCGTCAGGATCTGGCCGACGACGCGGATGCCGGAGTTCGTGTTCACCGACGGGGCGGTGCGGTTCGCGGAGGCGGCGCGGGCGGTGGCTGATGCCGCGCGGGAGCTGGGGTCGTTCCGGGAGGTACGGGCCGTCGCCGCAGACGCGGTGCAGCGGCGCCGGTGCCGGATAGATCAGCTGGCCGAGGAGCTAGCCTGCGGGCCGGTGCGCCGGTCCGCGTGGCTGCGCCGCACGCTGGCCGAGGTCGCGGACGGAGTCCGGTCAGCGGCGGAGGCCGATCTTCGTGACCTGATCCGCGCGCACCGGCTCCCTCCCCCTCTCTTCAACGCCCGGCTCTACGTCGGACCCGAGTTCCTGGCCGTACCTGACGCGTGGTGGCCCGACCAGGGAGTGGTGGTGGAAGTGGAATCCAGGGAGTGGCACCTGTCGCCGGAGGACTGGGATCGCACGCTGCGCCGGAGCACCCGGATGAGCGCCCTGGGGATCAACGTGATGCACTTCACGCCGCAGCGGATCCGCACGGAAGCCGCCGCGGTCGCGGCGGAAATACGGTCAGCCCTCCAGGACGGACGCCCCCGGCCGGCGGTACGGACCCGGCCCGCCACCGGATAGGCCTACCCGCCGGCCCGCCACCGGATAGGAGGGTCAGCTGCCCTGCTGGGCGGAGACCTCCGCGGCCTGGCCGCCGAGGTGAGACTCCACCCACTCGACGATCTCGTAGGTGGACGCGCCCGGGGTGAAGATCTTCGCCACGCCGAGCCGCTCCAGCTCGGCGATGTCCGCCTCGGGCACGATGCCGCCGCCGAACACCACGATGTCGCTGGCCCCGCGCTCGGCCAGCAACTCCAGGACCCGGGTGAACTGGGTCATGTGCGCCCCGGACAGGATGGACAGGCCGATGGCGTCGGCGTCCTCCTGGATGGCGGCGGCGACGATCTGCTCGGGGGTCTGGTGCAGCCCGGTGTAGATGACCTCTACACCCGCATCGCGCAGCGCCCTGGCCACCACCTTGGCCCCCCGGTCGTGACCATCCAGGCCGGGCTTGGCGATGACGACCCGGATCGCTGCCATGAACCTGCCTCCCGGCCGTCCGTGAACCTGCTGTCCATCGCAGGGTAACCCGGGCCGTCATCGGCGCAGCACACCAGCCGGCCGCCGCCGCGGCCGCCGCCGAGTCCGGGCTACAGCTTCTCGATGGGCGCGTAGCGCAGCACCAGGTGCTTGATCCCGTACTCGCCGCCAAAGTCGATCTTGGCTTCGGGGTCGTCGCCCCGGCCCTCGACGGACAGCACCGTGCCGAGCCCGTACGCGTCGTGCGTCACCTTGTCGCCCGGGCTGAGCGACGGCACCCGCCGGTTGCCGGGCGTGCGGCCACCCGGCCGCTGGGCCAGCCGCGCCGCTGCGGGCGCCGCCACCGCCCGCTCGTCGCGCCGCCACTCGATGAGATGGCCGGGGATCTCGTCCAGGAACCTGGACTGCTTGTGGTACTCGGGCCGGCCCCACCAGGTGCGGGCCACCGCCCGGGTGAGGTAGAGCCGCTGCTGGGCCCGGGTAATGCCCACGTAGGCCAGGCGGCGTTCCTCCTCGAGTTCCTTGTCGTCGGTCATCGAGCGCTGATGGGGGAAGACGTGCTCCTCCAGCCCGGTGAGGAACACCACCGGGAACTCCAGGCCCTTGGCGGTGTGCAGGGTCATCAGGGTGACCACGCCGCCGTGCTTTTCCCCGTCCGGGATCTGGTCGGCGTCAGCGACCAGGGACACCCCCTCCAGGAAGTCGGTGAGCGTCCCGTCCGGCTGCTGGGCGTCGAACTCCCGGGCCACCGACACCAGCTCGTTCAGGTTCTCGATCCGGCTCGCGTCCTGCAGGTCGGTGGAGGACTGCAGCTCGGCCAGGTAGCCGGACCGGTCCAGGATCATCTCGGCCAGGTCGGCCACGGGCAGGCCCTGCTGCGCCTCGGCGCGCAGGCTGGCCATCAGCTCGTTGAACGACGTGATGGCCTTGGCCGACCGGGCGGCCAGCCCGGGCGCGTCATCGGGCCGGCCCAGCGCCGCCGCGAAGGTGATCCGGTCGCGCTGGGCCAGCGCGGCCACACAAGCCTCGGCCCGCTCCCCGATGCCCCGGCGGGGCACGTTGAGGATCCGGCGCAACGACACCTCGTCCTCGGGGTTGGCGGTCAGCCGCAGGTAGGCCAGCAGGTCACGAACCTCGCGGCGCTCGTAGAAGCGGACCCCGCCGACCACTTTGTAGGGCAGGCCGGCCCGGATGAACACTTCCTCGAACACCCGGGACTGCGCGTTGGTCCGGTAGAACACGGCCACGTCGCCCGGCGTGGCCTCGCCCTCGTCCCCGAGCCGGTCCACCTCCTCGGCCACGAACGCGGCCTCGTCATGCTCGCTGTCGGCCACGTACCCCACGATCGGCGGCCCGTCGCCCGCGTCGGACCAGAGGTTCTTGGGCACCCGGCCGGAATTGCGGGACACCACCGCGTTGGCCGCGGCCAGGATGTTCTGCGTGGAACGGTAGTTCTGCTCCAGCATGATCACGGTCGCATCGGTGAAGTCCCTGGTGAACTCCTCGATGTTGCGGATGGTGGCGCCGCGGAACGCGTAGATGGACTGGTCCGCGTCGCCGACCACGCACAGCTCGGCGGGCGGCAGCGGGCCCGCGTGATCATCGTCGGATTGCCAGGCGGGATGCGACACCAGCTCCCTGACCAGCATGTACTGCGCATGGTTGGTGTCCTGGTACTCGTCCACCAGGATGTGCCGGAATCGCCGCCGGTAGGTCTCGGCGACCTCCGGGAACGCCTGCAGCAGGTTGACCGTGACCATGATCAGGTCGTCGAAGTCCATCGCGCCCGCGGCCACCAGGCGGCGCTGGTACTCGGCGTAGGCCTGGGCCAGGGCCTTGTCCCGGTAGTTGTCGGCCCGGGCCAGGAACGTCTCGTAGTTGACGAGCTCGTTCTTCAGGTTGGACACCTGGGCCAGCATCTGCTTCGGCGGATGGTGCTTGGTGTCGAGGTCGAGCTCGCGGCAGACCAGGGCCATCAGCCGCTGCGAGTCGGCCTGGTCGTAGATCGAGAACGAGGACGGGTAACCGAACCGGGTCGCCTCCCGGCGCAGGATCCGGACGCAGGCGGAGTGGAAGGTCATCACCCACATGGCCCGCGAGCGCAGCCCGGTGAGCTCGGCCACCCGGGCCTTCATCTCGCCCGCCGCCTTGTTGGTGAACGTGATGGCCAGGATCTCGCTCGGGCTGACCTCGCGGGCGGCCAGCAGGTAGGCGATCCTGCGGGTCAGCACCCGGGTCTTGCCCGAGCCGGCCCCGCCACGATGAGCAGCGGGGCACCCTGGTGCGCGACGGCCTCCCGTTGCTGCGGGTTCAGGCCTTCCAGCAGTGAATCAACGGCTTCGGCGGTCACCAGTCAAGACTAGGCGCTGGAGCCGACATCCCGGCCTGGACCGGCCGGCGGGCCGGATCCGCCGCAGCCCGCCCGGACAGCCGCCGCAGCGGATTACTCGTCCGGCACCAGCGTCGGCGTGGCCCTGGTGAGCGTCTCCTTCTTGAAGAAGCTCGGGTTGGCGAACCGGCAGTAGAAGTAGGCGGCCAGGCCGATGATCCCGGCCCCGACCGCGATCACGAACGCGCCGCCGATCTGCCAGTGGATGCCGGGCACCGTCCACATCGTGTTGTCGTTCTGAGTGGCCACGTCGTAATCCAGCCACAGGCTCCAGCCGCCCAGGAAGAACAGGATCAGGCCGCCGGCGGCGGGCAGGATGCCCTGCATCCACAGGTTGCGCGCACTGCTGGTCAGGTTCCGCCGGTAGTACCAGGCGCAGGTGAAGCCGGTCAGCCCGTAGTAGAAGGCGATGTACAGGCCGATCGCGATGACCGCGTCGCCGATGATCCCGATGCCGTTGGACATGTAGTTGAACACCACGTAGACCACGATCGAGATGACGCCCATGGCGATCGTGGACACGGTCGGGGTCAGGTAGCGCGGGTGCATCTTCGCGAACGACCGCGGTATCGCCTTGTACACGGCCATCGACAGCGTGGTCCGCGCGGTCGGCAGGATCGTCGTCTGGGTCGACGCGGCCGCCGAGGACAGCACCATCAGCAGCAGCAGGTGGCTCAGGAACACGCCGAACCCGGAGGTGCCGAACACGCTGCTCCCCTGGACCGACAGCACGTCACCGGCGTTCGCCAGGTTGCCCAGGCCGTTGCCGGTGGTCTTGATCCCCGCATACGACTGCATGGAGAAGATCACCAGGGCGTAGGTGACCAGCAGGATGAACGTGGACAGGATGGCCGCCCGGCCCGGGGTCTTGTTCTTGTCCTTGGTCTCCTCGTTGATCGCGACCGCGGTGTCCCAGCCCCAGTAGATGAAGACCATCAGGATGATGCCGCTGACGAAAGCGCTGAAGCTGGTGACGTGGAACGGGTTGAGCCAGGACAGGCTGGGGGTGAGGTGGCCGGGCGGGGCGTGCCCGGTGCCGACCTTGACCAGGGCCGTGATCGACAGCACCAGCAGCATGACCAGCTCGATGCCCAGCAGTGCCTTCTGGAAGTTGGCCGAGACCTCGATGCCCCGGTAGCAGATGTAGGTCATCACCACGATCCAGATCACGCCGACCAGCAGCACCCAGCCGCTGGTCGGGTTGGACCCGATGCCCTTGGCGTTGAACAGCAGGAACCCGTACTGGCCGGCCACCTGGGCCAGGCTCGCCATGACCAGGACGTCGGCGACGATGATGGCCCAGCCTGCCGCCCAGCCGGTGCGTGGCCCGAACGCGCGCGAGGCCCAGGTGAACGAGGTGCCGCAGTCCGGGTCGGCCTTGTTCAGCTCGCTGTAGCCGATGGAGGTCAGCAGCATGGGCACGAACGCGAGGACCGCCACGGCCGGCGACTGCAGTGCGACCGCTCCGACCACGAACACCAGCGTGGCGGCGATGCTGTAGGCGGGCGCGACCGAGGCGGTCGCGATGATCGTCGTGGAGACCAGGCCGAGCGCGCCCGATTTCAGCCCCTTATCGACTGTCTGCTCGAGTGAGGCCTGTTCGGTGCTAGTCATGCCTTATACCCCTCCTGGCAATCCCCCAGCCGGTCGCCAAGGCACTCAGAGATGGCCTCGCCGACGGCGATCCAGCGATGGTTGGGTTTCGTCGGGCCCGCAGCTTAAAGCCATACCCAACTGCCACGGTTCTAGCACGTATGCACTGCCTCGGCAACGATTTCCGTTGTAACAGGTACATATCACGACTGGTCCCGTGTTATCCCAGCGTGTAGGTGGTTAAGATCGCTGGCATGCGCATCCTTCTTGTCGGGGCTGGCGGGGTTGGCACGGCCTTCGCCCGGATCGCCGCCCGCCGCCCGTTTGCCGACCTGGTCATCGCCGACTACGACCTGGCCCGGGCCGAGCACGCGGCCGCCGCGAAGGATGGTTACCGCGCCGTCCAGCTCGACGCCCGGGACGAGGCCGCCGCCGCGGCCCTGCTCACCGAGTACCGCTGCGACGCCCTGATGAACGCCACCGACCCGCGGTTCGTGATGCCGCTGTACCACGCCGCGCTGCGGGCCGGCACGCACTACCTGGACATGGCGATGTCGCTGTCCCACCCGAACCCCGACGCCCCCTACCGCGAGACGGGCGTCAAGCTCGGAGACGACCAATTCGCCCTAACGCCCCAGTGGGAGCAGGCGGGCCAGCTCGCCCTGGTGGGCATGGGCGTGGAACCAGGGCTGTCCGACGTGTTCGCCCGGTACGCGGCCGATGAGCTGTTCAGCGAGATCGACCAGCTGGGCGTCCGCGACGGCGCCAACCTCGAGGTGGCCGGGTACGAGTTCGCCCCCACCTTCTCCATCTGGACCACGATCGAGGAGTGCCTCAACCCGCCGGTCATCTGGGAAAGGGACCGGGGCTGGTTCACCACCCCGCCGTTCAGCGAGCCGGAGGTGTTCACCTTCCCGGCCGGCATCGGCCCGGTCGAGTGCGTCAACGTCGAGCACGAGGAAGTGCTGCTGATGCCGCGCTGGCTGCAGGCCCGCCGGGTGACCTTCAAGTACGGGCTCGGCGAGGAGTTCATCGGCGTCCTGCAGACCCTGCACAAGCTGGGCCTGGATCGCACCGACCCGGTCGCGGTGGGCGCGGCCCGCGTCTCGCCCCGCGACGTGGTGGCCGCGTGCCTGCCGGACCCGGCCACGCTGGGCGACAAGATGACCGGCGTGACCTGCGCGGGCACCTGGGTGACCGGGACCGGCCGGGACGGCGCGCCGCGCGAGGTCTACCTGCACCACGTCGTGGACAACGCCTGGTCGATGGCCGAGTACGGCTCCCAGGCGGTCGTCTGGCAGACCGCCGTCAACCCGGTCGTCGCGCTCGAGCTGATGGACTCCGGCGCCTGGTCCGGCGTGGGCGTGCTCGGCCCGGAGGCCCTGCCGCCGGTTCCCTTCCTCGATCTGCTGGCCGACTATGGTTCGGCCTGGGCCTGCGAGGAGCGGACCCCGGAACCGCACCATCCTTGAAATAACGAACGGAGGCCCGTGATGGAAGAACTGCAGAACTACATCGGCGGTCAGTGGACGGACACCGCGTTCGACCGCCGCAGCGACCTGATCGACCCGAGTACCGGCGAAGTCTTCGCCCGCGCCCCGGTATCCAGCGAGACCGAGGTGGACGCGGCGTTCGCCTCGGCCGCCGCGGCCTTCCCGGGCTGGCGCGATTCCACCCCGGCCGAGCGCAGCCTGGCCCTGCTCCGCATCGCGGACGCCATCGAGTCCCGCGCCGACGAGCTGGTGAAGGCGGAGTCGCAGAACACGGGCAAGCCGCTCGCACTGACCCTGTCCGAAGAGATCCCGCCGATGGTGGACCAGATCCGCTTCTTCGCGGGCGCGGCGCGGATGCTGGAGGGCCGCTCGGCCGGCGAGTACATGTCCGGGTTCACCTCGTTCATCCGGCGCGAGCCGATCGGGGTGTGCGCCGCGGTGACGCCGTGGAACTACCCGATGATGATGGCGGTGTGGAAGTTCGGCCCGGCGCTGGCGGCGGGGAACACCATGGTGCTCAAGCCGTCCGACACCACGCCCGTGTCCACCCTGCTGCTGGCCGAGCTGATGGGCGACATCCTGCCGCCCGGCGTGTTCAACGTGGTCTGCGGGGACCGGGACACCGGCCGGGCGCTGGTCACCAACCCGGTACCGCAGATGGTCTCCATCACCGGCAGCGTCCGGGCCGGCCGTGAGGTGGCCATCGCCGCGGCGGCCGACCTGAAGAAGGTCCACCTGGAACTGGGCGGCAAGGCCCCGGTCATCGTCTTCGACGACGCCGACCCGGCCAAGACCGCCGAGGCCATCGCGATCGCCGGCTACTTCAACGCGGGCCAGGACTGCACCGCCGCGACCCGGGTGCTGGCCGGCCCGCGGATCGCCGCCGACCTGGCCGACGCCCTGGTCGATCAGGCCCGGCAGCAGACCGTGGCCGGTCCCGACGTGCCGGACGCCGACTTCGGGCCCCTCAACAACGAAAACCAGCTGGCCCGGGTCAGCGGGTTCATCGACCGGCTCCCGACGCACGCGGAGG
The DNA here is from genome assembly GCA_963837335.1 of uncultured Actinomycetes bacterium. Lineage (GTDB taxonomy): Bacteria > Actinomycetota > Actinomycetes > Streptosporangiales > Streptosporangiaceae > RYN-230. The sequence continues at coordinate 190,151 of CAWINS010000082.1, read as the reverse complement.
TGCGGACCGGGGGCAACCGGGTCGGCAGCCGCGGATTCTTCTTCGAGCCCAGCGTGGTCACCGGGCTGCGCCAGGACGACGAGATCATCCAGCAGGAGGTGTTCGGCCCGGTCATCACGGTCCAGGAGTTCAGCGCCGAGGACGAGGCGCTGGCCTGGGCGAACGGGACCGAGTACGGCCTGGCGTCGTCGGTGTGGACCACGGATCACGGCCGCGCCATGCGGATGGCCCGCGCGCTGGACTTCGGCTGCGTGTGGATCAACACGCACATCCCGCTGGTCGCCGAGATGCCGCACGGCGGGTTCAAGCACTCGGGCTACGGCAAGGACCTGTCCATGTACGGGTTCGAGGACTACACCCGGATCAAGCACGTCATGTCGTCCCTGGACTGAGCAGGTCAGCACTGGGCAGTCAGCACCGGGCACCCAGCACCGGCGCCGCCCGAGGCAGGCAGCCCCCCGGACCCGCTCCCGGGGGCTGCCTCCGGCCCGACTCCTGGGCGCCGCCTCCTAGGATCGGGATCATGCTCACTGATTCCGAGATCCAGCGCGTCCTGGTGGTCGCCGCGCACCCGGACGACATCGACTTCAGCGCCGCGGGCACGGTCGCGCTCTGGACCGACGCCGGGATCGAGGTCTCCTACTGCCTGGTCACCGACGGCGACGCGGGCGGCTTCGACGAGGCGATCCCGCGCTCGGAGATCGCCCCGATGCGCCGCAAGGAACAGACCGCCGCGGCCGAGGTCCTGGGCGTCCACGACCTCAGGTTCCTCGGCTACCCGGACGGGAGGGTCGAGCCCACCCTGGCGCTGCGCAAGGACCTGGCCCGGGTGATCAGGCAGGTCCGCCCCGACCGGCTGGTCTGCCCGACCCCGGAACGCAACTACCAGCGGGTCGCGGGCAGCCATCCCGATCACCGGGCCGTCGGCGCCGCGGCCCTGGACGCGGTCTACCCGGACGCCCGCAATCCCTTCGCCTGGCCGGAACTGCTCGCCGACGAAGGGCTGGAGGCCTGGACGGTCCGCGAGGTCTGGGTCGTCGCCGGCCCCGGCGCCGACCACTTCGTGGACGTCACGGACACGTTCCCCCGGAAGATCGCCGCGCTGCGGGCCCACGAGAGCCAGACCGGGCACGTGGACGGCCTGGAGGATTTCCTCCGGGCCTGGCTGGCGAGCACGGCCGAGCGGGGCGGGCTGCCCGCGGGCCGCCTGGCCGAGATGTTCCAGGTCCTCGACACCAGCTGACCGGACCGTCCCACGACTCAGCGTCCCCCGGCTCGGCCCGGCAGCTGTCCTAGCCGCGGGCCCGGCCGAAGGCACCCCGGGCGGCTGCCTTCCCCGGCTGGTCCGGCCCGGGATGCCCGGTCAGCCAAAGTAGCAGAATTCGAGCACATGTTCGATAGTCCTGCCCGGCAGCTGCCTTCCGGCTATCCGGTGGCCTTCACTGGCACCCCGGGCGTGACCTGCGCTTTTGCACCCTTGAGTATGATCTCCCCTGACGGGACGGCCCGGGGTATGGGTAATCACGCGAAGGGTTCGGGGGAAACCCCATCGCGGCACCGGGCCGTCCCTCTAAGTAAGCTACCGTTCGGTAGTTCATGCCTTAGCCACTTAAACCGTGAGCTAAGCCACAGGCTTAACGAACGCTCCGGATCATGACTTTCCGGGACATGCATCCCGGGATATCCGGGGTCGCCGGCACCGGCTGACGGCCACCGGACGCTACTAAACCTGTCTTCCGCGTCGCCGCCTTGTATCAGGATGAGCCCGGCGGGTACTGGTGCGCCAGGGGCCGGCCAGCCTAGGTTGGGCACCTAGGAGCCACAGCCGTCTCCACAGGAGGAGCTCGGATGACCAGGATTACCGTCGAGGTCGATGGCGTCATCTATCAGGACGACGTCGAACCCCGCCTACTGCTAGTGCACTACCTGCGGGAGCGCATCGGGAAGACCGGCACGCCCATCGGGTGCGACACCTCTAACTGCGGCGCATGCACGGTCCACCTCGATGGGGTCTCGGTCAAGAGCTGCTCCGTCCTGGCGGTCCAGGCGGATGGCAGCGATGTCACCACCATCGAGGGCATGGCCAATGGTGAGTGGCATCCGCTGCAGCAGGCTTTCCACAGCGAGCACGCGCTGCAGTGCGGGTACTGCACGCCCGGAATGATCATGGCTGCCGCCGACCTGCTGCGGGAGAACCCGGATCCGAGCGACGAGGAGATCCGCGAGGGCCTGGAGGGCAACCTCTGCCGCTGCACCGGCTACGAGAACATCGTCCGCGCGGTACGCCGCGCGGCCGGGACGGGGGTGACGTCGGCATGACCGCCGAGACGCAGGCCAAGCCGGTACCCGAGCTCGGCCGGGCCCGGCTCCGCAAGGAAGACGCCCGCCTGGTCACCGGGCAGACCACCTGGACCGACAACCTCATCCTGCCCGGGATGCTGCACGTCGCGTACGTGCGCAGCCCGCTCGCGCACGCCAGGATCACCCGGGTGGACGTGAGCCGGGCCCTGCAGTCCCCCGGCGTCATCGCCGCCTTCTCCGGCGCCGACTTCGCGGACGAGCAGGGCAGCCTGCCCTGCGCCTGGCCGGTCACCCCGGACATCATCATTCCGGCGCACCCGCCGATGGCCACCGACGAGGTCCGCTACGTGGGCGAGGCGGTGGCCTGCGTGGTGGCCCGGGACCGCTACGCCGCGGCGGACGCGCTCGAAGCGGTCGACGTGGACTACGAGCCGCTGCCGCCGGTGCTGGACATCCGGACCGCACTGGACGAGTCCTCGCCCAAGGTGCACGAGACCGGCAACAAGAGCTTCGAGTGGGTGTTCGGCAACGGCGATATCGACGCCGCGTTCTCCGGCGCCCCCGTGGTCCTCGAGCGGAACTACCGCCAGCAGCGGCTGATCCCCAGCGCCATGGAACCGCGCGCGGTGGTCTGCAGCTGACGTGGGCGGGGAGTTCACGCTGTGGTCGGCGACCCAGATCCCGCACGTGCTCCGGGTGATGCTGGCCCTGGTCACCGGCATCCCTGAGCAGAACATCCGGGTCATCGCGCCCGACGTGGGCGGCGGTTTCGGCTCCAAGCTCCAGGTGTGCGCCGAAGAGGTGCTGGCCCTGCTGATCGCCCGCAAGCTGGGCCGGCCGGTCAAGTGGACCGAGTCGCGCAGCGAGGGCAACATGACCGTGCACCACGGCCGCGACCAGTGGCAGCGGATCAAGGTCGCCGCGGACCGGGACGGCCGGCTGCGCGGGCTGTCCGTGGACCTGCTGGCCGACATGGGCGCCTACCTGATGCTGGTCACGCCGGGCGTGCCGCTGCTGGGCGCGTTCATGTTCAACAGCATCTACAAGATGGACGCGCTCTCGTTCCGCTGCACCGGGATATTCACGACCAAGATGCCGACCGATGCCTACCGCGGCGCCGGGCGCCCGGAGGCCACCTTCGGCATCGAGCGCATCATGGACGACCTGGCCGCCGAGCTGGGCATCGAGCCGCTGGAACTGCGCGAGCGGAACTGGATCAAGCACGAGGAATTCCCGTACACCACGATCGCCGGTCTCACCTACGACAGCGGCAACTACGAGGCGGCCACGGCCAAGGCCAAGGAACTGTTCCGCTACGACGAACTGCGCGTCGAGCAGGAGCAGCGGCGGGACAGCCATGACCCGGTGCAGCTCGGCATCGGGATCTCCACCTACACCGAGATGTGCGGGCTGGCTCCGTCCCGGGTGCTCGGCTCGCTGGCCTACGGGGCAGGCGGCTGGGAGCACGCCTCGATCCGGATGCTGCCGACCGGCAAGGTCGAGGTGGTCACCGGGGCCAGCGCGCACGGGCAGGGCCACGAGACGGCGTGGAGCCAGATCGTCGCGGACAAGCTCGGTGTCCCGTTCGAGGACATCCGGGTGCTGCACGGCGACACCCAGGTCTCCCCGAAGGGCATGGACACCTACGGGTCCCGCTCGCTCACCGTGGGCGGCGTGGCCGTGCACGGGGCCTGCGAGAAGGTCATCGTCAAGGCCAAGGTGATCGCCTCGGCCATGCTGGAGGCGCCGCCGGAGGAGATCGAGTTCTCGGCGGGCAAGTTCAGCGTCCGGGGCAATGACGCGGTGGCCAAGACCATCCAGGAGATCGCGCTGGCCACCTTCGCCGCCCATGACCTGCCGGACGGTGTGGAGCCGAACATCGACTCCGACGCCACCTTCGACCCGGACAACTTCTCCTACCCGCACGGGACGCACCTGTGCGCCACGGAGATCGACACCGAGACCGGCGAGGTGAAGATCCGCAGCTACGTGGCCGTGGACGACGTCGGCCACGTGGTGAACCCGCTCATCGTGGACGGCCAGGTGCACGGCGGGCTGGCCCAGGGCATCGCCCAGGCGCTGTTCGAGGAGGCCATCTACGACGACGAGGGCAACCTGACCACCACCACCATGGCGGATTACCTGCTGCCGAGCGCGGCGGACCTGCCGCACTTCACCACCGGCCGGACGGAGACCCCGGCCACGACGAACCCGCTCGGCGTCAAGGGCGTCGGGGAGGCGGGCACCATCGCCTCCACGCCCGCCGTGGTCAACTCGATCCTGGACGCGCTCCGCCCGTTCGGCATCCGGGACATCGTGATGCCGTGCACGCCGGAGCGGGTCTGGCGGGCCCTCAAGGCCGCACGGGAGAGCGGCCCGGATACCCAGGTCACTGGCGACTCGGCCACCGAGGCCCACGGGGCCGTCGGCCATGTGAGCGGCGACGACGCCGCGGAGGCCCACGGCAGCGATGCCGCGGCATCAAACGGTGGGTCAGCACTCGGAGGTGCGGAATGATCCCGGCGGCATTTGAGTACATCCGGCCGTTGTCGCTGGACGAGGCGGTCCAGGCGCTGGCCGAGGGCGGCGAGGACGCCAAGGTCATCGCGGGCGGGCAGAGCCTCCTGCCGCTGCTCCGGCTCCGGCTCGCCTACCCCGACCTGCTGGTCGATCTCGGCCACGTGGACGGCCTGCGGGGCGTCCGGGACGAGGGGGAGACGCTGTGGATCGGCGCGCTGACCACCCACGCCGAGGTCGTCCGCGACCCGGTGATCCGGGAGCACTGCGGGCTGCTCTCCGAGGCGACCGGGACCGTGGCCGACCCTGCGGTCCGGCACCGGGGCACGCTGGGCGGGTCACTGGCCCACGCCGACCCGGCCGGGGATCTGCCCGCGGTGGCCGTGGCGCTCGGCGCGACGATGATCGCGCACGGGCCGGGCGGGGACCGGGAGATCGGGGCCACTGACTTCTTCGTGGACTACCTGACGACCGCGCTGGCGCCTGGCGAGGTGCTCACCGGGGTCCGGGTGCCCAAACTCGGCCCGGCATGGGGCTATCGTTATGAGAAGTTCCACCGGACGGCCCAGGCGTGGGCGACCGTGGGGGTAGCCGCTATTGCCCGGCGTTCCAATGGGCATGTGGCGGAGGCCCGCATCGGGCTCACGAACATGGGCCCTGTTCCGGTGCGGGCCCGGGCGGCGGAAGAGGCGGTCGCCGGGGCCGAGGCCGACCGTAGCGCCCTGCGGGCGGCCGCAGCGCACGCCGATGAGGACACGCAGCCGCCTGCAGACTTGCACGGCGCGCCCGACTACCGGCGCCACCTGGCGCAGGTGCTGACCGCTAGGGCGTTGGCGGTCGCGGCTGGAGCTTAGCGACATGGATCTGGAGCACTCGTTCATCATCCCGGTCCCGCCGGAGCAGGCCTGGCAGGCCCTGCTGGACGTCGAGCAGGTGGCGCCGTGCATGCCCGGCGCCACCGTTGACGGCTTCGACGGTGAGGTCATCTCGGGCAAGATCAAGATCAAGGTCGGCCCGGTGCAGATGACCTACGCGGGCAAGGCCCGCTTCACCGAGAAGGATGAGGCGACCAAGACGGTCGTGCTGGAGGCGTCGGGCAAGGAGACCCGGGGCAGCGGCACCGCCTCGGCCACGATCCGGTCCTCCCTGCAGGACGAGAACGGCCAGACCCGGGTGCTGGTCCGGACGACCATGACCGTGACCGGGCGTCCGGCGCAGTTCGGCCGGGGCGTGATGGCTGAGGTGGGCGGCCGGATCATCGGGAAGTTCGCCACCAACCTGGCCGCCGAGCTGTCCGGTGAAGGCGCGGCGGCCCCGGCGGCCGCTTCGGCCGGCGAGGCCCCGGACGCTCCAGCCGCGGGCACTCCTGTCGAGGGCACTCCCGTCGAGGGCACGGGCGCCGCGGCCGCGAGCGCCGGGGATGGCGGCAACGGACTGGCCGGCGATGCGGCCCAGCTGCCCATCGAGGAGCTGAACCTGCCGGTCCGCTCGTTCAACAGCCTGCGGCGCGAGGGCGTGCACACGGTGGGCGGCCTGGCCGCCCGCACGGAGAAGGAACTGCTCGCCATCGACGGCCTCGGGCCCCAGTCGATCAAGGAGATCAAGAGCCGGCTCGCCGACCACGGGCTGGCTCTCACCACCCCCGGCCTGACCGCGGACGAGAGTGCCGCCGGCAGTGTCGCGGCGGGCACCGCCGCACCGGGCGCCGCGGCCAGCGGCGCCGGGGGCGCGGCTCCCGCGGGCACCGCTACGGGGAGCACGGCCACCGGCACCGGCGGACCGCGCCCGGCGGCCGCCAGCCCGGACGCACAGACCGGGACCTGGAACGCGGGCGCCGCCGCCGCGGACCGCTCGGCCGCGAACGGCCTGCTGCCGCCGCGCAGCGCCCGGCCGCAGGACGAGGACGCCCTCGACCTGCTCAGCGTGGCCGGCCTGCCGCTGCTCAAGCGGGTCGCGCCGGTCGCGGGCGTGCTGCTCGTCGCCGTGGTGCTGCTGCGTATCGTGCGCCGCCGCCGCCGCGCGTCCCGCGCCTGACGCGGAGGGCCCGGTGCCGATCCGGCCGGTCCCAGCCGAACCAGTGCCAGCCGAACCAGTGCCAGACCAGCCAGCACCAGCCCGGCCAGCCCGGACCAGCCAGCACCAGACCAGCCAGCACCGGCCCGGCCGGTGCCCGATTCCGGCATGCCCCGGTCCCGGGCCGCGGACCTGGACGCGGCGGATCCGCTGGCCGGGTTCCGGGACCGGTTCGCGCCTCTCGACCCGGGCCTGATCTACCTGGACGGCAACTCACTGGGCATGCTGCCGGCCGCGACCGCGCGACGCCTGGCCGAGGTGATCCGCGAGGACTGGGGCACCGGCCTGATCCGGTCCTGGGGGCACTGGATGGACCTGCCGGGGCAGGTTGGTGACCTGCTCGGCGAGCACCTGCTGGGCGCGGGCCCGGGCCAGGTGACGGTGTGCGACTCCACCACCGTGAACCTCTACAAGCTGGCCTGGGCGGCCGTGGACGCCCGGCCCGGCCGCCCGGTCCTGGTCACCGACGACGACAACTTCCCCACCGACCGGTACGTGCTGGCGGGCATCGCCGCCCGGTCCGGCGGCCAGCTGCGCATGATCCGCACCGACCCGGACGAGGGAATCCGGGCCGGCGACGTCCGCGCCGCCCTCGGGCCGGACACCGCGCTGGTCTGCCTCTCGCACGTGGCCTACCGCAGCGGGGCGCTGGCCGACATGGCCGCGATCACCCGGCTCGCGCACGAGGCGGGGGCGCTGGTGCTCTGGGACCTGTGCCACTCGGCCGGCTCGGTCCCGGTGGACCTGGACGGCTGCGCCGCCGACCTGGCGGTGGGCTGCACGTACAAGTACCTGAACGCCGGTCCCGGCGCCCCGGCGTTCCTCTACGTCCGCCGCGGGATCCAGGACCAGCTGACCCAGCCGATCCAGGGCTGGTTCGGCCAGCAGGACCAGTTCATGATGGGGCCCCGCTACGAGCCCGCGCCCGGGATGGCCCGGTTCAGCACCGGGACGCCGAACATCCTGGGCACGGTCGCCGTGCAGGAGGGCACCCGGCTGCTCGCCGAGGCGGGTATCGCGGCGCTGCGCGACAAGGGGATCCGGCTGACCAGCTACCTGATCGAGCTGGCCGACGCCTGGCTGACGCCGTTGGGCTGCGAACTCGCCTCTCCCCGGGATCCGGCCCGGCGCGGGTCGCACGTGACCCTGCGCCACCCGGAGGCCGGGCGGATCAGCCAGGCGCTCATCCACGCCGGGGTTATCGGGGACTTCCGGACCCCGGACCGGCTCCGGCTCGGGCCGGCCCCGATCACCACCCGGTTCGCCGACGTCTGGGACGCGATGGACACCCTGCGCCAGATCCTCGAGACCGGGGCCTGGGCCGGCCTTCCCCCGGCCCCGGAGCCACCGGCTCAGGGTGGGTGAGTGACCGGCCCGCCAGGGCGTTAGGGAAAAGAAGTTCCGGGAGTTCCGGCCGGGGACCTGAGCGGGCGGGCTATTCCCACTCGATGGTGCCCGGGGGCTTGCTGGTGATGTCCAGCACCACCCGGTTGACCTCGGGCACCTCGTTGGTGATCCGGGTCGAGATCCGGCCCAGCAGTTCCCCGGGCAGCCGCGCCCAGTCGGCCGTCATGGCGTCTTCGCTGGTCACCGGGCGCAGCACGACCGGGTAGCCGTAGCTGCGGCCATCGCCTTGCACGCCGACCGAGCGGACGTCGGCGAGCAGCACCACCGGGCACTGCCAGATCTCCCGGTCCAGGCCCGCGGCCGACAGCTCCTCGCGGACGATGGCGTCCGCGGCGGACACGATGGCGAGCCGCTCCGCGGTCACCTCGCCGACGATCCGGATGGCCAGGCCCGGGCCGGGGAACGGCTGCCGCCACACGATCTCGGCAGGCAGCCCGAGGGTCTCACCGACCCGCCGCACCTCGTCCTTGAACAGCGCCCGCAACGGCTCGACCAGTCCGAACGCCAGGTCGCTGGGCAGGCCGCCGACGTTGTGATGGGACTTGATGTTGGCCGCGCCGGTGCCCCCGCCGGACTCGACCACGTCCGGGTACAGGGTGCCCTGGACCAGGAAGTCCGCGGCCGTCCCGTGACTGCCCGCCGCCGCGCTGATCTCCCGGGCGGCGCGCTCGAAGGCCCGGATGAACTCCCGGCCGATGATCTTGCGCTTCTCTTCCGGGTCGGTCACCCCGGCCAGCGCGTCCAGGAACGTCGCGGCGGCGTCCACGACCTTCAGGTCAACCCCGGTGGCGGCCACGAAGTCCTTCTCGACCTGGTCCGCCTCGCCCCGGCGCAGCAGCCCGTGATCGACGAAGACGCAGGTCAGCTGGCTGCCAATGGCTTTCTGGACGATGGCCGCGGCCACCGCGGAATCCACCCCGCCGGACAGGCCGCAGATCGCGCCGTGCTCGCCGACCTGGGCCCGGACCTGCGCAACCTGCTCGTCGATGATGCTGCCCATGGTCCAGTCGGTGCGGCAGCCGGCCAGTTCCAGGAACCGGCGCAGCATCGCCTGGCCATGCTCGGTGTGCAGCACCTCCGGGTGGAACTGCACGCCGTACAGGGCGCGCGCCGGGTCCTCCATGGCCGCGACCGGGCTGACCGCGGTGCCCGCGGTGACGGTGAACCCAGGCGGCGCGGCGGTGGCGGTGTCCCCGTGCGACATCCAGACCTGCTGGGTTTCCGGCAGGCCGTCCAGCAGGGCCCCGCCGAGCAGGTGCTCGTGGGGCAGCGGCTCGGCCGTCCAGGGCTCGTCCGGGAGCAGGCCGCCCGGCTGCGCGGTCTCCGCGTCCACCACCCGCCGGGTCTCCTCGGCGCTGGTGGGGGCCAGGATCAGCCGGGTGGCGCCGTACTCGCCGGAGCCGGTGTGGCTGACCGTCCCGCCCAGGGCGGTCACCATGAGCTGGAAGCCGTAGCAGATGCCGAGCACCGGGACACCCGCGCCGAGCAGGTCCGGCTGGCCGTCCCCGGCGGGCGGGAGCGGCGGCGCGCCGTCGGAGTACACCGACGCGGGGCCGCCGGACAAGATGATGGCCTTGGGCTTGCGGGCCAGCATCTCCGCGGCCGGCATGGTGGCCGGCACGATCTCGGAGTACACCTGGCACTCGCGGACCCGGCGCGCGATCAGCTGCGCATACTGGGCCCCGAAGTCGACCACCAGCACGGTGTCAAAGTCCGGACTGGGCTGCACGCGAACGCCTTCCCCTCGAAAACCGCAAGTCTAATAGGCGGGGCGCCGCGCGCAGGCGGGGAGCGGCGCGGCGCGCGGGCGGGGTCCGGCGCGCGGCGCGGCGGTCCCGGCACGCACGGCGGCCGCCCTCAGCGTGATCATGGGATTGGTGGCGTTGGAACGCCACCAATCCCATGATCACGACTTGGGTGACGGGCCTGGAGAGGTTGCCGGGCTTGGTGGGGCTGCGGGGGCCGCCGAATCGTCCGGGGCTGATGCAGCCGGCGGGGCTCCAGAGGCCGGAGGAGCCTCCGGAGTGACCGGAGGGGCCGCCGGGGTGGCCGGAGGGGCTGCAGGCGCTGTCGGGGCCGCGAGGCTCGGAATGACCCCATCCCGGGACGCCGGCGCGCCGTCCTGGGCTGACGCGTCGCCGTCCGGCTCCGCGGGATCGACCCGGACCCGGGCGATCCGCCGCCCGTCCATGGCCAGCACGGTCAGCCGGTGGCCGCCGATTTCCACCGCCTCGTGCCCGGTGGGCAGCTGGCCCAGCATGGCCAGCATGTACCCGGCTACCGTTTCGTACGGGCCTTCGGGCAGCTCGATGCCCGTCTGTTCCGCGAAGTCGTCCAGGTTGAGCAGCCCGTCCACCTCGATGGCGCCGCCCCGCAACTGCTTCGGCTGGCCCTCGTCCACGTCGTACTCGTCCTGGATGTCCCCGACCAGCTCCTCGACCAGGTCCTCCAGGGTGACGATGCCCGCCGTGCCGCCGTACTCGTCCATCACGATGGCGAGGTGGAACCTTGTCCCGGCGCATCTCCGACAGGGCCGACAGCACGGTCTTGCTCATCGGCAGCAATTTCACCGGCCGGCTGATCTCGCCCACGGTCAGCTGGCGGGAGGTGAACTGCGGGTCGATCAGGTCCCGGACGTGGATGAAGCCGATCACGTCGTCGTAGGACTGCTGGTAGACCGGGAAGCGGGAGTACGGCTCGCCGGCCACGGTCTGGATGGCCTCGGACAGCGGCGTGTCCGCGGCCAGGAACTCCACCTCGGTCCGGGGCACCAGCACCTCGCGGATCTGCCGCTTGCCCGCGTTGAACACCTCGCCCACGATGTGCCGCTCGTCGGCGCTCAGCGCCTGGTGACCGGCGACCAGGTCGCGCAGCTCCTCCTCGGTCATCACCCCGCGCCCGGCGGCCGGGTCGCCGCCGAGGATCCGGACCACCAGGTTGATCGACCGGGACAGCAGCCACACCAGCGGACGGGCCAGCACCGAGATCCGGTCCAGGGTGGGCGCGGCGAGCATCGCGGCCTTCTCGGGCCGCTGCAGGGCCAGGCGCTTGGGGGCCAGCTCGCCGAGTACCAGGGTGAAGTAGGAGATCACCACGGTGACGATGATCAGCGACAGGGCGGCGGCCCAGCCGGAGCTGAGCCCCTGATGGAGCAGGGCCGTCCTCAGGTGCCCGGCCAGCGTCGCCTCGCCGACCGTGCCGGACAGCAGGGTGGCCAGGGTGACCCCGATCTGCACCGCGGACAGGAACCGGTTGGGGTCCTGGGCGAGCCGGGCCGCCCGCTGGCCGCGCTTGCCGCGGTTCATGAGGGTGCGGATCTGCCCCTCGCGCAGCGAGACGAGAGCCATCTCCGCCGCGGCGAAGAACCCGCCGACGAGCACGATGAGCAGGACGAGCACGATGTCCCAGCCGACCTGGTTCACGTCCTGATCCCCGACCTCCGTGTTTCCACCAACCGCGGTCCGGCGCCCCCATGCCCCAGGGCCGGGGCCGGGCCGTGACACGCCCGCACGGCAGATGTGCGCACAGTCTAAGCAGTCCACCGCCGAGGTGGGCTCGCTACCTGAGCAGTCGCCTTGACCGGGGTTTTGCCCGGTGCAGCCGACAGCCCAGCCGCGGTGCGGTCCTGGGGGGTCGCGGTGCGGCCAGCGGGGTGGCTGGCCCGGTGCGGCAAGCACCGAGGGCCAGCCGCACGCTGCGCCGCCAGTACCCGCCTAAACCCGGGTCATGCGCGCGGTTTCGGCCCGCTACCCGGGGGGATGCGATGGGCAAGCCGGGCTGGGCCAGATAGCGTATGGGTCCCGTGAGCCCTGGGGTATGGAAAAGCAGCGGCACCCTCGCCGACGGCCGGGAGATTATCTACTTCGATGAAGCCCCCGGCCTGGGCCGCGCGGAGGTACCGGACACGAGGCCACTGGCCCCGATGCCGGGCCCGGGCGGCGAGCCCGACGCCGGCCTGCGCTGGGACGCGCTCCGCGGGGAGTGGGTGGTCATCGCGGCGGCGCGCCAGGACCGCACGTTCCTCCCGCCGCCCGGCGAGTGCCCACTGGACCCGTCCCGGCCAGGACGGCCGACCGAGATCCCGGCCCCCGACTACGACGTGGTCGTGTTCGAGAACCGTTTCCCCTCCCTGCGCGGCGCGGGGCACTGGCCCCCAGACGCGGCAGCGGGGGACGCGGACCCAGATTTTCCGCAACGGAACCTCACCGCGGCCGATCCCCTCGAGACGGGCGGCGTGCCCGGGCGGCCGGCCTACGGCCGCTGCGAGGTGGTCTGCTTCACCTCCGATCACAACGGGTCGTTCGCCGGCCTGAGCCCGAAGCGGGCCCGGACCGTCGTGGAGGCGTGGGCCGACCGGACCGCGGTCCTCGGCGGCATGGACGGGATCGCCCAGGTGTACTGCTTCGAGAACCGGGGCGAGGAGATCGGGGTCACCCTGCACCACCCGCACGGGCAGATCTACGGCTTCCCGTTCCTCACCCCGCGGACCGCGACCATGCTCAGCGAGGCGAGGCGGTACGCGGAGCAGAGCCAGGGGAACCTGTTCGACGACCTGGTCGCCGGGGAAATCGCCGCGGGCACCCGGATCGTGGCCCGCAACGAGCACTGGACCGCGTTCGTGCCCGCCGCGGCGCGGTGGCCGTTCGAGGTGCAACTGTTCCCGGCCCGGCGGGTACCGGACATCCCCGCGCTGGACGACGGCGAGCGGGACGCGTTCTGCGACATATATCTCGATGTGCTGCACCGGCTCGACGGGCTGTTCGGCGTGGCCCTGCCCTACATCGCCGCCTGGCATCAGGCACCCGGCCAGGACACGTTCGCGCGCAGCGAGTTCGGGCTGCATCTCCAGGTCCTGTCGGTCCGCCGGGCGCCGGGCAAGCTGAAGTACCTCGCGGGAACGGAGTCCGGCATGGGAGTCTGGATCAACGACGTCCTGCCTGAGGAGGCAGCACAGCGGCTGCGGGAGGCCGGGTGAGGCTGCTCGTCACCGGCGGGGCCGGGTACATCGGAAGCGTGGTCGGGGCGCTGCTCGTGGCCGAGGGCCACGACGTGATCGTGCTCGACGACCTGTCCACCGGGCATAAGGACGCGGTGCCTGCCGGCGCGTCATTCGTCCGCGGCACGCTGCGCGACGATGCGCCCCGGCTGCTGGCCGACGGCGTCGACGCGGTGCTGCACTTCGCGGCCAAGTCGCTGGTCGGCGAGTCCGTGGCCCAGCCTTCGCTGTACTGGGGGAACAACCTGGGCGGCTCGCTGGCGCTTCTGGAGGCGATGCGGGCCGCCGGAACCCCGCGGATCGTGTTCTCCTCCACCGCCGCGGTCTACGGCGAGCCCGAGAAGGTGCCCATCGACGAGACCGCGCCCACCCGGCCGACCAGCCCGTACGGGGCGTCGAAGGTCGCGGTGGACACCGCGCTGGCCGAGTACGCCCGGATGTACGGCCTGGGCGCGATCAGCCTCCGCTACTTCAACGTGGCCGGCGCCCACCCCGAGGCCGCGGGAGGCGGGGAGCCCGGAGGCGCGGTGCGGTGGCTCGGGGAGCGGCACTCGCCCGAGACCCACCTCATCCCCAACGTGCTCGAGGTGGCCCGGTCGGTGGCCCGCGGATCGGGCGGCCACCTGACTCTCTTCGGCGATGACTACCCCACCAAGGACGGCACCTGTATCCGGGACTACATCCACGTGGCGGACCTGGCCCGGGCCCACCTGCTGGCCCTGGGAGCGTGCCAGCCCGGCCAGCACCGGATCTACAACCTGGGCAGCGAGTCCGGATCCTCCAACCTCGAGGTCCTGGCCGAATGCCGGGCCGTGACCGGGGTGGACATCCCGGTCGAAATCGGGCCACGCCGGCCCGGGGACCCCGCCGTCCTCGTCGCCTCGTCGGCCCGGATCCGGGCTGATCTGGGCTGGGCACCCGAGCGGGACCTGCGGGCGATGGTCGCCGACGCGTGGGCCGCACTGGCCATGGCCGGACCGGACCCGGCACCGTGAATCCACCGGGCGCGGACCAGGCCGCCCAGTGGTTCACCACGCAATACGCCAGCACGCCGGAAGGCGTGTGGCACGCTCCCGGCCGGGCCAACCTGATCGGTGAGCACACCGACTACAACGACGGGTTCGTGCTGCCGTTCGCGCTCGACCGGGGCACGTTCGCCGCGGCCGCCCCGCACCACGACGGGGTGCTGGAGCTGACCTCGCGGCAGGCCGCGGGGCGCGGGCGGGCGCGGGGCGCGGGGCGCGGCGCGGGCGCGCTGGACCGGGTGGAGATCCCGCTGGAGTCGCTGGTCCCGGGCAGCGTGACGGGGTGGGCCGCCTACCCGGCCGGGGTGGTCTGGGCGCTGCGCGAGGCGGGTTACCCGGTGCCGGGCGCCCGGGTGGCCGTGGATTCGGATCTTCCGCAGGGCGCGGGACTGTCCTCCTCGGCGGCGCTGGAATGTGCGGTGGCGCTGGCCCTGACCGAGCTGGCCGGTCTCGACGTGGTCCGCCAGGAACTGGCCGCCATCGCCCGGCGGGCGGAGAACGACTTCGTCGGCGTGCCGACCGGGATCATGGACCAGTCCGCGGCCTTGCTCTGCCAGGCCGGCCACGCCCTGCTGCTGGACTGCCGCAGCGGGGAAGCGGACTCGGTCCCGCTCGACCCGGCCCTGTCCGGGCTGGCCCTGGTGATCATCGACACCCGGGCCCGGCACGCGCTGACCGAAAGCGGCTACGGGGCCCGGCACATCGAGTGCGAGGAAGCGGCCCGGGCGCTCGGCGTGCGCACGCTGCGCGACGTGGCCGGCCCGGAGAGCCTGTCCGCGCTGGCCGACCCGGTGCTGCGCCGCCGCGCCCGGCACGTCATCACCGAGAATCAGCGGGTCCTGGAGACCGCGGCCCTGCTGCGCCGGGGCCAGGTGGACGGGATAGGGCGGCTCCTGAACGAATCCCACGCATCGCTGCGTGATGACTTCGAGATCTCCTGGCCGGAGGCGGATGTGGCGGTGGACGCCGCGGTCGGGGCCGGAGCGCTGGGCGCCCGGATGATGGGCGGCGGTTTCGGCGGCTCCGTGATCGCCCTGCTCCCCCAGGACGGCGCGGCGGTGCACGAGGCGGTCCGCACCGCGTTCCGCGGCCAGGGCTGGCCCGATCCGGGGTTCCTGAACGCGCCGCCGTCATCGAGTGCCCGGAGGCTGCGCTGATGTCTGTCCAGGATGATGCGGCTGCGATCGGCGGCGAGCTGGCTGGGCTGCGGCGGCAGCTCCACCAGGACCCGGAGATCGGCCTCGAGCTGCCGCGGACACAGGCCAAGGTGCTCGCGGCGCTGGACGGCCTGCCGCTGGAGGTGACCCAGGGCCGCGCGCTCAGCTCGGTGACCGGCGTACTGCGCGGCGCGCAGCCCGGGCCCACGGTGCTGCTGCGCGGCGACATGGACGCGCTGCCCATCACCGAGCGGACCGGGCTGCCGTACGCGTCCTCGGTGACCGGCGTCATGCACGCCTGCGGGCACGACCTGCACACGGCCATGCTGGTCGGCGCGGCGCGGATCCTGTCCGCCCGGCAGGCCGAGCTGTCCGGGAACGTGATCTTCATGTTCCAGCCCGGCGAAGAGGGCCGGGGCGGGGCGGCCCACATGATCACTGAGGGCGTGCTCGACGCGGCGGGCGGCCGGCCGGTCGCGGCCTACGCCCTGCACGCCGCCTCGGCCCAGTTCCCCCCGGGCGTGTTCGCGACCCGGCCAGGCTCGATGATGGCGGCCGCCGACATCCTGGACGTGACGGTCCGCGGGCACGGCGGCCACGCATCCCAGCCGCACCTGGCCCAGGATCCGATCCCGGCGGCGTGTGAGATGGTCACCGCCCTGCAGACGCTGGTCACCCGGCGGTTCGACGTCTTCGATCCGGTCGTGATCACGGTGGGCAGCTTCCACGCCGGCACCGCCGACAACATCATCCCGGACGAGGCGCACTTCCTGGCCACGGTGCGTTCGTTCTCCGGTGCGGCCCGGGACCAGGTGCGGACGGCCAGCCTGCGGCTGATCGCGGACCTGGCCGCCGCGCACGGGCTGCGGGCCGAGGCGGAGTACCTGGACGGGTACCCGGTCACGGTGAACGACGCAGCCGAGACCGCGTTCGCGGGCCAGGCGGTCGCCGCCATGTTCGGCGAGGACCGGCTGATCGCCCAGGCCAACCCGCTGCCGGGCGCCGAGGACTTCTCGTTCGTGCTCGACGAGGTGCCGGGGGTGTTCCTGATGCTGGGGGCGGGCCCGCTGGGCTCGGACCCCAGCACCGCGCCGTTCAACCACGCCGCGGACGCCGTGTTCGACGACGCGGTCCTGCCCGACGGCGCGGCGTTGCTCGCCGAACTAGCCCTCCGCCGCCTGTCCGCCGGCCCGGACCCCCTGACCGCCTAAGCTCCGGCCCCGCCCCGATCCCGCTCCACCCCGGCCGCCGGCCAGGCCGCGGCCCGCGGCAGCCCGCACCCTCAGTGCCGAGCCACTCCAGTCACATTAGCCTCACCAGTCACATAAGCCCGCACCAGCAGGGGCCCAGGCGTTCGTGATCAAACGATTGGTGTCGCCATGGCAACACCAATCGGTTGATCACGAAGGAGGGCGTGTCACACGCGAGGCTGGTGTGGCGGATGCGGCGGACGTGGGGAGTGGGATGGGGGTTAGAGGCTGGCTACGTCGGCCTGCTTGGCCCGGACGGCCTCGGCGGCCTCGCGCAGCCCAGCCAGTTCGGTGTCGGTGAGATCCCGCTGTACGACGGCGCGGACCCCGGCCTTGCCGATCTCGGCCTCGACACCCAGGTAGACCCCGGAGATGCCGTACTCGCCATCTACCCAGGCGCACACGGGCAGCACCTGGCCGGAGTCCTCGGCGACCGCGCGGGCCATCCGGGCCGCGGCGGCGGACGGGGCGTAGTACGCGGACCCGGTCTTGAGCAGGCCGACGATTTCGGCCCCGCCGTTGCGGGTCCGGTCCACCAGCGCGTCGATCTCCTCCTGGCTGAGCAGGCTGGCCAGCGGCTTGCCGTCCACCGTGCAGGCGGACGGGACCGGGACCATGGTGTCGCCGTGCGAGCCGAGGGTGAGGGTCTGCACCGAGCCGACCGGCACGCCCAGCTTCTCGGCCACGAAGTAGCTGAACCGGGCGGTGTCGAGCATGCCTGCCTGGCCGAGGACGCGGGTCGCCGGGAAGCCGGTCACCTTGGCCGCGAGCGCGGTCATCTCGTCCAGCGGGTTGGACACCACGATCAGCACGGCATCCGGGGCGTGCTTGACCACGTTCTCCGCGACCGAGCGGACGATCTTGGCGTTGACGCCGATCAGGTCCATCCGGCTCATCCCCGGCTTGCGCGGCAGCCCGGCCGTGACGATGACGATGGACGACCCGGCGATCGCCTCGTACCCCTCGCCACCAGGGCCGGTGGTCTGCCCGGTCATCTTGGTCTCGAAGCCCTCGATCGGCCGGGACTGGTTGATGTCCAGGGCCAGCCCCTCCGGCTTGCCCTCGACGATGTCGGTCAGCACGACCTCATCGAAGATGTCGTACTCGGCAAGCCGCTGCGCGGTGGTCGAGCCGTAGAACCCGGCCCCGACGACGGTCACCTTGCCACTGCGGGTCATGTCCCGTGCTCCTTTCAGCCCATCGCCTTGGCGAGGTTCTCGCTCAGCGCCGTGAGGAATCCCTCGGTGGTCAGGAACGGCGTGTCCGGACCCACGAGCAGCGCCAGGTCCTTGGTCATCTTGCCTTCCTCCACGGTCTCCACGCACACCCGCTCGAGGGTCTGCGCGAACCGGGTCACCTCGGGGGTGCCATCCATCTCGCCCCGGTGCGTGAGCCCCTGGGTCCACGCGAAGATCGAGGCGATGGGGTTGGTCGAGGTCGGCTTGCCCTGCTGGTGCTGCCGGTAGTGCCGGGTAACGGTGCCGTGCGCGGCCTCGGCCTCGATGGTCTTGCCATCCGGGGTCATCAGAACGCTGGTCATCAGGCCGAGCGAGCCGTACCCCTGGGCGACGATGTCGGATTCCACGTCGCCGTCGTAGTTCTTGCACGCCCAGACGACGCCGCCGTGGCCCTTGATGACCTGCGCCACCATGTCATCGATCAGGCGGTGCTCGTACCAGATGCCCGCAGCCTCGAACTCCGCCTTGAACTCCGCCTCGAAGATCTCCTCGAACAGGTCCTTGAACCGGCCGTCGTAGGCCTTGAGGATGGTGTTCTTGGTGGACAGGTACAGCGGGTAGTGGCGGGCCAGCGCGTACCGCATGGTGGCCCGCGCGAAGTCCCGGATCGAGTCGTCGTAGTTGTACATGGCCATGGCCACGCCGCCACCGGGGAAGGCGGCCACCTCGAGGTCGATCGGCTCGCCCTGGCCATCCTCCGGCTGGTAGGAGATGCGCACCGTGCCCGGGCCCGGGACCACGAAGTCGGTGGCCCGGTACTGGTCGCCGTGAGCGTGGCGGCCGATGATGATCGGCTCGGTCCAGCCGGGCACGAACCGCGGCACGCTGGAGATCACGATGGGCTCGCGGAACACGACGCCGCCGAGGATGTTGCGGATGGTCCCGTTGGGCGACCGCCACATCTTCTTCAGCCCGAACTCTTCGACCCGGGCCTCGTCGGGGGTGATGGTGGCGCACTTGACCCCGACCCCGTACTGCTTGATCGCGTTCGCCGCGTCCACCGTGACCTGGTCGTCCGTGGCGTCACGGTTCTGGATGGACAGGTCGTAGTACTTCAGGTCGATATCCAGGTACGGCAGGATCAGCTGGTCCTTGATGAACTGCCAGATGATCCGGGTCATCTCGTCGCCGTCCAGTTCGACGACGGGATTGGTTACCTTGATCTTGGGCATGCCGCAGACTTCCTTCCCTACTGCGCTGTGCTCTTGCCCGCCGGGCTGTTATCCCTGGGGCATGGTTACGACGGGGTCGGCAGCACCAGGCCAGCGACCAGCAGGCCGATGGCCAGGATGGCCAGCACCGTCACGTCGATGTAGCGCCGCCTGCTGGCGAGCATGCCCGCCCGCCGCTCCGGCAGCGCAAGCCTGGCCGCGACAGCAACGAAAAGGGCACCCGCCAGGATAAACGTACCTTCCCGGACCGAGTGCGGGCCTTGCCAGATATAAGCCAGCCCGGCCACCAGGCCCGCCAGGACGATCACGTACGCCACCTGGGACCCCCGTACGGGGCCGGACCTCCGGGCCCGGCTGCCGCGTGGCGGGACGGCCGGGGTGCCCGGAGACGGCTGATGCTGGTGGTGCACGGGGCGTTCGGGGTAGGCCGCCCCGCCCGGGCGGGCGGGCCGCGGTGATGCGGAGGACGGCGCCGGCGATGGCCTGGGCAGATAGCCCGGATCCTGCGGATACTCCTGCCCCTGCGGGTTCTGCGGATACCCCGGGTTCTGCGGGTACCCCGGGTTCTGCGGGTTCCCAGGGTCCCGGGGATAGCCGGGGTCCTGCGGAGAGCCGGGGCCCTGCGCGGAGCTTGAGCCCTGGGCATACCCAGGCCGGGCCCGGGGAGACGCACCTTCTGGCCAGCCGCCTTCGGCCATGCTGCCCAGTGCGTAGGCGGCCAGGCCCCCGGGCGCCGACGGAGTGACCCCCGCTACCTCGTCGGTCACTACCGCTCGCCCAGAGCGACCCAGGTGAGGTCGCGCTCGCCGATGTACTCGCTGTCCGGCCGGATTAGCCGGTTGTCCGCGTGCTGCTCCATCACGTGCGCGGTCCAGCCGGCCATTCGGCTGACCGAGAAGACCGGGGTGAACAGGTCCGTGGGAATGCCCAGGTAGTGATAGACCGTCGCGGCGTAGAAGTCCACGTTCGGATAAAGGCCCTTATCCGCGAACACGGTCTCCTCCATCGCCCGGGACATGCGGTAGTACGTGTCGTCCCCCGACACGGCGGCCAGTTCCCCAGACATCTGGCGCAGGTGGGTGGCGCGCGGATCCTCGGTCTTGTAGACCCGGTGACCGAAGCCCATGATCTTCTCCCCGGCGCCCAGCCGTTCCTGGATCACCGGGCCGACCGCGGCGACCGGATCCGCGCCGCCCGAGGCCCTGATTGCCTCCAGCCCCCGCATCACCTGCTCATTAGCTCCCCCATGCAGCGGACCTTTCAGCGTGCCGAGCGCGGCGACCACGGCCGAGTGCATGTCTGACAAGGTCGCGGCGCAGACCCGCGCGGCGAACGTCGACGCGTTCATCGTGTGGTCCGCATGCAGCACCAGGCACGTGTCGAGGATCTCAGCATCCCGCGCGGACGGGGCCGTGCCACGCAACTGGAACAGGAAGTTGGCCGCCAGGCTGAGACCGGGATCAGCGGGCACGCACTCACGCCCTTCGCGGGCGGCGTGATAGGCGGCGACCAGGACGGGCTGCTGCGCGGTGAGCCGGGCGGCTTTCCGCTCGTTCGCCGCCGCCGCGTTGGAGCTCTCATCCGGGTCATCCGCACTGGCCAGGGAGACGAGGCTGCGCATCGCCTCCATCGGGCCCTGGCTGGCCGCGATCTGCGGCAGCATCGAGCTGACCAGCTTGCCCAGGGTCCGTCCGGCGACGAGTTCGGCGCGGTAGCCGCCCAGCTCGCCCGCACCTGGGGCCGACCCGCGCTGCAGCAGGTAGGCGATCTCCTCGAAAGTCGAGGCCCCGGCGAGCTGGTGAATGTCGTAGCCACGGTAGAACAGCCGCCCGGCCTGCCCATCGATATCACTCAATGCGGTGGACGCGGCGACGACGTCCGCCAGGCCCTTGGACGGCTTGTCCGCCATTTCTTCTTCCTCCCAAAGACTCGCTCGGCAGTGTACTTCCGGGAGCCGCCGCTTCCCTGCACCGGCCGGCAAATCAGTAGCGGCCGGTCACCCGGGGTTGCGCGAAGCCAAACCACATAAGGAAAACGGGGTACGAGTCCGCCCGGGAAGGGTAACTGCACGGAGAGAGATCCGTGACTGCTCGGACAAGCGGGAGGAACGGTCGTGGAAGGGCCCTACATACGCATCGAGGACAGCGGCGAGGTGCTACCGCTGGGCGAGGCTGTGACGACGATCGGGCGCGGCGGTGGGGTAGACATCCGGCTCAGCGATCCGAGTGTCTCCCGCCTGCACGCCGAGATCATCCGACGCGGGCCGTACGCCTACGTCACCGACCTCGGGTTATCGCGCAACGGTACCCGGGTCAACGGGCGGCTGGTGGCCCGGCGCGTCCTGGAGGACGGGGACGTGCTGACCTTCGGGAACGCCCGGTGCCGGGTCGGCGGCATCCCCACTGAGGACCTGTCCGCGGAGGTCGAACTGCGGCGCTCCCCGAGCCCCGAACTGACCAGGCGCGAACTCGATGTGCTCACGTCGCTGTGCCAGCCGGCGTTGTCCGATGAGGCGTTCGTCGCCCCGGCCACTGCCCGTGAGATCGCCGCTGACCTCGTGGTGACAGAGGCGGCGGTCAAGCAGCATCTACTGCGGCTCTACCAGAAGTTCCGCATCCCCGAGGGCACCAACCGGCGGGTCAGGCTGGCCAACGAGGTGGTCTCCCTCGGCCTGGTCCGGCCGCTGCCACCCGCCGGCGAGAAGCTGCCGCAGCCACAACCGCAGCCCCCCCGGTCCGCCGCGGACCGGTCGACGGGCCCTCCGGTTCCCGCGGGGTCAGGGCGCGTCCCGGCGGGGAGCGGTCTTCCTGAGCGGCGCGCCAGCTAACCCGATCCCCGGGTCGTTCTCACAGCGCAGCGGCCGGGGTGACGCGTGCCCAGAACCGGACACGCCCAGGAGCCAGACACCGCCAGAACCGGCAGACGCAGAACCGGCAGGCCCGCAACGGGACAGGCCCAGGAGCCGGACGGGCTCAGAACCAGAACGGCAGGCGCCGGGGACGCAGGTGGCCGAACAGCCCCGGGAAGGCGGGCAGGTGCACCAGCGTGCCGGTCGGCGTGCCCAGCGGCCAGAAGGCAGCCGCGGCGGTCAGGGCGGTGCCGACCGCCGCGATCGCGAGGGCGCACATCCCGAACAGCGCCACGGCTTGCAGGCCCGGGCTGCGCACCGCCGCAGCGCAGACCCGGTTGAGCTGGCGGCGTGCCTTGCCCGATCCCGGACCGTAGGCGAAGAACGCCACCAGCGCACCCGCCCCGTACGACAGCGCGTGCAGGCCCGGGTTGGCTGGCATGCCCACGAAGGTGAGCCCGGCGACGGCCACCGCCACGATAAGCGCCAGCGGCGCGATCACCAGAGTGGAGATCAGCGACCGGACCACGAAGAAGGGGAACGCGGCGGCGGTCATGATGGGACCCCGCTGATCCGAGCCCCGGTGGGCCAGATCGCCAGCCCGCAGCAGCACCAGCAGGGCCAGCGCGATCAGGGTGCCGGCCACCGGCAGGATGACCGCGAGGCTCACCGCGATCACCAGTGTGGCCAGGACCAGGATCGGCTGCCTGCGGGGCGGCGTCCAGCGGTCCGCGTCATCGCGGTCAGCCCGGGCCCGGTCCTCCCCG
Organism: uncultured Actinomycetes bacterium; assembly: GCA_963837335.1. Lineage (GTDB taxonomy): Bacteria > Actinomycetota > Actinomycetes > Streptosporangiales > Streptosporangiaceae > RYN-230. The sequence continues at coordinate 167,400 of CAWINS010000082.1, read as the reverse complement.
GGCCGGTTGGCCTGCCCGTTCCCGCCGGCCCGTTCGGCGAGGCCGGAACGGCCGCCGAAACTGTCGTCCGGGCCGGGGTACCCGCCCTGGCGGCCGCCTGGCTGGCCCGGCGGATAGGCCACCGGGGGCAGGATGTCCGCGAAGTCGTCGGCCCGGACCGGCCCGGCCCGGACCGGACCGGCGGGACCGGCCGCGATCGGCTGGGTCCCCGGCCGGGGGTACGTGGTGGCTCCCTGGGCCGCGCCGGAGGTCATGGTCCCGCCCGGCCCGCCGAAGCCGCCGAACCCGTCCAGGGCCGTGGGACGCAGCGGGGCGCCCCCGGCCCGCGTCCCCGGGATCCCCATCCCCGGCAGGCCACCCGCGGACACCGCCGCGGGCAGCAGGACGGCTGGGTCCAGCGCCGCCGCCCGGCTGCGCAACTGGATGGCGGCGGGCCGCTGGGCCGGGTCCCGGCGCAGCGCGGCCGCCAGCAGTTCTGCCATCGGCGCCGCCACTCCGGTCAGGTCCGGCTTGCCGTTCACGATCCGGTAAAAGATCGTCTCGTAGGATCCGGTGCCGAACGGCGGGCGCCCGGTGGCGGCGAAGGCCACGGTGGCCCCCCAGGCGTGGACGTCCGAGAACGAGGTGCTGTTCTGGCCCTCGATTACCTCGGGCGACAGGTAGCCGGGCGTGCCCATGAACATGCCGGTCATGGTGAGCCGGGTCGAGTCGAGGGCCTGGGCGATGCCGAAGTCGATCACGACCGGATCGCCGTTCATCAGCATCACGTTGCCCGGCTTGAGGTCGCGGTGCACCACGCCCGCGGCGTGGATCGCGGCCAGGGCATCCGCGAGCCCGGCGGCCAGCCGGATCAGCCGGGTCCCGCTCAGCGGGCCCTCTTGCGTCACCACTTCGTCCAGCGTGCGGCCCGGCACGTACCGGGTCACGATGTAGGGCGTCTCGCTGGTCACGTCGGTGTCGAGCACCTCGGCCACGAACGGGCTGCGGACGCGGCGCATGGTCTCGACTTCGCGGGCCAGTCGCAGCCGCGCATTCGGGTCGCCCGCCACCGCCGGACGCAGGATCTTCACCGCGACCGACCGCTGCTCGGGGTCACGGGCGAGGTAGACCACGCCCATGCCGCCCTCGCCGATCCGGTCGAGCAACCGGTAGGGGCCGAGCCGCCCTGGCGTGTGCTCTGCTGGTGTCATCGCCCCCCCAGCCTACGAACTACCCTCGGGCTACCCCGTCCAGACCGAACAGAACGCAGGTGGGAGCGTTCCTGCCTGCATGGTAACCAGCCCGGCGGGGCCACCACGCCCCCGTCAGCCGCCGGTGACCAGCCGGCGCAGGGCCTCCGCCGTCCTGGCGTTCTGTTCGGCGTAGCCGACCAGGGCCCGGGCCAGCTCCGCGGCCCATTCCTGCACCGCCACCGGCTGGCGGGACAGCACCACCCCGCGCACCTCGCGGCAGATTTCCGCGCTGGGCTGCCCGCCCCGCACGGCCAGCGACATGACCCGGTCCCCCAGCCGGACCGTGATGCTCGTCACCGTGCCGGGGCGCCCCTTCATCCGGTCCGACATGGACCGGTCCCGCTCGATGGTCACGGTGCCCGGCGGCAGCGACTCGCCGAGGGACTCGGTGAGCACCCGGGCGTAGATGGCCGCGTCGGCGCTGTCGGCCCGCAGCGCGGCGGTCACCAGCTCAAGGTCAGGGCTCTCGTCCGGCTGCGTCATGCTTGGCTGCTCCCTCGGGGGGCTGCTCGCGGGCGGCAGGCCCGCCCGCTACGTCAATTGTCACTGGCCCGCGAAGGTGGCTTTGCCAGGTCCGTTCTCGACGAAGCTGCGCATTCCGGTGCGCTGGTCCTCGGTGGCGAACAGCCCGGCGAACTGCAGCCGCTCGATCTCCAGCCCGGTGTCCAGGTCGGTTTCCAGGCCATCGTCGATGGCCTGCTTGGCGGCGCGCAGGGCGAGCGCGGGCCCGGTGGCGTACCGGGCCACCAGGGCCCGGGCCACGTCGTAGACCTCCGCGTCCGGCACCACCCGGTCCACCAGGCCGATGTCCAGGGCCTCCGCCGCGCCCACGAACCGCCCGGTGAACACGATGTCCTTGGCCCGGGCCGGGCCGACCAGCCGGGGCAGCCGCTGGGTCCCGCCCGCACCGGGGATAACCCCGAGCAGGATCTCCGGCTGGCCCACCTGGGCGCCCTGGCCGGCCACCCGGAAGTCCGCGCACAGCGCCAGTTCGAGACCGCCGCCGAGCGCGTACCCGGTCACCGCGGCCACGACCGGCTTGGGGATCTTGGCCACCGCGGTGAAGCTGGCCTGCAGCCGCCGCGAATCCGCGGCCATCCGGCCGTAGCTGGCGTCGGCCATCTCCTTGATGTCCGCACCCGCAGCGAAGACCTTCGCGCCGCCGTAGAGCACCACGGCGCGGACGCTGCTATCGGCGGACACCTCGGCGGCGGCCACCGCGATCTCGTCCTGGACCTGGGCATTCAGCGCGTTCATGGGCGGCCGGTCGAGCCGGATCGTGGCGATGGCCTGGTCGATCTCGACCCGGACGAACTCCCCCACAACGCACCTCCTGCCGGGCCGTCGTTCTCGCTCAGGCAGGCACGGCTGCCCGCCCAGGGCCCAGGTGGAGGGTACTCCTGCGTCAGTCTTCGGCCGACCGCGGCCGGGGCACCCCCTGTGAGTCCTCCAGAAAGGCCTGGATCTCCGACTCGCTGTACCGGCGGTGGCCGCCCAGCGTCCGGATGGAGCGGAGCTTGCCCTGCTGTGCCCACCGGGTCACGGTCTTCGGGTTGACCCGGAACAACGCGGCCACCTCTGACGGCGTCAGGAGCCTGTCCTCGGTGCGGTTGTCTTGCTTCATGACGGCGGTGTCCTTTCACGTGTGGGCATGACTTCGGTGACGGAAAGTGACACGAGGGCGTCATGCGGCTCGCATAACGTGTAGCTGGTATTCATGGCCCCCCCGGGCTTCCCTCTGGCGCGCCTGAACCTGTTGCCTGCAGCCACTGCGGGAACGGCGAACGACGCACCCGCGAGCACGTTGCCTAAGGTAGACGCCGGGCCACGCACGGCGGTTTACGTGCGGAACGTGATACGGCGGCCACTTTCCGCAATTTCTTTCCGGGACCCAGGCTCCGGCATGGCCGCCGTGGCCGTACCGCGGGGTCCTGCGCAGGGGTTTCCGCCCTGGATTTTCCGCTTACGGCCCGGCGCCCGTGACTCCGTCCCCAGCCCAGGTCGCCCGCGGCCGGGGCAGGCCGAGGTGGTCAGCGGGCCGCCGGTGGTCAGCCGAGACCGCGCGCGGGTCAGCGCAGGTCGGGCGCGGGTCAGCGCAGGTCGCCGGTGGTCAGCCCGGCGGGCGCCTCCGGCAGGGTGACGAGGCCCATCTCCGCGGCGTTGGCCAGCAGGCGATGCCGGGGCACGACCCGGAGCGTGTAGCCGAACGGCCCGGGACGGCCCAGCTCGGCCTTGCCCACGAAACGAGCCACGCCGTCCTCCGGCCCATCCTCGATGGTCAGGGAACTCACCGCCGGGTTGAGGATCTCGTCCGCGTCTCCCACCCGGCCGTAGACGACCTCGACGCTCACATCGTCGGGCGACAGGCCACCCAGCGCCACCGTGGCCCGCACCACCAGGCTGCCGCCGGGCCCCTGGTCGCCGTCCTCGCCCTCGACATGCTCGATGCGGACCCCGCCCCAGCCCCGGGTGACCCGGCGCTTCCAGGCGGCCAGCTCGCGGGCGGCCGCGAACGGCTCCGGCCGGCCCGTGCTGGCCGGCACCGTGCTGGCCGGCACCGTGCTGGCAGACGCCGTGCCGGCAGACGCCGTGCTGTCGGCGGCCACCACGCCCTCGCTCAGCGCGCGGGAGGCCTGGGCGGCCGGGATGTACAGCTCCTCCACGTACTGGCGGACCATCCGGGAGGCCTGGACGCGGGGGCCGAGGGCGCGCAGCGTGTGCCCGACCATCTCCAGCCAGCGGCGGGGCAGCCCGTCCGGGCCGGTGTCGTAGAACCGCGGCGCCACCGTCAGGCCGAGCAGGTCATAGAGCGCGTTGGACTCGAGCTCGTCGCGCCGCGCCGGATCCTCCACGCCGTCCGCGGACGGGATCGCCCAGCCGTCGGCGCCGTCGTACCACTCGTCCCACCAGCCGTCCCGGATGGACAGGTTGAGCCCGCCGTTCAGCGCCGACTTCATGCCGGAAGTACCGGACGCCTCCAGCGGGCGCAGCGGGTTGTTCAGCCACACGTCGCAGCCCTGCACCAGGGCGCGGGCCATGGCCATGTCGTAGTCGGGCAGGAACACGATGCGGTGCCGCACCGCCGGGTTGTCGGCGAACTGGACCATCTGCTGGATCAGCCGCTTGCCGCCGTCGTCGGCCGGGTGGGCCTTGCCCGCGATGATGAACTGCACTGGCCGCTCGGGGTCGAGCATCAGCTCGGTCAGCCGGGCCTGGTCGTGCAGGATCAGCGTGAGCCGCTTGTAGGACGGCACCCGGCGGGCGAACCCGATCGTCAGCACGTTCTCGTCGAGTACCCCATCGGTCCAGCCCAGCTCCGCGTCGCTGGCGCCGCGCTGCCGCCAGGACGCCCGCAGCCGCTCCCGGGCCTGCGCGACCAGCCGTCCGCGCAGCGCCCGGCGGATCTCCCACAGCCGGGCCGGGGCGGTGTGCGCGACGCGCTCCCAGGCGTGCCCGTCCTCGGGCAACTGCTGCGCCACGGCGGAGTCCTCCGGCGTGGCACTGGCCAGGTCCAGCACCTCCTGGGCGACCCAGGTGGGGGCGTGCACCCCGTTGGTGACCGAGCCGATCGGCACCTGGGCGGTGTCGAACCCGGGCCACAGGCCGGCGAACATCTCCCGGCTGACCTCGCCGTGCAGCCGGCTGACGCCGTTGACCCGCTGGGCCAGCCGCATGCCCATCACGGCCATGTTGAACACGGACGGGTCGCCGCCGGGGAACGTCTCCGCGCCCAGGGCCAGTACCCGGTCGGCAGGCAGCGCCGGGTCGGCGGCGGCCCCGCTGAAGTGCCGTTCCACCAGGTCGCGGCTGAACCGGTCGATCCCGGCCGGCACCGGCGTGTGCGTGGTGAACACCGTGCCGGCCCGGCACAGCTCGATGGCCTCCTCGAAGGTGAGGCCCTGCTCGGCGTACTCCCGGATGCGCTCCAGGCCGAGGAAGCCGGCGTGTCCCTCGTTGGTGTGGAAGACCTCCGGCTCAGCGTGGCGGGTGAGCGCGCAGAACGCCCGGACCGCGCGGACCCCGCCCACCCCCAGCAGCAGTTCCTGGCGCAGCCGGTGATCACCGCCGCCGCCGTAGAGCCGGTCGGTGACCTCGCGCAGCGCGGGCTCGTTTTCTTCCACGTAGGAGTCGAGCAACAGCAGCGGCACCCGGCCGACCTGGGCCACCCAGATCTGCGCGGCCAGCAGCTTGCCCTCGGCCAGGGCGACGCTGACCCGCACGGCGGTCCCGTCGGGGGCGCGGAGCAGGGTGAGCGGCAGCCCGTTCGGGTCGCTGGCCGGGTAGCGCTCCATCTGCCAGCCCTCGGGCGACAGGGACTGGGTGAAGTACCCGTGCCGGTACAGCAGGCCCACCCCGATGAGCGGCACCCCCAGGTCGCTGCCGGCCTTGAGATGATCACCGGCCAGGATGCCGAGGCCGCCGGAGTACTGGGGCAGCGCCTGGGTGATCCCGTACTCCGGGGAGAAGTAGGCGATTGCGGCCGGCGGCCCGGACGGGCCCCCCGCAGCGCCAGCACTGCCGCCATCCGCGTGCCGCTGATACCACCGCGGCCCGGACAGGTACTGGTCCAGGTCACGGGCGGCGTCGTCGAGCCGCCGCAGGAACGCCTGATCGTGGCCCAGGCTCTCGAGCTGGGCCGGCGGCACCTCGCCGAGCAGCGCGACCGGGTCGTGCCCGGACGCCTCCCAGCCGACTGGATCGATCGCCGCGAAGAGGTCGCGGGTCTCGGCATGCCAGGACCAGCGGAGGTTCAGCGTGAGGTCGCGCAGCGGGGCGAGGGATTCCGGCAGCGCGGCACGGACGGTAAAGCGGCGGATGGCTCTCACGGCAGAGTCCTTGTCAGCATCGGACGCTAGCTGACCATGAAAACCGCAGGTCACTAGCCTAATGTGATCTTGTGAGGGACATGTTCCTGCCCAAGTGTGCCGACCAAAACATCACCGGAGGCAGCATGGCCTGCCCGAGGGGGTTCCCGGGGCAGGCACACCGGACTCTACCGGGACACCGAGGGTAAGCAGCCCTCTGCTAGGAACCTTCGCACCAAGTTCCAGGCGCCGAGGTCAGCCCGCCATGCGGCTCACCACGGGTGCGCGGCCTCGTCCCCGGCCAGAGCGGGGCCACGGTCCCGCCTGGCCTGGCCGCCCCGCGCCGCCGGTCACAAATGATCATGGTGGCAGCGGCCTTTCCCGCGAGACGTGTGCCCGGCCGTCCGAATTGCCCGGGTCCCGGCGCGCCGTACGCGGGAAGAGTCAGGCGAGCCGTAGGTCCGGACGGCGGGAGGCCTGGTGGGCGGCCGCGATGGGCGCGGGCCGTCGCCCGGGACGGCCCCTGGGAGAGGCTCCGGGTGACCGCGATGAAAGGCCCGGGTACGCACGGTCAATAGCAGGCCGCCCCCCTCGCGCGCAGCCGGCCAGACTGGGTAGCTTCAAGGGGTGATAGGACGCATCCCCATCCTGGACGTCGAGCCCGTCCTGGACTGCGGGCGCCGCCCCGCTAAGGCGGTAACCGGAGAAACCTTCCCGGTCAGTGCCACCGTGTTCCGGGAAGGGCACGAGATGCTCGGCGCCGGCGTGGTGCTGCGCGGGCCCGATGGCCAGCGATCCCCGCTGGTCTACATGCGCGAGCTCGCACCCGGTCTCGACCGCTACGGCGCGGACGTGACCGTCACCGCCCAAGGGCTCTGGCACTTCCAGGTGGAGGCGTGGGGGGATCCCATCGCGCACTGGCGGCACGACGCCGCGATCAAGGTGCCGCTGGGCCTGGAGACCGAACTCATGCTGGCCGAGGGGGCGCTGCTGTTCGAGCGGGCGGCCCGGGGAGTGCGCGGCGACGGCATGGCCTGGCGGGCCCGGACCGCCCAGGTCAGCCGGCGGCATCCAGGCCAGCCCGGCCGCCCAGGCCAGCGCCGTCCAGGCCGAGCCCGGCCGCCCAGGCCGGCGCCGCCCAGGCCAGCCCGGCCGCCGTGGCCAGCCCGGCCGCCCAGGCCAGTACCGCCCGGGCGACCGCCCCCGCCGGTACCACCCAGGTGAGCGCCGCAACCGCGACCAGCGCGGCCCGCGCCGGGCAGCGCTGGGCCAACGCCGCGCAGGCGGCGCACGCGGCCCGGACGGCCCGGGCCACGCTGCGCCAGGTCGCCGTCCAGCTCCGTGACCGTGCGCTGCCACCGTGGGACCGGCTGAACGCCGCCTCGGCCCCGGACGTCCGGGCCATCCTGGCCCAGTACCCGCTGCGCGACCTGATCAGCCGGTCGGCCCGGTACCCGGTGATCGTGCACCGGCAGCGCGCGCTGTACGGGGCGTGGTATGAGTTCTTCCCGCGCTCGGAGGGCGTCGAGATCGACCCGATGGGCTACCGGGAGCCGCGCAGCGGCACGTTCCGCACGGCCGCCCGGCGCCTGGACGGCGTCGCGGATATGGGTTTCGACGTGGTCTACCTGCCGCCCATCCACCCGATCGGGACCACGGCCCGCAAGGGCGCCAACAACGTGCTGCAGGCCGCCCCGGGCGATCCGGGCTCACCGTGGGCCATCGGCGCCCCCGAGGGTGGCCACGACGCGATCCATCCCGATCTGGGCACGTTCGCGGACTTCGACGCGTTCGTCGGGCGCACCCGGGAGCTGGGCATGGAAGTCGCCCTCGACCTGGCCCTGCAGACCTCCCCGGACCATCCCTGGGTGACCGAGCACCCGGAATGGTTCACCAAGCGGGCCGACGGCCGGATCGCGTACGCCGAGAACCCGCCCAAGAAGTACCAGGACATCTACCCGCTGAACTTCGATCACGACCCCGGCGGCATCTACACCGAGGTGCTCCGGATCGTCCGGCAGTGGATGGCGCACGGGGTGCGGATCTTCCGGGTGGACAACCCGCACACCAAGCCGCTGGCCTTCTGGGAGCGGCTCCTCGCCGAGATCGCCCGGACCGACCCTGACGTGCTGTTCCTCGCGGAGGCGTTCACCCGGCCGGCCATGATGCGCGCGCTGGCCGAAATTGGCTTCCACCAGTCGTACACCTACTTCACCTGGCGTAACAGTGCGGCCGAGCTCAGCGATTACCTACGTGAGCTGTCTGGGCCCGCCGCGGCGTACATGCGGCCGAACTTCTTCGCGAACACGCCGGACATCCTGCATGAGTACCTGCAGCATGGCGGGCCCCCCGCGTTCAAGATCCGTGCCGTGCTGGCCTCGATGCTGTCGCCGGCGTGGGGCATCTACTCCGGGTACGAACTGTGTGAAGGCACCCCCGTCCGGCCGGGAAGTGAGGAATACCTCGACTCGGAGAAGTACCAGTTCCGCCCGCGGGACTGGGAGCAGGCGCAGCAGGGCCCCGCCGGCATAGCGCCGTATATCGCCCGGCTCAACGCGATTCGAAAAGCACATCCCGCGTTGCACTGGTTGCGTAACCTACGCTTTCATCACGTCGACCAGCCGGAGCTGATCTGCTTCTCCAAGCGCGATCCGCAGGAGGAGGACACGGTCCTGGTTATCGTGAACCTGGACCCGCATCAGCCCCGGGAGGCAACCGTCTGGCTTGACCTGCCCGCGCTTGGCCTGGAGAGCAACGCTGATTTTGTGGTTAGCGACGAGCTTTCCGGTCAGTCGTACCGGTGGGGACGGGCCAATTACGTGCGCCTCGACCCGGGATACGAACCAGCTCACATCTTCCAGGTAAAGACCTCCCCGTCAGCCTGAGCCTGGAAGAAGTACCGAGACACCCAGCAGGAGCCCTCAGTGGTTACAGAGCCCGGTCCGGGCCGCCCCGACTCTCCCGGCCTCCCCCTCCCCGAGCACCTGCCCAGCTTCGCCACGCCCCCCGGTGAGCCGATCCCCGACTCGTTCTCGTTTGAGCGCCCCCGTGACCCGCAGTGGTACAAGCGGGCGGTGTTCTACGAAGTCCTGATCCGCGGGTTCCACGACTCCAACGGTGATGGCACCGGGGATCTGCGCGGCCTGACCTCACGGCTGGACTATCTGCAGTGGCTGGGCGTGGACTGCATCTGGCTGCTGCCGATCTATGCCTCACCGCTGCGGGACGGCGGGTACGACATCTCCGATTTCACTTCCGTTTTGCCGGATTTCGGCAATATCGGGGACTTTGTCGAACTCATGGACGGCGCCCACGAACGCGGCATGCGCGTCATCGCCGACCTGGTGATGAATCACACCAGCGATGCGCATCCGTGGTTCCAGGCGTCCCGCACCGACCCGGAGGGGCCGTTCGGGGATTTCTACGTGTGGTCCGATACCGATGACCGGTTCCCGGAGGCGCGGGTCATCTTCGTCGACACCGAGCACTCGAACTGGACCTACGACACGGTGCGCGGCCAGTACTACTGGCACCGCTTCTTCGCCCACCAGCCGGACCTGAACTACGAGAACCCGAAGGTCCAGGACGCCATGCTGGAGGTCCTGCGGTTCTGGCTCGATCTCGGCATCGACGGGTTCCGGCTGGACGCCGTCCCCTACCTGTATGAGCGGGAGGGGACCAACTGCGAGAACCTCAAGGAAACCCACGAGTACCTGAAGCGGGTCCGGTCCGAGGTGGACCGGCTGTACCCGGACCGGGTCCTGCTGGCCGAGGCCAACCAGTGGCCCGCGGACGTGGTGGAGTACTTCGGCGACGCGGAGAGCGGCGGGGATGAATGCCACATGGCGTTCCATTTCCCGCTCATGCCGCGGATCTTCATGGCGGTCCGGCGGGAGCAGCGCTACCCGATCTCGGAGATCATGGCCCAGACCCCGCCGATCCCCTCCCACTGCCAGTGGGGGATCTTCCTGCGCAACCACGACGAGCTGACCCTCGAGATGGTCACCGACGACGAGCGCGACTACATGTACGCGGAGTACGCCAAGGACCCGCGGATGAAGGCGAACATCGGGATCCGGCGGCGGCTGGCCCCGCTGCTCGACAACGACCGCAACCAGCTGGAGCTGTTCACCGCGCTGCTGCTGTCCCTGCCCGGCTCGCCGGTGCTGTACTACGGCGACGAGATCGGCATGGGCGACAACATCTGGCTCGGTGACCGGGACGGGGTCCGCACCCCGATGCAGTGGACCCCGGACCGCAACGCCGGCTTCTCCACCTGCGATCCCGGCCGGCTCTACCTGCCGATGCTGATGGACCCGATCTACGGCTACCAGGCGCTGAACGTGGAGGCCCAGGAGAAGAGCTCCGGGTCGTTCCTGCACTGGACCAAGCGGATGATCGAGATCCGCAAGCGCCACGCGGTCTTCGGCCTGGGCGGCTACGAGGAGCTGAGTTCCTCCAACCCGAGCGTGCTCGCCTTTGTGCGTGAGCACACGGAGAGTGACCATTCCGACGGGGTAGACAGCGCAGATCGTATACTGTGCGTCAATAATCTTTCCCGGTTCCCGCAGCCAGTGGAGCTGGACCTGAGACGGTTCAAGGGCGTGACCCCGGTCGAGTGCATGGGAGGCGTCACTTTTCCGCCGATCGGGGACCTGAGCTATCTGCTTACCCTTCCAGGACACGGTTTTTACTGGTTCCAGCTACCCGAGCCTCGCGGATGAGCACCCACAGTGACGACGCGGGCGGCCACGGTGAGCCTGGGGAAACTCGCGCGGGACGCGCCCGCTTCGATGCGGAATCTGGCGAGATGATGATCGCCGTGATGCTGCATGATCCCTGGGGACGGGGTAGACCGGAAATATGACATTTGAGGAATCGCTGGCGGAGTGGATGCCGAGTCAGCGCTGGTTCGCTGGCAAGGGCGCCAGGATCCTCGACCTGGCCATCGTGACCGAGACCGAGCTGGTCGGCGGCGATCCAGGGCTGCACCAACTCATCGTGACCGTCACCCAGAGCACGGGCATCCAGCGAACGGGCACCAACACCACTGGCACCCTGAGCACCGGCTCACTCGGCACGGGCTCACTCAGCACGGGCGCGCCGGGCACCACCCTGGCCCAGGGCAGCACGGTGGACTCCTACCAGCTCTTCCTCGGGCTGCGCGAGGAATTGCCCGACCACCTGCAGCATGTGCTGGTCGGGGTGGCCGACGACGGGCGGATCGCCTACGACGCGCTGCATGACCCGGAGCTGACCCGGCTGCTGCTCCAGGCCATCGCCGACGGCGGCCGGGCGGGCCCGCTGTGCTTCGCGCACGAGCCGGGCGCCGACATCGACACCAGCCTGGACAGCCTGGTGCTGACCGGCGAGCAGAGCAACACCAGCCTGATGTTCGGCGAGACCAGCATCCTCAAGGTGTTCCGCCGGCCCTCCCCGGGCCCCAACCCGGACCTGGAGGTGCCCCGGGCGCTGGCCATGCGCGGTTCCCCCCACGTGGCCGAGCCGCTGGGCTGGATCGAGACCCGGCTGGACGGGGCCCCGGTCATCCTGGGCATCCTGTCCCGCTACCTCCGCGCCGCCTCTGACGGCTGGTCGCTCGCCGCGACCAGCGTGCGGGATCTCTACGCGGCCGAGGGCCGGATCGGCGCCTCCGAGGCCGGCGGCGACTTCGCCGGCGAGGCCTACCGGCTGGGCGAGGCCACCGCCGAGGTGCACCGGGACCTGGCCCGGGCGTTCGGCACCGAGGAACTGCCGCCGGAGGCCATCAGCGCGCTGGCCGACGAGATGTTCCAGCGGCTCGACGTGGCCCTGGCCACCGTGCCGGAACTGGGCCGCCACGCCGACCTGCTCGGGTCCGCCTTCGCCGACCTGGCCAAGCTGGACACCTCGCTGAACGTCCAGCGGGTGCACGGCGACTACCACCTGGGCCAGGTGATGCGGACCCAGACGGGCTGGGTGCTGCTCGACTTCGAGGGCGAGCCGGCCACCCCGCTGGCCCAGCGCCGCGCCCTGTCCACCGCGCTGCGTGACGTGGCCGGCATGCTGCGCTCGTTCGACTATGCGGCCCGGCACCAGCTGCTGGCCCACCCTGACGGGGACAAGCTGCACGACTCGGCCCTAGAGTGGGTCCGCCGTAACCAGGACGCGTTCTGTTCCGGGTACGCGGCAGCCGGGGGGATCGATCCGGGCACACACGCGATCCTGCTGCGGGCCCTCGTCCTGGATAAGGCGGTCTACGAGGTGATGTACGAGGCCAGGAACCGTCCTGGCTGGCTGTCCATCCCGCTGGGCTCGATCGCCGATTCATGACCCAGTTCAAGGCGTCCCGCACGCACGCGGGCGGGAGATAAGGCATGAGCATGGTCAGCCAGCAGAACCAGGCCGGGATCAGCCTGGGCGAGATCGACCGCGTCGTCGCGGGAACCCACCACGATCCGCATTCCATCCTCGGTGCCCATCCCGGGCCGGACGGGGTGGTGGTGCGGGTACTCCGGCCGCTGGCCAAGTCGGTGACCGTGGTCCTGCCCGACGGGCAGCGTTTCCCGGCCGAGCACGTGCACGAGGGCGTGTTCGCGGCCACGCTCCCGGCGGGCCAGACGCCCGACTACCGGATCGCGGTCACCTACCCCGACGGCAGCGGCGGCAGCCTGCCCGAGATCACCGCCGACGACCCGTACCGGTTCCTGCCCACCCTGGGCGAGGTAGACCTGCACCTGATCGGCGAGGGCCGGCACGAGAACCTCTGGGAGGTCCTCGGCGCGCACGTGAAGCAGTACGGCGACGTGACCGGGACAGCCTTCGCGGTCTGGGCGCCCAATGCCCGCGGCGTGCGGGTCATCGCTGACTTCAACCACTGGGACGGCCGCGGGCACCCGATGCGGTCCCTGGGCGGCACGGGGGTCTGGGAGCTGTTCGTGCCCGACGTGGGCGACGGGACCCACTACAAGTTCGACGTGTGCGGGCCGGACGGGCAGTGGCGGCGCAAGGCCGACCCCATGGCCAACCTGGCCGAGCGGCCGCCCGCGACCGCGTCGGTCATCTACACGTCGCGGTATGAGTGGAACGACGCCGAATGGCTGGCGGCCCGCGCCCGGAGCCAGCAGGTCCGCGAGCCGGTCAGCGTGTACGAGGTGCACCTGGGATCGTGGCGGCCCGGCCTGTCCTACGTCCAGCTCGCCGACGAGCTGACCGAATACGTCGCGGGCCTGGGCTTCACCCACGTGGAGTTCCTGCCGGTGGCCGAGCACCCGTTCGGCGGGTCCTGGGGCTACCAGGTCACCTCCTACTTCGCGCCCACGGCCCGGTTCGGCACCCCCGACGAGTTCCGCTACCTGGTGGACCGGCTGCACCAGGCCGGGATCGGCGTGATCCTCGACTGGGTGCCCGCGCACTTCCCGCGCGACGAGTGGGCGCTGGCCCGGTTCGACGGCACCGCGCTGTACGAGAATCCCGACCCGCAGCGCGGCGAGCAGCCCGACTGGGGCACGCTCATCTTCAACTACGGCCGGAACGAGGTCCGCAACTTCCTCGTCGCCAACGCCCTGTACTGGCTGGAGGAGTTCCACGCCGACGGGCTCCGGGTGGATGCGGTGGCGTCCATGCTCTACCTGGACTACTCCCGGAAAGCCGGCGAGTGGACCCCGAACGCCCAGGGCGGCCGGGAGAACACCGACGCGGTCTCGCTCCTGCAGGAGGTCAACTCGACCTGCTACCGGCGGGTCCCCGGCGTCATGATGATCGCCGAGGAGTCCACCGCGTGGCCGGGCGTGACCCGGCCGGTGCACCTGGGCGGGCTGGGCTTCGGCTTCAAGTGGAACCTGGGCTGGATGCACGACACGCTCAGCTACATGTCGCTGGACCCGGTGTACCGGCAGTTCCACCACAACGAGATCACCTTCTCGCTGATGTACGCGTTCAGTGAGAACTTCGTGCTGCCCCTGTCCCACGACGAGGTCGTGCACGGCAAGGGTTCGCTGCTGGGCAAGATGCCCGGCGACGAGTGGAACCGCTTCGCCGGCCTGCGCGCCATGCTCGCCTACATGTGGGCGCACCCGGGCAAGCAGCTGCTGTTCATGGGCTCGGAATTCGGCCAGGGCAACGAGTGGTCGGCCGAGCGCGGCCTGGACTGGTGGATGCTCGACTACCCGGGCCACGCCGGCGTCCGCCAGCTGGTCGGCGACCTGAACCGCGCCTACCGGGGCTCCCCGGCCATGTGGGCCCAGGACAACTCACCGTCGGGGTTCAGCTGGATCGACGCGAACGACGCCGCCGGGAACGTGCTCTCCTTCCTGCGCCTGGCCGGTCCCGATGACGACCCCGGCGGCCCGCGGGTGATCGCGTGCGTGGCGAACTTCTCCGGCGGCCCGCACACCGAGTACCGGCTCGGGCTGCCGCACGCCGGCCGCTGGCGGGAACTGGTCAACACCGATGCCGCCGACTACGGCGGCAGCGGGGTGGGCAACCTGGGCGTGATCGAGGCCGTCCCGGAGCCGTGGCACGGTCAGCCCGCGTCGGCCGTGCTCACCCTGCCGCCGCTCGCCGTGCTCTGGCTCGCGCCCGAGTAAAAGAGCAAAATCGCCGCAACGACAACCATCGCGGCGCACACCGGCCCAGGCCGGCGCTGGGGACTTCAGTCGTACGCGCTGAGGCCGAGCTTGACGGCCAGGGCCACGCCGGCCAGGCCGATCACCACCCGCAGCACCCGGGCCGGTATGTAGCGGACCAGGATCGGGCCGATCCGGCCGCCGATGAGGAAGCCCGCGGCCAGCGGCAGGACGGCGGCCCAGCGGACCGGCCCGAACAGCGCGAACGCCACCGCCGCGACCGCGTTGGCCAGCCCCGAGACCACGTTCTTCAGCGCGTTCGTCCGGGCCAGCGGCTCGGTGACCATCGCGGTCAGCACGACCAGCAGCAGGATGCCGCCGGCCGCGCCGAAGTAGCCGACGTAGACCGCCACGCAAAACAGCGCGGCGATCAGGAACGGGTTGCGTTCCCGGTCGGACGGCGCGGTTTCCTCACGGACCGGCTGGAGCAGGAGCAGCACGGATGCCGCCCCGATCAGGATCGGCGCCGCGGCCTCGAAGGTCCGGGCCGGGGTGAGCAGCAGCAGCGCGGCCCCGGCCGCGCCGCCCAGCGCGGTGACCAGGCCCAGCCGCCGGATCCGGCCCCCCTGGCCGGCCAGTTCCGGGCGTGAGCCGACGGCCGCGCCCGCCCCGGTGAACAGGAGCGACACGGTGTTGGTCACGTTTGCGGACAGCGGCGGCAGGCCGAGCGAGAGCAGGACCGGATAGGACACTACGGACGCCAGGCTCGCGACGGTGCTGCAGATGCCGGCCGCTATCCCCGTGACCAGCAGCAGGAACAGGTCGGCGACGGTCACTCCTCGACCAAAGCACATTCCGCCGGAGGCCGGGCCGTGACGTCGCCCACACTGGCGGGCGGCACCGGCAGGCCCGGCACGGGCAGGCCGGCACTGGCAGGCCGGCACTGGCAGGCGCCGGCATGATCGGCGGGCGGTGGCCGAGGGTAATGGTGACGTATGAGCAACGCCCGTCCCGTCCCGGCCGCCGCGGTGCGGACCGCGTATCACGAGGAACTGAACGATGGGCAGCGCAGCGCCTTGCTGAGCTGGCTGTCGTTCACCGGCACCTTCGCGCTCACCCGGGGCGTCACTTACAGCATCCGGGCGGGCCGGGGGCCGTTCCGCAACCTGAGCGCCGGTGGCGAGCACCTGCACCACTATTTGTGGGGCATCGGCATGCTGGCCGGGGTCGGCGCGATCGCCGTGCGCGGCGAGGACCGGCACCGGCGGCATCCGGCCGTGGCGGTCAGCTACGGCGCGGCCCTGGCCCTCATCGTGGATGAATTCGCGCTGTTGCTGGACCTCAAGGACGTGTACTGGGCCAGGCAGGGCCGGATCTCGGTGGACCTGGGCGTGGGCGGCTCGGCGGTGGCCGGGACCTACCTCGCGGCCCGGCCGGTGCTCCGGCGGCTGGCCCGCGACCAGGCCGGCGCGCATTCAGAGCCGGGCCCGTCGTCGCAGCAGGCCCCGTCGCCAGAGCCGGCCCCCAGCTAGGCAAACTCCGCTAGAGCAAGCCCAGCAGCCACCGGGGGCCGGTCACGGCCGCGCCCGCGTCCGCCGACCGGCGGCGCAGTTCCCGGTCGGCGGTGACCACCAGCCGGCGTCCGCCCGCCGTGGCGGCCAGCTCGGCGATGGTGTCGTCCCCGGAGCCGGGCGCGGCGACCACGCGGACCCCCTCGACCTCCCGGAGTGCGGGCACCGCCGCCTTGGCCTGCCCCTCGACGACCAGGATGTACTCCGGGAACCAGCGGTCGAGTCCGGCCGCGCCCAGTTCCGCGGGCAGGGCCACGACACCCCGGCCGGCGAGCGCGGCGAGCTCGCCGTACAGCCGGGCCGCCGCCCCGGCCCGGTCCCGCCACCACCCGTCGGCCCGGGAGCCCATCACGTTGGCGCCGTCCACGATCACCGTCACCGGATCCATCGCCCCGCGGATGACCGGCCAGGTCTCCGCGAACCCGGGATGCAGGACCAGCGACTCGACCCGGTCCGCGGGCACCCAGGCCACCTCGGGTGCTTCCCGGCTGACCGGGTAGACGGCGAACTCGCTGGCCGCGCTCGCGACCAGCGTCTGATAGGACCAGCCGCCATGGTCGTCGTCGAGGAGGCCGTGGATCCGGACCGCCTCCGGCGGCACCGCGCACTCCTCGGCCGCTTCGCGGAGGGCGGCCCCGGCAGCGGTCTCGTGGCTGTCCCGCGCACCCCCCGGTGGTCCCCAGGTGCCCGGGTGCTGGGTCCAGCTGGCCCGGTGGATCAGCAGCACGCTGGGCTGCCCGTCCGGTCCCGCCGCGCTGGCCAGGAGCCCGGCCGCCCCGTACTTCCCCCAGTGGCGGTGACCCCGGGCACAGACCACCCAGCCATTGCCATCACCCTCGGCCATTGGCGTCCCTTCCGGCCATCCCGACCCGACGATAGCGCAGCCCCTCCACCCGCCCCACGCGGCCCGGGACCCCGCCAGCCCGACCCGTCAGCCAGGCATCAACGGGGTGCCTTTGCCCCGCCGGCGGGGCAAAAGCACCCCGCTAACGGCGAAGGGCCTGGCACCCGGGGTGGCGGGCGCCCCGTAAGGTGGAGGCATGGTGAATTCGATGCTGACCGACCGGATCACCAGGTTCCGCCAACGCCGGACGGCGCCGCTGATCCTCGAGCTGGACCTGACCGAGGGGATCGCGGAGGAACCCCCGTCGGACCCGCTCACCGCGCTGACCACGATGCGCCGGCCGCGGCTGGCCGACGTGCTGGACGGGCTGCGCCGGGCCCGGTCCGATGACCGGGTCAAGGCGCTGGTGGTGAAGGTCGGCGGCCGGCCGATCGGGCTGGCCCAGGTCCAGGAGCTGCACGCGGCGATCCGCGAGTTCGCCGGCTCGGGCAAGCTCACCGTGGCGTGGGCGGAGACCTTCGGTGACTTCTCCCCCGGGAACGTGCCCTACTACCTGGCCACCGCGTTCGACCGGATCTACCTGCAGCCCTCCGGGGACCTGGGGCTGACCGGGATCAGCGTGCAGAACTGGTTCTACCGCGGCGCGCTGGACAAGCTGGGCGTGGAATTCCAGGTCGGCGCCCGGGGCGAGTACAAGAGCGCGGCCGAGCGGCTGACCGAGCACGGGTTCTCCGGGCCCGCCCGGGAGGCGCTGCAACGGCTGGCCGCCTCGATCGTGGAGCAGCTGGCCGGGGCGATCGCGCAGCGGCTGGAAATCCCGGCGGAGGACGCCCGCGCCCTCATCGACCGCGGCCCGTTCGTGGCCGGCGAGGCGCTGGACACGGGCCTGGTGGATGCGCTCGGCTATCGCGACGAGGTCTACGCGGCGGTCCGGGAGGCGGCCGGCCCGGACGCGTACCTGTTGTACCTGGGCCGCTACCAGCGGGCCCGGACGCTGGGCGAGCGGGCCAGGAAGCTGCCTGCCCCGGCCGAGGACGGCGTCGCGCTGATCTACGCGACCGGGCCGATCCGGCGCGGCCGCACCGCCCGCAGCCCGCTGGGCGGCAGCTCCATGGGGTCGGACACGATGAGCGGCGCCCTGCGCAGCGCCGTGGCCGACCACCGGGTCAAGTCGATCGTGCTGCGGGTGAACAGCCCGGGCGGTTCGTACGTGGCCTCCGACACGATCTGGCGCGAGGTGGTCCGGGCCCGCCAGGCGGGCAAGCCCGTCGTGGTGTCGATGAGCGAGGTCGCCGCGTCCGGCGGCTACTTCATCGCCATGGCCGCCGACACCATCGTCGCCCAGCCGGGCACGATCACCGGCTCCATCGGCGTGATCAGCGCCAAGCCCGTGCTGGGCCAGGCGCTGGACCGGGCCGGGGTGAACACGGACTCGGTGACCGAAGGCGCGCACGCGGACATGTTCACCACGTCGCGGCCGTACAGCGACGAGGAATGGGAAAAGATCAACAGCTGGCTGGACCGCATCTACGCCGACTTCACCGGGAAGGTGGCGGACGGGCGCGGGCTGAGCCGGGACCAGGTACACGAGATCGCCCGGGGCCGGGTGTGGACCGGGGCGGACGCCGCGGGCATCGGCCTGGTGGATGAGCTTGGCGGCCTGGACACCGCGCTGGCGGTAGCCAGGCAGAAGGCCTCGCTGCCGCAGTCCGCGGCGGTACGCCTGTTCCCTCGGTCCCACCCGCTGGACCGGCTGCGGCCACCGGACTCCAGTGAGGCCCGGCCCGCCGCCGCGGCCGGCCTCGGGGAGCTGTTCGCGGAGAGCTGGGGCCCGGTCTCCCGGCTGGCCGCCGCCGCGGGCCTGTCCCCGCAGGGGCCGCTGATGCTGCCCGGGCGCTGGCTGATCCAGTGACCGCACGGGCTTCCGGTGACCGCGACTGACTCCGGGGCTGGGCTGGCGGCGGCCCTGTCCGCCTTCGCCAGCGGCGTCACGCTGGTCACGGTGGCTGACGGCCGGGACGACGTCGGTACGACGGTCAGCGCGTTCTGCCCGGTGTCCCTGGAACCGCCGCTGGTCCTCGTCTCGCTGATCGCTGATTCCTACCCCGCCGAACTGCTCGGCCGGCTGGACCGGTTCGCGGTGACGATCCTGGGCGCGGGCCAGCGGGCGCTGGCGGGCCGGTTCGCCGTCGCGGGGCGGCCCGGGGCGCGGCTGATGCTGGACGGCGTCCCGCACCAGCGCGGGTCCTACTCCGGTGCGCTGATCCCGGACGGCGGGCTGGCGGCGCTGGAGGGCCAGGTGACCCAGCGGGTGCCGGCCGGGGACCACCTGCTGGTGATCGCGTCCGTGCGGCAGGTCGCCTACCTGGCCGAATCGGGCGAGCCGCTGATCCGGTTCGCAGGCCGGTACCTGGCCCAGGGGCGCGGCTGATCCCTGGAATGCGCGGGCGCATGAGCTCTGTTTTCCGGCGTAGGAGGCGCGGCCCCGGTTCCCGTCCGGGCGCTGCGTGCGCCCTATGCTGAGCCCTGCTCAGAGTTCGAGAGGCACAACCATGGCAGGCAACGAGTGGCGCGACGCCGCACCCGGTGCGGGCACGTCACCGGTCAGGATCGATACCAGCGTGGCCCACATCGCCCGGGTCCAGGACTACTGGCTCGGCGGGCGGGACAACTTCGCCGCCGACCGCCACGCGGGTGAGGAGGCGGTGGCCGCCTTCCCCGGCCTGGTCGCATCGGTCCGCTCGACCCGGGCCTTCCTGGCCCGCACGGTGCGCTACCTGACCGCCGACGAGGGGATCAGGCAGTTCCTGGACATCGGCACCGGCATCCCCACCGCGGGCAACACCCACTCGGTGGCCCAGGCGATCGCCCCCGAGGCGCTGGTCGTCTACATGGACAACGACCCGGTCGTGTTCGCGCACGCCCGGGGGCTGCTGTCCAGCGGCCCGCACGGGAGCACCGCGTACCTGGACACCGACCTGCGGGACACCGGCAAGGTCCTGGCCGAGGCGGCCCGGATGCTGGATCTCACCGAGCCGGTCGCGCTGGTGCTCAACTCCGTGCTGCAGTTCATCCCGGACGCCGAGGACCCCTTCAAGATCGTCATCACGCTGCTCGACGCGCTGGCGCCCGGCAGTTTCCTGGTGGTCTCCCATCCCGCCAACGACATCGAGGCGCGGGTCATGGCGAACATGGCGGCCCGGCTCAACGAACTGCTGGCGGAGCAGGTCACGCTGCGCAGCCAGGAGGAAGTGGAGCATTTCTTCCAGGGGCTGCGCCTGGTGCCGCCCGGGATCGTCCGGGTGCCGGAGTGGCGGCCCGACTCCGCCGAGGACGCCGGCCGGGTGGGCGCCATGTGGGGCGGCGTCGGCCAGAAGTGACGCCCCGGGCCGTGCCTCCGGGCTATGCCCCCGGCCCGTGCCCCGGGCCTGTACCCCCAGCCCGTGCCCCACCCCACGCTGTCCCCCGCCGTGCCGGGCTGTGCCCCCAGGCTGTGCACGAGGCTGTGGATGACTGGTGGATGACAGGTGGACAGCCCCGGTAACGCGGGGGAAAACAACAGGCGCACGGTGGATTGCCTGTGGACGGCCGAAGAATCTTCAAATAGGTGGCCGCGAGCCCTTGTGTGCCTGGTCACCGGGGCAGTAGAACTGCACTCACCACTGAAGACGGGCCACCCGGGGGGAACCCCGGACGCGGGCAGGGGACGGGAAGCCGGCGCCTGCGGCGGGTACCAGGGATCGGTGGTGGGCCGGGCCGCACAAGGAAGCCGGGGGTTGGGCTGCCAGCCCTGCAGGCGGGCCGGTGCGGCCGGGTGTCGCGAGGCCCCTCCATCTCATACATGGAGGGGCCTCGTCGTATTGTGCCCGACAATCGCAGTCTTCCCCGGCAGCGACACACCGGAACCGCCTCGAAGCGTGGCCGTTAAACCGGCGCGCCTTCGGTGGCGCCGGTGCTCTGCGGGGTGGCGCCCTCGCCCGTGCCGTTGTCAACTGGGCCGCCGTCAAGGGTGCCGTCGTCCGCTGCGCCGTCGTCAACTGGGCCGTCGTCCGCTGGGCTGGCTTCAACTCCGGGCCGCGTCCGGGCGCCCGGCACCGGGCGAGGACGGGTGGGACGGACGGCGGCGCATGGCGGCCAGCACGATCACGCTGCCTGCCAGGCCGAGCGCCCCAGCGAGCAGGAACGCCGCGTTGAGGCCGGCCGCGGAGGCCGCGTGCACGACCTGATCCAGCGCGTCCCGCTGGCCCGCGGGCAGGCCGGCCAGCAGCCGCTGCGCCTGCCCACCGGAGATGGCCTGGGCCACGGCCGGGCGGCCACCCTGGTGCGCCACCACATGTCCCACCCGGGCCGAGAACACGCTGCCGAGCACCGCGATCCCGAACGCGTAGCCGAGCTGGCGCATGGTGTTCACCGCCCCCGCCGCCATCCCGCCGCTGTGCACCGGCACGGCCGACATGGCGCTGGACACCAGCGTCGGCGTGGCCAGGCCCACCCCGATCCCGGCCACGATCAGGCCTGGCACCAGGTGCGTCCAGGCCGATCCCGCGCCCAGGCCGGCCTGGAGCAGGGCACCCGCCCCGACCAGCGCCATCCCGCCGCCGATGATCCACCGCGGGTTCGAGGCGTGCAGGAAGCGGCCGATGGCCGCGCTGACCACGAAGGCGGACAGGGACAGCGGCGCGGCCCCGGCCAGCCCGGCCTGCACCGGGCTCAGGCCGAGCACGGTCTGCAGCCACAGCGAGCTGTAGGCCAGGTAGGCGAACGCCGCCGCGTTGAGCAGCAGCGCCGCGATCATGATCGCCGCGAAGGCCGGGCGGCGCAGCAGCGAGACCTGCAGCAGCGGCTGCCGGGCCCGCCGCTCGATCAGGACGAAGACCACGAAGGCAGCCAGCCCGGCCGCGATCAGGCCGATCGTCTCGTCCGCCGCCCAGCCCACGCTGGACGCGCGGACCAGGCCGAACGTCGTGGCCGCGGCGCCCGCGGTGAACGCGAGCACGCCCGGCCAGGTCGAACCGGCCCGTGGCCTGGCGGCGGTCGGCCCCGAACGCGGCCAGGGTGAGGGCGATCGCCGCCGCGCTGACCGGCAGGTTGACGAAGAAGATCCACCGCCAGGACAGGCTCTCGGTGAGCAGCCCGCCCAGGACCGGCCCGACCGCGGCCGATGCGCCGGCCACCGCGCCCCAGACACCGAACGCCGTGCCCCGGTCACGGCCCTGGTAGGAGGCATTCAGCAGGGCGATGGTGGTGGCGAACATCGCGGCACCCCCGACGCCCTGCACCCCGCGGGCCGCGATCAGCAGGCCGGGACTCGCAGCCAGGCCGCTGGCCAGCGACGCGGCCGCGAACACGGCCAGCCCGGCCAGGTAGACCCGCCGGCGGCCGCGCAGGTCGGCCAGCGAGCCCAGCCCCATCAGCAGGGCGGCCAGGGCCACCGCGTAGCTGTCGATCACCCACTGCAGGGACGAGAACGAGGTATGCAGGTCGACGGCCATGTCCGGCAGTGCGACGTTGACGATGGTCACGTCCACCAGCAGCATGAACGTGCCGAGGCAGACCGCGGCCAGCGGTGCCCATTTGCGCATCGAAGGCTCCTTCCGGCTCCGCGTCCTTCCAGGGCCGGGGCCAGGTCCCGCCCGGCGCCCTCACGGCCCCGGGTCACGGCCCACCATGGCCGTGGCCCGGGGAACATGGCGACCCAGAACGGGCCATGATGTAGTTTTCTTCCATGGAGTCGTGTTCTAATGCCGGAATCCGCCGTGCTGGACCAGCTTGATCGTCAGGTCGTCCGCGCCCTCCAGCTCGATCCGCGGGCCCCGTTCAGCCTCATCGCCGAGGTGCTGGGGGTGTCCGAGCAGACCGTGGCCCGCCGCTACCGGAAGCTGCGCGGTGACGGCTACCTGCGGGTGATGGGCCTGGTCAGCCCCCGGGGCGTCGGCGTGACCGAGTGGCTGCTGCGGATCGGCTGCCGCCCTGGCGGGGCCCGGCGGCTCGCGGACGCGCTCGCCCGGCGGGAGGACGTGTCCTGGGTGTCGCTCAGCTCCGGCGGATCGGAGATCGTCTGCGTGGTCCGCTCGCTCAGCGACCAGCAGAGCGACGAACTGCTGCTGCAACGACTGCCCGCGACCAGCCAGGTGCTGAGCCTGGCCACGCACGCGGTGCTGCACCGGTTCGCGGGCCGTGAGGCCGACTGGGCCGGGTACCTGGACGATCTGACCGACGCCCAGGTCACCCGGCTGGCCGCCCCGCCGCTGGCCGGGCCGGCCGATCCGGACCTGCTCCAGCCGTCGGACGCGCCACTGCTCGCCGCGCTGGCCCTGGACGGGCGGACGAGCTACGCCGCGCTGGCCAAGCAGGCCGGCTGGACCGAGGGCCGGGTGATCCGCCGGGTGGAGGCGCTGCGCGAGGCCGGGATCCTGTACTTCGACGTGGATCTGGCCTCCACGGCGCTGGGCTTCAAGGCCACGGCCTACCTGTGGCTGATCGTCGAACCGGCCCGGCTGGCCGCGGTCGGGGAGGAGATCTCCCGGCACGCCGAAGTGCCGTTCGCGGCGGCCATCACCGGATCGGCCAACCTGGTCACCAGCGTCGTATGCCGGGACTCCGAGGCGCTGTACGAGTACGTGACCACCAAGATCAGCGCCGCGGCAGGCGTGCGGCAGCTGGAGATCTCCCCCGTCCTGAGCCGGATCAAGCAGGCCGGCTCGCTCATGGACGGCCCGCGCCTGGCCACACCGGGCCCCGATCGGCGCCCAGCGCAAGGCGGCGAGCCGGGAGCCGGGGTTAGAACTCGCGGTGGCCGTAGCGCCAGGCGGCGCGGACGAGGGGGACGCCGGGGCGGTAGGCGAGGTAGGTGTGCGAGGGGCCGTCCAGCAGAATCAGGTCGGCGCGGGCGCCCACGCCCAGGTGGCCGACGTCGGTGCGGCGCAGCGCGCGGGCCCCGCCCGCGGTGGCCGCCCACACCGCCTCCTGCGTGGTCAGCCGCATCTCCCGGACGGCCAGGGCCACGCACAGCGGCATGCTGGAGGTGAAGCAGGACCCCGGGTTGCAGTCCGTGGCCAGCGCGACCGTCACCCCGGCGGCCAGCAGCCGCCGGGCGTCGGGGTACGGCTGCCGGGTGGAGAACTCGACCCCGGGCAGCAACGTGGCCACCGTGCCGGAAAACCCAGTGCCGGAAAACCCAGTGCCCGAAAACCCGGTACCTGAGGACCCGGTGCCGGACGCCGCGAGGGCGTCCACGTCCGCGTCGCTCAGGTAGGTGCAATGGTCCGCGGCGGCCGCCCCGGCCGCCACGGCGACCTGCACGCCGGGACCAGGCCCGAGCTGGTTCGCGTGCACCCGGGGCAGCAGCCCGGCCGCGCGCCCCGCGGTCAGAACCGCCAGCGCCTCGTCCGCGTCGAACGCCCCCTGCTCACAGAACACGTCGACCCAGCGGGCGTGCGGCGCGCAGGCACTCAGCATGGGGCCGCAGACCAGGTCCAGGTAACCGGCCCGGTCGCCCTCGTACTCGGGCGGCACCACGTGCGCCCCCAGGAAGGTGACCTCGGGCGTGACCTCCGCCGCCAGGGCGACCGCGCGCGCCTCGTCGGCCACCGTGAGCCCGTAGCCGGACTTGCACTCCAGCGTGGTCGTCCCCTGGGCGAGCATCTCCCGGGCCAGCCGGGCCAGGTTCGCGCGCAGCACCTCGTCCGGGGCGGCCCGGGTGGCCGCGACCGTGCTGCGGATCCCGCCGGCCTGGTAGGGCGTCCCGGCCATCCGCGCGGCGAACTCCGCGCTGCGTTCACCGGCGAAGACCAGGTGGGCGTGCGAGTCGACGAAGCCGGGCAGCACCGCCCGGCCGCCGCAGTCGACGATCTCGTCCGCGGCCGGGGCCCGCCCGGCCGGACCGGTCCAGGCCACCCGGCCGGCATCGATGACGAGAGCCGCCCCGGTCAGGGCGGCGAACGATCCTGGTCCCTGGCCCGGGTCATGACCCGGGCGGCGCGTTGGTGACCAGCTCGCCGATGTTGGTGAACAGCGTGCTCACGCGAGGTCACGCTACCGGGTTCCACGCCGCCGGTCCCGGTCCGGGGGAGCCAGGGCGGCGCCGATCCGGTTTTCGTTGCGGAAACTGATTTTTTCCGGGTCAGTTGACCTGGATCGAGCGCTTGGCCAGGCCGAGCCAGAATCCGTCGATCACGCTGCGGGCAGTGGTCAGGTCACCTCCGGCCGCGCCGAGCGTGACGAACAGCGGGGCGAAGTGCTCGGTGCGGGGATGCGCCTGGTGGGCGGCGGGGGCCTGGTGCTGGAAGTCCAGCAGGGCGTCCAGATCACCGCGGGCCAGCGTCTCGCTCCCCCAGTGGTCGAACTCGGCCATGACCGGCTGGACCCGGCCGTCGGGGCTCAGGGCCCGCAGGTTGTGGGTGAAGAAACCGCTGCCCACGATCAGGACACCCTCGTCGCGCAGGGGGGCCAGCTTGCGGCCCACCTCGTACAGGCCCTGCGGGTCCAGGGTCGGCATGGAGACCTGGAGCACCGGGACGTCCGCGTCCGGGTACATCTCGACCAGCGGCACGTAGGCGCCGTGGTCGAGGCCGCGGTCCGGGATGTCCTCGACCGGGGTGCCAGCCGCGCGGAGGAGTTTGCGGACGTCGGAGGCCAGCTCCGGGGCGCCGGGGGCCGGGTAGCGGACCTGGTAGTACCGGTCCTCGAAGCCCCAGAAGTCGTAGGTGAGCGGCACGGTGGTGGTCGCGCCGAGCGCGAGCGGGGCCGACTCCCAGTGTGCGGACACCATGAGCACGGACTTCGGCTTGGGGAGTTCCCGGGCCCAGTCCGCGAGCTGGCGGGTCCACAGGGCGTCGTCGGCCAGCGGGGGCGCCCCGTGGCTGAGGTAGAGCGCGGGCATGCGCCCCGTGTTCGCTGGGCCCGGGTTTCCGGGCGCGTTGTCGCTGGCGGTCATGGTGTTCCTCCTGCGGTGGTTCACGTCGTCGACTCGGGCAACAGTTCAAATTTGAACTACATTCCCGGCCAGGCGCCCGCCTTGTCGTTCGAATTCAAACGATACTCGGTAGACTAGGCGGATGGCAGAGCGCGCCGAACTCACGCCGGTCCCCGCCGAGCGCTGGCTCGACCCGGCGGAGATGGCGGCGTGGCTGGCCTTCCTGGAGGTCAGCCACCTGCTGGAGCGCGCGATCGAGCAGCAACTCCGCCAGGACGCCGGGCTGTCACACGCGCAGTACGAGATCCTCTCCCGGCTGGAGGCCGCGGACGGCGGGCGGTTGCGGATGAGCGAGCTCGCGGATGTGATCGTGGTGTCCCGCAGCGGGCTGACCTACCAGATCACCCAGCTGGAAAAGGCGGGCCTGGTCCGCCGGGAGAAGTGCCCGTCCGATGAGCGCGGCATCCTGGCCATCCTGACCAGCGCGGGCCGGGCGGCCCTGACCCGCGCCGCTCCCGGGCACCTGCGGGTGGTGCGCGACAACCTGATCGACGCCCTCACCCCGGCCCAGCGTGCGGCGCTCACCGAAGGCCTCACCGCCGCCCGGGACCGCCTGCGGCCCGGCGACTGACCGGCCACCCCGGGACGCCATACCTCCTGCGCGCGTCCCCCGCGACCCTGGCCGCGGCAGTCCCACGCGCCCCGATCGTGATCATGGGATTGCTGGGGCCAGAGCCCCAGCAATCCCATGATCATGAAGTGAAGCCGTGACGGGGGAGGCTTATGTGACGTGGGGGGCGGCACGGGCGGGGGCAGCGCGGTGGGCGGCGGCCCGTGGGGGCGGCGCGCCGGCCTCCTTGGCCACCTCCCGCAGCGCCGCCAGCCGGGCGGGCGTGCCCGGGTGATCGAACTCGGCGTCCAGCGGCTTGTCCTGGCGGACGTAGCCGCCGTTCAGCAGGGGCGAGTAGGCGACCATCGCGAGCTGTGGTTCTGCCCGCAGGTAGCTGAGCAGGTCTTCGCTCAGTAAGCCTTGCTCGCCGTCCGGGGAGAGCGGTCCCGGCAGGTCGGTGCGCGGACGCAGGTAGCTGTAGTGGTACTGCAGCACCTCGTAGCCGTTCACCCCGGCCGCCGCGGCCAGGCTGCGGGCCTGTTCCACCCGCCACACCCAGTGGTTGCTCACCCCCAGCAGTCCCACGGTGCCCTCAGCTATCAGCGCAGCGAAGTCGTCCACGGTTTCCGCCAGCGTCATCTCCGGATCCTCGATGTGCTCGTACAGCAGTCCCAGCCGTGCCAGTCCGAGCCTGTCCTGTCTGCGTTCTGCGGACTCGCGGATCACCCGGGCCGGTAGCTCCGTCGTGCCGTGCGTTCCTCACCGCCATGTATCGTTCGCCAGATTTCCGTGTATGTGGTGCGCCCACATAGGTCGAGACCTCTATCGCCTACTAGGGCCTAGCAACCGCGTGAAGCGTGCCGCCAGTGAGTACTCTCGGCGGGGCCGATGGACGGCGGGGCGGGGGCAACGGGTCAGGCGAGGAGGGGGCGGAGCGCCTTCGCCAGGGCGGCGGGGACGTCGGGGACCAGCAGGTGGCGGCCGTCCCGGACGACGTCGCGGCCGCCGGCCACCACGTCGGTGACGTCTGCCGCGGTGCCCGCGAAGATCACCGACTCCAGCGCGGTGGCGGGGACCGCGCCGGCCAGCCGGGGGGTGTCCAGGCGGACCGTCACCAGGTCGGCCAGCGCGCCCGGCACGATCTCGCCCGCCTGCGGCCAGCCCAGGCAGGTGTGCCCGGCGGCGGTGGCCGCGGTGGCGAGGGCGGCGGCCCCGAACCGGCCCCGCTGCCCGGAGGCCAGCCGCTCGTCCAGTTCGATGCGGCGGGCCTCGTCCAGCAGGTCGATCACCGCGTGGCTGTCACTGCCCACCGAGAGCGGGCTGCCCGCCGCGGCCAGCGCCCCCGCCGGGCCGATGCCGTCGGCCAGGAAGGCCTCGGTCGTCGGGCACAGGCAGACGCAGCTGCGGCTGCCACCCAGCAACTCGATGTCGCGGTGGGTGAGGTGGGTGGCATGCACCATCGTGCTGCGCGGCCCCAGCGCCCCGGCGTCGTCGAGCACCCGGGCCGGGGTGGCGCCGTAGGCGGCCAGGCAGGCCTCGTTCTCCGCGGGCTGCTCGGACAGGTGCGCGTGCAACGGCGCGCCGAAGTGATGCGACCACTCGACGATCGGGTGCATCTGGCCGGGCGGTACCGCCCGCACCGAGTGGATGGCCACCCCGGCCCGGGCGTGCGGCGCGAGCATCCCGTGCTCGTCAGGCCCGAGCGCGGCCAGCCGGTCCGCCCACCGGCCCGCGTCCCCGTCGCTGAACCGCTGCTGCACCGGGGACAGCGGCGTGACCGTCCCGTCCGGGGCCAGCCCGCCGGTCAGGTAGCAGGTGTCCAGCAAGGTGATCCGCAGGCCCGCCTCGGCCGCGGCCTGGATGAGGGCCCGGCCCATCGCGTTGGGGTCGGGATAGGGCGACCCGCCGGGGCCGTGGTGCAGGTAGTGGAACTCCCCGACACCGGTCACCCCGGCCAGGGCCATTTCCGCGTAGACGGCCCGGGCCAGCGCCAGATAGCTGTCCGGCGACAGCCGCCCGGCGACCTGGTACATCCGCTCCCGCCAGGTCCAGAAGGTGCCCTGGCCCGCCTCGGTGATCCCGCGCAGCGCGCGGTGGAAGGCGTGCGAGTGCGCGTTGGCCAGGCCGGGCAGGGTCAGTCCCGGCCGCCGCTCGGTCCCCGCTGGCACCGAAGCCGCGGGCACGTCCGGGGTCACCGCCGCGAAGACGTCCCCGGCCGCCTCGATCAGCACCCCGGACCGGACGTCACCCTGGCCCAGCCAGGCCAGCTCGGCGTGCCAGCGGCGGATCCCGGAGCCGGCCGCCGCCTCCGGGCCGACCGCGGCCTCGGGCCCAGCCGCCCCCGCCGGACGCGCCGCCCCCGCCGGGCGGGTCATCAGCCGGCCAGGTCCCGCAGCACGGCCACGAGCCCGGTGACCCCGGCCGCACAGTCCGCGTCCTCGGCGTGCTCGGCCGGTGAATGTGACACCCCGGTGGGGTTGCGGACAAACAGCATCGCGGTGGGCAGCCGGGCGGCCAGCACCCCCGCGTCGTGCCCGGCTCCGGTCGGCAGTTCCGGCGCCTCGATGCCGCGCTCCGCCAACGCCGCCGCCAGCCGGCCGGCCAGCTCAGAGTCGAACTCGACCTCCGGACTGAACGACTCCTGTCGTGGCGACATCTCGACCCGGTTCGCAGCGGACTCCTGTTCGGCCACGGCCAGGATCTGGGCCACGGTGTCCTCGAGCGTCCGGCCGTCCGGGGCGCGGACGTCGAGCCAGGCGCGGACCGCGGAGCAGACCGCGTTGGCCGCGCCCGGCTCGGCGGTCACCTTGCCGATCGTGGCCCGCGCGCCGTGTTCGATCGCGGCCTCGCGGGCGGCCAGCACGGTCGCCGCGTAGGGGATCATCGGATCGCGCCGGTCGGCCAGCGCGGCCGTGCCCGCGTGGTCAGCCTGCCCGGCGAAGTCGAGCCGCCACCGGCCGTGCGGCCAGATCCCCGCGGCGATGCCGAGGGCGGCATCGAGGCCGGCCAGGGCCCGGCCCTGCTCGATATGCAGCTCCACATAGCCCCCGAGCTGCGCGAGCAGGTCCTCGTCCCGGCCGATCTGACCAGGATCCTGGCCGGCCGCGTGCATCGCCTCGGCCAGTGTCATCCCGTCGCCGTCGCACAGCTCCCGGGCCTCCCCGGGGTCGATCGCGCCGGTCAGCAGGCGGCTGCCCAGGCAGGCGACCCCGAAGCGGGCCCCTTCCTCCTCCGTGAACGCGGCCACCGCGATGGGCCGGGACGGGCTGAAGCCCTCGGCCCGGAGCTCGTCGATCGCCGCGAAGGCGGACACCACGCCCAGCGGCCCGTCGTAGGCACCGCCGTCCGGCACCGAGTCCAGGTGGCTCCCGGTGGCCACGGCGGGCCCCATCGGATGGGAGACGTCCCACCAGGCCCACAGGTTGCCGTTGCGGTCCGGGCCGGTGCGCAGCTGCCGGTCCCGGGCCGCGGCCTCGAACCAGGCCCGGCAGTCCAGGTCGGCCTGCGTCCAGGAGAACCGGCGGTACCCGCCGGTGCCAGGGTCCCGCCCGACCGGCAGCAGCGACTCCCAGAGGGCCGCGAACGTTGGGTGGGCGGACGCGGAACCGGGCGAGCTGGCCATCACGGCTGCATGGGGACGCGCACGCCCCGCGCCGCGGCCACCTCGGCGGCCTCGTCGTACCCGGCGTCCACGTGCCGGATCACGCCCATCCCCGGGTCGTTGGTGAGCACCCGCTCCAGCTTCTCCCCGGCCAGCGGGGTGCCGTCGGCCACGCACACCTGGCCCGCGTGGATGGACCGGCCGATGCCCACGCCGCCGCCGTGGTGGATGCTCACCCAGGACGCCCCGGACGCGGTGTTGACCAGCGCGTTCAGCAGCGGCCAGTCGGCGATCGCGTCCGAGCCGTCGGCCATCGCCTCGGTCTCCCGGTAGGGCGAGGCCACCGAGCCGCAGTCGAGGTGGTCCCGGCCGAGCACGATGGGGGCCTGGACGTCGCCGCGGGCGACCAGGTCGTTGAACCGGACCCCGGCCAGCTGCCGCTCGCCGTAGCCGAGCCAGCAGATCCGGGCCGGGAGGCCCTGGAAGTGCACCTTCTCCTGGGCCATCCGGATCCACCGGGCGAGCGGCTCGTTGTCCGGGAAGAGGTCCAGGATGGCCGCGTCGGTGGCGGCGATGTCGGCCGGATCACCGGACAGCGCCGCCCAGCGGAACGGCCCCTTGCCCTCGCAGAACAGCGGCCGGATGTAGGCGGGCACGAAGCCGGGGAAGTCGAAGGCCCGCTGGTAACCCGCGGTGGCCGCCTCGCCGCGGATCGAGTTGCCGTAGTCGAACACCTCGGCGCCCGCCGTCCATGAAGCCGACCATGGCCGCGACATGCTCGGCCATCGACTGCTGGGCCCGCTCGGTGAATCCGGCCGGGTCTTCGGCCCGCAGCGCCGCCATTTCCTCGAACGCCACCCCGCGCGGGAGATACGTCAAGGGATCATGCGCGGAGGTCTGGTCGGTGACGACGTCCACCGGGGCGCCCAGGGCCAGCATCCGGGGCAGCAGTTCGGCGGCGTTGCCGAGCAGGCCGATGGACAGCGGCTCACCCGCGTCCCGCGCCGCGACCGCCCGGCGCAGCGCGTCGTCCAGGTCGTCCGCCGCCACGTCCAGGTACCCGTACTCGATCCGCCGGGCGATCCGGGACGGGTCACAGTCGATGACGATGGCCACGCCGCCGTTCATGGTCACCGCGAGCGGCTGGGCGCCGCCCATGCCGCCCAGCCCGGCGGTCAGCGTGATCGTGCCGGCCAGCGACCCGCCGAACCGCTTGGCGGCCACCGCCGCGAACGTCTCGTAGGTGCCCTGCAGGATGCCCTGGGTGCCGATGTAGATCCACGACCCGGCGGTCATCTGGCCGTACATGGTCAGGCCGAGCGACTCGAGGCGGCGGAACTCCTCCCAGGTGGCCCACTGCGGGACCAGGTTGGAGTTGGCGATGAGCACCCGCGGCGCCCATTCGTGGGTGCGCATCACCCCGACCGGCTTGCCCGACTGGACCAGCATGGTCTCGTCGCCTTTGAGGTCTTGCAGGGTGCGCACGATGGCGTCGTAGGCCGGCCAGCTGCGGGCCGCGCGGCCCGAGCCGCCGTACACGATGAGCTGGTCGGGATGCTCGGCCACCTCGGGGTCGAGGTTGTTCATCAGCATCCGCATGGCCGCCTCCTGCGGCCAGCCCCGGCAGGACAGGGTGGTGCCGCGCGGGGCACGGACCGGGCGCGGGCCGGAGGGGTCGGCGGCAGTCATCGCTGGCAGCTCCTCATCGAGTCGGGCACCCGGCCGGTGGCGGGTCTGGGCGGGGTCGGTGACCGGCGGCGCCGATCGCCGCCACGGTTCATCATCCCTGGTGGCCCGCGAACGACAAGCGCCGGGCGGGGCTCACCGTGATGGTGAGCCCCGCCCGGCGCGCTAAGCCAGGCCTGGGCGAGGGTCGCCCAGACGTCAGCGGATCAGCCCATGCCGACCGCCTTCAGCCAGCCCTGGGCGACCGTCGAGTAGTTGGCGTGATCCAGGATGACCGCCTTGTCCATCTGGAGCAGGGCCTCGGTGGTCAGCTTCTGCGAGATCTCGTTCAGCGTGCTGGTGATCGTCGGGGTCGCCGCCTTCTTGTAGACCAGCGGGACGACGTTCTGGGCCGCGAAGTTGAACTTGGGGTCGGCCAGCGCCACCAGCTTGTCGGTGACGATCTGCGGGGTGGTGGTGAACACGTCGGCCGCCTGGACCTTCCCGTCCTTCAGGGCGGCCAGCGTGAGCGGGCCGGACTCGTCGAGCGGGTCGAAGGACTTGAACGTCAGACCGTAGTTCTTCTTCAGCCCGACCAGGCCGTCGGTGCGCGTCTTGAACTCAGACGGCCCGCCGATGACCATGTTCTTCGCGAACGGCTTGAGGTCGGCGATGGACTTCAGGTGGTCCTTGTTCGCGGTGGCCTGGGTCACCGTGACCGAGTCCTTGTCCTGGGCCGACGAGGGGTTGAGGATCTCCAGTGTCGAGGGGAGCTTGGCCTTCAGCGCCGCGTCCACCTCGGCCGTGGTCGCCGCCGTGCTGCTCGTGTCGACCGACGTGGTCAGCAGGGCCCCGTTATATTCAGGAATGATGCTGATCGCGCCCTTGGAGATCTGCGGGTAATAGACCTCACGGGCGCCGATGTTGAATTTCGGGGTGACCTTGACCCCCTTACCCTGCAGCGCGAGAACGTAGATCTCGGCGAGGAGCTCGTTCTCCGGGAAGTTGGCGGAGCCGACCACGACAGTGCCTTTCGCGGCGCTGGGGGCCAGCGGGTTGGAGCTGCTACTGCTACCGCTGCTGCCACTCCCGCTGCTGCTGCCGCACGCGGCCAGGGCAACGCCGGTCAGGACGGCCAGGCCGCCGATCGCGCCAACCCGCATCCGTCTCGTGAGCAGGGGCGACACGACCGCCGCGAACCGCGATCTCGGAAACATGGTGTTTCCCTTCTTTTCTGATGGGTTTAGTACGATATCAGGACGCGCGCTCTTGCTGGCGCAGGCCCGCCGGGACGGCCACGCGCCGGACCCCGACGAAAAGCGCTTGCACGGCAAGCGCCAGGAGAACCACAAACAATGCCCCGCCGGCGACTTCCCCGTAATTGTCGACCGCGAGTCCGTCGATTATGTAACGGCCCAGACCGCCTAGGCCGATATAAGCCGCGATAGTCGCGGTGGCCACCACGAAAATCGCGCCGGTGCGCAGGCCGAGAACGATCAGCGGCATGGCCACCGGGACCTCTACCTTCCGCACCTGCTGCCAGGGGGTCATGCCCATCCCCCGGGCGGCGTCCTTGAGCTCGGGATCCACCCCGCCCACTCCCTCGTAGACGTTGACCAGGATGGGCGGAATCCCCAGCACGACCAGGGGCACCAGCCAGGCCAGCACGGAGAAGCCGATCCAGATGGCCAGCAGGACCAGCAGCCCCAGGGTGGGGATAGCCCGCCAGGCGTTGGCCACGTTGACCACCAGCACCGCTCCCCGGCCGGTGTGCCCGATCAGGACGCCCAGCGGGATGGCAATCAGCGCCGCGATGAGCAGCGCGACCCCGGTGAAGTACAACTGCTCCAGGATCCGGATCGGGATGCCCTCGGAGCCGTGCCACTGCTCCGGCTGCTTGAGCCAGTTCCAGGCGAAGCTGAAGAAGCTCATGCGGCCCCTCCCGGCAGCGGCCGGACCGGTACCCCGATCGGGAGGGGCTCGGCCTGGCGCCGGGCGCGGCGCGGCCGCCACGGGGTCAGCACCCGGCGGAGCAGCACCAGGAGCAGGTCGCAGACCAGCGCGAGCGCGATGATAAGCCCGCCGCCCACGTAGATCTCTTCGGGGAAGTCACGCTGGTAGCCGTCGACGATGAGGTAGCCGAGGCTGCTGACGCCGATCAGCTGGCCGACGCTGGCCAGGCTGATGCTCGACACGACGGCCACCCGCAGGCCGGCGATCACGATGGGCACCGCGAGCGGCAGTTCCACCTGGACCAGACGCCGCGTCGTGCCGAAACCCATCGCCGTCGCGGCCTGCCGGACCGGCTCCGGCACGGAGCGGAGGCCGTCGACCACGGCGGGCAGCAGAACGCACAGCGAGAACAGGGTGAGCGGGATGATCACCGTGGTGTCCGTCAGCCCGGTGTACGGGATCAGCACGATGAACAAGGCCAGCGAGGGCAGCGCGTACAGCACGCTGGTGGTCGAGAGCACCGGGGGGTACAGCCATTTCCAGCGAATGCAGGCGATGCCCAGCGGCAGCGAGATGACCAGGCCGAGCAGCGCCGGCACGATCCCCAGGTACGCGCTCTCCCAGATGAGAGTGGGAACTTGAGCCCAGTTCATGGCTAGGAGGCCTTCTCCGGAGCGGGGCTCTGCGGCCCGGTGCCCGCGGGCGCGGTGCTCGCGCTGGCAGCTGCGCCATCGCGGGCCGCGGCGTGGGATGCGCCGCCGGGCGCTGCCGTGGCCTGCGGTCTGGATCGCCACCCGCAACCGCTCGTAGGTGGTCACGCCGACCACCCGGCCGTCGTCGTCCACCCCGACCGCCTGGCCGGTGGGCGACAGCACGGTCGCGTCCAGCGCGGCCCGCAGCGAGTCGGTGCGCACGTCGAACGTGTGGCCGTACGGCTCCAGCCGGGCCTGCCCGGCCTGCGACCCGGCGGGCAGCCCCTCGAGGTCATCGGCCGCGGCCCAGCCGCGCGGCTGGTGCCCGGAGTCGGTGACCAGGACCCAGTCCTCCCCGGCCTGGCGGGCGGCATCGGCCGCCATGGACGCGGCCGTGTCCTCGCCGACCACGGCCCGGTCGTCCAGGCTGAGGCCGGAGGCGGCCAGGAAGGACAGCCGGCGGATGCCGCGGTCGAAGCCGAGGAAGTTCTCCACGTACCCGTCGGCCGGCGCGCGCAGCAGCCGCTCGGGGCTGTCCAGCTGGGCGATCTTCCCGCCCGGCCGGAAGATGGCGACCTGATCCCCCACCTTGATGGCCTCCTCGACATCGTGAGTGACCAGCACCACGGTCTTGTGCAGCTCCGCCTGGAGCCTCAGGAGCTCATCTTGCAGGGTGGCTCGGACAATCGGGTTGACCGCGCTGAAGGGTTCGTCCATCAGCAGCACCGGGGGGTCGGCGGCGAGCGCCCGGGCCACGCCGACCCGCTGCTGCTGCCCGCCGGACAACTGGTAGGGGTAACGGCGGGCCAGGTCATCGTCCAGGCCGACCAGCGTCATCAGCTCCCGGGCCCGGTCCCGCGCCTTGCCCTTCTTCCAGCCGAGCAGCAACGGGACGGTGCCGATGTTGTCCTCGATGGTCTTGTGCGGGAACAGGCCCGCCTGCTGGATGACGTAGCCGATGCCGCGCCGCAGCGTGGCCGGGTTCGACTGCTGGATGTCCTGGCCGTCCAGCAGGATCCGGCCGCTGCTGGGGTCGATCAGGCGGTTGATCATGCGCAGGGTCGTGGTCTTCCCGCAGCCGCTGGGGCCGACCAGGACCATGGTCTGGCCGCCAGGCACCTCCAGGTCGAGACTGTCCACGGCGACAGTGCCCCCGGGGTACCGTTTCGTCACGCTCTCGAAGGTGATCAAGACGTGGCCTTCCGGTGTGCCCCGCCGAAGGACCGGGGACTTTTTCGCTGGTCAGGACCCGCGACTTCGCTGGTCAGTACCCGCGACGCCGGGGCGCATGCCGCCCCCGCAGGAAGATCAGAGTATCCGCCAGGGTCACAACCTGCCGTGCGAGGCTTCTAATCCCGCCAACCCGCGCCGAACTGCCGACAAAGGGCAATCAAACCGTGACCAGCGGACAACCGGGCCGGCGGGCATGCAGCATACGCGGCGCACCGGCGGCCCGGGCGGGCGGGTAACCAGCGGGAACAGGCAGCGCCAGCGGGTGGCTGTCATATGCGACTGGAATAATGATCGTGGGCAGGTGGGTTAGAGGCCTTCTTGAACCCGCGCTTCCTGGGACACCCTTCATGACGGTAGAGATCAACGAGCAGAACGAAGCCCACGGTCACGAGCACAAGGACGTGTCCGGTGGCTGGCTGCGCCCTGCCGTGTTCGGCGCCATGGACGGGCTGGTCACCAACGTCTCGCTGATCGCGGGCGTGGGCGCCGGGGTCGGCGCCGCCGGCGGGTCCCCGCACTTCATCGTGCTCACCGGCCTGGCCGGCCTGGCCGCGGGCGCGTTCTCGATGGCCACCGGCGAGTACGTCTCGGTCTCCTCGCAGAACGAGCTCATCGAGGCCGAGGTCCGCAAGGAAGCGCACGAACTGAAGCACAACGCCGCGTCGGAACAGATGGAACTGGCGGCCAGCTTCCGCAGCCAGGGGGTGGACGCGGACCTAGCCGACCAGGTCGCGGCCCAGATCTCCGCGAACCCCGAGCACGCGCTGGGCGTGCACGTCCGCGAGGAACTGGGCGTGGACCACAACGATCTGCCCTCGCCGTACACGGCGGCCGGGGCCTCGCTGGTCACGTTCGCGGTCGGTGCGCTGATCCCGCTGCTGCCCTACCTGCTCGGGATGGACAACCTCGCGGTGGCCCTGGGCCTGGCTGCGGTGGCCGCGTTCATCGGCGGCGGCCTGGTGGCCCGGCTCACCGACCGGCCGTTCCTGCGTGGCGCGCTGCGCCAGCTCATCCTGGGCGCCGCCGCGGCCGGGATCACGTTCCTGATCGGCAGCGCGGTCGGCGCTGGCGTGTCCTAATCTCGGTGGCGGCCTACGGGCCGCCCACCCGCATCCGGTGGCGGCCTGCGGGCCGCCCACCCGCCGGCGCCCGGGACGGCGGCCTCCGGCCGGAGCCCTACCAGGCGTCCGGCCCGAACGAGTCGTCCTCATGGCCGCCCGGCCCGGACAGCAGCTTCAGGTCCGCCTCCACCATCATCGTGATCAGCTCGTCGAAGCCGACCTGGGGTGACCAGCCGAGCCGCCCCGCGGCCTTGGCCGGGTCCGCGCACAGCTGGTCCACCTCGGCCGGGCGGACGAACGCCGCGTCCACCGTGACGTGGTCCCGCCAGTCCAGCCCGGCCACGGCGAAGGCCTGCTCGACCAGCTCCTCGACGCTGTGCGTGACCCCGGTGCCGATCACGTAGTCCTCGGGCTCGTCCTGGCCCAGCATCAGGTGCATGGCCCGGACGTAGTCCCCGGCGA
This sequence comes from uncultured Actinomycetes bacterium, assembly GCA_963837335.1. Lineage (GTDB taxonomy): Bacteria > Actinomycetota > Actinomycetes > Streptosporangiales > Streptosporangiaceae > RYN-230. The sequence continues at coordinate 130,211 of CAWINS010000082.1, read as the reverse complement.
ACCCCCAGTCCCGGTGCGACCACAAGGTGCCGAGCCGCAGCTGCCGTTCGTGCCCCAGCCTGATCCTGGCCACGCCGAGGGACACTTTACGGCTGACGAACTCCGCGCCCCGGCGGGGCGACTCGTGATTGAACAAGATCCCGGACACCGCGAACATGCCGTAGGACTCCCGGTAGTTCTGGGTCAGGAAGTGCCCGTACGCCTTCGCCACCCCGTAGGGGCTGCGCGGATGGAACGGGGTCTGCTCGGTCTGCGGGCTCTCCCGGACCTGGCCGAACATCTCCGACGAGGACGCCTGGTAGAAGCGGATCTGCCCGCCCTTCGGGGTGCGCGAAGCGCTGATCCCGCTGCACACCCGGATGGCTTCCAGCACCCGGAGCACGCCGATACCGGTCACCTCGCCGGTCAGCTCGGCCTGCTGCCAGGACATGGGCACGTAGGAGATGGCGGCCAGGTTGTAGACCTCGTCCGGCTGGACCTTCTCCACCGCGGCGATCAGGCTGCCCTGGTCGAGCAGGTCGCCGCGGACCAGCCGGATGTCGCCGAGCAGCTGGCGGACGCCACGCACCCGGGGGTTGGACTGCCCGCGGACCAGCCCCCAGACCTCATAACCCTGCGTCAGCAGGTACTCGGCCAGGTACGAGCCGTCCTGCCCGGTGATCCCGGTGATCAGTGCGCGCCTCGTCAGCGGAGCCTCCGTCCGGCCGAACCGGGCCATCTCAACCCGCGATCGGGCCACATCCGGGCACGACCGGGCACACCGGCTCAACTCGTGCCACCTGAGGGTACGTCGGCGCAGCTTACCGCCGCGGGCGCGACGGGTTCGCCGACCGTGGCGGACGCGCCCGTCCCGGCTCCCGGCTGTCGGTGTACCCGATGGTAATGTTCGCTGCCTAACCGGCCACGCGGGCCAGCCCGGGCGGACAGCGGGCGGACCCCCGCAACCCGGGGCGAACCGTCTGCCAGCATTAGCCGCGACCACGGCACAAACACGACCACGGCACAAACCGGACAGCCATCGGCTAACGAGAGGTGCGTACCTGCGTGATGAGCACCGGGATGAGCACGGATCGGCCGCTCCGCGTCGCCCTGCTGTCCTACCGCAGCAAGCCGCACTGTGGCGGCCAGGGCATCTACCTGCGGCATCTGTCCCGTGAGCTGGCCGCGCTCGGGCACCACGTCGAGGTGTTCTCCGGCCAGCCCTATCCGGAGCTGGAACCGGGCCCGGTGCTGCGTGAGCTGCCCAGCCTGGACCTGTACGCCGACGACGACCCGTTCCGCACCCCGGCGCTGTCGGAGTACCGGGACTGGATCGACGTGCTGGAGTTCGCCACCATGAAGACCGGCGCGTTCCCCGAGCCGCTCACGTTCAGCTTCCGGGCCCTCCGGGCGCTGCGCGCGCGGGCGGGCGACTTCGACCTGGTGCACGACAACCAGGTGCTGGCCTACGGGATGCTCGGGCTGGCCCGGCTCGGCCTGCCCCTGGTGACCAGCATCCACCACCCGATCAGCGTGGACCGGCGGATCGAGCTGGCCTCGTCCCGGGGCTGGACCCGGGTCGGCAAGTGGCGCTGGTACTCCTTCGTCCGGATGCAGGGCCGGGTGGCCCGCCGGGTGGGCCCGGTCCTGACCGCCTCGCAGGCCTCCCGCGCCGATATCTGCCGGGACTTCGGGGTCGACCCGGCCAACGTGCACGTGATCCCGCTGGGCGTGGACACCCGGCTGTTCCACCCGCGCGAACAGCCCCGGGTCCCGGGCCGGATCGTGGCCGTGGCCAGCGCCGACTCCCCGCTCAAGGGGGTGTCCACGCTGCTCCAGGCCTTCGCCAAGATCACGGTGGAACGCGAGGGCCAGCTCATCGTGGTCGGCTCGCCCACCGCCGGGGGACCGACCGAGAAGCTGGTCAGTGACCTGGCCCTCGGGGACCGGGTCCGGTTCGTGCACGGGATCAGCGATACCGAACTGGCCGAGCTCGCCGCGAGTGCCGAGATCGCGGTGGTCCCCTCGCTGTACGAAGGGTTTTCGTTGCCTGCCGTTGAACACATGGCCTCGGGCACCCCGCTCGTTGCCAGCCGCACCGGCGCCCTCCCCGAGGTGACCGGCGACGCCGCGATCCTGGTGGAACCGGGGAATCCCGAGGCGCTCGCGGCCGCCCTCCGCGACCTGCTCGACTCCCCGGCCGAGCGCGCGCGACTCGGCGCCGCGGCCTGGCAGCGGGTGCAGGAGCGCTTCGCCTGGCCCGCGGTCGCCCGGGCGACGGTGGGGCAATACCGCGATGCGATGGCGCGCTTCGCCGGCCGGCCCGGCGCCGCGCGTGGTCCCCTTCCGGCCCGCAACGAAAACCCGCCGTGCTGACCGTCGACTTCACCCGGCTGCCAGTCGGCGCGGGTGACCGGGTGCTCGACCTGGGCTGCGGCGCGGGTCGGCACGCGTTCGAGGCGCTGCGGCGGGGCGCGTCGGTGGTGGCGCTGGACGCCGACGCGGGCGAACTGCGCGGGGTCGCGGACATGGTGGCGGCGATGGACGCCGAAGGCCAGGTTCCCCCCGGGGCCGCAGCCCGGACCGTGCGCGGCGACGCGACCCGGATGCCGTTCCCCGATGGCGCGTTCGACCGGGTGATCGCGGCCGAGGTGCTCGAGCACATCCCGGACGACTGGCAGGCGCTGCGGGAGATCGCCCGGGTACTGCGGCCCGGCGGCCGGCTCGCGGTGACCGTGCCGGCCTGGCTGCCGGAGCGGATCTGCTGGCGCCTGTCCGACGACTACCACAACGTCCCCGGCGGCCATGTCCGCATTTACACCCGGGCCGAGATGGAGACCAAGCTGGCCCGGGCCGGGTTGCGGGCCGGCGGCCACCATCACGCGCACGGGCTGCACTCGCCGTACTGGTGGCTGAAGTGCGCCGTCGGCGTGCACGACGACAACCACCCGCTGGCCCGCGCCTATCACCGGCTGCTGGTGTGGGACATCATGAAGCGGCCGGCCGCGACCCGGCTGGCCGAGCGGGCGCTGAACCCGCTGATCGGCAAGAGCATCGTCATCTACGCGGACAAGCCCATCGAGGGTGCCGGGACTCGCGGTGTCCCGGCCAGCCACGCGGCTGAGCAGGCGCATGCCATCGCCTGACTCCCTGGCGGGCTCGGTGAGCGACGGCCTGCCCGCTGACCCTCGCCCGGCACCGACTGCGGAACGTGCCGGGAACGCTACGATGCGCCGCTGCGGGGTCCCGGAGGTGCCGGGCATCCTGACCGCGACGGAAGTCCTGGCCACCGCCGAGCACATCGCCAGCCGGCAGGAGCCCTGCGGCGCGATCAGCTGGCCGGACGGCCACACCGACGCCTGGGACCACGTCGAGTGCGCGATGGCCCTGTCGGTGTGCGGGTTGTCCGGCCCGGCCCGGCGGGCCTATGACTGGCTCCGCGACACCCAGCGCGCCGACGGGTCATGGCCCAAGCGGACCGAGGCCGGGATCGTGACCGACGCGGCGGCCGAGAGCAACCAGACCGCGTACGTCGCGGTCGGTACCTGGCACGAGTTCCAGCTCACCGGGGATACCGGGTTCCTGGCCCAGATGTGGCCGGTGGTGCGGCGCGCGATCGAGTTCGTGCTGGACCTGCAGCTCCCGCGGGGCGAGATCGCCTGGCAGCGGAAGGCGGACGGGAAACCGGCCCGCTACGCGCTGCTGACCGGGTGCTCCAGCACGTACCAGAGCCTGCTGTGCGCGGCCCGGCTGGCCCGGCTGGCCGGCGAGCCGCAACCGCGCTGGGAGCGGGCCGCCCGGCAGCTGGGTCATGTGGTCGCCGGCCACCCCGGGGCGTTCGCGGACAAGAGCCGCTTCTCGATGGACTGGTACTACCCGGTGCTGGCCGGCCCGGTGCGCGGCCCGGCCGCCCGGGCCCGGCTCGATTCGGGGTGGGCGGAGTTCGTGGTCCCGGGCCTGGGGGTGCGCTGCGTCCGCGACGAACCGTGGGTGACCGGGGCGGAAACCTGCGAGCTGGTCATGGCGCTCGACGCCGTCGGGGACTCCGACCGGGCCCTGGCTGTGTTCGGGGAGGTCCAGCACCTGCGGGACACCGACGGCGGTTACTGGACCGGCTGGCAGTACGCGAACCAGGCGCACTTCCCGGACGAACGGAGCAGCTGGACCGCGGCGGCGATGATCCTGGCCGCCGATGCCCTGTCCGGGACGACCCCGGGCTCGGGGCTGTTCCGCGACCTGCCGTCCGCCGCCGGGCCCTGGCCCGGGGCCGCGGCTAACGGCGCTGGGCCCCGGGCCGGGGCATCGGCCAATGGAGGCGCCGCACCCTGCGGCTGCCCCTCCCCAGAGTGACCCGCCGGCGGCTCCCGTAACCCAGGATGCGGCATCCGCGCGCCGACGGTCCGTGGCAACTACGTGGGTGTAACCCTCATGCACACCCATGTGAATGGGAGCAACACCCATGCGCCTGGATCCGGCCCCTGCCCCCGGCTGGGCGTGGGGGAAGCAGCCAAAGGGTGCGGGGCTAGGCGGGGCCGCCGGCGGTGCGCTCCAGGACCCGCAACGACCCGTGCACGCTGACCTCGGTGAACTCTCCCGAGGCTCAGGGCGCGCTGGTAGATCGCGTAGGGGGCCTGGCCGCCGTCGGCTGGGTCAGGGAACACATCGTGAATGGCCAGCGCGCCGCCCTGGGTCACCCACGGCGACCAGTTCGCGTAGTCCGCCTGAGCCGCGGCGTCGGTGTGCCCGCCATCGATGAACAGCATGCCCAGCGGCGTCCGCCACAGCCCCGCGACCTGAGCGGACCGGCCCACCACCGCGATGACGTGTGATTCCAGGCCAGTCGCGGCCAGGGTGGCGCGGAAGTGCGGCAGGGTGTCCAGCCGTCCGGTCCGCTCGTCCACCAGGGTGGTGTCGTGGTACTCCCAGCCGGGCTGGTTCTCCTCCGAGCCGTGGTGATGGTCCACCGTGATGACCGTCTGGTCCGCGTCCCGCGCCGCGGCGGCCAGGTAGATCGTGGACTTGCCGCAGTAGGTGCCGATCTCCAGCACCGGCCCGCGGGGGGCGTACGCGGCGGCGGCCCGGTACAGCGCCAGGCCTTCCTCGGGAGGCATGAACCCCGTGGCTGCCTCGGCCGCCTGCCTCAGTTCAGCTGGCATTGGGCCGGCGGCCATGGAAGCCGCATCCGGGACCGTGGTCATGCCCCTGCCTTTCCTCCCGGCTGCCCGGGACCTGATCGGCTTCGGTACTACGGTAAAGGTGTCTGTCGGCGGGCACGAGGAGGCACCGCGATGCGGGTGGAGGTTGACCGGGATCTGTGTGAGGCCAACGGCGTATGCGCCGGCCTGGCCCCGGAGGTCTTCGACCTGGACGGCGAAGACTACCTGCACATCGTGGCGCCTGAGGTACCGGCTGGGCTGGCCGACGCGGTCCGCCGGGCGGTCGGCGCCTGCCCGAAACAAGCCCTCCGCCTGTCGGAGTGACCGCGCGGCCGGCTGGGCGAGCCGAGTACGCGGCTGGCTGGGCGACCGCGGCCGGCTGGGCGCGCCGGATCGCGCCCGGGGCACGCGCGGCGCCCAGGATCAGATGACCCCGGCGGCGATGGCCACGCCCACGCCCACCAGGATCGCGCCGCCGATCTGCTCGCCGCGGCGGCCCGCCGCGGCGCCGATCCGGCCGCCGAGTTCGAGGCCGGCCAGGGACATCACGACGCTCACCGCCCCGATGACGATGGCTCCCTCGGCCACGCCCACGTGCATGGTGCCGAGCGCGAAGCCGGCCGCGAGGTTGTCCAGGCTGAGCGCGAACGCGCTGATGATCAGCCGCCCCAGGCTGTCGGTGCGGTGCGGGGAGTCCGGGTCGGACGTGCCGCCCTTGGGCTCCGCGGGCTGGCGCAGGGCCTGGAGCACGGTGACGAGGCCGATGATGATCAGCACCACCGCGCCGATCCAGCGGGCCGCGTGGCCGATGCCGCTGGCCACCCCGGCACCGACGACGAGTCCGACAATGGGCATGCCCGCCTCGAAGACCCCGAAGACCACAGCCACCCGGATACGGGTCCGGGCGGTGACGCCGCCGAAGCCGATGCCGATCGCCGCGGCCAGATTAGACAGGCCGACCGAGGCCGCGACGAGGAGGAGGGGGAGCACGCGCCCAGGCTAGCTGCGGGGAGTCCGGGATTACCGGTTTTCGCTGGTCATGGGCTCAGCGGCCGGGTTCCTGAAGCTCGACCCGATTGCCGGCCGGGTCGTCCAGGAAAGACTGGCGCCCGGTGCCGACCTTGACCGGATCGGTGACCGCGACCCCCATCCCGCGCAGTTCGGTGACGGCCGTGTCGAGATCGGCCACCGCCAGCGCGAAGTGCTGGCCCAGCGACGGCGGCGCATCTGCCTCGATGAGGTGGATCTGCTGCCCGCCGGCGTCGAGCCAGGCCCCGCCGAAGCTGAAGTCAGGCCGGTCGGTCCGCTCGGTCAGGCCGAGCACGCGGGTGTAGAAGTCCAGCGCCGCCGGGACGTCACGGACGTTGATCGAGACATGGTGCAGCCCGTCTGGTCGCATAACCCCAGTGTCGCAGGCAGCGCAACCGGCGGCCAGCCCTGGTCGCGGGCCACCCTGGCGCGCTACCCCGGCGCGCGGGTCAGCCCGCGGTGGGGTCGGTGACCCGGCCGAGGAACAGCGGCAGCCCGCTGCCCAGGTCGGTGATCGCGAACCGGAATGGGCGGTCCACGATCATCACCACCGGCGGTTCGGGCTTCGTGAACCGGGCCGCCGCGGTCATCACCACGGCGGTGGCCGCGGCCGCCTCGGTACCCGCTTCGTTCACGTCGATGTAGGCCTGGTGCACCACTTCGTCGATGCGCAGCCGCTGCGCGGCGGTGATGCCGCTGAAGTCCGCCTCGTCGGTGAACGCGAGCGGCATGCCCAGCGCGGCCAGCACCGGGCGCAACGCGAAACCGCTGGTCACCTTGAAGCGCGGCAGCGCCAGGCTGACCTGCCGCGGCGCGAGCCCGGCCCGCAGGCCGCCCGGGCCAGTATCGCGAACGACGCCGCCGGCCAGCAGGCGGCCCGGGCCAGCATCCGCCGGGTCGCCGGAGTCCGGGCCGGACGCTGGGTCGGGCAGGACGATCACCATGCCGAGGCGGGCGCCGGCGTACGGCAACTCGACGGCCTGGTAGCCCTCGCCGCGCAGGTAGCGCAGCCTGGCCCGAAGCCGCATGGTGGGCACTGTGACCTGGGTACCCGAGCCCGGTTGGCCCGACCCCCGTTGGCCCGACCCCGGCTGGCCCGACCCCGGCTGGCCCGGGTCCAGGTAGAAGGCGGCGTCCTGGGTGGCACCGGCCGGGAACGGGTGCGCCCACGCGGCCTTCAGGTACACCGCGCTGGCCAGGATCAGGCTCGTGGCGGCGCTGACGACGCCGGGGCTGAGCAGGTCCCTGATCTTGCCGGCGGTCTGCTCCGCGATGAACTGGTTAATCTCCTGCCTGGCCTGCTCCGCGGCCCGGCGGAAGTCGGCGTCGCGCACCGCGACGGCCGCTGCGGCGCTCACCGCCGCGGTGAAGCCGGGCTCCAGGGGCAGGCCCGACTGGACCCACATCGCGTTCGGCGCGCGGAGGGTAAGGTCGCCGGCGGCCAGGTCGCTGAGGATCGCCGAGACAGCCTGTAGATCCTGGGCGGCCTGGACCGCGGGTGCGGCGCCGTCCGGGATGGCCAGGTGCAGGGCCGCGGCGATCTGCGCCGCCGTCTCGCCCCGGGCCCCGAGCAGTACCAGGCGCAGCGCGGTGGCGATGCTGGCCGGGGAGAAGACCAGGTTGCCCTGGCCAGGCAACCGGCCGTAGATATCGGCCCCGAAGGCCTCGTCGCCGGATACGGGACCGCCGGATGCCGGGCCGCCAGACACGGGGCCGCCGGGGCCGGATGCCGGCGCCGCGCGCCAGATGCCGGGCCGCCGGACACCGGGCCAGGCCCGGGACCGCTAGCCAAGGCCCCGGCGCGCCAGGCGGGCCAGCGCCTCGCGCAGCACCTCTTCCTTCTTGCAATAGGCGAACCTGACCTGAGTCCGGCCCGCCTCGACGTTGTCGTAGAACACCGAACTCGGGATGGCGACCACTCCGGCCCGGGCGGGCAGTTCCCGGCAGAACTCCATTCCGTCCGGCTCGCCCAGCGACCGCACGTCCGTGGTCACGAAGTAGGTGCCGGCCGGCCGGAACACCTCGAAGCCCACCTCGGCCAGGCCCGAGCAGAGCAGGTCGCGCTTGCCCCGCAACTCGGTGCTGATCGACGTGAAGTAGGAATCAGGCAGGGCGAGCGCCTGGGCTACCGCGTACTGGAACGGGCCGCCGGTGACGTAGGTGAGGAACTGCTTGACCGTGCGCACCGCGGTCACCAGTTCCGGGGTGCCGGTCACCCAGCCGATCTTCCAGCCGGTGAACGAGAACGTCTTGGCCGCCGAGCTGATCGTCACGGTCCGTTCGCGCATCCCGGGCAAGGTGGCGATCGGGATGTGCTCACCCTCGAAGACCAGGTGCTCGTACACCTCGTCGGACACCACCAGCAGGTCGTGCTCGCAGGCCAGGGCCGCGATCCCGGTGAGCTCGGCCCGGGTGAACACCGCCCCGGTCGGGTTGTGCGGCGTGTTCAGCAGCAGGAGCCGGGTGCGCGGGGTGATAGCGGCCCGCAGTGCCTCCAGATCGGGGCGGAACCCGGGGGGCCGCAGCGTGACCGGGACCCGGGTACCGCCGGCCATGGCCACGCAGGCGGCGTAGGAGTCGTAGTAGGGCTCGAACGCGATGGCCTCGTCACCCGGCTCCAGGAGCGCGATCAGCGCGGCGGCGATCGCCTCGGTGGCGCCCGCGGTGACCAGGACCTCACGATCGGGGTCGACGTCGAGGCCGTAGAACCGCTTCTGGTGCGCCGCGACCGCGTGCCGCAACTCGGGGATGCCCGGCCCCGGGGGGTACTGGTTGCCCCGGCCTTCCAGGATCGCCGCCGCGGCCGCGGCGGCGATCTCGGCCGGGCCGTCGGTGTCCGGGAAGCCCTGGCCGAGGTTGACCGACCCCGTCGTCAGGGCCAGCGCCGACATCTCGGCGAAGATCGTCGTGCCCATGCCGGTCAGCCGGCGATTCAGCAATGGTCGGTCCACACCGACATCAGATCACACGCCGCGGCCAGCCTGCCCTGGCCAGCCGGCCCCTGCTGCGCTCCGATCCGGTGGTTTACGCTGCGCACATGGGGATGCCGATCCGGATCGCGCTGGGCCAGCTGCCGGTCAGCCCGGACCCGGCGGTGAATCTCGCCCGGGTCCGGGTGGCGCTCGCTGACGCCGCCGCGGGCGGGGCCCGCCTGGCCGTGTTCCCGGAGGCGACCCAGGCCCGGTTCGGCACGGATCTGCAGGCCGTGGCGGAGCCGCTGGACGGCCCGTTCGGCATGGGGCTGGCCGCCGCCGCCCGCAGCGCGGGGGTGGGCCTCGTCGCGGGGGTATTCGAGCCCGCGCCGGACGGCCGCGTCTACAACACCGCGGTCGGCTACGACGCGGGCGGCCAGCGGGTCGCGGCGTACCGCAAGATTCACCTGTTCGACTCACTCGGGGAGACCGAGTCCAAGGTGGTCGCCCCCGGCTCCACCCCGGTCCTCGCCGAGTTGGCCGGGCTCCGCGTAGGCCTGCTGACCTGTTACGACATCCGCTTCCCCGAACTGGCCCGGAGCCTCGTGGCCCAGGGCGCGGACCTGCTCGTGGTCCCGGCCGCCTGGGCCGCCGGGCTGTTCAAGGAGGAGCACTGGGTCACCCTGGTGCGGGCCCGGGCCATCGAGAACACGGTCTGGGTCGCCGCCGCGGGTCAGGTGCCCGACCCAGAGTCGCCCCGGACCCGCGCCCCGACCGGGATCGGCCGCAGCATGCTCGTTGACCCGATGGGCACCGTGCGGCTGGACCTGGGACCGTTTCCGGGGGTGGCGGTCGGCGAGGTGGACACCGCACTGACCGCCCAGGTCCGGGACAGGCTGCCGTGCCTGGAACACCGCCGCGAGGACGTGTTCGGCCCAGCCAGCAGGCCCAGCCCGGCAGGCTCAGCCAGTAGGCCCGGCTGAGCGACCGGGCGACCAGGCTATGAAGCCGCGAGCCGCCGCTCTTTCGTGTGCAGGACGGCGCTGCGCAGGCTCTCCCGCTCCTCGTCGCTGACCCGCTCGACGAACCGCATCATCGTGATGTGCTCGTTCCCGCCGGAGCGGAGCACCTCCGCCATCAGCCTGGCGTCGTGCTCTTCCCGGGATTCCGTGGGCCAGTAGCGCCAGGCGCGACCCTGCTTCTCCCGGCACAGCACGCCCTTGCCGTACAAGATGTTCATGACCGTCATCACGGTCGTGTAGGCGAGAGGGCGATTGTAGGAAAGCCGCTCGCGGACCTCCCGTACTAAGTACGCCCGATCACTGTCCCACACGACGTCCATGATCGCGGACTCGAGCTCTCCGAACTCGCGCACTTTCCGCCACCTCCTGGTTACCCATGCTAGACATGGGTCTCATCCCGGCCCGCGGACGGAATCCGGACCGGGGGAGGAAATCTTCCCTGCGTGCTGATTTAGTAGCCCGGGCCACCCGGACCTGGCCCGCACCGGCGGACAAACGCTTTTCATCCGGGATCAGCAGGGTGTTCCGGGCCAGTGGGGCGGACCGCATCCGGGCCAGCCGCATCCGGGCCAGCCCCGGCCGGGCCACCACATCCGGGCCAGCCGCCGGCCACACGGGCCAGCCCAGCAGGACCAGCCGCCTCCGGGCCCGCAGGTGGCCAACCCCGGCAGGACCAGCCACCTCCGGGTCAGCCTGCTCCCGGCGGTGCCGGCGGACCAGCCAGAAGCCCACCCCGCCGAGCACCACCACGGCGACCACGATCGCCACCCCGGTGCCGACGGTGCGCTCGATCGCCGCATACGCGGACCCGGCCACGTAGCCCAGCAGGCAGTATCCGATGCCCCAGATGAGGCCACCGAGCATGTTGTAGATCAGGAAGGTGCGGTACGGCATCCGGGTGGTGCCCGCGACCGCGGGCATCAGGGCCCGCAGGATCGCGACGAAGCGGCCGAACAGCACGGCCAGCCCGCCGCGCCGGTGCAGGACCGCCTGGGCGCGGTCCATGCCGCCCGCGACCCGGCGCATCCGCCGTGCGGCGATCACCCGGCCGCCCAGATGCCGGCCTATCTCATAGCCGATCATCGGCCCGGTGACGGCGGCGACGACGACCACGATGATCAGCAGCGGAAGCGAGACCCGGCCCCGGCTGGCCAGGACGCCGCCGAGGACCGCCGCGGTCTCCCCGGGGATGACGAAGCCGAGGAAGACCGCGGTCTCGCCGAACACCAGTGCCGCGATGAGCAGCAGGGCGACCGTGCCGCTCAGGCCGGCCAGGTCAGTGGTGATAGAGGACACTCGGTCCGCCTCTCTCCCAGAGTGCCCGGCCCGGCTCACTCCCATATCCCCTGGCACTGCCTGAATCCCCCCGGCACGGCCGGGCGGGATCCAGCAAACCGGGGCCCGGGCCGGTCCGGGAAACGCCGGCCTTGGCCGCTGCGGAACCCCGGCCTTGGCCTCTCCGGGAAACACAGTGCCTCCGGGTGCGATGCTAGCCACTGGGCAGGTGCGGTTTATGCCACCTCGCCCGCAGCCTGGCGGCACCCCTTCCGCCAGGCCACCAGGCCGGCCATCATCTGCTGACAAATCCACGCGACCGTCTGCGGCGGGCAGGAGGGAGGACGATGCCAGTTACTCCCGACACTGGCCCTGAGGTCCTGCCTTCGGGCGGATTCGTCCGCCCGGCGAACGTATTCGCCACGCGGATCACGGGCGATGGATCGAGCGGGTACCTGGCAGAACCGGGGCGCTACCAGCTGTACGCCTCGCTGGCTGATCCGTGGGCGCACCGGGCGCTGATCGTGCGCCGGCTGCTCGGGCTGGAACGGGTCATCGGGCTGAGCCTGGTGGACCCGATCCGCGACGAGCGCGGCTGGCGCTTCCCGGCCACTTCCGGCGGCGTCGACCCGGTCAGCGGGGCCCGGTTCGTCTCGGACCTGTACCTGACCACCGACCCGGGCTACCGCGGCCGGTTCACCGTCCCGTTCGTCTGGGACACCCGCAGCCAGCGGATCGTGGAGAACGACTTCCAGCAGATCACGGTCACGTTCGAGACGGAGTTCCGCGGTTACCACCGGCCCGGCGCGCCCGACCTGTACCCGGTGCCGCAACGGCCCGAGATCGACGCGCTCAGCACGCTGATCTACCACGCGGTCAACAACGGGGTGTACAAGGCCGGGCTGGCCACCAGCCAGGCGGCCTACGAGGAGGCGTTCGACGCGCTGTTCACCACGCTGAGCGCGCTGGAGGAACGGCTGACCCGGCGCAGGTTCCTGCTGGGCAGCAACATCACCGAAGCCGATGTGCGGCTCTATCCCACATTGGCCCGTTTCGACGCGGTCTACCACACTCATTACAAATGCAACCTGCACCGCCTGGTGGACTACCCGGGACTGTGGGGTTACGCGCGGGACCTGTACCAGCTCCCCGGCTTCGGGGACACCACGGACTTCGACCAGATCAAGCGGCACTACTACCAGACCCAGGACTGGATCAACCCGAGCCGCATCGTGCCCAAGGGACCGTACGTGAACTGGCTCTCACCGCATGACAGGGACCGCATGTGAACTGGCTCTCACCGCATGACAGGGACCGCATGTCCGCGCGATCATGAAGGAACTGGCCCGGACCCGCGGCCCAGCCGCGGCGGTAGCCTGGGAGGCCGGGCAGTGACAGAAAATCCAACATCGGAAGAGGGCGATGTCCGCCGTGTCTTCTGAGGCACCGCAGTCCGCGGATCTCAGCGAAGCAGAACCCAGCAGTCCCGCATCCGGAGCGGGCGGGGGCGCACCGCACGAGCATTCCGGCGACGGCGCAGCCAGCAAGGACTTCGGGCCGAACGAATGGCTCGTGGACGAGCTCTACCAGCGTTACCTGGCCGACCCCGGCTCCGTGGACATGGCCTGGTGGAATTTCTTCGCTGATTACTCTCCCCCGGTCGGGAGCGTGGCCGCCCGCGCCGCCCGGGAGCATGGCCAGCCGGACCAGGCTCCGGCACCGGGCCAGGGCGCGAACGGCGGCCCGGCCAGCGCACCAGCCCAGCCCGCCAGGCCGGACACGGCCGCGCCGGACCAGGCAGGCCCGGACGGCCAGGCCAGTGCGCCCGCACAGGCCGCAGCCCCGGCAGCGGCTCCACCGAAGCCGGGCGCGGCCCCGGCCCCGGCTAAATCCCCCACCGCCGGGCCTCCCGCAGCCGCCGGTGCACAGGCGGCCAGGCTGCGTGGCGCGGCCGCCCGGACCGCGGTCAACATGGCCTCCAGCCTGAGCGTGCCCACCGCGACCAGCGTCCGGACCGTGCCCGCCAAGCTGCTAATCGACAACCGCATCGTGATCAACAACCACCTGGCCCGCGGCCGGGGCGGGAAGGTTTCGTTCACCCACCTGATCGGGTTCGCGGTGGTGAAGGCGCTGGGCGGGGTCCCGGCGATGAACTACTCCTATACCGAGCTGGAGGGCAAGCCCGCGATCGTCGAGCCCGAGCACGTCAACCTGGGCCTGGCCATCGATGTGACCGCCAAAGACGGGTCGCGCCAGCTGCTGGTGCCCGCGGTCAAGGCCGCCGAGGCGATGGACTTCCGGCAGTTCTGGATGGCCTACGAGGACGTCGTCCGCCGGGCCCGGGCAGGCAAGCTCACCGTGGACGACTACGCGGGCACCACCATCAGCCTGACCAACCCGGGCACGATTGGTACCGAGCACTCGGTACCGCGGCTGATGGCCGGGCAGGGCTGCATCGTGGGTGTCGGCGCGATGGAGTACCCGGCGGCCTACCAGGGCGCGGCCGAGGAGACCATGACCCGGCTGGCCATCAGCAAGTCGGTCACCCTCACCTCGACCTACGATCACCGGATCATCCAGGGAGCCCAGTCCGGGGAGTTCCTGCGCCAGATCCACCAGCTGCTGCTCGGCGAGAACCGTTTCTGGGACGAGGTCTTCGAGGCGCTGAAGATCCCCTATGAGCCGGTCCGCTGGGTGCGGGACATCCCGGCCGGTCACGAGGACGACATCACCAAGTCGGCCCGGGTGCACGAGCTCATCCACGCTTACCGGGTCCGCGGCCACCTGATGGCCGACACCGATCCACTGGAGTACAAGCAGCGCAAGCACCCCGACCTGGACATCAACCAGCACGGCCTGACCCTGTGGGACCTGGAGCGGGAGTTCGCCACCGGCGGGTTCGGCGGCAAGCCGCTGATGAAGCTCCGGGAGATCCTGGGCGTGCTGCGGGACTCCTACTGCCGCACGGTCGGCGTGGAGTACATGCACATCCAGAACCCCGACGAGCGGGCCTGGATCCAGGAGCGGGTCGAGCGGCCGCACGACCGGGCCGGCCACGACGAGCAGATGCAGATCCTGTCCCGGCTGAACGTGGCCGAGGCGTTCGAGATGTTCCTGCAGACCAAGTTCGTCGGCCAGCGCCGGTTCTCCCTGGAGGGCGCGGAGGCGCTGATCCCGCTGGTGGACGCGGTGCTCACCGAGGCCGCGAGGGCCTCGCTGGACGAGGCCGTGATGGGCATGGCGCACCGGGGCCGGCTCAACGTGCTGGCCAACATCATCGGCAAGTCCTACGCCCAGATCTTCCAGGAGTTCGAGGGGAACCTGGACCCGCGCAGCACGCACGGCTCCGGTGACGTCAAGTACCACCTGGGCGCGGACGGCGTGTTCACCGCCAGCGACGGCGCCACGATCCCCACGTCCCTGGTGGCCAACCCGAGCCATCTCGAGGCCGTGGATCCCGTACTCGAGGGCGTGGTGCGGGCCAAGCAGGACGTCATCGACATGGGCGAGCCCGGCTTCACGGTGCTGCCCCTGCTGATCCACGGGGACGCCGCGTTCGCCGGCCAGGGCGTGGTCGCCGAGACGCTGAACCTGTCCCAGCTGCGCGGTTACCGGACCGGCGGCACCGTGCACATCGTGGTGAACAACCAGGTCGGCTTCACCACCGCCCCCGCGGAATCCCGTTCCAGCGTGTACTCCACGGATGTGGCGCGGATGATCCAGGCGCCGATCTTCCACGTCAACGGGGACGACCCCGAGGCGGTCGTCCGGGTCGGCAGGCTCGCCTTCGCCTACCGGCAGGCGTTCCGCAAGGACGTCGTCATCGACATGATCTGTTACCGGCGGCGGGGCCACAACGAGGCGGACAACCCTTCGTTCACCCAGCCGCTGATGTACGACCTGATCGACGCGAAGCGGTCCACCCGCAAGCTCTACACCGAGTCGCTGATCGGCCGGGGCGACATCACCATGGAAGAGGCCGAGCAGGCCCTCCGGGACTACCAGCAGCATCTGGAGCGGGCCTTCACCGAGACCCGCGAGGCGTCCAAGCGGCCGATGGACCCCGGCGCCGTGGTCCGGCCGCAGACCACCCTGGAGCCGCTCGATCACCGCAGCGTGCCCACCGCCATCACCGAAGAGGCGATCAAGCGGATCGTGGACACGCAGCTCAACATGCCGGACGGCTTCACCCCGCACCCGCGGCTGCAGCCGCTGCTGGCCCGCCGGGCCACCATGGTCGAGCAGAACGCCATCGACTGGGCGACCGGGGAACTGCTCGCGTTCGGGTCGGTGCTGATGGACGGGCATACGGTGCGCCTCGTGGGCCAGGACACCCGCCGCGGCACGTTCGGCCAGCGGCACGCGGTCCTGGTGGACCGGCATACCGGGGCGGAATACACCCCGCTGCGCCAGTTCAACTCGGCCAGCGCCCGGTTCCATGCCTATGACTCGCTGCTGTCGGAGTTCGCGGCCGTCGGCTTCGAGTACGGCTACTCGGTCGCCCGGCCGGGAGCGCTGGTCTGCTGGGAAGCCCAGTTCGGTGACTTCGTCAACGGCGCGCAGACCATCCTGGACGAGTTCATCAGCTCCGGGGAGCAGAAGTGGGGCCAGCAGTCCAGCGTGGTGCTGCTGCTCCCGCACGGCTATGAGGGGCAGGGACCGGACCACTCCTCGGCGCGGATCGAGCGCTTCCTCGGCCTGTGCGCGCAGGGGAACATGACCGTGGCGCTGCCGACCACGCCGGCCAACTACTTCCACCTGCTCCGCTGGCAGGCCCTGTCGCCGCGGCGGGCCCCGCTGGTGGTGTTCACGCCGAAGTCCATGCTCCGGCTCAAGGAGGCGTCCTCGGCGGTGGCCGACTTCGCCACCGGCTCGTTCCTCCCGGTGATCGGCGACCCGCAAGAACCCGACCCGGCCGGTGTCCGCCGGGTGCTGCTGTGCTCGGGCAAGATCTACTACGATCTCGCCCAGCGCCGCGCCGCGGAGGAGCGGACCGACACCGCGATCATCCGCGTGGAGCGGCTCTACCCGGTCCCGGCCGAGGAACTGAGCGCGGAACTCGGCCGCTACCCGGGGGTGGAGGAGATCACCTGGGTCCAGGAGGAGCCCGCCAACATGGGCGCCTGGCCGACCATGGCCCTGAATCTGCCCGCGATCACGGGCCGCGCAGTCGGCGTGATCTCGCTGCCGGCCAGTGGCCCGCCCGCCGTGGGCTCGGCGACCGCGCACAAAGCCGAGCATCAGCATCTGGTGGACGAGGCCTTGCCGGGAGCGTAGGCATGTACTTCACCGACCGCGGTATCGAGGAACTGCTCGACCGGCGCGCGGATGACGAGGTCAGCCTGGGCTGGCTGGCGGAACGGCTGCGCGAGTTCGTCGACCTGTTCCCCGAGGCCGAGGCGACGGTAGAGCGGCTGGCCACGTGGCTGGCCCGGCTCGACGAGGATGACCCGGACTAGCAGGCCCAGCCCGTCGGCGGGCCACGGCTTCACGTACTTCGTGCAATACGCGATACATCTTGACTTTCGGTCAACGCGATATATCGTATGAGTGCTGGCCCGCCTGACCGCCGGGCCGGGTGAAAGGATCACGACATGCCGCGCTGGACCGTTGACGCTCCTGCTACGTACGACTTCGACCGGGTGGACGCGCTGCGCGTCCGCACGATCGGCGGCACGGTGGCGGTGCTCAGCACCGGCGAGCGAGCCTGCCTGGACATCTCGGCCGTCACCGGCCAGCCGCTGCTGGTGAGTCACTCCGACGGCACCCTCACGGTCAGCTACGAGGACCTGAGCTGGGACGGGCTGCTTGGCTGGCTGCGCCCGGACCGGACCGCCGCCACGATCACCATCACCGTGCCGAAGGATTGCCCGGTCCAGCTCGGTGTGGTCACCGCGAGCGCCGTCGTGTCCGGGATCGCCGCGGCGACCTCGGTGAAGAGCGTGTCCGGGGCCATCACCCTGGACGGCGTGACCGGGGCGGTCGACGCCCGGACCGTGTCCGGCGACATCGAAGCCCAGGGTCTCGGCGGCACCATCGGGTTCAACTCGGTGTCCGGCGATCTCACCCTGGCCGACGGCTCGGTGGACCGGCTGGACGCCAAGACGGTGAGCGGACGGGTCACCGCGGACATCGACCTCGACCAGGACGCCGCGCTGCGGGTGGCCACCGTGTCCGGGCCGGTCGCGATCCGGCTTCCCGCCGACGCCCGCGCCCGGGTGGACCTGCGGTCCGCCACCGGCCGGGTGCTGAGCGAGTTCCCGGGCCTGCAGCACAGCGAGAAGCCGGGCGCCAGCACGGTCAAAGGCGACCTGGGTCCGGCGGGGCATCCTGGTGTGGTCCGGGTCAGCACCATGTCTGGCCAGGTCACGCTGCTCCAGCGGGGACAGCCTGGAACGCGGCAGGCGGCGGCCGGGGCGGCGGGCGACAGCCGATGAGTCCCGTCTTCCGGCACGGCAGGCTCCGGCTGTACCTGCTCAAGCTGCTCGATGAGTCACCCCGCCACGGGTATGAGGTGATCCGGCTGCTCCAGGACCGGTTCATGGGCGTCTACGCCCCCTCCCCCGGGACCATCTACCCCCGGCTGGCCCGGCTCGAGGAAGAGGGCCTGGTCACCCACGACGAGGCCGACGGGCGCAAGGTCTACCGGATCACCGACAAGGGCCGGGAAGAACTCCGCAACCGCTCCGATGACCTCAGCGAGCTCGAGGACGAGATCACCGCGTCGGTCCGGGATATTGCCCGTGAGGTGACCGAGGACGTCCGGGAGACCGTGCGCAACCTGCGCGAGGAACTGACCTTTGCCGCACGGGACATGCACCGGCGCGGCCCCGTGCCGCCCCGCGGTGCCGCCCCGCCCCGCAACACTGCCCCATCCCCCGGCGCCACCCCGGCCGGCCGCCAGGCCCCGCCGCGCGGCAACGGCGCCCCACCGCCGCGCCGCGGTCCTGGCGCCGCCTCCGCGTGGGACGAGGCCGTGCATGAAGAAGCACAGCACGAAGACGCACAGCACGAAGAGGCCCAGCACGAGGAAACCCAGCGCGACCAGGCGCAGCGGGAGCAGGCGCCGGCCGCGGGCCAGGGCCATGGTCCCCGCCCGGGCTGGCGGGCCTGGCCGCCGGGAGCATCCGGCTGGGCAGACCCCGGGACCTACCGGGACCTGGAACAGCTAGCCCGCCACTTCTCCCGGGAGTTGCGGGCGGCAGCGGCCCAGGCCCAGGCGGTGAGCGAGGACGCCGTGGGCGACTTGCGGACCATCCTGGACGACGCGCTGGACCGGATCAAGGCCGAGGTCTTCGGTACCGCGGACGCTCCCGGGCCGGACGACACTCCCCGGACCGGGGACCCCGGCCGCGATCATGGGGACCGCCCGCACGGGGACCACCGTCACGGGGATCCCGACCACGGCGCCCCCGACCACGGGCCCCCGACCACGGCGCCCCACATCACGGGGACCACAGCCACGGAGACCCGCGCTAAAACCGGTTCACGGATGGGGCGCGGCGGGGTGAAGATAGGCTCTTGTCTCGTTCCGTGATCGCCGCTGTGCGGTTCGCCGGCGGCCAGCACCGCCCCGGATCAGGAGGTATTTGCTGATGGTCCCGCAGGCCAGCAGGCTGAACAACGTCCGGTACGACATCCGCGGCCCGGTGCTGCGCCGGGCCCGGCAGCTGGAAGCCGAGGGGCACCGGATCCTCAAACTCAACATCGGCAACACGGCACCGTTCGGGCTGATGGCCCCCGACAGCGTGGTGACCGAACTGGTCCAGAACATCGGCGAGGCCCAGGGTTACAGCGACGCCCGGGGCATCCACTCGGCCCGGCTGGCGGTGTCGCAGTACTACACCACGCTCGGCGTGCCCGACGTCGGCCCGGACGACGTCTATCTCGGCAACGGGGTCTCCGAGCTCATCGTGATGGCCCTCCAGGCGCTGCTGGACCCGGGCGACGAGGTCCTGGTGCCCAGTCCCGACTACCCGCTGTGGACCGGGGCGGTGATCCTGTGCGGTGCCCGCGCGGCACACTACCGCTGCGATGAGCAGAGCGGCTGGCAGCCTGACCTGGACGACGTGGCCTCGAAGATTACCGAGAACACCCGGGCCCTGGTGATCATCAACCCGAACAACCCCACCGGGGCGGTGTACTCCAGGGAAACCCTGCTCGGCCTGCTCAACCTGGCCCGCCGGCACGGCCTGCTGGTGCTCGCCGACGAGATCTACGACAAGATCCTCTACGACGGCGCGGTGCACGAATCGACCGCCGCGCTGGCTCCCGATCTCGTCGTGCTGACCCTGTCCGGGCTGTCCAAGACCTACCGGGCGCCTGGCTTTCGCACCGGCTGGATGCTGGTCAGCGGCCCGCGCCGGGAGGCGGCCGGGTACCTGGAGGGCCTGGAGCTGCTCGCGAACATGCGGATGTGCCCCAACGTGCCGAGCCAGTACGCCATCCAGGCCGCGCTGGGCGGGCCGCAGAGCATCACCACGCTGCTGCAGCCGGGCGGCAGGCTCCGCGATCAGCGAGACCACGCCTGGCGGAAGCTGAACGAGATCCCGGGCGTGGACTGCGTCAAGCCGCAGGGCGCGCTATACGTGTTCCCCCGGCTCGACCCGGACGTCCACAAGATCTCTGACGACCAGCAACTGGTCATCGACCTGCTGGAGCAGCAGCACCTGCTGCTCACCCACGGCACCGGGTTCAACCTGGACACCCCAGACCACCTGCGGATGGTGTTCCTGGCCGGGATCGACGTGCTAGACGACGCGATCGGCCGGCTGAGCACCTTCCTGGAGTCCTACCAGCAGTAGGGCAGCAGATGGCCGGAGCAGGCCGTCAGCGGCCGCGCCAGCACCACCACGTCGCTTACTTTCCGCAACGAAAACCAGCCGGGGCAGGTCACTTCTAGACGGTGAACACGACCTTCCCGAACAGGTCGCCCGCGATCATGGCGGCGAAGCCGTCCTTGGCCTGCTCCAGCGGCATGACCCGGTCGATCTTCGGCCGCACGCCGGTCTGCTCGAGGAACACGGCCAGCCGGTCCAGCTCATCCCGGGTGCCCATGGTCGAGCCGACCACCGACAGTTGCAGGAAGAAGACCCGGTTGAGGTCGGCCGGCGGCACGGCGCCGCTGGTCGCCCCGCACACGACGATCCGGCCGCCCGGCTTCAGGGCACGCAGCGAATGAGCCCAGGTCGCCTCGCCGACCGACTCCATGACCGCGTCGACCCGCCCGGGCAGCCTGGCCCCGGACGGGAAGACCTGGTCGGCGCCGAGTTCCAGGGCACGACGGCGTTTCTCCTCATCGCGGCTGGTCGCCCAGACACGGAAGCCCGCCGCGCGGCCGATCACGACCAGCGCGGTCGCGACACCGCCGCCCGCCCCCTGGACCAGGATGGTGGCGCCGGGCTGCAGACCGGACCGGGTAAACAGCATCCGGTACGCGGTCAGGTACGCGGTGGGCAGGCACGCGGCCTCGGTGTACGACAGCGCCGAGGGCATCGGCACCAGGTTGCGCCGGGGCACCGCGACCCGCTCAGCGAACGTGCCGTCGAAGCGCTCGGACAGCAGCGACCGCCGGGGGTCGAGGGTCTCGTCGCCGCCCGCGACCGCCGGGTCGCCGATCACCGCGTGCACGATCACGTCGTTGCCGTCTTCGTCCACCCCGGCCGCGTCACAGCCCACCACGATGGGCAGCCGGTCGGGCGAGATGCCCACCCCGCGCAGAGTCCAGACGTCGTGGTGGTTGAGTGCGGCGGCCCGGACGGTCACCGTGGTCCACCCGTCCGGGGGCGAGGGATCGGGGCGCTCGCCCAGCTCCAGCCCGGCCAGCGGATCATCGGCGTCGATGCGTGCGGCAGTAACAGCGAACATGGGCGCACCCTAGCGCCTGACGGCCCGCCGACCGATGATCAGGCCCTGCTACGTGGCCGGCCGGATCCACCTCGCTACACTAAGCTACCTAGCAGTACGGGCGACCCGGCAGAAGGCAGGGCCGGGCCGGACGGTCTGTGCCATACTCGGTGCGGGGAAGCGGACCCCCATGTCCCCCAGCAGCTGAAGGACTGGAGTGGATCTCAACTCCTATGCCGAGCTGGCGGTGCGCTTGGTCAACACGCGCGACGCCAGCGGCGGTCGCCAGGATGAGCTCGCCACCATAGAGGCCTATCGAGGCCTCATGGCGGACCGGGCTGCTTTGTGTACCCGGGCCACGGCGGCTGACCTCGACGCGCTGCGGGAACTGCGGTCCCAGCTCCGGCTGATCTTCGCGGCCTGCGCCGCGGGCGACGGGGACGGCGCGGCAGCGAGGCTGAACGCGCTGCTCGCCCGGCATCCCGTTCACCCGGAGATCGCCCGGCACGACGGCGGCACGTGGCACATGCATCACGCGGACAGCGGCTCGGTCGCGGACCGCTACGCGGCGGGCGCCGTGCTGGGGCTCACCATCGTGCTGACCAACCTGGGCACCGACCGGCTGCGCCACTGCGAGGCCCCGTCTTGCCCGAACGTGCTGGTGGACACGACTCCTGACCGCTCCCAGGCCTACTGCGGTGACCGCTGCGCGGCCAAGGCGAGCGTGACCGCGCTGCATGAGCGCCGCCGCAGCCCGAGCGAAAAGGCCTCCACCGCAGCGGTCTAGCCGCCCGCCTTTGCCCGGCCTGGCTAGCCGCCCGTTTTGCTGCGTCCAGCCGCGCGTTACTGGCTTCCGTTTTCACTTCCGTCTCATTTTTCCCTTCCGCCACAGGGCCAGTTCATCTGACAATGGACAGCGGCCCGTGTCGCCCTGAGGACTTATCGTGATCTGCGTTACCGAAATGAAGCCGCTGACTTCTTCTCAGGGTGTTTGACGATCATTACCATGAGGCCTACTCACGGGGCGTATGGCCCACGTATGCGGACCGGAAAGAAGGTTCGGACCATGGCAACTGAGTCCGTCGCGACGACACCTACGGCGCCGTCGGATGTCGGCCTCAAACGAGAGATGGGGCTGATCGGCGCCACCTGGGCGTCCGAGACCTCCATCATCGGATCGGGCTGGCTGTTCGGAGCGCTATTCGCGGTGCAGGCCGCGGGGCCGATCGCCCTGCTGGGCTGGGTCATCGGCGGTGTCGCGGTCATCTTCCTGGCCCTGGTGCACGCCGAACTGGGCGGGATGTACCCGGTCTCCGGCGGCACGGCGCGATTCCCGCATCTGGCCTACGGCAGCGTGGCCGGCATCTCGTTCGGCTTCTTCTCCTGGGTGCAGGCCATCACGGTGGCCCCCATCGAGTGCTTCGCGGTGATGCAGTACGGGTCGTACTACTGGCACGGCCTGTTCGACGTCAACGCGAACGGCGGGACCGGGCATGGCAACGTCACCGGGCTCGGCTTCGCGATGACGGTCGTCCTCCTGGTGATCTTCACCGCGCTGAACTTCCTGGCCATGCGCACGTTCAGCAAGGTCAACTCGGGCATCACCTGGTGGAAGGTCGCGATCCCGGTCCTCACCATCATCGTGCTGCTGTTCAAGTTCCACGGCGGCAACTTCAGCAGTCACGGCTTCAACCCCTACGGCTGGAAGGCCCTGTTCGCGGCCATCCCGTCCGCAGGCATCATCTTCGCCTACCTGGGCTTCGAGCAGGCCGACCAGCTGGCCGCCGAGATCAAGAACCCGCAGAAGAACCTGCCCCGGGCCATCCTGCTGGCCACCTTCATCGGCATCATCATCTACGTCATGCTGCAGGTGGTGTTCATCGGCGCGATGCCGACCAGCCAGCTTGCCCACGGGTGGGCGAAGATCAGCGACGCGAACATCCTCGCCGGGCCGTTCGCCGGCCTGGCCGGGATCGTCGGCCTCTCCGCGCTGGCCGTTGTCCTGCGGATCGACGCGTTCGTCTCCCCGTTCGGCACCGGCCTGATCTACCAGACCTCCAGCTCGCGGGTCGGTTACGGCCTCGGCCGCAACCGCTACTTCCCGCAGGTCATGACCAAGGTCGACAAGAACGGCATCCCGTGGGTCGCCCTGCTCGTGGCCTTCGTGGCCGGGCTGTTCTTCCTGCTGCCCTTCCCCAGCTGGCACTCCCTGGTCAGCCTGGTCACCGGGGCCAGCGTGCTCATGTACGCGGGCGCGCCGCTGGCCATGGGCGCGTTCCGGCGGCAGGTTCCCGAGGCCGACCGGCCCTACCGGGTGCCCGCCGGCGGGGTGATCGCCCCGCTCGCGTTCGTCATCGCCAACATGCTCATCTACTGGTCCGGCTTCGAGACGGTCTGGAAGCTCGGCCTGGTGATCGTGATCGGGTACGTGCTGATCGCCATCTGCATGGCGTTCGACGAGAACCGCCCGCCGCTGGACTGGAAGTCGGCGCAGTGGCTGCCGTTCTACCTGATCGGCATCGGCATCATCTCCTGGCAGGGCCAGTACAGCGGGGGCGCCGTGGCGGCGCCGCTGAACACCAACCACATCCCGTTCTGGTGGGACATGCTGGTCGTGGCCGCGTTCAGCCTGGTCATCTACTACTGGGCGATGGCGACCCGGCTGCCCAAGGCGGAGATGCTCAACCTGGTCGAGCGGCAGTCCGGCATCGAGCCGCCCGAGCGTTCTGCGGCCTGACCACCCTGGTTCCAGCCAGCAGAGTGCACAGTACGGAAACCCCCGGCCCTCGCGGCCGGGGGTTTCCGCTGTCGGGGTGGATCAGGTCCGGGCGCGGCGGTACCGGAGCAGGACCCGGCCCTCGATCAGCCCGTCCGGAACCACGCCGAACGTCCGGCTGTCCGCCGCACCGGCCGCCCGGTTGTCCGCGCTCAGCCACCACCCGCCGGGCTCGCGGCGGGCGGCCCGCTTCACCAGCAGCAGTTCCGGCTGGGCCGGGTGCCGGGCGATGACCAGCTGCCCGGGACGGACCCGGATCGGGTGCCCGGGCCGGGTGCCCCGCCAGGCGAGCAGCCAGTCACCCGGGTGGAGGGCGGGTTCCATGGACCGCTCCACGACCGCAACGCGCCATAGGGGACAGCGCATCGGCCCTCCTACGTTCGTTCCTGAGCCTGGGGGGTAGTGTCGGTCACCGGTAACCCATGATCCGAGATGATGAGAGAAGGGGACCTATGGGACTGCTGACACGTCTCCTCGAACCAAAGGCCACCGTGCACGCGCACTGCGACCTGCCCTGTGGGGTCTACGACCCGGCCCAGGCACGGATCGAGGCTGAGTCCGTCAAGGCGATCATCCAGAAGTATCACGACAGCTCGGACCCGGCGTTCCAGACGCGCGCCCTGCTGATCAAGGAGCAGCGCTCCGAGCTCGTCAAGCACCACCTGTGGGTGCTGTGGACTGACTACTTCAAGCCACCGCACTTCGAGAAGTACCCGCAGCTGAACCAGCTGTTCAACGAGGCCACCAAGCTGGCAGGCGGCGGCCCTGGGGGCACCAAGAGCAGCACCGATGTGGCCGCGGCCGATGAGCTGCTGGCCAAGATCGAAGAAATCAGCAAGATCTTCTGGGAGACCAAGCAGGGCTGACCTCCCAGCTCAGCACGTCGCGATGGCCAGAGGCCGCGCAGGCACCGCCTGCGCGGCCTCTGGCCTCCTGGGATCGGCTGGCCGCCCAGGGTTTCGGTGGCCTCCTGGGACACCAGCCGCCGCGGTTTTGCCAGCCTCCCGGGATTCGCCGGCCTTCTGTAATCAGCTGTTCAATCCAGCGCGTCCTCGCTGGTCAAAAGGGAATTGCCGGGCAGCGCCCGGGGCGGCGCGTCAGCGATGCACGCCGCGGACGGTAGGTTGCATGGCAAGACCACGACGGCCGCCAGCAGCAGTACGGCTGACGGTACTGGAGGACAATCGTGACGGAAGAGACGACCGCGCCGACTGCTGCGGCCGTGCCCACGGCGGTTCGCGGCGATCATGCGCCGCGGGACGCCGAGGATCGCGTGACGATCCGGATGCCGGCCGAGGGCGCTTACCTGTCCGTGCTGCGCACGGCCACTGCGGGTCTCGCCGCCCGCCTGGACTTCACCCTCGATGAGATCGAGGACCTGCGGATCGCCGTGGACGAGGCGTGCGGCCTGCTGCTGAGCCAGGCGTCCCCGGGGGCGAGCCTGGACTGCGACTTCACCCTCGGCGAGGACAGCGTGACCATCGCGGTGTCCGTGCAGACCCAGCGGGCCCAGCTTCCCGCCCGTGACACCTTCGCCTGGACCGTGCTCGCGGCGCTGGCCGGGAGCGTGGACGCCTGGGCCGGGCCGGGCAGCAAACTCACGGTCATGCTGCGCAAGACCCGCGAGCTGTCGAGGTCCGGGTGACCGAGGAAATCGAGGTCCGGGTGCCCCGGAAAGTCGATGCCCGGGTGGCCGAGGAGATCGATGCCGCAGGGGCGGCCGCCATCGAGGCCCCGGGAGGTGACGCGCCGCTGAGCGAGGTGGCCCCCCCGCCGCGGATCCAGCACGCGGTCCCGGACCGGGGACGCGCGCGGGAACTGTTCGAGCGGATCTCGGTGCTGCCCGCGGACGACGCCGAGCGGCTCCGCATCCGCGGCGAGCTGGTCGAGCTGCACCTGCCGCTGGTGGAATACCTGGCCCGGCGCTTCCGAAACCGCGGCGAATGGCTCGACGACCTCACCCAGGTGGCGACGATCGGGCTGATCAAGTCCATTGACCGCTTCGACCTGGCCCGCGGGGTGGAGTTCTCCACCTACGCCACGCCGACCATCGTGGGCGAGATCAAGCGGCATTTCCGGGACAAGGGCTGGGCCGTCCGGGTGCCCCGGCGGCTGCAGGAGCTCAAGCTGGCCCTGACCAAGGCCATCGGGGACCTGGCGCAGCGCGAGGGCCGGGCGCCCACCGTGGCCGAGATCGCCGCGCACCTGCAGATGACCGAGGAAGAGGTCCTGGAGGGCCTGGAGTCGGCCAACGCCTACTCGACGGTGTCGCTGGACGCCCCGGACTCAGGCGACGACGACGCGCCCGCGGTGGCCGAATCGCTCGGCATGCTCGACGACGCCCTGGAAGGGGTCGAGTACCGGGAATCGCTCAAGCCCTTGCTGGAACAGCTGCCCAGCCGGGAAAAGCGCATCCTGCTGCTGCGGTTCTTCGGGAACATGACGCAGTCGCAGATCGCCAGCGAACTGGGGATCTCGCAGATGCACGTATCCCGGCTGCTGGCCCGCACGCTCGCCCAGCTCCGCGAGGGCCTGACGGCCGAAGATTAGATTAGCTGTGCTGGCCCGGGGGCCCGAGCCCCCGGAACCCCCAACTTGCCCGCCCCCGCAGGCACTCTGCTAGCCCGGGGGCCCGAGCCCCCGGACCCCCAACTTGCCCGCCCCGCAGGCACGTCGTCTGCGGGGGGTGCCGGGTTGGTCGCCGGCTCGGAGGGAACCCGCCTGCGGCGGGCCCCGCCTCGCCGGCGAGCTAGCCGCGGGCGGGGCGCTTGCCTGGCGGGCCCGGCTTGGCTGCGGTCCTTGGCTTGGCCGACGCCGTTTTGCCCGACGCCGTCTTGGCTGATCCGGTCTTGGCTGACCTCGCTTGGGGCGGCACCGTCCTGGCCCGGGACGGCGGCTGGGGGCCCGGGGTGCTGCCAGGCCCGGCCTCGTTCCCGGACCCCGGGCCGACCAGGGCGCGCAGGCTGGCCGGCATCAGCAGCAGGGCGAGCCCTGCGGCCGCCAGGACCAGCGACGGGATCCCCCACTCGTAGCGGTGCCCCTGCACCAGGTAGATGCCGACGATGCCGACGAACAGCTGGGTCAGCGCCGCGGGAGTGCGGCTCCACCGGCGGCCCTGGGACAGCCCGACGGCGACCCAGGCCAGCGCGGCCGCCGTGGCCAGCCCGATCAGGGTCAGCGCGATCCCGCTGCCCCGCTGGTAGGACTGGCCCGAGACCGTGTCGATCCCGGCCAGCACGCTGGCCGCCAGCACGATGAGGGCGTCAGCGGCTTGCACTCCCGCCGCGCCGAGCAGGCTCGGCGGCCTCTGCTGCATCTCTCGTACCCCTCGTCGCTAACCTGAGCCCGTGCCCGCGCTCCTGATCGTCAACCCGCACGCCACGGCCACCACCCAGTTGCGCCGGGACGTCATCACGCATGCTCTCGCATCCCAGATGGAACTGGAAGTCGCGGAAACACGCTACCGGGGTCATGCGGGCACCCTGGCCCGCAAGGCCGCCTCAGACGGCTTCCAGCTCATTTTCACGCTCGGCGGGGACGGCACGGTCAACGAGGCCGTCAACGGCCTGCTGCACGGCCTGAAGCCCGGGACGGACCCGGGCTTCGCTCCCGTCCCGGGCGGCAACGCCAACGTGTTCAGCCGCGCACTGGGCCTGCCCGCCGACCCGGTTGACGCGACCGGGCGGATCCTCGAGGCGCTGCGGACGGGCCGGGACCGGCGCGTCGGCCTGGGCTGTGCCAGTCCCGGCCACACCAGCCCGGGCGCCCCCCCGGGAGCCAGCCTGGATCGCTACTTCACCTTTAACGCCGGGATGGGCCTGGACGCCGAAACGGTGCGGGTGATCGAGGGCATGCGCGAGCACGGCCGGACCCTGACCCCCGGCCTGTACCTGCGGACCGCGCTGCGCCAGTTCTACTGGGTCACCGACCGCCGCCACCCCCGGCTCACCCTGGAACGGGACGGCCAACCCCCGCTCGGGCACCTGTTCCTCGGCATTATTTCCAACACGTCACCCTGGACCTACCTGGGCCGCCGGCCGGTCAATCCGAGCCCGGGCGCGAGTTTCGACACCGGGCTCGACATCTTCGCGCTCCGGCGAATGCGGACGATAGGCACATTGAACGCGCTCCGCCAGATGTTCACCCAGGACGGCGAGCCACCCCGGGGCCGGGACGTGGTCAGCCTGCACGACCAGCCCGCCTTCACGCTCCGCTCGGACCGGCCGGTCGCGCTCCAGGTGGACGGGGAGTACGTGGGCGAGCATGAGAGTGTCACGTTTCGCGCTGTTCCGAGCGCTCTACGGGTAATTGCCTGAGTCGCCCGCAACAGGGAAAGATGTGACCTATCAGACACCGAAATCCAGCTGAACCTTTGCCGAATAGTCTTGCGTTTGATTCGGGCGCTTGACAGGCTAGAACCCGGTTCGGGTGAGCGGTGCCATGCGCCGTCATCCTGCAGGTCTTGGCGTTGATGTCCTGATTCCAAGGCCTCGGACCGGAGCCCAGTGGGGGCCGCTGGCTCGAATAGATGTGTGACTGTACAAACCCCGGGAAGCTACACGGCTCCCGACATATGACCTGGCTCGTGAATTCGTTCACAAGCTCGCGAGCGGGGTCACCACCCTGGGCCTCGGCCCGGACGCCATAGGAGGAGTGGACCGCATGGACTGGCGCCACGACGCCGCCTGCCGTGACGTGGACCCGGAGCTGTTCTTCCCGATCGGGAACACCGGACCCGCGCTACTCCAGATCGACGAGGCCAAGCAGGTATGCCGCCGATGCCCTGCGATTGAGGCCTGCCTGCAGTGGGCGCTCGAGAGCGGCCAGGACGCCGGGGTATGGGGCGGCATGAGCGAAGACGAGCGGCGTGCTCTCAAGCGGCGGGCCAGCCGGATCCGCGCTCGCGCCCACGCCTGAGAGCCCAGCGCGAATGAGCGCCACCGTCCGCGAGCCGGGCGGTGGCCGCTCTATGTGGCTAACCCGCAGGATCCGCCTGGCCCAGCGGACGAACCGGGGCGGCCCCGGCCGATAACGGCGCTCCCGCGTCCAGCGGCAGGTCGACGACGGCCTTGGTGCCGCCGCCCGCCCTCGGCTTGACCTCCAGCCGGCCGCCGAGCTCGGAGACCACGAGCGTCCGGACGATCTGCAGGCCCAGGCTCGTGGCCGAATCCAGATCGAATTCTTCCGGCAATCCGACGCCATTATCCTGGACGATCACGGTCAGCCGCTCCTGGCTGCGGTCCACGGAGACCTCGAGCAGCCCGTCCAGGCCCGGAGCCAGTTCCGGTCCGCACGGCGCCAGCCCGTGCTGCAGCGCGTTCTGCAGCAACTCGGCCAGGACCAGGGCCAGCGGCGTGGCCACCGCGGAGGGCAGCAGCCCGAACTTGCCGAGCAGCACCGGCTTGACCCGGGCCTCGGCCGCGGACACCTCCCCCGCCATGGCCGCGACCCGCGCCGCGACGTCGTCGAAGTCCACGATCTCTTCAGGAGCGTGCGAGAGCGTCTCGTGGACGGTGGCGATGGAGCCGACCCGGCGTACCGCCTCGTCCAGCGCGGCCCGCGCCTTCGGCTCGTCCAGCCGCCGGGACTGCAGCCGCAGCAGCGCGGCCACGGTCTGCAGGTTGTTCTTGACCCGGTGATGGATCTCCCGGATGGTGGCGTCCTTGGTCATCAGCTCGCGCTCGCGGTGCCGCAACTCGGTCACGTCGCGGACCATGACCAGCGCGCCGGTGCGCAGGCCGTTGACCACCAGCGGGATCGCCCGGAGCTGGACCACGGACCCGTTCCCCTCCACCTCGGTCTCGCGCGGGGCGCGGCCGCTGGCGGTGACCATCAGGGAATCGTCGGTCGGCCGGCCTGGCGCGCAGAGCCGGGCGGTCAGGGGGCCCAGTTCCGCCCCCACCAGATCGGCCGCCAGGCCAAGCCGGCGGTACGCCGAGAGGGCGTTAGGGCTCGCGTAACTGACCTTGCCGGAACGGCCGAGCCGGAGCAGACCGTCCCCGACGCGCGGGGAACGGACCAGCGCGGGCTGCTGGCCCGGCCAGGGGAACATGCCCGAGGCGACCATCTGGGCCAGGTCGTCCGCGCCCTTGAGGTAGGTGAGCTCCAGCCGGCTCGGCGTGCGCGCCGAGCTCAGGTTGGTGCTCCGCTCGATAACGGCGATGACCTGGCCCTCGCGGGTGACCGGAATCGATTCGCGGCGGACCGGCACGCCGCGGGTCCATTCCGGATCGCCTTCGCGGCAGATCCGCCGCTCCCGCTGGGCCGATTCCAGGAAGGGCCGGGCCCCGGTGGGCGCGAACGTGCCCACCGCGTCGTCGTGGAACGTGGTCGGCCCGGTCGTCGGGCGCATCTGGGCCAGCACCACCCAGCCGGACGAGTCCTGCAGTGGCGCCCACAGCACCAGGTCAGCGAAGGACAGGTCGGCCAGCAGCTGCCAGTCGGACACCAGGGCGTGCAGCCAGTCGATGTCGGCCGACGTCAGCGCGGTGTGGCGGCGGGCGAGGTCATTCAGCGTGGGCACCCTGCCATCATCGCTTATCCGGGCCACCTGACGGTCCTGGGCAAGCGAGTCCGCTCCTGATGAGGGATCATGTCCGGAACGCAGTTTGCTGCGGAAGGAAGTGACCCGTGACAGCGTCCCCTGCCATCCGCGACGGTGAGCCCGCCCCGCCCGGCTCAACACCGCCCGGCCCGACGTCGCCCCGGATCCCCAAGTACTACGCGGTCAAGCGCCAGCTGCTCGAGCTGACCCAGGCCATGGCCCCGGGCAGCCCGGTGCCGCCGGAACGCGAGCTGGCCCAGCAGTACGGGACGTCGCGGACCACGGTGCGCCAGGCCCTGGCCGAGCTGGTGGTGGAAGGCCGGCTGCTGCGCCTGCAGGGCAAGGGGACCTTCGTGGCCAAGCCCAAGGTCGCGCAGCTGCTCGAGCTGGCCAGCTACACGCAGGGGATGCGGGCGCACGGGCTGCACCCGCAGACCAGGATCCTGGACACCAGCTACGTGCCGGCCGACGCGCAGCTCTCCGAGCTGCTGGCCATCCCGGCGGGCAGCCGGGTGCTGCGTATCCACCGGCTGCGGCTGGCCGACGGGGAGCCCATGTCGACCGACACCTCCCACCTGCCCGCCCGCCGGTTCCCGGGACTGCGCCGGAACCTGGACCGCTACGCGTCCCTGTACGAGGCGCTGGCCTCGGCCTACGGGGTTCAGCTCACCGAGGCGGTGGAGACCATCGAGACGGTGCTGGCCGACCCTAAGGACGCCCGGCTGCTCGGGGTGGATGTCGGCATGCCCCTGCTGCTGCTGTCCCGGCAGGCGTTCGACGCCTCGGCCGAGCCGGTCGAGTGGGCCCAGTCCAAGTACCGGGGCGACCGCTACAAGCTGGTCACCCGGCTTCGCCGGCCCTAGTAGTCAGCCGGGCCTGCTAGCTCAGGCGGCCCGGTTAGCTCAGGCGGCTTCGCTGCGGGGCGTCGTCCGGTTGCGCCGGTACCCGGTCAGCCACCAGGCCCCGGGCAGCAGCCCGGCGGCGATGGCGGCCTTGATGGCGTCGCCCGCCACGAACGGGGTGAAGCCCTCCGACAGCGCCTGTGCGGCACTGAGGTGCAGGTCCAGCGCCAGCCAGGTCACCCCGAACGCGTAGATGACGACCTCGCCGGCGAGCATGGCCGGCACCGACCGCAGCACCGAACGGTCCGCGCCGCGCTCGGCCAGGTAGCCGCAGAGGACCGCGGCGGCGATGAAGCCGAGCACGTAGCCGAAGGAGGCACCCACGTAGCCGCTGGCCTGCCCGGCGAACCAGGGCACCCCGGCCAGCCCGGCCACCGCGTAGAGGACCAGCGCCGCCCCGGCCCGGCGCCAGCCCAGCGCCGCGCCCGCCAGCAGCACACCCAGGGTCTGCCCGGTGATGGGCACGGGGGTGAAGGACAGGTGGATCGAGATCTGGGCGAGCAGCCCGACAAAGCCGGCCGCCCCGACGACCAGGAGCGTGTCCCGGACCAGCGCACCGGGCAGCAGGTCGGCAAGCACCAGGGGGGAACGCTGGCGCAGCGCGGCCGCATCAGACATGGGGAGGACTCCTCAGGCGGGGGAACGTACTGGTAGCCGAGGGGGACGATACCAAGCTGACCGGTGCCGTCCAAGGCACCGGGTGGCCGGTAGGCCGTCCGGAGCGGTCACAATGGCGAACTATGCGGGTAAGCGACACGCTCGCCTTCGCGGCGGGACACTGGCGCATCGAACGGGTGCTGGCCGACCACCGTTCGGGCACGCAGGGACGGTTCACCGGCTCAGCCACGCTCAGCGAACCAGCGCCCGCCGAACCGGCGCCCGCCGAACCGGCGCTCAGCCAACCGGACGATCCCGGGGCGGCCCCGTCCGGGCCAGCACTCTGCTACCTGGAGACCGGCGAGCTGCGCTTCGGCACGCATACCGGCCCGGCCACCCGCACCCTCCGCTACCAGGGGCGGCCCGACGGCACGGTCGACGTGCGGTTCGCGGACGGCCACCTCTTCTACCAGCTTGATCTGCGCTCCGGCCGCTGCGTGGCGGTGCACCAGTGCCGCGCGGACCGCTACGAGATCACCTACCTCGTGCTCAGCGAGAACGCGATGGAAGAGCGCTGGCAGGTGCAGGGACCGGGCAAGGACTACCAGGCCACCGCGACCCTGATCCGCTGGGATCACTGATCCGCAAACCGTTGCAGCCTGGGTCATTTCGTCGCACCATATACGTCAACACCGTGACATACGTCACGCGCGCGCCGCCCGCCCCACGCCGTGGCCCGGCGGAAGGCACGTGGACGACCCACACAGGGAGACGAAGCGATGACGCACTCCGGCCCCCCAACCCGCCGCACCGGCGCCTGGATCTTAGTCACGATCCTGCTTTTAGTTGCGGTGCTCGGGACCCTCATCGTCCCGATCTACGCCCGCAGCGCCCCCAAGCTCGGCAGCTTCCCCTTCTTCTACTGGTACCAGTTGCTGTGGGTCCCGGTCGTCGCGCTGCTGACCACGATCTGCTACCTGATCACCACCCGGGTCGCCCGCCCGCCGGCTGACGGCCGGCCCTCCTCGCCGCCCATGAGCGGCAGCGGGGAGGCGTTGTGAGCAACGTCAACTGGGTCTCGTTCGGCATCCTGATCTTCCTGTTCGCCCTGGTCACGGTGGTCGGGTTCGCAGCGGCCCGGTGGCGCCGGGCCGAGGACGTACTGCACCTCAACGAGTGGGGGCTCGGCGGCAGGGGCTTCGGCACCTTTGTCACCTGGTTCTTGCTCGGCGGCGATCTGTATACTGCCTACACATTCATCGCGGTGCCGGCCCTGGTCTTCGGCACCGGGGCGGCCGGGTTCTTCACCCTGTCCTACACGATCATGGTCTACCCGATCGTGTTCGTGTTCCTGCCCCGGCTGTGGTCCGTGGCCCGGGTGCACGGCTATATCACCCCGGCAGATTTCATCCACGGTCGGTACGGCTCCCGGGGGCTGTCCCTCGCCGTGGCCTTCACCGGCATCCTCGCCGTCATGCCCTACATCGCCCTGCAACTGGTTGGCATCCAGTCCGTGCTGACCGTGATGGGCATCGGCGGCAGTTCCACCAGCGGGTTCCTGCATGACCTGCCGCTGATCATCGCCTTCCTCATCCTGGCCGGCTATACGTTCGTGTCCGGACTGCGGGCCCCGGCGCTGATCGCGTTCATCAAGGACACGCTGATCTACGTGATGATCATCGTGGCGATCATCTACATCCCGATCCGGGTGGGCGGCTGGGGGCACATCTTCAGCGTCGCCGACACCCACCTCAAGGCGACCAACCCCAAGACGGGCAAGCCGAACGGCAGCCTGATCCTGGAGCCGGCCGGGTTCTGGGCCTACTCGACGCTCGCCCTGGGCTCGGCGCTGGCCCTGTTCATGTACCCGCACAACATCACGGGCGTATTCGCGGCCAACCGGCGCAACGTGATCCGGCGCAATGTCGCCGCGCTCCCCGCCTACTCGCTGGTGCTCGGCCTGATCGCGCTGCTCGGCTATATGGCCCTGGCCGCGCCCGGGGTGCCCGCCGAGGTCAAGGCCCATGGCGCGAACGCACAGCTGGCGGTGCCGTTCCTGTTCCAGTCGATCTTCCCGAGCTGGTTCGCGGGCATCGGCTTCTCGGCCATCGTCATCGGCGCGCTCGTCCCGGCGGCCATCATGGCCATCGCCGCCGCGAACCTGTTCGCCCGCAACATCTGGAAGGAGTACATCCGGCCGAACGCCAGCAACGCGGAGCAGACCAAGGTATCCCAGTGGGCCTCGCTCGTGGTCAAGCTGGGCGCCCTGCTGTTCGTGATCTTCGTGAACTCGACGTACGCCATCCAGCTCCAGCTGCTGGGCGGTATCTGGATCGTGCAGACGTTCCCGGCCATCGTGGCCGGCCTGTACACCCGGTGGTTCCACCGCTGGGCGCTGATCATCGGCTGGGCGGTGGCCATGGTGTTCGGCACCATCGCCGCGTACCGGCTGCCGGCCCCCGGCAAACCGGGCACGCACTTCGGCGCGTCCACGGACACGGTGCCGGTGATCAACCACACCATCTACATCGGGCTTACCGGGCTGGTCATCAACCTGGTCATCGCGACCCTGCTGACCCTGCTGTTCCGGGCGTTCAAGGTGCCGGACGGGTCGGACGAGACGCGGCCGCATGAGTTCGTGGCCGACCCGGAACCCGCCACCGCGGAGCCCGTTCCGGTCGCGGCCGGGGCGGCGGACGCCGGCTGATCCCGGCGCAGGTGCCGGGCCCGCCACCCCCCTCCGGGCCCGGCACCTGTTTCCGAAAGCTACTAGCTGGTAACATCACCGCATGACCGAGGGCGCGGCACGTGAAGGCACCGGGCAACAGGGCACCGTGCATCAGGGAACTGGGCGCGACAGGAACTGGGCACGGGGGCACGCTGGCGGCGGCGGCGGCCCGGGCCAACGGTGCGGACACCATGTTCACGCTGTCCGGCGGGCATGTGTTCCCGCTGTACGACGCGGCCGTGCACATGGACCCGCCGATGCGGCTGCTGGACGTGCGGCACGAGCAGACCGCGGTCTTCGCCGCGGAGGCCACCGCCCGGCTGACCCGTCTCCCCGGCCTGGCCGTGCTGACCGCGGGGCCCGGGGTGACCAACGGCGTCAGCGCCATCACCACGGCCCAGTTCAACGGCTCGCCGGTGGTGATCCTCGGCGGCCGGGCCCCCGACGGGCGCTGGGGTTCCGGCAGCCTGCAGGAGTTCGACCACCCGGAACTGCTCCGGCCCATCACCAAGGCAGCCTGGACCGAGCACGAGACCGCGAAGATCGGCGCCGGGGTGGATGAGGCGTTCCGGCTGGCCACCGCGCCGCACCGCGGCCCGGTCTTCGTGGACATAGCCCTGGAGGCCCTCTTCGGCCCGGCTCCCCGGGAGCCGGGGCCGGGCCGGCGCGCTTCGGGCCGGGCGGCACACGGGTGCGGGCCGCCCGGCCCGGGCCCTCCGGGACGGCTGACCCCGGCCTGGCTGACCCCGGGCTGGCTAACCCGGGCCTGGCTAACACTGCGGCGCCGGGTGACCCGGAGGCGGCAGCGGCCATCGCGCGGCTGATCGCGGCGGCCCAGCGCCCGGTGCTGGTGCTCGGCTCGGACGTGTGGATGGGCGGCGCGGAGCAGGCCGCCCGGGCCGCGGCCGAGGAACTGCGGCTGCCGGTCATCGCCAACGGCCAGGGCCGCGGCATCCTGCCCCGGGGTCATGAGCTGCTGGTCACCCGCGCCCGGTCGGCCGCGTTCCGGGAGGCGGACCTGGTCGTCGTGGTGGGCACGCCGCTCGACTTCCGGCTCGGTTATGGCGCGTTCGGCGACCAGAATGATCCGCAACGAAAACCAGCCGTGGTCCATGTCGCCGACGCGCCGGGGCAGATCGCGGCGCACGCCCAGCTGGCGGCCTGC
Organism: uncultured Actinomycetes bacterium; assembly: GCA_963837335.1. Classification (GTDB taxonomy): domain Bacteria; phylum Actinomycetota; class Actinomycetes; order Streptosporangiales; family Streptosporangiaceae; genus RYN-230. Next base: position 94,280 of record CAWINS010000082.1, on the reverse strand, counting down.
TACGCCGGTGACCTCGGCGCGTTCTTCACCGCCCTGGCCGACCCGGCCGCCTGGCCGGCCCGGCCCGCCCGGGCTGGCATGGGAGGAGTCCTGGCTGCCCAGGCTGCAGGACGCGGCCCGGGGCGCGGTGGCCGCCGACGCCCCGCTGCTGGCCAGCGAGGCCAGCCCCATCCACCCGATGCGCATCTACGGCGAGCTGGCCAGGATGCTGGACGACGACGCCGTGGTGATCGGCGACGGCGGGGACTTCGTGTCCTACGCCGGCAAGTGCATCGAGCCGGGACGCCCCGGCGGGTGGCTCGACCCGGGGCCGTTCGGCTGTCTGGGCACCGGGCTGGGCTACGCGATCGCGGCCCGGCTGGCCCGTCCCGCCGACCAGGTGGTGCTGCTGCTCGGGGACGGCGCGGCCGGCTTCTCGCTGATGGACGTGGACACGCTGGTCCGGCACGGGCTGCCCGTGGTCATGGTTTGCGGCAACAACGGGATCTGGGGCCTGGAGAAGCACCCCATGCGGGCGCTCTACGGCTACGACGTGGCCGCCGACCTGCAGCCCCAGTGCCGGTACGACGAGGTGGTCAGCGCGCTGGGCGGCGCGGGGGAACTGGTCACCCGGCCGGGCGATATCGGCCCCGCGCTGCGCCGGGCCTTCGAGTCCGGGGTGCCCTACCTGGTCAACGTGATCACCGACCCCGCGGTCGCCTACCCCCGCGCCACCACTGGCATCTGACCGCCCGGCCCAGCATCCCCGGCACCTGACCACCCGGCCCGCCCACAGCCCGCCCCAGCCCACGGCCACACGCCGCCCCGCCATCCCCCTGGTCACGTCTCACGCGGTCACGCCAGCCCCAGCCAGTCCCGATTTGTCGACACGAGTTCAGTGCATCACGATACGTGATAGCGTCCAAGTGATCTGTGAAGGTCCGGCCCAGGCGCGCTTGGCTGAGGTGCCGGGCGGGCCCTGGCGGTCGGCGGCGCGAGGGCTAGGACGAGGGGCTGGCGCCGGGGGCGTAAGCGGGGCGGTTATTCGATGATCGCGATCAGGTCGCCTTCCTGGACCACGTCGCCCTCGGCCACCGCCAGTTTGGTCACCGTGCCTGGCTCCTCGGCCAGCACGGGGATCTCCATCTTCATCGACTCGAGGATGACCAGCGTGGAGCCGTCGGAGACTTCCTCGCCCTCGGCGGTCACGACCTTCCACACGTTGGCCACCATCTCCGCGCGGACTTCGGCCACTCGCCGCTCCTCTCACTCACCGGGCCGCCTGCCGGCGGCCCCGTCCTCATTGTGTCAAGTCAGGGACGGAGGCGGCTGATCACCTGCGTGTCGTAGCTGCCGTCGCTGAACTCCCCGCTGTCCAGCAGGTCGGCGTGGAACGGCAGGTTCGTCTTCAGCCCGGTGATCAGGAACGACCCCACCGCGTCCCGGGCCCGGGACAGCGCCTCGTCCCGGTCCTGGCCCCACACGCACAGCTTGGCCAGCAGCGGATCGTAGAACGGGGTGACCTGGTTCCCGGCCGTATATCCCGCGTCGACCCGGATGCCCTCGCCGGCCGGCTCCTCCCAGGCCGTGATCGTGCCCGGGCTGGGCAGGAACCGGCCCGGGTCCTCGGCGTACACGCGCAGCTCGATCGCGTGCCCGGTGGCGGTCACGGCCGCCGGGTCAAAGCTCACGCCGCCGCCGGCGGCGATCCGCAGTTGCTGCTCGACCAGGTCGATGCCGGTCACCATCTCGGTGACCGGGTGCTCGACCTGAAGCCGGGTGTTCATCTCCAGGAACGTGAAGTGCCCGGTCCGCGTGTCCACCAGGAACTCGACCGTCCCGGCGCCCTGGTAGCCGACCGTCTCCCCGGCCCGGACCGCGGCCTCGAGCATCCGGGCCCGCAGGCCGGAGCCGACCCCGGGCGACGGGGTCTCCTCGGCCACCTTCTGGTGCCGTCGCTGCACGGAGCAGTCCCGCTCGCCGAGGGCCAGTACCCGGCCGTCGGCCAGCCCGAGGATCTGCACTTCCACATGCCGGGCGGGCGCCACGTAGCGTTCCAGCAGGATCGCGGGGCTGCCGAAGAACCGCTCCGCGCGGGAGCGGGCCGTCTCGAAGGCCGCCACCAGCTGCTCCGGGTCGGCCGCGGCGCTCATCCCGATCCCGCCGCCGCCCGCCGCGGCTTTCACCATGACCGGGTAGCCGATCAGTGCCGCGGCGGCCAGCGCCGCCTCGAGGTCGCCTACCGGCTCGGTGGTGCCCTCGGCCACCGGCACCCCCGCGGCGGCCATCAGGTTCCGGGCGCTGATCTTGTCGCCCATCTGCTCGATGGCGGACGCCGAAGGGCCCACCCAGGTCAGCCCGGCCTCGGTGACCTGCCGGGCGAAACCCGCGTTCTCGGACAGGAAGCCGTACCCGGGGTGGATGGCCTGGGCTCCGGTGTCCCGGGCCGCTCGCAGGATGGCGGCGGCGTCCAGGTAACTGCGGGCGGGCGGCGGGGGGCCGATCAGTACCGCCTCGTCCGCCTCGCGGACGTAGGGCAGCTCCGCGTCGGCCTCGGAGTAGACCGCCACGGCCCGGATGCCCATCCGCCGTGCGGTGGCGATCACCCGGCGGGCGATCTCGCCGCGGTTGGCGACCAGCACCGACTCGATCCCCGCCGGATCAGGCCCAGCTGGATCAGGCCCAGCCGGATCAGGCCCCGCTGGATCGGGCACGGCGGTATCAGGCACGGCGGCAGCCTACAGGTGGCCGGGATAGTACCGTCCCGTCACCTTGGTGAGTGCCTCCACCACGCCCGGGTCGTATTCCGCCGTGGTGTCCAGCCGGAGCCGTTCCAGGGCGGCCGCTGAACGGTCCCGGTCTGGTGACCCGCCGACCAGGTCGTCAAAGGCGTTAGCGGCCCGGATGATCCGGCTGCCGATCGGCGGCCCGGGATCATGGCCGCGCCAGGGCTGGCACTGGCGGCGGACGATCTCGGCCACCCCGTCCAGCACGCCGGCCTGCTCGATGACGCTGGCCCCGAGGCCGGCTATGCGTTGCTGATCTTCGGGGGAGGCCAGCACCGTCGCGCCACCCGGGATCGGATCCGCCAGCGACAGCTGGCCGATGTCGTGCATGAGCGCCGCGTACTCCAGTTCCAGCAGGTCGGGCTCGCTCATCCCGAGCTCGCGGCCGACCGCGACGGCGAGCCTGCCCACCCGGTAGGAGTGGCCGTCCTCGACGTACCCGCCGACCTCAGTCACCCGGGCCAGCGCGCGGACCGTCTGCAGGTAGGTGGAGCGGATGCCGGCGTACCGGCGGAAAGCCGTCTGGGTGACCAGCAGCGGCGCGATGAGCAGCGCCAGCGCTACCAGTCCCATGGCCTCGGTGGCCAGGGCGATCAGCAGGGCGCAGGCGCCCACCGCCGCACCCAGCGGTACCTGGACGCGCAGCTCGTCGGCCAGCGACACGACGAACCGGGCCCGCAGCGCGTCCGCCCGGATCAGCCCCTTGATCACGCATTCCGCGAGCCATCCGGCCACGATCAGCACGGCCATGACGGGGAGCCTGAGCCACATGTGCTGATCGAGGATGGCCAGGTGGGTGAGGGGCCGGTAGGCGATAGCCACGAACGCCACGGCCAGCAGCCGGGACGCCATCCCGGCCACCCCGGCGGGCCGCCCGGCGGCCAGGTGCGGCAGCGCCCCGACGATCATCCCGACCGCGGTGACGGCGACCACCTGCAGCGCGGGCTGCAGCGCGGGGACCATGCCGACCTTGATCGTCAGCGCGTAGCCGAGCGCCCCGGCGCTGCCGATGGGGGCGGCCTCCCGGTCGCCGGGCAGGGACAGCCGGAGCAGTTCGCCCAGTGCGATCAGGGCCCCGAAGGCCAGCGCGTCACGGGGCTGCACCAGGCCGGCCACGGCGGTCTGGGCCACGGCCGCGACCAGCAGCACGCCCGCCGCAGCGACCAGCAGCAGCTGCCCGGAGTCGATGGACTGCCAGGCGGACTGGTGGACGAGATGCCGTTGCGTCGTCACCGCGGGCTCACCTCAGCGGCTCTCGACGACCCGCAACGGCGCGGTGGGGTCGTCGTGATCCTGGGCCGCGACCTGGGCGGGAAAGTCGGCCGGCAGCGCCGCGGGCGGAGACTGGCCGTCGGCCTGGGACTCCCAGCGCTCCTGGCCCAGCGCGGCGATGAACGCGTCCACGAGCACCGGATCGAACTGCATGCCGGAGCATTTGCGCAGCTCCGCGACGGCTTCCTCGACGCTCCGGGCCCCGCGGTAGGACCGGGTGGACGTCATCGAGTCGAAGGCGTCGGCGACCGCGATCACCCGGGCGAACTCGGGGATCTCGTCACCGGCCAGGCCCATCGGGTAGCCCTTGCCGTCCATCCGCTCGTGGTGGTGCATGATGCCGTCCAGCGCCTCGGTCAGGAACCCGATCTGCCGGACGATCTCCAGGCCGCGCATCGGGTGCAACTGGATGGCGGCCAGTTCCTCCTCGGTCAGCGGCCCGGTCTTCTGCAGCACCTTGGTCGGCACCCCGAGCTTGCCCACGTCGTGCAGCATGCCCGCGTACCGGATGGCCTCGACCCGCTCCGCGCCCATGCCGATCTGCCGGGCCAGCAGGGTGGCCCCCCGGGACACCCGCTCACTGTGCCCGCGGGTGTAGAAATCCTTCGTCTCCACGGCCTGGCACAGCGCGGCCATCGTGGCCGAGTAGGCCGCCTCCTGCGCGGCGAACTGGCCCATGGCCCAGCGCGCGACGAACAGCGGGATCAGGACCAGGACCGCAGCGAACGGGCCGACCAGATCCCACAGCGCCGCGATGAGCAGCCCCAGCGTGGCGTAGCCCAGATCGGACACCAGCAGCAGGGAAAGGTGCAGGTCAAGGCGGCCTCGCTGGGCGCTGACCCCGGCCGGGGGGAGCAGCAGCAACATGCTCCACAACAGGCCGTGATTGACCGCCACGTGCACGGCCGCCGCCACCGCGAACGGCAGGATGATGCCCGGGAACGCGCCCAGCCTGGGCACGCCGGTTTGGCCGCCGAGCGCCAGATAAGCCTCGCCCGCGGCAAAAGCACTCAGGGCGTACATTGCGCCGTTAAAGGCCCGCTCGCGCAGGCCGCCGCGGCGCAGGCTGATCAGTGAGGTGGCGCCGACCAATGCCGCCCCGCCCGGGCCGAGCAGCACGACCGCGGCCAGCGTGGCCGCCGAGCTGGGTGACCAGGCGGACTGGCGGGAGGTGAGGGTGGTCGGGGTGGAATCACAGATCATGAACAGGATGGCCAGCACCAGCAGCATCCGGGACTCCTGGTAGCTCAGGCCCCGGCTCAGGCCCTGCACCAGCACGTGGGTCAGCAGCAGGACCGCTGCCGTGACCACCACGGCCATATAGAGCCACGCGGCCCGCGAGAGCCTGCTCAAGACCCCCCCTCGCAGTCAGTCCGATCGGCTACCAGGTGGTCACTCCCTCATGGGCGCACACCGGCCGCAAACCGGTAACTGCCGATCTCCGGCCCCGATGAAAATGACCCTGCCAATAGGTCCAGCTCGCCACTCAGGGTAACGCCATCACCGCTGATCGCGTAGCCCTCATGGCCGATATCTACAATCTGTATATACGACATGACAGAAAGTAACAATGGCTAGAGGCAGGGATGTCCTCGCAGGTCAGCGGGCTGATCGTTTTGGCCGGTGACCCGGCGGGTGATTTGGCGGGTAATGGGCCGGCTGAAGGCGGGCTATTCGCCCGGCAGTTCGGTGATCTCGATCTCGATGGTGGCCCGCACTTCCTGGATCCGGGTCAGCACCTTGACCCGAAGGTCACCGGGAACCTCGTCGTGGCCGCAGGACTTGTGGACCAGGCGCTTGACCGCCTCTTCCAGGCCGTACTCGCGCAGGCACGGGCCGCACTCGTCCAGATGCTGGCGGATCTCCGCCTTGCCCGAGGGGCCGAGCTCGCCATCCAGGTAGGAGTAGACCCGCTCGAGTACCTCGCTACACGGAGTCTCGTGGGGTTTCCCGCAGCTCATGATGCGTCCCTCCCCGACTCCGCAGCCTGGGGCTCCGGCCCGTCGCCGTTACCCGCCGGGGCCGGACGGGTCACGCCCCGGTCAGCCGCGTAGTCCTGCAGCATGTCCCGCAACTGACGCCGCCCCCGGTGCAGGCGCGACATGACGGTGCCGATCGGCGTGCCCATGATGTCGGCGATCTCCTTGTACGCGAACCCTTCCACGTCGGCGAGGTACACCGCGATGCGGAACTCCTCGGGAAGGGCCTGCAGCGCCTGCTTGATGTCGGAGTCCGGGAGCCGGTCCAGGGCCTCCGCCTCCGCCGACCTCAGGCCCGTGGAGGTGTGCTCGGCGGCCCGGGCCAGCTGCCAGTCCTCGACCTCTTCCGCGCCGGACCGCTGCGGCTCACGCTGCTTCTTGCGGTAGCTGTTGATGAAGGTGTTGGTCAGGATGCGGAACAGCCACGCCTTGAGGTTCGTACCCGGCTGGAACTGGTGGAACGACGCATAGGCCTTAGCAAACGTCTCCTGGACGAGGTCTTCAGCGTCCGCCGGGTTCCGGGTCATGCGCAGCCCGGCCGAGTAGAGCTGATCCAGGTAAGGCAGCACGTCGTGCTCGAAGCGCTCGCTTCGCTGCTCGAGTGTCTCGGTTACCGGACCCACCCCCTCGGAGATCTCCTGCGACGGCCGGAAGTAACGGCCGTATGGGCGGGAGGATACATCCCCGGGAGCCCCCGGCTCGAAGCGAGGCGGCTTGGAGGCGTTCTTAGGAGTCGCGTACTCGGCTACAACCACGTCGTCTGGAACATGCGACCCGCCGGCTTCATTCCGTCATCCGCCCAGGGCCGGATGACGTTTTATCCCGCCAGGACCCGCGGGCCCGGCCGGGGCGCCCGGCGGGCCCGGCCGGCCGGCCATCCGCGCCCGCCTGGCCGGCGGGCGGCCCGCTCCCCCGGGAACACTGGACGACCTTCCCGTCAAGTCAGGTGAGAAAGGTCCAGGTGGGGGAAGATTTCAGGAAATAGGGCTGCGCGGGCTCCCCCGTCTTCGCGGCGGCGTTTCAACTCTGTCACTGGACAGGTCGTCGGCCGCAAAGCGTGCAGCCCGGCTGCTGGATGGAGTCATGGTGGCGGCAAGTGCGACCAGCCCGCTGACCGTTCTCGGATCGGGCTCACTCACGGCCTACTGGCGCTTCCAGCGCGCGGTGGTAGCGGCGCAACTGCAGGCCTGGCTGCCGCCGCGGGGCCGGATCCTGGTCGATATCTCCGGTCCCCAGTCCAGCGTGGCGTCCCAGGCGGCCGCGGCGGGCTATGCCGTGCTGCAGGTCATGCCCCGCCTGCCTGTTGCCGCTGAACGCCGGGCCGGGCCGGGGGCCGCCCGGCCGGAGATGCCCCGGGGCCGGCCGCCCGCAGCGTGCACCGGCGCCGCGCCTCATCCGGGCGGCTGGTCCGCGTGGTGGCGGACTACGCGAACCTGGCCTTCCTCGCCGACGGGTCGGTAGACGGGGTCATCGCCGACGACGGGGCCCTGTCACGGCACCTGATGGCCGAGGATGTCGCCGCGGAGATCGCGCGGGTGCTGCGCCCGGGCGGCCAGCTGCTGGCCTGCGTCGACTCGCTCGTCCTGGGCATGTCCATCCTGGCCGAGCAGCATCACTGGGCCGAGCTGACCGATTTGCCGCAGGCCGAAGTAGTGCTGGTGCCCTGGCCGGACGGGCGGATCACCCGGTGCTTTGGCCCCGAGCAGCTGGTCGACCTGCTGACCGAGGCCGGGCTGGAGGTCAGCTGGATCCGGCCGCGCACGGTGCTGTCGCCGTCCATGGTGGATCATGTGCTGCGCAGGGACCCGGGCGCCATCATGCGGCTGGTCCGGGCCGAGCTGGCCGCGGGCGCGGAGGACGCCGGGCCGGCCGGGGCGGGTAACGGCACCGGGAACGGCGGTAACGAATCGTTCGGCATCTACCTGCTGGCCGCGGCCCGCAAGCCCGCGGTCCGTAAGCCCGTGGCCCGTAAGTCCGCGGTCCGCAAGCCCCTGGCCCGCAGGCCCGCGGCCCGCCCGTCCTTGTCCGGGGCCGACGGGCCCGCCGCCGCACCCCAGGCGGTTGGCTAACGCCGCATCCGGTCCCGCTTCGACTGGCAGGCCACGCACCGGGAGGCCTCCGGGCGCGCTTCCAGGCGGCCTTCCGGGATCGGCTTGCCGCAGTCCGCGCACTTGCCGTAGCTGCCGTCCTGGATGCGCTGCAGCGCGTCCACGACCTCCGTACGCTGGGACATGGCTGAGGCCAGCACGGCGTCGGCCCGGTCCGCTTCGGACAGGCTGGTCCCCACGTCCGCCTCGTCCTGGGGGAAGTCCGCGCTGCCGGACACCGGCCTCTCGCCGCGCAGGACCGCGATGGACCGGTCCAAGTCGTCGCGCGCAGACTCCAGGCGCTTGCGTACGGTGATCGTCTCCACGGATCCTCCTGCTTCATCGGGGCACCAGAGGCGCAGCAGGCAATGGTCCTGGGAGGGCCGGCCGCGCTCAGGGGCCTCAGAACAACGTGCTGGGGGCACCACGGGACGCGTCGCTGCGCCCCCCTGCCCCATCCCGCGGGGACCCCGCGGGATCAGAATCACCCTCCATGGGCTCGATCAGCCCCGGGCCGTTGTGCCGGACCGAGTTAACTTCCGTTGATACGGGATACGTCGTCAGATGGACCGAGGCGGCGGGCGTCATCAGGCCGTGCAGCGCCTCGGCGCTGGTCGCCGCGGGATCCAGCCAGTCCGCCCAGCGGGCGGGCTCGATCACCATCGGCATCCGGTCGTGGATGCGGCCGACCTCGTCCTCGGCCCGGGTGGTGATGATGGTCGCCGTCCACAGCCAGGAGTCGGGATCATCGTCGGGCCGGTCCTTGTCGCGCCACAGCTCGTAGAGGCCGGCGAAGGCCAGCACGCCGCCGTCTTCGCGGCGGATGTAGTACGGCTGCTTGCGCGGGCTCTTCGGGTCCCCGGATTTCTCCCACTCGTAGAAGCCGTCCGCGGGGAGCAGGCAGCGGTGCCGGGCGAACGCGCGGCGGAAGGCCGGCTTGCTGGCCACGGTCTCGGCCCGGGCGTTGATCAGGCGGCTGCCGATCGAGATGTCCTTGGCCCAGAAGGGCACCAGCCCCCAGCGGACCACCCGGAGTTCCCGCACGCCCTCGCGCTCATCCGCCTGGTGCTCATCCGCCTGGTGCCCGGCCGCCTGGTGCCCGGCCCGCCTGGTCCGCGGCCGCCGCCGCCGGCCGCGGCGCCGTCCGGCCCGGCGCTCGTCCGGGCCGGCGCCGTGCTCTTTCGCGGTGTCTTCCGCGCGCCGGGTGACCACGGCGTACACGGGCTTGGTGGGCGCCACGTTGTAGTCAGGCCGCAGCGACTCCGTCACCCGGTCCCGCTGCACGCCAAACTCCTCCAGGAGCTCCTGGCGCTTCCGCGCCGACGCGAAGCGGCCGCACATGTCGTCACCTGATCACTACGTAGCTGGGGCTGCTGGGGGCAGCGCCGGAGAAGCACAGAATGTGCCACTTAATAACCACAAATCTTGATTACCAAACCTCGCCCACCGCAGCGGTCTGCCCATGCCCCGCTACGGTCGCCCCACCATCCAGCGGGCCTCACCCCGGCGGGCCGCCGTCATCGGCGTCCAGGAGGACACAGCGCTCGCTGGTTCTTCCCCGATTCCGGTGATTCACTCCAGGCCAAGCGCTCAGCACACGCATTACGCTCACTGCATGGACATCCCACGCCAGGATCCCGGCCGCGCGGCCCGGCCCTGGCCCGCGCCGCAGGCCGGCGGCCCGCTGCGGGCCCGGCTGCGGGTGCCCGGGTCGAAGTCCATGACCAACCGGGCCCTCGTCCTCGCCGCCCTGGCCGCCGGGCCGACCGACATCCTCAGCCCGCTGGAGGCCCGGGACACGCTGCTGATGGCCGGCGCCCTCCGCGCGCTCGGGGCCACGGTGATCACGGGCAATTCAGCCGCCACCGGGAATCCCACGATCACCGGCGGTTCCGCGGCCGGCGGCGATTCCGCAGTCGCCGGCGGTCCCGCGGACCCCGGCGGTCCCGCCGACGCCGGGACCACGGCCTGGCGGGTCTCGCCCGGCTGGGCCGCCAGCGACGCCCGGGTGGACGTGGGGAACGCCGGCACCGTGATGCGGTTCGTGCCGCCGGTGGCCGCGCTGGCCAGCGTGGCCACCGAATTCCACGGCGACCCGCGGGCCTCACAACGGCCGGTGGGCGCGATCATCGCCGCGCTGCGTGAGATCGGCGCGGTCATCGACGACGGGGGACGCGGCGCCATCCCGTTCACCGTGCACGGCACCGGGTCACTGGCCGGCGGCGCGGTGACCGTGGATGCGTCGGCCTCCTCGCAGCTGGTGTCCGGGCTGCTGCTGGCCGCGCCCCGGTACGACAAGGGACTCGAGGTCCGGCACCGGGGCGGCCGCGCGCCCTCGGCCCCGCACATCGACCTGACCGTGCAGATGCTCCGCGACGCCGGGGCGACGGTCGAGACCGCGGCGGCCGGCCAGACCACCGCGGACGCCCTGCCCGACACCTGGTACGTGCACCCTGGAGTGCTCGGCAGCCACCCCATCACCGTCCAGCCCGACGTGGTCAACTCGATGCCGTTCCTGGCCGCGGCCATGGTCACCGGGGGGACCGTGACCATCCTCGGCTGGCCGGCGGTGACCGCGCAGCCGCCGGCCACATCCTGCGCGTGCTGCGGGACATGGGGGCAGACGCCGCGCTGGGCCCGGACGGGCTGACCGTCACCGGCCCGCCCGCGCTGCGCGGGGTCACCGCCGACCTGACGGACTGCAGCGAGATCTCGATGGTGCTCGGGGCGCTCGCCGCGCTGGCCGGCTCACCGTCGGTACTGACCGGGATAGGCCACCAGCGCCACCAGGAGACCGACCGGCTCGCCGCCCTGGCTACCGAGATCAACGCGCTGGGCGGCTCGGTCACCGAGCGGGCGGACGGGCTGGAGATCCGGCCGCGGCCCCTGCGGGCCAGCCGCCCCTTCGCCACGTACGACGATCACCGGCTGGTGATGGCCGCCGCAGTGATCGGCCTGGCCGTGCCCGGCCTGCAGGTCGAGAACGTGGCCACCGTGGGCAAGACCTTCCCCGGCTTCACCAGCGCGTGGGCGGCGATGCTGGAGCGCGCTCCCTGAACCGGCGGCCGTCCTACTCCCACCTGGACGAGGATGACGTCCGGGTCCGGCCCGCGAAGAGCACGCGGCCACGGACCCGGCGCCGGCCCGCGCACGAGGACGCGGCCGAGGCGTTCGTGGCCGCGGTTGACCGCGGCCGGTACGGGACCCTCGTGGGGGACCGCCCGGTGACCGCGATGCGGGCTCGCGAGCTGGGCCGCCGCAGCGTGGTGGTGGGCGACCGGGTCGCGCTGGCCGGGGACATCTCCGGTGAGCCGGGCACCCTGGCCCGGGTGGTCCGGGTCGAGCCGCGCACGTCCGTGCTGCGCCGCTCCGCCGACGACACCGACCCGGTGGAGCGGGTCATCGTGGCCAACGCGGACCAGCTCGTGATCGTCACCGCGCTCGCCGACCCCCCGCCCCGGCCCCGGCTGATCGACCGTTTCCTGGTCGCCGCCTACGACGCGGGGCTGTCGCCGCTGCTCTGCCTGACCAAGTCCGATCTCGCGCCGCCGACCGCCATCCTCGATGCCTACGGCCCGCTCGGCATCCCGTACGTGGTCCTCGGCCAGCCGCTCAGCGCGCGGCTCGACCCGCTCCGCGAGGCCCTGGCCGGCCGGATCAGCGTGATGGTGGGGCACTCCGGGGTCGGCAAGTCCACCCTGGTGAACGCGCTGATTCCCGGAGCGGACCGGGCGGTGGGCACGGTCAGCCCGGTAACCGGGCGGGGCCGCCACACGTCCTCGTCGGCGGTGGCGCTGCCGCTGCCCGGCGGCGGCTGGCTGATCGACACGCCGGGGCTGCGCGGCTTCGGCCTGGGCCTCGTGGCCCCGGACCGGGTGGTGGCGGCCTTCCCCGACCTGGCCCCCGGGACCGCGGCCTGCCCGCGCGGCTGTACCCACCTGGACGCCGACTGCGCGCTGGACGACTGGGTCCGCGACCAGGGCGGCGACAGCCGCCTGGTCACCCGGCTGGACTCGCTGCGCCGCCTGCTGCGCAGCCGCGAGGGCGACGACCCCACCCCCGCGCAGCCCGATGACTACTCCTCAGAACCATCAGACCCTCAGGCCACACCCGCACCAGACGACGGTTCGTGATCAGACGATTGGTGTCGTTATCGCGACACCAATCGTCTGATCACGAATAACTCCGGCCTCGCTTCCGCGCGGAAAGCTACGCGGAGGGGCGCGCAGGGCGCGCGCGGTTACCAGGCGTAGGCCTCGGGGGCCGCGCCGCCCGGGCCCGGGAAGATCTCGTCGAGCCGCCCGAGGGCCTTCTCGTCCAGCGTGACCTCCAGCGCCCGCAACGCCCCGGTCAGCTGGTCCAGCGTCCTCGGCCCGACGATCGGGGCGGTCACCGCGGGCTGGTGCAGCAGCCAGGCCAGCGCGACCACGGCCGGCTCTTCGCCGAGTTCGGCGCAGAACGTCTCGTACGCCTCCAGCTGGGGCCGCGCCTCCTGGATGGCCTCGGCCGCCCGCCCACCCGAGCTCCGCCCGGCACCACCCTGCCCGCCAGAACCCTGCCCGGCAGAACCCGACCCGCCGGCCGCACCCTGCCCGTTCGCGCCCTGGGCGGCCGCCTGGCGGCGCAGCACCCCGCTCAGCAGCCCCCCGTGCAGCGGGCTCCACGGAATGACCCCGATGCCGTAGCCCTGGCAGGCCGGCAGCACCTCCAGCTCGACGGTGCGCGCCGCGAGGTTGTACAAGGACTGCTCACTGACCAGCCCGAACGCCCGGCGGCGGAGCGCCGCCTCCTGGGCCTGGGCGATGTGCCATCCCGCGAAGTTCGACGATCCGACGTAGATGATCTTGCCCTGGGTGCGCAGGACCTCCATGGCCTCCCAGATCTCGTCCCACGGCGTGCTGCGGTCCACGTGATGCATCTGGTACAGGTCAATGTGGTCGGTCCCCAACCGCCGCAGCGAATCCTCGCAGGCCCGGCGGATGTTCAGCGCGGACAGGAAACGGTCGTTGGGCCAGTCTCCCTTGCCGCCGTACAGCTTCGTCGCCAGCACGGTACGGTCCCGGCGGCCGCTGCCCGCCGCCAGCCACCGGCCGATGACCGATTCGGTGACCCCCTCGGCCCGCGGCTGGCCGTAGGTGTTGGAGGTGTCGAAGAAATTGATGCCGTGCTCGTGGGCGGCATCCATGATGGGCTGCGCGTCGGCTTCGCTGGTGATCGCGCCGAAGTTCATGGTGCCGAGGCAGAGCCTGCTCACGGCCACGCCGCTGCGGCCAAGATGCGTGTATTCCATGCCGTAAACGCTACGGCAGGCACCCCCGGGGACGCGGCGCCTGCGCTGGGCCGGCCGCCGGCGCCGGGCCAGCCGGGCGCACGTGGCCGTAGCCGCCGCGATCCGATACCTTCAGCGCCATGGCGGGATACGACGACGATCTGCGTTTCGCCCACGTCCTCGCCGACGCGGCCGATGACATCACCACGCGCCGCTTCCGGGCGCTGGACCTCCGGGTGGAGTCCAAGCCCGACCTGACCCCGGTCACCGACGCGGACAAGGCGGCCGAGGAATCGCTGCGCAACGTGCTGCGCCGGTCCCGGCCGCGGGACGCCGTGCTGGGCGAGGAGTTCGGCCGGGACGGCGGCGGACCCCGGTGCTGGGTGATCGACCCGATCGACGGCACCAAGAACTACGTCCGCGGCGTCCCGGTGTGGGCCACCCTGATCGGCCTGATGGACGGCGACCAGGTGGTGATGGGCGTGGTCTCCGCGCCCGTCCTCGGCCGGCGCTGGTGGGCGGCCAGCGATAACGGGGCCTGGACCGGCAAGAGCCTCACCAAGGCCACCCGATGCCGGGTGTCCGACGTGGCGCGGATCGAGGACGCCTCGTTCTCGTACTCCAGCCTGACCGGGTGGGAGGAGCGGGGCGTCATGCCCGGCTTCCTGGACCTGGCCCAGTCGGTGTGGCGGACCCGCGCGTACGGCGATTTCTGGTCACACGTCCTGGTCGCCGAGGGAGCGGTGGACGTGTCCGCCGAACCCGAGGTGAACCTGTGGGATATCGCGGCGCTGCAGATCATCGTGGAAGAGGCGGGCGGCGTGTTCACCGACCTGGACGGGAACGCCAGGCCGGACGGCGGCAGCGTGGTGTGCACCAACGCCCGCCTGCACCAGGAGGTGCTCGACCGCCTGGCTAGCCCCGGAACCTGACCGGATGTGCTGATCTGCCCAGCCAGAAGGGCCAGCCAGATGGGCCGGGCATAAGGGCTTGCCCTCGCGCGGCCATGCGCGGATGCTGGGGGGACCAGCGTCACAAACGCACAAGCGCATCCGCAAGGAGGCGCCACCCCCGGCCGGCCAGGCCCGGGGTGGGTGGCGTCCCGACCACAGCCCGGGGAGTGATCGACCGTGAAGGTGCGAGACGGCATGACCGCGCTGGTGCTCACCATCGGCCCCGCGCACACCCTCCGCGAGGCCGCGCGCCTGATGTCGGCCCGCCGGGTTGGCGCGGCCGTGGTGACCGACGACCAGCACGCGGGGGTCGGCATCCTGACCGAGCGCGACATCCTGGACTCACTCGGCGCCGGGCAGGATCCGGACGCTGAACTCGCCGCGGAGCACCGCACCGCGGACGTGGTGTTCGCGTCGCCCGAGTGGACCCTGCAGCAGGCCGCGGAGACCATGGTGAGATCCGGCTTCCGGCACCTCGTGGTCATCGAGGCCGGCGAGGTCGTCGGGCTCCTGTCGATGCGCGACATCGTGCGGGTCTGGGCCGACGCCGCGCCGGTGGCTCAGGCGCAGGCCGCCGCACCGGCCTGATCCACGACCAAAACGGCCCGTACCTGCAAAGATCCCGTCACGGGGCCGCGCGGCAGGGCAGGGCAGTATGCGGCCGGCCAGAGGCACCATGAGACTGTAGCCAGATGCGGCTCCGTGGCGCTGTGACGCTCGTGACCGGCGGATCGTCGGGGATCGGCGCCGCTACGGCACGGGTGCTGGCCAGGGCCGGAGCCCGGCTGCTGATCGCCGGGCGGGACCCGGCCCGGCTGGACGCGGTGGCCCGCGACACGGGTGCGCTGGCCCTGAAAGCCGATCTCGCCGAGCCACAGGGCCCGGCCGAACTGGCCGACGCGGCACTGCAGGTCGCGTACACCGACGCGGACGCCCCGGGCATCGACATCCTGATCAACAACGCGGGGGTCGGCTGGTGCGGCCCGGTCGGCGAGATGACCGGCGACAAGATCGCGGAGATCCTGGCCGTCAACCTGGCCGCGCCGATCGAGCTGACCCGGCGTCTGCTGCCCCGGATGACCGCGCGGGGCAGCGGCCGGATCGTGTTCGTCTCGTCCATCGTGGGCACGACCTCGGTCCGGGACGAGGCGGTGTACTCGGCGGCCAAGGCGGGCCTGGGCAACTTCGCGGAGAGCCTCGCTTATGAGCTGGAAGGCTCCGGCGTGGGGGTCTGCGTGGTCGTGCCCGGCGTGATCAACACCCCGTTCTTCGAGCGCCGGGGCCGTCCCTACGGCCGCAGGAGGCCGGAGCCGCTGCCGGCCGAGCGGGCCGCCGAGGCGATCAGGTCCGCACTCGAGCACGACCGGCAGGTGGTCTACGTGCCCCGCTGGATGAGCTTCCCGGCGCGGCTGCACGGCGCGGCCCCGCGGACGTTCGCGCTGCTGGCGCACTGGTTCGGTGATCATGGCTGAGGCGTGCTACCGATGGAACCGGTGTGAGGGCCCCGGGCGCCTCCCCAGCCCGGCGCCCGAGGCCCTCAGCCCCCCGAGTTGGCCCGGTTCCGGGGGCCGCCCGGTCCGTAGCCATCGCGGATAGTTCATCAGCCGAGAGGCATTAAAGGACAGGGCCGAAAGTCCTATTTTCGGGCAAGAAAGTCTGCTATGCTCCGCCGCCCCGGGCGGGGACCTGCATTGACTCCGGACAGTGACTACCTCCCCGTAACACGAGCAACACTCGGACAGACGCCTGAAACCCCGGCGGGATAGCGTTTCCGGCCCCCTGGGGCCGGGCGCTCATCCCCCGGGAGCAGGGTGCTCCGCCGGGCCGCTGGCCGGGGCACCCGGATCGGCGGGGGCGGCACGAGCAGCCGGGCTGGCCGGGACAGCAGGGGCGGCAGGGCCGGCCGGGGCAGCGGGCTCGCCCGCAACGCCGGCCTCGTCCGGGGGGACGTCGGCCGGGCCGGCTACGGATCCCCCGAGATGGCGATCGTGCCCGGCGAGTGCGGCGATGGACGAGATGATGCCGGTGTCGCGGTCGCCCACGAGTTCCCAGGAACGGGCGATGCCGATGAGCAGCGAGGCCGCCAGGACGTTGCCGATCACGTCGATCGGCGCGTCGGTGTGCGGGGTGATGATGGAGTTGATGCCGGCCCCGATCTCGAAGCCGAAGACGCCCAGCAACAGCACGATCAGCGCGAGTTGACTACCGATTCGGCGCCGCGCGGCTGGGTCGGCCAGGATGGACCGCACCCCGCCCAGGGTGAACAGCAGACCGCCGACGCCGACCACCACGGCCGGGTACCCGATCTCGTTGTGCGGCACCAGTCCGAAGAGGGAGACTCCCAGGGCGTTAGTGAACGCCAGGAGCGCCGCTCCCGCCCGGACCTGCCGGATGACGTCCGGCTGCTGCCCGATGCGTGGCCGGGGGGCCACCGAGAGGGCCACGAACAGCAGGCCGGTCAGCGCGCCCGCCGCCCCGGCGATGGCGACGAACAGGTCGCGGTATGCCCCAGTCACCACGAGGCGCAGCCTACTGGGTTGGGGCGCGATGGCCGCTCTGCCGGGTCACGTCACCGGCCGCTCCGCCGGATCACGTCACCAGCCGGGGACCACCGGGTCAGCCGGCCTGATCGGCGGCAAGATCGGCGGCCGGGTCGGTGCGCAGGACGCTGTACCAGATCCCGTCCCGCCAGGCGCCGTCCCGCCAGCCGATGCCGCGCAGCAGGCCCTCCCGGCTGAACCCGGCCTTCTCCAGGGCCCGCTGCTCGGCGACGTTGCCTGCCTCGGTGGCCGCCTCGATCCGGTGTACCGGGGTGTGCGCGAACAGGTAGCTCACCAGCAGCCGGTGCGCCTGCGTGCCGTACCCATGGCCGCGGGCCTCCGGAAGCAAGGCGATGCCGATCTCCCAGTGGTAGGCGGTCGGGGTGGCCCGCTTGATCCGCCAGTTCATGAACCCCAGCCGTTCCCGGCCGCGGATCACGATGAGGGAGCCGCCGTCGTGGCCGAGCAGGCCATTGTCCGCCCAGCGGCGTCGCCAGCGCTCGCGGTCCTGCCACCCGTACCAGCCGAACGCTCCCGCCTTGACCGGGTCACCCCCGCTCAGTTCCTCGAGGATGGCCAGATCGTCTTCCACGACCGGCCGCAATGCGATCTGATCCTCCATAGCCAGCATCCTGCCGTACCGGCTGGGCCCTCCCCGGGTCAGCCGCCCGGTCGTCCGTACCACCTGGGCCTGAGCCCCGGCGGGCGACGGCGAACCAGGCCGCGCCGGCCGCCGCGGCCAGGGCGGCGACCGCCCAGGCGATCCGCGGCGGGGGCGTGTCCGGCGCTGGCGTCCCGCTGGTCGCCGCGGCCACCAGGAGCAGCGTCGCGATGCCCACGGCGGTACCGAGCTGGGCCGCGGTGTTGATGATCCCGGACGCGCTGCCTCGCCAGCGTGGGGCCACATCGGTGCCCAGGCCGGTAGCCGCGACCGAGGAGAGCCCGATGCCCGCGCCGGCCGCGGCGGCGCACAGCGGCACCGCCCACGCCTGCGCCGCCAGCGGGATCAGCGCGGCGTCAGCGGCCGCGATCAGCGCGAGACCGGCGGCGATCAGGCGCCGGGCGACCAGCCGGGGTGGGCCCGCGCGCCGCTGCACCCTGGCGGCCAGGATGGATGCGGCGATCACCGCCAGGCTGAAGGGCAGCAGGCTGGCCGCCGCCTGCCAGGGAGTTCGCCCCAGCGAATTTTGCAGGTACAACGTGACCAGCGTGATGACGGAGCTGGTGGTCGCGGTGTTGAGCAGGCCGCCGAACGCCCCGAGCCGCAGCCACCGGGACCGGATCAGCTCCAGCGGCAGCAAGGGCGCGGCGGCACGCCGATCGACCAGGACGAAGCCGCCGGCCAGCACGAGACAACCGGCCAGCAGCAGGCCGCCGGTGACGCGGCCGCCGGACTGGGTGATCAGGGTGGTGCCGACCACGAAGGCCATGACCACCGCGGTAAAGATCGCCGACCCGGCCAGGTTCAGCGACTCCGCCTGCCGCCGGGCCCCGTCTGGGGGCACCGACGCCGCGACGACCGCGGCCAGCGCGACGGAGAGCGGCAGGTAAGCCCAGAAGATGAAGCGCCAGCTGGCCAGGTCGGTGACGATCCCGCCGATCACGAAGCCGCTGGCGCCTGCGGCGGCGCCCGCCGCGCTCCAGGCGGCGATGGCCCGGTGCCGGGCTGGCCCTTCCGCAGTGAGCGTGGTCAGCAGGCGGAGCGCAGAGGGCACCGAGGCCGCGGCCGCCGCCCCCTGCAGGCAGCGGCCGGCCGTGAGGGCGAGGATGGATGGCGCGGCGCCGGCCACCGCGGCCCCTGCGGCGAACACGGCCAGGCTGACCAGGATCGTGCGGCGGTGGCCGTAGCGGTCCCCGAGACGCGCGCCGAGCATCAGCAGGCCGCCGAAGAACATGGCGTAGCCGGTCGCGATCAGGCTGCCGTAGGAGTCCGGGGCGTGCAGGCTGGCCAGCATCGCGGGCAGCGACGTGACCACCACGGTCACGCCGAGAACATCCATGAACTGCACCAGGCACAGCGCGGCCACCGCCACGCCTGCCCGGCGGGCGGAACCTGCGGCAGGAACACCGTGCGGCTGGCCCATAACCCCTTTAACTTCCACCACAGGTCGCGGCAAACCTGAGGCGGCGGCCGGGGTCAGACCGGCCCACGTGACGCTGGCGGTGGGTTCCCGTCCCTGGTTGCCGGCCGCCGGGCCAGAATCTGCGCATGGGCCTTGCACGATCGGTTGGGTTGTTCATCGCCGCAGGTCTGGCCGAAATCGGCGGGGGGTATCTCATCTGGCGCTGGCTCCGGGACGGTGCGCCGGTCATCGTCGGCATCCTCGGCGCGGCCATCCTCGTGGTCTACGGGATCATCCCGACCCTGCAGAAAAGCGACGATTTCGGCCGGATCTACGCGGCGTACGGCGGCGTGTTCGTGATCGCGTCGCTGCTGTGGGGCTGGGGCGTCGACAAGACCCGGCCGGACCGTTTCGACGCGGCCGGCGCCGCGGTGGTCCTGGCCGGCGTGGCGATCATCTACTTCGCGCCGCGCCGCTGAGGCGCCGCCGCGGTCCCGTCGCGGCGGCGCCGCGGTGTCGCGCTGGTCAGCCAGGCCGCGTAAGCGCCAGGGAGGCAGACGGCGCAGGGCCGGTAGCCGGCCGCGATCGCGGCCGGCTCGTCGGCGAAGAACACCCGGTGGGCGACGTAGCCCCCGCGGGCGATGGCGCGCCGGGCCGACGGGCAGTCGAGGCGGCCGTAGATCCTGCTCCGGCGGTGCCCGCCGAACTGCCCGGGCACCGCGCTCTGGTACGGGCGCCGGTCCGCACCGAGCAGCGTGTACACCGGCGGAGCGGGAACCGGGCCGCTCCGGGTGCGGGCCATCAGGCCGCGTCGTGGAAGACGAGACCGAGGCTGAACCGCTCGCCGGAGCGGATCACGGACACGCCGTGCCGGACCGGCGCCGCGGACCAGCCCCGCTGGGATTCCACCGGGCGTTCGCGGGTGGTGAACACCAGGCCGTGGCCGTGCGGGATGAGCGTGGCCGTGGCCCGGGACTGGGCCCGGGGCCGCTGCTCGTAGAGCAGGAACTCCCCGCCCGAGTGATCGACGCCAGGCTGGCTGAGGTTGATCACGACCTGCAGCGGGAACACCAGGTCGCCGTACAGGTCGCGATGCAGGGCGTTCCAGTCCCCGGCCCGGTAGCGCAGCAGGATCGGCGTGGACTTGGCCTGCCCGGCGGCGTGGCACGCCGCCAGCCAGTCGTCCAGGCGGTCCGGCCACGGCGCCGGGCGGCCGAGCCGCTGCCACCAGTCGCGGGCGATCGGCAGCAGCTTCGGGTACAGGGCCTGCTTCAGTCCGGTGACGGCCTCGGGGAACGGCTCGGCGAAGTAGCGGTACTCTCCCTCACCGAAGCGGTACCGGGCCATGTTGATGGTGGACCGGAACCGCGCGTCGTCGGGGTAGAGGGCGGCGATCCCGGCCGTCTCCCCGGGGGTCAGCAGCGGTCCGGTCAGGCCGCAGCCGTAGCGGTCGAGATCGGTGCGGACCGCGGCCCAGTCGGTGGCGTTGACCCGGTCCTCCCAGGTCATCAGGCTCGTGCTGGTCATGCCGCGGCCTCCTCCAGGGTGAGCAGGGTGCGCTTGGCTTCGGGGCCGCCGCGGTAGCCGCCCATGCTGCCGTCGGCGCGGACCACGCGGTGACACGGCACCACCAGCGGCAGCGGGTTGGTCGCGCACGCGGTGCCGACGGCGCGGACCGCCCTGGGGTTTCCGGCCAGCTGGGCGACGGCGGAGTAGCTGGCCGTGTGCCCGTAGCCGATCTCGGGCAGGTGGTTCAGCACCGTGCGCCGGAACCCGGCAGACAGCCGCCAGTCCAGCGGCAGGTCGAACGCGTGCCGGCGGCCCGCGAAGTATTCGTCGAGTTCCCGGGCCGCCGCGTCCAGGCGGCCGGGGGCGCTGAGGATGCGCGGGCTGACCTTATCGGCCAGCGACTGCAGCACGGTGTCGTGCCCCTCGAGGGCGAAGGCCACCCGGATCAGGCCCTCGTCGGTGGCGGCCAGCAGCAGCGGGCCGACGGGACTGTCGATCACGCGGTAAGCGACGTCCAGGACGCCGTCCTGCTGCGCCGCGGCGGCCAGCCGCTCGCGCAGGAGGCTCAGCTGGGCAGGATTGTCGGGGAAGGCCCGCGTCAGGGCCGGGGACAGTTCGTCCGCGTTCATCGGGGCGCTCCTTTCCGTACGGTGGCCCGGGCGGTAGCCCGTGTGGTGGCCCGTGGTGTGGCTTGCGGTGTGCCGCCGGGATAGGAGCGGCGCAGGGTGGCGACGCCGTCGGCGGCCGCGCGGCGGGCCGCCTCGGCGCTGCCGCCGAGGATGGCGGCGACGTCGGCGTAGGGCAGCCCGGCGAGGTAGTGGTAGGCGACGGCCTGTTTCTGCTTGGCGGGCAGTCTGGTGATGGCCTCGGCCAGGTCGTCGTCGGCGACCAGGCCGGTGCCCGCGGTGTCCGGGCCGCGGGCGGCCGCGGCTCCGGGCGGAGGGTCCGGGGTCTCGGCCACCGGGATGGCGCGGCGGGCGGCCGCCCGGGTCACGTCGATGGCCTTGCGGTGGGCGATGGTGACCAGCCACGCCTCGACGTTCGCGTCGGCCGGAAGGTCTGGGTAGGCCTTGAGCGCGGACAGGAACGTTTCTGACCAGGCGTCGTCCGCGTCAGCAGGGCCGAGGATGGCCCGGCAGACCCGGAGCACGGTGCTCCCGTGCGCCGAGACGACCCTCTCGAACGGTGGCTTACCTGTCATGACCTGAAGACGTCCTGGCTCCGGGTTTCGTGAGGTGTCCCTGGGATGGAACTGGGCGGGGCCGGTGCTCCGGGCCCATGCCCTGGGCCCGGAGCACAGCTCCCGGTGATCTGGCGCCGTGATCAGGCACCGGTGATCAGGTACCCGTGATCAGGCGCCCGTGATCAGGCCGAGCTGCCGCAGCGCCGTGAGGCCGTCGTCGAGACCGATCTCCTCGGTGATAAGGCCATTCTCGACCCTCAGCACGGTAATGCCGGTGAACCGCATCGTCTTCCCGGTCCCGGCGGGCAGGGAGCCGACCGGCATGTCGTCAAAGGCCGCACCGGTCTGGGTGCCGCCACCCTCCCACTGTCCGACCACGTAATCACCCTCGGCGATCAGGTCCGCGGTTCCCCAGAAATTCAGGTCGGGGAACGCCGCCCGGAACTTGGTGGCGAACTCGCGCACCTCGTCCCGGCCCCGTAGCGGAGCGTGCAGTGAGTACTCGAACCGGATGTCTGGCGCGGCCAGCTCGTCGACGACCGCGGGGTCGAAGTCCTTACCCCAGAACCGGTCGAACCAGCGGGCCACGATGGCTTTGTTGGTTTCGGTGGACATGGATCATCCCTTTCCTGGCGGTGGTCCGTCGCTCCCGTCCGGGTGCGCGTGCCAGGAAGACGCCGGGCGGGGGCAGGACGTGAGCCCCGCAGATCGACGCCCCGGGAACCTCACGAAACGCCGGGCCGGCGCGTCTTCGAGGCACAGGACCCGACCGAAGGAGCAGAAGATGACGACCGGAACGCAGGCCGGACGGCGGACCGAGACGCAGCACACCGTCCTCGCCACCCGGCTGGGTGATCTGACCATCGTGCGCGACGGCGAGGTGCTGACCGGCCTGTACTTCCCGCACCACTGGTACCGGCCCAACCATGCGACGTTCGGGCCCCGCACCGGCCAGGGCTTCGCGGACGTCACGCGCCAGCTCGGGGAGTACCTGGACGGGACCCGGACCGAGTTCGACCTGTCCCTCGACGCCCGGGGCAGCGATTTCCAGCGGTCGGTCTGGGAACTGATCGCGGAGATTCCGTACGGTCACACCACCAGCTACGGGGACCTGGCCCGGCGCCTCGGCGGCAATGCCGACCCTAGGGACGTGGGCGCCGCGGTGGGCCGCAACCCGCTGAGCATCCTGATCCCGTGCCATCGGGTGGTGGGCAGCACCGGCAAGCTGACCGGCTACGCCGGCGGACTGACCCGCAAGCGGGCGCTGCTGGACCTGGAGCAGGCCAGCACCTCCATCCCCGGCCTGTGGTGACCAGGCCCGGGGTCCCGCCTGCGCGGCGGGCCCCGGGCCGTCGCGCCTGGGTCAGCGCTCGTAGCTACCGGGCGTCCAGGCGTGCGTGGCGACGCCGACCGCGTTCCAGGCGTTGATCGTGATGATCAGGGCGAGGAGGGCGGCGACCTCGTCCGGGCTGTAGCAGGCGGCGACCGCCTCGTACGCCGCGTCGGGGACGTGGTCGCCGGCCATCAGGGTGACGGCCTCGGTGAACGCGAGCGCGGCCCGCTCCCGTCCGGAGAAGTAGGGCGTGTCCCGCCAGGCGGAGATGCCGTACAGGCGCTGCTCGCTCTCCCCTACCGCCCGGGCGTCCTTGGTGTGCATGTCGATGCAGTAGGCGCAGCCGTTGAGCTGCGAGGCGCGGAGCTGGACCAGCTCGCGCAGCCGGGAGTCGAAGTCCACCCGGTCCAGTTCCTTGGTGGCCGCCTGGTCCAGGTGGGCCAGGGCCCGGGCGAAACCGGCCGCGTGGCCATCGAAGTCCAGCCGCACGGGGATCGTGAACGCGGGCTGCGAGGTCGTCTCTTCGTGAGTGTCTGTAAGGGCCATAACTCCAACTTAGGAGGCGGCCGGCGCACCGGTAAGCTCCACTTTTATGCCAGAAACGTGGGCCAGTTCCGGGGTCGACCTGCACCTGGACCGCACCGGCCCCCGGGTGCGATCAGGCCTGGAGGCCCAGCTCCGGGAGGCGGTCCGGTCGGGCCGGCTGGCGCCCGGGCTGCGCCTGCCCTCATCCCGCTCGCTGGCCGCCGACCTGGGGGTGGCCCGCAACACCGTGGTCGACGTCTACGGGCAGCTGGTCGCCGAGGGCTGGCTGGTCGCCCGGCAGGGCTCGGTCACCCGGGTCGCCGGGCGGGCGCCCGTGGCCGAGGCCGGGCCGCCGCCGGCAGACGAGGCCCGGCGGCCGCGCTACGACCTGCGCCCGGGATCACCCGACGTGGCCGCCTTCCCCCGTTCCCGCTGGCTCGCGGCGGCGCGGCGGGCGCTGAACAGCGCCCCGGCCGAGGCGTTCGGCGGCGGCCAGGACGCCCGCGGCCGGCCCGAACTGCATCAGGCCCTGGCGGACTACCTGTCCCGGGCGCGCGGCGTGCGGGTGCGCCCGGACCGGATCGTGGTCTGCTCGGGGTTCACCCAGGGTCTCGGCCTGATCTGCCAGGCGCTGCGCGGCCGGGGCGCCGCGACCCTGGCCCTGGAGGCGTACGGCCTGCCAGACCTCCGCGGCATCGCGGCCGCCCACCGGCTGCGCACCCGCACGCTGCCGGTGGACGGGAGCGGCGCCGTCCTCGACGGGCTCGGCGACGCGGAGGCTGCGCTGCTGACTCCCGCCCACCAGTTCCCGCTGGGCAGCGTGCTGGCGCCCGGACGGCGGACCCGGGCCATCGAGTGGGCCGCGCGGACCGGCGGGCTCCTGATCGAGGACGACTACGACGGGGAATTCCGCTACGACCGCCAGCCGGTCGGGGCCATGCAGGCTCTCGCCCCGGAGCACGTCATCTACGCCGGGACAGCCAGCAAGAGCCTCGCGCCCGGCCTGCGGCTCGGCTGGCTCGTCGTTCCCGGGCACCTCGTGGCCGAGGTGACGGCGGCCAAGGCCCTCACCGACCGGCATTGCAGCAGCTTCGACCAGCTCACGCTGGCCGAGTTCCTGACTTCCGGGGCCTACGACCGGCAGGTGCGCCGCTCGCGGCTGGCCTACCGGCGCCGCCGGGACCATCTCGTCACGGCGGTGCGCCGCCACGTCCCGCAGGCGCGGCTGACCGGAATCGCCGCCGGGCTGCATGCACTGCTGGAACTGCCACCCGGCCAGGACGAGGACGAGATCATCGCCCGGGCCGCGGTCCGGCACGGCCTGGCCCTCGACGGGCTGCGGCACTACAGCGCCGCGTCCGGCCCGCATCGGCCGGCGCTGGTCATCGGGTACGCCACCCCGCCCGCGCACGCGTTCACCGGTGCCGTCGCCCGGCTGATCGCCGCGCTCACCGGGGCCAGGCCCGGACCGGAGTGAGGCGTTAGGAATCGTCGGGCTCGGGTCCGGTGTGGAAGACCGGCCAGCAGATCTGCGTGCGCCACTGCGCGGTGTCCGGGGTGTCGTGCCGGCCGGTGAGGTAGTACTCGCGGATCGGCCCGTCAACAGCCAGCGCATGCTGGGTGACGTAGGTGGCCAGCGCACCGTAGGAGCGGTCGATGCCGCTGTCCGGGCCGGGGTGGATGACGGTGGCGAACTCCCCGGGCGGCACGACCAGCGACGTCACCCGGCCCATGGGCCGCAGCGGCCCGGTGCAGGGCACGAAGATCGTGGCCTGGCCCAGTCCGTGGGAGAACAGCTCGGTCGCGTAGATGCCGCCGCTCGGGCCATCGGGGTTCTGGTCCTGGGCGCCGATCGTGGCGTAGAGCTCGCCGAGCGCGCCCTGGTACCACGGCCCCGCGTCGTCGATGTCCAGCGGCTCGCTGATCGCGGCGGCCGGGGTGGCGTCCACCCGCAGGCGGCCGATGTCGGCCAGTTCGGGCGGCGACGGGCGGGCCAGCAGATCGCGCAGTGAGGAGACCGCGTCCTGGGTGCGGGTCAGCCCTTCTTCCAGCCGGCTCAGATGGGCGGCGATGAGCTCGTTGCGCGTCTCGATATCCGGCGCGGCCAGCACCTGCTTGACCTCTTCGACCGGCATGTCCAGATCCCGGAAGCGCCGGATGATCTGCGCGGACGGTATCTGGTCGGTGGTGTACCGGCGGTAGCCCGTGTCCGGATCCACATCGGCGGGCTCCAGCAGGCCGACCCGGTGGTAGTAGCGCAGCGTCTTCACGCTCATATGGGTCGCGCGGGCGAAGTCCCCGATCGCCAGGCAGTTCTGCATGACCCGAGTCTGCATCCTCCCCCGGGGGGAGAGTCACGCCCCGTTTGCGGTGTTGACCATCCCCCTGCGGCAGCCGTGAGGGTGGTTGATGTCCGGCCAGGAGGGCCGGGCACCGAAGGAGGAAAACACCATGCACGCTACCGAGCTGACCGGGGTCGTCGCCGCCCACGTGGCCGGGGTCAACGCCCTGGACACCGACGCCATCATGGCCACCTTCGCCGACGACGCGTACGTCAACGACGCCCGCCGTGAGTTCACCGGCACCGGCGCGATCCGCCGCTGGGTGGAGAAGGAAATGGTCGGCGACAAGGTCCAGATCGAGGTCCGTGAGGTGCTCGACCACCACGGCGACACGATCGTGCGCGGGTCGTACACCGGCGATTTCGACAAGACGAACCTGCCCGACGAGCTCATCCTGTCGAACTACTTCAGCGTCCGCGACGGCAAGATCGTCAGCCTGGTCGTCGTCTTCAACCAGCCCCCCGGGTACTGAGGCAGCCGCACGGTCCGGGCGGCGGCCGCCGCCCGGTCCGGGGATTGCCCCACCGCCGTCAGCGCCGGCCTAGCATGGCACCCGAGGAGGTCGGCGGATGAGTGCTGGTCTTATCGGACCTGGTGAGGGACAGAAGCGGTACACCGCTCGCGGCAGCGTGATGTTCTTCAAGGCCCTGGCTGAGCAGGACGACGGCGATCTGTCCCTGATGGAGCGCACCCTGCCCCCAGGCGGCCGCCGGCCGCCGCCGCACCGTCACACGAACTGCTCAGAAGCGTATTTCGTGCTTGACGGCCTGGTGTCTGTGATCGTCGAGGGCGAGGAACTTACCGTTGGACCCGAAGGGTTCGTGCTGGTTCCTCGCGGGACCGCCCATACCTTCGGCAACGCCGGGGACGAAGAGGCACGGCTGCTGGTGATCCACGCTCCCGCGATGGACGCGTACTTCGCCGGCCTGCATGAGCTGTGGAACCGCTCCGAGCCGCCGACCCCCGATGAGGAACGGGCCTTGATGGCCCGGTTCGGCATGGAAGCGGTCTAGAACCTGTTCCTGACCGGGCACCCAAGCGCGTAGCGGCAGGGCCGGCTCAAGGCTGGCCGTCGGGTCCCGGCGTTCCGGCCCGGGGTTCCTACCGGGGCTGGGGTCGTATCCCGTCGAGGATGAGCTGGGCGATGTGGGCTGAGCGTTTGCGGCTGTTCTCCGCGCCAGCGTGGCAGATCGCGGCGAAGGTCCCGGCCACAAGCGCCATCACCTCTTCGGCGGTGAGGTCGTGGCGCGCGGCACCGGCGGCCTGCGCGCGGTTGAGGAGGTCCGCGACATGGCGCGTGAGGTCGGCCGCGACGCCCGGGGCGGCGATGCGCAAGTCCAGCTCGTCGGCCGCGAGCGCGCTTTTGACCGCCACGTTCTCGGCACCCGTGGCCATCATCCGGGAGAGCAGCGTGAACAGGGCTGCGGGATCGCCGGTGGCGCCGAGCACCTCTGCCTCCGCCACCAGCTGCTCCAGCTGATCGATCGCGACGGCGAGATACAGCGCTTCCTTGGCCGGGAAGTGCCGGTGGACGGTGCCGGGGCCAACGCCCGCGCGGCGGGCTATCTCGTCGAGCGAGACGCTAAGACCCTCCGCCGCAAACAGCTGCTGCGCGGTCCGCAGTACCCGCTCGCGATTGCGGCGCGCGTCAGCTCGCAGCTCCCGGTCACCCCCGGGGGCTGCAGGCGACTTCGCTGGAGCGCGCTCAGGCGGTTGGCTGGACATCTCGTCACTAGCATAACCGGGGCGGCGCACCGTATACTGCTGACCATAACCGGGGCGGCGCACCGCTTAGTGGCCCGCGCCGCTCATCGTGACCGATCCGCCAGCCGCCAGGAGATCGCGCGCATGCGCCACGGCCCGGCAAGTGCGCAGGAGCTTTCTGGGAGCAGATGCGCACGAGCTTTCTGGGAGCAGAAGGGAAAAGAATGCCGGAAGAACTGCTGCTACTTGGCGAGGCCGGACAAGTATTGGAACGAGTTCGTGCGGCCGCGATAGCACAGTCAGCAAGCGAGATGGAGCATCTGTATGCCGTGAACGCGGTGCACGAGTTCCCGTTCACCAGGCCAGGTGTACCGTCACGTCTCGTCGGCAGGGCCGCCATCATGGCGTTCGTCGTTGCCAGCTGGGAAGGCCCCCTCAAGTACGAGCGTTATCAGACCGTCTCCGCTTACACGACGAACGACCCGGGTACCGTCATTGTGCAGCAAGATGTCCACGGAACCAGTTCCACCACCGGCCCGTTTATCCTCCCGAATCTCGTTGTGCTGACTGTGGCCGGTGGCGAAATCCAGCGCTTTCGGGATTTTGTCAACCTTCTTGCCGCTTTCGAAGCGATGGGGCACGAACTCTGACGCCGGCAATGAGCCCCAGTCGATGATCTGCCGACACTCATCCCGGGCAGTCACACGTGGTCAGTCCGAGGTGACGCTCGTAGGCGGCCAGGCCCGCGTCGATCGTGTACGGACCGCGTATCTGCTGCAGGCGAGGCGAAACCTCGGAGTAGTCCAGGTGGGGGTTGTCGCCACACTCGCAGCAGATGAGCTCAAACGCGCCGCCTACCACCCGGTCGTCAACCATCAGGACCGGCTGGCTGCGCAGCACCGCAGTGCAGCCATGACCAGGTTGGCCAGCCTGCGGGGAGGCACGGAAACCTGGACTACCAGGCCGCAGCCACGGATCACGGGAGTCATGCGGGCTGTCCGGTGCGTTGACGGGATTCGTACGTTCAGGTAGCGGCGTGCTGGTGGCGATACGGGGCACTGCGGGCGTCATAGGCTCTCCCGGGCTGGTAGTTCGGATACCGCCGGGGTCCGGAGCGGCGCCTTCGCCTAAATTTCAACAATCTTGCTGGGCTGAGACAACCGTCAAGAAATGCCGAGTGAATTCATAGTAAAGATGCGGGCAAACCGTCCCGCCCGCGACGCCGGCGCCGATAGGCCACAGTGCTGCATCGCTGTGACGCTCTCGGCAGTGAACTGTGGGGCTCGCACTCTGGTGACATGCAGTTCGTCACGGTCCCCCGGTGCCGGACGGCACTGGTCTCCGTCCGGTCGGCCTGACCGTTGACCCGCCCCTGGCGCGAGTTCGAACACCACGAGCGGGCGGTCACGGTGGCGGAGCAGCAACGCTATCTGCCCGTACTGTCTCGTGGCCGCCGGGAGGGGGTGCGGCTGAGTCACGACTCCATGATCGTCACTGCGGTGGCCAGGCACGTCTTTCCCGGAACGCCGGCTTTCGAAATCGTCAGAGACGTGGAGTCCCACCTAGCTGAGGCCAGTCGCTTCACCCTCGGTCGGCTCCGGTCTCGGCAGACCTGACCGGCACCGGCGGTGAATCAGGACGGTGGTGACCGTTGCGACGGCGATTCCGGCGATGTCGCCGCCGAGGGCCAGGGGGAGCCGCCGCGAATCGTTGAGCCAGGTCAGCGCAAGACCGGGCAAACCGAACAGAACTAACGCTCCCCACATGATGATGGTCATGGCGAGCTGTTGTCTGAGGCGCTTGGTCATCTCGTCCGCTCACTTCCACCCAGTCGGCGCAGCGTTTCGCATCGTTCCAGCCCAGACACTTTCGAGTCCACCCCGTCCACCAGATGCTCCTGAACGCCCTCCGCTGCCCCCCAGCGTTCGGTCGTCAGGCGATTCCATCCCACCACTTCAACACCCTGAGCGCGCGGAGGGTGTTCCAGCGGCTCGGCGTGCCCACGCCGCCCTCAAGATCGAAGTGGACGCGACCCGGATGGATGCGGTCGAGCAGCCACCGGCCGTCGGGCTGGCACTTGGACCGCACGACCGCTACCGCCTCCGCCGTCCGGGGATCCGGATCCGCACCCGACCGCCGGAAGTAGTCGAGCGCACGCAGCACGTCGTAGTGCCAGTAGTACGGAAATACGAACTCGAGGTACGCCGGCTGGACGACGGTCCCCGTGGTCTTGCGGCGGAACAGGGCGCGCTCGAGCAGGTATTCCTCACCGTTCCGGCGGGCCTCGCGCACCTCGTCGGAGCCGCCGGTCGCGCGCTCGAACTCGAGCAGGCCGTCGAGCACGTTGATCGTCGTGTCGAAGGAGGACCGCACCGATCCGTTCTGGATCTCACAGTTCCAGCCGCCGTCTGTGAGCCGCTCAGCGAGGATCCGCTCAACGATCACTCCAACATCCACCCCGAAGTACGCACCAGCCTCGATCGTCCTGCCGTTAATGCAGGGCTCGACCTCCCCGTCGAAAAACCGCTGCCCGGCGTGCTCCCAGCGACCGTTCTCCGCAACGAGCCCGATCACATGGCGCGAGGACTCCGACGCCGGGTCAAGCCCGAGGAGCTGCAGGGTCTGCAGCGTATGCATCGTGGCCGTCCAGGGCTGCCCCGGTTCACCGCCAGTCCAGGACGCCGGGAAGCAAGCGCCGCCGGCCCAGAGCCCGTCGGGATCCTCCAGCGCGAGGAGGCGCGCCCCCCAGCCATCGTGCTCAACCCGGGCCCGTTCGGCTGCCACGTCATCAGCCGACCCGTTCGTGAGATCCCGCAGCACCTGCCAGCGGATCGCGGGGTCACCTTCGAGCAGCCAGCCGATCACGCTCACGACGGCAGGCTACCCCCGGTCACCGACGGCCGATCCGGCCGGCGGATTCGATCGCGAACCGGATTGCGAGCCGCGACTGGCATGCTCGCGATCATAGCGCTGAGGTTCAGATTCCGATCCGACGGGAGTGACCAAGAATTCACCCTGGACGTTTGCATAGCACCGCCACGACACCTGGCGCGTCGGCTGACGTTGCAGTACTTGTGGAGGCATGAGTGCTGACGAGGTCATGCCCTCAGCCGCCCAGGTGGAGGCCGCCGCGAGCGGGCGGGCGACTCACCCTCGGGAGCCGCATTCTGGCGGCACCGCAGGACGGCTGAACTGGCTGCGGGCCGCAGTGCTTGGCGCCAACGACGGGATCGTCTCGGTGGCCGGCATCGTCATCGGAGTGGCAGGGGCCACTACAGACCGCGGCCCTATCTTCACCGCCGGGCTGGCCGGGCTGGTCGCCGGGGCCGTATCGATGGCGCTGGGTGAGTACGTATCGGTCTCGAGCCAGCGCGACAGCGAGCGGGCGGAGATCAAGCAGGAGAAACGTGAACTCGCTGACGACCCGGACGCTGAACTAACCGAACTGACCGCCCTATACGAAGCCAAAGGCCTTTCTGCGGCAACCGCCCGCACCGTGGCCAACGAACTGACCGCACGCGGCGCGCTGTCCGCCCATCTGGACGCCGAACTGCACATCGACCCCGCTGACATCCCCAGCCCGGTCCAGGCCGCCAGCGCTTCGGCGCTGTCGTTTACGTCCGGCGCCCTGCTGCCGATGCTGGCCATCCTGCTGCCTCCAGCCAGCCTGCGGGTCCCGGTGACCTTCGCCGCCGTCCTGATCGCTCTCGGCTTGACTGGCGCCCTCAGCGCCCGCCTGGGCGGGAGCAACATCCGCCGCGCCGTCCTGCGGGTAATCATCGGCGGGGCACTCGGCCTGGCCTTCACCTACGGTATCGGGCACCTGTTCGGCACCGCTATCGGCTAATACTGCCGCCGAGGTGCCTTAAGGATCTTGAGGTCGCCACCGCTAACGGCAGTTGCTGTCCAAACGATCTTGCATCGGGGACGCCGCGGGCACGGGGTAATCCCGTAGGTGCCGCTCATGCGTTGGAGAAGTGTGGGAACAGAACGGATGGACTTCGGGGAGTTCTACCGGAGGTCCAAGGATGAGTGCCTGCGCACCGTGCTGATCAGCGTCGGCGACCAGGACAAGGCACAGGACCTGGTGGCTGAGGCCTTTGCCCGGGCCTGTGCCTCATGGCGCAAGGTCAGCAGTCATCCAGCCCCGGCGGCGTGGGTGGTCCGCACCGCCCTGAACGCAAACGTCTCCCGGTGGCGGCGCTATCGCCGGGAGGTATCAGTACCCGACCCCGGCCTGGTCGCCGACCTGCCTGCGAGCGAGGAAGCCGCAGACAGCCCCATGGATCCGCGGATCATGGCGGCCCTGATGCAGCTTCCTGCCCGGCAACGGCAGGTGGTCGCCTTGCGGCTCGTACTTGACCTGGATACCGCACGCACTGCAGAGGTACTGGGCATCTCGCCGAACACCGTCATGGCTCATATGAGCCGCGCCATGGCCGCCCTACGCCACGACCTAACGCCGGAACGACGGCAGGAGACTCCAAGATGAACGACGACCAAGTCATCACAGCGGTGAAGGAGTCCGTCACCGGCGTGCATATGCATGTCCCCACCGAGCAGATTGTGAGCCGCAGCCGTGCGGTGCGAGCGCGGCGGCGGATCCCCGGCCTGGCTGCAGCGCTGGTCGTGGTAGCCGGAGCGGCCGTGGCCGTGACGGCACTGCTCTCAGCCAGCCAGCACCAGGCCAGCCACCAGCCCAGCGTGCAGCTTGCGGCCTGGACGGTAGCCAGGCACGCTGACGGCACCGTCTCGGTCACCATCCGCGACCTGCGTGACCCGGCCGGCCTGCAGCGCACACTCCGCGAGGATGGCGTCCCGGCTAACGTCACCTTCTTCGGCGAAATGCCCCGCTCGTGCCAGCGGTACCCTGCCCGTCTGCCCCTGATAAACCGGGTCTTCACGGACCGGCATGCGGGGCGCTTCCCGGTCATGGTCATTCACACCTCGGCCCTGCCGGACGGCGTGGGCGTGGCGATCAACCCCCCGGTCCAGCGGCCCATTACCAGTGTCGCGATCGGCCTGGTGCGCACCAGTCCGCAGTGCACCGGCAGTTGAGCCGGCTCGCCCGATGACCCAGCGAGCCTAGCCATCCAGACGAAGGGCCGCGCGAAGTCCGCGAGCGAAACCGCCACAGGCCGTTGCTGTCTAAACGATCTTCCCCCGGGCGACCTCGCACGCTCATGTCGGCAGGTGAGCCTACGATGCGCGCATGGCGAGGCGACCCAGCGATGCGTGGCGAAGGCGAGTCGAGGAGGAGGCCGCCCAACTGACGCAGGGTGCGCTGGCACCGGATCAGATGTGCGCGGCCAAGCTCTGGCCTGAGTCGCTGCTGAACAGCACGGACGCAGCCCTCACGGGATTCGAGGACAACCTGCGCAACCATACGTCGCCCCCGGACGAGGACGTCTTTGACACCGTCAAACGCCTCATACTTGCCTTGAACCAAATCAATGCCCAGCATGGCGGCGCAGGCTACGAGACCGACGAGCGCGAAGAGTTGTGCGACTACATTGACGCGTCGCTCTCCGAGTCTGGAATAGATGCCGGGGCGCTAGCAGCACGAAACAACATAGGACGCTGGGAAATCACGGATAAATGGCGGCAATGGTAGGTACTGGAAAGCCTTCATAGGCGCTGCCGAAGTCCCGCCATACCATCCAACCCGCTCGACACGATCGACGGTGATCAGGTCATCCTCGACTACATAAATAACCCTGAACCGGCCCGCGCGCAGACGGTGATAGTCACTCTGGTGAAAAACCTCCGGAGGGTAGGGATCTAAGACGAGCGCCGCCACCGCTGCGACGATCGCGCGCATCCCGTCCTGATCCTCCATGTAGCGCCGGGCGGAAGCCAGGCCCTTGTCGATCGCCTCCGGAAAGCGGACATTCGTTGTTAGCCGCGACATGCTGCGGCGCAAGGCACCGAGCTACAGCCGGGCATGAAATCTGCCGCTCCAGCTTGGCTGGCGTCCGGCCGTTAACTGCGGGTTCAAGCGCTGGGGTCGAGGGCCGCGAGCTCCGCAGCGGATAGGCGCACCTCGTCACCGACCTCCCCGTCTCGGGCGATGGCCAGGCAGGCCGGGGCGGCAGCGCGCGGGTCAACCGCCGCGAGCTGCTCGGCAGCGGACAGGCGCACCTCATCACCGACCTCCCCGTCGCAGGCGATGGCCAGGCAGGCCGGGGCGGCAGCGCGCGGGTCAACCGCCGCGAGCTGCTCGGCAGCGGACAGGCGCACCTCATCACCAACCTCCCCGTCGCGAGCGATAGCGGAGAGGGCTGTGACGGCGGCCTGGGGGTCGACGGCGGCGAGCTGCTCGGCGGCGGACAGGCGCACCTCGTCGCCAGCTTCTTGGTCGCAGGCCAAGGCTGAGAAGGCTTCGGCGGCGCTATGGGGATTGTGTTCGGCGAGCTGCTCGGCCGCGTCAAGGCGGCCCTCGTTGTCTTCATGCATGGCTGTGCCGGCTTTCTCTGCAGATCACTTCCGATATCCGGGACAGATAGCCTGTCCGTTTCAGGGCTAGGCGCAGCGTCGGTGCGATGAGTACCTGGCGGTTGGTGCCGCTTCGTCATTTGCCTAGCTGCATGAGCCAGTCTGACGGCGCGAGCCAGCCCCTGGCCATAGGGGAAAACCCCGATTTAACCCTGACGAGAAACCGGGCCTGACCTGCACGGAAGCTGGGCGCCTCGAACGCGGCCTAATACTTAGGAGGTCGTCAGCAGTGCGGGCCAGGCCTGCCAGGCGCCAGGTCAGCAAGCCTGTCGGTGTATCCGCGGACGACCGTGAATCCCCGCGATTTCCCGCCCGATCGGGCGCGCCACGGGCACGGCCTGAGCTGGTGGTTGATCTTGAGTGCACTTCCCAGCGGACACCCGCGCCGCTCATCATCCCGGACAGATCCGTTTACAGGGACCGGCGCTGGCCTGCGGGTTCCAGTATCTCTCCCATCCTCCTCATAGCTGCCGACCCTTGACTCGGCGGACTCGGCCGAAACCGTCGAGTAGCGAGGAGGACGGACACGTGACCCGTCGTCGGTCTAGCGAGCAGCGCAAAACCGCTCGACGGGACGGGCCAGGACCGGTCACGATTCACCCTCATGACGATGCCGAAGCAGCTGCTCCTGATCCGGGCTGCCGCTCGCAACAACGCCGAGTGGTGCGCGGCAATGAGCCGGTCGCATGGTTTGGCTGGCGAGTTCGGGACCCACGCCTGGGCTGCCCCGGCCCGCACGCCGCTCTATTACCCTGACGCGGTGACGCTTGTGCCAGGTGCCGACCCGGCCGCGCTGGCGGCCCAGATCGACACCAGCGCGCCCGGTGCCTCCGTCAAGGACAGCTTCGCCGACCTCGACCTGACGGAGGCTGGCTTCCAGGTGCTGTTCGAGGCGCAGTGGATCCACCGCCCGGCGAGTGCGCCCGTCATCGCGTCGGACCTTGATTGGCAGGTGGCGGGAGACCCGGGCACGCTGCATGCCTGGGCGCTCGCCTGGGACAACGGGGACGGCAATGCGGATCTCTTCCGGTCCGAACTGCTCGACGACCCGGCCACCTTCGTGCTCGCCGGACAATCCGCTGGCGGCCGGGTAGTCGCCGGAGCGGTGGCGAGCCGCAGTGACCAGGTGGTCGGAATCTCCAATGTCTTCGCGCTGGACGATGGCCCTGACGCGGCCTGGCCGGTCGTACTGGAAGCGGTGCACTGGCTGTTCCCCGCGCTGCCGGTGGTCGGCTACGAATACGGTGATGACCTGGCGGCCGCCGTCCGCCATGGCTTCGAGCCGGTCGGTCCGCTGCGGATCTGGCTGCACGGTTAGACCGGCTCCAGGTCCGCCCGAGCCGCCGTTCACAACCACTGCCCCCATGGGAAACGTGACCGCGAGGGTGGGAATTACGTGACGCTCAATTGGGCACGAGACCGGAAACGGGTCTCACGATGATCACCTGCGAGAGCCGGGAAATAATCTCTGACCTGGTGATTCTGGTGGGCGCCCCGAGCGCGACTCGAACGCGCGACCTACTGCTTAGGAGGCACAACCAGCGCTGCGCAAACCAGCAACAACGCACGTCACCAGCGAGCGAAACGGCCATAGGCAGTTGCTGTCCAAACGGTCTTGCTCAGGCCAGGAGCGCGAGGCCCCAGGGTCTCTCGCGCGTACACGACTACCTGCCGGCCCCGCGCCCATGCTTGAGACTCCAATCCGATGGGAGTGACCAGTGGCTCCGTCTCCCGTGGCGTGCCTGTGTTTCACCACTAATCACCGTCCGATCGGGCACACCACGGGCACGCGCCGTCTCGTGACCGTTTGCCTGATCTGCCGGTGTCCAAGGACGCCGTTCTCCTCGTAGGTGCCTGGGCTGCAGCCGCGGCCAAGACAAACGTGCAGCGAAGTGGGCGGGACGTACTCATCATGATTGTGATGCTCAACATCAAGTCGGATTACGAATCCGAGCGTGCGGGCCATGACGTCCACTTCATATGCAGCGGCCACTATCAGCGCTGTTTTGTGAGGCGTACGCTGCTACACAGGTCTGTCCGTAGGCGGACATCGCGGAGTCGGGGGCGGCCTGACGGGGGTGGCCAGGCTCCGAATTGGCATGTTCGTCTGGGAAGTCAGAAGAGGTGGAGTCGTGAAATCTAGGATCGCCCGGTGGGTTAGCCGTTGGCGTGAGCGCCGCCTCGTCCGTGATCAGACACGGCAAACATCAGCGGCACGTCAGGCGAAACGTGCCTCCGAGGCGGGGCGATCGCGCCCAACGGGTCAGGGCGGGTCGGGGGGCGGCTGAGCTGGGCTCCTGCATGGCAATTGTTGACCGTGGATGTTGTTGTCAGCTGGCGGTAGTCCAAGTGTGACGAGGCTTAAGTAATATTTCCTTTTTATGGGCGTACACTGAGTGAACCCAGGGGAGGAGGGCCCTAATGCCCGTCCTGCTGTATATCCTGATCCCGGTCGTTGCCCTTTTCGTTCTAGCAGGTGCATATGACCTGAACCGGCGTCGGCGTCGTCTCTCAGGCCATGACATCGATTCAGGAGCGCGGGCGGCTCGCGCAGACGCAGAGGCCCGTCGCATACCTGGCGGTCACTAGCGTTCCGCTACTCCCTCTCCCTAATAGGGCAGCCGTACTTCGTGACCGGGTGAATGCCTCGGGTGCTCGCCTGTGTCTTGGGGTGCTCGCCCGGGCCTGCCCGATCGCAGGTCTGCAGGCATGACCAGGGTACACGCGAGCGACCGTGAGATACCGCGAGCGTGCCTAGTCCGCGACGACGGCGCCGTCCTTGGGTACCGGGTCCAGCCGCAGAAGGGTGGCGCTCCCGACGAACACCGACTCCACCCGGCCGCTGGCCAGTCGCCGGAACCGCACCGTCTCGCCCGAGTTGCGGTTGCCCGCAGCGGCGGTGAAGGTGTCCGGAGTTCCTGCGGGCTCGATCTCGGTTAGCTCGTCGGTGCTGCCCGGCTCGACGAAGGCTAGCTTCCCGTCCCGCCACTCCAGCCGCACCAGCATTGTCATGTCGGCCGTGGCATACAGGCCGAGCAGAGACTGGTACTGCTCGGGTGCCGGTACGGGCAGCCGCACGGCGGGCGGACTGGCCTGCACCAGCCGGCGGGCGATACCGGCCAGGTCCATCGCGAGGTCCTGCGCATCCGCGGCCCCGTTCAGCAGCACGACGGCGCCGACGCCATGCTCGCGGTCGAAGCACGCACTGGCGATAAAGCCATTCAGGGCGCCGGCGTGCTGGATCCAGGTGACGTCGTCCTTGCGGATGGCATACCAGGAGATGCCGAATGCCTCCTTCCACCCATCGTCACCCAGGTACCGGGGCTTGTGCATCTCCCGCAGCGTGGCCGCGGCCAGCACAGGCGAGCGGGCCGGCGGGTCGGCATAGGGCCCCAGCTGGAAGGAGAGCCACCGGGCCAGGTCCCGGACGTCTGACCAGAGGCCACCCTCGGCCCAGATCAGCGGTACAGCCGCCGCGACAGCGAGCTCGTCGCTGAACGCGCGGCCGTCATAGCCAGTCGCGCAACGAGCGGCGAGCGCGGGCTCGAGCGGCTCGAATGCCGTCACCGTCATGCCGAGCGGCGTCAGCACGTGCGCACGTAGGTATGCGGGGTAGTCTGTGCCGCTGGCCCGGCGCACGATCTCGCCGAGCAGCTGGTAGCCCAGGTTGGAGTACTTCTGCTGGGTGTTAGGCGGAACTGCGGTGACGATCTCGGCCGCGCGCGCCAGGCTGCGCTCGGCCAGGCCTTCGTAGACCGGGACCGGCAGCGTCCAGTCGGTGCCGGGCGGATCGCCGATCAGCCCGGACTCGTGCGAGAGCAGCCGCCGGATCGTGACCCGCACGATCGTCTTCGGGCTGCCGCTGGCCTTGAGCTCGGGCAGCCAGTCCACGGCCGGGTCGTCCAGGTCCAGCTTCCCCGCGTCCCGCAGCTGCATGATCGCGGTGCCGGTGAACGTCTTGGTGATGGACGCGATCCGGTACAGCGTGTCCGGCTGCGACGGCCGCCTCGCCGTGATGTCAGCGAACCCGACCCCGCCAGCCCAGGCCAGCTCGCCGCTGTGCACGACGCCCGCGGCGGCCCCGTACAGGCGGTTGTCCCTCACGAACGAGGCGAGCCTGACCTCGAACTCGGCGGCACCGCCTGCCACTGGTCCGGTCATAGTGCCGCTCTCACCTCACGCGAGGTCGGCGGTACGCCGACGGGCAGTCATGCTACGCGGCGCCTCGGCGGGATCCTACGGATTTATCTACGGCCGACACCGCCGTCCGCGCCCAGGGACACTGACAAATTCACCTAACTTCAGGGGCGTTGAAAGGATCAACTGAGGCCGAACCGTCAAGGCTCAAGTGGAGCTGGCATCGGGGACGATTGGAGCCTCGTGGCCGTCAGAGCCACTGATTCGGCGCCCGTTCTCGTACGGATGTGGCACGACCACCCCTATCGCACGCAAGACAGCCGCAGCTGCAGATTGTGACCAGCGCTCGACTTGCCGCAGGGAAAGCCGAGCACCGCGGACTTGCCGGGCGCCATCAGGCATTACCAGCCAGAGGATCGGCGCCCATCGAGGCATTCCGCCGCAGGTGCCCTGGGCGAGCGGTCAGATGGTCCAGTCGATCGGGTAATTGACGATGGGGATGAAGGTGACGCCGACCTTCTCGGCGTCCTGCCGGGCATCCACGATCATCTCCTTGAGCCGGCTCATCTGGTCTGCGTACTCGTCGGACTCCCAGATGCTGACATGGACCATGGAACCATCGGGCGAGGCGCCCGCGTGGTAGCTGATCAGGCCGGGCAGTTTCTTGATAGCCGGAATCAGGTAGCGGCCGGTCGCGACGGTCAT
Organism: uncultured Actinomycetes bacterium; assembly: GCA_963837335.1. Lineage (GTDB taxonomy): Bacteria > Actinomycetota > Actinomycetes > Streptosporangiales > Streptosporangiaceae > RYN-230. The sequence goes on along the minus strand of CAWINS010000082.1, from coordinate 55,419 downwards.
CTCATGGACCTCCGGGAACCGGGCGGGATCGAAGTTGCCGCGTGAGACGCGGACGACTGCGGTCGGGGGGATCGGGCTGGCAGTCACGGGAACCCTCCTAGGATATTATTTACGTTCCGATAGGACACCAGAATATAATAATCGCCAGGAGGATGCGAAGTGAGACCTGCCGCCACCCGCCCTGCGGGGCGGCCGAGAGACCCGGAGCTGGACCGGGCGATCCTGGCAGCGGCCGAGCAGCAGCTTCGCGAGGCCGGCTACGCCGGGATGTCCCTGGAGTCAGTAGCCGCCGCCGCCGGCACCACAGTCCCTGCCGTGCGCCGCAGGTTCCGCGGCAAGGCCAGCGTGGCCGTCGCGGTCATCGACTCGCTGCGGGTCGAGAGCATGCCCGCCGAGTCAGGGCCGCCCCGCAGCCGCGCCCTCGCGGTTCTGCGGAACTTCCGCGCCAACCTGCTGCGCGCGAACTCCATGGCGGTGGCCGGCACTCTGCTGGCCGAAGAGCACCGTCATCCGGAACTGCTCGCCGCCTTCCGCCACCGCCTGGTCGAGCCGCGCCGGGCAGCGCTGCGCCGGGCCGTGGCCGAGGGCATCAGCTCCGGGGAACTGCCGGACTCAGCAGACCCGGACGTCCTCGCCAGCATGCTGATCGGCTCGTTCTACGCACGGTATATCGCCACCTCCGACATACCCGATGACTGGGCAGAACAGACCCTGCGGCACGCGTGGCCAGACGCCCGCAGCGCACAGCCACGTGTCCAGGCCCACCCTGGGTAACGACAGGAAGCCCCCTGCCGCTGACCGACTCAGCGACAGACCGCGCAGCGGCAGCAAGCGCAACCATCGGATCCTGAGTCCGGCTTCACGATCACGCTCCGTCAGCAGAACCCGCGGAGCTGCCCGACCCAAGCACACGACACCCTCTGCGCAATCAGGCTCTTCTACATGGCATTGAGGACAGGAGTGTTTTCCTGAACGCTCATTACGACACCGACATGTCGCGGAACACGTTCAGGCTGGTCTGCTGATCAGTACGGGTCTGCCACCTCGTCAGGGCCGGCCGATGAGTTACGGGCCGCCGGGCCGTCCAAGCCACGGAACGACATCAACCAGGCGGCGGTAGCGGACACCCTGGCACACCAAAATAGCCCTGGGAACGCGAACGAAGGAGCACCAGATGACGAACAACCTGCGTCCGGGTCCCCGCATCCTGGGCAGCCTGCGATCGGCAGGCGGCAAAGGTGTCGTGCGCATCGAAGACCGCTACGGCACCGGTATCGACGATCTGTGGTCGGCACTGACCGACCCCGGCCGCCTGGCCTCCTGGTACGGCCAGGTAGAAGGCGACCTCCACCTCGGCGGGCAGTTCCGCCTGCACGTGAACGATGCCGACGCGGACGCCACCGGGCGTGTGGAAGCGTGCGAGCCTCCGCGGCGACTGCAGGTGGCGACCAGGGAAACAGAGGAATCCTACCGGCGCGGGAAGGGGGTACCGCCGTACGACGAGGCCCTTGACGCCACGCTGACCGCCGAGGGCGACCAGACCATCCTGGTCATCGAGGTCCGGGGCATGCCACTGGACGCGATCGCCTTTTACGGGGTCGGGTGGCAGATCCATGCCGAGAATCTCGCCACCTATCTCGCCGGGCGCTCGCGCGGGGACACCAAGGCGCGATGGGACGATCTCGTTCCCGCCTATCAGGAACTGGCGGCCAGCATCAGCTAGCTACTACCATCGACTGAATCGAGTTCCCCGGCGGCTACCTGCACGATCAACTCGTAGGCGGCGTCGTTGATGAGAGTGAGTAGGCGGCCGTTCTAGATCAGCTCTGATCAACCGCTGGATGCGTGAGGTCGTCTCGCCGACCGTCTTCGGACCTTTGGACTTGCCCGCGACGATGCTCGCCTGATTGGGTGATGGCAGGGGTCCTAACCATGCGCACCGGATTGGCTCATCAAGACGCCCGGGATGATTTTGACCGCGCCCGGCGGCGGGCCAGCTTGGCCAAGCTGGCCGGGTGGCTGCACGGCCATCCGTCCAGCCGGAACCGCTTGCCAGTGCTGGGTGAGGTGACAATCCTGACGGGCGCGCCAGGGCCGGGCGCGCGGCGGCTGGGCAATGAGCGCGTAGGCCACCTCGGGACGACTGCCGAGGCGCTGGTGCCGATCGGCCAGATCGTCGGAACGGTCGAGCCCATCAGTTGCTTCGACCGTCATTTCCGGCCTACCTCAGAGGTACCTCGAACGCGCTTTGAGCGGATAGCCGCCGACATCCTGTCCGGCCGCGGAATGGACCCTGTGGACCTGTACCGATGCGACGGCCAGTACTACGTGCTCGACGGGCGCCACCGCATTGCTGTCGCCCGCGCGCTCGGCGAGCGCTGGGTCTTGGCGAACATCACCGACGTCCGCCTAACCCACCCAGGTATGCCCAATGTCAGCTGATAAGCCAGCCGGAAACATAGCCGCTTCTCCGATAATGGCCATTTTGCACAATTGGACGCAGCTTCTGGGCTCCAGAGGAAAGCAGCACCGTGTCCCACTATCGGGCGGCCAGCCCACCAGGCAATCGGGCACGCCACGGGCACGAAGCCGGAAGCAAGCCTCTTGAAGATCATCCGCAGAAGCCGGGAAACCGGGGCTGAACTGCTAGTTGATATAAGCGCCCCGAGCGCGACTCGAACGCGCGACCTACTGCTTAGGAGGCACAATCGCCCCAGCCCTGTGCAGACCAGCAACAACGCACGTCACCAGCGAGCGGAACAGCTAAAGGCAGTTGCTCTCGGAACGATCTTCGCGGAAAGCCTGCCAACGCCGGGGCCGGTCGATTTTTCGAGGATGGCAGCGATGGCTGGCTCAGTACCGGCCCGCGCCAGCAATCCTCGGGGAAACGCCAGCCAGAGCTTGCTCCGCGAGGATGGCGCGCAGCTCGGAAGTCTCTTCGTCTGGGTACTGGTCAAGAGTCGCTTCAAGATCGCACCGCTGGGCGGGGGTTGAGTATGCGGCCAGCTCGCGCGCGAGCTCGAAGTTCCGCTTGCGGTCCGCCTTAGGGACGGCGGGAATCAGCGGGGCGGAGAAGATAAGCAGGAGTCCGGGGAGAAGAACCACGCCAGCAGGTTGGCTGCGCAGCACCATGCCAGTCGCCGTGAGCAACACCCCGGCGAGAACGAGCCGCCCACGGGGCCATGCGCCGCCCGCGAACCGCATCAAACCTAGGACGGTAAGCAGCGCGCTGGTCCGGATAGACCTGCGGACCCGCCTGTTCCGGGGGGGACGCGTGAGCCAAGAGCCCTCGGCACTGTCAGAGGAACTCCATACCGCCAGGTTCCGCCGATGCGCTCGCCGTCTCATCGTGACCTCCTGCAGCCGACTCGGTGCTGCGTGTTGTCAATAGTACGCTTGTGCGGTCGTGCGAGGTGCGCTTCGGAGCCGGGCAATCACGGGCGCGATCGGCTGGGAACGTCCCGGTCCGGGCTGGGCTTCGACGGCAACGTAGGCAATGGATGGCGCGACCGCGCCCGCGGGGCCGCCAGGCCAGAGCGGAACGCGGGCGGCACCATGCGGCGGAGCGGAGCGCAGCCGTTTTGATCAACTGCGGTGCAATTCGACTCGCAGGCGGCGTCGTGAGAGTAAGCCGACGGCCGTTGATCCCGTAGAACGCGACAAGGGTGCCCATCGCCACCCACTCGTTCCCGTCCACAAGCGCATGGTCCCGGGACGGATAATGCGATGCACCGAAGACGGTTCCGATGCGATCATGCTCAGTGTGAAGAGCGTGCGGACTGCAGATCCAGAGCTTCCCGGAGCCGTAGGCGGAATAATCTTCCCGAATGACGAGTACCACCTAACCGACGCTGGCCAGGAGTTCGTAGGTCATCTTCGGGGTAACGAGCCACTGGCAGATGTAATTGCCTGAGCCGAGGAGTATCGGCCAAATGGCAGGCATATCTATTACGAAGGCGGTAAACCGGAGGCATTTGCAGCCACGATCAAAGATGAGTTCGGCCTGGACGTGACCAGCGATCGCGCGTGGGGCCAGCTTATCGACGACAGCGAAGGCGGCTCTTTTGTGTCTTATGAGTTCGATGGGTGCGGCTCCTTTGGAGTGAGCTAATCAGGCGGCGAGTTCGTCGCGGCTGCGGTGGACGCGCTGGTGTTCTTGCCGCAGATGGAAGGCCCGTAGTCGCCGCTGGCGATGAGGGCGCGGAGCTTGAGGATGGCTTCGGCGCCGTCCAGTCCCCACCCGGGTGACGGTGTGGTCCTTGCGGTCTTTGGCCACCGGCATACTCCTTGGATGACGCCGGTGGCGATCGGCCAGCCGGGGGCCAGCGCGGTGGCGTCGTCCGGGCAGGGCCGCTCTGGCTGGCAGGTGGTCGGCGCAAGTATCAGCGCCTCGCGTTCGCCGCCCCGGGCGCCCGGTAGGCGGCCCTGGTCTCTGTCACCTCGCCGCCTCCGTAAATCCACCGCTTCGGGCGAAAGGCTGCTCCGCCGGACGCCTCCCGCTACCAGGCGGAACGCCGTCGGCGTCAGGCGGAACGCGGCCACTGCTAGGAGGAGCGCCGCCCTCGGTCTTGACTCGCATAACCCTAGAGGGGTTATATATGGGTTATTAATTCCCCGGCGGACCTTTTCCCTGCGGAGGCGCGAGTGATGCCGAAGATCAACGTTTACCTGCCGGACGATCTTGCCGAGGCAGTCAGGGAATCGGGGGTGCCAGTTTCGACGATCTGCCAACGAGCCCTTGAGCAGGCCGTGCGACGGGTGACGGCGATCAGGGCGACGGTGCTGAGCGACCTGACAGCCGAGGACGTGATGGCCCGGCTGGCGCATTTCACAGTCCGGGCGCGCACCGCTGTCAGCCTTGCTGCGGAACAGGCGCAGGCGGGCGGTGCGCAAGTCGTGGGCACCGAGCATTTGCTGGGCGGCCTGCTGGCCGAAGGCGGCAACCTGGCCGTGCACGTGCTCGGAGCCATGGAGATCGAGGCCGGCCAGGTCGCCCGTGATCTCGCCCGGCAGCCAGCCGCCGCCCCGGCGGCCTCCGCCGATGGCGGCGCACGTACGTTCAGCGAGTGCGCGGCTAACGCACTGGCGCTCGCGGTCACCGAGGCAATGGCGCTTGGGCACAACTACACCGGCTGCGAGCATGTGCTGCTAGGTCTGGTGACCGAACCTGACGGGACGGCCGGGCAGGTACTGCGCGCCCTGGGTGCGGAGCCGCCGATGACCCGCCGGGCCGTGTCCGCGGCCCTGGCAGGCTACGTGCACATGCGGGCCGAGGCTGCCATGGGACGCGCCGCAGGAGCGGAACAGGCGGGCGATTCCAGCCTGGCTGCCGGAGGCATCGGCCAGGAAGTAAGCCCGCACGTCCATGCCGAGGACCTCGAGCCCCTCGTCAGACGGATTGAGCGGCTGGAGGAGCGGGCCGGCCTGTCCGCCGGATATCCCTAAGGGGCGCCGCTCTTCAGGAGGACGCTAGCTGTGGCGTAATCCCCGGGATGCGGGGATGAGCTGGTTCGGGCTTGACCGGCGTGCCATCCCTGGAAATCAGGAAGCTCCTGGTAGATCGGTGGCTGCTCACACCTGCCGATCTAGCCAGGAGCCGCCACCATGGCATTGTCGCCTGCCTGCACGTGCGTGTCATGCCCCGCTCACGCCGGGACTTCTTCCGCGCCGCGCCGCAGGAGACCACTCGATCCTCACTGCTCGCGGAGCAGCTCAGCCATCGCCTCATCATGCGAGACGGCCCCGGGCCGCCCGGCCGCCACCCACTCCCGGTGCGCCGCCAGCGTCGCTTCGACCTCGGCTTCCTCCAGAAGCTCCGCAGAGGCATGACGCTGCACCGCTTGGAGCTGCCGCAAGTCCCCGAGCGGCACGATCGCGGCCGCCTCACCACCCAGGTGGATCACCTCGTACGGGCCCGGATCACCGGCTTGGTTTGCGGTCATGGAACACCGTACCGAGATCCTGTGACATTCACAGCAGCGAATCACGCCCCAGCACGGTTAGTCGCTCTAGCAGCGCTGTGCACGCGACCCTGGACCACGTTCCCTGGTAGCGCCCCGTGCGCGACTCGAACGCGCGACCTACCGCTTAGGAGGCACAGCGGCCCCAGCGCTGTGCATACCAGCGAAGACGCACGTCTCCAGCGAGCGAAAGAGGTACAGGCAGTTGCTGCCAGAACGATCTTGAGTGGGGCAGCCGACGGCGTGTGCCGCCCAGCGAGCATCGCCAGCGCTCGGGCGCCTTGTCAGTGGATGCGCCTATGCTGGCCTCGATGCCGATCCTGCCTCAGCCCGCGCGGCCAGGCCGGGCTTTCTGCCTTTATGAACGCAGCAATTCTGGTTGGCCCGATCGAGTATCAGCGAGATGTGATACTCATCGGCTATGGCAGCGATCCCGGACGCTCGCCCCGGGGCATCAGGGGCGTCGCGTTCCAGTCATGCCTGCAGGTTCTTAATCGCCACTTGGGCGCTGTGGGAGGCCGCCGCGTCTGCGTACCTGTTTATCTGGTCAACCATGCCGGTAAGCGCGCCCGACGAACCTCCCCTGTGGGGCCCGGACTGGCTGAATACGAGCATGGACTTCCTGATGCTGTCGTCGCTGGCTGGGACAGCCCTTCTGGTTCCGCTGCTAATCGCCGGACTCATTTACCTGCGCCGCACGGCACCCGCCACGCGGCCATGCACCGCCGCCTGGGTCCTTGTCGGGGTGGCGGCGATAGCGGTCGAGGCCCTGTACGTCACCGGCTTCGCCGTTCCGTTCGTAGTGCCGACCTACACGGGACCGGCGGTGGTGAGCTGGGTAAGCCTCTTCGAGGCGGCCGGCTTCTTGGCTATCGGCGCAGCACTGATAGGCGCCCTCATCGCCGTAGACCGCTCGAAGAGCAAGGCGCCAAGAAGCGCATCGGGAGAGCCTGGCTGGGTCGGAGAATGAGCGCCCCGAGCGCGACTCGAACGCGCGACCTACTGCTTAGGGCTTAGGAGGCACAACCGCCCCAGCGCTGTGCAGACCTGCGAACACACACGTCACCGGCGAGCGAAACAGCTAAAGGCAGTTGCTCTCGGAGCGATCTTCGCTGGGAGCCTGCCTCACGGCCGGGAGCCAGTCGATTTTTCGAGGATGACAGCGATCTCATCGACTGAATCGAGCTCCCCGACGGCCACCTGCATAATCAACTCGTAGGCGGCGTCGTTGGTGAGAGTAAGCCGGCGGCCGTTGACCCCATAGAACGCGACCAGAGCGCCCAGCGCCAGCCGCTTGTTCCCGTCCACCAGGGCGTGGTTCCTGGCCAGCGAATGCACCAGCGCTGCCGCCTTGGCGTGCAGATCGGGGTAAGCGTCCGCCCCAAAGGCCGTGGCCTGCGGCCTGGCCGCAGCGGCCTCCAGCAAGCCAGCATCGCGGATGGTGACCTGACCACCCGTGGCACGCTCGGCGACGTAGACGAGCTCAGCGAGCGTCAGGTAGATCACTGACCGAGCCGCTCCAGCGCCTCGGCGTACCGGGGCAGTTCCTCATCGAGCACCCGGTCCAGCAGTTCCGCGCGGCTGTGCTCCTCGATGTACTCCCGGATCGCCTGTCTGGCCACGTCCTGCATGGACCGCTGCTCCCGCTCAGCACGCCGCCTCAGTGCCTCAGCCTCGGCCTCATCAAGCCGCAACGTCATAGCCATGATGTCATGGTATCACCTGTGATACCACAGTCGCCAACCCGTCTCTCATCCCCGGGTCCATTGGACGAACGGGGCGGATAACGCGGATGCACCGAAGGCGGTCCGATGCGATCATGCTCAGCGTGAAGAGCGAGCGGACCTCAGATCCGGAACTTCCCGGCTCGGTCAGGTATTCGTTCGATATCGACGTGGGCGAGTTTGACCTGGGACACCGCTTAATAGCCCGCAGCATCACACTGTGGAATGACCGGCTATTTTTCGAGTACGCCTTCGTCCCTGGGATCACCCCAGAGGAGTGGGAGGACAGGAGCGTTTTCCTGAACGCTCATTACGACGCCGACGTGTCGCCTCCGAATTGGAATTGCGTAGGTACCTTCGGCCCCTTCGAGGGAGGTCTTTCCACAGAAGGTGATGACCAGTACGCGCGCCCCCCGACAGAGGCGCGGTACGTATGGTTTGATTTTTTCCTGATCGATTTCGACTACATGGTGCATCACGGCCCGGACGGCCGGGGCGACGAAGACTACGTGCGAAACCGGGTCTGCAGGCTGACGCTGGACCTGGCGACGGGAGATGTACGGACCGAGAAGTGACCTTAGGCCACGGGTGGACTCGTCATTGCCGGCAACCGCTCATCAGCGCTGTGCACGCGATGCGGGACAACGTTTTCCCTGGTAGCGCCCCGAGCGCGACTCGAACGCGCGACCTACTGCTTAGGAGGCACAACCGCCCCAGCGCTGTGCAGACCTGAGAAATCGCACGTCACCAGCGAGCGAAACCGCCACAGGCAGTTGCTGTCCGAACGATCTTGCTCGGGCCAGGAGCGCGAGTGCCCCCAAGGTCTCTCGCGCGTCCACGGCTGCCTGTCGGCCTCCGCGCCTATGCTTGACCCGGCATGACCTCGCCTGCCCGGGAAGAAACGCACTAGCAGATCCGATTCCCGGGTTGCGGTGTGACAGGCACAATGAGCGTATGCGTCGTCAGCCACTCCTGCTGGTGCCAGCCGTGGCCATGTTGACTTGCGCAATCCTTGCCGGCTGCACCGCAGGCGGGACATCCAGAGCCGCCCGTCATACAACTGCGCCTTCGCCGCGGCCCGCGGCCAGCAGCCCGCAGGCCACCGGGCGGATTGGCAGCCCAGGTAACCCGCTGCTGCTGTCCTGCGCCCAGGAGGCCTTCCCCAGATACCCCGACCCCCCGGTGCCGTCCCATCCACGGCCGGAAGACCTGGCCATCGGATCGCTATACCTCGCGAACGCCAGAATATCTGCCACGCAGACCCCGGCCCAATATGGATACGCACCTTATGGGCGCAACGGCAGATCTTACAAACTCGCGCTAGTCGTGACGATGGGCTCTACGGCCACCATGACGATCGCCCCACCGGCCCGCGGCCACGTGGTGATCGACAATCCGTCGGCCCAGAATCGCGGTCTCGGCGGAGTGACCTCCATTACCTACCATTCCTGCCCCCACAAGCAAGGCTTCTTCGCCCAAGGCTTCGCCTTCACTCATCCCCCCGCCCGCCGCTGCGTGCCCCTCGATGTCACGATCAACAACCGCCCCCCCGTCCACCACGTCACCCTGTCGCTGTTCGCAGGATCGTGCCCACCCTGACCTTCGTAGTCCTGAGGGCGCCCCGAGCGCGACTCGAACGCGCGACCTACTGCTTAGGGAGGCACAACCGGCCCAGCGCTGTGCAGAGCAGCAACGACGCACGTCACCAGCGAGCGAAACAGCCAAAGGCAGTTGCTGTCCGAACGATCTTGGTCTGGCTAGGAATGCGAGAAACCTTGAGGCCTAAGGCCTGCTGGCAGGCCCGTATCGATTGGCCTCATGGTTTCGGAGGCAGCAGACGTCGGATCGAGGTCCACTCCGCGATAGTGGCGGCGTCCTTGCGCCGACCCAGCCGATAACTCCGCCGCGGCGCCGCCTGCGAGCGTGATGATGCCACCAAAGACCACCCCCGGCAAATAGCTCGCCGCGAACGGACCAAGTGATGAGCCAGATCACTCCGACAGCGGCTGAGGTCAGCCATACTTGCCAGTCGTTTGTTGGCTCCCACTGGAAAAGCCGCCTGACGTTGACTAGCGAACGCCCGCGATGGCCCGTATCGGACATGGACACACTGTAACGGCGACGATCACTGTCGTCATAGTCTGCCAGGGCACGAGCAGAAGAGAGTTGCCCACTGCAAGGGAATCTGAGCGCCCCGAGCGCGACTCGAACGCGCGACCTACTGCTTAGGAGGTCGTTCCAGCCCGCTTCTGACCTGCTGCGGCCCAGATCGTGGCCAATCCGGACGGTCCGCGCGTAGCCGTGAGAGCCCCTGATTCGCTCCCCGTTCTGGCACGGATGTGGCACGGCCATCTCGTGGCCGATCGTCGATTGACTGTCAAGAAGCGGTTGACTGGCAGCTTAGGAATGGGTGCTGAGGCCTGGCGCTCACCAGCCATCCATGGCTGGCGACAGACCCCATCGGGCGCGTGACTCGATCATGAAGACCGTACACTGACGCGATGGTGGACCTGCCGGTGTGGCTTGATGACACAGACCATATGTGCTGTGGAGAGGCCCGTCATGTTGGGGAGCTAGTGCGAATCTCGCTGGCGTTCTCCCGTGTAGGACAGGTTGAGGTTACGAGTCGGCCAGATGAGATCATCGTGCTGGACGAGGGCAACGTCAGTATCGTCGGCACGGCTGGTGGCGAGGCTGGCAGAGATGGCCCGTTCGGGCGCGGCACTCTTATCGCCTCTGGTGACGTGCAGTTCGCCATACACGGGGAGGCGCCCGGCCCGAGAGTCCGATGCGTGGGCGAACTCTATGAAGCACGCCACGGTGAGCCGTCCGGGACGACGACGGGGCAGCTCGTTGCCATCCACTGGCGGCCCGACCGGGTCACTTCGGTGCGAGCCGGGGATCGAGCTGCAGGCCACTGACGATTGGCTGGAGCATAAGCCCGAGGGGCCGATTTCGTGGGAATTTGAGTTGACGGTCAGAGTTCACGGCTGACTCGGTGATCATCGGCTCAACTTCACTCGCCGCGTCTGGCTGCCCGCTGTCGGGAAAGCGGGCCTGACCGGTGTGCACTTCCACGACCTGCGCCACGCCGGGAACCACTACACCGCCAGCGCGGGCGCGAACCTGCGTGAGCTGATGGAGCGCATGGGGCATTCTACGAACCGTGCCGCGATGATCTATGTGCACTCCACCGATCCCCGGCAACGGGCTCTGGCCGATGCTGTCGACAAGGCCGCCCGCGCCGAGTTGCGCCAGGCCCGCAAGTGGCCGCCCACGATCGGGAAACCAGCTCAGAACGGCAGCGAATCTGGCACGGAAGTGGCACGCGACCGCGAGCAAGACTCTTGAAGATCATCCGCAGGAACCCGGAAACCGGACCTGACCTGCGCGGAAAGCTGGGCGCCCCGAGCGCGACTCGAACGCGTGACCTACTGCTTAGGAGATCGTATGCTTGCCCGGCCTGACCTGGCTTAACGCTGGCCACACCCAAAGTGGCGTGCCCGTAATGACCGTGATTCACCGCTGATCACCGTCCGATCGGGCACGCCACGGGCACGGCCAGGACGAGGCCGGCCCCTCCTCCGCGCGCTCGCGCGCACGATTGTCTGCTGATCATCCCGTCTGCTGGCCTGCTTCTCCCCGTCCTCCTCTGGCTCTCCGCCCGCCCTTGGCCGTGGCCGACGTGTCCAGGCTCGCGAAGCGACTGCTTATAGGCCGATCAGGAGCATGCACACGGCTCCGGAGGCCGCCCGCGTGATGGCCCGAGCCTTGGCGCTGACCTGCGCGGACTGCACGAATGGTGGCGGCGGCAGCGGAGGTCGTTCCGCGCATGTTCCGGATCACCATTTGTCCGGGCTGGGCTGGTGTCAGACCATCGCGTAGGACGATTCCGTTCCGGGATCTACGCTGTGACGGTGGAGAGGATTAGCGATGGTTTCTTGTCGTGGCGGCCGTTGATTGCCGGGGACCTTCCCATGCTGGCCGAGTGGTTGCGAGAGCCCCAGGTCGCCCGGTGGTGGAATCATGAGACAACCCTTGAGGCGGTCGAGCGCGACTTCGGCGCGAGTACGCGAGGCGAGGAGCCGGGGGAAGACCTCCTCGTTCTCCTCGACGGCCGGCCAATCGGCCTGCTGCAGCGCTCGGCGATTTGCGACTACCCCCAGGATCTCACGGAATTCTCGGCAGTTATCGAGGTGCCAGTCGGCGCCGTCGAGCTTGACTACCTCATCGCGGACCCAGCGCTGCGCGGTCGCGGTCTCGGATCCCGCATGATCGCTGCGGCCGTCGAGGACACCTGGAGCTCGTATTCTGATGCGCCCGCGGTGCTTGTCGCCGTGGTGGCCGCCAATGTGGCCTCCTGGCGTGCGCTGGAGAAGGCTGGCTTGAAGCGGGTCGCTGAAGGCCCGATGTCGCCCGACAACCCGATTGATGATGCGCTGCGTTACATCTACCGTGTTGACCGGCCTGGCGCCGCCTCGCTGGCCTTTAGGCGCTGACACGTACGAACGAATCGCCTGCGCGGACGGACCTCGGAGCTACTAATTTCGCGGTCGGCAAGAGGATGTACTCACCGAGCAACTGGTCCTGCCCGTCGTCCTCGCAGGCGCAAATCCCTGGGAGCGGCGGCCGGTCAAGGCTCGGCGGAGCCGACCCGGAGGGCGCCGCAGGTTTCCGACCTGCTGCGACCCAGGAACGCCTGACACCGACAGGTGTTCGTCGGGCCTCTTCGTCCCCGGGCTGTCAGCACGCTCAGCTCGTCGCGACAGCCCCAGTTTGGAAGATCGGGGCCGAGACATCTCGGACACGCAGGGGGAACGCCTAACAGGGCGTGCTCGTCCAAGTTGACCGCTGGTGACTGTGGCTCGCCCCCGGTTCTTGCCCCATGTGGCCGTGCGTGGCCCGACGACACACGGCTCTGGAGGCGGTAGGTCCGTACTGCGCCAGCTCCGATGTGTCATACAACTGCGCGCTGGACATTTCGCTGGCTCGCTGGCTGTCACCATTCCCGCTGATCTTCGACCCCAGCTCGGACGATCTGTCGTGACTACATTACTCTCAGTAGTCGTCCGAGTCAGAGGCAACCGCAAAGGAGCAGCAGTGAACGGCCAGACCACGCGCAGCGGGCACCTTCCCCTATCCCATCCCCGCCAGTGGTGCCGGCGGGGACGCGGGCGGCAGCCTTGGCCTTTGCCCTGACGGCCGGCGCGACCAGCACCTCCCTGACCGCTGTCCCCGCCTGGGCCGCGGACTGCTACAGCCTCACCGCCACCATCACCGTCGGCCAGTACCCGATCGGGGTCGCGGTCAGCCCCGACGGCAAGCACGCTTACGTCGCCAACGAGAGTGTCCCGGGCAGTGTGTCAGTGATCGACACCGCCACTAACCACGTCACCGCCACCATCACCGTGGGCAGCGACCCGTACTGGGTGGCAGTCAGCCCCGACGGCACCCGCGCCTACGTCACCAACCTTGGCTCACGCAGCGTGTCGGTGATCGACACCACCACCAACCAGGTCACCGCCACCTTCGCCATTCCCAGTAGCACACCGCTCGGGGTGGCAATCAGCCCCGACGGCACCCGCGCCTACGTCGTCAGCGGGGGTAATCCCCAAGTGTTCGTGATCGACACTGCCACCGGGCATACCACGGCCATCATCCCCGTCGGGGTTAACCCGGACCAGGTGGCAATCAGCCCTGACGGCGCGCGCGCCTACGTCACTCAAAATGGCTACCCAGGCACCGTGTCGGTGATCGACACCGCCACTGAACGCGTCATTGCCACCGTCACTGTCGGCAGCAGCCCGCGCGGGGTGGCGGTCAGTCCCGACAGCAGCCGGGTCTACGTCACCAACCATTACTCGCGCAGCGTGTCGGTGATCGACGCCGCCACTAACCACGTCACCGCTACCCTCAGCGTCGCCCATCGCCCCGTCGGGGTGACGGTCAGCCCCGATGGCACCCGCGTCTACATCGCCGAGGTTGATGACCCAAGCTTTCCTGGCGGCAGCGTGTCGGTGATCGACACCGCCACTGGCCGTGTCACTGCCACCATCCACCGTCTCTCCTACCCATGGGGGGTTGCGGTCAGCCCCAGCGGCACCCACATCTACGCCACCAACACCCTGGCGGGGGGCACGGTATCGGTGATCACGCGCCGGTGACCACCCAGCCCATCACGAGCGATCTCATGAGGTCCAGGACTACCAGCCCACCGGCGAACCACCCGGCCCAAACCAAACGACCCCGAACCCCCCGCAATTGGGAACCAGCTCAGGACAACGGGTCATCTGGCACGGAACTGGCACGCGACCGCGAGCAAGATTCATGAAGATCACCAGCTTGCGCCCCCGGAATGGGGACTGACCTGCGGGGGAAGGTGAGCGCCCCGAGCGCGACTCGAACGCGCGACCTACTGCTTAGGAGGCACAACCACCCCAGCGCTGTGCAGGCCAGCGAACACGCACGTCACCAGCGAGCGAAACAGCCACAGGCAGTTGCTCTCTGAACGATCTTGGGTGGGACACGCAGGTGAGCCACGCAGGAAGCATCGCCTGCAACTGGGCGCCCCGTCAGTGGGCGCGCCTATGCTGGGCCTTGATATCGACCCTCCGGGAGATGTGATGACTGCACCGGAAGCCCGTGCTCATCAGGTTCTCGACCGCCCGGCCTGTACCCCCTCGGCCATCCGCGCCGTTCTGGCCGCCAACGCCGACGCCGAGGTGCTCCGTCGCTATGACGCGGACCTGGATACCGCATATGAGCAGGCCCGGCACGACGGCGACCTCACACCCCTGGTAGAGACCGTCCGGCGCTGGTGGTTCGAGGCCGACGCCTGGCGCGACCCAGAGGCTCAGCGCGAGTTCCTCGCCCGCATCGAGCGCTACCAGCGCGAAGGCCCCCCGCCGCCAGAGCAGCGCATCACCCGGGAGGAAATCCGCGCGCAGTACGGCGTCTGATACATGTACCGATGGGAACTGGACGAACCAGCCCAACCAGTATTCGACGCGCTACGCCCTGAGATTCAGGCGATTCTTGCATCCTTCATGGATGCGGTCGTACTTGTTGATCCTGTCGAGTACCAGCGTCATGGGGGAGAACGTTCCAAGCCACCAGCCTTATTACGCACGTTACATTTCGGCGCGCATCACCAGGGCTTGGTGACTTTCCTGGTCTATCCGCCGGATGACCTCGTACTCGTCGTCGGCATCCAGTGGCTCGGCTGAGGGAAGCGCCGCCCCTGTCGCCTGTCCAGCACAAGCAGTGAGCGCCGCAGCGCTGTGCACGAGGGCCAGAGGACGTTTTCGCTGGTGGCGCCCCGAGCGCGACTCGAACGCGCGACCTACTGCTTAGGAGGCACAACCGCCCCAGCGCTGTACAGACCAGCGAACACACACATTGCCGGCGAGCGAAACACCTATAGGCAGTTGCTCTCGGAGCGATCTTCGCTGGGAGCCTGCCTCATCCGCTTTACTGTGTCCCGGCTGGAGGACCTATCGGGTGAACCGCGGCCGGGAGCGTCGCGGACGATTGCCGATGAGCAGGTGGAATTGGTCATCACGAAGACCCTGGAAGAGCGGAGGGCCAGGTGGGAACATGCACTGGTCAACCCGGTCGATGGCCGGGCGGTACCACGACGCGCAGATCAGCGACTCCAAGGCTAGGGGATCCTTAAGCACCTGGGCAGGATGCGCCGAACTGCACCCTGAACTCTGGCATAATTCTCAGCCGACCAGGAACTGTACTGCAACGTCACCCATAAGGTCTATCTACGTCATCAGACATGATCATGAAGGGGAAGCATGAGGCCCAGTACGAGGCGTTCCTTACGTCCGCCCCTCGAACAGCGGAGACAAAAGCGCTCCGTTCGGACGCATAATCGGCAAAGATCGACAGTCAGAGGTCGCCCTTCCGCTCCGGCACCACCGCAACGGCTCAGCCGAACTCGCACGATCTTGACTAAGCCCGCAGCGTGGCTTGGAGGTATAATCGCCACAGCCTTGGCCGCGATTGTCCTACATCTCCTTACAGGCCTCCCGGCTCAGTTCAGCAAAGCCTTGGACAATTCCGGTCCGGGGCTTTTGGTAAGTGCCCGCATAGTACACCTTGACGATGAGGGCAACTCGATGGCTACACCTGACGGTTATCGGCCAAGCCCTCAGATGCTACATCTGATATCTCAGCCTAATGGTTCTACTTCACAGCAATTTTTCCAAGATGGTTACGCAAGCGGCGGGGTCAACCTGGAGAACCTCTCAATACAGGTCGTCATCGAGGGTAACACCAGGGAGAGCGCCCGCATCCTGAACATTCATCCTGTATCGTTGCGCCGAACCCGGCCGTTGAGTGGCACTCTATTCTATAATCCCCCACAAGGCGGGAACGCCAATCTAGCCATGATGTTCAACCTCGATGATGCCGACCCTATTGCTCATCGGATCGCTGCCTGGAGTGGAGACAATCCTCGGCCAGCTGAGCCCTACTTCGACAGCCACAACATCTTGCTCGCCAAAGGCGAGCCAAAGGTCCTCTTTATTCGCGCTGAAGCCGAACGCTTCTACGCAACATTCGATCTTGAAATCGACTATACCGTCGGCAAAGCCATCGGGATCGAGAGAAGGATGATCGTAACTAATCACGGGCAGCCCTTCCGCGTTACTGGCCCTAATTCTGGACCGCGGCGCTGGTCCGTAGTCTATCAGCATATCTTCGAGGTCAACGACTCGGACCCCTACGCTCTATGCGAGGTAATCAACCCTCACTTTTTCTCGCTTAATACGTTTGGCGCACCATGCTATGGCTCCAAGAATGGTTGACATCGAAATCTGAATCACGCATCCAAGTCGGCCCAGCCTAATCGATCTCAATATCCGCTCACTGCTCTGCAATACGTGGCCAGTCCTTTCATGAGCCGACTCTAGCGAAGCAGTAAGCGCCCAGGGCGGCCAGTCCACCATCAGGCGATCGGGCACGCCACGGGCACGAAACCGGAAGCAAGCCTCTTGAAGATTATCTGCAGGAGCCAGGAAACCGGGCGCGACTTGGAAGTTTACACTGGCGCCCCGAGCGCGACTCGAACGCGCGACCTACTGCTTAGGAGGCACAACCGCCTCAGCGCTGTGCAGACCAGCAACAACGCACGTCACCGGCGAGCGAAACAGCCACAGGCAGTTGCTGTCCGAACGATCTTGCTCAGGTCAGGAGCGCGAGTGCCCCAAGGTCTCTCGCGCGTCCACGGCTGCCTGTCGGCCTCCGCGCCTATGCTTGACCCGGCATGACCTCGCCTGCCCGGGAAAGAATCGCACCAGCAGACCCGATTCCCCGGTTTCGATGTGACAGGCACAATCAACGTATGCGCCGTCAGCCGCTCCTGTTGGTGCCAGCCCTGGCCACGTTGACCTGCGCAATCCTTGCCGGCTGTACCGCAGGCGGGACATCCAGAGCCGCCCGTCCCACAACTGCGCCTTCGCCGCGGCCCGCGCGCAGCAGCCCGCAGGCCACCGGGCGGATTGGCAGCCCAGGTAACCCGCTGCTGCTGTCCTGCCCCAGGAGGCCTTCCCCGGATACCCCGGGCCCCCGGTGCCGTCCCATCCAAGGCCGGAAGACCTGGCCATCGGATCGCTATACCTCGCGAACGGCAGGATAGTTGCCACGCAGTCCCCGGCCCAATATGGATACGCACCTTATGGGCGCAACGGCAGGTCTTACAAACTCGCGCTAGTCGTGACGATGGGCTCTACGGCCACCATGACGATCGCCCCACCGGCCCGCGGGCACGTGGTGATCGACAATCCGTCGGCCCAGAATCGCGGTCTCGGCGGAGTGACCTCCATTACCTACCATTCCTGCCCCCACAAGCAAGGCTTCTTCGCCCAGGGCTTCGCCTTCACTCATCGCCCGGCCCGCGGCTGCGTGCCCCTTGATGTGACGATCAACAACCGGCCCCCCGTCCACCACGTCACCCTGTCGCTGTTCGCAGGATCGTGCCCACCCTGACCTTCGTAGCCCTGGCCGCGTCCCCAGCGTCTTGCTCCCGTATGGGCAACGGGTCCTCTCCGGCCAGCCGACCCTACGCCGGGACCATGCGGCGTCAACGCCGTTCGTCCTCGCACTGGCGCGCTGCGGGCGCTGCGGGCGCTGCGGGCTGCAGGCTGACCCTGGACCTGGCGACGGGAGACGCACGGACCGAGAAGTGACTTGGGCCAGGTGCGCGCCAGGGCAATGACTGGGGCCGTATCAGGGACACGCGCGAGTACCTGCGCCGCAGGCTGCCCGAAACTCAGGACCGCTTGCGCGCCTTCGACGCGATCCCCCATCGACGCCAGACAGCCCGTCGATCAAGTGGTGGACCGACTGCCCGCCAGTGGCGCTGGCCCCGGTCACGGCGAGGGAGTGGTGGGAATCTTGCTCAGGCAGCCCATCGCCGGCTTCATGACCTATAGCTCCCAGCTGTCTCACGTTCCGGCTGGTGGCCGCCGACCTTGCGTGGCAGGCTTCACAGGGTGACCATGCGGCAGGGCTGGGAGTCTGAAGCGCGTAATTGGACGAGCTTCGCCCGCACGCCAGGCAATGACCACTCGCACGAGGACATTAACCTGCCGGCCCTGCTTCGATCTGCTTCCTCCGCCGGGCGCCGCACTCTCGACATCGCCTGCGGTGAGGGGAGGCTGGGCAGGCTCCTGGCTTCGCTGGAGTACCAGATCGTGGGAATCGACGCGTCACCGACGATGATACAGTTTGCCGTTACGCATCAGGGCGCGGCACCTGCCGTTCTCGCGGATGCCACGGCATTACCGTTCGGCGACGCGGCATTTGATCTTGTCGTGGCCTATATGTGCTTGCATGACATCGATGAGATGCCGCGGACGGTGCGTGAGATCTCTAGGGTACTGGAGCCGTGCGGACGATTGTGTGCAGCAATTCCTCACCCAATCAATACCGCAGGATCATTCCAAAGTCACGATCCGACGGCACCATTTGTGATCTCAGGCTCCTACCTGGACCCTACCCCACTAACGATGGTGACCAATCGGGGCACCACTCGGCTAACCTTTCACAGCGAGCACCGGCCACTGGAGGCCTACGTTCAGGCACTGGCGGCTGCGGGCCTGCTCATCGAAACGATCCGTGAAGTAAAACCGCCCGATCAGGTCATCATCGATAACCCGGACTCCCGGCGCTGGCAGCGCATCCCCCTGTTCCTTCACCTGCGGGCTATCAAACCGGGATGAGCGCGGCGCCCCAGCACCGTTAGTTGCTCACTCAGCGCTGTGCACGCGACCCGGGACGATGTTTCCGCTGGTGGCGCCCCGAGCGCGACTCGAACGCGCGACCTACTGCTTAGGAGGCACAACCGCCCCAGCGCTGTGCAGACCAGCAACAACGCACGTCGCCGGCGAGCGAAACAGCTAAAGGCAGTTGCTCTCTGAACGATCTTGCTGCGTGGCCGAGGGGCTGCGCCGTCTCAGTCACCAAAGATCAACCTCAGGGCCGTAACACGGGACTCTGCCTCTGCGCCACCCGCATCCCCCAGCCGAAGCTAGCACTCCGCTCTGAGCCGGTCGATCTCCCGGGCCCGCTCGCGGAACTGCTCATATTCGGGCTGCTCGCGGAAATGGGGCAACACCAAGCGGATCGCGTCCGCGCGATCATCGGCGATACCCGCCATGATCAGTGTGTCAACTGTTTCCAGTCCGGCCGGTCCCAGGTGGGCGGGCACATGCGTTGCTTCCCCCCGTTCCCATGCCTGCAGGTCTGCTAGCCGCTGGCCGTATTCCATGATCCTGTTACAGGGACCATCGCTCTCGCTGGTGACGGCGTTCTTGCTGAAGGTGAACTGGACCAGCCGGATCTCGCAGAGCCTCGCGGCCAGCTCGAGCAGGAACCCTTCGACCGCCGCCTTATGATCACGCTCGAACGCGCTGATGATCTGCTCGTAATCCTCGGGCCGGTCGGCTCGGAGGAAGACACGCACCCATAGCTCCCCCGGCTCGATTTCCGGGTCGTCGCCATAGTGCAGCAGCACGACCCGTTGCACTGCGTCGCCGGGGAAGCGCTTGTGCACCTCGTGCTCGATCTCGCGCTCGAAGCCGTCGAACACGGCGCGGTCCGTGTCCGACTCCGGCAGTGGCCTGTGAACCGCCCTAAGCCTGCCAGTCTCCCGTGCCCGCTCTCGGAGCTGTTCATATTCGGGCTGCTGGCGGAAACGGGCCAGCACCCAGCGGACCGCAGCCGCGCGATTATCGGCGATGCCCGCCATGATCAGCGTGTCGAGTGTTTCCAGGTTGGCCGGTCCTAGCCGGACGTCCACACGTGTTGCTTCCGCCAGTTCCTGTTCCCTTGACATCTGCTACCCGCTGGCCGACGATCAGGTGGCGCCGGGGACCGTGGCCCCCGCTGGTGACGGGGTTATCGGGAAAGGTGAACTCGACCAGCCGGATCTCGCGCAGCGTCTCGGCCAGGTAGGGCGGGAACTCATCCATCGCCGCCTGATGATCACGCGCGAACGCGCTGACGATCTGCTCATAGTCCTCGGGCCGGTCGGCTCGCAGGAGGACCCGGACCCACAGCTCCCCCGGCTCGATTTCCGGGTCGTCGCCATAGTGCAGCAGCACGGCCTGCTTGACCACGTCGCCGGGGAACCGCACCCTCACCTGGTCATCGATCTCGCGCTCCACGCTGTCGAGCACGGCACGGTCCATGTCCGCCTCCCGCAGTCGCCTGTGAACCCCACGGTAGGCGCATGATTTCCGCCAAGCCAGCCATTATCGGCCAGGTCCCGGCTGTGGCTGTCCCGCTGCACTCCTCGCCAGAGCCCGAGCGTCACGGCCGGCTCAATGGCCCGGCGTCGCCGATGGCAGCGGCGGACAGCTGGCCGCCATTGGCACAGTGCCTGCGCGGCTCGACGGTCGGAAGCTGGGAACTACAGCCTCGCTCCGCGCGTGGTCGGTGTGTAGTCTGAGCCATCTCGATCTGCCTGCCTGCGAAATGCGGCCTGGCGTGCGATGGGCGGCCTCGCAAGGCAGAGCCCGCCGGGCCAGCGGCGCCGCGCAGGGGACAAGAACGACTGCGTGAGCTATGGTGATTCTTCACCTGAGCAAGGGCGAGAGACGTGTCTGACTACTGCTCGCAATGTGGCATGGTGGCGGTTGCCCGCTGCCAGATCTGTCGTGACTACAAGTGTGCTGGTCATTGGCAAGAGTGGCATCTCACAAGCGACGACACTTATCTAAGAATGGTAGACTCTTCAAATTTTTCCCCGGAACAACAGCAAATTTATCTAGTAAGCGTCCATCCGGGCAACCTTCCGGGATGCCAGGTTTTGCAGATTTGAATCTGCGCTGCGCCAGGCCTTGCAAAAGCCGGTGTATGAGGTCCCGCGAAATAGTGATCCGGTTGCGCGCCATATCGATATTAGCGAAAATGCGCGACGGGTTAGGAAAAGTGTCATTGAAACTGTCCGCAACGCCCTTGATGCGGCTGATCTCAGACGGCGCATGTATGCTCAGGCTCAGCAGATCGGCGCATTCACCATTGCTCCCAAGCTGCAGATGAAGCTTCGCAGCGCACCGTCTGGGCTGCTTGTATCTACCGATTCTGGGACAACCCAATACGGAAATGACTGGACCGACTGGATCGCGATCAAGGCAGATCTGATGTTTGCGTTCAATGACAGCGGCTGGCGCCCCTGGCATCAGCAAAACAACGCGGCGGACGTAGTGGAACGATTGCTGGCAATGAAAAGGAGAATTGACCCAAGGTCCTCCCGTAATTTTCCTCGACTATGGAAGATCATCGGGTAATTACCGCCTGACGCTAATCTGCCCGATCGCTTTGCCCGACGCCAGGGATCTGATCCCTTGTGCGTGGTCGTCGTGGCCAACGACAGTCGATGAAGTCGGTAGGCGAATCGCGCGTGACCGTCCGCAGTGGCTCCGTTGACGTGGCGGCCTCGAAACTGGACAACGGTTGACGCCGGAGTCGGCTGGGCACGCCACGGGCACGAAGCCGGAAGCAAGCCTCTTGAAGATCATCCGCAGGAGCCGGGAAACCGGGGCTGAGCTGCTAGTTAATATAAGCGCCCCGAGCGCGACTCGAACGCGCGACCTACTGCTTAGGAGGCAGTTGCTCTATCCGCTGAGCTATCGGGGCCAGCCGGGCTGTGGCAGCCAGCCAACGCGGCCAGCACAGCACAGACCCGATCTAGCGTAACCGGTCAGCGGCCAGACCGGGCCGACCGCCGGACGGCACCGGCCGCCTGGCCTGCACTGGGCCGGGCCGACCGGGCAGACCCGGCCGGCCCGGCGCCTCCGGCCGGGTGACGCGGCATCAGCCCAGCAGGACCGTAGGGTGGGACGCAACCCCTGATAGTCGTGCACGCGCCCAACGTGCACGCGACCAAGGAGCCCACGCCGTGCAGGTACGAGACGTCATGACCCAGGCCACCATCACGGAAACCGCCTCCGACACGCTGCGCGCCGCCGCGACGCGGATGTGGCGGCAGCAGACCGGGTCGCTGCTGATTTCCGACCGCGGGCGCCTCGCCGGGATCATCACCGAGCGCGACCTGCTGCGGGCGGTCGCGCTCGGCGCCGACCTGGAGACCAGCACGGTGGACGAGGCGATGTCGACGGAGGTCTTCACCGTGCCGCCGGACATGCCGCTGCACGAGGCGGCCCGGGAAATGGCGGCCCGCTGGATCAGGCACCTGCCGGTCGTCCAGGACGGCGAGCTGCTCGGGGTGATCAGCATGCGCGACATCACGGGCATCTTCGCGGCGCTCAGCCCGGACGACGTGACCGTGGAGCATGAGTTCGACCAGCTGGTCCGCGAGCGGCGCCTGGCGCGGATCGAGCATGGGGATCTCGACTGACGCCCGCCGGGCGTTAGCGGCCTGGATTTCGCGCGCTTGAGGACAAAACCCGCTCCGATTACGCAGCGGCGCCGGGACGCAGGCCCGGAAACAGGATCAGGGAAGCTGGATGGGGAGCTTGATACCGTCCAGCACGTGCGGGCACGGGCAGTCCCGGTCGGCCGGCAGGTTCGCGATGACGTCGATGACCAGCTCGCGGAGCCGGGCGACGTTGCTGGCGAAGACCTTGAACACCTCGTCCTGGGTGACGCCCTCGCCTTCTTCCACGCCGGCGTCGGTGTCGGTGACCAGCGCGACCGCCGTGTAGCAGAGAGCCAGCTCGCGGGCCAGCACGGCCTCGGGGTGGCCGGTCATCCCGATCAGGGACCAGCCCTGGGCCGCGTACCACCGGGATTCCGCGCGGGTCGAGAACCGTGGCCCGTCGATGACCACCAGCGTCCCGGAGTCGGCCAGATCCCAGCCCGCGGCGCGGGCGGACGTGATGGCCTGGGCCCGGCCGACCGGGCAGTAGGGGTCAGCGAACGGGATGTGGACCGCAGCCCCGCTCCTCGTAGAAGGTCTGGATGCGGCCGGTGGTCCGGTCCACGAGCTGGTCGGGGATGGCCAGCCGCCCGGGGCCGTGCGCGGGGTCGAGCGAGCCCACCGCGGTCGGGGCCAGGATCTGCCGGACGCCCAGCGAGCGCAGCGCCCACAGGTTGGCCCGGTACGGGATCTTGTGCGGGGGGAAACGGTGATCACGGCCGTGCCGGGGCACGAACGCGACCTTCCGGCCCGCTACCTCGCCGGTCACGATGGGGTCGCTGGGCACGCCGTAGGGGGTGTCCACGCTGACCTCGTCGGCGGACTCCAGGAACTCATAGAAGCCGGATCCGCCGATCACGCCGATCTCGGCGCGGGCCAGGTTGGGCAGGCGCGCCCCGGCGCTGCCGACCTCGGACGGATGACTTACGACGTCTGCGGGTTGACTCACCCGGTCAGATTAGCCAGAAGCGGGTAGTCAGCGGTTCAGGACGAGGCGGCCGACGCCGAACTCTTGGTGCCCTTTTTGTCGCCGGACCCGGTGGAGGACCCGGACGAGGACGAGCCGGAGCTGGACGAGCCCGAGTCGGACGAAGAGGACGACTTCGACGAGGAGGACGACGAGTCCGAGGAACCCGAGCCGGAGGAGCCCGAGGAACCGGAGTCCGCAGACGACCCGGACTTTGAATCCGGCTTGGCGCCCGACGGCTCCTTGTCCTTGTCCTTCTTGCCCGCGCCGTCGCCGTTAGAGCCGTTGCGGCTGTCGGTGCGGTAGAAGCCGGATCCCTTGAACACGATGCCCACGGGCGAGAACACCTTGCGCAGCCGTCCCCCGCACGCGGTGCAGACGGTCAGCGGGTCGTCGGTGAACTTCTGCACGACCTCCACCTGCTCGCCGCATTCAGTGCAGGTGTACTCGTAGGTCGGCACGATCTCTCCTTCGGTGGCCTGAGGGGCAGTCCTTAGCACTCCCCGTCCACGACTGCTAAATGGTAGCTCATCCTCAGGCCAACCTGGTGACTCCGGCAGCGGGCCTCGCGATCATGCGAACCCGCTGGTCATGGGGTCCCGCCGGGACATCAGGGACGAACTCGGTGTCATAGAGCAACGCTACGGTCGGCACTTGTGTTCCGACCCTGGCCAGGGCCCGGTCGTAGCTGCCGCCGCCCCGGCCGAGGCGCATGCCGGAGTGGTCCACGGCGAGGGCGGGCACCAGCACCAGGTCCGCGCTGGCGATCGCGCCGGTCCCGCGCGGCGGCTCGGACGGCTCACTGAGCGACCGCGGCCCGGGCCGCAGCGAATCCGGGCCCTCATAGGAGGCCCAGTCCAGGTCGCCGTCCGGGAGCAGGATGGGCAGCAGCACGTAGCTGCCCCGCTTCCACAGCGCGAACAGCAGCCCGTGGGTCTCCGGCTCGCTGCCGATCGAGTAGTACGCGGCTACCGTGCCGGCCATCTGGGTCTCGGGCAGGGACAGGACGGCGTCCCGGATGTCCCGGCCGGCCCCGGCCCGCCCGGCCGCGGTGAGCTGCCGCCGCGCGGCCAGCAGCCGGTCCCGCAGCACAGCTTTGTCCCGGTTAAGCCCTTCAGGCCCGGGAAGAGGAGGCTCAGGCGCGTTCACGCTGCGAGGTTACTGTGACATTGCTGATAGTCGCCCGCCGAGAGGCGGGCCTGGATCATTTCGGCCACCTGGCCGGGCTAGGGTACGAAGATGCCTGACAGCGTCGCGACGAAGGTCACGAAGGCGGTCGTCCCCGCCGCGGGCCTCGGAACCCGTTTCCTGCCCGCCACCAAGGCGACTCCCAAGGAAATGCTGCCCGTGGTGGACAAGCCCGCCATCCAGTACGTGGTGGAAGAGGCGGCCGCCGCCGGTCTCGACGACGTCCTGATGATCACGGGGCGCAGCAAGCGGTCCATCGAGGATCACTTCGACCGCAACTACGAGCTTGAGGAAGCCCTCATCGCCAAGGGCGATGAGGAGGGCCTGGCCCTCATCCGCGACTCCGCGGAGATTGCCACCGTGCACTACGTCCGCCAGGGCGACCCCAAGGGTCTCGGCCACGCCGTGCTCTGCGCGGCCAAGCACGTCGGCCACGAACCGTTCGCGGTGCTCCTCGGCGACGACTTCATCCACCCCGATGACCGGCTGCTGCAGCGGATGCTGGAAGTCCGGGAGACCCGCGGCGGAAGCGTCGTCGCCCTGATGGAGGTCGAGCGCGACCAGGTGTCCAGCTACGGCACGGCCGCCATCGAGCCGACCGACGAGGACGACGTGGTCCGGATCACCGACCTGGTCGAGAAGCCGGCCCCGGAAGACGCGCCCAGCAACTGGATCATCATCGGCCGCTACGTCTGCGACCCGGCCGTGTTCGAGGTGCTGGAGCGCACCCCGCCGGGCCGCGGCGGCGAGATCCAGCTCACCGACGCGCTCAAGGAACTGGCCCAGATGGACCCGGCCGACGGCGGGGGCGTGTACGGCGTGCTGTTCCGCGGCCGCCGCTATGACACCGGTAACAAGGTGGACTACCTGCGCACCCTGATCCAGTTCGCGGTCGAGCGGCCCGACGTGGCCGGGGAGTTCGTGCCCTGGCTCCGCAAGTTCCTCGACAACCTGCAATGACCCATCAGCACGGGGACCCGGGGTTGCACGGGAGCCCGGGGTCGCACGGGGGCCCAGGGTCGCACGCGGACCCGCCGCTGGTCCCCGTCGAGGAGCACCTGGCCGACGTGCTGGCGGCCATCCGCCCGGTCGGCCCGGTCTGGGTGCCGCTGGTGCACGCGGACGGCAGCGTGCTGGCCGAGCACGTCACGTCCACGACGCCGCTGCCCTCGTTCGACAACTCCGCCATGGATGGCTACGCCGTGCGCGCCGCCGACCTGGCCGGGGCCAGCGCCGGCACCCCGGTCACGCTGCCGGTGCGCGGTGAGATCGCCGCCGGCGACACCGGCGACTACCGGGTCGAGCCGGGCAGTTGCCTGCAGATCATGACCGGCGCCCGGCTGCCCGCGGGCGCCGACGCCGTGGTCCCGGTGGAGTGGACCGACGGCGGTGCCGTGGAAGCGGTCTTCCGGCAGGCCCCCGAGCCAGGCAACGCGATCCGCCACCGCGGCGACGACGTGGCCGACGGCGCCGTCCTGCTGCCCCAGGGCACCCTGGTCGGCCCGGTGCAGATGGCCCTGCTGGCCGCGTCGGGCCACGGCGAGGTGCTGGCCCGCACGCCGCCCCGGATCGCGATCATCTCGACCGGCAACGAACTGGTCGAGCCGGGCACTCCCCTGATCCCCGGGCAGATCTGGGAATCGAACAGCTTCATGCTGGCCGCGGCCGCCCGGCGGGCGGGCGCGACCGTCCGGCGGCACCGCCTGCGCGACGACCCGGCCGTGGTGCTCAGCACCCTCGAAGGCCTGGTCAGCGACGCCGACCTGCTGATCACCAGCGGCGGGGTGAGCATGGGCGGCGAGCACGACGTGGTCAAGGCCGCCCTGTCCAAGCTGGGCACGATCACGTTCCGCAAGGTCGCCATGCAGCCCGGGATGCCGCAGGGTTTCGGCGTGCTCGGCCCGGACGCCACCCCGATCTTCACCCTGCCCGGCAACCCCGTCAGCGCGTACGTGTCGTTCATCTTGTTCGTGCAGCCCGCGCTGGATGCCCTGAAAAATCTTTCTCCGCAACGCCAACCGCTGGTGCAGGCGGCTCTCACGATGAGCGTGCGGTCCCCCGGGGGCCGGCGGTCGTATCTGCGCGGCATTCTCGACCCGGCCCGGGAGACCGTGGTGCCGCTCACCGGCCAGTCGTCTCACCAGCTTGGCGCGCTGGCCCAGGCCAACGCGCTGATCATCGTGCCGGAGGACGTGACCCGGCTGGAGGCCGGCGATGGTGTCGACGTAATGTGCCTGCCATGAGCGGTGCCAGCACCGAAGGCAGCCAGTTCGAGGATCGGCCAGCCGCCACGGACACGCCGCGGCTCTCGCATCTGGACCAGTCTGGGCATGCCCGGATGGTCGACGTGTCGGGCAAGGACGTGACCGCCCGGCAGGCCCGCGCGTCGGGGCGCGTGCTGCTGTCCGATAGAGCCGTGCGGGCGCTCCGCGCGGGTGAGGTTCCGAAGGGCGATGCGATAGCAGTGGCGCGGATCGCCGGAATCCAGGGCGCGAAGAAGACCCCGGACCTGATCCCGCTGTGTCACCCGATCGGGCTGCACGCCGTCTCGGTCGAACTCGAGGTGCAGGACCACGGGGTGGCGATCACGGCGACCGCGCGGACCGCGGACCGGACGGGCGTGGAGATGGAGGCGCTCACCTCGGTGACCGTGGCCGCGCTGGCGCTGATCGACATGATCAAGGCGGTGGACCCGGCGGCGGTGATCACGGACGTGCGGGTCGACGAGAAGACCGGCGGCAAGACCGGGATGTGGCGCCGGTCATGAGCCCGTGGTCCCGGTCATGAGGAGGTGGCACCGGTCATGAGCGACGCGTGGAGTGAAGCGACGGACGGCGGGATGGCCCAGGGCCCGGTGATCCGGGCGCTGGCCATCACGATCTCGAACCGCGCCTCGGCCGGGGTGTACGAGGACAAGTCCGGGCCGGTGCTGGCCGGCCTGCTGGCCGAGGCCGGGTGCGCGGTGGACGGCCCCCTGGTGGTCCCCGATGGCGACCCGGTCGAGCAGGCCCTGCTGGACGGGGTCGCCTCCGGGTACCAGGTGATCGTGACCACCGGCGGGACCGGGTTGACGCCGGGCGACCTCACCCCGGAAATGACCCGGAAGGTCATAGACCGGGAGATACCTGGCATAGCCGAATCGATCCGGGCCGCGGGCGTGGCGGCCGGGATTCCGTCGGCCATGCTGTCCCGCGGTCTGGCCGGCCTGGCGGGCGATGTCCTCATCGTTAACCTGCCCGGGTCCAGCGGCGGCGTGAAAGATGGCATGCGGGTGCTCAGCCCCGTCCTCGCCCACGCCGTTGACCAGGCCCGAGGCGGAGATCACCCGCGTGCGGGGTGATTGACCCAGCGGTCAGCAGGGCATCGCCGGGCATATCCGCCGGGCGCGGCAAGTTGAGACATTCCGTCACAGCGGTGTTTTGATCGGGTGTCCGCGTAGCGTTCCGATCGCTAACGGGGGAATGATGGGCCACGTGGGACGAATGCGCGGCTGGCCAGTCACGATCGTGGAACCGGCACTGCTGGACGCCCCGATCGGGCTGCGGCCTGTGCGGGCCCGGGACGCGACGACATGGCGCGACGCCCGGGTGCGGAACGCGGACTGGCTGCGCCCCTGGGAACCCACCAACCCCGAGACCCCCTTGTACCGCTCCACCATCAGCCCGTATCTGTCCATGGCCCGCACCATGCGCCGGGAAGCACGCCAGGGTCTGGCCCTGCCCTGGGTGATCACCTACGGCGGCCAGTTCGCCGGGCAGCTCACCGTGGGCAGCATTGTCTGGGGGTCGGCGCGGTCGGCCCAGGTCGGGTACTGGATCGACGAGGCGTACGCGGGCCGGAACGTCACTCCCACGGCGCTGGCGATGGCACTGGATCATTGTTTCTTCGTGGTCGGGCTGCACCGGGTCGAGGCGAGTATCCGGCCGGAGAACCAGGCCTCGCGGCGGGTGGTGGAGAAGCTCGGCTTCCGCGAGGAAGGGCTGCGGCGCCGGTACCTGCACATCGACGGGTCGTGGCGCGATCACCTGTGCTACGCGCTGACGGTGGAGGACGTGTCCGGGGGACTGCTGCCCCGCTGGCGCAACGAGTTGTCGGCCCGGCGGCGGGCCGGAACTACGTGATCTGACCCGCGATCTCACGACACACCGGGCCTAATGCTGTTCATCACCAGCGCTGGCCCTTACCGTGCGTCACGTGAGCAAGCCCGCCACGCGGTCATCCATGCGTGCCTTCAGGTGCTGCATGGCCCCGTGCTGGGCCTTTTCGTGGCGTTTGCGTCCCCGGGCAGCGGGTGCAGCCTGGTGAGCAGCGCCATCCTCTACTTCGCGATCGTGGCCATCTGGGCTGGGGTGCTCATGCCCCGGTGGCTGCGCCCTGGGCGCCGGCGCCGTTACGAGGTCACCGAGCACTTCGAGATGCACACCGAGGTCTACGAGAGCGAGGCCCCGGCCGACGACGTACGTCAGCGTGCGGTAACTGAGCGTGATTTCACGGTCGAGGAGGAGATCACCTGGACCGAGGAGGACGCCGCCGAACGACGCGCCAACATCCTGAAGGCCCGGCGCCGCATGCTCGGCACGCTCGTGTTCCTCACGGCCGGGGCGCTCGCCATCGCGGTGCTGGGCATCGCCGCCTGGTGGGTCATCATCCCGCCCGGCCTGATGCTGGGCGCCTTCGTGTTGTTGCTGCGTGAAGTCGCACGCAGCGATGCTGAGCAGGCCCGCAGGCATGCCCACGCCGAGGAGCTGCGCCGTCGCCGGTCCGAGGTCGGGGCCGAGCGCGAGGCTGCTCCTGTGACCGCTGAGACCCTCGAGCGCGTGACCAGCAAGCCGGTGGCGCCGGAGCCGGCGGCGCCGGACGTGGCCGAGCAGTCGGAGCCGGTCATCGAGGTCGTCGCCTACTCCGCCGAGATCATCGACATCTCCGGGCGGGTCAGCGACCAGCTCTACGACCAGTACACCGACGCCGCCAACCGCGCCGTCGGCGACTGACCTCCCAGCGCGCGCTTGCCTTAGGTCGGCGCCGCCCCCGCGCCAGCGTCGCCTCCGCCCCCGGCGGCCCCCGCGTCGGCGTCGCCCCCGTTGCCCAGCCCGCCGGGCCCCGGGGTCTCACACCCCGCAGCCTCATGATCACGGTCAAAAAGCGGTGTCTCGTGGCAGAAATTGACCGTGATCATGGTGGCGGGCCTTGATCCGCTCGCCCCGGCCTCTCCCGGCGGGGAGCACTGGCTCCGGAACTGCGGATCGCACGGATAGGCCTGAGGGTTTGCTAGGCTGGCCGCTGTTCCAGGGGCTGTAGCGCAGTCCGGTAGCGCACCTCGTTCGCATCGAGGGGGTCAGGGGTTCGAATCCCCTCAGCTCCACCTCTGGGATCTGGTCTCTGACCAGGTCAGAAGCTCTTTCCTTGAGCCCCAGCCTACTTCCAGGGCTGGGGTTTTCGGCTTGGTTGGGAGGAATTTGGGAGATCATCTTCTCCCTGCCTCCCGGTGCTGGGTCGGTCTGGCTGGGTGTCTCGTGGTGTCGTTGCGTCCGGTGCTGGGGCGCGAAAGGGCGCCAGGAGTTCGTCGAGCAGCGGGACGGGTGAGTGCTCGTGGAGGGCGGCCCGTTCGCGGAGCGAGTCCTCCCAGCGGGCCTGGAGGGCGGCCTTGAGGTCCTCGCGCATCCGGTCGGAGGTGTGGGCGTAGAGGCCGCGCATGCCGGGCACCTCGTGGCCGAGGCGGTGCTCGGCGAGGATCTCCGGGATGCCGTCTTCGGCCATCCAGGTCTTGTGGCCGTGCCTCATGCCGTGCGGGTTCAGGCCGTACTTGACCGGGAGCCAGCAGGCGACCGGGATGTCCTCGGGGATCGGCCGGATGCCCCGGCCCCTTGGCCGCGTGAACGCGGCGTCGCCGGGCGGGGCGGGCGCCCAGGTGGTGATCGGGATGCCCGGCCACGCGGAGGCGTCCACGATGGTGAGCCGGGGCGGCTTGCTGGGCTGCGGCTGGTACCGGCCGTCGCAGGCGGGGCGGAACACGCGGCGGGCGTAGTTGCTGCGCCGCGGGTGGCCGCCGTCCGGGCCGAGGAACACGTACTGCCCGCTGCCGCCGTGCTGGGCCGCGCAGGCGCACCGCTGCCGGGGCTGGGCCTCGATCTGCCGGGCGAGCAGGTCGGCCAGGAACGGCGGGAGGTCGACGGGCAGGCAGGGTTCCCAGTTGGGGCTGCGGTAGGAGTCGTCCTTCGGCGGGAGCCGGTGGAACGTGCTGCGGATCTCGCGGAGCTGCCATTCGACGTGGATCTCGTCGTCGTGGACGTAGTCGCGTTCCAGGCCGATCGTCTCGCCCCAGCGCATCCCGGTGTAGGCGATCGTGACGACCATGGTGAAGTCCTCGTCCCGGCCGGACAGCAGCGCGGCCCGCTCGGCGACCAGTAAGGCCTGCAGCGGCGTGGCCCACACGCGCTGCGGCCCGCGGTCGAGCTTGCGGCCGGTCCGCCGTCCGCGGTTGCGGGGCCGGATCGCCGGGTTGTACGGGATCAGCGGCGGCTTGGCCGCGGCCGCGTCGCCCAGCATCGTGCACAGCACGGCCCGGGCGTCCCGGGCCACGCGCCGGGAGACGCCGGTCCGGGCCGGGATGGAGTTCTCCCACCGGGTGATGTCCTCGGTGGTGAGCGAGCCCAGCTCGCTGGCGCCGAAGGATGGGCGGATGAACCGCCGGATCAGGTACTCGCGGTTCTCCACGGTGCTGAGCCCGACGTCCTGCAGGGTCATCCACCGGTCGATCCAGGCGCTGACGGTGATCTTCCCCGCGTTCGGGTCGGTCCAGCGGCCTTCGCGGATCCTGGCTTCCTGGTCGCGTCCCCAGGTGAGCGCGGCGGCCTTGGTCTCGAACCCGGACTCGCTGGTCTCGATGCCGCTGGGCAGCTTGTACTTCACCCGCCACGGCTTCGCGCTTCTCCCCCGCTTCTCCGCGTACGCCATGCTGTCCTCCGGGTGATGTCTCTCGTCGAGCTGGCCGCCGCCCTCCGGGCCGCCGGCGGCCGGGTCAGGCGCCGTCGTAGGTGACCGGCGGTGGCCGGTGCTGGTAGCGGCCTCGGGTTGTTTCAGCGGCTCGCGCGGCGCTCGCGCAGTGTGATCGGCTGGCGAGCCCCGGCCTTCATGATCTCGGCGATGTCGTCATCGCTGAACCGCAGATGCTTGCCAATGAATGTGCACGGAATCAACCGCGCCGCAGCCTTTGTCTTGAGCCACGACTCACGAACCTTGAGGATGCCTGCCGCCTCTGCAGCAGTATACAGCTGATCAGCCATTGTCACTCCGCTCTTTCTGCACGCAAGTAGCCCGAGCCACCCGCCGACTTCCTGCGTCTCACCTGGCACTATGGGATCGCGCTCAAAGTTACGTCAATCCCTCGTGCCACTGTCAAACAAGAAGCACATGATCGGATTGCCGTCTCCGGTGATGATTAGTGCTGGCTAGTGAGGCGCAGTTATGCACAGTTCGTTTTAGTGCTGCTGGCTGCGGTGGAAAAAGCTGGCGCGGTAAGGAAATCGTGGCCTTACGGATCGACCCGGTATGTCACCGTGTCTGGGCCCGCGCCGCCGCCAGCCGCTGCTGCCAGTCCGGGAAGGCTTCCTCTGCTGGCCTCGTCTGCGCGGTGCCGTTGCGCACTGCCGCCAGTTCCTCGTAGTAACCGGGCTGGCTGGTCGCAAAGGCCGTCAGCCTCCACGCATGCAGGAGCCGTCGTAGCTGCCGATAGCCGGCCGGGTCCTGTGCGGCCTCCACGGCCTCGCGATACTGACGGAGGAACTCCGCCCGTTCGCGCTCGGGCAGGTCCCGGAGAATGACCTCAGGGTCATCCGGATCCTCAGCCCGGACCGGCTCGGCGAACATGCAACCCAAGCTACAGCCGGGACCCGGACCCTGCCCGCCTCTCACGCTGGGTATGTGAAGAACACTCTTCAAATCGTGGATAGAGAGTCCAGCCATAGCCTGGCGATCGCTTCTCGTGAAACTCTGGAGTGGGATAGCGTCGGATGCGCCATCCCGGTCAGATGCGAACCGAAGTTTGGCAAGACGTTACGGCTGCTGAGCCTCGTCACGATGGCGGCGGATCTCGTTCAGTCGGCGAATGATCTCTCGGAGACCCATCTCATCGACCGCATCGCCGTACACACCGAGATAGCGGCCCGCCAACATCCGCAGATCGCAGGTCGGCAGGTCGGAAGCGACCGGATCACCAATGAACGGGTTTGATCTGTCCACCGGCTTGCCCGAGGCGATGCAGTCCCAGAACTGTTCCTCAGTCACCTGAAGCTGCAGCGACCTAATCGTCAACTCCCACAAGGTGCCAAGTGAGGTGTTATCGACAGGATGGGAGATCTTCGTGTTCAGCACGGATCCATCGGGAAGTCGCTTCCTGTACCTGTCATGATCGCCATGCGCCTTCCCCGTGGCTGTCTGCTTCGGCTCCCAGAGGTCGGCGCGGACAAACGCCTGAAGGTCACGGCGCGATGGGGTCACAGGGTGCAGCCAAGCCACTCCGCGAGCTGCTGGTTCGAGCTGATCTCCACGAGTAGCACCAAGCCCCAGTTCTCTCGATGGTTCGGTGCCTCGAACAGTTCCTCCCGCCACTCTGCCGCGTACTCTCGCAACTCGCTGATCATGGCGTCGATTACTGCCTCGTACGTAGGCGCCTCAGCCCAAAGCGGCACGCCTGGCAGAGAGGCCGACCACAGCCCACTGTCCTCGAGGTTCACCTGGGCATGGGAGGGCACAACGACCTCTAGGTAGTGCCGGAGGCCGTCGCTGGCATGCAGCTTCTCGCTGAACACTTTCCGTGCCCGCTCGAAATCCTGCACCGTCATGAACGTTTCCTTCCCAGGCTGGCAGCTCATGCCTACCACCCAGGCTAGCAAGCAACCTTGTAACTCGCGAGCGATTGTAGCCACAATTTTGTGATACATTCGTCTCATGGTGGCGGATGCGCACGCCGTCGGTCTCCGGGATCTGCGGCATCACACGAGTGAGGTGCTGGCCAGGGTCCGCCGTGGCGAGACGATCGACGTGACCGAACACGGCCGGCTGATCGCACGGATCGTTCCCGTCGGGGAACGCCAGCCTGCCCCGGTGCTGGCGCGCCTGGTCGCGTCCGGGCGGGCCACCCTGGCCCGCCGCCCTGGCTACCGGCCCCGGATGCGACCCGGCGATGGGACTGACCGGCTCTCCGAGGCACTCGCGGCGCTGCGCGACGAGGAACGCTGGTGAGCCTCTACTACGCAGATACGTCCGCAGTGATCAAGCTGCTCGTCGAGGAAAGCCACTCCAAGGCGTTCGCGGCGTTCTATGACGCGCATGCGGATGCTGAATGGGTCAGCTCGGCGCTGCTGCGGATCGAGATCACCCGGGCCGTGACCCGCGCCATGCCCACCCTGCTGCCCGATGCCCGGGACCTGCTGCCCGCATTCTCGTTCGTCGCGATCGACGACGACATCGTGGAGGGAGCCATGAACGAGCCCGATCGAGGGCTGCGTTCCCGGGACGCGATCCACCTGGCCACGGCCCGCATTCTCGGCGAGGACCTGGACGCCCTCGTGAGCTACGACGACCGCTTGCTCAAAGCAGCGACCGATGCAGGCCTGGAGACGGCGTCTCCCCGGGACTGACCGCCGCGCAGGATGGGTCGCTGACACGGCAGCGGTGATGATCACATCAGCCAGTTCGGCGAGGAGGTCATCGCGGCTGCGGCAGACCCCCTTGCGCGAGTTCAGCCGTCAGCTGTCCGGGATCAGGTCGGCTACGTCATTGTGCAGCTTGGCCAGCGCCTGGTCGAACGTGGCGAGCCGGGAACCACGGGCCCGAGCGAGCTGGGCCAGGTAAGCGTCGGTGACCTGACGGTGGCCGATGATCCCCTGAATGGGAACGTCCGCGTACCCGACATCGTCGGGCCAGAATTCGTGCCGCGCGTCGCTGGTGGCCCCGTCGAGAACTGCTTGCGCGGTGGAGGCCGACTGGCCTTCGCGGATGAGCAGGCGCATGAGGCTGCCCTGGGTAATTGGGCAGGTTGCGAAGTTCCCGCTGGTGCCGACGAACCAGTTCTCAGCAGCCACATGGTGAACGTGATCATCGACAAGCAGGGCGATGAGCACGTTCGCGTCGAGCAGGACGGTCACTGATCGTCGTCCTCAAGCCGCCTTACGTCCTCACTGGTGATCGTCCTGCCGAGGTGCGCGACGGGCAAGCCAGTACGGGCACTTCTCGCTATCTCACCAGGCTTGCCCGAGCCGAGTCCCCGGCGGATAAGCCCGGCGACGGCCTGGCTCAACGACTGATGGGTATCCCTGGCGATCGCGACCGCCTGAGCATGAAGATCATCAGGGATGTCGAGGGTAGTGCGCATACCAGAAGTATAACTTCACTTCATCACGATGCAATGATGCGTCCGCGGCCGCCCGAGATCGCCGTGCCGGTTGCGCTTGACCCGCCTCGGCGCCGCGCAGAGTCGCCCGTCGTCGCAGGATCAGCCCGTGAGGCGGGCCGTCTACGCTTACGAACAAGCCGCGCTCGCAGCTAGAAAAGGGTCTCAGCATCCCTGTCGCCTCCCGACTCTGGGCCGCGAAGCTCGCCGAGCCACAGCGAGCTCCCGTCGTGCCGGGTGCCAAGTCGAGCCCTCCCTGCGGGCTCACGCGTCGATGGCGCTCACTCCGGGCAGGTCTCCGAAGCGGGCTTTTGCGTCGAAGGCCAGCACGATGCGCTCGGTCTGCAGCGCGTGCGCGGCGATGATCAGGTCGTGAGCCCCCCGGGGCATTCCAGCCCGGCGGACGTGCGCGATCAGCCGCGCGTGACAGGCAGCGGTCGCCTCGGTGTACTCCAGCACCTCGACGGCTGAGGTGATCACGGCCAGGGCGCGGGCGCGATCGGCTGTGCGTTCCGCGCTGTCCGCAAGTTCGATCCCGGCCCGGTATTCAGCGACGGTCACCGCCGCGATAGCCAGCTCGTCGGCGTCCAGAGCGGCCCGGTCGATCGTGCCGCGCTCGTAGGCGATGAGCACGCAGCGCGGACAGGCACACGTTGGTCGCGATCCGGTACAACCAGGTCCGTACCGACGCCCGCGTGCTGTCGTAGCGGTCGCGGGCCCGCCACGCGCGCAGCATCGTCTCCTGCACCAGATCCTCGGCCTCGTGGAACGAGCCCAGCATCCGGTAGCAGTACGCCACCAGCTCACCCCGGTACGGCTCAAACTCCACGAGCCCATCATCGCGGACGCGGTGACGGCGGGACCGGGGCGTAGGCCGGCAGCGCCGCCGGCCTGGGCCCACTGGCGCCGGCGGCGGCCCCTGGGTTGCCCCTGGGACCGCCGCCGCGCTCGCGGAGTGATCAGCTACACGTGGTGCCGTTGAGCGCGAAACTCGTCGGTGCCGCGTTGCTGGCCGCGTAGGTTCCCTGGAAGCCAACCGTCTGGCTGCCTCCCGGGCTGATGGTCGCGTTGTAGCTGACGTTCTTCAGCGACACGCTCTCGCCGGACTGGGCGGCCGTCGCGTTCCAGGCGTTGGTGATCTTCTGGTCCCCGGGGAACGTGAAGGTCAGCGTCCAGCCGTTGATCGTCGCGGTGCCGTTGTTGGTGACCGTCACGTTGGCGGTGAAACCGCCCGGCCAGCTGTTGGGCGTATAGCTGACGTGGCAGCCGCTGCCCGGCGGCGGGCTTGAGGGTGGCGGGCTAGAGGGTGGCGGGCTAGAGGGTGGCGGGCTGGACGGCGGCGGTGAGCTGCTGCCGCTGAGGGCCTGCTGGACCGCGGTGTAGGCGGGTTTGGGCTGGTAGTTGCTGTCGAACATGGTGGCCGCGCCGTACCCGGAGAAGGTGCCGGGGATCCAGGAGTCCGCGTCGCCGACGCCCCACTGCGACACGCCCACGCACCTGGACACGGCCAGGCAGTCCTTGACCACGGTGGCGTAATCGGTGGCCTGCTGGTTCAGGTTGGCGGTAGTGGCCGGCAGCTGGATCCGGTCATCCAGCTCGGTCACGGCGACATCCACGCCGAGCGCGGCGAACCGCTGCATGTTGGCCAGCATCGACGAGGGCACCTGGCCCAGGATGAAGTGGCTCTCCAGGCCGACGCCGTCGATCGGGACGCCCTGGGCCTTGAGCGAGGACACCAGGTTGTACATGGCGTTGCTCTTGGCGTTCTCGCCCTCGATGTTGTAGTCGTTCAGGTACAGCTTCGCGTTCGGGTCAGCGGCGTGCGCGGTGCGCAGCGCATCAGCGATGTAGCCCTGCCCCATCGCCTGGTAGAAGACGTCGCTGCGCAGCGACCCGTCGTCGTTGAATGGCTCATTCACCACATCCCAGGCGTAGATCTCCCCCCGGTAGTGACTCACCTCGGTGGTGATGTGCGTCTCCATCGCCGACTGCACCTGGCTCAGCGGCAGGCTGGACACCCACGATGGCAACTGGCTGTGCCACACCAGATTGTGCCCGCGGACCCGCATGTTGTGCGCCTTCGCGAACGAGACGATCGAATCACCCGGGCCGAAGTTGAAGCTGCCATTGGACGGCTCGGTGGTGTCCCACTTCATCTCGTTGCCCGGCGTCACCATGTCGAACTGCTGCCCGGCCAGATTGGCGATCGTCGCGTTCGACGGCATGCTCCCGGTCACCTCGGTGCCGATGTACCGGCCCTGCGCCTCGGCGAGGGTACGCAACGGCGTGCCCGCCGCCGCGGCGGAGGTCACTGAGCCGAGCGCCGCGAACGATGCCACTCCAGCGGCCAGGATCCCGGTCACCGTGCCGGCGGCCAGCGCGCGGTACGTCCTCCGGGGCCGCGGGGCGGCCGCCCCCGCGGCTAATGGCTGCATTGCACGCCACGCTTTCATCGGCCTCTCCTCCGAAACTTATCGAAAGTTTTTCGGCAGCATAACCGGAGAAGGGCGGGATCAGCACGCCCCGCCAGGAGCAGGCGGCTTATCCTGCGGATCTGCGGGGGGCGCCCCTGAAAGATTCAGCGGCCCGCTGGCCGTGGCCCGCGGGCCGGCACCAGAAACGACTTCGCCGAGGCTGCCATTGAGTGGCCTGAGTTGAGCTCCGGTAACCCCCAGCGGCGTGCAACATGTTCGAAGCCCAGCCGCCTCGGGGGCCGGCGAGCGGCCCGCTACCTGGCAGGCAGCGCTGCGCGGCGTGATCCGCGGGTTGCGGACGGTGCTGCATCAGGTCAGCGGTGACCAGCCGGTCATTCTCACCGAGCCGGGCGGGTACCGGATCGTGGCCGGGTTCGAAGTCGATCTGTGCGCCGCCGAGCACGCCGTGAGCGCGGCAGCAGAACTGAACCGCGGGGGCAGGCACCGGGCTGCGTTCGATACCGGCCGGCCCGGTTACCCGGATATCGGGCAGCCAGTTGCTGACCGGCGAGGACCACGACTGGGGGCGGCCGCACCGTGCGATGGCCGACGCCCTCGCCAGGCAGGCGCTTGAAATCACGATCACCGCCGCGGGCAGCGCGGGTGATCACGTCGTGGCCATTTCGGCCGCCCGCCTCGCGGTCAGCTCCGCCCCGCTGGATGAATACAGCAGACGCCCGGCCTGACCCACGTCCGCGTGGGCCCACATTCGCAGCTATCCAGCAGCGGGGCGCGTTGGCTCTACTCGCCATACGGGCAGAGGGTTGTGGTGGCTGGGTTCTCGCCGAGAGCGCGGGCGAGGCGGCCGAGGGTGCGGCCGCGGCAGGGAGCGGAGGGCTGGCGTTCGAGGCGAGCGATAGTCGTGAGGCTCACCCCGGCTTGGCCGGCGAGTTCTTCCTGCGATAGGCCGCGCTGCCTGCGGAGGTGCCGAAGCCGCTGGCCGTCGAGGATGAAGGTCTGCGGCTGGGCCGGGCGGGTGATTGCCGCGACAGGCTGCGGGCCGGCGCTGTCCTGGCCGGTGGTCACCCGCACTCGAACCAGACCGTCCACCCGGCCTGGTCGTCCCCGGTGCGCCCGAAGTTGCGCGCCAACTGGGCGACGACGAGCAGGCCGCGCCCATTCTGCTCGTCTTCCTTCGCGATTGTTCCCAGGGGCCGCCTTGGTCGGAGACTTCCACCCGGACGCGGCTACCGTGCACTTCGGCACGGACGCGGAAATGGCCGCCTGGCTCACGGGATCGGCTGTGGATGGTGGCGTTCGTGGCCAGCTCAGAGAGGCAAAGGACGGCGTCGTCCGTAGCGGGGTGGCCGTCCAGTATCCCGGTCAGGAACTGGCGTGCCTCGCGGACCTGCGCGGGAGTGGCGGGGAAAGCACGGGACCAGCCGATCAGCGGGGCCGTGGAGGTCTCACGCATGCCTTCTCCCGCTCCTTTAACTAACGCCCGAATGGCGGCGGCCGATTTCAATTAGCCATCCTGACCGGGCGGCCCTACGATCGGTAGCCAAGACAGGCTGTCGTCAGGACGTGTCCGAACGTGACGATCGGCGTCTGGACCGTCCGGGAAGCGGGGCTGTGGTGCCGCTGGTACGTGAGCTTGACCCGAGCGCAGGACCGTTACAGTTCTTCGGCGCCGAGCTGCGCCGGGCGCGGACCGCGGCCGGGCTCAGCCAGGATCAGTTAGGGCAGCGGCTGGGCTACTCCGGCGCCCAGGTCGGCAAGGTCGAAACCGGCGAGCGGGCACCTGCCCAGGACTTCGCGGAGGCCTGCGACCGGGCCTTCCCCGACGCGGGCGGACTGTTCGGACGGCTCTACCAGCTGGCCCGGCGCTGGGACGGCGGCTATCCCTCGTGGTTCGCCGAGTGGATCGACTCCGAGCGCCGGGCGACGTCGCTGCGCTGGTGGGAGCCGCTGCTGATACCTGGCCTGCTGCAGACCGCCGATTACGCGCGGGCCATTCTCGCCGCTGACCCGGAGACGACCGAGGACCAGCTGGACGAGCTGGTCGCCGCCCGGCTGGAACGGCAAGCGATCCTCGATCGACCGGTCCCGCCGACGCTGTGGGTGGTGCTGGATGAGGCCGTGCTGCACCGGCTCATCGGGTCGCGCAAGATCATGTATGACCAGTTGCTGCACCTGGCCGACACGTCGTGCCGCGGCAACATCACGGTGCAGATCGTGCCCGCTGAGATCGGTGCGCACGCTGGCCTGCTGGGCGGATTCGCTATCGCCAGCTTCGATAATGCACCGGGTACCGTGTACATGGAGTCACCCGACCAGGGGCAGACCACTGAGCTGCCGTCCGTGGTCAGGAGGCTTTCGCTGACCTTCGACACGTTGAGAGCTGACGCGCTACCCCGTGGAGCCTCACGAGACCTGATCGGGAAGGTAGCTGAGGAGCGATGGGCCACACCCTAGACGGACGCCATCTGGCGCAAGAGCAGTTACAGCGGCAGCAACGGCGGCGGCTGCGTCGATGTCGCCGACAACCT
The DNA here is from genome assembly GCA_963837335.1 of uncultured Actinomycetes bacterium. Classification (GTDB taxonomy): domain Bacteria; phylum Actinomycetota; class Actinomycetes; order Streptosporangiales; family Streptosporangiaceae; genus RYN-230. The sequence goes on along the minus strand of CAWINS010000082.1, from coordinate 15,334 downwards.
GCCCGCGCATCGTCGGCCGTGCGAGATTCCAAGGACCCGGACGGGCCGAACGCTGACGTTCAGCCGCGACGAGTGGCGGGCGTTCACCAACTCCATCAAGCGCGGTGAACTCGGTCTCGACTGAGCCGCCAATCATCCGCCCAAGGCAAGGGCATTTCGTGCAGGCGGTTGTCGTTGCGGAATCTTGGTGGTTTTCCTGCTGTGCTGTCGCGTGTATCCGCCAGCCCGGCTATCGGCCCGGACCGCGCCGCGAGGGTGCTGGCGGCCGGTATGAGGGACGTGGCCCAGAGCGGTGCGCGCCGGCTTGCGGCCCGGTTCCGGGCCGGGCCGGGCCCGGCGGGAACGGGAAGTCCAGGCGGACCCGCTCGGCCACGGTGCGCGTGCTAGCCAGCTCCTCCGGTGACCATGAGGTAGAAGCGCGCCAGGCGGCGCGCAGTTCCTCGGCGGCCTGGCGGGCGGCAGCGGCCTGAGCGGCGTGCCGTTGTGCCTCCCGTAGCTCAGCGACCGCCCGGGCGAGCCTGGAGAGCTGGAGAACGAGCCTCATCTGGGCCCGGACCGTCTCGTCACCGGCGGACGCGGCCAGGGACAGCAGCCGGGCTGACCGGCGCAGGCTGATCCCGTCCGGAGCCACGACCGGAGGCACCCGGCCGTACGGGGCACGCGCGGCCCGGTCGAAGGAATCGGCCGCCTGGCGGAGCACCCGGCTGCCCAGCGCCGCCGCGGCCGCGTGCAGCGTGTCGGCCGCAGCCCAGGCGGCATCGGCCGCAGCCGGATCGTCCGGGCCGGTGAAGCGGATGTTCCTGGCCGCGGCGTCGGCGGTGCGGGCGGCATGCTCCCAGATCGCGTTCCGCTCGGCCGCAGTGAATCTCTCGGCGGCCCGGGTGCGGGCGGGGTCCCAGCGGCAGCGGAGCTTGGGCAGGGTCAGGTCCGCCGCGAGCTTCCCGCCGCCGAACCACACCGGGCCACCCTCCCGGGTGGTGTCGCCAGTCAGCGCGACGGCGTACCCGGTGACCTCGCCGGGGTTGCGGGTGCTGAACCGCTTGCGGACGCTGACGCCGGCCGGCGTCGAGGCGGGCGAAGAACTCCTGCTCGCTGGCCGCCCCGGCGGCCGCGGTGCTGACCGCCCGCCGGAGTGTGACGCGGGGGGCCTCCTGGAACCCGTGGCGGCGGGCCTTCTCCGACTCCGCGCGGGTCGGGCGGCGGGCCGCGGTACGGTCGCGGGGCGCGGTCTGCCGCAGCCCGAACCGCTGCTCCGCGGCCCGGCACGCCTCCCCCACCTGGTAGTAGTCGTTCCACAGGCGGGGGCGCGTGCCGTCCTGGCGGGCCAGCATCGCCACGATGTGGATGTGGTCGGCGGCGTGCCGGACCGCGACCCAGCGGACCGCGTCGTCGTCCTGGCCGTACGGGGCGAGGCCGGTGCGGTGCATGATGTCGCAGGCGACCTGGGCCCATTCGTCGTCGGACAGCATCCGGTCGCCGGGGGCGGCGCGGACCGAGCAGTGCCAGACCGGTTTGGCGAAGCCGCGGTCGCCGAGCGCTTCCTGGGGCTGCTGGAGCAGGCCGGTGAGGTGGCGGAAGTCGCGGTGGCCGTCGTCGCGGAGCGGGGGTTCGAGTTCGGCGGGGTGGCGCCAGCCGGCGACGAGGTGCGGGTCGGTGTGCTCCTCGTTGCGGCCCGGGCCGAAGAGGTAGTAGATCAGGCCGGAGACGCGGCTGCCGCGCGGGCCGACCTTGCCGATCACTGGCGGATCCGTTTCCGGACTTCCTCGGCGGCCTGGTCGAGGAGCTGGGCGCGGCGGATGCTCTCGGCCGCGTAGGGGAGCAGGTCGCCGCTGCGCTGGCCGGTGGCGTTCAACTTCGCGACTGCCTGGTTGAGGTTGACGCCGATGCGGCGGACCAGGCCTGCGGCGCGGATGAACTCGCCGAGGGCTTCGCGGAGCGGGGATTCTGACGGCGTGGTGCCGCTGCGGGCGATGGCGAGGGTTGCCTGGGCGGCGAAGGCGCCTTTGGCCAGGCCTGCCCGGTCAGAGGCAGCGCTGACCTGGCTGAACTCCTCGTCGGTGAGGTCGAAGCGGATGGTGCGGGGGCGTTTGACTGGCTGGCGGGCGCGGCGGCGGAGGGGACGGTCATGTGCAGCTGGTTGCGCGTGGTGGGTGCTGTCCATGACGCCTGTCTCATCCCGTCCGGTGATGCCGTGTGGTGCGCGGTGCCATTCTTTGCGGGCCGCTGATGGCTTTCTGCTCGCTGCTGGCTTTGACAGTAATTGTGCACCTGCGGACCGCGCCCGGTCCAGTTCTAGGTGAACGTTACGACATATCTTGCTTCCGATCAGAACCCGTTGTTCGGAAGCATCGGCAGACAACTGCGATCACTTACTTTCACGTGAACAGACGCTATTCCTATTTCTTTCGAATAGGTTCACGATGGTTGAGCCGCGTTGCCGGGGCCTCAAGGATGGGTCTAAAATTTTAGGGGACCTCGCGCGTAGAGCGCGGTGAATCCGCTGGCGACACCGGACGAGGCGAGCAGCCGACGCGCTATCCCGGGACCGCCGTAATCACTCAGCCTCGTCAGGTGGCACGCTCGCGCCGAGCACCGGAGCCGTTGGTTCGGCCACCGGACCTGCAGCCTCCTGGTTCCGGCGGTGCACGTAGCCACGAAGCGAATCGATGGAGGTGAAGACCTCGTAGCCCAGTTCTTTGAGCCGGGGCAGGTCTGCCTCCTGCGGGTCGAGTTCGAGAAGGACTGGATCGCCCTGCCCGGGCTGCAGGCCTTCCGGCCAGCATGCCTCGGCGATGGCGAGCACCTCCCCGGTCGCCGGATCGGGCACCTCGCAGTCCACCGCAGGGTCCGCGCAACCCAGTTCCGTGAGTTCAGCGATGAGCGCCATTACTTGCTCGGTGCGGGCGTCGAGATCCTCGACGTCTTGGACGACAACTGCCCGCCGTTCCACCGGCTGGGCTGGTGCGGGCATGCTTCCCGCGCGCAGCTGGCCCAGGAACGCGTTGGCGGCATCGGCCAGCAGCTTACGGCGAGCTGCAAGGAAGTCGCTGTAACGGTCTATCCGCCAGAGCGAGCGGTCCTGCGGGATCCACTGGGAGGCGAGCGCCCCGGGCTGCCGGGTCTCCACCTCGTTGAAGTAATCCTCTGGCTTGCGCTTACCGATCTTCAGGTTGGTTTCCTGGGTGAGGAAGCAGAAGTTGGCGACGGCATTGACCTGGCTCCGCCCGTACCCGGCTTCGTACAGCACGGCCTTGGGGAAGATGTGGTGGATCTGCAGACCTGTGAGGTGGCCGAGCAGGTGGCTGTGCAGTGGCAGCCCGCTGCCGAAGTCCCGGGCGCCCTGCACCCGGGTGAGCAGGTACAGCAGCGGGTAGAACCGCGACCCCTGGCCGAAGCCCTCGAAATCCTGGCCGTCGATCGCCAGGTTCCCGCCCCGCCACCGTTCGAGCGAGCTGATCAGGCCGCCGATGCCGGACCGGCCGAGCCTCGTAGTCCTGGTTGAGCACGGTCTCTGTGGACCCGGCGAAACGGCCCCACAAAGCGGTGTGGATGTACCAGTACAGGACACGGTCCGTTTCCGGGAATCAGCGAAATGCCCGCCGGATTGGTACAGCAGGCGGCAGATCACCGGGAAGGCATACCGGCCCATCAGCACCCGGTTGTGGTCGAGCCCGAGGCGCCCGGCGACGACATCGAGGAACTGGCTGATATACCGGCTGAGGCTTCCAGGGCTTCCTGGAAAGCGGTGACCGGCACGTTGTCCAGGTAACCGAACTCAGCTCGCCCGGTCGCTACCGCGGTGGTGTTACGCAGCAGCCAGTCCAGGTTGAAGGAGAATCCTTCCTTCTCCCACCGGTCCAGGTGCATGCGCATGGCGGCCCTGGCTTCCGGCCAGTGGGCGCACTGCTTGGCCAGGGCCAGGTCACCCTTGGACAGCTTGGTGCCGCCGGAATTGACCCGGTTGAAGATCTCGACCACCTCGTCGACGGTCCTGTCCTCGCCGGTGATCTTCTCTTCATGGAAGTCCTTGTCCAGCACGCCGCGGAGCCGCGCCAGCCGTTCCATGTAGGCGGCGAAGTTTGGCTGCGTGTCCGGATGGCGCTGAGGGCCGCGATATGAGGCTGCAGACCGTCCGTGAACAGCGAGGTGACATCGATCCACCTCGGGTCGTCGCGCATCTTGGCCGGTGCGTAGAACTCGAAGGTCTCGTCCTCCAGGTTGAACCGCAGCCCGGAGAACGCCTTCTCGTCACCCTGGAAGAAGGCAGGCGGCCGCCCCCGCGTGATGCCGTACAGCGAGGTGATGCGCTGCTGGCCGTCCAGGATCAGCACCGGAGGGCCGGGGACGCCGGGCCGCGCCGCGGATCAGCGGCCGTCGGCCTGGGTCTCCCAGGTGAGCAGGCCGCCGACCGGGTACCCGCGGTACAGCGAGCGCATGAGCCCGCGGACCTGGTCACGGTTCCACACGTAGCCGCGCTGGAACTCCGGCAGCAGCACGCTCCCCGAGTCAATTTGATCAAGAATGGCGGCCAGCTTGGTCATGATCTTCCCCTCGCCCAGATCTCCGAAAGAGCGCAACGCAACATGAGGCCACGGCGTAACTTACTCCGGGCCTGCTATCTACTTGACGCGGACAAGGCAGTTGCGGTGCGCAAAATTCGACAGATTTCTTGACCATCGTGTTTCGTCCTCTATCGTCAGACCACTAGCCCGGTCTAGCGTGCCGTCTAGCTAGAACGCCAGCTTCGGGGACACCGGCAAGGGGAGGACGCAGCCAGTGGCTCGCCTGGCGATCACAAAAGACGTCCTGTCGGCGTTTCGCCAAGCTGGACAAGAGGGTCCAAGGTGCCGTCGAAGGGGCAATCGCTGGCTTCGCCAACGGCCATCAGGCTGAAGCGCACCTGGAGAAGGTGCCCGGCAGCCTGGTGACCGCATCCGCCTGCTCCGGCTCGATGGCGCGTGGTACGGCGCCGTGCTGGTCCCGGACAGCGGGGACACGTACTGCTTGCTCACGATCCTGCCCCTGAACGAAGCCGTCAGCTACGCCACCAGCCATCGCATCGGCGTCAACCAGGCCACGGGCGTGCTGGAGGTATCCAACTCGGCCGCTATCCAGGAGATGAAGCCTTCGCTGGAGACAGCGGCCGAACCAAACGTCATCCGGCTATTCGCCGATGTCAGCGACGCCGAGCTGACCCGGCTGGGGATCGACGCGCAGGTCCGGCCGCTGGTGCGGCTCCTGGTCAATGACACCGACCTGGATGCGCTCCAGGCGATCTTGCCCGAAGCGCAGTACACCGCGCTGCACGCGCTGGCCAGCGGGATGACGGTCAAATGGTCGGTTAGACCAAATGCCCATAATTGTTCCCCACGCGCCAGAGGTGTCAGCCACCTCTCCTTTTGCTGCTGATTCCCAAAAGATGGAATGGTGTAGCACCTAGCGAGGTATGCCCCTCCATTGTAATACCAACAGACACGTCGCCACGCGAAATTTCTTCAATCGCGATACAATAAGAAAGAAAATCAGCTCCCGCGCCACCATACTCTTCTGGAAATGGTAATCCCAATAAACCAAGTTGGCCCATCTGACGTATAAGCGCATAGGGAAACTCTCCTGTTGCATCTATCTCTTCAGCAATAGGCTTAATTTCATGCTCAGCAAATTCTCTACACGTATCACGGATGGCTCTCTGCTCTTCACTGAGGGTAAAATCCACGTTGCACGCTCCTTATTCTATCTCTCTTCCCTATCAGAGTTAGACAAGCAAAATAATCTATACTAGCGCTATTTATATTAGCATTATATGGGACGAGAGCAAGGTTCAGAAAAGATCAGTAACATAGACGCTACGCAATCTTCCCCATAGAAATCCCCTACGACGTTGTAATGGAAACATCGTAGGGGTTGATACACCATGGATTTAGATAGAATTTAAAAACTAATATCTAGAAGTTTTAGGAGATAGCCTGGCTACTCTCTGTTGCGTGAGCGCCTACTCCTTTACGCAGCATAGGAACCTTGTCGAGCGCTTCCCAGGGCGCGTCAATATCGGTGCGGCCAAAGTGGCCAAAGGCGGCCGTTGGCTGGTAGATTGGGCGGCGCAGGTTCAAGCGCCTGGATAATACCAGCCGGGCGCAGATCGAAGTGCTCGTTAATCAGGCGAATAATCTCTTCGTCGGAGACCTTGCCTGTGCCAAAGGTTTCGACAAAGAGCGAGAGCGGACGCGCCACGCCAATAGCATAGGAGATCTGCAGCTCCAGGCGGTCGGCCAGACCTGCCGCTACGATATTCTTGGCGATATGACGTGCCGCATAAGCTGCTGAGCGGTCAACCTTTGGTCGGATCTTTGCCGCTGAAGGCTCCACCACCATGACGAGCCATGCCACCATAGGTATCGACAATGATCTTACGACCCGTCAGGCCAGCATCACCCATAGGGCCTCCGGTCACAAAACGACCTGTGGGGTTGACAAAAAATCTTAGTCTCGTTATCCAGCAGATGTGCGGGAATAACTGGCTTGATGATGTGCTCGATCACATCCTGGCGAATCTGCTCCTGATCGATATAATCCGCATGCTGTGTCGAAATGACGACCGTATCGACGCGCACAGGTCGACCATCTTCATATTGTACAGTGACCTGGCTCTTGCCATCAGGGCGCAGATAGGTCATTGGGCCATTGCCACCCCATGACTTGCGGCGCACCTGTGAGAGTTGGCGCGTCAGCTTGTGGGCCAGGCTGATCGGCATTGGCATCATATTCAGGCGTCTCATTACAGGCAAAACCGATCATCATACCCTGATCGCCAGCACCAATACGCTCCAATTCATCGTCGCTAAGAAGTGTCATAGCTATCCTTTGTCTCCAGAGATGCGCTGACACCCATATCGATATCTGGCGACTGCTTGCCAATCGAAGTCATTACGCCACAGGTGCGATAGTCAAAACCATAGTCAGCATTGATATAGCCTACCTGCTCAATCGTCTTGCGTACAACCGCAGGAATATCGACCCAGGCAGAGGTTGTAATTTCACCTGCGACGAGCACCAGGCCCGTTGTAGTTGCCGTTTCGCAGGCAACACGAGCCAGTGGATCTTGAGCAAGAATGCATCGAGAATGCCATCTGAAATCTGGTCACACAGCTTATCTGGATGCCCTTCGGTCACCGACTCGCTGGTAAAAAATGTCTTTGGGTTGCGCATGAAATTGCTCATGGCTGATTCCTTTCTCTAAAAACTCTCAGGCTTACATGCGTATATGCGGACGTACTGTCAGTGTCCTAGATAGATAAGGGAAAGTATACAGATGCTCAGTTGCTATAGGGTACAAAAAAACCCCTGCTTCTCAGGGGTTTGGCGTTACTGCACATTCCCCTCATCTTGCGGACATGCTACCGCCGGAATTGGCACCCTTCCTGCTAGGACAAGCGGGTTGCCGGGCTTCATCGGGCCGTTTCCCTCCACCTCTCTTGATGAGAGCGATCTCATTGTTATTCGATTGTTGGTGTGCTATGAGCAGCATGCAATGGCTTCACTCTCTATGTAATTTATTGTACGCCAGTCAGGATGCAAATGTCAATGCATCGACGACATTTGCTTGTAGGGGACTGTATACTATCGCAGAACATAACACATAGTAAGAAGCATTGTCGCACATCTGGAGACCAAAATCGTAGATAGAACAGTGCGAAACACTGCGTATAAACTGCAACACGTCGCAATGGGCCACTATAACAGCTTAGGTGCCTGATTCCCAGGAATTGAGATACTTATCCTGCTCAGGAGTAAGCGTATCGATCCTGATGCCCATCGCATGCAGTTTGAGAGCGCGCAATCTCTTTATCGAGCTTCGGCTGGCAGCGTGTAGACACGAGGCTGCATCTCTTTGGCATGCGCGAGCATATACTCAGAACCAAGCGCCTGGTTGGCAAAGCTCATGTCCATAACGCTGGCAGGATGGCCCTCAGCGGCTGAGAGATTGACCAGACGTCCTTCGGCCAGCAAGTGGACGCTGACGCCCATCGGCATAAGTATACTCATCAACGAAATCACGCACACGGCGTTTGCTCGTCGCCAGCTTCTCAAGTGCAGGAATGTTGATCTCATCATTAAAGTGACCGGAATTGGCAATGATAGCGCCATCTTTCATGCGCTCCAGGTGCTGGCAGATCAATAACATTGATATCGCCAGTTACCGTTACCAAGATATCGCCAAGCGCGGCAGCCTCAACACCAGGCATCACACGATAGCCGTCCATGACAGCCTCAAGTGCACGCGTTGGATCGACTTCGCACACAATCACATTCGCGCCCATGCCATGAGCGCGTGAGGCCACGCCACGACCACACCAACCATAGCCAAAGACGACAAACGTACGCCCTGCCAGCAAGATATTGGTCGCAGCGAATAATTGCATCAATCGAACTCTGGCCGGTACCATAGCGATTATCGAACATATGCTTGGTGTCGGAGTCGTTGACAGCCAGCACAGGGAATTTGAGAACGCCCTGTTTCTCCATGCTGCGCAGGCGAATAACACCCGTTGTGGTCTCTTCCATGCCACCGATGATATCTGGAATGAGATCTGTGCGTGTGGTATGGATAGTAGAAACAAGATCACAGCCATCGTCCATCGTCATCTGAGGCTTGTGGTCAAGCACAGCATTGATATGACGATAGTATGTCTCCTCATCCTCACCTTTGATGGCAAATGTGGGAATGCCATACTCGCTCACCAGAGCAGCAGCAACATCATCCTGCGTCGAAAGTGGATTAGAGGCACACAGCACCAGATCAGCGCCACCAGCTTTCAAGCGTAATCGCCAGATTTGCGGTCTCGGTCGTAATATGCAAGCAGCCAGACATACGCACGCCCTTGAGCGGCTGTCTTTCGCAAATCGCTCACGGATAAGGCGCAATACGGGCATTTCTTTAGCAGCCCACTCGATACGGTCTTTACCACGAGCGGCTAATGAGATAGATCTTTTACATCTCCACGAGTTGAAGTTGTCATTTAATATAAATGTTCCCTTCTGTTAATGAAGTTGATTATGTCATAATGTGGTGATGAACAATTCATGTATGCTCGGTGTCATTGTACAACATCTGCCGGTCTTATGCGAACGCGCTATCACTTTCATGATAATTCGCTTGTCCAAGCCATATTGCGATCAGATCAGGCGCGCTTCTCGGTGTCAAAGTGCGAATACTCCACAAGCTCGTTGTAGCGACCGCGCAATATCTTGCTTGCGTTAAACGACGCATGCCATCAATACCAAAATCAGCACAGGCAAATGAGCCCAGGATATTGCCATGCACAACAGCTCGCTTTAAATCATCCACGCGTATAGCGCTTATGCGCCACTGGCTCTACAGAGGAAAGATAGCCGAGAAACCCTCCACCAAAGGCATCGCCCGCACCTGTTGGATCAACAACCTCCTCTAAGGGATATGATGGAGCAGTAAAATAGGTGCCATCAGCACCGAAAAGCAACGCGCCATAACTACCCAGCTTGATCACGACGTATTTCAAGCCCATGTCAAAAAAGTGGTGCACCGCCTTGAGGATACTGGCCTGACCGGTATATTGACGCACCTCTTCCTCACTCATCAGAAGAACATCGACACGCTTCATCACTTCTGATAGCGCCGGGCGCTCAATATTGATCCACAGTTCCATTGTATCGAGGACAGTCAATTGCGCCTCTGGCATCTGCTCAAGCACTTCCATTGCAGTTGAGGCTGAATATTAGCGAGAAAGACCAGGGGGCTTTGCGTATAGGCTTCCAGGCACAATCGGATGAAAATCGGCAAAGACGCCAAGTTGTGTATCCAGCGTATCACGTGAGTTCATATCCATATGATAGCGGCCATGCCAGTGGAATGTCTTGCCCTCCTGAATTTGCAAACCCTCCAGACTGATAGCACGCTTACGCCAGAAGTCGAGATACTCATGAGGGAAATCACTGCCGACAATACCAACCAGATTGACCTGATCATAAAGCGATGCTGCAGTTACAGAATGCGAAGCAGAACCACCCAGTACACTATCTATTCTGGTAAATGGCGTCTCAACTGTATCGAGAGCCACAGAACCAACAACGAGAATTGGCAAATTTCGCCTCCATAATAGAAAATACGACAAAGTAATTTTTTATACTGCACATGCTTAAAAATATATCTACACAGGAGTTGCATCACTTAGATGTTCAATCACGCCATCGAGAAATGCCATCGACTGATTAAACTTATCGTGAGCCATTTCACGTGCGGGAGAAGTATTCAATGACTGATATAACTCTATAAAACGCTCCTCAATATGACGCAAAATAGCAGCCAGGACCTCACCAGTAACCGTGCGATTAGGATAGCGAGCGCCAAACTCTATCAATGAGGTTACAACTGCCAATCCACTCAGTCGCCCAAGTTTATCTGCATCGTACAAAACCTGACCTTCGCTGATATTTTTCTCACGTTGCTCCTCAGGCACGATTGTCGTATGCGTCAGAATCGCCTGCTCTACAATGCCAATCTGCTCATCTGGCACATCATGCTCACGCAAAAACTCGACAGCCATCTCAGCCGATTTGACTTGATGATCCTGGTATGCCATGTTCCACCGTAGAAATATCGTGGAGATAGCCAGCAACGACAAGAGCATCGAGTATCCATAGCAGAGGCCTGCTCCTTCGCGGTCTCTTCCTCTGGAGCCTCTATCTGCAGAGCCAGCATCTTACAGTTTGCGACAACCGCACAGACATAACGATAACCTTCGCTCCCCAATACCTCTTCCGCATATCGAGCAACAGATTGCACGACACCTGTATCCATAACAAACCCTTTCTAGTTTCAATACCCTCGATTGTTCAGCACTCTCGATCAGGCCAGAAAGGCATTGGCTCCAGCGTCTCCCGGCAGAAAAAAGGATACATACGAAACCCGAAAAGGTCAAGTGAAAATGCATCAGGGAGCCCTCAGCCTAAAAAAGAAAAAACATACGAAGGCAAAGCAGTTTTAGACAATCCGCTCATACCAAATTCATATGTATGTAATGTTTTCATGACCAGGATCGATTTTACACAAAGCTCTATGAGGGCATAACCCCCCGATATCTAACGAAGAGGACTCCCAAGCCTTGCTTCTTTCACCCAATAGTACTAAGATATGAGTTAATGATTGCTGAAATCTCCACCAGAGTATGCTACCATGATAGACGATACATCACTCAACCGCAAGTGTACATGACTATTCTAGCATGTTACTGATAGCGTTGGTTGTCCGTTCCACTACACAGAAGGAAATAGCGTTTCCACACCCGCAGGAAGACTGTATAGGCATATGCTGTAGAGCTTCGCTTGCGCTACTCTGGAGATGGTTACTGTCTTCTTGCATGGAACGGACAAGAAATTAACAGTAGCTATCGAAGGGATTGTAGCGCATGGTCCGGGTGGAAACCAAGGAAAACTCCTGGTCTTTTGAACAAATTTACGACGAATATAAGACACCTATCTATAACTATGTATATCATCTGGTAGGTGATCGCGAACAGGCAGATGATCTGACGCAAGATACCTTTTTAAAAGCTTTTCGCGCCCTACCAAAAATGGATGCGAACTTAAAGCTCTCGGCCTGGCTCTATCGTATTGCGACCAATACTGCCTACGATGCACTTCGTCGTCGCAAGCTGATTGCCTGGCTGCCCTGGCAAGACCTTGATCATGAGCCAGCCGATGTTGAAAGTGCAGATCCACAAGAGATATACGGAACGACAGAGATGGTACGTGCGGCCCTCCGTCGCATGCCTCAGCAATATAGGGCGGCGTTACTCCTGTATACACAGGAAGGCTTCTCCTATAGCGAAATTGCTCATACTCTCAATATTGCTGAGAGCGGTGTCAAAATGTATCTTTCTCGCGCACGGCAATCATTTCGAGAACATTATCGAGTCCTAGAACAAGGAGGAGGAGCAAAATGAACTGCGAGCAGGTCAAGGAGTCGCTTAGTGCTTACCTTGACAAGAGCTCGCACTGGAAGATCGTCAAAGCGTTGCTACTCATCTGCAATCCGTGCTAGCATGCAGCGCTCTTCATGCAGATTTCCGCCGCTTTGACGCGCTCCTCTCCCGTTTACCACATGTAGAGCCACAGCTATCGTTACGGGATAAAATTTTCTCTTCAAGCGAATATAAAATGCTGGCCGGCATTCCTTGCAATGCCTCCGACAGCCATAGTTCTAGAGCTTCTTCTTGGAGTCTCTTGGATAACTCCCGTCATTCTAAATTTGTCTCGATACCCACCAGGGCCCTTCGTAAAACGTCAGAAGTACATAGGGTATTCGTCATACCTTTACCCTATCGTCGATCTTCGATGATTCTACGCATTATGCAGGTAGCAATTATAACTTGCTTCTTGCTCACTCTGAGTGTGAGTGGATTTATCGGCTACTGTCTATGGCAAAAACAGGTTCAATCCACTCACACAATACCAGCTATTCTACAACATCATCAATCCCTATATGGACATAAAAACTATTACTGCTACAGATGCCATAGATAAGCTTATGCTCCAATGGTCAACTAATACCTACTATTAGCTTATGCACATCCCCTGATATTCCTATGTAAAAACAACAAAATTGCACGATCACTATAATAGAGAGAGAAGATATTCATCCTTGGCTCCCTGGCAATACTCTATCTGTAACTCATTTTATCTGGCTTTTACCAGTGTTGGGTCCTGGGTGTACAATATTTTTATCCGGTTTTATCAGTACTGAGTCCTGAGAGTACAATATTTACAACAGTACCTGTTTTCGTGGAAATAGTGGAATGTGTGGCACGTTTGGAGGAGGGGAATATGGCCGTAACCCAGGCATTTTCAACTGGCTATCTGGCACCTGTTCAGTTTATTGCTAATTCGGAGGAGATAGCTCGGCGGGGAGTTTTCGCAGTCTTTCGTACACGAGCTATCGTTACCGCTCACTTTCTATTAGGCTGCATTGAACGGCGCGACCGAGCGATCCTTTTGTTGCTTGATGGAAAAAGGACGCTTCGCGATGTAGCCCGTTTGACACGCCGCAGTGAACTGGAGCTTGCACATGTTCTCGTACGCCTTTTAAAACGTGGCTACATTGATTTTCTGGTATAACAAGGGAGCACAGAAGAAATATATTCATGGGGGAAATAGGCGGAATGCTTACATCAGCGTATTCTGCTACTTTCTGATCAATTTCTTGCTCGTAAAAATTTTGCTCCCAAAAACGATAACAATTTACATACTTATACGTTATAATACATAAGCCTGGGATGGATAGCGGGATGTGCGTGAGCAAGCAGATCCACCTCGATGAGTGGCTTGTAGCGTGTATCTAGGTTTTAACGTGCAACCTTTTCCCCATGGGGTTCGCGCGCGCACCTCTTAGAGCTCCGCGTTGCGCTTTTACTATACGCGTGGTAAGGGGAGGACGAGCTGGCACCCCGTCCTGCCCTTGCTTTTATTACGCCAGGAAGGGCCGCATGCAATTCACACTACGATCACTCGGTGGCAAACTGATAATTGTTGCGACTTTAATTCTCTTGTTCTGCATGCTCCTCTTTACATTATTGTCCTGGAGCATGTTTAAGCTGTATTCTGAATATCAGGCAAAAAGAGACGCGCAAACACATCTTTCAATTATTCATACTGCTTATCAATCTCATATGACAGCGTTACTGCAGGATTTGACCAGTGTAACGCATGACCCTCATATCTCTGCTACACTCGCACATCCTTCTACTCCCAATAGTGACGCTTATTTACAAAAAATTCTTGTGACGTATGCTTTACGTCAACATATATCAACCTTTAATCTTATCTCTACACACACACATCAACTCGTTGCTTATGGCGGACTTCCCTCTTCACTATCTGCTGAGACGATACTGCTGGTAGACCAGGCATCTGCCGGGAAGGCTGTCATGAAACTACAACAGGCTACGCTACCAGCAACGGATGCTACTTTGACACGCCAGGAATGGGTATTTAATATAGCAATCCCCGTTCTGGATACGACGCAACAAGAAATTGGAGTTCTGCAAGCTTTCCAGCCAGTTGACAACTCTCTCGCTCAATCACTGACACAACAAACTGGGATAAATAGCACGCTCTGTCAAGCGGGGCATGTCATCGCTACAACAGATATGAATCTCCATACTTTCAATGCTCGTAGCGGTCCAACAGAACAACAAGTTTGCTCACCCGGTCAACCAAAACTTGTTGCATACCCTCAATCGTATCTGGTACTCGCAGCTACAATGACGATTAATGAGCAGACACTGGATTCTCCGGCATTGGTTATCGCAACGACTGAACCTCTTACAAACGAAAATAGATTTATGCCGCGCGTGCTGTTCATCGTGGCAGGCGTGGGGATATTCGTCATTGCATTTGGTATCGTGCTTTATTCATTCGTGACAAGTGTGCTACTCATTCGCCCTCTACGACGCCTACAAGCACACGCAGAGGTGCTTGTCGCTAATAATACGGGCGTTCATATTGGTTTGCCGCTGACAAACGAACTCAATATGCTGGCGAGCTCTTTTCAACTACTCGATGAGTCTCTTTATAGCGAGAGCCAGGCACTGACAGACCAGATGAGTAATCTCTTAATTATGAGCGACGCCTTGATGTCTACCCTCGATCTCGATCATTTGCTGGCAGAAATTGTGACGCATACAGGCCACATTATGCAGGTAAAGCATGTAACGCTGCTGCTCTATGGACGCGAGATGCCTTCTCCGTGGGCAGTCGCACATTGGCCAGAAATGATCGATGCTAGCGCGAACCCAGAAAATACGACCACTCCTCCTCTGCTATCAGCAAAAAAAGATGCGACAGTGTATACAGATCCAGATGGCGAGATTACACTGGCGGCAACAACAAAAATGGCGGCGATTCCAAGCGTTCAAGCACAGACCGCCAGTGGGAAACGGCGCGCCTTACGCGGGGCTAAGTTTTCTCCGTCGAAAACAACGACCAACGATTCTGCCTATGGTTTACGTCGTACGCGTATCCCACGTCACGCATTGCGCGACTTAGATATGGTTCTGGCACGCATGGCTATTCAACGTCAAAAAATTGTGTATGGAGAGAATATCCGCACGATTTATCAAGAGCGTAAAGATTCCTGGGCCGCGATGGCGCTGGAGATGGGTTATAGCTCGGCAATCTCTGTCCCTTTACTCCTGTCAGATCAGCCCATCGGCGCATTTATACTTTACACCGATGAACCTCATGCTATCAGCAGCCGAGATACGTTTTTGCTGAGCACAACCGCTCTGCAAACGGCGATGGC
>CAWINS010000081.1:0-186357 GCA_963837335.1 uncultured Actinomycetes bacterium | reverse complement strand
TCGGAGTTCTTGCGCTCGTAGAAATTCTGCTCCTCCGGCGTCATGTCCCGGCAAGGATCACACGATACCGTTTGCCATCCGTCCAAAACACGCTGAAAAGGCCGCGGTTCGACGTGGTGCGGCCCAGGTTGAAATACCGCGCCTCGCCGTCCGAGGTCGGCAAATCCGGCAAAAGCCGGATGCTGAAAGGGTCCTCAAAGGTTTCCTCGATCTCGCGCGGCGGAACCTGCTGCAGATCAAATGCCACTTCCAGCCAATCAAAATCCATAGCGGACGGTGTGCGTATTTGCCCTCTCATAGTTGGTTCGTTTGCGCCAGCAGGGGGCTTGCCAGCGCAAATAATTGACAGGGAGGAACTTAAAGCTTTTTATCCCTTCTGGATCAGTTCGACCTCGTAGCCCTCGGGGGCGTCGATAAACGCGATCACGCTGCCGCTGCCGCTCTTGTGCGGGCCGTCGCTCAGCGGATACCCTTTCGAGGCGGCGTGCGCGGCGAATTGGTCCATGTCGTCCACCTCGAAGGCGAGGTGCGTCAGGTCCGGGCCGACCTGCACGGGGCCGCTCTCGTCGAATTTGCAGAGTTCGATTTCCTCCTCGCTCCCCGGGGCCTTGAGGAAAACCAACTGCGAGCCGCGTCCGCTGTGTGCGCGGTGGTTTCCTGCAACCCGAGCACTTCCTTGTAAAACGCGACGGTTTTGTCCAGGTCGCTGACGCGGTAGCGGGTGTGAAGCAGTTTCTTGATCATGGCGGGGAAATGGTGTGTGATGGGCCTGACGGGGCGCGGTGCCGGGCAGGTATTCTAGGCCGGAAATCGCCAAACGGAAAATCGAAAATCCATGATCTATCTCGGCATCGACAGCGGCACGCAGAGCACGAAATGCATCGCGCTGGACCTCGAGAGCGGCGCAGGTGCTCGCCTCCGCCCAGCAGACCTACGGGCTGATCCCGGGCCTGCCGCCGGGCCACATGGAGCAGCACCCGGAGACCTGGGTGGAGGCCGCCGACGCCACCGTGCGCGCATGTCTGGCGCAACTCGGCGACCGCCGCGCGCGAGGTGCGCGCCATCGGCGTCAGCGGCCAGCAGCACGGGCTCGTGGCGCTCAACGACGACAACGAGCCCGTGCGCCCCGCCAAGCTGTGGTGCGACACGTCCACGGTCGCGCAGTGCGAGCAGTTCAACAACGAGTTCGGCGGCGCGGACGAGATCATCGCCATGACCGGCAACGCCATGCTGCCCGGCTACACCGCGCCGAAGATCCTCTGGCTCAAGCAGAACGAGCCGGCCAACTTCCGCGCGACCCGCCACGCATCCTGCTGCCGCACGACTACCTCAACTTCTGGCTCACGGGCGAGAAGCGCATGGAATACGGCGACGCCTCGGGCACGGCGATCCTCGATGTGCGCACGCGCAAATGGTGCGAGCCGATCCTCGACTTCATCGACCCGCGGCTGGCCGAACATGCT
This sequence comes from uncultured Actinomycetes bacterium, assembly GCA_963837335.1. Classification (GTDB taxonomy): domain Bacteria; phylum Actinomycetota; class Actinomycetes; order Streptosporangiales; family Streptosporangiaceae; genus RYN-230. The sequence continues at coordinate 184,894 of CAWINS010000081.1, read as the reverse complement.
GCCGCCGGTGGAAAGCTCGCGCAAGCCCGTCGGGCTGCTGCGCGAGACGTTGCGCGCGGAGCTGGGGCCTCGGGCGAACGTGCTGGTCAGCGCGGGCGGCGGCGACAACATGATGGGCGCCATCGGCACGGGCAACGTCGCGCCGGGCGGCGCGGTGACGGCGAGCCTCGGCACCAGCGGCACGCTCTACGCCTAAGCGCCGAGCCGGTGGTGGACGAGGAGGGCGAAGTCGCCGCGTTCTGCGACAGCACGGACGGCTGGCTGCCGCTGGTCTGCACGATGAACGTGACCGTCGCCACCGAGCAGGCGCGCGCGCATGTTCGGCTGGGACCACGCGAAGATGGAGGCGGCCGTCGCGAGCGACGCCGCCGGGCGCGGACGGCCTGCTGTTCCTGCCGTACCTCAACGGCGAGCGCACGCCCAACCTGCCGCGCGGCACGGGCGTCATGCACGGCCTGACCACGCGCAACATGGACCCGGCGCACTTCGCCCGCGCGGTGATGGAAGGCGCGACGCTGGGCCTGGCCTACGGGCTGAGCCGGTTCCGCAGCTCGGGGTCAAGCCGACGGAAATCCGGCTGACGGGCGGCGGCAGCCAGAGCGCGGCATGGCGGCAGATTTGCGCGGACGTTTTCAGCTGCCCGTGTTCGGCCTGGAAACGACCGAAGGCGCGGCGCTGGGCGCGGCGATCCAGGCGGCCGCGACCGATCACGCCGTGCAGGGCAAGGGCGGCAAGCTGCGCGAGCTGATCGACCGGCTGGTGCGTCCGGCCGAGCGCACGCGGGTCGAGCCGGACGCCGGCGCGCGCGGGTTGTACGCGGACCTGCTGCACCGGCAGACGGACATGACGCGGCGGCTGCACGCGGGGGCGATGTCTGTGAAATGAAGTTCGTCCTTGCCGCGACGGGAGCCAGCGGATCGATCTACATGGAGCGGCTGCTGGCGCGGCTGGATGCGCGGGCGCACGAGTTCACCTCGTGCTGAGCGAACACGCGCGGCAGGTGGCGGCGTCGGAGTTGCCCGGCGGTCGGCTGAATGTGCCGGAGGGCGTTCACCAGCACGATGAGCGCAGCATGTTCGTGCCGTTTACGAGCGGTTCGACGCGGTTCGACGCGATGGTCGATCGTGCCGTGTTCGATGGGAACGCTCGGGCGGATCGCGGCGGGCACGAGCGACAATAATATCCTGCGCGCCGCCGACGTGTTCCTCGAAGGAGCGCCGCGGTTGATCCTCGTGCCGCGCGAGACGCCGTGGAACCTGATCCACGCGCGCAACGTGGTGACGGTGTTGGAAGCCGGCGCGACCGTGCTGCCGGCGGTGCCGTCGTTCTACCATCGGCCGGAGTCGAGGCCGTGGCGGATACGGTGGTATTCCGCATTCTGGATCATCTCGGGCTGCCCGCCGCCGATGCGCCGAGGTGGCAGCAGGCGGCGGCAAACGATTGACGCCTTTTGTGCGGTGATACGTGCTGATCGTGAGTGGCGTAAGCGTGGCCAGAGACCTCTCGTACCATTTCTCGGAATCAACCCAACATGATGATCTTCTTCCTCTGTCATCCTGAGCGTAGCGAGTTTTCGAGCGCAGTCGAAGGACCCCGTTGGCGGGTACCAATGTAGTTCCCCGGTGAACGCTCCTGAACGGAATGCTGGCAGCGCGGCATTGCTTCGAACGCACCGTCGAAGTTCAGGCCGGAGGTACACCGCTGGGAACGACGTCGGTACCCGCCGACGGGGTCCTTCGACTGCGCTCGAAGACTCGCTACGCTCAGGATGACAAACAGGATTATGCCAATCTGAACTCCGAGGAGTGGTATCCCCCTTCCCCGCGCCTCTCTTATGAAACACCAGAAAGTCCGCTGGGGCGTGCTGAGCACGTCCAACTTCGCGCTCAAGAAGACGATCCCGGCAATGCAACTTGGCGAATGGTCGGAGATCTCCGCCATCGCGTCACGCAACCTCGATCACGCTCGGAAAGCCGCCTCGGAACTGGGTATTCCCAAAGCCTACGGCTCCTATGACGAGCTGCTGGACGACCCTAAATCGACGCCATCTACAATCCGCTCCCCAATCATATGCACGTGCCTTGGACTATTCGCGCCGCGGAGGCCGGCAAGCACGTGCTCTGCGAAAAGCCCATCGCCATCGCCGCCGCCGAGGCGCTCGAACCATCATCGCCGCGCGCGACCGCACCGGCGTTGTCATCGGCGAGGCGTTCATGGTGGCCGCGCATCCCCAATGGCTGCGCCACTCATCGAACTGGTGCGCGAGCGGCCGCATCGGGCGACTGCTCTCCGCTGTCCAGGCACGTTCAGCTATTTGAATCTCGGACGCCGAAAACATCCGCAATATCGCCGACTACGGTGGCGGCGGCCTGCTGGATATCGGCTGCTACCTGATCGACTGACCCGGCTGGCATTCGGTGAAGAGCCGACCCGCGTCGTGGCTGTGATGGAGGAGGATCCCCTCTTGCACACCGATGTGCCGACCTCCGGCTTGCTGCATTTCCCATCGGGTCAGGCGATCTTCACGTGCAGCACGCAGGCGACGAGTTATCAACGGATGCAGATCGTCGGCGAAAAAGGACGGATCGAAATCGAAATTCCCTTCAACGCCCCGCCGGACCAACCGTGCCGGTTCTTTGTCGACAATCACCCGGAAAGGCTCGGGGTGAATCTGGAGGTCATGGCGTTCGCGGTTTGCAATCAATACACGATCCAGGGCGATCTCTTCTCCCGGAGCATTCGCGAGGGAAGCGACACGCCGGTTCCTCTCGAAGATTGATCAGCAATATGGCCGTTATTGATGCGATGAGGCGTTCCGCCCGGTCCGGCGCATGGGAAAATCCCGGAGAGACCAGGTAGAGCATCCCGCTTGGCTCCCGGGGTTCAATTCCGTCGATTCAACGACGGATCTCTTCCTCGTTCACGGCACGAATTTCCCCCCGTCACAAAATCGTCACAAATCACCAGTAGCGGCCGAGACCATTCGAAAATAAAAAGGTGAGTCTGCCGAGCGGCCGGTGCCGCGCCCGGCATGCAGCAAATTCCTCTGCGCATGGAGTTCCTTCCTGAACCGGGACAAATCGCTTGCGTTGGATTAACCAGAGAAACATAGAATCGCTGTATCGACAACCTATTGGGTTGTAAATTAAACTTAACGCACCCTATATACTTACCCGATAACGAAACCCGAAGCTTATGGCAGGCAATGTCGAAGTTCACCCTAACCTGACCTACCGAAGAAAACTCCTTACATGAAACCATTCTATAAACGCGCCACGCTGACCGCGGCGGCCGGTACGCTGCTCGCAGGCGGCCTGACCCTGCGCCCGCCGCAACACGCACGCCGCCGACAAATACGACTCCGATCTCGAACGCCGTGTCGAGACGCTCGAGCGCGAGCTCAACATCATGGAAGGCGACAAAAAAGGGCAAAAACGTCGAAGACACCGAAGTGCCCACCTTCCTCAAAGCCGGCAACAAGGGCGTCAAGGAACTGGTGATCACCGGTGAAATCGTTTCCGCTACGAATACGACAACGCCGACGGCCAGCCGGGCGCCGCGACCGCGGGCACGGAAGGCCAGAGCAGCCGCGAACGTTTCCGTCTGCCGTCTGTTCGCCGATTACAAGCTCCGACAACTTCTATTTCGGCGCGGCGGTCCAGACGCATTGGCGGCCGACAGCGGCAACACGACCTTCTCCGAAGGTTTCGATAACTACAGCCTCTACCTGTGGCGCGCCTTCCTGGGCGACAAGATCAACGACAACATCACGCTCGATCGGCGGCAAGATGCCGAACCCGTTCTACTCGAACACCGAGTCGCTCTGGGACGCGGACATCAGCCCGCACCGGACTGGCACAGGTGTTCAAGATCCCGGTCTCGCCGGTCTTCGAATTGGCCGTGAACCTGGGTGAGTTCATCTTCAACGACAACAGCGAGAACTCGCAACGCAACGCCTATGATCAATTCTCGCCCAGTGGCGCGGCGAATCCGGCGTTCACCCCGGGTGGCAACAACAACACGGACGCGTACCTCATGTACGGCCAGTTGGTGGCACCTTGAAGCCGAGCAACACGCTGACCGTGACTGCCGCGGCGGTTTCCTGACGTACGCGGGTTACGGCGGCACGGGTGCGGAGCCGCGACGTTGTCACCACGGGCGCCGCCTACGCTGGCGCCGGCAACGGCGCGGGACAAACAGCGAACGTCCTGGAAACAGCGCGGCGTTCAATTCGCCGCAAGCGGGCCGCAACCTGTTCCTGGGACTTTCAACGGTGACGTCAAGCTGGCGCTCGGCGCTCTGAAGGTGAAGGTCTACGGCGATGCCGTGTATAACTTCCGTGGCGGTCCTCGCGACTCGCGAAGAGTACGGCTTGCCGGACTAACGACACGCAGGACAAGGTCGCCTTTGCCACCGGTGTGACGATGGGGTCGGATTACACGCTCAAGAAGAAGGGCGATTACCTCCTGCTGGCCGAGTATCGCCAGGTCGGCCTGGGCTCCGTCGATCCGAACCTCAACGATTCGGATTTCAACAGCAGCCGCCTCGGCTTCCGGGGCATCAAGGGTGCCGCCAGCTACGCGTTCTATCACAGGGATACACCCGTGCCCACCCTGCCCGCGCAGCCTCCCGACTTGCGCCCGCAAGAAGAAACGGACGCAGCCGGCGATGGCCTCCGCGATCGTCACCCCGGCGCCGATGAAGAAGCGTCGGCAGATGAACGGACGGCCGAGGAGCAGCCGCAGCGGCTCTGCGATCGTCGAGCCGAAGAAGCCCAGGAACACGATGCTCGCTCACCTGATCGACGACTACGACCCGGAGGCCCACCGCTGTGCTTGCGAAAAGGCCGACGAGCTGTTCCGCGAGATCGTGCGCCGGGCTGCCAAAAGCGTGACTGACGCTCTCCCGACCGCTCGCAACACGCTGTGCCCAAGGACGCTTGGCTGTGCCTGTTCGTGCGGTGCAAGGCGTGCTTTCACCGGGTCCGCCAACTGGAAGGCGATCATCGAAGCCGGCCGTGGTGACGAGCCGCTAGGATCTGAGTTTCGCTGCGCGAGATGCGGCAGCCGACTGACCGACAGCGTGACGATGGGCAAGGGCGGGAGCGGCGTGCAGCCGTGGCGCAGCGAGGCGGGCGTGGCCTGTAGAGTTGGGGACGAAGGGTCAAACCTTCCGCGAAAGATCATCCGGCCGTGGCACCATATGCATCCACGTCATCTGATGCTCGTGCGTGGCCGCGGCTCTACGACCCGGCCCGGCTCGCGGCCAGCGACGTGCCCGCCGCCGCGGCGGTCTACTACGAGGACATGTACGTGCCGCTGGCGCTGTCGCTGCCCACCGCCCGCACGATCCGCGGCCTGCGGCCCTGGATCACGAACGAGTACCAGCACGACGGGCTGGGCAGCAGCAACGGCGCGGTGCTGGACCGGCTCATCGCGCTGGCCCGGGGCACGGCCTGAGCCAGCCCCGCAGCGCGCCACCGGTCAGGCAAAACCCGCCCGGATAAGTAGTTGCGATCAAGCAACTGATGCGAGGTAGCATGTATCAACGTGTCGAGATTCGCTGATCGCAGCGGCGCCTCAGGCGCTAAGCCGTCGTCAAACGGGCCGTCGTCAAACGGGGCAGCATCAAACGGGACAGCGGCCCACGGGAGCACGCTGAGCGGCCGCTCCCGGGCGAACGGTAACGGCACCCCCGGCGGCGCCGCGAGCGCAGGCCGCAACGGCAGCGACGGTGACGGCGCCGATCCCCGCTACCGGTGGATCGCGCTGTCCAACACCACGCTCAGCATGACGATGGCCACGATCGACGCCTCGATCGTGATCATCGCGATGCCCGCCATCTTCCGCGGCATCAAGCTCGACCCGCTCGCCCCGGAAAACGTCAGCTACCTGCTCTGGATGATCATCGGCTATCTGCTGGTCACCGCGGTAGCCGTGGTCACCCTGGGCCGGCTCGGCGACATGTACGGCCGGGTGCGCATCTACAACCTGGGCTTCGTGGTCTTCACCCTGGCCTCGATCGCGCTGTCGCTGGACCCGCTGACCGGCAGTGGCGGCGCGTTGTGGCTGATCGGCTTCCGGCTGGTGCAGGCGCTCGGCGGGGCCATGCTGATGTCCAACTCGGCCGCGATCCTGACCGACGCGTTCCCGGCCGGCAAGCGCGGCATGGCGCTGGGCGTCAACCAGATCGCCGGGATCTCCGGCCAGTTCGTCGGGCTGCTGCTGGGCGGGCTGCTGGCCGCGGTGGACTGGCGGCTGGTGTTCTGGATCAACGTCCCGATCGGGATCGTCGGCACCATCTGGTCCTACAAGAGCCTGCGCGAGATCGCCACCACCCGGCGGGCCAAGATCGACTGGTGGGGCAACGTCACGTTCGGCCTGGGCGCCACCGCGCTGCTGGTCGCGATCACCTACGGGATCCAGCCCTACGGCGGGCACCCCACCGGGTGGACCAACCCGTGGGTGCTGGCCGGCCTGTTCGGCGGTGCGGCGCTGCTCGTGGTGTTCTGCCTGATCGAGACGCACATCGCCGAGCCCATGTTCCAGCTCGGCCTGTTCAAGATCCGGGCCTTCGCGGCCGGGAACCTGGCCAGCCTGCTCGGCTCGATCGCCCGGGGCGGGCTGCAGTTCATGCTGGTGCTCTGGCTGGCCGGGATCTGGCTGCCGCTGCACGGCTACAACTTCATCGACACGCCGCTGTGGGCGGGCATCTACATGCTCCCGCTGACCGCCGGCTTCCTGATCGCCGGGCCGATCTCCGGGACCCTGTCGGACAAGTACGGCCCGCGCCCGTTCGCCACGGCCGGCCTGCTGGTGGCCACCTGCGCGTTCATCGGCCTGATCGCGCTGCCGCTGGTCTTCCCGTACTGGCTGTTCGCGACGATCATCTTCTTCAACGGGGTGGGTTCCGGCCTGTTCGCCTCGCCCAACACCTCCGCCATCATGAGCAGCGTGCCCGCCAGCCAGCGCGGCAGCGCGTCCGGCATGCGGTCCACGTTCCAGAACGCCGGCATGTCCCTGTCCATCGGCATCTTCTTCTCGCTCCTGATCGCCGGGCTGGCCAGTACCCTGCCGCCCGCCCTGATCCGCGGGCTGACCGCCCAGGGCGTGCCGCTGTCCGTCGCTACCAAGGTCGGCCACCTGCCCCCGGTGAGCACGGTGTTCGCCGCGCTGCTCGGTTACAACCCGGTGCAGCACCTGCTCAAGCCGTCCGGGGTGCTCAGCCGGCTCCCGGCGCACAACGTGGCCGCGCTGACCGGGAATCATTTCTTCCCCACGCTGATCGCCGCCCCGTTCCACCACGGCCTGGTCATCGTGTTCACCGCGGCCGCGCTCATGTCGTTCATCGGGGCCATGGTCTCGCTGCTGCGCGGCCGCCAGTTCTTCTACGACGACGCGACCGCCGGCGGCGGGCGCCCGCAGCCCGTGCGGGTCTCCTCCTCCCCCGCTCCCTCCCCCGCCGGGAACACCATCAAGGGCTCTAACGGAACCGCTCCCGCCCCCCGCCTCGCCCCGGATATCTCGGCCCCGGTGCCGGGCACCGGAGGCGCGGGCCGCCCCGAGTGACTCAGCGGCCGAGGTAGCCCTCCGCCTGCAGGGTGAACAGTTCCGCGTAGATCCCCGGCCGGGCAGAGCAGCGCCGCGTGGTCGCCGGCCCCGGCCGCGTTTACCGCGGCGCAACACGCTTTTACCTGAAATCAACACGGTGCGGTTAGCCTATTTTCTCCGCTTGCGGCGGCCGGTGCAGGGGGGCATGCACCCGGCCAGAAATGCCACCCACCGCGCCCTGGGCTGATGTAGCGGCGACCTGAGCGAAAGGGCACGATACATGACCATGAATGTCCGGGAATGGTTCGAGCAGCGATCATTCAGCCACGAGGATTTCGCCGCCCTGGGTACTCCCGGCCAGGCGCCGCGCGAGCTCAGTACCACCCTGATCTTCCCGGCCCGCAACGTGGCCGGGACCATCGGGCCGATCCTGGCCGAGGTGGCCCGGCTCAACGACCGGACTGGGCTGATCGACCAGGTCATGGTCGTCGACGCGGATTCGCCTGACGGAACCGCGGACATCGCCCGGGCCTGGGGCGCGGAGGTCTACTCGGAAAACGAACTGCTGCCTGACTATGGGCGGGCGCAGGGCAAGGGCGACGCCATGTGGCGCAGCCTGTCCGTGGCCCGCGGTGACCTCGTCATGTTCGCGGACGCGGACACCAGCAACTTCCGTGAGCAATTCATTTACGGCACCCTGGGGCCGCTGCTGACGATGCCCCAGGTCCAGTTCACGAAGGCCGCTTACCGCCGGCCTTATACGGACGCGAGCCAATCAGTGCCAGATGGTGGCGGGCGCGTCACCGAGCTCATGGCCAAGCCGCTGTTCAATTTCTTCCGCCCGGAACTCGCCGGATTCGTGCAGCCGCTGGCGGGCGAGTTCGCTGCGTACCGTGACCTTCTGGGCAGCGTCCCGTTCCTCACCGGGTACGGGGTGGAGCTGGGCATCATGGTTGATGTGCTGGAGGAGGCGGGCCTCGGCGCGATGGCCCAGGTGGACCTCGGGGCGCGGCAGAACCGGCACCAGCCGTTGTGGGACCTCGCCCTGATGAGCTCGGCCGTGCTGCGCGCGATGGCCAGCCGGGCGTCGCTGCCGCAGCGGGGGAGCTACGCCCCTGGCCCTCCCGGGGTGCGGACGCTGAGCCACCCGGAGGTGTACCTGCACGCGGTGGCCACGGCCTCCGGGCTGCGGCTGGATGAGCACCTCAACGAACTGCATGAGCGGCCGCCGCTGGCCCAGATCAGGCCGGCCGAGCACGACCAGGAGACGGTCGCCTGACCGGGCGGGGGTTACCGGGCCGGCGGGACCGCTGCCAGTTTGACGATCGTGAAGGCCGCCCCCTGCGGATCGGTGATCACCGCGAGGCGCCCGGGCGGGGCGTCGGCGGGCGGCACCGCCACCTGGCCGCCCAGCCCGGCCGCCCGGGCCGCGGCCGCGTCGCAGTCTGCCACCGCGAAGTACACGACCCAGCGCGGCGCGACCCCGGCCGGCCAGTTCTCGTCCATGTGCACCATGCCGCCGACCGCGCGGCCGCCGAGCCGCCACTCGGTGTAGGTCATCGGGCCCATCTGGCTGGTCTCGGCCTGCCAGCCGAACACGCGCCCGTAGAACCGCGTGGCCGCCTCGGTGTCCCGGCAGGCCAGTTCGCTCCAGCAGAAGCAGCCGGGCTCGTTGACCGGCCCGCAGCCGGGAAACGCGCCCGGCTGCCAGGCCGAGATCAATGCGCCCTGATCGTCGGCGAACATGGCCATCCGGCCCTGGCCGTCCACGTCCAGCGGGGGCACGATCACCTGGCCACCCGCCTCAGTGACCCTCGCCGCCGTCGCGTCGATGTCGGTCACGCTGACGTAGGTGTTCCAGGCGGCGGGCCGCCCTGCGGCCGGGCTGGGCATCATCGCGGCCACCACCCGGCCGGGAAAGTCCGCCGGCTTCGTCCCAGCCGGGGCGAAGAAGGTATAGGCCGCATCCCCGCCGCCGGGCGCGGCGTAGGACGCCCAGCCGAACAGGCCGGTGTAGAAGGACAGCGACGCGGCAGGCTCAGCCGTGGACAGGTCCACCCAGCACGGTGCGCCGGGCGGATACTCGCTCATCACGGGCATCGCGGCTCCCTCCCTGGCCGACGGGACCCTCCTGGCCTGGCTCCGGGCCGTGGCCATCGCGGTCATTATGGCTGCTGCCTTCTCCTGGCCCCGCCACCATGGCCCCGCTGACCCTACATCCGCCCCGGCCCGCGCGCCGGTCGTTGCGGGGCCGCTCCGCTGGGTGGGTGCGGGCCCTCGCCTGGACCGGGCTCTCGCCGGGAACAGCACGGGCGCGTACTCTTGCGATGTGCCACGTTACGAGTACCGGTGCCGGTCCTGCGGATCGACGTTCGAGCGGACCCGGCCGATGAGCGAAGCGTCCGACCCGTGCCTGTGCCCGGAAGGTCACGATGACACGGTCAAGCTGCTGTCCGCGGTCTCGGTCGGCGGCCGGGCCAGCTCGCCCGGGCCGCGCTCCGGCGGTGGCGGTGGCTGCTGCGGCGGCGCGTGCGGCTGCGGCTGACCCCGGGCCGCCCCGCGTGCTCAGCCCCGAGCGCTACTACGCCGAAATTGCCGCCAGCACCGCGTCCCTGGGCGCGTGGTCGACGGGGCCGATCTCACCCTGCGGGTGCCCACCTGCCCCGACTGGACGCTGCGGCAGCTGGCCACCCATGTGGGCCGGGCCCAGCGCTGGGCCGCTCAGATCGTCACCCTCCGGTCGGCCGAGGCCATCGCCTTCCGCGAGGTCCCCGGCGGGCGGATCCCGGACGACCCGGCCGAGCACGCCGGATGGCTGCGGGCCGGCGCGGACCGGCTGATCGCCGCGGTCGGGCAGGCGGAAGACGTCCCGGTCTGGGCGTTCGGCCGCCAGCGGCCGGCCTCATTCTGGGCCCGGCGGATGACCCACGAGACCGCGGTGCACTGCGCCGACGCGCAGATCACCGTGAGTGGCGCGGAGGGGCAGCCCACCGCGCCCGCCATCGCCGCGGACGTGGCCGCCGACGGGATCGACGAATGGCTGACCGAGCTGGCCGGGCCGGCCGGCGGCCACCCCGACCCGCGTGCCGCCGGGCTCGCCGCAGGCGAGTCCCTGCACGTGCACGCGGCTGACGTGCCGGCCGGCACGGGCGAGTGGCTGGTCAGCCACGACCCGGCCGGGATCACGGTGCGCCGGGTCCACGAGAAGGGCACCGTCGCCCTCCGGGGCGGCGCGTCGGACCTGCTCCTGGTCTTGCTGCAGCGGCTCCCGCCCGACACCCCGGGCGTGCAGCTGCACGGCGACCCGGCCGTCTTCCGCCGCTGGCTGGACAGCGCCCAGTTTTAGCAGCGGCCAGTCCTAGCTGGTTACCCGCTGGTGGGCGGCCTGGAGCAGGCGCACCAGCTCGGTGCGTTCGGCGGTGTCCAGGCCTGCGTAAGCCATCCCGGCCAGGGCGTCGGTGCGCCGTCCGGCGGCGTCCAGGCGCTGCGTGTCCTCGCCGGTGACCGCCGGATACGGCGGATCCCACCCGTTGGCGGCGGCCTTGACCGGGCCGGGACCGGCCAGGATCGCCTTGAGCGGGGTCAGGCCTTCGGCGCTCACGGCGAGCAGGTGGCCGCCGCCTCGGTGCTCACGGAGGCGGAGCAGGGCCAGGCCGGCCGGGCCGCCGGGTCGCCGCCGGGTCCGGCCAGGCCCGCCACGCCGCGAACAGCCCGCGACTGGTGGCGTCGGCGCCGCCCACTACCCGCCCGGCCAGGCGGCCAGCCGTTCGATCCCGGGCAGGCTGGCCAGGTGACGGCGGGCCCAGGTGACACACAGCCGGACATCTTCGCTGACCAGTGCGGCCGGTGCGGCGGCGGCCAGCGCCGCTCGCCACGCCGGGCGGACGTAGCCGGGTGCGAAGAACCCGCAGACGGCCGTGACGACATCCGCATCGACCGGGCCCAGCACCCCCGCGCGCGCTCCGAAGTAGAACGCCCGGGGATCAAGGCCCAGCCGCCGCCCGGTCTGGGCGAACGACGCCTCGTGCCCGAACGCCGCGCCCACGTCGATGACCGCCCGGCTGGCCAGGCGGGCGGTTTCTGCTGGGGTCAGGGCGGGCTCGTTCCCGGTGGCCGTCATGGCCATGAGACTGGCAGGTGACCCACGGCCCGGGCCAGGGCGGGAGGGCCAGCGCGGCCCCGCACCGCCGCTCAGGCGCGTTCCAGGAGGCCCTGCACGACCCGCCGGTGCCGGGACTCGATCGCCGCCCACAGACCGCGGGCGATGCGGTTGTCCAGCTGCACGACGGTGGCGTAGAGCAGTGAGCGGGCCGAGCGCTGGAAGATCAGTTCGCCGGAGAGCCCGAGGCGGCCGCAGGCGCCCAGGAGCACGGTGTCCGGGTCGCTGTGCCGGATCTCCCAGCCGAGCACATGCCGGTCCGACTGCGCCGGGCCGAGCCGCAGGCCGAGCCCGGACCATCCCCTGGCCAGTGCGCGGCGCGTGCTCTCCGGAGGCACCTTCCAGGATTTCCCGGGCCCATTGCTCTGCTGTCCGGTCCTGGGCCGTCCGGTCCTGGGCCAGCCCGGTGCCGACCAGGAAGGCGTCCTCGTAGTCGATGTGGGCGAGGGTGCTGAGCTCTCGTGTGCGCGCCGGCAGGACGGCCGGGCGCACCCGTCCGGGCGGCTCTGCCTGCCGGTCGCTGGGATAGCTGCCTGCACCAATGGTCATGTCAGCCGCTCCATCCATACAGTAGTGTATGGATCGAGGCTAGGCAGGTCCCTGGCCCGGTGTCAACGCCGCATGGGCGGCAGTGGAGGCAGACGATCGATGGCCGCCCCGACCCGCACGGCGCGGAGCACGTGGATCGAAGCAGGGCTGCGGGCGCTGGCCGCTGGCGGCCCGGACGCCGTCCGGATCGAGCCGCTGGCCAAGGCGCTCGGCGTCACCAGAGGCGGCTTCTACTGGCACTTCGCCGACCGGCGCGCGCTGCTTGAGGAGATGCTCGACACGTGGGAGCGGGCCACCATCGATGAGGTGATCGAACGGGTGGAGGGCCAGGGCGGCGGCCCGGAGGCTAAGCTCCTGCGGCTGTCCGGGCTCACGTCCGCGGGGGTGGTCGCGGTCGACCTGGCCGTCCGCGACTGGGCCCGGCACGAGCAGGCGGTGGCCGAACGCCTCCGGCGCATCGACAACCGGCGGATGGATTACCTGCGCTCGCTGTTCGCCGCGCTCTGCCCGGATGCGGACGAAGTCGAGACCCGCTGCCTGCTGTACTACTCGCTGCTGATCGGCAACCACTTCATCGCCGCCGATCACGGCGCACTCAGCCGCCCGGACGTGGTGCAGCTGGCCATAACCCGGCTCGGGCTCCCGTAACCCGCTGCCCGTGACGCGCCGGGCGCGCCGCTGGCCGCGCCGCGCTGATCCGCGTCTTAACCGGTTGCGCCGCCGGCCTGGGCCGGGGTGTCGTGGAGGCATGCGGCAGCCTGTCGGGCTCGGGGAAGCGGCCGGATTCCTGGCGGAGCGGTACGCCGGCCAGGCCCGGGACGTGGCGGAGCTTGGCGCCGGAGACTGGTCGCGGGCCTTCTCGTTCCGCCTCGACGGCCGCGACCTCGTGGCCCGCTTCGGTCAGCACGGTGAGGACTTCGCCCGCGACCAGCAGGCGATGGCGCTGTCCGGGCCGGATCTGCCCGTTCCGCCGGTCCTGGAGACAGGCAGCGCGCTGGGCGGGGCCTATGCCGTCTCCGAGCGCCGTTTCGGGGTGTTCCTGGAGACCCTCGACGCGGACCGCTGGCGCCGGCTTCTTCCCGCGCTGCTGCGCGGGCTGGACACCCTGCGGGACGCGCCGGCGCTGGCCCCCGGCGAACCCGCGGGCGGCAGCGCCCCGGCCCGCGCAGGCGGCTGGCGGGAGCAGCTCAGGGCTGGCCTCGAAGACCATCCTGGCCAGCGGGTTTCCGGCTGGCGGGCCACCCTGGCCGGGTCAGCGGAGCTGGACAGCCTCTTCACCGCTGGTGAACACGCAGTCAGCGGGCTGCTGGATGCCTGCCCGGAGATCCGCCACGTACTGCATCGCGACCTGCTCAACCGCAACGTCCTGGTGGCCGGGGACGGCTCCCGGCTCACGGCGGTCTTCGACTGGGGGTGCTACGGCGTGGGCGACTTCCTTTATGAAGTCGCCTGGTTCACGTTCTGGGCCCCCTGGCACGCCGGGCTGGCCGCCATCGACTTCCGGTCCGCGGTCCTGCGGCACTACCGGGCCACCGGCCTGGACGTTCCCCGGTTCGACGAGCGGCTGCGCTGCTACGAACTGCACGTCGGCCTCACCCACCTGGCCTACTGCGCGTTCACCGGCGATCCCGGCCGCCACCTGCCCTCGATCGCCCGGCGGACCCGCGAGATCCTCGGCTCCGGATGACGCGGCCGGTTCGCGAGGCCCGGAACGCTACCCCTCGCGGGCCGGCTCGCCGTGCTGGGCGTTGGCCTTGCCGCGGCCCCAGTAGGCCTTGGCCGAGACCTGCTCGCCCGGCACGCCGCGGGCGGCGAGCACCTCACGCAGCGCCAGTACCACCCTGGCCTCGCCGAACAGGTAGACGTGGCCGGTGCCGGGCGGCAGTTCCGCCGCCTGCAGCGCCGCGGCCAGGGCCCCCGGGTCGCCCGCCGGCTGGTCATCCCTGGGCAGCCAGGTCAGGCCGACCCCAGCCGGGAGGTCCGGCTTCTGCTCGTCGGCGGCCTCGGGAACCTCCAGGAACGCGGTCGCCCGGCCGTCCGGCGGCAGCGATCCGGTCATCGCGAACACCGCGGCCAGCCCCGATTCATCCGCGGCGAACAGGTGCCAGTCCGCCTCGCTGTTCAGGAAGATCTTGCCGCGCGGGGCGATGCCCTCGATCGTGTCGCCAGGCCGGGCCGACCGGACCCACCGCTCGCCCGGGCCGTCCCCGTGCCGGACGATGTCCAGGGTGAGCAGCTGCTGGGCCGTGTCCAGGTCCCGGATCGTGTACCGGCGGCGGACCGGCCGGTTGCCGTCCACGGCCACCAGCAGCATGACGTCCTGGCCGGGCTGGTAGATCAGGTCCGCGAGCTCCGGCGCGCTCAGCACCAGCCGCTGCATGTGCGGGGTGAGCAGGGCGTTGTCGATGACCTCGAGCCGCATCCGGACGGTACCCGCCAGGGGCCCTCTCAGCTCGGCGAACGGGTCATCCAGCTGCGCCGCAGCGGCGGCGGGAACAGAGTCAGGCATTCCACGATCTTATGCGGGCCGCGGCGAGATCCCCGTTCGCGCGGCGCGAACGCTTAGCTGACCTGCTGGAGCCAGCCGGCCCGGCGGCTAGCCGTTCCGGCCGGCCTGGGGAACTAGTCGAAGCGCGCGACCTCGCGCATCTTGTTCGTCGCGTCCAGGGCCGCGACCTTGTAGGACTCGGCCAGGGTCGGGTAGTTGAACACGGCGTCCACGAGATAGTCGACGGTGCCGCCGCAGCCCATCACCGCCTGGCCGATGTGCACCAGCTCGGTGGCCTGCGTGCCGAACACGTGCACGCCGAGCAGCGAGTGGTCCTCGGGTGAGACCAGGAGCTTGAGCACGCCGTAGGAGTCGCCGATGATCTGCCCGCGGGCCAGCTCGCGGTACCGGGACACGCCGACCTCGAACGGCACGCAGTCCTTGGTGAGCTGATCCTCGGTCCGGCCGATGAAGCTGATCTCCGGGATGCTGTAGATGCCGATCGGCTGGAGCAGGTGCGCGGTATGCACCGGCTCGCCGAGGGCGTGATGGGCGGCCAGCCGACCCTGCTCCATCGAGGTGGCGGCCAGCGCCGGAAAACCGATCACATCGCCGACCGCATAGATGTGCGGCACCGCGGTCCGGTAGAACTCGTCGACCTTGATCCGGCCGCGGCTGTCGGCCTCCAGCCCGGCCGCGGGCAGGTTCAGCGCGTGGGTCGCGCCCTGCCGGCCCGCGGAGTACATCACGGTGTCGGCGGGGATCCGCTTCCCGCTGCGCAAGGTGGCGATCGCGCCCTCGCCCTTGGCCTCCACCGAGTCCACGATCTCGCCGAAGCGGAAGGTCACCGCCAGGTCGCGCAGGTGGAATTTGAGCGCCTCGACCACCTCGAGGTCGCAGAACTCCAGCATCCGGTCCCGCTGCTCGACCACGGTGACCTTGCAGCCCAGGGCGGCGAACATCGAGACGTACTCGATGCCGATCACGCCGGCGCCGGCCACCACCATGGTGCGCGGGACCCTCTTGAGGTGCTGGATGCCGTCCGAGTCGATGATCGTCTTCTCGTCGAACGCCACACTGGCCGGCCGCGCGGGCTTGGTCCCGGTGGCGATCACCACGGAGTCGGCGGTGACCTTCCGCGCCCGGCCGTCGCCGTCGTCCACCTCGACCTCGTGCGCGCCGAGGAAGGACGCGGTGCCGCTGAGCACCGTGACCCGGTTGCGGGACAGCTGGCTGCGCACCACGTCGTTCTCGCGGCTGACCACGTGCCGGGTCCGGTTGGCCAGGTCGGCGATGGTGATCTCGTCCTTGACCCGGTAGCTCTGCCCGTACATCTCGCGCTGGTCGAGGCCGGTCAGGTACAGGACCGACTCGCGCATGGTCTTGGACGGGATGGTGCCGGTGTTGACGCAGACACCGCCGAGCATGTCCGGCCGCTCAACGATCGCTACCCGGCGTTCCAGCTTGGCCGCCGCGATGGCCGCCTTCTGGCCGCCCGGCCCGGACCCGATGACCAGCAGATCGAAGTCATGCACGCCTCCAGTGTGCGGGCGCGGGCCCGGGGCGTCCATGATCCTGGGCATTTCGTCCGGCTATGTTCCGCTAGCGGCCCACGAGCACAGTCAGCTGAGAGCCCGAGCCAGCCAGCTGGCTGGCCGCGCGAGCGGCTGGCTAGAGCCAGCCGGCCCGGACGCTGGCCACGGGGCCGTCAGCGGGAGGCTGGCCCAGCTCGCCGGCGGCGATCCGCTCGAGCAGCCGGTCGAGCGACTCGAGGACCTCGTGCAGGCAATCGCGCAGGCTCTGAGCGTCGGCGGCGTCGGCCGGATCGCCGCCCACCCCCGCCTGGTCCAGCAGGGCTTCGAGGTCGGCCAGCTGAGTCCCGACCCATTCGACCGGCGCAGCCGACAGTCCCTCGTCGAACACCCGCCTGCCCGGTTCCAGGCCGTCGCGGGAGACGCCGGGGTGGTGGTGCGTCCGGTCGAAGCTGCCCGGCGGCCCGTCCACCGATTCGAGGAGGTCGGCGCGCCAGATCAGGTCGCCGATCTCGATCGGCCGCGCCGCGTAGATCGAGCCCTGCGGCGGGCCTGGGCTGATCTTCCGGACCTCGAGGCGGACCCCATGCTCCGGGCTTTCCTGGCCCTCGAACTTGGGGTCGGGGTCCACGAAGTAGAGGTCACTCAGCACGACGGCCGTCCGCTGGAAGCCGAAGACGTACAGCACAGCAGGCCCTCCTCAGTTCACGCCGGTGCCAGCCCGTCAGGACACCCCCAGTCTGCGGCAGGAAGCCGCGGCCGGAAAGGTCCCGCCGCGGACAGAAAGGTCCCGCCGCGCCGGGCGGCCGGGATCGGTGGCGCAGGCCGGCCCGGCGCGGCGGACGGCCGGTGAAACGCGGCCGAAACAAATTCGTCATCAGGGGTAATGACAGCGGAACAGACCCCGCTTACGCTGCGCACGTGGCGGACATTTTCGACTCATACCAGCTGGCCGAGGCCTGGGATGAGATGTTCGAGCAGCCGGGCCTGCCGCGGGCACCCTACGCCGGCCTGCTCGCTGCCCTGCAGCCGCTGGATCCGGCGGAGCTGCGCTTCCGGTCCGACCAGCTGGCCCGGATGTTCACCGACCGCGGGGTCACCTACGACTACGCCGGCGAGGAACGCCCGTTCCCGCTGGACCTCATCCCCCGGGTGATGGACGCCGTGGAATGGGACCTGATCGTGCGGGGTGTCCGGCAGCGGGTCCTCGCCCTGGAGGCTTTCCTCGCCGATGTCTACGGACCCCGCCACGCCTTTGCCGACGGCGTGCTCCCCTGGCGCGTGGTCTGCACGTCGCAGCGCTTCCACCGCGAGGTAGCCGGACTGGAGCCGCCGAACGGGGTCCGCGTCCATGTGGCTGGCATCGACCTGGTCCGGGACGGCGCGGGCCAGGTGCGGGTACTGGAGGACAACGTCCGGATCCCGTCCGGGGTCAGTTACGTCATCGAGAACCGGCTCGCGATGACCCGGACCTTCCCGGCGCTGTTCTCCGAACAGCACGTGCATCCGGTGTACAGCTATCCGGCTGAGTTGCTGGCCGCGCTGCGCGCGGCGGCGCCCGCGGGCACCCCCGACCCGGTCGTGGTGGTGCTCACCCCCGGCACCGCCAACGCGGCCTATTTCGAGCACGCCCTGCTGGCCCGCCTGATGGGCGTGGAACTAGTCGAGGGCGGCGACCTGACCTGCGCCGGCAACCGGGTGTACGTGCACACCACGCAGGGACTGCGCCCGGTGGATGTGATCTACCGGCGGGTCGACGACGACTTCCTGGACCCGCTGCAGTTCCGCCCCGACTCGGTGATCGGCTGCCCCGGCATCATCAACGCGGCCCGGGCCGGTCACGTGACCATCGCGAACGCGGTCGGCAACGGGGTCGCCGACGACAAGCTCCTCTACACCTGGGTCCCCGACCTGATCCGCTACTACCTCCGGGAGCAGCCGCTGCTCGAAAACGTGGAGTCCTACCGGCTCGACGACCCGGAAAGGCTGCACTGGGTGCTTGGGCATCTGGATCAGCTGGTCCTCAAGCCGGTCGACGGGGCCGGCGGGAGCGGGATCGTCATCGGCCCCCGGGCGGACGAAGCCACCCTCGACGCGCTGCGTGCCCGGGTGGCAGCGCAGCCCCGGGGCTGGATCGCCCAGCAGCCGGTGGCCCTGTCCACCTCACCGGTGCTCATCGGCGAGACCCTGGCCCCCCGGCACATCGACCTGCGCCCGTTCGCGGTCAACAACGGGAACGACGTCTGGCTGCTGCCCGGCGGGCTGACCCGGGTCGCGCTGCCCGAAGGTGAGCTGGTGGTCAACTCGAGCCGCGGCGGCGGGTCCAAGGACACCTGGGTGCTGGTCCCGCCCGGCGAGCCCGAGTCATCTGGCGCCGGGCCGGCCGTGGTGTCGGTGGCTGATCAGGCCGGCCCGGCGCTGGTTTCACCTCCCCCGCTGCCGCGCGAGGTCGCCGTGGACCGGCAGAGCGGACCGCCCGTGGAAGACCAGCAATGACCAGCGGCCTGCTCAGCAGGATCGCCGAGACGCTCTTCTGGACCGGCCGGTACATCGAGCGCGCGGACGACACCGCCCGCATGGTCGACGTGTACGTGCACCGGATGCTCGAGGAGCCGCACACCGACCAGGAGGCCGACTGCCGGGCCTTGCTCGCGGTCCTGGGCATGCCGGCCGCAGAAGGCGCGCGGCTCGACATCGGGATGACCCTGCACCAGTCGGCGTACGACCAGCAGAACCCGAGCGCGATCGCGGGCGCGGTGATGGCCGCCCGCCGTGGCGCGCGCAGTGTGCGTGAGGTGATCTCCAGCGACATGTGGGAGTGCCTCAACGTGACCAGTCACGGACTGGTCTCGCGGCGCAAGTCAGCGGAGCGGCTGGGACCGCATGTCTTCCTCGAATTCATCCGGGAACGGACCGCGCTGTTCTTCGGCCTGGCCGATTCGACCATGAGCCACGACGAAGCCTGGCGGTTCCTGGTGCTCGGGCGCAGCCTGGAACGGGTGGACATGACCGCCCGGCTGCTGCTGGCCCGGATGCCTGCCACCCCGTACGAGGTGGGCTGGCCGATGCTGCTCCGCTCCTGCGGGGCCTACGAGTCCTTCATCCGCAGCCGCACCTGGACCGGTGACCCGCAGCAGGTGGTCGAATTCCTGCTGATGGACCGGCTGTTCCCCCGGTCGGTGGTGCACGCGCTGGCCACCGCGGAGGAGGCGCTCGCCGCCCTTGACCCGGCAGCAGGCGGCTCGGCCCTGACCGACCCGGCCCGCCGGTCGATCGGCCAGCTGCGCACCCGGCTGGAATACGCCGACCCCGAGCAGCTCCCCGGCCTGCTGCCGGACCTGCTGGCTACCCTGCAGCGCAGCTGCGGGCAGGCTAGCGAAGCGATCACCGCCCGATACTTCATCTATGAGCAGCCCGTGATCTGGGCCCAGGAGTGCTGAACGGTGAGCTGGCTGCTGGAGATCGTCCACGAGACCCGGATGCAGTACCAGGGCGCCGCCCGTGCCTCCTACAACGAGGCCCGGATGACCCCGCTCACCCTGCCCAGCCAGACCGCGCTGCAGACCCGGGTGTCGGTCGGGAACGGGACACCCGTCTGGGCGTATCACGACTACTGGGGCACCGTGGTCAGCTCGTTTGACATCCAGGCCCCGCACAATGAGCTGACCGTGCGGTCGCACGCGATGGTGGAAACCAGCGTGGCCCCCGCTCCCCCGGACCCGCTGGCCTGGGATGAGCTGCGCGCCGGGGCGGACGCGGGGCTGGCGGCCGAGTACCTGGCCGCGACGCCGCGTACCACCGTGGACGCCGCGCTGGCCGAGGCGGCCCGGGAACGGACCCGGGGGGCCGGCCCGCTGGAGACGGCCTCGGCCATCGCGGCCTGGGTCCGGGAGCGGGTGGAGTACATGCCCGGGGCGACCGAGGTGCAGACGAGCGCCCAGGAAGCCTGGGACAAGGGGCAGGGTGTTTGCCAGGACATCGCGCACCTGACGGTCGCGCTGCTCCGCGAGACCGGCCTGCCCGCCCGTTATGTGTCCGGATACCTGCATCCGCGCCCCGAGGCCGGACTAGGCCAGGCCGTCGCCGGGCAGAGCCACGCCTGGGTGGAGTACTGGGCCGGCGACTGGGTGGCGGCGGACCCGACGAACCAGGCCTCGGTCGGTGAGGGCCACGTGGTCGTGGCCCGGGGCCGGGACTACGCCGACGTGCCGCCGCTGAAAGGCATCTACCACGGCGCACCGAGTGTCGCCATGGACGTGACCGTTGAGGTGACCCGGCTAGCCTGACCTGGCCTGAGCCCGCTGGCCTGACCTGGCTGCGCTGGCCCGGCTTTACCAGAGCTATGCCTATCCGGGGCCGACACTCCCCCTCAGGCAGCCAGCACCACTGACCGCCTCGCATAGGCTGGGGGTAACCCCAAAAGCCCTCCAGTGATGGCGTGATACATGGCTGAGCTGCTCATTCTCGTCGTTATCGCAGGTGTGGTGCTGCTCTACGCAGTAGACCGCGCCCGGAAGCTCCGGGCGCGTGCCCGGCAGATGTCCGGGATGAATGAACGGCTGGACGTGGCCGCCGCGAAGGTCGATGAGCAGCGGGAGCGGAAGCAGGCCAGGGTCAGGGCGAGCGCGGAATTGACCTCCGTCCTGCCCGCGATCAAGCGGCCGCCGCTGACGCTGCCCGGGGTGCCGGGACCCGCAGCCGAGCCGGAGGATGAGCCTGCGGCAGCGGAGCCGGAAGCCGGGCCGGCCGCAGCGGCGGCCCCCGACGGCACACCGGCCGCAGCCGGCGAGACGCCAGCCACGGCGGACGAGATACCGGCCACAGCCGGCGAGATACCGGCCGCGGCGGACGAGACACCGGCCACAGCCGGCGAGATACCGGCCACGGCGGACGAGATACCGGCCACGGCTGACGACACGCCGGCCACGGCTGATGCCGGAAACACTCCGGACGGCACCGGGGCGGAGGAGAGCCCGGCCGTCCAGCCGGCGGCGGACGCGGCGGACAGCCCCATGGCCCGGGAGAGCTCCGCCGCGACGGCCGGGGAGGTGCCGCCCGAGCCGGCCCGCGTGCCGGAGGGCACGCTGACCATGGGCCGGGTAGTCCCCGACACCACGCCCGCGCCGAAGCTCCAGCTGACCTCGGACGGCACCCTGATCATGCCTTCGGTGCCGGACCAGGGGCCGGCGCCTGCGGACGAGACCGCGCTCCCTGCGGCCCCATCGCGAGCCCGGCCCCGGGCCAGCCGGCCCCGGACCGGCCAGCCCCGGACCGGCCAGCCCCGGACCAGCCAGCCCCGGACCAGCCAGCCTCGTGCCGGGCAGCCCCGGCCAGGCCAGCAGAGCACAAGCCAGGATCAGGCCAACCGGGACTAGCTACACTTGCGATGGAAATTCGTCGGCAGCTCCCCGCGCCGCGTCCTGGCTTCCGACTGAGCAGAGGTCCCTGTGCAAACGTTCTCGCGTGTCGTCGTGCTGGCGGCCGATGGGGCTGACCAGCCCAGCGAGGACGACGTGCTGGCCGAGCTCGCACCGCGGTTCGCGCTCGGGGCCGCCGGGCGGCCGCGCACCCTGCGCCGTACCTGGCTGGACACGTTCGACTGGCGGCTGCACCGGGCCGGACTCACTCTTGAGTACGTGACGGGCCCGCGGCCCGCGGAACTGGTGCTGGCCTCGGCGGCCGGGGACCTGGCCACCCAGCCCGCGGGCCGGCTGGCCTGGCCCGCCCTGGTGCAGGACCTGCCGCCCGGCCCGGTGACCGCGGTGATCCGCCCGGTGGCCGGGATCCGGGCCCTGCTGGCTATCGCCCGGGCCACCAGCGCGGTCCAGGATCTGCGGGTGCTCAACCCGGACGCGAAGACGGTCGCCTGGATCCGGGCGGACCGGACCACGGTGAGCCATCCGGCGGCGGCCCGGCTGCCGGCCCGGCTCCAGGTGACCGCGGTCCGCGGCTACCAGCCCCAGGCCGAGTGGGTGAGCGAGATGCTGGCCGCCGCGGCGGGACTCGACGGTCCCCCAGTGCGGCCGCTGGATGCCGCCCTGGCCGCCGCGGGCCAGCGCGCCGAGGCGTACAGCAACAAGGTGAGTGTCGCTCTCACCCCCGCCATGCCCGCGCGGGCGGCCCTCCAGGCGGTGCTGCTCCAACTGCTGGACACCCTGGAGGCCAACGTGGCGGGCACCATCCGGGACATCGACACCGAGTTCCTGCACGACCTGCGGGTCGCCGTCCGGCGGACCCGGTCCGCGCTCAAGCTCGCCGGGGACGTCCTGCCCGCCAGCCTGCCGGCCCGGTTCCGTCCCGAGTTCAAGTGGCTGGGCGACCTGACCACGCCCACCCGGGATCTCGACGTCTACCTGCTGAGCTACGACGAGATGAGCGCCGCCCTGGTATCTGCCGCGCCCGCCGAGCTCGAGCCCTTCCATGCCCACCTCGCCCGCCGCCGCGTCATCGAGCAGCGTTCGCTGGCCCGGGGGCTGCGATCCGCGCGTTTCTCGCGGCTGGCCTGTGACTGGCGCGCTGCTCTCACCGGCCTCACTGTGCCCCGCGGCGGCGAGCGGACCGCGGACCTGGCCGCCAGGCGGCTGCGCCGGGCCCACCGGCGGGTGCTCCGCGAGGGGCGGGCGATCGGCGCGGACTCCCCCGCGGAGCAACTGCACGACTTGCGGAAACGGTGCAAGGAACTGCGCTACCTGCTGGAGATCTTCGCCTCGATCTTTGACCCGCAGGCGTACCAGCGCGCCCTAAAAGACCTGAAGGGCTTGCAGGACTGCCTCGGCGAGTTCCAGGATCACCAGGTGCAGCAGCAGGAGATACGGGAGTTCGCCGACCAGATGATCGCCGACCGGGCTCTGTCCCCTACCCCGGTGCCCGCCACCGCCTTCCTGGCCATGGGCGAACTGGCCGGCGGGATAGGCCACGCCCAGCGGCGGGCCCGGAACGAGTTCGCCGGCCGGTTCGGGGATTTCGCCAGCCCGGCCAGCGAACGCCGGTTCCAGGACCTGATCGCCAGTGCTGGCCAGGACCACGATGCGGCCGCGGACCAGGGTGCGGCCCGATGAAGATACTGGCCACCTACAACATCAAGGGCGGCGTCGGGAAGACCTCGACCGCGGTCAACCTGAGCTACCTGGCCGCCCAGGACGGGCTGCGCGTGCTGCTCTGGGACCTTGACCCGCAGGCCGCCGCCAGCTTCCTGTTCCGGATCCGGCCCCGGATCAAGGGTGGCGGCAAGGCGCTGATCAAGGGCAGCCGGGAGATTGATGACTCGATCAAGGGGACCGACTTCGCGGATCTCGACCTGCTGCCCGCCGACTTCACCTACCGGAACCTGGACCTGGTCCTGGGGGCCACCAAGAAGCCGACCCGGCGGATCGCCCGGCTCCTGGCCCCGCTTAGCGATCAGTACGACGTCATCTTCCTCGACTGCCCCCCGGGTATCTCGCTGCTGTCGGAGAGCGTCCTTCAGGCGGCCGACAGCCTGCTGGTCCCGCTGATCCCGACGGTGCTGTCGCTGCGCACCCTGGACCAGCTGACCGACTTCCTGGGCAGCTTCGACGGGCAGCGGCCCCAGGTGCTCGCGTTCTTCTCCATGATCGACCGGCGCAAGACCCTGCACCGCGAGATCGCCGAGAGACTGCCAGCCGAACGGGACGATGTCGCCGCGGCCGCCATCCCCTCGCTGACCCAGATCGAGCGGATGTCCGTGGAGCGCGCGCCGGTGGCAGCGTTCGCGCCGCACAGCCGGGCCGCCCAGTGCTACCGGGCCTTGTGGGCCGAAGTACGGGCCCGCACCCTCTGACCCCGGATGCTCCAGGCGCCGCGCCGGTCCGCGGAGGCGGCACCACTCCCGGTCACATGCGCCCGGGCCAGACCGCGGCGCCCTCCCGTTAGCGATAACAGAGAGTTACCAAAGGGGAGTTTGTAGCCGAATGCAGGCCCGCGCCGCCCTCTCGCGGAGCATGCTATTAATTGGAGCCGCATTCGGTCCAAAGGGGGGGACACATGAGCCGACGCCTACTCCGGCTGGAAATGCCTGTCTTCCCGGACCGGCGGATGTTCCGGGTGCACGACTCGACGGTGGACCCGGACGCGCCCGGGGGGCCGCTCGCCCCGGTGGGCACGCTGGTCAGCGTGAACCGGGAACAGCTATGGGTGGGCAGCCTGCAGGAGCACATCGGGGTCCGGCTGACCATCGAGGAATGGGACACCCCGCCGCCCGCGTTCGGTGACGTCTGGGAGGACGAGGCCAAGGCCGCGCTGTACCTGCGCGGCCAGCTCAGCGTGGACATGGGCTCGGCGGGCCGGGCCGTGGAGGGGCTGACCCTGGCCGGCGGCGTCGGCGACTACGTGGTCCGGGTCTACGCCCGTAACCGGCGTGAGGTCCAGCGGCTCTACGAGGACATGTTCGATCGTGGGGTGGACCCGCTCAGCGATGAGTTCCAGCAGGCCAGGAAGAATCTCGAGGGCCTGGAGCAGTACCTGCTGCAGTTCTGGCGCGAGTACTGAAGTTCCGGCGCGAGTACTGACGCCCCCGGCCGCGGCGGGGCGGGCTGGCCTACTGGGCGGGCGTGCGGCCCGGATGCTGCTGCGCGGAAGCCGGGCTGGCCGAGGTGCCCGCGTGGGTGCTGGGCGCCTGGCTGGCCGCCGAACTGGCGGCCGCTGAGGTCCCGAGGCCGGGGCTCGCGCTGGCGGGCGCCGCGCTGGCCGGAGCCGCACTGGCCTGGCCCGCACTGGCCTTTCCTGCGCTGGCCTGCGGAGACGAATGGCCCGGATGCGACGGCGCGGTCATCACCGGGTGGGCGGGCGAACTGGCCTTGCTGCCGGCGTGCCGGTCGGTCACGGACCGGAACGGGACCAGTGCGTACACCACTAGCGATACCGACGCGACGACCAGCAGGGTCATCAGCGAAGCCACGAGCCGGAGCCGGCGCATCCGCAGGGCCGTGATCCGCCGGGACGCGCCGAACGAGGCCATCCTCGTGGCGAGCGCCGGGTCGGCGCTGGCGAGGCCGCGCTCAATCTGATCCAGGATGCGCTGCTCATCCATGGATAGCGCCATAAGGGCTACCTCCACCCGCCGGGCCGGTGGGAACTTTCTCTTACTATCCCCCACAGCAAGATCGTTAGCCGCAGTTCCCAGTGCTGTAACGGGTTTTGCGAACTTACTGCCTGCCTGCGGTGCGGGGTCGTGGGCCCAGCTTCGCGCGCCCCGGGAGCCGATGGCAATCGAAGAAGTGAGCGACAGGTGTTTGCCTGTATCGAACTAAAATTCTAGAGTGGCATCATGCGATGGGACGAGCTGCGGATCCAGCCGGACGTTCCCGGCGGCCCGGACGTTCCCGGCGGCCCGGAGTCGCCCCGCGGCCCGGCATCGCCCGCCGGCCCGGGGACGCCCGGCCTGGCTGGCCGCGCGGCGGCGCCCGCGCTGTTCGAGCGCGGCGCCATCACCAGGTCGTTCGACACGCCTGGCTTCCGCGGCATGACCTTCTTCGAGGTGCACGCGCGCAGCGTGATCAACCGGGTACCCGACTCCTCGCGGATGCCGTTCCGCTGGACTATTAATCCCTATCGGGGATGTAGCCATGCATGTGTCTACTGCTTCGCGCGCAACTCGCATACGTACCTGGACCTGGACGCCGGGCATGACTTCGACTCGAAGATCGTGGTCAAGGTCAACGCCCCGGCCCTGGTCCGCAAGGAGCTGAACTCCCGCAAGTGGCAGGGCGAGCACATCGCCATGGGCACCAACGTGGACGTGTACCAGCGGGCCGAGGGCAAGTACCAGCTGATGCCAGGAATTCTCCAGGCGCTGCTGGACGCCCGTAACCCGTACTCGATCCTGACCAAGGGCACGCTGATCCTCCGCGACCTCGACCTGCTGCTGGCGTCGGCGGAGGTCACCGACGTGGGCCTGTCCGTGTCGGTCGGCTGCGCGGACGAGGACCTGTGGCGCACCATCGAGCCGGGCACCCCCAGCCCCCGGCGGCGGCTGGGCGTCTGCGCCACCCTCAGCGAGCACGGGCTGCGCTGCGGGGTGCTGATGGGCCCGGTCGTGCCGTTCCTGTCCGACTCCCCGGCCCAGCTGGAGTCCACCGTGCGGCAGATCGCCGAGGCGGGCGCCACCCACGTGACCCCCATCGTGCTGCACCTGCGGCCCGGGGCCCGGGAGTGGTTCCTGGCCTGGCTGGGCGAGCATCACCCGGACCTGGTCCCCCGCTACCGGGGGCTGTACGGCCGCGGGGCCAACGCGCCCAAGGACTACCAGCAGCGGATCGGCGAGCAGGTCCGCGAGCTCGCGGAGCGCTACCACGTCGGGCGGGGCAGCCCGCCGCCGAAGCAGCGCACCTGGCGCCGCGTGACCCCGCCCGCCCCGCCCGGGAGCGCCGAAGAGCAGCTCACCCTCCTCTGACCGGAACCCGCCGAAACCGGACCCCGGCGCGCCCGTTCCCCGGGGCCATCGAGGCCCTGACTCTGACGTTGACGTCAAGGCTCGGTATGATGGTCAAAGACGCCGGGGCCCTCAGCAGCAGGTCAGGGATTCCAGCCCGCCGGCTCAGCACCCCCAGAACACCCAAGCGCACCTCGCCTTTGCAAGGAGACTTAATGCCGGTGGCAGGACAAGCGCGGCCCGCGCCCTCAGCCGTAGACGAGCGGGGCGTCCACTACAAGTGGATCGCGCTGTCGAACACCACGCTCGGGATCTTGATGGTCACGATCAACCAGTCGATCTTGCTGATCTCGCTGCCCGCCCTGTTCCGGGGCATCCAGCTCAACCCGCTGGTCCCGGGGAACACCTCGTACTTCCTCTGGGTGTTCATGGGCTTTACGCTGGTCACCGCGGTGCTGGTGGTCAGCCTGGGCCGGGTCGGGGACATCTACGGCCGGGTCAAGATGTACAACCTGGGCTTCGCCATCTTCACGCTCTTCTCGATCCTGCTGTCGGTGACCTGGCTCACCGGGACGAAGGGAGCGTTGTGGATCATCATCATGCGCGTGTTCCAGGGGGTCGGCGGCGCGTTCCTGTTCGCCAACTCGACCGCGATCCTCACTGACGCGTTCCCGCAGAACGAGCGGGGCAAGGCGATGGGCATCAACGGCATCGCCGCGATTGGCGGCTCGTTCCTCGGCCTGATCCTGGGCGGCGTGCTCGCCCCGATCGAGTGGCGGCTCGTCTTCCTGGTCTCGGTCCCGTTCGGCCTGTTCGGCACGGTCTGGGCCTACCTCAAGCTCCGCGACAACGGGATCCGCATCCCGGCCAAGATCGACTGGCTGGGCAACGCGCTGTTCGCGATCGGGCTGGTCGCGCTGCTCACCGGCATCGTGTACTCCCTGCTCCCCTACGGCGGGCACCCCACCGGGTGGACCAACCCCTGGGTGCTGGCCGGCATCTTCGGCGGGATCGCCATCCTCATCCTGTTCGGCTGGGTGGAGACCAGGGTGGCGCAGCCGATGTTCCGGCTGGACCTGTTCCGGATCCGCGCCTTCACCGCCGGGAACATCGCGGGCCTGCTCGCCGCCCTCGGCCGCGGCGGCATCCAGTTCATGCTGATCATCTGGCTGCAGGGCATCTGGCTGCCGCAGCACGGCTTCGGCTTCAACCAGACCCCGCTGTGGGCCGGTATCGCCATGGTTCCCCTCACGATCGGGTTCCTCATCGTCGGCCCGCTGGCCGGGGCGCTGTCGGACCGTTACGGGGCCCGGCTGTTCGCCACCGCGGGCCTGATCGTGTCGGGGGCCTCGTTCCTGCTCCTGGAGCTGCTGCCGATCAACTTCAGCTACATCTGGTTCGCGCTGCTGATCTTCATGTTCTCGGTGGGCATGGGCCTGTTCTTCTCGCCCAACCAGGCCGCGGTCATGAACAGCCTGCCCGCGGACCAGCGCGGCGCGGGCGCCGGGATGCTGAACACGTTCCAGAACTCGGCCACGGTGCTGTCCATGGGCCTGTTCTTCACCATCGTCACGCTGGGCCTGGCCGACCACCTGCCGGCTTCCCTGTACCGGGGGCTGGTCAACGCGGGGGTCGCCCCCTCGGCCGCGCACCTGGTTGCGAACGAGCCGCCGATCGGCAGCCTGTTCTCGGCGTTCCTCGGCTATAACCCGATCAAGGAACTGCTCGGCCCGACCGGGGCGCTGAACCACCTGAGCCCGCACCAGCTCGCGTACGTCACCGGCCGCTCGTTCTTCCCCAAGCTGATCGAGCAGCCCTTCGCCGACGGCCTGCACCTGGCCTTCACCTTCGCCGCCATCGCCACGGTCGTGGCCATCGTCGCCTCCGCGTTCCGGGGCAAGCGTTACCTGGACGGGAAGGAGGAGCCGCTGAGCGACGAGCTGGCCGACGGGGCCGCCGAGATCGGCGGGATCACCGGCTTCGTGGAGCCGGTCGCGTCCTCAGACGCCGACCTGCAGGCCAGCGGGAACGGTAACGGTCATCTGGCCACTGCCGAGCAGGCCGGCGGGGTCGGGGCGGACCGCGGATCCGATTCCCCGGGAAGCAGCTGAGCGGGATGGGCACGACGGCGCAGCGTGGCGCCCCGGCCCCCGCACCCGCCGCCGGGTCACCCCCGGCGGCGGGTGAGCCCCTGCTCGGCATCGGCGCCGCGGCCGAACGGGCCGGGGTGTCCGAGCGGGCGCTGCGTTACTACCAGCAGCTGGGCCTGCTCGTCCCGGCCTGCACGCCGGGCGGGCTGCGCCGGTACTCCGAGGAGGACCTGGCCCGGGTGGCCCGCATCCGCGAGCTGCAGACCCTGCTCGGCCTGAACCTGGACGAGATCGCCGTGGTGCTCCGCAACGAGGACCGGCTCGCGCAGATCCGGCTCAGTTACCACGACGAGCGCACCAGCGACGCGGAACGCCGCAGGCTGACCGGCGAATGCCTGACCCTGCAGGAGAGCCTGCGGGCCACCGTCGAGGCCAAGCGCGTCGCGCTGGAGGGCTTCCTGGCCGACCTGGACGCCCGCATCCGCAAATGCCGTGACCTGCTGGCCAGCCAGCAGGACGACGGCGAGCCCGCCTCACCCGGCGGCGACCGCTAGCCGCTTACGATGCGGCCATGATGGCCGGAAGTAATCCACGAGGCGTTCGGGGCTGAGGCGGGGCAGCTCTCGCGGGTCCTGGCTGGCCTCGACGATGCGGCCTTCGCGCGCCCGACCGCCTGCCCCCCGTGGACCGTGGCCGAGCTGGTCTACCACGTGCGGATGACCATCGGGCGGCTGCCCGGCATGCTTGCCGCGCCGGAGCCAGCGGGCCCGGACCTCGTCTG
Organism: uncultured Actinomycetes bacterium; assembly: GCA_963837335.1. GTDB lineage: Bacteria > Actinomycetota > Actinomycetes > Streptosporangiales > Streptosporangiaceae > RYN-230. The sequence goes on along the minus strand of CAWINS010000081.1, from coordinate 155,358 downwards.
CGCGGCCGGCTACTACCGGGCGGACCGGCGGTTCTCCGCGGCCACGAACGCCGGCCGGGTCCAGTCCGCGCAGCGCGGGGCAGCCGCCCTGGCCGGCGCGGCGGCCCGGGCGGGCGATTTTGAGGTCGCCCGGCGGCAGGCGGAGCTGGCGTTGCGGGACACGCCGCCCGGACGCGTGGTGCGGACCCGGCACGGCGACCGCATGCTGCTCACCGAGTTCCTCCGGACGCGCGTCCTGGAACTCGCCGTGCACGGCCTGGACCTGGCCGCGGCCCTGGACCGCGAGCCGTGGGTGACCGCCCGGGCCGCGGAGGTCAGCGAGGACCTGCTGCTGCCCCCCGCAGCCGCCGCCCGGCTGCGGGCGGAAACCGGCTGGGACCGGGTGGGCCTGATCGCCCGGCTTACCGGCCGCCACCCGGTGACGCCGTCCGAGACTGACCTTATCGAGGCCGTCGGCGCCGGGCGGCTCGCCCTCGGCTAGGGCGGCCCGGACCCGGGACAGATCCCCGGCGTAGCGGGCCCGTGGTCACGGTGATGGGTGGAGGTGGGTGCGCTGGCCGTCGTGGTCGAGGATGCACAGGACCTCGGCCGGGCCGCCGCGGGCGCCGAAGGCATGCGGGATCATCGTGGAGAACTCCGCCGCCTGGCCCGCCTCGACCAGGATGGTCCGCTCGCCCAGCACCAGCACGATCGTTCCGGACAGGACGGTGAACCAGTCCTTGCCGGGATGGACCCTCAGCTCGTCCGGGCCGCCCCCGGGTTCCGGGCGGGTGATGCGCATCTTGGCCACGGTGACGCCGTGCGGGCCGGGCTCGCGGCTCAGCAACCAGGTGGTCAGCCCCCGCGTCTCGTCACGGTGCGGCCTGATCACCACGTCCCCGTCGTCGGCGGACTCCACCAGCTGGTCGAGGGTGGTGCCCAGCGCGCGGGCGATGGGGGCCAGCTGATCGAGCGCGATCCGCCGCTGCCCGGTCTCGATCCGGCTCAGCGTGGAGGGGCTCAGGTAACAGCGGGCGGCCAGGTCGTCGAGGGACCAGCCGCGGGCGGCGCGCAGCCCCCGGATCCGCGCCCGGACCAGGCCGTCGAGATCACTGTCTTGCGTCATACGCAAGACACTATGCCATTGGCGCAAGGAGGTCGTAGCGTGGAGCCATGCAGAGCCATCACCACCACCATGACCAGCACCATCCCGGGGACGAGTCTGACGAGGCGGCGCTGGCCGAGCTCGTGGACCTCGACGCCGAGGTCCTGCACTCGTACCTGTCCGGCGTGATCGGGTGGGTCGGCGAGCTGGCGGGCGGCCCGCCGCGCCGGATCCTCGACCTGGGCACCGGGACCGGAACCGGCGCCGTCGCCCTGGCCCGGCGCTTCGGGGGGGCGGACGTGATCGCCGTGGACGTGTCCGCGCCCATGCTGGACCGCCTGCGGGCCAAAGCCCGCGAGCTGGGCCTGGCTGGCCGGATCCAGGCCGTCCAGGCGGACCTGGACGCGGAGTGGCCGGCCACCGGGCCGGTGGACCTGGCCTGGGCGTCCAACTCGCTGCACCACATGAAGGACCCCGATCAGGTCCTGGCCTGGGTCTTCGCCGCGCTGCGGCCCGGCGGCCTGCTGGCCGTGGCCGAGATGGACTCCTTCCCGCGCTTCCTGCCCGAGGAGATCGGGCCGGGACTCGAAGCACGCTTGCAGGCCGCCCTGGCCGAGGCGCGGGCCAGCGAGCTACCGCATCTGCACTCCGACTGGGGACCGCGGCTGACTGCGGCCGGTTTCACCATCGAGGCCCGGCGCACCTTCGACATCGACCTGACCGCCCCGCTTCCCGCCCTGGCCGGCCGTTACGCCCAGGCCTCCCTGATGCGCCTGCGGTCCGGACTGGACGGGCGCCTGAGCGCCAGCGATCTGGCCACGCTCGGCCCGCTCCTGGACAGCGACGGGCCGGGCAGCGTCCTGCGGCGTGACGATCTCGCTATCCGCACGGCCAGGACGGCCTGGGCGGCCAGGCGTCCCTGAGCTGAGCGAGCCGGGGCGGGCTCAGCTGCCGAGGAGCCAGCCGTTCGCGCTGGCCAGGCGGACCGCCTCGGCGCGGGTGCGGGCGCCGGTCTTGCCGATCGCGGCGGACAGGTGGTTGCGCACCGTCCCCTCGGACAGGTGCAGCGCCGCCGCGATGTCCGCGACCGTCCCCCCGTCCCCGGCGGTCCGCAGTACGTCGGTCTCCCGGGGGGTGAGCGGGCTGTCCCCGGCGGCGAGCGTCTCCGCGGCCAGGCTGGGATCGACCACCCGCAGCCCGGAGGCAACCCGGCGGACCGCGTCGGCCAGCTGCCGGGCCGGGGTGTCCTTGACCACGAAGCCACTGGCCCCGGCGGCCATCGCGCGCCGCAGGTAACCGGGCCGGCCGAACGTGGTCACGACCAGCACGCGGCAGGATGGCAGCGCGGCGCGCAGTTCCTGGGTGGCGCTGATCCCGTCCAGGCCGGGCATCTCGACGTCCAGCAGGGCCACGTCGGGCCGGGCGCGGCGCGCCTCGGGCACTACCTCGTCGCCCCGGCCGACTTCGGCCACCACTTCGAGGTCGGGCTCCAGCGCGAGCAACGCGGCCAGCGCGCCGCGGACCAGGGCCTGGTCGTCGGCGAGCAGCAGGCGGATCGGAGTGCTCACGGTGTGATCATGGCAGCCGTACCCGCAGCGTGAAGCCGCCGCCGGCGGAGCGGCCCACACTCAGGGTCGCGCCCGCGGCGGTGGCCCGCTCGCGCAGCCCGGACAGGCCGTGCCCGCTGGTGGCACCGCACCCGCTGCCCAGGCGCTGCAGGTCATCCGCGACCCAGCCGCCGCAGGCGGCTGCCTCCGGCGCCGGGCTGTCCTCGCGCGCGTGGCCGCCGCCCTCCAGCGAGGCGCCGGCGGGGGCAGGCGGCCCGCATCCGTCGTCGCTGATCTCGACCTCGCTGGGGCTGACCCGGATCCGGCAGCGGGTCGCGCCGCTGTGCCGCACCACGTTGGTCACGCCCTCGCGCACCGCCCAGCCGAACAGCTCCTGCTGGAGCCGGGGGATCTGGCCTATCTCCTGATCGGGCAGATCCGCCTCGATGCCGGCCGCGGCCAGCGCGGTCTGGGCGCTGGCCAGCTCCCCGGCCAGGGTGATCTCCCGGTATCCGGCCGCGGCGGCCCGGACGTCGGCCAGCGCCTGCCGGGCGATCCGTTCCACGTCCGCGATCTCGGTCTCGGCCCGCCGCGGATCCAGGCTGGCCAGCCGCCCGGCCAGTTCCGCCTTGACCGCCACCACGGTGAGCGAGTGGCCGAGGATGTCGTGCAGGTCGCGGGCGAACTGATTGCGCTGGTCGGCCAGGGCCAGCCGGGTGATCTCGTTCCGGGCCGCCACGAGCTGCGCGTTGCGCTGGATGACCTGGCCCACGCCCCACGCGGCCACGGCGGACACGAAGATCTGGAACGCCATGGTCCCGTCGACCGTCCAGCCGTGCACCAGCGAGGGAACGATCAGCGACGCCGCGATACAGGCGGCCACCACGGCCCAGCCCGCGCGGGTGGGCAGCATGAACACCGCCATCACGCCCACGTAGATGAACAGGCTGCTGGCGGACGGGCCGAGGATGAGGTACGCGAAGAGCACGAAGATGGCCTCGGCCGCCACCGCCGCCGCGCCCAGCTGGCGGGACAGCCGCCGGTTCCGCTGATCCCGCAGGAAGCGGGCGGCGGCGAACGCCGCGATGAACACGGCCGAGAACGCGATCAGGTCGGCCAGCCCCAGGTAACGGTGGGCCAGATTGGCATCTGACCAGAGCTTCGAGGCCGGCTGGGCCAGGTAGACCAGCCAGATGGCCGCGAACAGCCAGCGCACCCGGCCCCACCGGCCACCCGACGGATCCGCGACCGCCAGCAGCCCGGGCTCGGCGCGACTGGCCGGGCCCGGGCCTGGCCGGGCCCGTGCTGGCCGGACCCGTGCTGGCCGGATCTGCACTGGCCGGGCCGGGCCGGTCGCGCTGCTGGGCTGGTGCCTCGGTCATGACGCTGCCTGGCCAGACCGGGGCCCCGGGCTGACGGGACCGGTCATCTGGGCCGGCCGGAACTGGGGGGACCGCATACCCCGAGTCTGCTCGATCATCGGGCTGAGGGCCACTCGCCTGATTCAGCGCCGGGTCCAGCAACGCGTCCGCCATGATCCGATCATGCCGCCGCCGGCCGCGGCGGCCCGCTGCCGCGTGTCACGCCCCGGCCATGACAGATGTCATGGCCGGGGCATGCCCCCGTGACCCATCAGGACGCCTGGACCGGCAGCCCGGCCCGGGCCCAGGCCTGGAATCCGCCGGCCAGGTCGGTCGCCGCGGACAGGCCGAGGTCCTGCAGCGAGGCCGCGGCCAGGCTGGAGGTGTAGCCCGCCGAGCACATCACGATGACCCGCAGGTCATACGATCCGGCCTCCGGCAGCCGGGCGTCCGAGGCTGGGTCGAGGCGCCATTCGAGAACGTTGCGCTCGATAATCAGTGCGCCGGGCACTTCCCCCTCAGCCGCCCGCTGGGCCTGCGGCCGGATGTCCACCAGCAGCGCCCCGTCCCGCATGGCCGCCCAGGCCGCGGCCGGCTCGAGCCGGTCCAGCCGGCCGCGGGCCTGCTCAAGTACCTCGCTGATCGGCCGGGCCCCGGGCGGCAGTACCGCGCCGGCCGGGCCCCCGGCGGTGCCGTGCGGATCACCAGCGCTCCCCGGCGGTCTCCACGGCGGCCAGGACCAGGCCGCGCCGGGTCAGCTCGTACCGGCGCATCCCGGCCAGCGGCGGGGAGTACGCGTGAATGCTCACCGCGGGAGCGGCTGATTCGTTCACGACCTCATGCACGTGCCGCGGCCCGAACGACCTGGCCCGGCCAGCCGGGAAGGCCGCCGAGGCCGGCTGGGGACGGCCCGCGGCCGGTGTCCGCTCCCGCAGCTCCCCCTGGACCACGGCGAACGCGCCGGAGGACCCGCAATGATCATGGAATCCGGTGCGCTGCCCGGGCAGCCAGCTCAGCAGCCACACCTCGTGGTTCTCGCCGCGCTCCAGCCGGTGGTACCAGCGCTCGTCCTCGGTGTAGCGGACCAGCGCGGACCACTCCCCCGTGGCCGCGGCCAGGTGCACGAGGTCAGCGAGCCGGGCCCGGTTCAGCGGCGCCCCGTCCAGCGGGGGCCGGTCCAGCGGGGGCGGATCCAGCCGGGCCCGGTCCAGAGCTGGCCGGTCCGGAGCTGGCCGGTCCAGAGCTGGCCGGTCCAGGGCGGGCCCCTCCTGGGCGGGCTGGTTCAGCCGGGCCTGGTCCAGCCGCTGGCGGACCCCAGTGTTCGCGAGCATCGTCATCCTAGTTATCCGATCGTTACGATAGGAATATGGGGTACCCAGAGGTTAGCACGCCGTGTCCGCCGGTTCCGGAGTACACGCCCTAACGCCAGCGAGGCGGCCAAAAACACGTTTGCCCCGACCCCGGGCCGTTTGCCAGACTGGCCGATAACGGCGCCGGGGGACGCCTTCACGGCGCATGGCCGCGCCACGGGGTTCTCGAGCGGGCATCGCGACGATGTACATCTCGCGATATGACTTGACAGCCTCGGCGAACGCGATACATCGTGTATTCCGATATGTGCCGGGCGGCCGGGGGCCGCGTCTCAGGGGAGGAATTGTGACCACTGATCCAGCCCGTACGGGGGCACCCAGCGCCGGTCACCGCTGGGCGCATCGCATCGCGGGCCTGCCCAGCGGGCGGCGCACTAAGTGGGCCGTGCTGGTCTTCTGGGTGATCGTGATCGCCCTGACCGGATCCCTGGCCGGGAAACTGATGGGTGCCGAGAAGAACGACGCCTCTGCGTACCTGCCCGCGTCCGCGGAATCGACCCAGGCGCTCAAGCTGCAGGACCACTTCACCTCGAAGAACCTGAACCCGGCGGTCGTGGTCTACGTACGGCCCTCCGGGCTGACTCCCGCAGACCTGGCCAAGATCACCGCCGACGCGAAGCAGTTCGCCACGCTGAAGGACGCCGGGAAGGTCATCGGCCCGATCCCGTCCCGGGACCGCCAAGCGGCCCAGGTCCTCATCGAGGCCCATCTCGGCTTCAGCAGCGCGATCACCAACTTCGTCAACCGCGTGCACAGCATCGGGTCCTCGGGGGATCCCGGGCTGCACGTGTACGTGACCGGCCCGGCCGCCAGCGCGGCCGACTCGGTCAAGATCTTCAAGGGCATCGATTCCACCCTGCTCTACGCCACCCTCGGGGTGGTCATCGTGCTGCTCCTGCTGACCTACCGCAGTCCCATCCTCTGGCTGCTGCCGATCATGTCCGCGGGAGTCTCGCTCATCGCCGCCGAGGCCGTGATCTACGAGCTTGTCGTGCACGAGGGCCTGGTCGTCAACGGGCAGACCGCGGGCATCCTGGTGGTCCTGGTCCTGGGCGCCTCGACGGACTACGCGCTGCTGCTGATCGCCCGGTACCGCGAGGAGTTGCGCAGGCATGAGGACCGGCACGAGGCCATGGCCGTGGCCCTGCGGCGGGCCGGGCCCGCGATCTTCGCCAGCGGCCTGACCGTGATCGCCGCGATGCTGTGCCTGCTGGCCGCGGACTCGGCCGACATCTCCGGGCTGGGCCCGGTCGCCGCGATCGGCGTCGGGGTCGGCCTGCTCGCCATGATCACGCTGCTGCCCGCGCTGCTGGTCATCACGGGCCGCTGGGTGTTCTGGCCGATGCGGCCGCGGTACGGCTCGCAGGACCCGACGGCCCGCGGCCCGTGGGCCCGGATCGGCAACCGCATCGCCCGCCGTCCCCGGCCGGTCTGGATCGTCACGGCGGCACTGCTCGCCGTGGCCACGCTCGGCCTGATCGGCTTCCGGTTCGGCGCGCTCACCCAGGCCCAGTCCTACCGGGGCACGCCCAGTGCCGTCGCGGGCGAGAGGGTCCTGGCCCAGCACTTCCCGGCGGGTGCCGGGGAACCGGTCTACGTGATCGGCAACGCCCAGCAGGCCGCGCCGCTGCGCACCGCGCTGGCCGGCACCCGGGGTATCGCCGCGGTCAGCCCGCCGCAGGTCAAGGGGGGCCTGGTGCTGCTGCAGGGCACGCTAGGCGTGCCGCCGGACAGCCAGGCCGCGTACACGGTGGTCAGCCAGGTGCGAACCGCCGTGCACGCGATTCCCGGCGCCGACGCCAAAGTCGGCGGGTCCACCGCGATCAACGCCGACGTGCAGCACTACGCCATCCGGGACCGGAACGTGATCATCCCGCTGATCCTCCTGGTCGTGCTGATCATCCTGGGCCTGCTGCTGCGGGCGGTGGTCGCGCCGCTGATCCTGATCGGCACGGTCATCTTCTCCTTCGGGGCCGCGGTGGGCCTGTCCGCGCTCGTGTTCCGGCACGTCTTCGGGTTCGCCGGCGCGGACAACTCCATGCCGCTGTTCGCCTTCGTGTTCCTGGTCGCCCTGGGCATCGACTACAACATCTTCCTGATGACCCGGGTGCGTGAGGAGTCGCTCAGGTCCGGGACGCACCGCGGGATGCTGGCCGGGCTGGCCGCCACCGGCGGCGTGATCACCGCGGCGGGGCTGGTCCTGGCGGGCACGTTCGCCACGCTCGCCACCCTGCCCCTGGTCATCCTCACGGAGATCGGGTTCACGGTGGCGCTGGGGGTCCTGCTGGACACCCTGGTGGTGCGGTCGGTGCTGGTGACCGCGCTGACCCTGGATATCGGCCGGCACATGTGGTGGCCCAGCCGCCTGGCCGCCCGCCGGGACGATGACGTCGCGGCCGCGCCGCCCGGCGAGCTGACCCGCGCCCGCTGAGCCGGGACGCGCGGCTAATGACCTGCCCCCGCCCGCGGTACGGCAGCGGGATCCCCGCGGGCGGGGCGGGTCTTACTGGCACGTACAGTTAGCTGCCGTGGGATCAGGTTCAGGCCGCGCAGGCTCTCCGGGGCTGGGTGGGCTCGTGGTCCGCACCGTCCCGGTCGCCGATCCCGGTGACCTGATCGCCCAGCTTCCCGGGCCGGGCTCGCTGGCCTGGATCCGCCAGGGCGAAGGACTCGCGGGCTGGGGTGAGGTGGCCCGGGTCACGGTCCCCGCCGGGCAGGACCGCTTCACCGCCGCCGACAAGTGGCTGCGGGCCCTGCTGGACGGCGCGCTGATCGAGGACCGGGTAGGGGCGCCCGGCTGCGGGCCGGTGGCCTTCGGAAGCTTCACCTTCGATCCCACCTCGGAGGGCTCCGTCCTCATCCTCCCCCAGGTGATCCTGGGCCGGCGCGGGGGCCAGGCGTGGCTTACCACCATCAGCGGCCAGCCGCCCGCCCCGCCGGACCCGGCCCGGCTGGCGGAGTACGGGCTCGATCGGTACGGGCTGGGTCAGGCCGGGCTGGCTGACGTCTCAGGGCCGCGGCCGCCCGTCCCCGGCCCGATCCGCTGGCATGACGGCAGCCTCACCTCGCTGCAATGGGAGCGGGCCGTCGCGACGGCGGTGGACCGGATCAAGGCGGGCCGGCTGCAGAAGGTCGTGCTGGCCCGCGATCTGTACGCCTCGGTGTCCGGCCTCATCGATGAGCGGCTGCTGCTGGACCGCCTGGCGGACCGTTATCCGGACTGCTACACGTTCGCCTGCGGCGGCCTGGTCGGCGCGACCCCGGAACTGCTGATCAAGCGGCAGGGCCTGCAGATCAGCTCGCTCGTGCTCGCGGGCACGGCGCCCCGCGGCGACGACCCGGCGCGGGACGCGGCGCTCGGCACCGCGCTGCTCGCCTCGGCCAAGGACACCGAGGAGCACGGGTATGCCGCGGCCGGAGTGCGCGAGTCCCTGGCCCCGCTGTGTGACGAGCTGACCGTGGCCCCGCGCCCGGCGTTGCTGCGCCTGGCCAATGTGCAGCATCTCGCCACCACGATCAGCGGGCGGCTGGCGGTCGGGGCCGACGGTACGAGCCCGTCCGTGCTCGCCCTCGCCGACGCGCTGCACCCCACCGCGGCGGTCTGCGGAACGCCGGCTGAGACCGCGATGGAGCTGATCCGCGAGCTCGAAGGCATGGACCGGGGCCGCTACGCCGGCCCGGTCGGCTGGGTGGACAGCGCAGGCAACGGGGAATGGTGCATCGCCCTGCGCTGCGCGGAGCTGGACGGGACCCGGGCCCGGCTGTTCGCCGGCGGCGGCATCGTGGCCGACTCTGACCCCGCCGCCGAACTCGCCGAGACCCAGGCCAAGTTCCGCCCCATGCAGTCCGCCCTAGAAGGCTGAACGGCTGAGGGGTTAGCAGCGGGGCGCAGCTGCACTGCCCGGCTGCACGCCGGCCCCGCCAGTGGCGGGAGGCCGGCGTGGAGACGGGCCCCGGCGAAGCCGGGCGCACAGCCGGTACCGCCCGTAGGCGGTTTGGGCCAGACTAGTGCAGCCTGACTCTCGGGTCGAGGACGGCGTAGAACGCGTCCACGACGATGTTCGCCACCACCACCGCCGTGGAGGCGATGATCACGACGCCGATGATCACCGGCAGGTCCTGCTGGTTGATGGACTGCACGGCGGTGTACCCGAGGCCTGGCATGGAGAAGACCACCTCGGTGATGACCGCGCCGCCGAGCAGGATGCCCACATCCAGGCCGAACTGGGTGACGATCGGGGTCAGCGCCGCCCGCAGCGAATGCCGGAAGATGACCCGGCGCTCCGACAGCCCCTTGGCCCGCGCGGTGCGGATGTAATCCTCGTTCATCACGTCGAGCATCGACCCCCGGGTCAGCCGGGTGTAGGTCGCCGCCGACACCAGCGCCAGGGTGAACCACGGGAGGAGCAGCGAGCGGAACCACCCCGACGGGCTCTGGCTGAACGGGATGTAGGTGGCCGGGAAGAAGTGGATGCCGTGGATGGTGAGCTCGTAGTAGAAGACCAGCAGCAGCAGCAATCCGAGCACGAACGTCGGCATCGAGTAGAAGAACAGGGCCAGGCCGGTGAAGGTGCGGTCCGCGAGGGACCGGTTCCGGACCGCGGACAGCACGCCGCTGAGCACGCCCAGCACGACCCAGATGATGGCCGCCCCGATGACCAGGGACACGCGTGATCGGGACCGCGGCCTTCAGCACCGAGTTCACCGACTGGCCGTGGTAGAAGGAGTAGCCCAGGTTGCCGTGCAGCAGCAGCCACACGAAGTGCCAGTACTGCTCCCAGATCGGCCTGTCGAGCTGCAGCCGCTTGGTCACCTCGGCCACGACCTGCGGGGTGGCGTCCTTGCCCGCCAGGGCCCGGGGTACCGACTTCGCGCCCGGGCCGATGAAGAAGATGGCGAAGACGCCGACGGTGATGAGCCAGAGGACCAGGATGCCCCTGGAGGATGCGGCGGATCAGAAAGCGGATCACTGTGGCTCCCTAGACGAACAGCTGGCCGCCGCGCGGGTCGAATGCATCCCGCACGCCATCACCGAAGATGTTGAACGCGAGTGTGGTGATCAGCAGCGCCAGGCTGGGGAAGACCAGGTACCACCAGGCCCCGTACTCGAAGACGCTCTGGGAGTCGGCGATCATCGAGCCCCAGTCCGGGGTGGGCGGGGGGATGCCGACGCCCAGGAAGGACAGCGACGCCTCGGCCACGATCGACACCGGGATCAGCAGGCTGGTGTAGACGATGATCGGGGCGATCACGTTGGGCAGGATGTCGATGAACATGATCCGCCAGGGCCCGGCGCCCAGGGACCGGGCGGCCTCGACGTACTCCTTCTCCCGGATCGACAGCACCTGGCCGCGGATGATCCGGCCGACGGACGCCCAGCCGAGGAACCCGATGACGATGAGCAGCACGGTCAGGCCCGGGCCGATGACCGTGACCAGGGAGATGGCCAGCAGCAGGAACGGGATGGCGAGCAGCCAGTCCATGACCCGGGCCAGCACCGAGTCGGTCAGGCCGCCGAAGTACCCGGCGGCCAGCCCGACCACGGCGCCGATCGCGACCGAGATCACCGAGGCCAGCACGCCGACGATGAGCGAGATCCGGGCGCCGTAGGCGATCCGGACCAGGATGTCCCGGCCGAGGGTGTCGGTGCCGAGCAGGAAGTGGCTGGATGGCCCCAGCGGCTGGCCGCTGGCGTCCACCCCGATCGGTGCGGGGAACTGCTGGTTAGGACCGTGCCCGACGATCGCGGCCACCACCGGCGCGAAGATCGCCACCAGCACGATGAGGACGATCACGCCGAGCGAGATCATCGACGCCTTGTCGTGCAGCAGCCGCTGCGTGGCCAGCCGCCACGGGCTGCGCCCCTCGATCTTCTTCGCGGTGACCGCGAGCTCGGCGCCCGGCGCAGGCGCAGAGCCCGCGAGGGCCTGCTCGGAAGCTTGCGGAATGTTCAAAGCCATGATGTCACTTCCTTTTCTGCAGGCTCAGGCGCTGCCGAGCAGCCCGGACTCGATGACGCGGTCCTCCGCGGAGATGGTGGGCCGGGCCTTGGAGATGTCCTCCCCGTCTTCCACCGGGAAGTGACAGGCGGCCAGGTGGTCGGCCGCGTCGCCGAGCCGCGGCTCGAGCACGGGGTCTTTCTCCACGCAGGCCGGGGCCGCCTTCGGGCACCGGGGGTGGAACCGGCAGCCCGAGGGCGGGCTGATCGGTGAGGGCACGTCGCCGGCCAGGATGATGCGCTCCCGCTGCTCCCGCCTTGTCCGGGTCCGGGACCGGGACGGCGGACAGCAGGGCGTCGGTGTAGGGGTGCCGCGGGTGCGCCCAGAGGTCCTCGACCGGAGCGAGCTCGGTCACCTTGCCCAGGTACATGACCGCCACGCTGTTGCTCACGTGCCGCACCACGGACAGGTCGTGGGCGATGAAGATGTAGGTCAGGCCCAGCTCGCTCTGCAGGTCGGCCAGCAGGTTGATGATCTGCGCCTGGATGGATACGTCCAGCGCGGACACCGGCTCGTCGGCCACGATCAGCTTGGGCCGGAAGGCCAGGGCCCGGGCCACCCCGATGCGCTGCCGCTGGCCGCCGGAGAACTCGGCCGGGAAGCGGTTGAAGTGCTCGGGGTTCAGCCCGACCAGCTCCATGACCTCCTGCACCTTGCGCTTGCGCTCGGCGCCGGTGGCCGTCTTGTGGATCGCGAACGGGTCCCCGATGATCGACCCGACCCGCCGCCGGGGGTTCAGCGACCCGTACGGGTCCTGGAAGATCATCTGCATCTCGCGCCGGAACGGCCGCATCTGCCGGGGCTTGAGCTTGGTGATGTCCTGGCCGTCGAAGGTGACCCGGCCGGAGGTGATGTCATACAGCCGCGTCACGCAGCGGGCCAGCGTCGACTTGCCGCATCCGGTCTCGCCGACCAGGCCCAGCGTCTGGCCCCGGCGCACCTCCAGGTTGACCCCGTCCACCGCGTGCACGAACTCCCGGTCGCGCCGGAAGAGCGCCGAGGACTGCACGGGAAAGTACTTGACCAGGTTCTCCACCCGGAGCAGGACATCATCGCCCGCCGCGGGCTCCGGCGCCCTGGCCGTGGTATCCGCGTTCATCACACCGTCCCCTTACGCTTCTGCCTGTGCCGGGAGTGGCTCGCCCACGACTTTGCGCCGCAACTCGGCGCGCGCCGCCACGTCGTGCGGAAGCCAGCACGCCGACAGGTGGGACGCGTCGTTCCCCACCGCGGCCAGCGGCGGCGTCTCGGTGAGGCACCGGTCCATCACGTAGGCGCAGCGGGGACTGAACGGGCAGCCGGGCGGGAGGTTGATCAGGCTGGGCGGCTGGCCGTTGATGGGCCGGAGCCGCTCGCGCTCACCGCCGTAGGCCGGCAGCGACAGCAGCAGCCCCTCGGTGTAGGGGTGGTGGTTGGCGAAGAAGGTGGTGCGCAGGTCGGCCTTTTCCATGACCGCCCCGGCGTACATGACCTGCACGTTGTCCGCCACGTCAGCGACGACGCCCAGGTCGTGGGTGATGAGGATCACCGCGGTGCCGAACTCTTGCTGCAGGGTCTTGATGACCGCGAGCACCTGGGCCTGGACGGTGACGTCCAGCGCGGTGGTCGGCTCGTCGGCGATCAGCAGCTTGGGGTTGAGGGACATGGCCATGGCGATCATCGCGCGCTGGCGCATGCCGCCGGAGAACTGGTGCGGGTAGTCGTCCACCCGGCGGTCCGCCTGCGGGATGCCGACCAGCTTGAGCAGTTCCACGGCCCGGGCCCGGGCCTGCTGCTTGGACATGTCGTGGTCGTGCTGGCGGATCATCTCCACGATCTGCCAGCCCACCTTGTAATAGGGATGCAGGCTGGACAGCGGGTCCTGGAAGATCATGCCGATCTCGGCGCCGCGGATCTTCCGCAGGTCCGCCAGCGGGAGAGTGAGCAGGTCCCGGCCCTCGAACATGGCCCGGCCGGTGATCCGGGCCCCGCGGGTGAGACCCATGATCGTCTGTGTCGAAACGCTCTTGCCGGAGCCTGACTCCCCGACGATGCCGAGGGTCTGCCCGGCATCGACGGCGAAGGAGACCCCGCGCACGGCCTGCACGATGCCGTCGGATGTCTTGAAGGACACGTGCAGGTCTTCAACCTCGAGCAGGGCCACGCGCTACCTACCCTTCCCCACCTCAGGGGGCCGAGGCTCAGCATTGTTTGCGCAGCCCAGACCCCTGCACTGACTGTAATCCCGGCCGGCCGCCCCGCGGTAGGTACCGCGGGGCGGCCGGTTGACTCGATCAGCTTACGAACCGTGACGAATGCTGCGAACCGTCACAGATCGTACGCGTCAGGGATCATTACGGCGTGCTGAGCCACACATTCGTCGGGTCGAACTGCTGGATCGCCGGGATGTACACCGCATTGTGCACATAGCTGGCGTGGTACAGCGGCTGGTTCGGGTTGACGATCGGGTAGAACGGCGCGTCCTTCATGACCGCCTGGTCCGCCTGGGCCCAGATGGTCGCGGCCGCAGCTGGCCGACGCCGCGCTGGCACCCTTGGCGATCAGGGCGGTCACCGACTGGTTGTTGTAGAACCCGAAGTTGCTGCCCTGGGGCGGGTAGGACGCCGGGCCGGAGAACAGCGGGTTGAAGAACGAGACCGCCGCGTCCCCGTACCAGTCCGGGCCCCATCCGGCGAGGGACAGGTCCCAGACGCCGCGCTTGGCCACGCTCGGCACCTCCATGTACTTCACGTAGAAGTCCGAGGGGGTGGCCGACAGCAGCTTGACCTTCACGCCGATCTTGGTCAGGTCGCTCTGCAGGGTCTGCGCCATCTTGCTCTCGACCGTGCTGGACGGCCGGTAGAGCAGGGTCAGGTTCAGCCCGTTCTTGTACCCCGCCGCGGCCAGCATCTGCTTGGCCTTGGTCGGGTTGTACGGGATACGGGTTGTACCCGGACGGCACATCCTGCGCCCCGTTGATCCCGGCGGGCAGCACGTGGGTCTGGGCCGACGCCCTGGGTCGGGCCGCCGTTGTCGGTGAGCAGGTGGGCCCGGTCGATGCCATAAGCTGAGCGCCTGCCGGACCGCGACCTTGCTTCAGCGCGGCGTTGTTGTTCGGCGACACCGCGTTGAACACGATGTACGGGTTGGTGGAGTAGGTGGAGCCGAGGTTGAAGTTGTGGTTCAGCCCCTGCTTCATCTGCGCTTCCAGGCCCGGGTCGGCGCCGACCGGCGGGAACGCGTCGAACTCCATGCTGGCTGCGGCCGTGTTGGTCTGCAGCTGCTGCTGGATCGCGGGCTCGTTGCCGGTCTCGGTGACCTTCATCTCGTTGACGTACGCCTTGCGGATCGGGTCGGTGCTCGCCTTCCACGCCGGGTTACGGACGAAGACGATGCTCCGGGCGGGCACATAGCTCTGGATCTTGTACGGCCCGTCCGCGATGATGTGCTGCGCGTCAGCGCTGCTGCCCACCAGGTAGTTCAGGCTTTCCACCGGCGCCGGGCGCGAACGCGTCCAGCTGCAGCATGTCCGGGAAGTAGCTCGCCGGGTGCACCAGGTTGTAGGTGATCGTCTAGCCCGGAGGCCTTCACACCCGAGATCTGGTGGGTGTCGATGTAGTTCTTGATGGCCGACACCGAGCTGGACGAGACCTTGGCGAAGCCGTTGCAGAAGGTCTGGTACCCGACGATCAGCGCCTCGAAGTCCGGCAGGCCGCCGAACGGCTGGGTCGGGTTACAGGACCGCTTCAGGCCCAGCAGGGCGTCAGCCGCCGTCACCTGGCGCGCCGGGCTGGTGTCCCAGTCCGCGCCGGAGCGGATGGTGACCGTGTAGGTCTTCCCACCATTGGAGACCGTCGGCAGGGCGGTGGCCAGGTCCGGCTCGACCGTGGTCGTCTTGCCCGGGGTGGCCGGGTAGGCGTACAGGAGCCGCAGCCAGGGCCGCTGGCCCAGCGCGCCGATCGTGTAGTAGGAGACGTTGTAATCCATGAAGTCAACGTCGCCCTGGCCGAGCATGTTCAGCGTGCCGCCCTTTTGCGGCGTCCCGGTGCCGGGGTTCACCCCCTGAAGACCAAAGGCCTGCGAACCCGAGCCCGATGACGACCCAGTGGACGGAGAGCCGCTGCTGCCGCCACAGGCGGTGGCCACGAGCGCGAGGACGGCAAGGCCTACGGCTGCCGCATAGCCCCGCGTGCGTATGCGCATCGACACATTCCTCCTAACGAGTGTTCCGCCGCGAAGTTCGTCCGCGGAGCATAGGACCCGTGGGGCGATCCGCCCCACGGTGTGGCGGCACGCCAAGAGCGGCGTCCGACCGGATCATGCTAGGTCCGGTGTTCCCGGACTTTGAACAGGCAGGATGCTGGCGGTCCGAATCGTGACCCGACGGTAATCTGACCCTTATCAGACCGCTACCGGATCCCTCCCGATGCCGCATATCTGGACGGTCGGGTATAGAGTTGACAGCCCGTCTCCATCGGCCCGGTCTCCCCCGTCAGGGCACACAACCGGGGATCTGCGGCGACCGCGGCGAAAAACATCACCGCGAACGGGGTCGTTCTCCGGAAATTTTCCTTGATGCCGGCCCCGCCACACCCGGCCGCGCCCGGCGCGGCTAGAGCAGCGCCGTGACCGCCAGCGTCGCGGCCTCGGCCAGCCGCCGCCGCAGCGCCGTCCCGGCCGTCCGGTCCGCGGGCACCTCGACGATGCGGATCCCGTCGCCCTTGAGCGCGGCCGGCAGGTCGGACGCGTGGGTGACCACGATGTGCCCGATCCCGGCCGCCGCGGCCAGGCCCGCCAGCTGCGCCCGGTGCGGCGTGCCGAACACCCGCTCGAACGGGGCCGGCACGGCGGCCTGCTCGAGGGTGGAGAAGATGCCGCCGCCGTCGTTGTTGGCGACCACCAGGACCAGGTCCGGGCGTGCTTCCTCCGGGCCCGCGAACAGCCCGGGCGCGTCGTGCAGGAACGCGAGGTCACCCAGGAGGGCGGCGGCCGGGCCGCCGCCGGCCGCCTGGTGCGCGAGCGCCGCCCCGGTCGCCGACGAGACCAGCCCGTCGATGCCGCTCGCCCCCCGGCTGGCCAGCACCCGCAGGCCGTCCCGGACGGCCAGGTGCCGGTCCAGGTCACGGATGGGCAGGCTGGACGCGGCCCACAGCAGCGCCCCGTCCGGCAGGGCCGCGCCGAGGTCGCGGGCCAGCCGGGGCTCGGTCAGCTCGCCGCCCGCGTCCAGCACCGCGTCGGCGGCGGCGCGGGCGGCCGCGTCCGCCTCCTGCCAGCGGCCCAGCCACGAGGGCGGCCCGCTCCCCGGGCCGCCGCGGGCGGCCGGGCGCGGGGCCCCGGTCAGCCGGACGGCCGCGGCCACGTCGGTGGCGGTGCGCACCGGGTCGGCCCAGCGGGCCGGTCCCTGGGCCAGGACGACCTGCCGGGCGCCGTGCGCCGCGGCCTGGCGCGCGAACGCCGTCTGCCCCCGGGACAGCCCCGGGCGGCCGGCCCAGATGACCAGGTCAGGACGGTTCGCGGCCAGGAAGTCCGGGTGCTCGAGCAGGTACTGATAGGCGGTGAGCGCGTGGCGGCCGTGCCGCACCCCGGACGACGGCTCGGCCAGCACCGGCCAGCCCGCCGCGGCCGCCAGCCGGAGCAGCCCGGCCGGGTCGGCGGCGCCGTCTCCCGCCACGATGACCCCCCGCTCGGCCCACGGCAGGCCCAGCGGCTCAGCCCAGCCGGGGCCGCTCGCGGAGGCGCCGCCGGATGGGGCGGCCCACCGGGTCCACGGGGCCCCGTCCGGCCGCCCGTCCAGCGGCTCCGGCCAGCTGCCGTTCCCGGCCGGGTCGGGCAGGCCGGGCACCAGCGGGTCGCGCAACGGCAGGTTGAGGTGCACCGGCCCGGGGAGCCCGCCGTCCGTCCCGGCTGCCGCCGCCCAGGCCCGGCAGGCCAGCGAGCGCCAGTACGAATTCATCCCCGGGCGGGCCTCCGGGACCCCGGCCTCGGCGAACCAGCGGACCGCTCCCCCGTAGAGCTTGAGCTGGTCGATGGCCTGATTGGCGCCGCTACCGCGGAGCTCGGGTGGCCGGTCGGCGGTCAGCACCAGCAGCGGCACCCCGGACTCGTCCGCCTCGATCACCGCCGGATGAAAGTTCGCCGCCGCCGTCCCCGAGGTGCAGACCACGACGACCGGCCGCCCCCCGGCCTTGGCCAGGCCCAGGGCCAGGAACGCGGCGGACCGCTCGTCGATGCGCACATGGAGCCGGAGGGATGCGTCTTGACCAGCGCCTTGTCCCACAAGGCGATGGCCAGCGGCGCGCTGCGCGATCCGGGGGCCAGGACCGCCTCCCGCAGGCCGCACCGCACCAGCTCGTCGACCAGCGTGACGGCGAAGGCGGTCGAGGGATTCACCGGCTCCGGGCTGGCCACGTCAGGCCGGCCCGGCCGGGACGGCCTCACCGAGGAACTCCGCCGCCTCCGCGACCCGCGCCCGCCACGGCGCGGGATCTGACTGCCACTGCGCCAGCCGTTGCGGATCGGCCGGCGGCCGGCGAACCGGCAGGTAACCGGCCTGCTCAGCCAGCGGATCGGCGGTGACATCGCCGGTCAGCAGGCTCATCGTGGCCAGGCCGCACGCGTACCGGAGGTCCGGCAGCGCCGCGGCCAGGGCCACCCCGGCGGCCAGGCCCACCGAGGACTCCACCGCGCTGGACACCACGACGGGCAGCCCGCACGCCTCGGCGATCCGCAGCGCGGCCGCCACCCCGCCCAGCGGCTGGGCCTTCAGCATCACGATGTCCGCCGCACCCGCGGCCCGCACGGCCAGCGGGTCCTCGGCCTTCCGGATCGACTCGTCCGCGGCCACCGGGACGTCCACCCGGCGGCGCAGCGCGGCCAGCTCGTCCAGGGTGGCGCAGGGCTGCTCGGCGTACTCGAGCCCGAACCGGCCCAGCTCGCTGAGCATCCGGGCGGCGGTGTCCACATCCCATCCGCCGTTGGCGTCCACCCGGATCCGGCCGGCCGGGCCCAGCGCGTCGCGGACCGCCTCCACCCGGGCCAGGTCCGCGGCCTCCGGCTGGCCGCGCTCGGCGACCTTCACCTTCGCGGTCCGGCAGCCGGAGCCGGCCACGATGCGGTGGGCGTGCTCCGGGCCGACCGCGGGCACGGTCACGTTGACCGGCACCTGGTCACGCACCGGCGCGGGCCAGCCGTCCCAGGCCGCTTCCAGGGCGCAGGCCAGCCAGCGGGAGCTTTCGCGCGGCCCGTACTCCGCGAACGGGGAGAACTCCGCCCACCCGGCGGGGCCCTCGATCAGTGCCCCTTCGCGGATCGTGATGCCGCGGAAGCGGGTGCGCATCGGGATCGCGAACGCGCGCAGCCCCGGCAGCGCCGCCGCGGCCCGGTCGCGCAGCTCCGGGCCCGAGCGCTGCCAGTCGGCCACGTGAAAGACCCTCCCGGTTCATCCCTGATCTGCCCGGATAACCTTACGTCGATGACCTCCCGCCCGCTGCACGCAGTGCTGCTCCCCGCGGCCGAGGGGGCAGACCGGCTGATGGAGGCGCTCAGCGCCGCCCTGGACGGAACCGGGCCGGCCATCCTGCCCGTCGATCCCAGGCTGCCCGCCGAGCGGGTTGCCGCCCTGCTCCAGGCGCTCCGCCCCGCCACCCTGGAAACCCGCGACGGTACCCAACGCCTTGACCGGGGTCACTCTCCCGCGCTGGCCCCGGGGACCGCGGTCGTCATCGCCACCTCCGGGTCCACCGGCCAGCCGAAAGGCGCCGAGCTGAGCGCGGCGGCGCTCACCCATTCGGCGCGGGCCAGCCTGGCCCGGATCGGCGCCCGGCCGGGCGAGGCCTGGCTGTCCTGCCTGCCGCCGAGTCACATCTCCGGCTTGCAGGTGTTCTTGCGCTCGCTGCTGTCCGGCGTCCCGCCGGTCGTGTGCGAGCGGCTGGCTCAGCTGGCCCAGCGGGGCGGCCCCCCGCAGTACGTATCGCTGGTCCCGACCCAGGTGCGCCACCTCCTGGACGAGCCGGGTGGCCGCGATGTGCTGGCCGGATTCCGCGCGATCCTGCTCGGCGGGGCCGCGGTGCCGGCCGGGCTGCGCGCCGAGGCCGCCGCGGCGGGGGCCCGGGTGATCACCACCTACGGGATGTCCGAGACGTGCGGGGGCTGCGTGTACGACGGGTCACCGCTGGACGGGGTCTCGGTCCGGACCGGTCCCGGCGGCCGGATCGAGCTGGCCGGCCCGGTGCTGTTCTCCGGCTACCGGGGGCGGCCTGACCTCACGGCGGCCGCCCTGGACGGCGGCTGGTT
This sequence comes from uncultured Actinomycetes bacterium, assembly GCA_963837335.1. GTDB lineage: Bacteria > Actinomycetota > Actinomycetes > Streptosporangiales > Streptosporangiaceae > RYN-230. The sequence continues at coordinate 135,726 of CAWINS010000081.1, read as the reverse complement.
CGTCACGTCCGACGTGGGCGAGGTGGACGCGTCGGGGCGGCTGGCGGTCCGGGGCCGCGCCGACGGCATGATCAACACCGGCGGCGAGAAGGTCGCGGCGGACGAGGTGGCTGCCGTGCTGGAAGCCTGTCCGGGGGTGCGGGAGGCCGTGGTCGTCGGCCGGCCGGATCCGGAGTGGGGTGAGGTGGTCACCGCGATCGTGGTGCCCGCGGACCCGGCCGACCCGCCGGGCCTGGACGTCCTGCGCGGGTTCGCCCGCGGGCGGCTGCCGGACTATGCGGCGCCGCGGGCGGTCGTGGTCGTGCCGGCCGTCCCGTTGCTGGCCTCGGGCAAGCCCGACCTGCAGGCGCTGAGGTTGCTGGCCCGGCAGGACTAGGGCCCGGGCAGGACTAAAGGGGCGCACCGGCGGCGTTCTCATTCCGTGAGGGGAATGCGCGCACGTCATGGTGCGGGACAATCTAGGGCGCAGCACTGCCCGCGTCCGGGCACGGTGCTATCTGCGTGCGGGCACGGTGCGACAGCACACTGGCACTGGGCGGGAACATTTGGCTCCCTCCGGCGTTAATACATAATGCCCGCGCTTCACAGTAGCAAGTGCTGCGGACCGCTGGAGCACACCGATGTTGCGGATACGTGCTGACGTATGTGCGCCCTGCGCGCCCACGAAGGGAGGAGGTGCCTCGATGCCAAGGAATGCCACCGCCAGGCGGGAGCCCGAGGTTGCTGACGAGGCGGCCACCACGCGTGTGGACGAGCTGATCCAGCTTGGCCGCGGACAGGGGTACCTGTCCCTGACCGAGTTGCGCGCGGCGTTCGGTGAAGCGGGCGTTTCCCCCGCAGAGGGCCGGTCCATCATCCGCGAACTGGCGGAAGCCGGGGTGCGGCTGGGTGATGAGCCGGGTGCGGGCACTGCCCCCGAGGGCACGGGTACTGCCCCCAAGCGAGCACGGACGGGCACGGAGGACATGACTACTGCACAACTGACGCCGCCGCGGGACGCTGCCGAGGAGCCCGCGCTGGACAGCCTGGACGCCGAGGCGGAGGCCGAGGCGGTCGCGCTGGCCGAGGACGCTCCCGCGCAGCCGCGGGCCAAGGTGACCCCGGAGCCCGTCCAGCCGGCCCTGGCCGAGGTGGACCTGGACGACCAGACGTCCGTCATGGGCGACTCGGTGCATACCTACCTGAAGTCCATCGGGCGGACCAGCCTGCTCACTGCGGAGCAGGAGGTCAACCTGGCCAAGCGGATCGAGGCAGGCCTGTTCGCCGAGCACAAGCTGGCCACCGAGCCGAGCCTGGATGAGGCGTACCGGCGGGACCTGGAGGAGGTCGCCCAGGACGGCAGGCGCGCCAAGGCGCACATGCTGGAGGCGAACCTCCGGCTCGTGGTGTCGGTCGCCAAGAAGTACAGCGACCGCGGGCTGTCCCTGCTCGACGTGGTCCAGGAAGGCAACCTGGGCCTGATCCGGGCGGTCGAGAAGTTCGACTACACCAAGGGCTACAAGTTCTCCACCTACGCGATGTGGTGGATCCGGCAGGCCATCCAGCGTGGTTTCGCTGACTCGGCCCGCACCATCCGGCTGCCGGTGCACGTGCTCGAGATGCTGAGCAAGCTCAGCCGGGTCGAGCGGGACATGCACCAGCGGCTCGGCCGCGAGCCCACGCCTGAGGAGCTGGCCGTCGAGCTGGACCGGACCCCGGACCAGATCGAGGAGCTGCTGCGCACCAGCCGCCAGCCGATCAGCCTGGACTCGACCATCGGCGAGGACGGCGAGACCAGCATCGGTGACCTCATCGAGGACGTGGACGCCCCGGAGGCTTCCGAGCTGGTGGACCGCCAGCTGATGGCCGACCAGCTGCGGCACGCCCTGGACGGGCTGACCCAGCGCGAGGCCACCATCATGGCGATGCGGTTCGGCCTGTACGACGGCAACCCGCACACGCTGGATGAGATCGGCCGGGCGCTCGGCCTGACCCGGGAGCGGATCCGGCAGCTGGAGAAGCAGTCGCTGTCCAAGCTGCGTCACCCCAGCCGGGCCCAGCCGCTGCTCGACTATGCCAGCTAAGCACGGGCCTCCTGACCACGGGGCCTCCTGACCACAGGGCCTCCTGACCACAGGGCCTCCTGACCACGGGGCCAGCTGTTTAACCGTTCCAGACGGTACCGACCCGGTCCAGCGCGGCCCCGGCCTGCGCGTGCCCCGCACGCGCCGCCGGGGCCCGCCGGGCCGGGTCGAGCACGTTACGGCCGATGGCCGCCACCGCGGCCTGGTCCGGCGACACCACCGCGACCGCCCGGCCGGCCCGGGTCAGCCCGGCGGCCTGGGTGGCCACGGCGGAGGCGGCCCGCAGGCCCCGGGGAATCGGGGCCAGCACCACGACGCGCTCACACTCGGCCGCGAGGTCGGCGTTCGCGGGCGACCGGATACCCCCGTCGATCCACCGCCGCCCGGCCATGCTCACCGGCGGCCAGACTCCCGGGACCGCGCAGCTCGCGCCGACGGCGTCCACCAGGCTCACCCCGCTGGCCGCGGTGAACACGGCGAATTCGCCGGTCACGGCGTTGACCGCGGTATCAGCAGCCGCCGGGCGGGCCACTGCCGGACGGCATCCGCGCCTCGATCACCGCGCGCCGCCGGGCCTCCGGGCCGGTCCGCGCGGCCAGGGCCATCCGGCCGATCCTCGCCCGGGCCGGGCCGGGTCCGGGTAACGCAGCATGGCCCAGCCGAAGATGGCCATGTCCCGCAGCTCATCTTGTCCACGCCGCGCTGCCCCCGCCTGGCCGGCGCCGGCCTGAGCTGCTCCTCGTAGAGCTGGGCCGGGTCGGCCCCCCAGGCCAGCAGCGCGCCGACCACGGATCCGGCGGACGTGCCGACCAGAAGGTCAGCCGCGCTCAGCGGCACGCCGCGGGCGGCCAGCCCGGCGAGGACCCCGATCTCCCAGGCGACCCCCGTCACCCCGCCGCCCCCGAGCACCAGCGCCCTGCTTGCCATGCCTCTGTTCTACCCGGGCCCGCACTGGCGCGGGCCCGGAAGGACAGCACACCGCCGGCGGCAGCGGGGCGGGCCAGGTGAAGTGCTCTACTGGTGCCGTGGAGCCCTCCCGTCACGAACCGCCCGGCGGGCCGCCCCAGCGTGACCACGGCCACGACGCGCCTGCCGGGGAGGTGGCGCGTTACTGGCGGCACGCGGCCGTGCCCGGCGTCGACCTGCTGCGGGCCACGTACGTGACGCACCGCTACGCCCGGCACACGCATGAGAGCTATACCCTCGCCCTGATCGAGGACGGGGTGGAGGAATTCCGGTACGGCGGCAGCCTGCTGCGGGCCGGCCGCGGGACGGTCGCCCTGCTCAACCCGGAGATGGTGCACACCGGGCAGGCCGGCGTCCCCGAAGGCTGGTCCTACCGGGTGCTCTACCCGGCGGTCAGCGTGGTCCGCGGAGGCCAGCGCGGAGCTGACCGGATCGACGGGCAGCCCGTACTTCCCGGAGACGGTCGTGGACGACCCGCGCAGCGCCCGGCTGGTCCGGGCCGCCCACCTGGCCGCGGAGCACGGCGACCCGCTGGCCTCCGCCAGCCTGCTGCACGCCGCGCTGGCCGGCCTGCTGCGCGAGCACGCCCGGGCCGGCCGCCGGTCCCGCCCGCGGGAAGCCCGCCCCGCGGTACGCACCGCGCTGTCGCTGCTGCATGAGCGGGTGCTGGAGCCGCCCACGCTCGAGGAGCTGGCGCTGGCGGCCGGGGTCGGGCCCTACGCCCTGATCCGCGCCTTCCGGGCGGAGACCGGGCTGCCGCCGCACGTGTACCTGAACCAGCTCCGGGTGCGGCAGGCCCGGACGCTGCTCGACCGCGGGGTGCCGCCCGCGCGGGCCGCCGCCGAGGCGGGCTTCGCCGACCAGGCCCACCTGACCCGGCACTTCAAGCGCATCGTGGGGGTGCCGCCCGGGGCCTATCAGCGGGCCCGTGCGGGCGGGGCGGGTGCCGCTCACCCGGGGCGGGCCGCGGGCGTCCGGGGCGGCTCGCGCGCCCGGGTGGTTGGCGGCGCCGGGGGTCCTGGCCTGGCGCCGCCGCAATAACGTTCAAGCCAGCGCACCGGGGTGCGCCATAGCCTCCCGGTATGGCAGAGACGTCAGCGGAGCCGGCGAAGCGGGCCGCGACCTCAGCGGAGCCGGTGAAGCGGGCCGCCCGGGATGGCATCGCTCTCGGGCTGGCGGTGGGCACCTCCGGCCTCGCGTTCGGGGCCGCCGCCGTGGCCTCCGGGCTGAGCCCGGCGCAGGCCTGCGTGCTCAGCCTGGTCGCCTACACCGGCGCGTCGCAGTTTGCGCTGGCCGCCGCGGTGGCCGGCGGCGGCAACCTGATCGCAGGGACCGCCAGTGCGGTCCTGCTCGGCAGCCGCAACGGCCTGTACGGCCTGCGCCTGGCCAGCTTGCTGGGCTTTCGTGGCCCGTTCCGGCTGCTGGCCGCGCAGGGCATCACCGATGAGTCGACGGCGGTGGCGCTGGGCCAGCAGGCCCTGGGCCGGCCGGGGCGCGCCCCGGCCCGGGCCGGGTTCCTGGCCACCTTCGGCAGCCTGTACCTGACCTGGAACGCGGCGACGCTGGCCGGCGCGCTCGGCGCGGGCCGGCTGGGCTCCCCTGACTCCTTCGGCCTGGACGTGGTCGGGCCCGCGGCGTTCCTGGCGTTGCTGTGGCCGCGGCTGCGCGACGGCCGGACCGAGCGGGCGGTCGCGCTGGCCGGGGCGGCCATCGCCCTGGCTGCCACCCCGTTCTTCCCGCCCGGGCTCCCGGTGGTCCTGGCCTCGGTGGCGGCGCTCGGCGCGGCGTTGCTGCCCGCCGCCGGTGCGGGTGCCGGCCCAGCACCCGGTGCGGGTCCGGGTGCCGCCGCTCCCGGTGCCGGTGCCGCCGACGGCGCGGGCGCGGGGGCGGGTGCCGCCAGCGGTGCGGGCGCCGCCCGCCCCGCCGGGCAGGACGGGGCGCCGGGTACCGCCGTCGACAGGCCGTGCCGGTGAGCGCGACCTGGATCGCCGTGCTGGTCACCGCGGTGAGCTGTTACGCACTCAAACTGGCTGGGCTGACCGTGCCGCCGCGGTGGCTGGCTCATCCCCGGGCGCAGCGGTTCGCCACCCTGGTCCCGGTGGCGTTGCTCGCCGCCCTGATCGCGGTGCAGGCCGTGGGCCATGGCCAGTCCCTGGCCATCGACCCGGCCCGGCTGGCCGGCCTGGGCGCGGCGGCCGCCGCGCTCCTGCTCCGCGCGCCATTCCTGGTGGTCATCGTCGCGGCGGCCGGCACCGCGGCCGGGCTGCACGCCCTCGGCGTGGCCTGAGGGCGCGGCCAGCCGCCTGCTGGCGTAATCAGGTGCCTGCGGCGATCGGCTGACCCGGCGACCGTTCCGGTCGGTCGCCCGGGCTTTCCCGCGAACCGGCCGGGCCGCGCGATAAAGTGCCCGCGTGACTGTGAGCGTCGAAGTGTTGCGTGAAGTAACCGATGAGGTGGTCGAGGCGTTTGGCGTCCTGCTGCCCCAGCTGTCCAGGAGTGCTCCCCCGGCTGACCGGGCCGTGCTGGAGGGGGTGCTCAGCTCGGATGCCGCCACGCTGCTCATCGCCCGCTCGGATGGGAAGATCTCCGGCACGCTGACCCTCGTGATGTTCCCGATCCCCACCGGGGTGCGGGCCTGGATCGAGGACGTGATCGTGGACGAGGCCGCGCGGGGCCAGGGCATCGGCCAGATCCTGACCATCGAGGCGCTGCGCATCGCCGAGAAGGCCGGGGCCAGGACCGTGGACCTCACCTCGCGGCCTTCCCGCGAGGCGGCCGGCCGCCTCTACGAGCGGGTCGGCTTCCAGTCCCGCTCCACCCGCCTGTACCGCTACACGTTCGCCGACCACCACCCCGGCGACTGAGTCACCCCGCCAGGGCGGCCAGGGCCTCGAGGAGGCGGTCCACGTCGGACCGGTCGTTGTAGTGCACCAGGCCTGCCCGGACCGCGCCGCCCGAGTCGCGGATACCGAGGATGCCGGTCAGCTCCCAGGCGTAATTGTGCCCGCTCCAGACGTTGACGCCCCGGCTGGCCAGGTAACGCGCGACGTCGCCGGGCGCGCGCCCGTCCACCGTGAAGTATGCGGTCGGGGCGCGGCGGGCCGCTTTCCCGTAGCTGGTCACGTGGCCCATCCGGGCCAGGCCGTCCTGCAGGACCTGGAACAGGCTCTGCTCGTGGTCTTCCACCGCGGCCATCGAGGTGAGCAGCCGCTGCCGCCGCGGGCCTGGCGTGCTGCCCGCCAGCTGGGCCAGGTGGTCGACGGCCGCGGTGACCCCGGCCAGGTCGGCGAAGGGCGGCGTGCCCTGCTCGAACCGCTCGGGCACCGAGTCGGGGGCGGGCATCAGCTTGTCCGGGTGCAGCGTCTCCAGCAGGCCCGGGTCCGCGATCACCGCCCCCACATGCGGGCCGGACCACTTGTAGGCACTGGTCGCGTAGAAATCCGCGCCGAGCGCGGCCACGTCCACCGGGCCGTGCGGGGTGGCGTGCACCCCGTCCACGTAGCTGAGCGCTCCCACCCCCCGCGCCTGCGCGGTGATCGCGGCGACCTCGGGCCGGGTGCCCAGGACGTTGCTGGCCGCGGTGACCGCGACCAGCCGGGTCCGCTCGGACAGCAGGTCGGCGTACTGGGCCGGGCGGAAGCTCTCCTGTCGATATGTCGACTTCTGCCCAGCGGACGGTGGCGCCTGCCCGCTGCGCGGCGTGGATCCAGGGCCGCACGTTCGCGTCGTGGTCGAGCTGGGAGACGACCACCTCGTCTCCCGGGCCCCACTGGCTGGCCAGCGTGTAGGCCAGCCGGTAGGTGAGGGTGGTCATGTTCGGTCCCAGGATCACCCCGTCCGGGCTCCCGCCGACCAGGTCGGCGACGGCCTGGCGGCATTCGGCGGTCAGCGCGGTCGAGCGGTGGCTGGCCGGGAACTCGCCGCCCGCGTTGCCCAGCCCGGCCCGGTAGGCGGCGCCGATGGCGTCGATGACGCTGACCGGAACCTGGGTCCCCGCGGCACCGTCCAGGTAGGCGAACCCGTCCGCCAGGGCCGGATAGGCCGCCCGCACGGAACCGACATCGAATGCCATCAGCACTATCCCTTCGACGAGCCTGCGCGGCGCGGCCCGCCCGCCGGGTTCCCGGGGACCGGGACCGGCGGCAGCGGGGCCGGGCCGCTCAGGACTACAGCACCGGACCAGGAGAAATCCTGCCCAGCGAAATCCTGCCTGATGCCTGGAGCATGACGTGCCACGGGTCCTCGCGCACGGCCGGGCCGGCCGCCGCTGCGCGGGCCGTCGCCACCTCCGCGGCCACGGCGTGCTCGGGCCCCGGCCTGTCGTAGCGGCCAGCGCGGTAGGGACCGGTCTCGTAGGGGCCAGTGGCGTACGGGCCGGTGTCGTACGGGCCAGCGTCGTAGGGCCGGCCTCGTACAGGCTGGCCTCGTAGCGGTGCAAGGGCAGGCCGGCCCCTCCAGCGGCAGGTGCGGCATCCCCGCTCTCCAGCCGTGGAGCAGCATGTCCGGGTCGGCGGGACGGTAATCCTTGCCCTGCGCCCGGGCCAGGTCCCAGGCGTGCAGATGCCACTCCGCGCACGCGGCGCCGGCCATCCCGCCCACCGTGACCAGCACGTCCCGGTACTGGTGATGCGGCAGATCCCAGATGGGCAGCAGGCGTTGCGCGTACGCCCGGGCCGAGCTGGCGAACGCGTCGATATGCTCCGGCCCGGACGCATCGGGCAGCGCGGCGAGTTCCGCGGCGTTCTGCCGGGCCAGCTTGCGGGCCAGCGTGTCCGGGTGCGCTCCCCGGGCCATCAGCCGGGCGAGCCGGCTGGCCGGGGCGTCATCGAGGTACTCGTGGAAGTCGTCGGCGACGCACCGCAAGTGACCGGCCAGGTCGATGACCCGCCATTCCGGGCAGGGCGACGGCGCGGTCCACCCTTCGTCCCCGAACTGCGCGGAAATCTCGCAGATGACGGTCACGCCGTCATGAAAAGCGGCGAGAGCTGGGCCAGGTGACCAGCTCCGCACGGGTTGCCTGCCCCCAGAATCCGTGCGCTCCACGGTCCCTCCCTGCCGGCGTACGGCACCGCTGCGCGAGCCCCCCCGGGCTAGCCAGCGTGCCAGAGTTGCCCAGCGGCCGCTACCCGGCCACCACATAGCGGCGATGAGGTGACACACCTGTTACGTCCGGACTAATAATGAAATCTTCCTGTTTCTTTCCTGCAGGCCGGCCCGGGATGCCTCGCGCCGCTGCCCGCGGCACCCCCGCGCAGCCAGGGAAAATCCAGGTGACATAGCGGCAGACGGCAGCTAGCGTTCGAGTAATGCCCCCCCATGAACCTGGCCGTAACACGCCTGCCGGCCGTGGGGCGACCCCCCTCGCGTCACTCTGGCGGACCCGGGTCTATTTGCGTCCCTACCGGTGGCAGCTGGTGATCATGCTCGCCTGCGCGATCGTGGCTGTGGGCGCCGAAATCGCCATTCCGCTGCTGACCAAATCCATGATCGACGGGGCGATCAGCCAGGGGGAGCGCAGCCTGCTGCTGCCGATCGGCGCGGCCGCGGTCGGCCTGGGCGCCGGCCAGGCGCTGCTGAACTTCCTCCGCCGGTGGATGCAGGCGAACGCGGTCACCGGGATGGAGCGGTCCATGCGGGCGGACATCTACGCGCACCTGCAGCGGCTGCCACCCGCCTTCCACGACGAGTGGCAGTCCGGCCAGCTGCTGTCCCGGGCGACCACCGACCTGTCGGCGATCCGGCGGTTCGCCGGCTTCGGCACGATCTTCCTGGTCACGAACGTGGTCACGTTCATCGCGGTGGTTCTGCTGCTGATCCGGCTGAACTGGTGGCTCGGCCTGCTCACCGCCACCGTCTTCCTGCCCGTGGTGGCGGCCAGCACCCGGTTCCAGCAGACCTACCGGGTGCTCTCCCGGCGCGCCCAGGACCAGCAGGGCGACCTGGCTACCTACGTGGAAGAGGCCGCGACCGGGATCCGCGTGCTCAAGGCGCTCGGCCGGGGTGACCAGGCGGCCGGGCAGCATCGCGGCCAGGCCCTCGAGGTGTTCGGGACCGAGCTTCAGAAGGCCCGGCTGCGCAGCACGTTCTGGGCCGGTCTCGACCTGATCCCGAACGCGCTGATCGGCCTCCTGCTGCTGCTCGGGGCCATCGCGGTCAGCCGGCACGAGCTGACCCTGGGCGGCCTGGTCGCGTTCATCACGCTGACCCTCGCGCTGGTCTGGCCCATCGAGTCGATGGGCTACATCCTGGCTGGCGGCCAGGAAGCGGCCACCGCGGCCCAGCGGATCTTCGAGATCCTGGACACCCCGCCCGCGATCAGCAGCCCGGCCGGTCCCCGGGCCGGGACCACGGGACGCCCGGCCGGCCGCCGGGCCCGGCCGGCCCGGCTGGTCTTCGACCACGTGGGGTTCAGCTACCCGGGCGCGGAGCAGGCTTTACTGCGCGACGTGACGCTGACCGTCGAGCCGGGCCAGACCATGGTCCTGGCCGGGGCGACCGGGTCGGGCAAGACGACCCTGCTGCAACTGGTCCCCCGGCTCGCCGATGTGACGTCGGGCGCCGTGCTGCTGGACGGCACCGATGTCCGGCGGCTGCCGCTGCCGGTACTGCGGTCCCGGGTCGGCTGCGCGTTCGAGGACCCGACGTTGTTCTCGGCCAGCGTCCGGGAGAACGTCAGCTACGGCGCGCCCGACGCCGATGACGCCGCGATCGAGGCGGCGCTGGCCATGGCGCAGGCCGGGTTCGTGCACGACCTGCCCTGGGGCCTGGACACCCGGATCGGCGAGCAGGGCATGGCCCTGTCGGGCGGCCAGCGGCAGCGGGTGGCGCTGGCCCGGGCCATCCTGGCCCGGCCATCGCTGCTGATCCTGGACGACCCGCTGTCCGCGCTGGACGTGCACACCGAGGCGAAGGTGACCAAGGCGCTGAGCGGTCTGCTGGCCGAGACCACCGCGCTGGTGGTGGCGCACCGGCCGTCCACGGTGATGCTCGCGGACAAGGTGGCCCTGCTCCGCGACGGGGTGATCGCCGCGATCGGCACGCACGCGCACCTGCTGGCCACCCAGCCCAGGTACCGGGAGCTGATGAGCGGCCTGGACGAGCCGGTCAGCGGAGAGCAGGCGGCCTCATGACCACCTCCGACGCGTGGCGCGGGATCGCCGCGGAAGACGCCGATGAGGTGACCGGCGGCCTGGCCGCACTGCTGCGCCGCCGGGCCCGGCGGCTCCTGTTCAGCCTGCTGCGCCCGCAGCGGGCCCGGGTGATCGTCACGTTCGCTGCTCATCGTGACCGCGAGCCTGGCCGCGCTGGCCGGTCCCTGGCTGGTCGGCGTGGCCATCGACCGGGGTATCCCGCCCCTGCTGCACGGCGGTGACCTGGCCCCGATGGCGCTGTACGTGGCCGGCTTCGCGGCCGCCGTGGGCATCCAGGCCGTGGCCAGCCGGGGGTTCATCTACTCGATGGGCAAGCTCGGCGAGACGGTGGTCCTGGAATTGCGCCAGCGGCTGTTCCTGGCACTTCCAGGAGCTGCCGGTCGCGTTCCACGAGCACTACACCTCAGGGCGGGTCATCTCCCGGCAGGTGTCTGACATCGATTCCATCTCCGACCTGTTCGACGACGGCCTGGACGCCCTGGTCTCCGCGGCGCTCTCGCTGATCCTGGTGGGAGCCGGGATGCTGCTGCTGGACTGGCCGCTCGCGCTGGTGGTGCTGGCCGGCTTCGTCCCGCTGGCCTGGCTGACGATGTGGTTCCGGCGCGAGTCCGCACTGGCCTACCGGCGGACCCGGGAAACGATCGCCCAGGTCATCGTCCACTTCGTGGAGACCTTCGGTGGTATCCGCGCCGTGCAGGCGTTCCGCAGGGAACAGCGCAACGAGGAGATCTTCGGCCGCCTCAACGAGAGCTACGCGGCGGCCAGCCTTCGTTCGTCCCGGGTCCTGGCCGTGTACGCGCCGGGGATCACCCTGGTCGGCAACGTGGCGACCGGGGTCGTGCTGTGCTACGGCGGGCTGCGGGTGATCGACGGCGACATCAAGGTCGGGGTGCTGGCCACGTTCCTGCTGTACCTGGGCCGGTTCTTCGACCCGCTGCAGGACCTGTCCCAGTTCTACAACTCGTTCCAGTCCGCCGCCGCCTCGCTGGAGAAGATCTCCGGCGTGCTGGATGAGCCGCCCGCGGTGCCGGAGCCTGCCCACCCGGTGCCCCTGCCGCCACGCGGCCGCCAGCGGATGGAGCCGCCACGCCGCAGCCCGGGGATGGAGCCGGCCGGCGGCGCCCCGGGCCCGGAACCATCGCGCGGCGGCCCGGGCGCCCGGGCCGGGGGCCGGGAGGTCCGGTTCGAGTCGGTGCGGTTCGGCTACCGGGCCACGCCGGTGCTGCCCGGGCTGGACCTGACCATCCCGGCCGGGCAGACCATGGCCCTGGTGGGGGCGACCGGGGCCGGGAAGACTACCGTGGCCCGGCTGCTGGCCCGCTTCTACGACCCGGACCAGGGCAGTGTCCGGCTGGACGGCGTCGACCTGCGGGACCTGCCGGACCGGGTGCTGCGCCGGGAAATTGTCCTGGTCACCCAGGAGAACTTCGTGTTCTCCGGGTCCGTGGCCGACAACATCCGGCTCGGCCGGCCGGACGCCACCCAGGCGGACGTCGAAGCAGCGGCCCGGGCCATCGGCGCGGACGGCTTCATCTCCGCGCTGCCCGGCGGCTACGCCGCGGACGTGGGCAAGCGGGGCGGGCGGCTGTCAGCCGGGCAGCGCCAGCTGGTCGCGTTCGCCCGCGCGTTCCTCGCCGCGCCCGCCGTCCTGGTCCTCGACGAGGCCACCTCCCTGCTGGACATCCCCAGCGAGCAGCTGGTCCAGCGGGCGCTGCGCACCATCCTGGCCGGGCGGACGGCGATGATCATCGCGCACCGGCTGTCCACGGTGGAGATCGCGGACCGGGTGCTGGTGCTCAGCGCCGGGCGCGTCGTGGAGGACGGGCCGCCCGGCCTGCTGCTCGCCGCCGACGGTGAGTACTCGGCGCTGCACACCGACTGGCTGGACAGCCTCGCGTAGACCGGGCGCCGGGCGGCCCCCGGTGGCGCCGGGGCGCCATCCGCTAGGCTCGCCGTTGGCCCCGTACCGGCCAGAGATTCCAGCGTGACGTAGGAGCGCACCATGATCCCGAGACGCAAGCAGGCCAGCCAGGAGGCTGAGCAGAAGTTCGCCGCCGACCAGGCGCTCGCCGCCCGTTTCGACGACCTGCTCGCCGAGGCCCGGTCCGCCGAGCAGGAACTGCGTCGCGCCGAGGGAACCAACGCCCCCCTGACCGAGCGGTACCGGCTGGCCAAGCGCCTGGACACGGCGCTGACCGACGTGATGCGGGCCGCCTACGCGGCCGAGCGGGTCGCGATCGGGCCGCTGGGCTACGACGACCGTATCTACCGGCGCAAGGCCAAGGCGACGCCGCCGGTCCGGGTCTGGTCCGCAGAGGCCGAACGGCTGCTCACGCTGCGCGAGAGTCACCGGCTGACCGGCATTCCCCCGGTCCCGCGGAGCGCGGTCACCCGCGGATCGGATGAGCTCGCGCCCGGCTTCCAGCCGGCCGGCGCAGACGCAGTTACAAGTCGGTAACAGAATCCGGCCGACCTATGCGAATATGTGACGCCGACGCCCTATACGGGATACCCAATTACGTGAGCCGGGTCACGTATGCTACTAGCTACTAGTAACAAAGAGTGACGCGATAAATCGTCACAACTGACTATGTCGTGTGCGGGGTAAAGCCGGCACACTAACAGTGATCAACACCACAGCGAGACGTTAACCAGGAGGCACACGTATGTGCCCGCATACGCCACCATGTCCGGACGCGCGAGCGCTGGATCGTGAGGCGGCCCGGACTCTTGTCAGCCACCCCGAGCAGGGCTGGAGCCTGCTCTGCAATGGCATCGTCGTGTTCGAGGACACCGGCGAACTGCTGCCTGGCGGGGACACGGTAGCCCCGCACCGGCCCACAGATGTGAGCGCGAACAGCGGTATCATCCCCGCAGCCCACCACCACGCTCCCCAGGTGGCTGCCCCCGCTGAGCCCGCGGCCTAGCCAGCCTTATTCGCGGGTGCTGTTGGCGGTGCCGCTTACCGGTGCTGCGGCGCGGTCCCCGACCGCCACGCGTCCCCGATTACGCTCCCCCATCCCGGCCCCCCTTTCTGAGCTGAGCCCGGGGTCAGGCGTGCGCGAGTCCCAGCAGTTCCGCCAGCCAGGCCGCGGCGGCCGCGCCGGCCGCCCCGGGCTTCCTCGACAGTGCGTGGGTTTCGCCCTCCAGCACCACGACCCGGGTGCGGGCCGCATGGTCGGGGATGCCGAACGGATCCCGGCTCCCGTTGATGACCAGCACATCCGTGCCCGCCAGGGTCAGCTCGCCCGCCCGTGACTTCTCCGGGTGCCCGGGCGGATGCAGCGGGAAGGCCAGCGCCAGCACCGCCCGGGCCCCGGTCATCCCGGCGGTCCGGCAGGCCACCCGGGCGCCGTTGCTGCGGCCGCCCTGCACCAGCGGAACACGCGGCCCGGCCGTGGGCCGCAGCGCGTCGATGATCTCGATCCAGGCGGCGTCCTGCCGGGCCGGCGGCCCGGGCGCCCGGTGCCCCTTGACCCGGTAGGGCTGGGTGACCAGGGCCACCGCCGCGCCGAGCGGCAGCACCGCGTCCCGCACCGCGAGCAGGTCGGCGGACTCCGGTCCCCCACCCGAGCCGTGCGTCAGCACCAGCAGGAACGCGGGGTCCCGGGTATGCGGCCCATTCCCCGGGGGCCGCGGCCGCGAGGGATCCGCGGAGGGCGGGCCGCCCCCCGCGGGCCAGGCCAGCGCGGCCCGCGCGGCCCCCGCACTGGTCATGATCTCCACGCCGCGAAGCGTAGCCTGCGCGCCGCCCGCAACGAGGCCATGACCTGCCCGTTCCCTCGCCCGGGGTGGCCCAGGCTGGGAGGCCGGGCGGGCCGGGGCGGAGGCCGGGCGGGCAGGCGGCGCCAGCCGGCGGGTCAGACGTTGAGGAGCTTGCGCAGGTACTGGCCGGTGTGGCTGGCTTGGACTGCTGGCGATGTGTTCGGGGGTGCCGGTGGCGATGATGTGGCCGCCGCGGGAGCCGCCGTCGGGGCCGAGGTCGATGACGTGGTCGGCGGTCTTGATGACGTCGAGGTTGTGCTCGATGACGATGACGGTGTTCCCGCCGTTGACCAGCCGGCCCAGCACCCCGAGCAGTTTGCGGATGTCCTCGAAATGCAGCCCGGTGGTCGGCTCATCCAGCACGTAGATGGTCCGGCCGGTGGACCGGCGCTGCAATTCCGACGCCAGCTTGACCCTCTGGGCTTCCCCGCCCGACAGCGTCGGCGCGGGCTGGCCGAGCCGGACATAGCCCAGGCCGACGTCGGTCAGGGTCTTCAGGTGGCGGTGGATCGCCGGGATGGCCTCGAAGAAGGCGGCGGCTTCCTCGATCGGCATGTCGAGCACGTCGGCGATCGTTTTGCCTTTGTAGTGCACGGCCAGGGTGTCGGTGTTGTACCGGGCGCCGTGGCACACCTCGCACGGCACATACACATCCGGCAGGAACTGCATCTCGATCTTGATCGTGCCATCACCGGAGCAGGCCTCGCACCGGCCGCCCTTGACGTTGAAGGAAAACCGGCCCGGCTGGTAACCGCGGACCTTGGCCTCGGTGGTCGCCGCGAACAGCTTCCGCACATGATCAAACACCCCGGTGTAGGTCGCCGGGTTGGAGCGGGGGGTCCGCCCGATCGGCCCCTGATCGACGTGCACCACCTTGTCCAGCTGGCTCATCCCGGTCACCCGGACATGCCGGCCCGGCACCGTCCGCGCCCCATGCAGCTCCCGCGCCAGCGCGTGATACAAGATGTCGTTGACCAGCGTCGACTTCCCCGACCCCGACACCCCCGTCACCGCGATGAACGTGCCCAGCGGGAACGCCACATCCACATCCTTCAGATTGTGCTCACTGGCCCCCTTGACCACGACCTCGCGGGACTTCGACCGCTTGCGCCGCGCCGCCGGCAGCGGGATCTGCTGCCGCCCGGTCAGGTACGCCCCGGTCAGCGACTCCTTGCTGGCCAGCAACTGCTCCACCGGCCCGGAAACCACGACGCTGCCGCCGTGCTCACCGGCGCCGGGGCCGATGTCCACCACCCAGTCCGCGGCCCGGATCGTGTCCTCATCGTGCTCCACCACGATCAGCGTGTTCCCCAGATCCCGCAGCCGGATCAGCGTCTCCAGCAGCCGGTGGTTATCGCGCTGATGCAACCCGATCGACGGCTCATCCAGCACATACAGCACCCCCACCAGGCCCGAGCCGATCTGGGTGGCCAGCCGGATCCGCTGCGCCTCCCCGCCGGCCAGCGTGGCCGACGCCCGGTCCAGGGACAGGTAGTCCAGGCCCACGTCCAGCAGGAACCCCAGCCGGGCGTTGACTTCCTTGAGGATCCGCCCGGCGATCTGCATGTCCCGGTCCGACAGCTCCAGGCTGCGGAGCAGCTTGGCCAGCTCGCCGATGGGCTGGGCGCAGATCTCGGCGATGGACCGGCTGTCCACGGTGACCGCCAGCGCGATGGGCTTGAGCCGCGACCCGTGGCAGGTCGGGCAGGGCACCTCGCGCATGAAGCCCGCGAACCGCTCCCGGCTGGAGTCTGATTCCGCCTCGGAGTGCCGCCGCTCGATATAGGGGATCGCACCCTCGAACGAGGTGTAGTACGAGCGCTCCCGGCCGTAGCGGTTCTTGTACCGGACATGCACCTGCTGGTCGTAGCCGTTCAGCAGGGCCTTGCGGGCCGCGGCGGGCAGCCGGGACCAGGGCGTGTCGATGCTGAACCCGAGCGAGGCGCCGAGCGCCTCGATCAGCCGCAGGAAGTAGTCGCTGACATGGCCACCGCTCCAGGGGCCGATGGCGCCGTCGGCCAGGGTCTTGTCCGGGTCGGAGACGACCAGCTCAGGATCGACTTCCATCCGGGTCCCCAGGCCGGTGCAATCCGGGCACGCCCCCCACGGCGAGTTGAACGAGAACGACCGCGGCTCCAGCTCATCGAACGACAAATCATCATCCAGGCACGCCAGATGCTCCGAATACATCCGCTCCCGGTGCGGGTCATCCTCGGCCAGGTCCACGAAATCCAGCAGCACCACCCCGCCCGACAGGCCCAGCGCCGTCTCCACCGAGTCAGTCAGCCGCCGCCGGGCGTCAGCCTTCACCGCCAGCCGGTCCACCACCACCTCGATGGTGTGCTTCTCGTACTTCTTCAGCGCCGGAAGCTCGCCCGCCTCCCCGCCGGCCACCGTGTCCAGCCGGATGACCGTGCCATCCACCCGGGCCCGGGAGTACCCCTTCACCTGCAGTTCGCGGAGCAGTTCGGTGTACTCGCCCTTACGGCCCCGGATCACCGGCGCCAGCACCTGGAACCGGGTCCCCTCCGCCAGCTCCAGCACCCGGTCCACAATCTGCTGCGGCGTCTGCCGCGCGATCGGCCGCCCGCACACCGGGCAATGCGGCCGCCCCACCCGCGCATACAGCAACCGCAGGTAGTCATACACCTCCGTGACCGTCCCCACCGTCGACCGCGGATTCCGCGACGCCGCCTTCTGGTCAATCGACACCGCCGGACTCAGCCCGTCAATGAAATCCACATCCGGCTTATCCATCTGACCCAGGAACTGCCGCGCATACGCCGACAGCGACTCCACATACCGCCGCTGCCCCTCCGCGAAAATCGTGTCAAACGCCAGACTCGACTTCCCCGACCCCGACAACCCGGTAAACACGATCATGGAATCCCGCGGCAGCTCCAGCGACACATCCTTCAGGTTGTGCTCGCGAGCCCCACGGACAACGAGTCGATCAGCCACTGCGCTCAATTCTCCGAGTCAGGATGAGGGTTCTCCGGCTCATGATGACGGACCTCCAGGTCAGAACGGGGCGAGGACCTACGCCGACCAGGGACACGTCATGGTATTCGGGGCCACTGACAAAACACCGCCGCGGCGGGAGAGCTTCCCGGCCCGCGCACCGCGCGGACCACGCTGCCCGGGCCATCCACTCGCCGGCCACGCCGCCCGGCCCGCGCACCGCCGGGGCCGCGCTGCCCCGGACCACGCACCCCGGGCGGCACCACCGTCCCCCCGCTTGCTTCCAGGGTGCCATTCCGCACGAGATGATGGTCCCGAACTCTGGCAAAGGAGCCCTGTGGACACCGAAATCGCCCTGGCCCAGCTGGGCGAGTCGACCGACCGCCTGCTGGCCACCGCGGACGCGCTGACCGACGCCCAGGTCGCCGCGCCGTCCCGGCTGCCCGGCTGGACCCGCGGCCACGTGCTGACCCATCTGGCCCGCAACGCCGACGGCTTCCGGAACCTGCTCAGCTGGGCTGCCACCGGGAACGAGACGCCGATGTACCCCAGTGAGGAGGCCCGGGCCCGCGGTGTCGAGGAGGGCGCCGCGCGATCCGCCGCGGAGATAGCGGCGGACCTGCATAAGAGCGCGGCCGCGCTCGCCGCGGCGGCCCAGGACCTGCCGGCCCGGGCGTGGGACGCCCTGGTGGCCCGGCGCGGCGACACGTTCCCGGCGCGGCAGATCCCGCCGCGCCGGCTGGCCGAGCTGGAGATCCACCACGTCAACCTGGGCACCGGGTACCGGCCGGCCGACTGGCCGGCCAGCTTCGTGGCGGCGAACCTGGACCGGGTGGGCCGCGATTTCGCTGGGCGCGCCGACGCGCCAGCCTGCCTCGCCCGCCCGGATGGCCTGGATGCCGCCTACCCGATCGGCCCGCTCTCCCCCGGCCCGGCCGGCCAGGTGACCGTGTCCGGCCCGCCGGCCGCCCTGCTGGCCTGGCTGATCGGCCGGGGCGACGGCGCCGGGCTCAGGGTCACCGGGGCCGGCGCCGTGCCCGTGCTGCCTCCCTGGCGGTAACCCGCGGGCTGGTCCGGTGTAGAAAGACAGCAACGCAACGCAAGGAGGCAGCGGTGGCCTACACCGGGGACGTGACCGTGGGCGGCCCGCCCGAGACGCGGGAATTGCCGGGACTGACCGTGACCAAGCTCGCGGTCGGGCCGATGGACAACAACGCCTACCTGCTCACCTGCACCGAGACCGGTGAGGCGGCGCTGATCGACGCGGCCAACGAGGCGGGCCGCCTGCTTGAGCTGATCGGTGACCGGCCGCTGCGCCGCATCATCACCACGCACCGGCACTTCGACCACTGGCAGGCGCTCGCCGAGGTGGTGGAGGCCACCGGCGCGGACGTGGTCGCGCATCCGGACGACGCGGTGGAGCTGCCCGTCCCGGTGACCACGCTGGTGGAGAACGGCGGCACGGTCCCGGTCGGGACGGCCAGGCTGTCCGCCATCCACCTGCGCGGGCACACCCCGGGCAGCATCGCGCTCTGCTATGACGCGGCCGGGCAGCTGGCCGGTGAGCCGCACCTGTTCACCGGGGATTCGCTGTTCCCCGGCGGCCCGGGCAACACGCAGGGCGACGCGAAGCGGTTCACCCAGCTGATGGACGACCTGGAGGAGCGGGTCTTCGCCCCGCTGCCCGACCCCACCTGGGTGTACCCGGGGCACGGAGGGGACACCACGCTGGGCACCGAGCGTCCGCACCTCGGCGAGTGGCGAACGCGCGGCTGGTAGTACGGGCACGTATCACGGCGCTCGTCAGCGGATCTCGGTGCTGTAGACCACGGTGTTGCTGAGATAGCTGTGGGTGGTGTAGTCGAACGTACCGCCGCACGTGATGAGGTTCAGTTCGGCGTCGGGCGCCGGGCCGTATACCTTGCCGGTGGGGAAGTGGTCCTTCGGGTACTGGCGTACCGCGTACACCCTGAACACGGCCAGGCTGCGGTTAGCACGCCGGACGTAGATCCGCTCGCCGGGCCGCATATCAGCGAGCCGGTAGAAGATACCCGGGCCGAGGTAGGAGTCGATGTGCCCGGCGATCACCGAGGACCCGATCTCCCCGGGCCGGGGGCTGCCGGTGTACCAGCCCGCCACCGAGGTGGACGTGGGCACCTGGAGGGTGCCCTGGGCGGTGAGGCCCAGCCTGGTCAGCCTGGAGTGCACGCCGATGGCCGGGATGGTCAGGGACACCGGAGCCGGGGGCGGCGGCGGCCGGCGAGGGGTCCGGGGCCGGGGCGGCGGACCCGGACGGCGCCGGGACGGATGCCTGGGCCGGCTGGCCAGCGGCACCGGGGTGGCCGGTCAGCATGACCAGCCCGGCCGCGCCGAACGCCAGCACGAACAGCCCGCAGGCCAGGGCGGCCACCGCGAACGGGCGGCGCGCCGCCGCCCGGGCGGCGGGCCGCCCGGAGGCGGCCCGCCGCGCGGCGGAGCGTACTGCGCCGGCCCATACTGCGACGATCCGGCCGGCGGGCCACGGTGCCCATGCCGTGGCCCGCCAGCCGGGTTCGAGGGTGCGGGGCGGCCCGCCTCCGTCAACGGGCGTGCCGGGCCGCGGCCCTGACCCGGCGGAGCCGGTAAGCACCGGCCAGGGCGAGCAGCGCCCCCGCGACCAGGGCGGCCAGCCAGGGCAGCGGGGAGGACCCCGGCGCCGGGGCGGTGCCGCCGAAGCCGGTGGCCGCGCCACCGTTGGGCATGACCGCGCTGCCCGCGGCGTCCATCAGGTCGGTGACGTTCAGGCCGCTGGACGAGTCCAGCACGACCAGGGTGTGGATCGTGCCCGGGGTCAGCGGAACCCGGCCGTCCCACGACTCGGTGCCGCCCTTGGCGTGAACCATCCAGGTGCCAGGCTTGGCGGTCCCGTAGTTGGTGACGTCGGAGAACGCAAGGTTGTTGGCCAGCGTGACGTGCCCGGCCGTGACGGTGACGTGATGCTGCTTCAGCGACGCCTGGATGACCCGGACCTCTGACTTGCCCTTGGGTGTGGTCAGCTTGTCATCGAGGACCTGCAGCCGCAGCGCCTTGTACGGCCCCATCCCGGCCACGGTGTAGGCGTGCCCGGGATGCACCATCAGGTTGTTGGACAGCACCGGGGTGGACGACGGCGACGCGCCGACCGTGCGCATGGCCACCGTGTACTCCCCGTGCGGAACCTTCTCGTACGGGGAGACGGTGCCGTAGCTGACGTGGTGCAGCACGATCATCGCGTTGGGCTTGCCGTAGCTGTACAGGTAGACGTCAACCGGCGGGGTGTTCGGGGACAGGTGCGCCAGCCGGACCCAGCCGTCTCCCGACGACGAGGCCGGGGTATGGGCGGTAGCGGCGGCGGCCGGCCCGGCCGCCGCGGTGAGCGCGATCAGGGCCCCGCTGGCCACCAGGGCCAGTCCGGACAGCCGGCCGCGAAGAAGCCCGGTCCGCGCGCGACCCGGGCCACCGGCCCGGATCACAGTGAACTCCGTACCATCGTGCACTCCCCACTCCCAGGATGCGAACCATCCAGCGTTAACGATGCGTGTGTTGAGGGTTGGATTCGGACTAGTCAGCCCTTCCCGAGCAATCCGAGAGGACTGGGTACGCCATAGTCGACGCGCAGGACCGGCAAGCGGTTGGCCAGCCGGACGACGGTGATGTGCTCAGGCTGGTACGGGGTCAGCTGATTGTGCAGGTAGCTGGCCAGCGAGGCCATCGTGTCGGGCCGCTGCCGGGTCCCATGGCCGGCTGGCGCGATATCCGCGGCCCGCAGCGGCAGGCCCGCGCTCGCCCCGGGAGCGGGCGCGGGGAAATCGACCACCTGCACCTGGTACATGGTGGCCAGTGCGGCGAATACGGTCAGCAGCCTCGAATCGACCTGCCCCGCGGCCAGCGCCCGGCGCGCCGTCGCGGAGGTATGCAGCCGCGGGTTCTGCAGCAACTGGCGGCCCGCGTCGGCCCGCGCCGCCACGTCGGTCCGCAGCCGGCGCAGGTAGGCGGCACCCCCGTCGGACGCGACGACCCGGACCGAGGTCTGCGCGTTGCCGGTCCCGAAGCTGGCCAGCACGACCGGCGCGTACACGCTGTTCAGCCGGGCGCCGAACTCCCCGCGCACGGCCGCGGTGGACACGATCAGGTCGCTGCCCAGCGGGTCGGGATTGCTCCCGCCCAGCGGGAGCAACCGGGCCGCCGGGACCTGGTGGGCCTCCAGCACCGCGCACATCTGCGGGTCACACGACACGATCGCGTCGGCGGATACCTGGCCTGCGAGCCATACCGCCGCCGCCGTGCGGGCCGTGACGGCCGCCCGGATGGCCGCCGGGGTGGGCGTCCCGCCGTGGCCTGACTGGGTCCCGCCGGCGCCAGCCTTGGCCCCGCTGTTCCCAGCCTGGACCCCGCGGCCGGGCCCGGACCCGGCCGGGCTGCGGGTCAGCGCGATGGTGATAGCGCCCGCGCCGAACAGCACCGCGGCCAGGACCAGCACGGTAAGGACCCGCCACCGGGCCCGGGCGGGCCAGTGACGCTGCCCCCACAGTCGCACGGTGGTGAGCAATACCGTGCCCCAGGGCGGTGGGGACGAGGGCCCGCGCGGCGGGCCAGCCGGCCTGGCGCCGCCCGGGCCTGGGCCGGCAGGCGTCCGGTCACCCGGCGCGGGGGCACCGGGGTCCGGGCGCCCGGCGTCCGGGCTTCCTGGCCGCCGGGCCAGGGGCGGCGGAGTAGCAGGTGGTGATGGTGGTCCGCCTTGACCGGGTGTCCCGGGCCCGGCTGAGCCCGTCCCGGCCGGGCCGTCCCCGGCGCGGCGCTCGTCCTCCCGGTCCAGCCGGTCCAGCCGGACCGCTTCCTTCGCGGCGGCCAGATCCTGCACGGACAGGATCACGGCGTCCTGGGGGGCGTCGGCGCTGAAGTCGCGGGCTGGCCGGCTGGCGGTCCGCGACGGGAGACCGTCCGGGTGTCCGCGCAGCCCGGAATCCCCGGGCGATGGCCCGGGTGATTTCAGCCGCCGGATTTGCGGTTGCACGTGCGTCCCCCACCAGGCCTGCAAGAAGTCAGACCAAGCCCAAGCACACAGATGAGCACACTCTTGCAGACGATTTCAACCGGAATAGCATATTGACACTAAGAAAACACGTACTGTTCAGTAATCCCGAAAAAGATCACAGTGCGTATATATCGGTCCCGGGTAACGTCTTGATATCGCCGCAGACTGTTACGGACATCCGATTCACGCCCTAGTGGTCATCGCCTCGTAGACGCCAAGGGCCTGGTCCACCGCGGCCGTCTCGGTGGGCAGCAGGGCCGCCCGGGCCCGGGCCGCCGCGGCCAGCCTGGCCGCCGCCTCCGGGTCGTCGAGGATCCGGGTGACCGCGGTGGCCAGCGCGACCGGATCGCCGGGCGGGACGAGTACGGCGCCATCGTCGCCGGTGAGGTCGGCGATCCCGCCGACCCGGGTGGCCACCAGGGGCCGGCCCGCGCGCAGCGCCTCCTGCACGATGAGCGGCTGGCCCTCCCAGGTGCTCGGGACGACCACCACGTCGGCGGCACCCAGGAGAGCCGGGACGTCGCGGCGCGGGCCGAGGAACCGGACCGCCACCCCGGCCACCCCGGCCTGGTGCCGGAGTTCCGCGTCCAGCGGCCCGTCCCCCGCAATGATCACCAGCGGAACGGCCGGCCGCCGCTGCCACTGCCCGGCGGCCTGGATCAGCGTGCCGAAACCTTTCTGCGTGGCCAGCCGGCCCACCGCGAGCACGATCTCGGCGGCCCGGATCACCGCCCGCGGACTCCCGCCCGGATCACGGCCCCGGGATTCTTCACCACCGGAATTCACCGCCGCGAATTCACCGCCCGCGAATTCACGGCGCAGCGCCGCGATCTCGGCTGGAGACGCGGCGGGGGCAGCGGGGGCGGGCACGAGGGCCCGCCCGGCCAGCCGGGCCCCGCGGCGGCGCATCCGGGCCGCCAGATCGCCCGACACGGTGAGCACCGCGTCGGCCCGGCGGGCGACGATCAGTTCCAGCCCGGCGTACACGGCGGCGGCAGGCCCGGCAGCGGGCGGGGCGTTGTGCACCGTCACGGCCAGCATGGTCCGTGGGGTCCCCGGCACGGCCAGGGCCAGGGCGGCGAGCGCGCCCGCCCGGAGCCCGTGCGCGTGCAGCACGTCGGGGGTATCGCGGGCCACCAGACGCCGCACCCGCGCCACCGCCGCCAGGTCCCGGGCCGGACGGGGCCCGTCAGCGATATCCACCACGCTGAAGTCCCAGCCCGGCTGCGCCCCTGCGGCCAGCGCGAGCCCCGCTCCGGCCGCGGCTGGCCCGTACACGTGGACCGTCGCGCCCCGGGCGGCGCAGCCGCCGGCCAGCATCGCGACGTGCCGCCCGGTCCCCCCGGCAGTCGCGGCGAGCAGGTAGCTGACCCGCAGCCCGGCCGGGGCTGCCGCGTCCCGGACCCGGTCACGACGGTGGCCTCCGCCCGGCCAGCCGGAATCCGGGCAGCATGTCGTGCCCCCGGGCCAGCACCGCGCGCAGGTCCCCGCCGTCCAGCGCCAGCGCCGCCCCGCCGAACACCAGCGTCACGCAGCAGCAGGCCAAGAGGGTGAGCCCGGCGTTGGGCACGAAGCCCCTGGCAGGCAGGACGGAAGACAGCGCGGCCCCGGCGGCCGCCCCGACCACCGCCCCGGCCAGCCCGGCCAGGGCCGCGCGGGCGGTGCCCCGCAGCGCGGCCCGGCCCCGCGCCCGGCGCACCACGCCCAGCAGCGCCAGGCCGGACACGGTCAGCCCGATCGTGTTGCCCAGGCCCAGCACGGGCACCACCCACCAGTCCGGAACCAGCGCGACGGCGACCACGTCCGCGACGATCACCAGCAGCCAGCCGGCCACCAGGGCCACGGCGGCCACCCGGGTCCGGGCGTCGGCGAACAGGACCCGGGACAGGTGGGTGGACAGGCCGTAGCCGATCAGCCCCGGTGCGAACGCGGCGAAGGTGTACGCCAGCTGGCGGGCATCCCCCGGATTATGCGCGAACAGCCTGGCCGCGGGCACCGCGGCGCCGGCCAGCAAGGCGGCGCCCAGCCAGGACACCAGCATGATCGCGCGGGTGGAGGCGGCCGCCGTCTCATCGAAGCGGGCCCCCTCGGCGGCGGCCAGCACCGGGAACGCGGTCGTGGCGATAGGCACCGCGAGCACCGCGTACGGCACGAAGAACATCTGCCAGCCGAAGTTGTACAGGACCAGCGCGCCCTGACCCTCCTGCCCGTTGGCCAGCACCATGACCACGACCACCGAGGCGTCCTGGGCGAACAGCGTGATCAGCCCTACCGCGGCCAGGCCGCGGATCCGGGGGGCCACCCCCGCGGGGAAACGCAGCGTGGGCCGGAGCCGCAGCCGCAGCCGCAGCGCCGGGACCAGCGCGGTCAGGACCAGCGCGGCCACCCCCGCCGTGGTGCCGACAGACAGCATCAGCTCGGCCGACCGGGGCAGCCCGGCCAGCACCCGGTATCCCTGGCTGAGCGGCACGAACGCGAGGTAGGCGGAGATGACCACCACGCTGGACAGGACGGGCGCGAGCGCGGGCGCGGTGAACCGCCGGTGCGCTTGCAGGATCCCGTACAGCACCACGGCCAGCCCGTAGAGCAGGATCTGCGGGGCGAACACCACCAGCATCCGGCTGCTGACCCCGACGATGGCCGCGTGCGCGCAGTGCGGCGCGCCCGCGAGCAGCAGCGGTGGCCAGCGGGCCCGCCGCCACGGCGATGATCACGCTCACCGGGGCGAGCACCAGAACCGTCCAGGACAGCGCCGCGGACGCGATCTGGCTGGCCTGATTTTCGGCGCTGACCCGGATATCGGCGCTGGCGTGGGTACCGGCGCCTGTCCAGGGACCCGGCGGCCCGCCGAGCCGGCGGGCCGCCGGGCCGGCCAGCACCGGGATCAGGACGCTGGCCAGGGCACCGCCCAGGACGATGTCGTAGATGATGTTCGGCACCTGGTTCGCGGTCGCGTACGCGGTGCCCAGGCAGGTCGCGGACACGGTGTGCGCGAAGACCAGCTGGCGGCCGAAGCCCACGATGTTCGACACGATGGTGATCGCGCCGATCAGGACGGCGGCCCGGCCGATCCCGCCGCCTGCCTGCTCCCCGCCTGTGTCCTGCGCCCGGCCGGCCTCGGTCGCCGTTTCCTGCGCCTCGGTCACGGGGGGCTGGCTGACGTCCTCGGCGTGACCGGCTGATGCGTAGCCGTGCCCGTGCCTGCAGGATCCGTACCGTCGGGACCTGCGTCGCCAGGACCCGCGCCATCCGGGTCCGGGGTGGTGGCCGGTGACCCGGCCGCGGTGGCCGCCACGGGACGGCGGCCCAGCATGTCGAGCCAGTGCAGCGGTGGTGTCCGCTGGATGACCTTGGTGAAGCTGATCTTCTCGCTGGCCGCGGTGAGCGCGACGACGCCAGCCAGCACGGCGACCCGGCCGGACCGCGGCAGGCTGGCGGCGGCCGCGGCGCCGAGCAGGGCACCGAGGGCGTTGGCCCCGGCGTCACCCAGCATGGCCCGCTCCCCCAGGTCTTCGTCCACGAGCGCGAGGGCGGCGCCCAGCGGAATGCCTGCCAGCGTGGGCCCTGGTGCTGGCCCGGCTCCGGGCCGGCCCGTGGCGGCGATCAGCCCGGCGGCCAGCGTCGCGACCTTGATGGCGCGCCCGGGCCGCAGATCAAACAGGTTGAGCAGGTTAGCGCCGCCCGCGATCAGGCCCGCGTTCACGGCCACGTCCAGCGGGCCGCCACCCAGCAGGGCACTCGCGGCCAGCCCGGTCGCGCCGATGCCGCCGATCTTGACCGCGCCGGTGGTCACCTCGCCGTGGGCCAGGGCCCCCAGGTGACCGCGGAAACCGCGCCGGTCGCCGCTGCCCGCGAGGTCGTCATAGCCGCCGAGGGCCCCGGCACCGGCGGCCGCCAGCACCAGCGCGGCCCGGGACCGGCCCGGGAGGCCGGGGGTGAGCGCGGCCGCGAGCGCGGCCCCGGTGGCGGCGGCGGGCCCTTCGAGCAGGGTGACCGGCTCGCCGCGGTGATTGGTCCGGGTCCACGTCGCGGTCCCGCCCGGCGGGCGGGACCGCAGCAGTGCGTACGCGCCCCGGGCCCCGCCGGCCGCCAGGACCGCGCCGATCAGGCTCCGCGCCGCGCCGCGCGTGCCGCCCCGCCGGCTCACCGCGCGCTCGCCGAGGCGCTGGCGTCCGGCTGGGCCGACCGCTTGCTGCCGTGCTTCGGACTCGAGGATTGCCTCGCGGTCGCGGTCGCCGTGGTGGACGGCGCAGGGGTCGGGGCCGGGCTCGGGCCGGCCGCGCTCGCGCTGGTCAGCGCGCCGTAGCTGCCCGATTTGCCCAGCGCCATCTGCTCGTAGAGGGCCTGCGCCGTGACGATCTGGCCGATAGGGGTGTCCGCATTATCCACGCTGCTGAAGTGGTCAGACTGCCCACCTGACCGCATCACGTCGATGGCGCTGCCCGGTCCGGAGCCGCTGAGCTGCCCGGCCACGACCGTGGCCTCGCCGGCCAGGTTCAGCTGCTGCGCCACGGTCACGAGAGTCTGGCTCGCGCTGCTGGGACCGCTGGTCGCGGGCGGGGCAGCCGGGATTATCACGACAGCCAGGGTGGCACGAGCTGCCGGGTTCCCGCTGATAGTCAGGAAACCTCCGGCCGCGTAGCCGCGCAGGATCGATTTGCCCGTGGCGTCGGCCACTCCGGCGGGGGGCTGGGTCGGGCCGTTCTTGGTCAGGATCGCGCTGGCGATCAGCTCCCCGGCCTGGCCCTGTGGTGTGCCGCTGTGCAGGGTGACCCCGACCGGGGTCAGCTGCCGGTTCAGCGTGTCGAGGTCTGACTGGGTGCCGGCGGTGAAGAACTGGCTCTGCAGCTGCACCTGGCCGGTCACGGTCGCACCGGCCACGGTGAGCGCCGACGTGACCCCGGTGACCACCCCGCCCGGGAAGCCCGGCGCGGTGACCAGGACCACGCGCTGCCCGTCCAGCAGGCCGCCCAGCGCCAGGTGCTCGCCCGACTGCGCGTAGGACTCGGCCGCCTTGAGCTGGTTATTCAGCTGGGCGTTCTTGGCGAACAGCGCGTCGATCCGCCCTTTCTCCGCGGTGGCGGTCTTCTGCAGCCCGGTGAGCACGGCCGGCTTCAGGGCGGTGGACCCGACCACGATCCCGATCGCGAGCGCCAGGAAGACCGCGACGATGGACACCAGGTGATACCGGAAATCGATCATGGATGCTGGCCTAGAACAATCCGCTTAGCCAGTACTTCACGACGTCCCACTGGGCGCCGAGGTACGTGAAGAAGATCCGGCCCGCGGGTGAGGCCAGCATGACCACCAGGATGGTGGTGCCGGCGGCCAGCACCAGGAGCATCAGGGCCCAGCCCGAGATGCGCTGCCGGTAGAGCCGGCTCACTCCCTTGGCGTCCACCAGCTTGCTGCCGACCCTGAGCCTGGTCAGCCAGGTGCTCGCGTACCCGGCGCGGCCCTTGTCCAGGAACTCGTCCAGGGTGTTATGGGTGCCCACGGCCACGATGAGGCTGGCGCCCTTGGCGTCCGCCATCAGCAGGGCGACGTCCTCGCTGGTGCCGCCGGCGGCGCAGACCACCGAGTGCAGCCCGAGCCGCTCGACCCGCGCCTGGCCGGGGGCCCGCCCGTCCCGGGGGTAGGCGTGCACCACCAGCTCCGCCCCGCAGTGCAATCCCTCGTCGGTGACCGAGTCCATGTCGCCGACGATCACGTCAGGCAGGTAGCCGGCCTCCAGCAGCGCGTCGGCCCCGCCGTCCACCCCCATCATGACGGGCTTGAACTCGCGGATGTATGGCCGCAGCACCGCGAGGTCCTCGCGGAACTGGTTGCCGCGCACCACCACCAGCACGTGCCGCCCTTCGATCTTGGTCCGGAGTTCAGGGGCCGCGATGCCGTCGATCAGCAGCGCACCCTCGCCCTCGCCCTTGATGTACTCCAGCGTGTTGGTCGCGAAGTCCTGGAGCTGGGCCGCGATGCCGTCCTTGGCGGCGGTCATCGCCGCGGCCACCGTCTCGGCCGTCTGGATCCGGCCTTTGGCCACGACCTCGTCGCCGGTGTACAGCGTGTCGCCCTGCAGCCGGACCAGCGTGCCCTCGCTGACCTTGGCGAAAACGTCCGGGCCGACGTCGTCGAGCAGCGGCACCCCCGCCTCCATCAGCAGCTGGGGGCCGAGGTTCGGGTACCGGCCGGTGATGCTGGGCGCCACGTTCACCACCGCCCCGACCTGCTGGCGCAGCAGCGCCTCCGCACCCAGCCGGTCCAGGTCCGCGTGGTCGATGATGGCGATCTCGCCGATCCGCAGGCGCTTGGTGAGGTTCTTGGTCCTGCGGTCCAGCCGGGCAGCCCCAGTAACACCCGGCAGGTCCTCTGGCCTGCTCCGGTGCCTTTTCGGGAGTTTCAGGAACGGGGCCAACATCGCAGTCCATCCTGCCAGACCGGCCGACCAGGTGGCGCCACACGCCACATCAGGGAACTGCCCTGGTCGCTGGCCCCGCCCAGGACCTCCCAGCTCCCGTGCCGCCCCGGTTCAGATGGGCCGCTGATCTGACCCGGTTCCGCTGACCCCGTTTCGCCGGGCCTGATCAGCTGAGGCGGGGCTCCACGGCCGCGGCCCGTTCCGCCGCGGCGGCGGTGAGCAGCTCGCCCGCGTGGGCGCGGCCGTACTCGGAGTCCTCGAGGCCGGCCAGCATCCGGGACAGCTCCGTGACCCGCCCGGCGTCGTCGAGCCGGGTCACCCCGCTGCGGGTCACGCTGCCGTCGCCGGCCTTCTCCACCACCAGGTGGGTATCCGCGAACGCGGCGACCTGGGGCAGGTGGGTGACCACGATGACCTGGGCCAGCCGGGCCAGCCGGGCCAGCCGGCGGCCGATCTCCACCGCGGCCTTCCCGCCCACCCCGGCGTCGACCTCGTCGAACACGAAGGTCGGAACGGGGTCCGCCCCGGCGAACACCACCTCGATCGCGAGCATGACCCGGGACAGCTCACCGCCGGAGGCGCCCTTGGCCAGCGGCAGCGCCGGCGCCCCGGGGTGCGCGGCCAGCCGGATCTCCACCTCGTCCGCGCCGTGCGGGCCGAAGTCCTCCAGGGCCGTGACCGCGACCGTGAGGGCGGCGTGCGGCATGGCCAGGGCGGCCAGTTCACCGGTCACCTCGGCCGCGAAGCGCGCGGCCGCCTCGCGGCGCAGCGCGGTGAGCTGGCCCGCCAGCTCGGCGACGGTCGCGCCGAGCTGCTCCGCTTCCGCGGCCAGGCCGGCGATCCGGTCGTCGTCACCGTCCAGCTCGCCCAGCCGGCTGGCGGCCTGCCTGGCCCAGTCCAGCACGGCGGCCACGTCCCCGCCCTCGCCGCCGGCGGCCGTGGCGGCTGAGCCGTAGGCGCGGACCAGCCGGGTCAGGTCGGCGCGCCGCTGCTGCACCGCGGCCAGCCGGGCCGGGTCCGCCTCCACCGACTCCACGTACGAGGCGAGTTCCGCGCCGATGTCGGAGATCAGGTAGGCCGCCTCGGACAGCCGGCCCGCCAGCCCGGCCAGCACCGGGTCGTGGCCGGCGACGGCCTCCAGCGCCTGGGTGGCGGTGGCCAGCAGGCTGGACGCGTCGGGCAGGTCGTAGGATCCGCTGGACGGATCGCCGAGCAGCGCGTCGTGCGCGGCACTGGCCGCGGTGTGCAGCCCGTCGGCGTTGGCCAGCCGCTCCTCCTCGGCTCTCAGCTCCAGGTCCTCCCCCGCGACGGGCTCCAGCCGCTCGATCTCGGCCGCGCCGCGGCGCAGGTCCTCCGCTTCCTGGGCGCGTTCCCGGGCCCGGCCGGTCAGCTCCTCCAGCTCACCCCGGACTTCGCGGTGCCGCTGGTAGGCGCGGTGGTAGTCGGCGGCCACCGCGGCCAGGGCGGGCCCGGCGAAACGGTCCAGCGACTCCCGCTGGCGGCCCGGCCGCAGCAGCTGCTGCTGGTCGGCCTGCCCGTGCACCGCGACCAGGTCGTCGGCCAGGTAGGTGAGCAGCGACACCGGCACCGAGTGGCCGCCGGCGTACGCGCGCGACCGTCCCTCCGCGGACACCGACCGGCTGACGATCAGTGTCGCCCCGTCGTCGTCGAGTTCGCCGCCTGCCTCGGTCACCTGCCCGGCCACCCGCCCCGCGGGATCGATGCGCAGCCGGCCCTCGACCGTGGCCCGGTCGGACCCGGGCCGGACCCGGGCCGGGTCGGCCCGGCCGCCGAACATGAGGCCCAGGCCGGTGACGACCATCGTCTTGCCTGCCCCGGTCTCCCCGGTGACGACCGTGAACCCCGGCGACAGCTCCAGCACGGCGTCCTCGATCACGCCGAGCGCGTTAATGCGGACTTCCTCAAGCATGAGCGCGTGGCTCCTGTTCGATGTGGCGGGCGGACGGGCGCCCCCGCCAGCCGGCGACCGGCAGGCCAAACTTCGCGACCAGCCGGTCGGTGAACGGCGCGCCGCCCACCGCGGCGTCGTCCTCGCTGCGCAGCCGGGCCAGCAGCACCGGCGCGGCGCCGCGCCGGACCTCGATCCGTGCGCCGGCAGGCAGATCCACCCGGCGCCGCCCGTCGCACCACAGCACGCCCGCGAAGGACTGGCCGACGGCGGGCCCGCCGAGGACCTCGATCGCGAGCAGCGAGCTGGGCGAGATGACCAGCGGGCCAGCGAACAGGGCGTGCGCGCTGATCGGCACCATGAGCAGCGCCTCCACCTCCGGCCACACGACCGGGCCGCCCGCGGAGAACGCGTAGGCCGTGGAGCCGGTCGGCGTGGCGCAGACCACGCCGTCGCATCCCCACCGGGACAGCGGCCGGCCGTCGATCTCGGTGATCACCTCGATCATCCGCTCCCGGGCGACCTTCTCCACGCTGGCCTCGTTCAGCGCCCAGGTCCGGGCGATGACGGTGCCGTTCTGCCGCACCGTCACGTCCACCGTCATCCGCTGCTCCACGGTGTACTGGCGGTTGATCACCCGGTCGATCACGTTGGGCAGGTCGTCGTATTCGGCCTCGGCGAGGAAGCCGACGTGCCCGAGGTTCACCCCGAGCAGCGGCACCCCGGCCGGCCGGGTCATCTCGGCCACCCGCAGCAGCGTCCCGTCCCCGCCGAGGACCAGGACCATCTCGGCGCCGCGGGCGGCTTCGGGGGTGGCCGGGACCACTTCGGCGCCGGGGCACTGCAGCTCGGCGGCCTCGGTGTCCACGACCCGCACCGCGATGCCGGCCGAGATCAGCATCTCGACCACGAGCCGGGCGGTGGTCACCGCCGCGGCCCGGCCCGTGTGCGCCGTGACGAGCACCGTCCGGTGGGAGTTCACTGCGGTCCTTCCGCGATGACGTGCGCGAGTCTGTCCGGCTCCAGCGGGGGCGCGCCGCGGCGCAGCCAGAGGAAGTACTCCACGTTGCCGGCCGGGCCGGGCAGCGGGCTGGCGGTGACCCCGGCCACGCCCAGGCCATTATCCGCGGCGGCCGCGGCCACCGCGGACACGGCCGCGGCCCGCAAACCGGGATCCCGCACCACCCCGCCCGCGCCGACGTGGCCCTTACCCACCTCGAACTGCGGCTTCACCAAGAGCACGAAGTCGGCGTCCGGGGCCGCGCAGCGGATCAGGGCCGGCAGCACCAGGGCGAGCGAGATGAACGACAGATCCGCGGTGACCAGCGATGGCGGCGGGGCCACCTGCGCGGGCTCCAGGTGCCGCACGTTCACCCGGTCGAGCACGGTGACCCGGTCGTCGCTGCGCAGCGCCCAGGCCAGCTGGCCGTAGCCCACGTCCACCGCGACCACCTGGGCCGCCCCGGCGCGCAGCAGCACGTCGGTGAAGCCGCCGGTGGACGCGCCCGCATCCAGGCAGCGACGGCCCGTCACCGACAAGCCGGGGAAGGCGGCCAGCGCGCCGGCGAGTTTGCGCCCGCCCCGGGACGCGTAGTCAGGGCCGGAGGCGGCGCCGGTGACCGCGATCGGGTCATCGGCAGTGACCTGGGTCGCGGTCTTGCCTGCCGACTGGCCTGCCACCACCACCCGCCCGGCGGTGACCAGTTCGGCGGCGTGCTCGCGGGACCGGGCCAGCCCACGCCGCACCAGTTCGGCGTCGAGACGTCTCCGGGTACTCATGCAGTGGCTGCCTCGCCGTTCAGCTGTCCGGTGTCGCGGGAGTTCCATGAGCAGCCACGGCGGGCGGGATCGGGGCGGGCCGGTTCTGGGAGGGCGCGATCGGGGCCTGCGGAAACTGGTCGTTTCCTGAATCAAGCGTACCCAGCGCCCCGGTCAGCTCAGCGTGAATGTGCTCGAAGACCGCCGCGTGCCCGGTCAGGGGCAGGTCATCCAGTTCACTGAGCCGGGCCAGCGCCTGATCAACCCGGGCGTCACCGGTGATCACGGCGCTCCCGGGGGTACTGCCGGGGGCGGCCGCGCCAGGCACCACCGGATCGTTCTGCGTCACGTCGCGCTCCTCGGCAGGGTTATCGGCTGCGGGGCGGTTCTCCGACGAACGCTACCGTCCGGAAGCTCCCGGGCGCGCCACCAACGGCTGGCGCCACGCCCATGGCGTCATCAACGGGCAGGGAGTTGCACAATGGACACTCTGGGGGAAAGGAGGCGGCATGGCGACTGCTGAGGAATGCCGGACGGCGCTGGAGGCGCTGGCGGGACGTCTCTCGGAGGTAGACCCGCAGAAGCGGGCCGCGATCCTGGCCGACCGCACCCTCAGCTGCACGGTCACCGACCTCGGCGTCACCTTCGTCACCAAGCTGGGCGCGGACGGCGCGAGCCCGGTCACCGAGGCCAGCCCCGGTGACCCGCCCGCCCAGGTCCGGTTCTCGGCCCCCAGCGACGAGCTGCTGGCGATCTCGGGTGATCCGAAGCGTTTTGTCCGCTCCTGGCTGTCCGGCAAGGTCAAAGTCAACGCCAGCCTCACCGACATACTGCGTCTCCGCAAACTCCTGTGACCGGCGCCGCCGCCCCGGCCGCTGGACCCCGGCCCGGGCCTGACTCGGGCACCGGGACTGGGCCGGGGCTTCACGGGGCGCGGGCATACTGGGGCGGTGCAGGCACTCATCCCGCCTCGCGCCACCGCTCGCTGGGCTGAGCGGTGCCGGAAGGGGACACGGTCTGGCACGCCGCGAAGCGGCTCCGCGAGGCGCTGGCCGGGCGGGTGCTCACCCGCAGTGATTTCCGGGTTCCCCGCTACGCCACCACCGACCTGACCGGACGGCAGGTGACGGAGTCGCTGTCCCGGGGCAAGCACCTGCTCACCCGGGTGGAGGGCGGCGTGACCGTGCACACCCACCTGAAGATGGAGGGCCGCTGGCGGGTCCGCCCGGTCACCGGCCGGGTGCCGCAGGCCCACCAGATCAGGCTGGTGCTCGGCAACGACACCTGGCAGGCGGTCGGCTACCAGCTCGGGGTGGTCGAGGTGCTGCCCACCGCGAAGGAAGCCGACGTGGTCGGCCACCTCGGCCCGGACCTGCTCGGCCCGGACTGGGACGCCGACGAGGCGGTGCGCCGCCTGATGACCGACCCGCAGCGCCCGGCGGGCGAGGCGTTTCTGGACCAGCGCAACCTGGCCGGTGTGGGCAACGTGTACAAGTGCGAACTGCTGTTCCTGCGGGGCATCCACCCGTGGCGGCCGGTCGGCGAGATCCGGGACCTGCCCGCGACCGTGGACCTGGCCCGCAGGCTGCTGGACGCGAACAAGGACCGGACCGGGCACATCACCACCGGGACGGCGATCCGCGGCCAGGAGCACTGGGTGTACGGGCGGGCCGGGCGCCGCTGCCGCCGGTGCGGCACCGTCATCCTCCGGGACGAGGGATCAGGCCAGGGCGGCGATCCCGAGGGGCGGATCACGTTCTGGTGCCCGGCCTGCCAGCCCCAGGCCTGACCCGGACGGCCCGGCAGTCCGGCACCCACGGCCAGCCCCTGGCCAGCCCAGTCGACCGGTCCGCGGGCCCGCCCGTACAAGGAACACCCGCCTGGCGGCGGCCCCGGGCCGCCAGGCGGGTGCCTGGGAACGCGCGGTCCCTGCGCGTCCCGTTTGTGGCCTACGCGTCCCGCTTCCGGAAGGCCACCGCCCCCGCGATAATCGCGATCACCGCATAGCCGGTGAACACCGCGAACCCGGTCCACGGCGAGAACATCGGCGGGTTGCCCTGCAGGGGGATCGTGGACCAGATCTGGCTGCCCGCGTTGAACGGGATCCACTTGTCCACGTGGTCCTGCCAGTTCGACGGCAGGAAGTTGATCAGCACGAACAGCACGAACAGCAGCCCGATCGAGGCCGTGATCGCGCCCGCGGTGTGCCGCAGCAGCGTGCCCAGCCCGAAGGCCAGCATCCCGCAGACGGCCAGGAACAGCGCGCCGCCGATGACCGCACGCAGCACGTTGGGGTCGCCCAGCGTGACGTTGAGGTGCTTGGAGGACAGGATGGCCTGGCCGATGAAGAACGACACGAACGAGGCGACCAGGCCGGTCACCAGGCTGACCAGGAAGAACACCACGCCCTTGGCCGCGAGCACGGTGCCGCGGCGCGGCTGCACGGTCAGCGAGGTGCGGATCATCCCGGTGGAGTACTCCGAGGTGACGGTCAGCGCCCCGAGCACGGTGATGATGAGCTGGCCGAGGATCAGGCCGGCCAGGCTGCGCTGGGTCGCGTCGAACAGCGGCCCGTGGTCAGCGCCGCGCGAGACCGCTCCCACGCAGGCCAGGGTGCCGATCCCGATCGTGACCACGACCAGGGCGATGAGCGTCCAGTAGGTGGACCGGACGGAGCGGATCTTGGTGAACTCCGAGCGGAGCGCCCCGCCGAACCCGGCCCGGCGGGACGGAGCGGACGGCAGGGCTGGCGCCGAAGCGCCCGGCAGCTGCGTCGTCGTGGCCATGTCAGACCGCCTCTCCCGTGGTCACTGGCTCCTGGGCGATGCCGGTACTGGCGTGGAACTCCACGCTGGACGCGGTCAGCTCCATGAACGCCTGCTCCAGCGAGGCGTGCGCCTGGGCCAGCTCGTGCAGCCGGATGCCGCGCTCGAAGGCCAGGTCGCCGAGCTGGTCCAGGGCCAGGCCCTGGACCACGAACGCGCCGTCCGGGGCGTCGGCGACGTGGCCGCCGGCCATCGTGACCGCGCTGCGCAGGACATCGCCCTGCGGGGTGCGGACCCGGACCGTCTGCACCGAGTTGCGCGCGATGAACTCGGCCACCGTGCAGTCCGCGATCAGCCGCCCCCGGCCGATGACCAGGAGATGATCCGCGGTGTTCTCCATCTCCGACATGAGGTGGCTGGACACGAAGACGGTGCGGCCTTCCGCGGCGAGCGCCTTCATCAGGTTCCTGATCCACAAGATGCCCTCGGGGTCCAGCCCGTTGACCGGCTCGTCGAACATGAGGATGGCCGGGTCGCCGAGCAGCGCGCCGGCGATGCCCAGGCGCTGGCCCATGCCGAGGGAGAAGCCCTTCGACCGCTTCCTGGCCACCTCGCTGAGGCCGACCAGGTCGAGCACCTCATTGACGCGCCGCGCGGGCAGGTTGTTGGTCTGGGCCAGGCAGAGCAGGTGGTTGTAGGCGCTGCGGCCGCCGTGCACCGCCTTGGCGTCCAGCAGCGCGCCCACCTCCCGCATCGGCTGGGCCAGCTCGCGAAAGTCCTTGCCGTGCACGGTCACGGTCCCCTTGGTCGGGCGGTCAAGCCCGAGAATGAGCCGCATCGTGGTGGTCTTGCCCGCCCCGTTCGGGCCGAGGAAGCCGGTGATCTTGCCTGGCTCCACGCTGAATGACAGGTCGTCCACCGCGACCTTGTCCCCGTAGCGTTTCGTGAGGCTCTGGGCCTCGATCATTGAATTGTCCTCTCTGCGCCCCCCGGGCCGGGTGCCCGACTTCCGCGCAGGGACAGTCTCCCGGGTACGGGGGCCCCGGCACATCGCCCCTGCGGCCGGCCCGCATCCCCCTGTGGGTGTACGCCGGGAGTCAGCCAGATAGCGCAGCCAGCGCAGGCCGGATCATCTCCGGGGTGACGTGATCGGCGGACCAGGCCGCGGCGCAGAGCGCGCGCAGCCCGTCGATGGCGTCCCCTGAACCCTCCATGACCAGCGGGGACTCCCCGTCCGGGCGGCGCGCCAGCCACCCGCCGCAGCGGAAGGCGCCGTCCTGCGCGCCGATGGGAGGGTGCGGTGCGAGCAGGCCGGCCAGATCGGCAGCCAGGTACGTGGGACGCTGCTCCGGCCCGGCCAGCACGGCATCTTCGGGGCGGCTGACGCCGGTGAACACCAGCAGGCTGGCCGCGCCGGCCCGGACCCCGCCCTCGATGTCGGTGTCCAGCCGGTCCCCGACCACCAGCGGGTGCCGGGCGCCGGTCCGCGCCACCGCCTCGGCGTGCAGCGGCGGCTCGGGCTTGCCCGCGACCACCGGCTGCTGCCCGGTCGACGCCACGATCACCTGGCAGAGCGCGCCGTTTCCGGGCTGCCGCCCGCGCCCGGTGGGCATGGTCGCGTCCGCGTTCGAGGCCACGTACCAGGCGCCGGCCGCGACCGCCAGCGCGCCCTCGCACAGCAGCGAGTAGCTGATCGACGGGGCGAACCCCTGGACGACCGCCGCGGGCCGGTCCAGGGCCGTCGTCACCGGCCGGAAGCCCCGGTCGCGGACCGCGGCGCGCAGCCCGTTGCCGC
Source organism: uncultured Actinomycetes bacterium (assembly GCA_963837335.1). Lineage (GTDB taxonomy): Bacteria > Actinomycetota > Actinomycetes > Streptosporangiales > Streptosporangiaceae > RYN-230. Next base: position 99,125 of record CAWINS010000081.1, on the reverse strand, counting down.
CCACCACCAGCACGGCCGCGCCGGGAGCCAGCCGCCCGGCCAGCAGGGTGGCGGCGGCCTGGGCCGAGGTAACCACGTCGGCGGCCGCGGCCCGGACGCCGAAGCTGGCGATCTGGGCGGCGATCGCCGCGGGGGTCCGGGAGGAGTTGTTGGTCACGAACGCCAGCCGCAGCCCTGCGTCCGCCGCCTTGTCCAGCGCCTGGGGTGCGCCGGGCACCGCGGCGTCACCGAGGTAGACCACCCCGTCCAGGTCCAGCAGGGCCACGTCGTAGGCCTGGCAGAGCGGATCCGGGCAACCCCGCAGGAAACGGGCCAATCCGGTCTCACGATCGCGCTCAGCGGCCTCAGCAGGCATGCCCGTCCCCGGTTCGTGGTGTCATGCGGGAAAGTCCCTCAAATTAGCACTAACGACAACCACCGCGGCCCCGTCGCCCCGGCCCGGCGGCTCCCTTCGCGGGGGTCAGGCGGGGGGGCCGGGCGGTTCCCCGGCCGCCTGGGCCCGGGCCCGGAGGGTGGCCCGCACACCCTGCAGCGCCTCGGTGTAGTGCCTCAGCTCGGGCCGCATCGCGGCGGCCAGCGCCAGGTGCTCGGCCGCGGCGCGCGGGTTCCCGCCCCGGGCCAGCGCCAGGCCCAGCCCGAAATGCGCGTAGTCGTCGCTGGGACTGGCCTCGACGATCCGCCGGAAGGTCGCGGCGGCCTCGTCGTAGCGGCGGGTGTCGAACTGGGCGCGGCCGAGCGCCTCCAGGACGCTGCGGGAGCCCGGCTCGGCCTCAGCGGCCCGCTCCAGGAGCTGGGCGGCGGCCGCGGGGCTGCCCCGGCCGAGCAGTTCCAGCCCCCGCTGGTACCAGGTGTACACATCACCATGCGGAGCCGGAACGCCGGGAGCGCCGTCGTCCGGCCTCGGATTTTCCGCCGGACGGGAATCCTGGCCGCCCCATGGTCCTTCTGTCATATGTGCAGATCCTTCCGTCCGGCGGGGAACAGGCGCCGGGACCAGCCGGGCTCGAGCTCGCGCCGTTCCGTGGAGTCCGTTATGCCCCGGAACGGGTGAGCGGACTCGCGGAGGTCACCTCTCCACCGTACGACGTCATCGGCCAGGACACCGCCCAGCAATTGCGGGATGCGGATCCGCATAATGTGGTCCGGCTGATCCTGCCCCGCCAGGACCCGGGCCGGCCGGGCGAGGAGTACCACGACGCCGCCCGGCTGCTGGCCGACTGGCAGCGTGAGGGCATCCTGGTCACCGGGGACGAGCCCGCCCTGTACGTGTATGAGCAGCGGCTGGTCGCGGCCCCCGGCGGGGCGGACCGGGTGCTGCAGCGCGGCCTGATCGGCGCGGTGCGGCTGGCCCCGCCCGGCGCCCGCATCGTGCTGCCGCACGAGGATGTCATGCCCGGCCCGGTGCGTGGCCGCCGGCAGCTGATGGAGGCCACCCAGGCCAACCTGGAGCCGATCTTCCTGCTGTATGAGGGCGGCCAGGACAGTGCGGCCACCCGGGTGGCCGCCCAGGTCGCGGCGTCCGGGACGCCGGTGCTCAGCACCGATACCGGCGACGGCATCCGGCACAGCCTGTGGGCGGTCACCGATCCGGCCGCGATCGCGGCGATCGCCGCCGACCTCGCGTCCCGGCAGGCCCTGATCGCGGACGGGAACCACCGCTACGCGTCGTACCTGGAGATCCAGGCCGACCGGCGGGGCGCAGGCGACGGGCCGGGTCCCTGGGACTACGGGCTCGCGCTGCTGGTGGACGGCGACGCGTTCCCGCCGGAGATCGGGGCCATCCACCGGGTGCTGCCCGGGCTTCCCCCGGGCGAGGCGGTGGAGCGGGCCAAGGCCGGATTCTCGGTGCGGGCCATCCCCGGCGGCACCGCTGACCTGCCCGCGGCGCTGGACGCGCTGGCGGCGGCCGGCCAGGACGGCCCGGCGTTTCTCGTGGCCGGGCAGGGCCAGGTGCATCTGCTCACCGACCCGGATCCGGTGCAGCTCGAGGCGGCCATGCCCGCGGGGCGGTCGCCGGCCTGGCGCCAGCTGTCCACCGCGGTGCTGCAGGAGTTCCTGCTCGCGGCGTTGTGGGGCATCCCGGACGACGAGCAGGGCGTGCGGGTGGTGCACCACGATGCGGACCGGGCCGTCGCGCAGGCTGACGCCGTCCCGGCCCCGGGCGGTACGGCGGTCATCGGCAACCCGCTGCGCGCCGCGGACGTGTACGCGGTCGCGGCCGGCGGGGAACGGCTGCCCCGCAAGTCCACCTCGTTCGCCCCCAAGCCCCGGACCGGACTGGTGCTGCGGTCCTACGCCGCCGGCTGACGCCCAGTTCCCGCGACCGGCCCACCACCCGCCACCGGGACCCGCCACCCGCCTCTTGCTGTTATCAGCAGCTGGCCGCCCCGGGGCTGCTCCCCCTCTCCACGAGATCAGCGGGGGAGCTGGCCCTTGCGCATGTACAGGCCGAACGGGCCGTGCGGCACGGGCACGAAGTTGCGGTCGAAGTAGACCGAGACGTCCCGGGCGGCCCAGGGGATGCGCTTGAAGGACAGCGGCGACAGCCAGACATACTGGGCGCCGCGCAGCGCCGACAGCCACAGCGCGCGCACCGCGGCGACGCGCTGGGCGCCGGTGGCGGCGCTGCGTCCCCGGGACAGCGAATAGTCGCTGCCCACGCCGTCGACCATGGGCACGCACCCGGGCCGCGCGGAGAAGAACCGGCTCGCGGCGATGGTGTAGGACGCCTGGTCGGTCAGGACGCAGGCCCCCGGCGGGATGACGTTGCTGGCCGCGGAGATCACATCGGAGGTCAGTCCCGGCGTGGTCGGGGCGAGCGGGGGCTGCAGGCTGGCTTCGAAGCCGAACTGCGCCACGGTCATGACGAGGACGGCGACGATGGCCACCGGCGTCGCGTAGCCGACGACGAGCCGGGCGGCGGGACGGCGGGCCGCCCCGGTGGCCGCGGCACCGGCCGTCGGCCCGGTGGCGGCGAGGCCGCCGCGGGCCGCGCGGAGGGCATCCACGAACCGGGCCACCGGCAGCGCGATGGCCAGAGCCAGGAACGGGGCCAGGAAGCCGGCGTAGTGGTAGTAGAAGTCGGCAGGCCACAGGAACGCGACGATGGTCAGCGCGCAGGCCGCCAGCGCGAACTGCTCCAGCACTGGCGGCCGCTCCCCGGTCAGCCGCGACGCGGCCACGCAGCACGCCCCGACCAGGACCACGATGAGCAGCGAGATCAGGGACAGCACCAGCGTGGAGGTCAGCCCGGTGATGTCGGTCAGGCCGGTCATCTGGTGCAGCCGGTAGCCGAGCGGGATCCGGACGCTGTCGACCCGGACCAGCTGGGCCACGACGACGCTGCGGTAGAAGGTCGCGGGCGCCAGCACGGCAAACGGCAGGACCGGTACGGCGAAACCCGCCACCACCCCGGCCGCGTAGGCCGCCGCCCGCCGGGGCTGGCGGCCGGCCAGGATCAGCACCAGGATGACCAGCACGGGCAGGATGGCCCAGACCTTGATGGCGCCCGCGAAGCCGAACGCGACCCCGCCCCAGACCAGACGGCGGGTACGGGTACTGGCCAGCCGGTCGCCGTCGAACACGGCCAGCAGCCCGGCCAGGCAGAACAGCACCACCCAGGGCTCCAGCAGCACGGTGTGTGCCGCCTGCACCGCGGGCGGGTAGACGGCGAGGATCCCGCCGGTCACGATCACGGCGAGCAGGCCCCGGTGGCGGACCAGCAGGCCGCCCATGGTCACTGCGGCCGCGCCAGCCAGCGCGGTGAGGATCCGGCCCACGCCCATCCCCCACGCGGTGCCCAGGCCCTTGGTCACCAGCGCGACCGGCGCCATCAGCAACGTGATGCCAGGCGGCTGGACCATGATGAAGTCCCGGTACGGCAGGTCGCCGTGGATCAGCAGGATCGCGCTGCCGAAGTCCGTCCCGTCGTCGTACTCGGTCACGCCGATCAGGTAGTCGGGACGGCTCAGCTGGTAGAGCCGGAGCGCGACGGCGAGCGCGGTCAGGATCACGATGGCCGCCGTCACCGGCTCGGGACGTGTCCAGCGGGCCGGCTGGCTCGAATCCGCCGACGGCACTTGCGACCTGGCGGCTGACATTCTCACAGGTAATCCGCTCACAGTTGGCGACAGGCACGTTTCCTGGCAAACCCGGCCGCGGGCGCGGCCGGGAGCCCGTGACGACAGAAACTGTAGCCACGCCGGACTCAGGTCACTAACGACACGATCCATCCCCCCGGCCGGCACCCCGCCCAGGTCGCATAGGGGCACGGTCCGACCGCGTTCTGATACTACCGTGGGAGGAGGGCTGGCACCCGATACCCGGCAGGAAGACCGGCACGCTTTGAACGTCAGCCCGCCCGGGACGCCGCGTACTTCACGAGGTGTTCTTCACGTCGAGGGTGAAGTAGATGGTGGCGCCGCGGCCGACGGCGCCTTCGGCCCAGGCCCGGCCGCCGTGGCGGTCGACAATGCGCTGGACGCTGGCCAGGCCGATGCCGGTGCCGGGGAACTCGCTGGCGTCGTGCAGCCGCTGGAACGGCTGGAACAGCTGGCCGACGTACGCGGGGTCGAAGCCGGCCCCGTTGTCGCTCACGAAGCAGCACAGGGGGGCCTCGTCCGCCGCCGTGGTGCCGAACTGAATTGAGGCATCCTCGCGGCCGCCGGTGAACTTCCAGGCGTTGCCGAGCAGGTTCACCAGCACGATCCGGATCAGGGGAGGATCGGCAACGGCGCGGACGCCGTCCTCGATGGTCACCTGGACCTGACGGCCGGGGTCACGGGCGCGGAGCTGGCCGCAGACGGCGGTGACCTCGGCGCTGAGGTCCACGTCCTGGAGGTTCATCTCGGCGCGTGAGACCTGTGACAGGTGCAGCAGGTCATCGAGCAGGGTAGCCATATGCTCGCGTGGCGTCCTGGATGCGCCCGGCGTATCCGCAGCCCGTGTCTTCCAGCCGGTCACCGTACTCCTCGACCAGGATTTCGGCGAACCCGCTCAGCGCTCGCAGTGGGGTGCGCAGGTCATGAGCGGCCGAGTAGGTGAAGGCCGCCAGGTTCTTGTTCGCCCGCTCCAGGCGCACGGTGCGCTGCCGCACCCGCTGTTCCAGGGTGGCGTTCAGGGCCCGGACCTCATGCGCTCGCCGGAGCGCGTCACGTTCCGCGGCTTTGCGGGCGGTGATGTCGTGGTTGATCTCCATGTATCCCAGCAGGGACCCGTCCGGCCCGCGCTGCGCCGCCCAGCGGCTCTCCACGATGAGAGACTGTCCGTCGGCGCACCGGTTAGTTAGTTCGCCCTCCCAGCGGCCATCCCGGGCTGCGATGGCCTCGATGCCGGGCAGCGGCTCGGGAAACTGGGTGCGGAGCAGGTCGCTGGCTTTGCGGCCGGCCGCCTCAGCCCTGGAGAAGCCATAGGTGTCCGCCGCGCCCGCGTTCCAGTACGTGATCCGCCCGTCCAGGTCCCGGACGAAAATCGCGTCGTGGGCCAGCTCCAGCAGGGCCGCCTGGCCCGCGATGATCTTTTCCCTGACGTTCCGCCCGGACATGTCGGCGAACGCGGCGACCGCGTACTCGACGTCCCCGCCGGCCCCGTATACCGGGCGGCCCCATACTTCCAGCGGGATCACCTCACTATCCGGCTTGCGGATCTCCATATCGTCAAGGTGCGACGGCTCGCCGCGAGCGGCGCGGACAATGACCATCCGCTCGGTCGGGTAGGGCCGGTCTGTGCCGGATAGAAAAGCGTTGTAGGTTTCAGCCAGTTCAGCAGCGCCGATGCCCGGCGCCACGCCCCGCCCCAGCACGCGCTCGGCCTCGTCGTTGGCGTAGTAGGGCTGGCCGTCCGGCAACGCGATAAACACTGCGACGGGCAGGACATCCAGGAACTGGAACAGCCGGTGCTCACTGGCCCGGGCTCGTCCCTCGGCCTCGCTGAGCCGCCCCGCAGCGGTCACCGCCACCCGGCGCCGCCGGTCCGCCTGCTGCGCCAGCCAGACCACCAGCACCACCAGGCCGGCCATGATCAGCCCGACGACGCTGGCGGCAGTGGTGAAGGTGACCGGGGAGATATGCCCCGCGGCCACGGCCCGGCCATCGATGACCAGCCATGCACCCAGGCCGAGAGCCAGCGCACCGGCTGGCATCGGGAGCCACCTGGGCAGGCCCGCCCGAGGCGCACGAGAGTCCCGCCAGGCGGCGCTGAGCAGGGAGAGCGCGAGGATGAGCATGGTCACGGCGGTGAGGAATGCCATCGGGGTGACATGCGTCCACCCGTAAGCCGAGGGGTTGCCGGTGGCGTACCCGAAGGTCGCCTGGACCGCAACCGCGGCGATGAGTGATGCTGCGGCGGCGAGCGCGGCCGGCCGGCGACGGCGGCGGCGCCATGGACCCCACGCCAGCAGGCCCGCACCGAGCAGCGTCAGGCACACCGCGGTGTTGACCGCCATCCTCCCGGGCACATCGTGCGCCCCGGTGACAGAGGCCTTCACGACCAGCTGATCGATGCCGAGACCGCGGCCGGAGGCATACTCAGCAAGTACCGCCGCGCCAAGGATCACGTCAAACAGGCCCGCAGCCAGCGCCGCCCGGGGATGTCCCCTGGCCAGCGCGACGAGTGCGGCCCCGGTCACCACGAAGGCCAGCGCGGTATTGAATGACATCGGATTCTGGCTGCCGAATTGCAAAACGGCCGTGGCCCGCACCAGCCAGGCCACCATCACGGCCAGGCCCCCGGCGACGCACAGCAGGCCTCCTGCCATGATGATCAGGTCCGGCACCCGTTCGCTGCGTGCTGGAGTGCCAGCTGGGCCATCACTCACGGCCGGAGGCGGAGCCGCCGACGCCGGTGGCGCCTCGTCCGCCTCGTGGATGAGCATGGCTCTCCATCCTCGCGCCCGGCCCGGTGACAGCCAGAGGCCCGAGGCCTGGCGGAGCATCCGCCCAGCACGCGACCGGCCTCGTAAGCACCCAAGGTACCACGAATAGTTACTGTCCTATTACTTACCGTCACAGTCGGGCGCACCCGCTCAGCAGGGCACTTATCTGACTCTCAGTTGCAGTTACAATGCATATTGTGAGTAATCCTCATCGCTAGCCGGGACGGGGCGGTCGCCGGGGCCTCCGTGGCCCGGGATGTGACCCAACGGCAGGGGCGCCGGGGCCGAGGGCGCCATCGGCAAAGGTGCGGCCTTCCACTTCACCATCAAGAGCGGAGGAGATCACGTGACGCACCCTCCTGTCCTGCTGGTAGAGGACAACACCAACGACGAAGCGCTGATGCTCCGGGCTTTCAAGAAGGGCGGCTTCATCAACGAGGTCGTCGTGGCGCGCGACGGCGCTGAGGCCCTCGCGTATCTCCTCCCGGCTGACGATGCCGGCTGGATACGCCCGGCGCTCATCCTGCTCGACTTGAAGCTCCCCAAAGTCGACGGGCTGGAGGTGTTGCACCGCATCCGGGCCGACGCACGGACCGCGCTGATCCCGGTCGTCATCCTCACCACATCTGCCGAGGAAGAAGACGTCGCCGCCGGCTATCGGGGCGGCGCCAATGGCTACGTACGGAAGCCGGTCAAGTTTTCCGCCTTCGCCGAGGCGGTCAACGTCATCGGCACGTTCTGGCTGTTGCTCAGCGAGCCGATGCCCGACGCCATTTCGCCCGCACGGCCGGCCGTGCAGCCGGCGACGCCTCGAACCTGGCGTCGGCCGCCCCTTTGACACCAGCCACCTAGCGCGCCACGCGGTGGCGGAGGTAGACGACTCCCGAGCTGAAGGTGCGGGTCTCGGCGAGTTCGAGATCCACCCGGCGCTCGCGCTGGGCAAAGAACGGAATGCCCCCGCCAACCAGCACCGGGTAGACCCTGGCCCGGTACTCGTCGATCAGGCCCAGCGCGGCCGCCTCGGCGGCGAGAGCCGCCCCGCCGATCGCGATGTCGCCCTCCGCCGGCTCGGCCCGCAACCGCTCGATCTCCTCGGCCAGGCCGCCGGAGGCCAGGCGGGCATGGCCCTGCACCGCCGGCAGCGTGGTGGAGAACACCACCTTGGGGAGCCGCTTCCAGAGCGCGGCCCACTCGAGCATTGAATCGTCGAGCGATGGATCGGAGTCGGCGGTCTCCCAGTACAGCATCGTCTCGTACAGCCGTCGTCCCAGCAGGTGGACGCCGACCTGCCGTATCTCGTCGGTGACGAAGCGAAAGACCTCCTCGTCGGGCGCCGTCCAGCCGAAGCCGCCGTCCGGCCCGACGATGTAGCCGTCAAGTGAGACGCCCATCGAATAGGTCACGCTGCGCATCAGAAGTCCTCCTCGGGAACGGGTCCGACCCTACGACCGCCGGACGCCGCAGGACTCATCGCCGCTCGCGGGACAGGGGCAACCCTGTGCCGTGTCCGTGCCACCATGCTCCAGATCGCCTGGGGCTGGCCCCGATCCCGTGGAAGGCCGCGAACCCCATCACTGTATGTGATAGAATGCTCACTATAAGCTACATAGTCAGCCGGCAGAGCTACGGACAGACTGCCGCATAGGTCCTGGCAACGGGGAGAGCCCTGGGTGCTGGAACGGGCCGGGCCTGGCTGAATCACCCTGGTTACGTTCATCAGCGATATAGGGGATGCCATGGAAGCCCTGGGACAGTCGTCACGCCGGAACGGCAGCACTCGTCCCGGGCCGCTGGCGGCCACGGATCTGCTGGCGGCGATCGTCAACTCATCGGATGACGCCATCATAGGCAAGACCCCGGATGGCGCGATCACAACCTGGAACCCGGCTGCCGAGCGCATGTACGGGTACACCGCAGAGGAAATCATCGGCCAGCCGATCACCGTCCTCTGCCCCCCCGACCGGGTCGCTGAGATCCAGGAGATCCTGGGCAAGATCCGCGACGGCCAGCGCGTCTCCTACCACGAAACCACCCGGCGGCGTAAAAACGGGACCATCTTCCCGGTCTCCGTGACGGTCTCCCCGGTCTGGGACCACCGGCATGGCCTGGTCGGCGCGTCGTCGATCGCCCGCGACATCTCTGAGCGGTACCGCGTCCAGGCCGAGCTTCGCCTCCGGACAGCCGACCTCGAGTGCGCGTACCAGGACCTGGAAACCTTCTCCTATTCGGTCTCCCATGACCTGCGTGCCCCGCTGCGAGCGCTGGACGGGCTCAGTAACGCCCTGCTGGAGGACTGCGGCCACAGCCTCAGCGAGGCCGGCCTCGGCTACACCAAGCGCATCCGGGCCGCCGCCGGGCAAATGACGTCGCTCATCGAGGACCTCCTGAACCTGGCGCGCGTCTCGCGGGCCGAGATTCACCCCCAGAAGCTTGACCTGGGGGCAGAGGTCGCCCGCATTTCGAAGGAGCTCCAGCACCAGGAACCAGACCGTCATGTGCGCTTCGTCATCCAGCAACCGGCCTGGGCAGCAGCAGACCTGACGCTCATCCGCACCGTCTTGCAGAACCTGATGGACAACGCCTGGAAGTTCACCTCCGGGCGCGACGACGCCACGATCGAGTTCGGGATGACACCCGACGGGACCTCCTGCAACCGCTTTTACCTGCGGGACAACGGCGCTGGCTTCGACCCCGCCTACGCCGGCAAGCTGTTCAAGCCATTCGAGCGATTGCATTCCGCCGCCCAGTTCCCTGGCACCGGCGTGGGCCTGGCGAGCGTGCGGCAGATCGTGGAACGGCACGGGGGCCGCGTCTGGGCCGAGGGCGCACTCGGTGCCGGTGCGACCTTCTACTTCACCCTCCCCGCGAAATGAACCCGTTCCGCCAACCGCCGCACCGAGGATGGCTAGAGCGGCTGGTCGTCGTCGGCCAGGTCGTCCTCAGCTAGGTCGTGGGCGGCGAGGTCCCCGGCGGGCTCGGCTTCGCCGTCAGCCTCGTCCTTGCCGTCCTCGGCCAGGTCGTCAGCGGGCTCGCCATCCGCGTCGCCGTCGTCGTCCGCCCAGTCGTCCTCGTCTTCGTCGGAGAGGTCGTCGATGACGACGTCGTCGAGATCGTCGAAGCGTTCCGCGGCATCGGTCTGCTCGTCGGTGTCCGCGGCCGCGGCCCGGGCGAACCACTCCCGCGCCTGCTCCGTCCGGCCCGCGTCCAGCAGGGCGTCCGCATACGCATAGAACAGCCGGGCCGACCAGGGCTTCTTCTTGCGCTCTTTGAGCTCGGGGAGCTGCAGGACCACGACGGCGGCGTCGGTCAGCCCCTGGTCCCGGCGGATGCCCGACTCCACGATGCGCAGCTCGACTTCGGTCTCCCGGTCAAGCTTGAATCGCGCCGACTCCGCGATCACGCCCAGGGCGCGGTCGATCCGGCCCAGGGCCCGTTCCGAGTCCGCCATCAGCGGCAGGTAAGTGGTCCGGCCCGTGAGCCGGCGGGCGGCCCGCAGCTCGGCCAGGGCCTCCGCCCAGTGCCCGGCCCGGTAGGCGGCGATGCCGGTGGTCTCGCGGACGATGCCCACCCGGGCGGCGAGCCGCCGGGCTTCTTGTGCGTGCTGGTAACTGACCTCGGGATCGTCGGCCAGGCTGGCGGCGAGCAACCGCCGGGCCACGACCGAGGCCAGGTCGGAGGGCAGGGTCCGCAGTTCGGCCGCGGCCGCGGGGTCGAGCTGGTCCACGGTGATGCTGGCCGGGATATCCGGCAGGCTGCCCGTCCTGGGGGCCGCGGACCGGGGGGCGGTACCGCGATATGACCCGCTCCCATGCAGGGCGGCGGAATGGTGGTCCGGGGCCGCATCGCGCCCAGCGCCGCCGGGACCTGAGCCACGCCGGGCAGGCGGTCGATCCCGGAACGTACCGGGGCGTCCTGAGGGGGACGAGGGCCGGCGCGGTGATCCCCAGGTCCGGGCGTCCCCGTCGCGGGCCGGGCGTCCAGCGGCCGGGCCGCCGGCCGAGCGTCCGGTTGACGAGCGGCCGCCAGCGGGGCGATCACCATAGGACCGGGCACCTGACGAGCGGCCGCCGGCGGGCCGATCGGCGCCGTATGAACCACGGCGGGCAGGCCGGTCACTTCGTGCGCTGTCGCCATCCCGGGATGCGCCGTAGGGGGCACGCCCGGCAGGCCGTGGTGGCCGGGCGGCACCTGCGGCCGGGCCGTCGGAACGGCGCCCGGGTGCTGCCCCGCGCGGGCCATCGCCGCGCGGGGCCGCCGGTGCGCGGGCGGTCGTCACGGAAGCCACCGCTGCGCGGGCCGCCGGTGCGGGGACTGGCCGCACGCGGACCAGCAGGCCGGGAACCGCTCGCCCGGGGACTGTCGCCGGGGGCGCGGTCACGAGCGGGACGGGCGCTGTAGCCGCCGGAGGAGCCGCGCGACGCTCCCTGGCCGGCCCGGGAGGTGTCGCTGCGGGAGGAACCCGGCCTGCTCCCCCGTGAGCCACCCGATGGGCTACCCCGGTCCGGACGGTTGCCACTCCAGCCGCTTGCACCCGGACTGCTGGGCCGCCGGGCCGAGCCTCCAGTGCCCCCGCTGCCGGCACCCCGGCTTCCGGCGCCGCTGCTTCGGGCACCACCGGACCGGCCTGCGCCCGCACTACTGGCGCGTCCCTGACCGCTACTCCCGCCGCGACCCCGCTCAGCACCGCTGCTGGAACGGCCCTGACCGCGGGAGGCACCCGCCGAGCGGCTCTGGTCCCGCCCCGTGCCACCAGTACGGCTCCGGCCGCCCTGACCCTGCTCGCCTGCCACGCTCTTGCTCCGCTCTGTCCTGATGGCCACTCATGGCTCTGTACCGCCGGCTTACACCGCCACGGGCCGTACCCGGGGGTCCGGAGCCCTGAATCGGTCGCATCGGAACCCTGGCCCCACACTAGGCCCAGACGCGGCTGAACCCGGACAACGCAGTTGAGGCCGCTCCCTGCTGGGAGCGGCCTCAACTGAAGATGTCCGGCGGCGTCCTACTCTCCCACGCGGTCCCCCGCGCAGTACCATCGGCGCTGAAGGGCTTAACTTCCGGGTTCGGAATGGAACCGGGTGTTTCCCCTTCGCCATGGCCACCGAAACACTATGGAGATGTGAGGCCCGCACCGGCCAGGACCTCAGTCCCAGCCCGGCACGGTACCGACCGCACCTCGGGAACCGCACAGTGGACGCGAAACAACACAAAGAATGTAGAAGCCAAGCCACTCGGCCTATTAGTACCGGTCAGCTCCACGTCTTGCAACGCTTCCACCTCCGGCCTATCAACCCAGTCGTCTAGCTGGGGGCCTTACCAGGTTAACCCTGAGGGAGACCTCATCTTGATGCGAGCTTCCCGCTTAGATGCTTTCAGCGGTTATCCCTTCCGAACGTAGCCAACCAGCCGTGCTCTTGGCAGAACAACTGGCACACCAGAGGTTCGTCCGTCCCGGTCCTCTCGTACTAGGGACAGCCCATCTCAAGTCTCCTGCGCGCGCAGCGGATAGGGACCGAACTGTCTCACGACGTTCTAAACCCAGCTCGCGTACCGCTTTAATGGGCGAACAGCCCAACCCTTGGGACCTGCTCCAGCCCCAGGATGCGACGAGCCGACATCGAGGTGCCAAACCATCCCGTCGATATGGACTCTTGGGGAAGATCAGCCTGTTATCCCCGGGGTACCTTTTAGCCGTTAAGCGACGGCGCTTCCACATGCCACCGCCGGATCACTAGTCCCAGCTTTCGCTCCTGCTCGACATGTCTGTCTCACAGTCAAGCACCCTTGTGCACTTACACTCGACACCTGATTGCCAACCAGGCTGAGGGTACCTTTGGGCGCCTCCGTTACTCTTTAGGAGGCAACCGCCCCAGTTAAACTACCCACCAGACACTGTCCCTGATCCGGATCACGGACCCAGGTTAGACATCCAGAACGACCAGAGTGGTATTTCACCGATGACTCCACAAGGACTGGCGTCCCTGCTTCAAAGTCTCCCACCTATCCTACACAAGACGTCCCAAACACCAATGTCAAGCTGCAGTGAAGGTCCCGGGGTCTTTCCGTCCTGCTGCGCGTAACGAGCATCTTTACTCGTAGTGCAATTTCGCCGGGTCTGTGGTTGAGACAGTGGGAAAGTCGTTACGCCATTCGTGCAGGTCGGAACTTACCCGACAAGGAATTTCGCTACCTTAGGATGGTTATAGTTACCACCGCCGTTTACTGGCGCTTAAGTTCAGGGCTTCGCGACCCGAAGGTCACTAACTCTTCCCCTTAACGTTCCAGCACCGGGCAGGCGTCAGTCCGTATACGTCGTCTTGCGACTTAGCACGGACCTGTGTTTTTAGTAAACAGTCGCTTTCCCCTGCTATCTGCGACCGCACCCAGCTCAGAGGGCAAGCCTCGTCACCGAGCACGGCTCCCCTTCTCCCAAAGTTACGGGGACAATTTGCCTAGTTCCTTAACCACAGTTCACCCGATCGCCTTGGTATTCTCTACCTGACCACCTGAGTCGGTTTGGGGTACGGGCCGCTAACATGCTCGCCGCGGGGTTTTTCTTGGCAGCATAGGATTACTCACTTCGCCTAAATCGGCTCGGCATCAGGTCTCAGGCATATGGTGCGCGGATTTGCCTACGCACCGCCCTACACCCTTACTCCGGGACAACCATCGCCCGGTAGAGCTACCTTCCTGCGTCGCCCCTACGGCTTGCCTACTACTAGTCTGGGTCGCGTCCGCGGCCGGGTCATCCCGAAGGATCGCCGGCTTTGGTTGCTTAGCATCGCCAGGTTCGGCATGGGCGCATGTAAGCGGGTACGGGAATATCAACCCGTTGTCCATCGACTACGCCTGTCGGCCTCGCCTTAGGTCCCGACTTACCCTGGGCGGATTAGCCTGCCCCAGGAACCCTTGGTCATTCGGCGGAGGGGTTTCTCACCCCTCTTTCGCTACTCATGCCTGCATTCTCACTCGAGTGGCGTCCACGGCTGGATCACTCCGCCGCTTCTCTCGCCACCCGACGCTCCCCTACCCATCCGCGTACCTGGACCCTAAAAGACTCGGGCGGCCGCAATCGAGACAGTCACGGCCGAAACCGTGACGGTCAAGACCGCCATCCACCGTTGCCGCAAAAGGGCCGGGTTAACACGCGAATGCCACAGCTTCGGCGGTGTGCTTGAGCCCCGCTAAATTGTCGGCGCAGAATCACTTGACCAGTGAGCTATTACGCACTCTTTCAAGGGTGGCTGCTTCTAAGCCAACCTCCTGGTTGTCTGAGCAACTCTACATCCTTTCCCACTTAGCACACGCTTAGGGGCCTTAGCTGGTGATCTGGGTTGTTTCCCTCTCGACTACGAACCTTATCGCCCGCAGTCTCACTGCCGCGCTCTCACTTACCGGCATTCGGAGTTTGGCTGACTTCGGTAAGCTTGTAGGCCCCCTAGGCCATCCAGTAGCTCTACCTCCGGCAAGAAACACGCAACGCTGCACCTAAATGCATTTCGGGGAGAACCAGCTATCACGGAGTTTGATTGGCCTTTCACCCCTACCCACAGGTCATCCCCCAGGTTTTCAACCCTGGTGGGTTCGGTCCTCCACGCGGTCTTACCCGCGCTTCAACCTGCCCATGGGTAGATCACTCCGCTTCGGGTCTATGACATGCGACTCATTCGCCCTATTCAGACTCGCTTTCGCTACGGCTCCCCCACACGGGTTAACCTTGCCACATACCATAACTCGCAGGCTCATTCTTCAAAAGGCACGCGGTCACTTCACGTCAACCCGAAGGCTGACACGCTCCCACGGCTTGTAGGCGCACGGTTTCAGGTACTATTTCACGACCCCTCACCGGGGCACTTTTCACCTTTCCCTCACGGTACTTGTGCACTATCGGTCACCAGGGAGTATTTAGGCTTAGGGGGTGGTCCCCCCAGATTCACACGGGATTTCTCGGGCCCCGTGCTACTTGGGATCCCGCCCGGAAGTCGCTTAGGTTTCACCTACGGGGGTGTCACCCTCTGTGCCGGTTCTTTCCAGAACCTTCGATTACCAAAGCGATTTCTTACTTCCTGCCGGTTCAGCAGCTCCGGCTGGGCGGTCCCGCTACCCCGATCACGCAACGCCTGCTGGCTATGGCACGTGATCGGTTTGGCCTATTCCCATTTCGCTCACCACTACTCAGGGAATCGCGGTTGCTTTCTCTTCCTGTGGGTACTGAGATGTTTCACTTCCCCACGTTACCTCCACCTGCCCTATGTGTTCAGGCAGGGGCGACGGGCCATTACACCCGCCAGGTTTCCCCATTCGGAAATCCCCGGATCGAAGTCTGGTTGCCGACTCCCCGGGGCTTATCGCAGGCTCCTACGTCCTTCATCGGCTCCTGGTGCCAAGGCATCCACCGTGCGCCCTTAATAACTTGGCACTACTGATGTGATGCTCGCGTCCACTGTGCAGTTCTCAAGATACGGGCGGTTCCGGCGCCTCAGCCCGTTGCCAGGCGAGGCCCACCGGCCCAAATGAAGGAGGCCCCATGTAGGCGGCCGTTCCCTCAGGACCCAACAGCGTGCTCGGCCTGGCCACTCCCCCGTATCCGGCGTTCCTCCCGCAAGCGGGTGTACTAACCGGGCGGGCAGCTTGCCCAGACCGAATAACCAGTGCTCCACTAATGAGCAGCCACCCCAGAACATTCGCCTGAGATGTGGCTCTGGACGCGACATCGGCCACAAGTGGTCGAGCGCGCCAGTTGCTCCTTAGAAAGGAGGTGATCCAGCCGCACCTTCCGGTACGGCTACCTTGTTACGACTTCGTCCCAATCGCCGGCCCCACCTTCGACGGCTCCGTCCCTTACGGGTTAGGCCACCGGCTTCGGGTGTTGCCGACTTTCGTGACGTGACGGGCGGTGTGTACAAGGCCCGGGAACGTATTCACCGCGACGTTGCTGATTCGCGATTACTAGCGACTCCGACTTCATGGGGTCGAGTTGCAGACCCCAATCCGAACTGAGACCGGCTTTTTGAGATTCGCTCCACCTTGCGGTTTCGCAGCCCTCTGTACCGGCCATTGTAGCATGTTTGCAGCCCAAGACATAAGGGGCATGATGACTTGACGTCATCCCCACCTTCCTCCGAGTTGACCCCGGCAGTCTCCTATGAGTCCCCGGCATTATCCGCTGGCAACATAGAACGAGGGTTGCGCTCGTTGCGGGACTTAACCCAACATCTCACGACACGAGCTGACGACAGCCATGCACCACCTGTGCAGGGCCCTTACGGACACCCCATCTCTGAGGCTTTTCCCTGCATGTCAAACCTTGGTAAGGTTCTTCGCGTTGCGTCGAATTAAGCAACATGCTCCGCCGCTTGTGCGGGCCCCCGTCAATTCCTTTGAGTTTTAGCCTTGCGGCCGTACTCCCCAGGCGGGGCGCTTAATGCGTTAGCTGCGGCACGGAATCCGTGGAAGGACCCCACACCTAGCGCCCAACGTTTACAGCGTGGACTACCAGGGTATCTAATCCTGTTCGCTCCCCACGCTTTCGCTCCTCAGCGTCAGGTAAGGCCCAGAGAACCGCCTTCGCCACCGGTGTTCCTCCCGATATCTGCGCATTTCACCGCTACACCGGGAATTCCATTCTCCCCTACCTACCTCTAGTCTGCCCGTATCCACTGCAAGGCCAGGGTTAAGCCCCAGCTTTTCACAGCGGACGCAACAGTCCGCCTACGAGCTCTTTACGCCCAATAATTCCGGACAACGCTTGCGCCCTACGTGTTACCGCGGCTGCTGGCACGTAGTTAGCCGGCGCTTCTTCTGCAGGTACCGTCACTTTCGCTTCGTCCCTGCTGAAAGGGGTTTACAACCCGAAGGCCTTCATCCCCCACGCGGCGTCGCTGCGTCAGGCTTTCGCCCATTGCGCAAGATTCCCCACTGCTGCCTCCCGTAGGAGTCTGGGCCGTGTCTCAGTCCCAGTGTGGCCGGTCGCCCTCTCAGGCCGGCTACCCGTCGTCGCCTTGGTAGGCCTTTACCCCACCAACTAGCTGATAGGCCGCGAGTCCATCCCTAGCCGAAAAACTTTCCACCACGGCCGATGTCGGCCTAGGTCATATCCGGTATTAATTCCGGTTTCCCGGAGCTATCCCAGAGCTAAGGGCAGGTTGCTCACGTGTTACTCACCCGTTCGCCGCTCGAGTACCCCGAAGGGCCTTTCCGCTCGACTTGCATGTGTTAAGCACGCCGCCAGCGTTCGTCCTGAGCCAGGATCAAACTCTCCGTTGATGTCTATATGCAACCGCCAGCCTGGCGAGGCTAGCGAGAGCTGACACATGGAGTGCTTTATTGATTGGCTTACGCCAGCCAATAAAGCGATCTTGGCATTCCGTAGTGAGGTACCAGGCCGTTACCGGCCAAGCCCCCACTGACGGGGTTATGTGCATGTGCACTGGCTTTTAGCACGCTGTTGAGTTCTCAAGGAGCGGACGCGCACCATCGCTAGGCTTTCGCCTTAGCTCCGGGGCAACCCTTCTAACTTACCTTCATGTTCCCGGGCTGTCAAGTCCCTGTCTCCAGGAGATTTTGACTGAGCTTGGTGGGCTCGAGCCCCGCAACATGTTTGAAGCTTCAGCTTACTGCGGTTCGGGACCACCCGTGACCGGGCTCCGTTCCGCAGGCGGCCAGCTCCAGTTCATCATCAGCTGATGATCACTTTTATCCGGCCTTGCCGTCCCCCAGGACCGTCCGCCAGCGGCGTTCCGGTTCCCCTTGGGGCATGGTGAAACATTAAGTGGCAAAGCGGTTCCCGTCAAATCGGAGGCCGCCCCGTCCGCCTCTCCCTGGCTGACCTGCGAAGGGAGAATCCAGGCCCGCCGAGGCACGGTCTGGGGCGGGTCCAGAAGGGCCTCAGCGGGGCCCTGGGCCACCGGCGCCGGGGTTTGCCGGGGCCAGTCGCCGGGGATGGATCTGGGCCGCCTCAAAGGTTCTGAGGATGCTGTGGGCGCTTGGCTCCGCTCGCTGCCGCTCCCGGCTCACTCGCCTAGTTGCGTCTGAGCGCACGGTCACGCCGCCTACGGTGCGCTTGCCGCGGCGTAGCACCAGGAACCGGCCATGCAGCAGGTCACTGTGGTCCGGGCGGGCGTCCGGCTCGGTGACCTTGCGGTTGTTCAGGTAGGCGCCGCCTCCGGCGATGGCCCGCCTCGCGTCGGACCGGCTGGACACGATGCTGGTTTCCGCCATCAGCTCGGCGACGGTGGGCAGTCCGCCGGCGCTCGGGACTGACCTTGATGGTGGCGGACGGGACCTCGGCGAGGGCGGCGGCCAGGGTCTGCTCATCCAGTTCGGTGAGATCACCCTGGCCGAACAGGGCGCGGCTGGCGGCGATCGCCTTCGCGGTCTCGTCCGGGCCGTGGACCAGGGTGGTCATCTCCTCGGCCAGGGCCCGCTGCCCGAGCCGGGCCGCGGGCTTGGTCCCGGGTCTCCTGCTCCAGGGCCTCGATCTCCTCGCGGGACCGAGAAGCTGAACACCCGGAGCAGGCCGGGTACCTCCTCGTCGGCCCGGTTCAGCCAGAACTGGTAGAACGCGTACGGGCTCATCAGGTCCGGGCTGATCCAGATGGCCCCGCCCTCGGTCTTCCCGTACTTGGTCCCGTCCGGCTTGGTGATCAGCGGGGTGGCCAGCGCATGCGCGGCCGCCCCTTCCACCCGCCGGATCAGGTTGACGCCGGAGACCAGGTTGCCCCACTGGTCACTGCCGCCCACCTGCAGCGTGCAGCCGAGCCGCCGGTACAGCTCGAGGAAGTCGTTGGCCTGCAGGATCTGGTAGCTGAACTCGGTGTAGCTGATCCCGCCCGCTTCCAGCCGGGCCCGGACCGACTCCCGGCTGAGCATCTGGTTGACCGGGAAGTGCTTGCCGATGTCACGCAGGAACTCCAGCGCGGACAGCGGCTCGGTCCATTCCAGGTTGCTAACGATCAGCGCGCCGGTAGGCCCGGGCGTGAAGTCCAGGAACCGGGACACCTCGCGGCGGATCCGCTCCACCCATTCGGCGACGACCTCGCGCGAGTTGAGCACGCGCTCGGCGGACTTGCCGCTGGGGTCGCCGATCAGCCCGGTGGCCCCGCCAACCAGCGCGATCGGCTGGTGCCCGGCCAATTGGAGGCGGCGCATGGTGAGCAGCAGCACCAGGTTGCCGATGTGCAGACCGGGGGCGGTCGGATCGAAACCGCCGTACAAGGTGACCGGGCCAGCATCGAAGGCCTTGCGGAGTTCCCCGGGATCGGTGGACAACGCGATCAGGCCGCGCCAGGTCAGGTCGTCGATGATGTCAGTCACCGCTGTATCGTCCCATCATCGGCGGCCTGGGGTGAAACTGGTTTCGGCCTGGTCCGGGGCACGTATGGCCGGTAGACCGACACCGTGGGGTCCCCCGTCAGCCAGAAGCGCCAGGCCCGGTCGGCGGCACTGCTCACCCCGACCCGCGGCCCCCGGCTGATCTGGCGGGGCGCCCCGGCCGGCGGCCCCGCGCGGACCCGCAGCGGGGACGCGGGATCGCATACGTCCGCTCCGTTCTGGGCGCGGTCGACGCCGAGGGCCTGGCCCAGCCGGCCCGGGCCGCGGGCGAGGTCCCGGTCTGGCACCCGCGCCGCCGGGCGGCCCGCCAGCCGCCGCGCGGCCGCGAGCGGCGCCCCCTCGATGACCCGGCCCGCCCGCAGCAGCACCGCGGTGGCCGTGCCTTCCGGCCCGCAGACCAGGTTGGCGCAGAAGTGCATGCCGTAGGTGAAGTACACGTACGCGTGCCCGGGCGGCCCGAACATCACCGCGTTGCGCGCGGTGCGGCCCCGGTAGGAGTGCGAGGCCGGGTCCGCGCTCCCCTCGTACGCCTCGACCTCGGTGAGCTCGACGGCGACCAGTCCTTCGGCGGTCTGGTGTTCCAGCACGCAGCCCAGCAGCCGGGGTGCCACCCGCAGCGAGGGACCCGCGAAGAATTCCCGTGGCAGCAGGGCTGTCTCCGGCTCTGGGGTCCCGCTCGTGACTCCCCGGTGTCCCCGGCCTGGCTGTCCCTGGCTCTGCCGCCGGCTCTGCTGACTGCGGCCCGGCCGGCCCCGCCCCGCAGCAGGCCGCGGGCCGGTCAGCGGGCCGCCCATGCGGCGTGCTCGTCCACCACCGCGCGCAGCGCGGTGAGCTGCTCCGCCACCCGCTCCGGCGCGGTGCCGCCGGGCGCCCGGCGGGCGGCCAGCGCACCCTGGACCGACAGCACCTCACGGATGTCGGGGGTGAGGTACTCCGAGATCTTGGCCAGGTCCTCGTCGCTCACGTCGGGCAGGTCGCAGTCGTGCACCTGGCACCACACCACCAGGTGCCCGACCACCTCGTGCGCGTCACGGAACGGCACCCCCCGCCGGACCAGCAGCTCAGCCAGGTCGGTGGCCAGCGCGAATCCGGTGCTGGCCCCGCGGGCCAGCTTCTGCGGGTGGATCTGCAGCGTGCTGACCAGCCCGGCCAGCGCGGGCAGCACCACCAGCAGCGTGTCCACCGCGTCGAAGACCGGTTCCTTGTCCTCCTGAAGGTCGCGGTTGTAGGACAGGGGCAGGCCCTTGAGCGTGGTGAGCAGGCCGGTGAGGCCGCCGATGAGCCGGCCCGCCTTGCCCCGGGCCAGCTCGGCGACATCGGGGTTCTTCTTCTGCGGCATGATCGAGGAGCCGGTCGCGTAGGCGTCGTCGATCTCCACCCAGCCGAACTCGGACGTGGACCACAGCACGATCTCCTCGCCGAGCCGGGACAGGTGCACCCCGAGCAGCGCCGCGTCGAAGCAGAACTCGGCCGCGAAGTCCCGGTCGCTGACCGCGTCCATCGAGTTCTCCGCGGCCCGGTCGAAGCCCAGCTCGGCCGCGACCGCCTCGGGATCCAGCGGCAGCGACGAGCCGGCCAGCGCGCCCGCGCCGAGCGGCGACACCGCGGCCCGCTTGTCCCAGTCCCGCAGCCTGCTCACGTCCCGGGCGAAGGCCTGGCCGTGGGCGAGCAGCTGGTGGGCGAACACCACCGGCTGGGCGTGCTGCAGATGCGTCATCCCGGGAGCCGGCGTGTCCAGGTGCTCCTCGGCCTGGGCCAGCAGGGCCGTCTCCAGCTCGGCCAGCCTCAAGACCACCCGCCGGACGTGATCCCTCAGGTACATCCGCAGGTCGGTGGCGATCTGGTCGTTGCGGCTCCGGCCGGCCCGCAGCTTGCCACCGAGCGCGCCGACCCGCTCCAGCAGGCCGCGCTCCAGCGCGGTGTGCACGTCCTCGTCCGCGACCGTGGGCCGGAACCGGCCCTCGCGGCAGGCCTCGTCGAGGTCGTCCAGCGCGGCCAGCAGGCGGCCGGCCTCCCCGTCATCCAGCAGCCCGGCCCGGTTCAGCACCCGGGCGTGGGCCCGGGAGGCGAGCAGGTCGTAGGGGGCCAGCCGCCAGTCGAACTGGACGCTGACCGACAGCCGGGCCAGCGCCTCAGCGGGGCTGGACCCGAACCGGCCGCCCCACAGCCTGGTCGGAGTGCGTTCCTGGGGCGTCTGCTCCTCGGCGGCCACCACGGTCCTCTCCTGGGTCCGGGCATCACGGCCCGGTTTTCGTTATCTGCCTGGTTGTTTACCTCAGCCCGGGCAGGCCGGCAGGCCCATAGTTCCACAAAGCCCTGGGCCACCGGCTGGCCGAACGGGTCACCAGGGCCGTAGGTCGCGAACTGGCCGTCAGTTCCGCCGCTCCGCGATGCGCAGCAGGGCTTCGGCCACCTCGGTGCCGCCGGCCGGGTCGCGGGAGATGACCAGCACCGTGTCGTCCCCGGCGACGGTGCCGAGGATCGAGTACCAGGCCGCGTGGTCGATGGCCGAGGCGAGGAACTGCGCCGCGCCCGCGGGGGTGCGCAGCACCACCAGGTTCGCGCTGGCTTCCGCGCTGAGCAGGAACTCGGCGGCGATGCGGGCCAGCCGCCCCGGCGGATCGCGGTCCGCGGCGTCGCCGGCCCGGGCCGGCCGGGCCGGCTCGTCCGGGCGGCCGAACAGGCTGGCCAGGTCCCCGGCCAGCCCGCCGGGCCGCGAGCCGGGCCCGCCCGGCTCGCCGGGCAGTGCGTAGACCAGGGCCCCGTCGGCTCCGCGCAGTCGTACCGCGCCGAGCTCATCCAGATCCCGGGACAGGGTGGTCTGGGCCACCCGCACCCCGCGCTCGGCGAGCAGGTCGGCCAGTTCCTCCTGGGACCGGACCGCGGTCCGGGCCAGGATGCCGGCGATCTGGGCCTGCCGCGCGGTCTTGGTGACCGGGCTCACCGGCGTCATGAGGACCGCTCCAGCAGCCAGGCCAGCAGCGCCTTCTGGGCGTGCAGCCGGTTTTCCGCCTCGTCCCAGACGGCGCTGTGCGGGCCGTCGATCACCGCCGCGGTGATCTCCTCACCGCGGTGCGCGGGCAGGCAGTGCAGCACGACGCAGCCGGGCCCGGCCAGGCCCAGCTTCTCCTCGTCCAGCTGGTAGGGCGCCAGCAGCGCGGACCGGCCGGCTTCCTCGCCTTCCTGGCCCATCGAGGTCCACACGTCGGTGGCCAGCACGTCGGCGTCGGTGCTGGCCGACTTGGCGTCGCCGGTCACCTCGACCGCGCCGCCGGTGCGCCCGGCCAGGGCCTGCGCGTCGGCGAGCACCGCGGGATCGGGGCGGTACTCCTCCGGGGCCGCGATCCTGACCCGCATCCCGGCCGTGGCCCCGCCCAGCAGGTAGGAGTGCGCCATGTTGCTGGCCCCGTCGCCGAGGAAGGTCAGCGTCAGCCCGGCCAGGCGGCCATGGGCCTCCCGGATGGTTTGCAGGTCGGCGAGGACCTGGCAGGGGTGGAAGGCATCGGTCAGCCCGTTGATCACCGGCACGGCCGCGGCGGACGCCATCTCGGCGATCCGGTCCTGGCCGAAGGTGCGCCACACGATCGCGGCCACCTGCCTGCTCAGGACCCGGGCCGTGTCGGCGACCGGCTCGCCCCGCCCGAGCTGCGAGGTCTGCGCGTTGACCAGCAGCGGATGGCCGCCCAGCTCGGCAATTCCTGCCGAGAACGAAATTCGCGTGCGGGTCGATGGCTTGTCGAACAGAACGGCCACGGTGCGGGGCCCGGCGAGGGGCCGGTACCCGAAGCGGTCCGCCTTCATCGCGGCGGCCAGGTCGAGCACCTCGGCCTGCTCGGCGGGGCTGAGGTCGTCATCGCGCAGGAAGTGCCGGGGCATGTCATCCTCCCTGCCTGGCCGGGACGGGCCCGCCTGGAACTCGCCCGCCCGAACGGGAGAGTGCGTCGAGGATAGCGGGCCAGGCGTCGAGGAACGCGGCCGCCTGGTCGTGGCCGATGACCAGCGCGGGGGCCAGCCGGATCGCGTCCGGCTGGACGGCGTTGACCAGGAAGCCCGCGTCCCGGGCGGCCGCCTCCGCCTGGGCGGCGAGGGGCTGGGTCAGTACCGCGGCGAGCCACAGGCCGCGGCCGCGCACCCCGCGCAGCAGCGGATGGCTCATCTGGGCCAGCCCGTCCGCCAGCTGGCGCCCGACCGCCGCCGCGTGCTCCAGCAGCCCGTCGGCCTCGATGGTGTCCAGCACGGCCAGGGCCGCGGCGCAGGCCACCGGGTTGCCGCCGAACGTGCTGCCGTGGTCGCCCTTGCGCAGCGCGGTGCCCGCGTCGCCCAGCCCGATGCACGCGCCGATGGGCAGCCCGCCGCCCAGGCCCTTGGCCAGGGTGAGCACGTCCGGGGTCACCCCGTCCGCCTGGTGCGCGAACCACCCGCCGGTACGGCCGATGCCGCTCTGGATCTCGTCCGCCACCAGCAGCGCGCCGGACGCGTCGCAGGCGTCCCGCGCGGCCTGCAGGTAGCCGGGTGGCGGCGGGACCACGCCGCCTTCGCCGAGGGCCGGCTCCAGGAACACCGCCGCGGTGTCGTCCCGGGTCGCGGCGCGCAGCGCGGCCGCGTCGCCGTAGGGCACGAACCGGACCGTGAAGCCGAACGGCCCGAACGGCTCGCGGATGGAGCTCTTGCCGGTCAGCGCGAGGGCGCCCATGGTCCGCCCGTGGAAGCCGTCCTCGGCGGCCACGAACACCGGGCGGTCCGGGCCCTGGTAGCGGCGGACCAGCTTGATGGCGGCCTCGTTGGCCTCGGTGCCGGAATTGGCGAAGAACACCCGGCCGCGGCCCGTGGCGCCGAGCAGGCTGAGCAGCCGCTCGGCCAGCGCGACCTCGCCTTCGTGCAGGAACAGGTTGGAGGTGTGGGCCAGGATGGCGACCTGCTTGTTCACGGCGCCGATGAGGGCCGGGTGCGCGTGACCGAGCGAGCTGACCGCGATGCCCGCGTACAGGTCGGTGTACTCGCGTCCGTCGACGTCCCAGACCTGGCAGCCCTGACCGCGGGCCAGCGCCAGCGGCGGGGTGCCGTAGTTGGGCATGAGCGCCGCCTCGTACCGCGCCTGGAGACGCTGCGTCGCGTTCATCCCTGCTCTCCTTCCGGGGCCGGTGCTTCGTCGGGAATGACCATGGTGCCGATGCCGGAGTCGGTGAAGATCTCCAGCAGGACCGAATGCGGCAGCCGCCCGTCGATCACGTGCGCCTGGGGCACGCCGCCGCGCACCGCCCGCAGGCAGGCTTCCATCTTCGGGATCATGCCCGCGCTCAGGCCGGGCAGCAGTTTCTCCAGCTCGGTCGCGCTGAGCAGGCTGATCACGTCGTCGGCGGTGTGCTGCCCGGCGCCCCGCCACTCGGCGTAGAGGCCCTCCACGTCGGTGAGCACGACCAGTTTGGCCGCGTCCAGCGCGACGGCCAGCGCGGCGGCGGCGGTGTCCGCGTTGACGTTGTAGACCTCGCCGTCCTCGCCGCGGGCCACGCTCGAGACGACCGGCACCCGGCCGTCGGCCAGCAGCGCGAGCACCACTCCGGGGTCCACCGTGTCGATCGCGCCGACCAGGCCGAGGTCCACCGGCTCGCCGTCCACCACGGCGCCGCGGCGGCTGGCGGTGAACAGGTTGGCGTCCTCCCCGGACATGCCGATCGCGAACGGCCCGTTCCGGTTGATCAGCCCGACCAGGTCCCGGTTCACCTGGCCGGTGAGCACCATGCGGACCACGTCCATGGCCTCCGGCGAGGTGACCCGCAGGCCGGCCTTGAACGTGCTCGGCACGCCGAGCCGGTCGAGATGGGCGGAGATCTGCGGGCCCCCGCCGTGCACCACGACCGGCCGGAGGCCGGCCTGCCGCAAGAACACCACGTCCTGCGCGAACTTGGCCCGCAGATCGTCGTCGGTCATGGCGTGGCCGCCGTACTTGATCACCACGGTCTGGCCGTGGAACCGGCTGAGCCAGGGCAGCGCCTCGATGAGGGTCTGCGCCTTGGCCAGCGCCACGTCCTGGCCGGGCCCGCCGGGGCTCACGGTGGCGGTCACGAAGAGTACGCCGAGTTCTCGTGCACGTACGCCGCGGTCAGGTCGGTGGTGGCGATCGTGGCGGCGTGCGGCCCGGAGGACAGGTCCACCGTGATCGTCACGTTCCTGGGCTGCAGGTCCACCTTGGACCGGTCGTCGCCGGCGCAGCCGTTGCGGCAGACCCAGACGCCGTTGATGGCGACGCTGAGGCGCTCCGGCTCGAAGGCCGCGTCCGTGGTCCCCACGGCGGAGAGCACCCGTCCCCAGTTGGGGTCCTCCCCCGCGATGGCGCACTTGAGCAGGTTCGAGCGGGCCACGGCCCGGCCGGCGGTGACCGCGTCCTGCTCGCTGGCCGCGCCGACCACCTCCACCGCGATGAGCTTGCTGGCCCCCTCGGCGTCCGCCTGCAGCTGGCGGGCCAGGTCGGCGCAGACCTCGGTCAGCACCGCGGCGAACTCGCCCGGGTCAGGAGCGGTTCCCGCGGCCCCGCTGGCCAGCAGCAGCACGGTGTCGTTGGTGGACATGCAGCCGTCGGTGTCCAGCCGGTCGAAGGTCACCCTGGTCGCCTCGCGCAGCGCCCGGTCCAGGTCGGCCGGGCCCAGGTCGGCGTCGGTGGTGAGCACGCACAGCATGGTGGCCAGGCCCGGGGCGAGCATGCCGGCTCCCTTGGCCATCCCGCCGACCGTGTAGCCGCGGGCCCGGTGAAACGCGATCTTGCTCACCGTGTCGGTGGTCCTGATCGCGTCGGCCGCGGTGGTGCCGCCGCTGCGGGAGGCGTCGGCCAGGGCCGCGTCGAGCCCGCCCAGCAGCAGGTCCATGGGCAGCCGTTCGCCGATCAGGCCGGTGGAGCAGACCGCGATCTCGCCCGCCGACTCCCCCTCGGTCCCGTCCGCGGCGGCGAGGGTCATGGCCAGCCGCTCGGCGGTGGCGTGGGTGTCCTGGAACCCGAGCGGTCCGGTGCAGGCGTTGGCGCCGCCGGAGTTGAGCGCGACGGCCCGGACCCGGCCGCCCGCCGCGACCTGCTGCGTCCAGAGCACCGGGGCGGCCTTGACCCGGTTGCTGGTGAACACGGCCGCGGCGGCCTGGGAAGGCCCGTCGTTGATCACCACGGCGACGTCCCGCTCACCGGACGCTTTCAGCCCGGCCGCGACACCGGCCGCGCGGAATCCGAGCGGGGCGGTGACGCTCATGGCCTGGCTCCCCGGTTGGCGGACCCAGCAGCGTTCATGGGGCGACTCCGTTAGCCGTCAGGCCTGCCGCTTCTGGCAGGCCGAGCATGAGGTTGGCGATCTGGATCGCCTGCCCGGCCGCCCCCTTGACCAGGTTGTCCAGGGCGGCCACGACCACGGCGCGCCCGGCGTGGGCATCGGCCGCCACCTGCAGGTGCACCGCGTTGGACCCGAGCGTGGACGCGGTGGCGGGCCAGCAGCCCTCGGGCAGGACCTGGATGAACGGCTCGCCCGCGTACGCGGTGGCCAGTGCCTGGCGGAGGGCGTCTGAGCCGGGGCGGCTGCCCGGGCTGCCCCCGGGCGAGGCGGTGGAGCGGGCCAGCCGGGCCGTGCAGGTGGCCAGGATCCCGCGGGGCATCGGCACCAGCAGCGGGGTGAAGGAAACCGTGGGCGTCACGCCCGTCGCTTCCGCGAGGGCCTGCTCGATCTCCGGGGTGTGCCGGTGCACCCCGCCCACCTGGTACGCCGACACCGAGCCCATCACCTCGCTCGCCAGCAGCGCGTGGGTCGGGGTCCGGCCCGCGCCCGAGGTGCCGGAGGCCGACACGGCCACGATGTCGCCCGGCTCGGCCAGCCCCGCGGCCAGCAGGGGGGTGAGGGCCAGGATGACCGTGGTGGCGTGGCAGCCCGGGGCGGCGACCCGGCGGGCCGCGGTGATCTGCTCCCGGGCGCCCGGCAGTTCAGGCAGCCCGTACACCCAGCGCCCGGCGTGCGCGCCCTGGTAGAAGCTCGACCACTGCCCCGGGTCGGACAGCCGGAAGCTGGCGCTCAGGTCGATGACCGCGACCTGCGCCGGGAGGCGGGCCGCCACCCGGGCGGACTCCTCGTGATGCAGGGCCAGGAAGACGAGGTCGGCCGAGGCCAGCCGGTCCGGATCGGTATCCCCGAAGGTCAGGCCGGCCAGCCCGGGCAGGTGCGGGTGCACGGCGGTGACCGCTGCCCCGGCGTTGGCTCCCGCGGTGACCGGACCGAGTTCGAGGTCGGGATGCCCGGCGATCAGGCGGAGCAGTTCACCGCCGGCGTAGCCGCTGGCCCCGGCGACCGCCACGCGGACACCCATCGCAGTCCTCCCGGGCTCTGGCCAGGGACACGACCCACACGGCTCACCGCGGATCGTCGCGAGAGGGAAGGGCGCACCTGGCGGGCATTCAGAGGCTCGGGGGTTCCGGCCCTTCCGCAAAATTATGCATGATCATGAGTACTTATGCAAGCGAGGTGCCGCGGCCCGGGCTCCGGGGCCGGGGTTCCCGCACCCCTGTTCACCGCGCGGCATAAGCCCCGGCGACATGGGGAGCCGGCCGCGTATGCAGAGCCGGATAACGGCATGATGAGGGGCGCGAAAGGAGACCTCCATGCGCCGTTCCCCCTGGCGGCCCGCTGGCGCGGCTGTCCCGCCGTTCTCGCCCTGGCCGCACTCACCGGGTGCGCGCTCACGGGGTGTACGGCCACCGGCTCGGCCAAGCCCGCGGCCGCGTCCTCGACCACGCAGTCGCCCGTGCCCGCCGCGACCGGCCACAAGTGCGGCACGCGGGAAAACCGCAGCGGGCGTCCCGGTGACGGTGGAGGTCGGGCAGGGACCGGTGGGCTGCCCTACGGCCATGAAGATCGAGCAGGCCTACGCGGCCGCGCTCGCCTCGGGACAGGCGCCGGGCAACGGCGGCGGCGGGCCGGTCTCCGTCAAAGGCTGGGTATGCGCGGGTTCGACACCCCGCAGATCCTCCGCACCGGCGACGCGTCGAAGTGCTCGAAGGGGCCTTCGGAGATCCTCGCCGTGCTGGCCATGCCCTCGGGGTCCGCCTCGCCGTCTCCCTCAGCCTGACCGGACCAGTCAGGCCGGGATCATCGCGATCCGCGTGCCGGGAGACGGGCGCGGCAGGGCGGCCGCACCGGGACAGCAGCCCTGATAAGCGCGGACAGCCTGCCCGGATCGGCCGGACAGCTCCGTGCGGTCTCCGGCCAGCGTCCCCACGGTTTCCGTGTCGGTCACCATGACCACGTGGTTGCGGCCCGCGTTCTTGGCCTGGTAGAGGCCCGGTCCGCGCCGGCCAGCAGGTCCGTGAGCTGGCTGCCGGTGGTCCGTTCCCAGGTCTGGCCGAGCGCCGCCACGCCCATGGACACAGTAACCTGGACGGGCTCCGCCGCCGGGTCGTCACTGATTCTGATCGGCGTCTCCGCGATGTGCAGGCGCACCCGCTCAGCGATCTGGCGCGCGTCGGCCGCGCTGGTCTGCGGCAGCAGCACCGCGAACTCTTCGCCGCCGAACCGGCCGGCGAGATCGTAGTCGCGCAGGAAGATCCGGAAAACGTGCGCGATGGCCCGAAGCGCCTTATCGCCGGCGAGGTGACCATGCAGGTCATTGACCATCTTGAAATGATCGATGTCGATCAGGACCAGAGCCAGCGGGCTGCGCGTGCGCACCGCCCGGGCCACCTCGGAGGCGGCTTCCCGCTCCCAGGTCCCCGCGTTGAGCAGTCCGGTCTTGGAGTCCATACGGGAGGCATTCAGCAGCTGGGCATGCCGCATGGAGCGCTGGAGCAGGGTCACGAACGGCAGCGCGAAAACGATCGTGACCAGGCTGATCGCGACGCCGAGCGTGACCAGGACAGCCACGGACAACTCGGCGACATCGTTCTGGACGCGCTCCCGGTCGAAGATCATGTCCCGCATCCGCAGGCTGGGATCGGACGCCTTGATCGCAGGCAGCACCAGGGCCAGGTTGGCCGCCCACTGGAGCACTCCGGCGGCCGCGACCACGAGCAGCCACCCGGCCACCTGGGCGTGGGAGTAGTGGCCCGGATCGACGAGCGCCCCCGGCCCGAGCACGAGGGGACCGACGGCATGGAAAGCAACCGAGGCCAGCCCGTAGGAAAGGCCGACGGCGGCGGCCGAGAACACCCGCCGGTGCACCGGGATCCGCCGGATCCGGCACTGGGCCAGGGTGACCTGGATAAGCGGCGCGACCAGGGCGAAGACGGGCGGCAGCAGAATCGCGATCGGGAGTTCCCACACCGCCTAGACATCCTTGATGACTCCCGCGTTCTCCCCGGCGCGCTTGGTGAGCTCGACCGTGGTCGCGATGCACAGCATGAGCACGGCGAACACGAACAGGTCCCACGGGCGGACGTGCGCCATGGCCGGCGGCCACGCCCAGGGCGGCCGCGTACACCGCTGTGAGCACGACGATGAAGATCGCCAGCCCGCGGGGAAGAGCCCAGACCGGCCAGGCCCGGAAGGTCCGTGCGGCGACGTGCATACGTTTGCACACGCCGAAACGCATCCAAGTCTCCTTCGCTTGCACAGCACTTCATACGGCGGACGATAGGGCGTTGCCCCGTATTGTCACAGGGCGAGCACGCCCGCTGTCAAGACCCCACTACGCACCGATACCACCCTCGATGACCTGCGGGGCCTTTCGTGACTTATCGTCACCAACTGACTCCCAGTTCTGGGCAGCGGCAGACCTGGCCGGTCACCTGCCCTGGGAGCTCCTGACGTGAGACCGTAATGCGTGTTATGTACCTCTCCGTCACCATGGAGTTAGAGTTCTCGATCCCCTTGCAGCCGTGCCCTGTGTAAGGCGTCAGGAAGGAGCACCCGCGATGACCGCCGGAACCCAGTGGGGCTGAACCCACCCGCCCGCACCCGCACCACCCCCAGGAAGGAGCACCCGCCATGACCGCCGGAACCCAGTGGGGCTGAACCCACCACCCACCCGCACCCGCCAGCCCACCCCCCAGGAAGGAGCACCCGCCATGACCGCCGGAACCCAGTGGGGCTGAACCCACACCACAGAAACTGACCCGACGGCATCCGCTCAATCTGACCGCGCAGGAGGTTGGGCGGTACGCCGGTCCGTTCGCGTGATGTGCGATGGCCGCGGCACCTTGACCGCTGCGGCCATCGCTACATCACGCCACTGACAGCACTTAGCCGTGTCCTGGCCAGGGCATAGCGGCGGGCAATTAGGCAAATCGTGGCGGCCGGCCAAATGCATCCGTGGGCAGCCGCCTAACCCGCATCGACTTCCGGCCCGGCTGGCCGGATAGCCCAACTCGCGAACGAGCTTAGGAATTAGCCGGCGCCTAGCAGCGATCAGATGCGCTGCTGCTCGCGGATAGCCGTATCTCCCACGGTCTCGGTGTCGGTGAACATCCACACGCGGTTCCGCCCGGCGTTCTTGGCCTGGTACAGCGCCCGGTCGGCGCCCGCGAGCAAGTCAGTCAGCTGACTGCCTGTCGTCCTCTCCCAGGTCGTACCGAGGGCCGCGACCCCGATTGACACAGTAACCTGGAGGGTATCGGCCACCGGTTCATCACTGACGCTGATCGGCATCTCGGCGATGTGGACGCGCACACGTTCAGCAATCCGACGTGCGTCAGCCGCGCTCGTCTGCGGCAACAACAGCGCGAACTCCTCGCCGCCGAACCGGCCTGCGAGGTCGTAGTCACGCAAGAAAATCTTGAAGGTACGCGCAATAGCCCGAAGGGCTTTATCTCCAACCAGGTGACCGTGAAGGTCGTTAACCAGCTTAAAATGATCAATGTCGATCAGGACCAGTGCCAGCGGGGTACGAGTACGTACAGCACGTGCCACCTCGGAGGCTGCCTCACGCTCCCAGGTTCCGGCGTTGAGCAGGCCCGTCTTGGAATCGATACGGGACGCAGCCATCAGCTGGGAATGCCTGCCCGAGCGCTGAAGAAGCGTGACGAACGGGAGCGCGAAAATGAGCGCGAGAGGGCTGACCGCGATGCCGAGGGTGACGAGAACCGCGACACACAACTCAGCCACGTCGTTCTGGACGTTCTCCCGGACCAGCAGCAGGTCGCGCATCCGGACCCCAGGGTCGGAACCCTTGATGGCCGGCAGCAGCAGTGCGGTGTTGACCAGCCACTGCATCAGGGCGGCTGCGGCTATGGCCAGGACCCATACGGTCGGATGGTCCAGCGGGCTGGGTACCGACCCGAACCCAGTATGGGAGAGCGCGTGAAACAGCGCCCCGGCGGCCGCGTAGGACAGCCCGATGATCGCCGCGCTGAAGACCCGGCGGTGCAGCGGGATCTGCCGGATCCGCCACTGGGTGAGGCTAAACCGGATGACCGGCACCAGCATCGCGTAGCCCAGAGGCAGCAGAATCGCGATCGGAAGTTCCCAGACGCCGTAGATGTCGGTGATCAGTCCGGCGTTCTCACCAGAGCGTTTGGTCAGCTCGACGGTGGCGGCGCCGCACAGGAGCAGGGCCCCGAATATCACGATCTGGCGCGGGGACAGAGCGTAGAACTGGCCGACTACCGAGAGCACCGCCAGGTAGACCACGACCATGGCGACGATGTAGCCCGTCAGCCAGCGCGGCAGCTCCCAGAGTGGCCAGGCCCGGGCAGCTCTGAGTGGCGCGTGCATTCGTTTGCACACCCCCAGCTGCATCAATGCCTCCCTGGCCAGCATGTAGTCGCGTTCATTGCACGGGGTAAGAGCATCGCCCCGTATCGTCACAGGGCCAGTATGCCTCCTGTCAACCCTCCATTACACATCGGCATCAGGCTCGCCTGCCTGAGTCGTCAGTCAATGACCCTACGTTACCTGCTGAGTCAAGTCTGACATCATCGTCACCCAAAGCGGTACTTTTCGCCCGATGTTGCGCTACCACACAGACAAACTGACCATTGCAAAGCGGAGGAAGGAGCACCCGATGACCCACAGCTGGGGCTAAACCCCGTACCCGCCACCACCGCACCCGCAGGAAGGAGCACCCCATGACGCACGGATGGGGCTAACCCCGCACACCCGCCACCACTGCACCCGCAGGAAGGAGAACCCGATGACCCACAGCTGGGGCTAAACCCCGCACCCGCCACTACATCTACCTGGCCCGGACCGCGACTAGATCGCGCAGGAGTCGCGCAACTCGCCAGTCAGCTCGCCCGCGGTCGAGTCAACGCGACCACGATGGCTGCCACCGCGCCGATGGCGCCGGCGGTGGCGATGACCAGGCTGGGCGCGAACCGTTCTGCGGCCGCCCCGGCCAGGATCATGGCCGTGCCTTGTCCCAGGCTCATTCCGCCCTGGACGATCCCGAACGCCTGGCTTCGCTGGGACGAGGGAGTGGCCTGCACGAACGTGGCGTTAGCGGCGACTTGATAGCAGTCGAAGACTCCGCTGACCGTGAGGATGGCCAGAGCGGCGGCCAAGGGAGGGCGGAAGGCGAAGAGGATCAGCACGCCCGGCGCGAGCGGGGCGATGCGGGTCATCCACCGCAGCCGCTGCCGCGGGCCGACCAGGCGGCTGAACCCCACCGCACCGAGGGAGGCGCCCAATGCGGACGCGGCCAGGATCAGGCCCGCCGCCAGGTCTCCGCCGCCGAGTGACTGGGAAAGCGGAGCCACCACGCCCTCCGGTGCGTCGTAGAACGCGACCAGCCAGCCGAGCAGCATGGGCGTGCGCAGCGCCGGATTGCCGAACACCAGCCGGATCCCCGCGCTGAGATCCGACCACGACAGGGTG
The DNA here is from genome assembly GCA_963837335.1 of uncultured Actinomycetes bacterium. Lineage (GTDB taxonomy): Bacteria > Actinomycetota > Actinomycetes > Streptosporangiales > Streptosporangiaceae > RYN-230. Next base: position 66,155 of record CAWINS010000081.1, on the reverse strand, counting down.
CGACTTCGCGGCGCGACGCGGGCCGTGGGCCTGGCCCGCACCAGCGCCCGGGTGATCAGGGCCGAGATCAGGAAGGTGGCCGAGTCCAGCAGCAGTGAGGTCCGGACGCCGAACAAGGCAACGATCGCGCCGCCCGCGGCGAACCCGATGACCTGAGCGAACTGCAGGGTCGTGAGCGTGACTGCGGTACCGAGGACGTAGAGCTCCCCGGTGAGGATGTCGGGGTACAGCGCGGCGCGCGCGGCGTTGAATGGCGCGCCGATCAGGGTCACGACGCCGAAGATGCAGATCATCAGGAACACCGGCAGCCCGGGTATGGCCATGATGGCCACCAGCACCACCCGGCTGAGGTCACTGGCGATCATCACCTGCCTGCGCGGCAGCCGGTCGGCCAGGCCAGACAGGGTCATGCCGCCGACGAAGGCCGGCACGATGCTGACGGCAAAAGTGATCGCGGCCAGCAGCGCCGAGCCGGTGCGCTGGAAGACCAGCAAGGTGAGCGCGACCCTGGCCAGCTGATCCCCGGCGACGGACAGCACTTGCGCCGTCCACAGCGCCCGGAACTCCGAGACCCCGAAGACCTGGCGGAAGGTCGATGGGCTCTGCGGCGCAGCGACCCGGCCGGGCGGGGTCTGGTCGTTCAACGGGATCCTGGATTCCCCGCTTGCGATCTGCTCCTCCTTCAGGCCGGTCCGCCCCCTGCCGCTGCGCTGCGGCCGTCATTCAGCTCGTGCCCGTGCCCCGCCCTCTGCTTACGGTCCGTGATCGATTACCAACCTCCAGTAGGAACGTTACCGACATACGATTGCGCAGCACCGTTTTTGTCAAGAAAAGGGCGCGCTGACCGCCAGGCTGGCCGCGCCAGCCGGTGCCCTCCGGGGGACGGGTCAGGAGGCCCCGCGCAACTCCGCCCCCACCCGGCGGGCGGCCTCCGCCACGGCGGCGTCCCGCGCCGCGGTGGTCTCTTCCACCGTCAGGGTCCGGTCCGGGGCCCGGAAGCGCAGCGTGTAGGCCAGGGACTTACGCCCCGGCCCGGCCTGCTCCCCGGTGTAGACGTCGAACAAGTGAACGTCCTCCAGCAGCCCCGCGTAGTCGCTGCCCTGGACACCGTCGATGAGGGCCGCCTGCACGTCCGCGGCGGGCACGCCCTGCGGCACCAGCAGCGCGACGTCCTGGGTGGCTACCGGGTACGGCGAGATCACCGGGGCCTCGACCGGCCCGAGCGCGGCCGCGGCGGTCTCGATCACCGACAGGTCCAGTTCCATGGCCGCGGTCCTGGGCGGCAGGCCGAAGGCGGCGATGACCCGCGGGTGCAGTTCCCCCGCGTACCCGGCCAGCCAGTCCTGCCCCTCCTCGGCCTGGACGAACAGCGCGGCGCAGCGGCCCGGATGCCAGGGCGCGGCCTGGTCGGCCCGGATCCGGAACGGGACCCGGTTGTCCCGCAGGACCTGGCGGGCGGCCTCGACGGCGTCCTCCCAGCACGCTGGGCGTCCCTCGCCCCACCAGCCGTCCAGGTCGCGCTGGCCGGTGACCACGGCCGCGATGTGCAGCGGCTGATCGGGCAGCGCTGCTTCCAGGGTGGCCACCTCCGCCACCGTCGGCCCCCGGTCAACGCGCAGGATAGGAGCGGTGCGCGGGCCGCCCTGGTGCTGCAGGAAGACCCGCCCGGTCTCGAACAGCCCGATATCGGCGAAGCCCCGCCCGATGTTGCGGACCAGCACCCGCAGCAGTCCCGGCAGCACCATGGTGCGCAGCAGCGGCTCGTCGTCGTTGAGCGGGTTGGCGATCACCGGGGCACGGCGCCGCGGGTCGTCCCCGGGCAGCAGCAGCCGGTCGAAGTCGGCCGCGGAACTGAACGGCTGGCTGAGCACCTCGACATACCCGGACCAGGCCAGGGAGCGGCCGGTGGTGCGGCGGAGCCGCTGGCGTTCGGTGAGCCCGCGGCCCGCCGCGGCGCGCGGCGTGCGCACCGGGACGTTCTCGTAGCCCTCCAGCCGGATGACCTCCTCGGCCAGATCCCACGGGTACTGCAGGTCCGGCCGCCAGGACGGCGGCATGACCGCCAGCATCTGCTTGCTGCGGTCATGCTTGCCATGGTCATGACGCTGGTAGCGGTTCGCGCCGGCGCCGCCCGAGCCGCGGGCGGGGGCCGTCCCGCTGGCCGCGTCGGGCTCCTGGGGCCGGCCGGGCGGCTCGGCCACCCCGCAGCCCACGTCGTACAGCCGGCGCAGCACGGCGTCACGGCCGTACACCGTGCCGGCCACCTTGTCCGGGTAGTCCACGGCCATGGTGATCGAGACCTGCGGCACTTCCACCTGGGCGTGGGTGCAGCCGGGCACGACCGTCCCGCCGCCCAGCCCGGCCAGCAGCGCTGCCGCCTTGGCCGATACCCGCAGCGGCAACTCGCGGTCGACGCCGCGCTCGAACCGGTAGGACGCCTCGCTGAACAGCTTGTGCCGGCGGCTCTCCCGGGCGATCGCCCTCGCGTCGAAGTGCGCGGCCTCGATCACCAGGTTGGACGTGGTCTCGGAGATCTCGGTGAGCAGGCCGCCCATGGTGCCGGCCATCGAGATGGGACCGGAGGAGTCCGCGATCACCACGTCATCGGGGTCGAGGTCGCGCAGCACGTGGTCGAGGGTCTCCAGCTTCTCCCCCGGCTCGGCCCGGCGGACCACGATGGGCCCGCTGAGCCGGTCGGCGTCGAACGCGTGCAGCGGCTGGCCCAGCTCGAGCATCAGGTAGTTGGTGACGTCCACGGCCAGGGACACGGTGCGCAGGCCAGCCCGGGCCAGCCGGACCCGCATCTGCAGCGGTGTGGCCGCGGCCGGGTCGAAGCCGCGCATCTGGCGGAGCACGAACCGGTCGCACGCGGTGGGGTCGCCGATGCTGGCCGCGTGTACCTGGTCGGACCTGGCGGCGAAGTCGGGCGGCAGGTCCGCGTCGGCCGGGTCGGTGAACCGTACCCCGTAGGACGTGGCCAGCTCCCGGGATACGCCGCGGACCGAGAGCGCGTAGCCCCGGTCCGGGGTGACCGCGATATCGAGCACGTGATCGTCGAGCCCGGCGTACTGCACGAAGTCCGCACCCAGCGGGGCGTCCGGCGACAGCACCAGGATGCCGGAATGATCGTCACCGATGCCGAGCTCGGAGGCGGAGCAGATCATCCCCTCCGAGATGTGCCCGTAGGTCTTGCGGGCGCCGATCTCGAAACCGCCGGGCAGCCGGGCCCCGGGCAGGGCCAGCGGCACCCGGTCCCCGACCGCGAAGTTGACCGCGCCGCAGACGACACCGCGCGGCTCGCCACTGCCCGTGTCCACCTGGCAGTACCGGACCGGCTTCTTGAACCCGGTGAGTTCCTCGATCTCGGTCACCTCGGCGACCACGACCCCGGAGATGTCGTGCCCGACCTGCTCGACCGACTCGACTTCCAGGCCCGCCGCGGTGAGGCGGCGGGCCACCTCCGCCGGATCGGTGCCGGTGTCCACGCCGGCCACCTCGAGCACCCAGTTCAATGAGACGCGCATCAGGCCTCCACCCCGAATGCCCGGCTGAACCGGACGTCGCCCTCGAGGGTGTCCCTGATGTCGGTCACGCCGTGCCGGACCATCAGGGCCCGCTCGATGCCGAGGCCGAACGCGAAGCCGCTGTAGCGGTCCGGGTCGATGCCGCACGCGATGAGCACCTTCGGGTTGACCATGCCGCAGCCGGCCAGCTCGATCCAGCCCTGGGACCGGCACACCCGGCAGGGCGTCCCGCCCGGCCTGGTCGACGCGCCCCGGCAGACGTGGCACTCCATGGAGACGTCGGCGGACGGCTCGGTGAACGGGAAGTAATCCGGCCGCAGCCGGGTGCGCAGTCCCTCACCGAACATGGCGTCCACGAAGGCCTGCACCGCCCCGCGCAGGTCGGCCATGGTCAGTCCCTCGTCCACGGCCAGGCACTCGATCTGGTGGAAGACCGGGCTGTGCGTGGCGTCCTGGGCCTCGTTGCGGTAGCACTGGCCCGGGCTGACCACGTACAACGGGAGTGGCCGGGTGAGCATGGCCCGGATCTGGACCGGCGAGGTGTGGGTCCGCAGCACCATGCCCGAGTGCCCGGTGCCGTCCGGCCCGGCCACGAACAGCGTGTCCTGCATCTCCCGGGCCGGATGGTCGGGCGGGAAGTTGAGCGCGTCGAAGTTGTACCACTCGTCTTCGATCTCGGGGCCTTCGGCGACCTCGTAACCCATGGACACGAACACATCGGACAGCCGCTCGCTGACCGTGGTGACCGGGTGCCTGGCCCCCCGGGGCTGGTGGCCCCAGGGCAGCGTGACGTCAACGGCCTCCTCGATCAGGACGCGCTGGTCGCGTTCCTCCTCCAGGACCCGCTGCCGGGTCGTGAGCGCCTCGTTGACCTCGCGCATCGTGGCGCCGATGCGCTTGCCGGCCTCGGCCCGCGCCTCCGGGGGAAGGGCGCCGATCTCGGCGTTGGCCAGGCGCAACGGCGAGCGGTCCCCGGCGTGCGCCAGCCGGGCGGCCTTGAGCTCATCGAGTGTCGTCGCCGCGGCGACGGCGGCGAGCGCCTCGTCCCGCATGCGGGAGACCTCCCCCGGAGACAAGCTCGCCACCTCCACGGGGTCGTACTGCTTATTTGGTGCGGACATCGTCCTGCTTCCTGCGCCGGGTTAGGAAAGGGAAAGTCGGTTGGGGCTTGCGCCCTTTATCGCGAACGGCTGGGCGCGGCTCGGCCGTGACCTGGCCAGGGGCCCACCGGGGCGGGTCGCGGAGCAGCGGGCTGCGGGCCACCGGGCCCGCCGGCCGGGGTCATGCCCCGGGCCGCCGCATTGCGCCCCCCGCCTACCCGAAGTCGGGCAGCCCGGCGGGCATGGTAAATCGGAACTCGGCGCCGCCACCGGGCGCACGCTGCACGGTGATCGTCCCCCCATGCGCTTCGACCAGGCCCTTCACGATGTACAGGCCGAGCCCGGCACCGCCACGGCGCTTGGCCCGCCAGAACTGCCGGAAAATCCGCGGCACCAGCTCAGGCGGCACCCCGTCACCCTCGTCGCGCACCGCAACCGCAACCACCGGTGTCCCGGCAGAACCGCCAGCAGAACCATGACCAATAACGGAACCGTTCACCGGGCCGGCACTACCCGCGCGGTTCAGCGCCCGGGCAGGAAGGTCGTCCACCGGCTGTATCACAATCGTCACGGTACCAGCCCCGTGCCGGACCGCGTTCTCGACGAGGTTGCCGAGGATCTGGTCGACCTTGTCCGCGTCGAGCCAGGTCTCCGGCAACTCCTCGGTGGCCACGATCCGGAAGCGGTCCGGCGGGTCACCGGCGGCGATCCGGCCCGCGACGATCTTCTCCGCGCGCTGCCCGATGTCCACCAGCTGGCGGTGCACCTCGATGCGGCCGGCCTCGATCCGGGATACGTCCAGCAGCTCGGTGATGAGCCGGGTCACCCGGTCCGCGTCGGCATTGACCGTCTCCAGCATCACCCGCTTCTGGTCGTCGGTGAACCGCGTCCATTTGGCCAGCAGGGTGGCGGTGAAGCCTTTCACGCTGGTCAGCGGGGACCGCAGCTCGTGAGCGACGGTGGAGACCAGGTCCGCGCGGGTGCGCTCCAGGCGGATCCGCTGCTGCGTGCCGCGCAGGCTGATGGCGATGCGCTGGACGTCACCCGGCTGGACCGGGCCGGGCCAGTCCGGCCCGGTGCCCGGCGCACAGCGCGGCACCCGCACGTACCCCATGGTGACCAGGAACTCGGCGCCGCCGGGCAGGTAGAGCGGCAGTTCTGGATGACGGGTGCGGGTGGACAGCCCCCGGTATGGGTCGACGCACGCCCACCAGCTGCGATCCTCGGAGTCACGCAGCGGAAGCACCTGCCGGACGTCCCGGCCCAGCGCGTTCAGCGCGGCGATCCCGGTCAGCCGGGCAGCGGCCTGGTTGAACACCACGATCCGGCCGAGGTGATCGGCTACCACGAGCCCGTCGGGCAGGTCATCGGCGCAGACCAGTCCGCCCGACGCCACGACCTGGCCAGCGGGCACGCTCGCCAGGGCGGCGACCGCCGGGTCGGGCCTGAACCTGTCCACTTGACCGCCGCCTCCGTCCGGCTCCTGGGTTGAGTTCCCGTGAATGACGCAACGTGATCAGACTCTAGCGCCTGCGCCGCGTGCTGCGGCAGCCCCCAGGGCGGGCTGTTCGGGGGACGTCACAGCTCCGTCAGGATTGCCGCGGGCCGCCGGCCCGCGCCGATGGCACCTGCGCGCGGGCCGAGGCGTAGAGGCATACCGCCGCCGCGGCGGCCAGGTTCAGGCTCTCGGCCCGGCCGTAGATGGGCACGGCCACCGCGTCGTCGGCCAGGCCGAGGACGTCACCGGGCAGCCCCCAGGCCTCGTTGCCGAACAGCCAGGCGGTGGGCTGGCTGAGCAGCCCGGCCGACTGCAGGTCGTCCAGGGTGGTGCCAGCCCCGCCGTCCGCCGCGAGCACCCGCAGGCCGCGCTCGCGCAAGGCGCGCACCGCGTCCGCCACCGGCGGGCCGGTCACCACCGGAAGGTGGAACAGGCTTCCGGCGGACGCGCGGACGCACTTGCTGTTGTACGGGTCCACCGACGATCCGGCGAAGATGACCCCGCCCGCGCCTGCCGCGTCAGCGGTGCGCAGGACGGTGCCAGCATTGCCGGGGTCCCGCACGTTGGCCAGGACCACCGCCAGCCGAGGCTGGCCCGCGGTCAGCTGGTCGAGGCGCACGTCGATGAACCGGCACACGGCCAGCACCCCCTGCGGGGTGATGGTCTGGGCCAGCTCGGTCATGACTTCGCCGCTCACCGCGTGCACGTCCGCACCCTGCCCGGCAGCGAGCCCGATAAGGCTGGCGTAGCGGGCTTGCGCGGCGGCCGTCACGAACAGCTGGGTCACCACGCCGCCCGCCGCCAGCGCCTCGCCCACCGCCTGCGGCCCCTCAGCCAGGAACTCCCTGGCCCGCTGCCGGAGCGCGCGCTTGGCCAGCTGGCGGGCGGCCTTGACCCGCGGTGAGCGGATGCTGGTGAGCTCGGCGCCGACGGGCAGCATCATGCGGCGCCGGTCAGCGGCATCAGCCGCAGGCCCCTGCGACCCGGGCCACGAGGGCCTCAGGCCGCCGCGGTGTCGGCGTCCGGAGTTGCCTCGGCCAGCGCGGCCTTGGCTACCTCGACCAGCGCGGAGAACGACGCCGGGTCGCTGACCGCGAGCTCGGCGAGCATCCGGCGGTCCACTTCGACCTCCGCGAGCCGGAGCCCCTGGATGAAGCGATTGTAGGTAATGCCGTCCGCGCGGGCGGCAGCGTTGATTCGCTGGATCCACAGCCGGCGGAAATCGCCCTTCCGGTCCTTGCGGTCCCGGTAGGCGTACGTCATCGAGTGGAGGACCTGCTCCTTGGCCTTGCGGTACAGCCGTGACCGCTGGCCACGGTAGCCGCTCGCCCGCTCAAGGACGACCCTGCGCTTCTTGTGGGCGTTGACCGCCCGCTTCACGCGTGCCATTTCATATCTCCCTGGAGGCGGGCTGGGCTACTTCCCCAGCATCTTCTTGACCTTCTTCGTGTCTGCGGCGTCAACCACCAGCTCTTTGCCCAGCCGCCGGGTCCGCTTGCTGGCCTTGTGCTCCAGCAGGTGGTTCATATTGGCGCGGCGGCGCATTACCTTGCCGCCGCCGGTGATCCGGAACCGCTTGGCGGTACCGCTGTGCGTCTTCATCTTCGGCATGGTGGCCGTCGTCTCCATCTTCATGTGTGCCTGAGGGCACGGTTGTCATGCGCGGCCGGGGCACGCCGCTTGCGGTCGTGCCCGTGCCGCTCAAGGCTAGGCGAGCTACGCGGTGCCCGGGTCAGGCTCCTGCCTGGCCGGCACCGTCGTCACCGGCCGCCGGGCCGGCCGGGCGGGCCTGCGCGGAGGCCGGGGCGGCCGCGGGGCGGCGCTGCCGTGGCACCGGACGTGCTGCCACTGCCTCCGCCTCTTCTTCGGCCTCCCGTGACGAGCGCTCCGCCTTGGACTCGCTCTTCTTCCGGTGCGGGCCGATCACCATGATCATGTTGCGGCCGTCCTGCTTGGGCTGGGCTTCCACGAAGCCGAGCTCCTCCACATCGCCGGCCAGGCGCTGCAGCAGGCGGAACCCGAGTTCCGGCCGGGACTGCTCACGCCCCCTGAACATGATCGTTACCTTGACCTTGTCGCCCTGCTTGAGGAACCGCTCAACGTGACCCTTCTTGGTCCCGTAGTCGTGCGGGTCGATCTTCGGCCGGAGCTTGATCTCCTTGATGACCGTCTGCGCCTGGTTCTTGCGCGATTCCCTGGCCTTGAGCGCGGACTCGTACTTGAACTTGCCGTAGTCCATGAGCTTGCAGACGGGCGGACGCGCCGTGGGCGCGACTTCCACCAAGTCGAGGTCCGCTTCCTGGGCCAGCCGGAGCGCATCGTTCAGGGCAACGATCCCGACCTGCTCGCCGTTAGGGCCAACGAGCCGCACTTCGGGTACGCGGATCCGATCGTTGATACGGGGTTCGGCGCTGATGTGACCTCCATGGGTCTATTCCACCGCCTGGGCCGGGTGCCCGGGCGGGTGCGCTGCGACCATGTCCACGGGCCCCGGGTGTGCGGCGGATCTGCCCGCCGCATGAAAAAAGGCCCCGCATCGAGTGCACGCGGAGCCCACCAAAGCCGCACCTCCCGACGAGAACACAGCCCTCGCCACGGACGCGACCGCCCGGACTGACAGCGGCCCGTTCCAGTTCAGGTTCGGGATCGCTCGCCCGGCCTGGCTCGCCGGCCCGGAAGCCGGCAGCCTTACCCGCCAGCCAAAGGCCGGCCAGGTGGGAGGTGGTCCTCCGCTTACACGCCCGGCACGCGAATGCCAGGCTGGTCGTCTGGTAAGAGTAACAGCAATCCAGGCCCGCTGGGTATTCCAGGCGGTGCTTGCCCCGCCGGGCCTACGGGCCCGGCTCTGCTTACCCGCCGGCGTGATTTCCCACTGAGACTACGGGCCCGGCTCCGCTTACCCGCCGGCGTGATTTCCCACTGAGACTACGGGCGCCCGGGCAGGGCGGCGAGGCCGGCGGCCCGCATCGCCTCAAGCGGCGCGGGCTTGCCTGTCATCAGCTCGAACTGCCGGGCGGCCTGGTGCAGCAGGAGCGCGAACCCGCCGGCCACGGGCGCCCCGGATCGTTCGGCCGCGGTGGCCAGCCGGGTCGGCCACGGGTGGTACACCACGTCGAGGACCCAGCGCGGGGTGAGTACACCGGCCTCGATCCGTTGGGAATAGGTATCGGCCGCCCCGGCCGGAGCGGTGGAGATGAGCAGACCGGGAGTGGTGACTCCCGGGTCGTCAAACGACGCGAGCCGGACGGTCACGCCGAGCCGGTCCGCGGCGGCCTGCAGGGTAGCGGCCCGCCGCGGGTCGCGGACGGCCACCGTGGCCTCGGTGAGGCCGAGCCCGCGGACCGCGGCCAGTGCGGAGCAGGCGGTCGCGCCCGCGCCCAGGATGAGCGCCGCGGGATCACCGCCGCGGGCCAGCGGCGCGAGCGATTCCGGGCGGCCCTCCGCCGCGGGCGGCAGGCTCTCGGCCAGCGCCGCGATCATGCCCGGGACGTCGGTGTTGTGACCCTGGCGGCGGCCGGCGTCGAAGATCACGGTGTTGGCCGCGCCGACCTCGGACACCAGTGGCCCGGCTTCGTCGAGGAGCGGCAGCACGGCGCGCTTGAGCGGCATGGTCAGGGACAGCCCGGCCCAGTCCGGCCCGCACCGCCCGATCAGCCCGGGCAGGCCGGCCTCATCGCACTCGATCGCCTGGTAGGCCCAGCCCTCCAGGCCCAGCGCCTGGTACCCCGCACGGTGCAGGACCGGCGACAGTGAGTGAGCGATCGGAGAGCCGAGGACCGCGGCTTTCATGATCCCGGCGTTCAGCCCGAACCGGTGCGGGAGCCGGTGCCCCCGCCCTGGGAGCCGTACTTGGCCACTGCGGCGTTGAAGGCTGTCGCGTTAGTGAAGAACAGGGTCTTCCCGCTGGTCGAGTTGATGGTCAGGAAGTACAGCAGGTTGCCATGCGACGGGTGCAACGCGGCCTGGATAGCCGCGCTCCCGGGGTTGTCGATCGGCCCCGGGGGCAGGCCCGCGTGCAGGTAGGTGTTGTACGGGGACGGGAAGCTGGTGCTGAAGTTGCTCTTCTTGTGCGCGAGCGACATCCCATACAGGACGGTCGTGTCCAGCTGCAGATTCATGTGCATGTTGAGCCGGTTGTAGATGACTTCGGCGATCTTGCGGAAGTCCGGCGGCCTGCCCTCGGCCTCGAGCAGGCTCGCCACGGTGATGACCGCAGCCTGCGTCTCCTGGCCGCGCGCCGCGGCGGCCTGGAGCCCGGTTCTCTGCGCGTACGCCTTGAACTGGCTCACCATGCCCTTGAGCACGGCGGCCGGCGGCGTGTTCGGCTGGACCGGGTAGGTGGCCGGGAACAGGTACCCCTCTGGCTTGCCGTTGGCGAAGGCCGGCAGGCCGAGAGCGGCGGGATGCGCGATGGCCTGCTCGTACCCCTTGAGGTTCCCGGTCTTCTGGCCCAGCAGCGCGATGATCTGCGCGACCCGGGACCCCTCTATGACCGTGACCTTGGTCTGCTCTCGTGACGTCGGCTTGAGCAGCAGGGCCAGGGCCAGCGAGGCCTTCATGTGCTTGTGCACCCGGTAGTAGCCCGGCTCGAGCGCGTTGCCCTGAGGGCTGGCCTTGGCCGCGTTGGAGAAGGCCCGCGCGCTGGCCACCACGCCGTCGCTGGCCAGGGTGAGGCCGATCTGGTCGGCGAACTGGCCTGGCTTGATCTGGACCACCACGGTGCCGGTGCCCGGACCGGAGAAGTCCGGCGGGTCGATGTACGTCTTGTAGTAGTGGTAGCCGACTCCCCCGGCGGCCACGATGAGCAGGACGAAGACGGTCAGGATGGCGAGCAGGATGATCCGGACGCGCCTGCGCCCCTTCTTGCGGGCTTTGCCGCCGGATCCCCCGCCGGTGCCTCCGCGGGATCCCTGCTCCGGGTCCAGCCCGGGCAGCAGGTCACTGCCCACGGCGTCCCCGGTCCAGGGGTGCGGCTCTTCCTCGTCCGGGTACCAGCCCCCCGAGGGGGCGTGGTCCGGGGATTCCTGCCCCTGATCCGGGGTCATGTCCAGGTCACGCGGGTCATCCACGTAGCCCTCATACCCCGGATGAGCCCGGCCGACATCTGGTTGGGCGCCACGGCGGCGGCGGCCCCGGCCGGACCGGCCCGGACGGTCCGCCGGTTCGTCCTGCTCCGGCGGGTAGCCAGCCGGATTGTCCAGGTAGCCAGCGGGGTCGTCGGGGTAGCCAGCCGGGCCTTCTGAGTAGCCGACCGGGCCGGTCTGGTAGCCGCCGGAACCAGACCCGGCCGCGGCGGGCGGGCCGTCGTGGCGGGACTGACGGCGGGACTGGTCCTGGTCACGCCGGGACCGGCGGCCCGCCGGGGGCGGCGGGTCAGACGGCGGTTCACCCCACAGGTAGTCAGACTCCGGCAGTGGCGGCAGCGGGCCGGAAGGATGCCCGGGTCCTGGCATCGCGCCCGGGGGCAGCGGCGGGAGTTCCCCGGCCCGCGGGTCGTCGTAGCTGCCTGGCGCCACGCCGTGCGGATCACCGTGCCCCGACCAGTCCGGGGCGGACCCGGGCGGGTTAACCCAGCCAGCCGGTCCGGCCGACGCTGAGTCCCAGGACGCCCGTTCCCAGGACGGGGGCTCCCAGGACTGCGGGGCCCACCGGTCGGGGGCCATGGGCTCGGGCTGAGGCGCCCGGTCAGCCTGGCCGCCGGCGCGCTGGTCGTACCCGCCGGGCTGGCCGTAGCCGCCAGGCTGGTCGTACCCACCGGGCTGGTCGTAGCCACCGGGCTGGCCGTACCCGCCGGGCTGGCCGTAGCCGCCGGGCTGGCTGGACCCGCCCTGCCGATCGAAACCGCCGCCTCGCCGGTCGGAACCGCGCGAATCGAGACCCAGCGGGTCGGGGCCCCAGTCGAATGCCTCACCCGGGCGGCCGCCCGGCTCCCGCGGGTAGGAGGCGGGAGGCAGGCTTGAGTCCGCTACCGGGAAGTCTCCCGTGTCGGCGGTCGCGATGGGGTTGCGCGACCAGTCACGCCGGCCCTGGCCGTGGTCACCGGGGCCGAACGGGGCAAAGGGCTCGTCGGCGTCTTGCGGGGGGTAGTCCCCCGGCCCCCACTGGTCGTCGTCTCCCTGGGTCCCGCCGCGCCCGTGCCGGCTCACCCTTCCGTCCCGGGGCCGGGCGGAACGATCTCGCCGGGAGGCCGTCCCGCGGCCCGCTCCGCGTCCAGGGCGCCCTGCAGCAGCAGGGCGGCGGCCGCCTGGTCCACCACCTGCCGCCGGGCCCGTCCGCCCTTGCCCCCCTGGCGCAGCGCCTCGTGAGCCAGGACGGTGGTAAACCGCTCGTCCACCAGTCGCACCGGGATCGGCACCAGGCGGCCGGCCAGGGCGTCCGCGAACGTCCGGGCCGCGGCGGCCGCGGCGCCCTCACGTCCGGACAGGCTGGTCGGCAGGCCGACGATCACCTCGATGGCCTCGTGCTCCAGCACGATCTGGACCAGGCGATCCAGGTCACCGGGACCGCGCGCGACGGTGGCCAGCGGGCTGGCCAGCAGGCCATCAGGATCGCAGCGGGCCACGCCGATCCGGGCTGATCCAGGGTCGATGCCGAGTCGCACGCCAGTCCTCAAGCGCGAGCTCCGAAGCCCTGCGGTCTCGTTCGCGCAACGGGTTGGCTGCAGCACGGTTTAACCGTACGCCACGGGATCATGCCATGTCTCTTACAACCGCACGAACCGCCTCAAATGCACTGGAGATGGCCTGGCTGGCCTGGTCGCCCTGCGGCGCGCCGCCGCCCTGGGCGATGTCATCACGGCCGCCGCCGCCCCCGCCCAGGGCCTGGGCCGCGCTGCGGACCAGCGCCCCGGCGGCCAGGCCCAGCGCCCGGGCGGCTTCGTTGACCGTGACCACGACCGCGGGCCGGTCCGCCGGTACTCCCGCGACCACCACCACAGCGGGTCGCTGCTGCGGGAACCGGCCCCGCACATCCAGGGCGAGCTTGCGGATATCGTCCGCGGTCGTGCCGTCCGGGACCTGGTGCGCGACGAGCGCGACCGGGCCCGCCTCCTCAGCCTGGCCGGCCAGCTCGGCCGCACCGCCCAGGATCTGTGCGCTGCGCAGCCGGTCCAGGTCACGCTCGGCCTCCCGGACGCGGCTGACCAGCGAGGCGATCCGGTCCGGCAGATCTTCGCGGCGTGTTTTGAGCTGCTCGGTCAGCTGGCTGACCAGGACGCTTTCCCGGGCCAGGTAGCGGAAGGCGTCGGTGCCGACCAGCGCCTCCACCCGGCGCACGCCGGTGCCGATGGACGACTCGCCGAGAATCTTGATCAGCCCGAGCTGGCCGGAGTGGGCCACGTGGGTGCCCCCGCACAGTTCGCGGGAGTAGTCGCCGACCTCGACCACGCGGACCTCGTCGCCGTACTTCTCCCCGAACAGGGCGATCGCGCCCATGGACCGCGCCTCATCGATGGGCGTGACGAACGCCCGGACCGCGAGGTCGTCGATCAGGACCGTGTTGACCTCGTCCTCCACGTCGCGCAGCACAGCCGGCGGGACGGCTCCCGCGGCGGTGAAGTCGAAGCGGAGGCGGCCGGGTGAGTTCTCCGACCCGGCCTGGGCCGCGGCGTCGCCGAGGGCGCCGCGGATCGCGCGGTGCACCATGTGGGTGGCGGTGTGCGAGCGGGAGATGGCCCGGCGCCGCCCGGTGTCGATCTCCGCCTCGGCGGCCGCGCCGACCACCACTTCCCCGGAGGTGACCACGCCCCGGTGCACGATCAGCCCGGGCACGGGGGTCTGCACGTCGCGGACCTCCACCTCGCCGCCGGCCGCGCCGGGGGCGCTGGCCACCCGGATCACCCCGCTGTCCGCGAGCTGGCCGCCACCCTGGGCGTAGAACGGGGTCCGGTCCAGGATGACCTCGACCTCGGTGCCCGCGCCCGCCGCGGGGACGCTGACCCCGCCGGCCAGCAGCCCGGTCACCGTGGCCTCGCCGGAGATCTCGTCGTACCCGGTGAAGATGACCGGCCCGGACTTGGCCAGCAGGCCGGCGAACACGGAGATGTCCGCGTTCCCGGTCTTCTTCTCCAGGGAATCGGCCTTGGCCCGCTGGCGCTGCTCCGCCATCAGCCGCCGGAAGCCTTCCTCGTCCACCTGGAGGCCTTGCTCGCTGGCCATCTCCAGGGTCAGGTCGATCGGGAAGCCGTAGGTGTCGTGCAGCTGGAAGGCCTGCTCGCCCGACAGCACGGCGGCCCCCCGCCGCTTGCTCTCGCCCACCGCGGCATCGAAGATCGCTGAGCCGGTGCGCAGGGTGGACAGGAACGTGGACTCCTCGGCGTCGATCACGCCGAGTACCCGTGGCGTCGCCTCGATCAGCTCCGGGTACAGGTCGGCCATGGCCGCCAGCGCGGTTCCGGCCAGCTCGTGCAGGTAGCGGCCCTCGCTGCCGCCGCCGCGCTGCCCGCCGGCCAGCAGCCGGAGGTTGTAGACGCTGCGGCGCAGGATCCGGCGCAGCACATAGCCGCGCCCCTCGTTGGAGGGCAGCACCCCGTCGGCCACCAGCATCACCGCGGTCCGCACGTGGTCGGCGACCACCCGCAGGGCTACGTCCACCCGGTGGTCACGGCCGTACTTCTGCTCGGTCAGCTCCGCGGCCCGGTCGAGTACCTTCCACAGCGTGTCGACCTCGTAGATGTTGTCCACGCCCTGCAGGATGGCGGCCATCCGCTCCAGGCCCATGCCGGTGTCGATGTTGCGGGAGGGCAGCTCACCCAGGATGGGCCAGCCCTCCTTGCCCGCTCCCTCACCGCGCAGGTACTGCATGAAGACGAGGTTCCACACCTCGAGGTAGCGCTCCTCGTCGGCGACCGGGCCGCCCTCCCGCCCGTAGTCGGGTCCCCGGTCGTAGTAGATCTCCGAGCAGGGGCCGCACGGCCCGGGCACGCCCATGGACCAGTAGTTGTCCGCCATCCCCCGGCGCTGGATGCGGCTCTCCGGGACGCCGACCACGTCCCGCCAGATGCGGGCCGCCTCATCGTCGTCGTGGTACACGGTGGCCCACAGCCGGTCCTCGGGGAACCCGAAGCCGCCGTCGCGCTCCGGCGTGGTGAGCAGTTCCCAGGCGAACGGGATGGCCTGGTCCTTGAAGTAGTCACCGAAGGAGAAGTTGCCCAGCATCTGGAAGAAGGTGCCGTGCCTGGTGGTCTTGCCGACCTCTTCGATGTCCGGCGTGCGCACGCACTTCTGGCAGCTGGTGGCCCGCTTGAAGGGCGGTTCGACCTGGCCGAGGAAGTACGGCTTGAAAGGCTGCATCCCCGCGTTGACCAGGAGCAGGGTGGGGTCATCGGCGATCAGCGACGCCGACGGGACCACGGTGTGCCCGCGCTCGGAGAAATAGGTAAGGAAACGGCGGGCGATCTCTGCCGACTCCATCAACGGCCATCCTCTTCATGGTCGGTGCGCCCCTCGAGGGCGGGACGTGACGTCTGTAGCTGGCGCTGGCGGTAGATGTCCATGCCCTCACGCACATCCCCGGCGAACCGGGCCAGCTCCCGGGCTCGCGGGGCGGGCATGATAACCCGGGCCGCGGCGGTAACCCGGCGGTAGCCGGAGATCCCGACCGCCGCGCCGAGCGAGAGCCAGAACAGCCTGCGGATCATGACCGGGCCCCCGAGCGTTCGGCGGAGCGTACCTGGCCCGCCGGCTCTGCTGGCCCGGGGGGACGACCCCCCGGAACCCCCCGCGACAGCTGGTTCGGAGAGGACACGCCTCCGGCGCGCCTCGCCTCGCCAGCTGTGGCCCGCAGCTCCGCGGCGTGCCGCACGCCGTACACGAAGGCCGAGACGCGGGCGAGCCTGGTGCCGGAGGTAGCGGCCGCGAGCCGGGCCAGCGGCGCGAGCGCGGTCACCCGGCCGGTGAGCTCGGCCATCCCCGCGGCCACCTGGTCCATGCTGGCGGTGATCTCGTCGGTCCGGTTCAGCTGCCCGGCGGTGGCGTCGATCGTGGCGTGCGCGCGTGCGATCACCGCGTCGCTGTCTTCCCGCAGCCCGGATACGGCCGCGGACGTCTGGGTGATCAGCCTGGCCAGCTTGATCAGCACGTAGACCGCGGCGGCCACCAGGACCGCCCAGCACGCGGCGGCGATGATGACCGCCACCCATACCGCGTTCAGCATGCCTGCTCCTTCATCTGCCTGACCTTATCTCCCGGGCGGCCTTCGCATCGCGCGACTGAACGGCCCGGGCGGCGGGGTTCCCCGGACCAGGAGCCAGCCGGGTCAGGAACCGTCCTGGCCGGGCCCGCCCCGGCGGGGGCCGCCCGGGTTCTGCCCGTCGGGGTTCTGCCCATCGGGGTTCTGCCCGCCCGGGTTCTGCCCCTCGGGGCTCTGGCCGCCCGGACTCGGTCCGTCCGGTTGGCTCTGCTCGTCGGGTTGGGCGCGGCCCAGGATCGCCTTGATCCGCTCGGAGCGGTCCGCGTACCGCGCCTCGGCACCGTGCCGTGACGGCTCATAGTAGGTGCGGCTGGCCAGCGAATCCGGAGCGTACTGCTGCGTGACCACGCCCTCGGCGTAGTCATGCGGGTAGGCGTAGCCCTGGCCGTGGCCGAGCCGGGCCGCTCCCGGGTAGTGCGCGTCCCGCAGGTGCGCGGGCACCGGCCCGGCCATCCCGGCCCGGATGTCCGCGGCGGCCGCGCCGATCGCCTTGATCACGGAATTGGATTTCGGGGCCAGCGCCAGGTGGATGGTGGCCTGGGTCAGGTTGATCCGGGCCTCAGGCAGGCCGACGAACTCGACGGCCTGGGCCGCGGCGATCGCCACGCCCAGCGCGGACGGGTCGGCCATCCCGACGTCCTCGCTGGCGTGCACGATCAGCCGCCGGGCGATGAACCGCGGGTCCTCGCCCGCCTCGATCATCCGGGCCAGATAGTGAACCGCGGCGTCAGCGTCACTGCCCCGGATGCTCTTGATGAACGCGCTGATCACGTCGTAGTGCTGGTCGCCGTCACGGTCGTAGCGGACCGCGGCGCGGTCCACCGCCCGGGCCAGGACGACGGTGTCGATGATGGCGCCCCGGCGCAGGCCGAGCGCGGCCGACTCCAGGTAGGTGAGCGCCCGCCGGGCGTCCCCGCTGGCCAGCCGGATCAGGTGGTCCAGGGCCTGGTCGTCGAGGCTGACCGAGCCGCCCAGGCCGCGCTCGTCGGCCAGCGCGCGGCTGATCACGGCCCGCATGTCCTCGTCGCTGAGCGGCTCCAGGGTGAGCAGCAGCGACCGGGACAGCAGCGGCCCGACCACGGAAAACGACGGGTTCTCGGTGGTGGCGCCGATGAACGAGACCCACCGGTTCTCCACGGCGGGCAGCAGGGCGTCCTGCTGCGCCTTGTTGAAGCGGTGCACCTCGTCGATGAACAGCACCGTCTGGGTCCCGCTGAGGCCCAGCTCGCGCCGGGCGTTCTCGATCGCCGCGCGCACGTCCTTGACGCCCGCGGTGACCGCGGACAGCTCGGTGAAGCGCCTGCTGGTGACCTGGCTGATGACGTGGGCCAGGGTGGTCTTGCCGGTGCCCGGCGGGCCCCACAGCACCACGGACATGCCCGCGTCGTTCTCGGCCAGCTTGCGCAGCGGCGTCCCCTCACCGGTCAGGTGCCGCTGGCCGACCACCTCGTCCAGGGTGCGCGGGCGCATCCGCACCGCGAGCGGGGCCGCCGCCCGCGCCGCTTCTTCCCCGGCCGCGTCGAACAGGCTGTCCGCCTGGCCGCCGTCGGCGCTGCCTGCCCGTACCACACCCCGACACTATCCGCCAGCCTGGCATGGCCCGCACCGCGCCAGGGCCGGGCGGTCACGGCCAGCCGCCAGGGCCGCGCGTCAGGGCCGGGCGGTCAGGTTCCGGGGATCGGGATCCGGGGTCTCGCCGCCCGGCGGCACGATGACGTCGATGCCCGCCTCCCGCCGCTGCTCGGGCGTGATCGGCGTGGGCGCCCCGGTGAGCGGGTCCGCGCCGGACGCCGCCTTGGGGAAGGCGATCACGTCGCGGATCGTGTCCCGCATGGCCAGCAGCATGATGAGGCGGTCCCAGCCGAACGCGATGCCGCCATGCGGCGGCGGCCCGTAGTGCAGCGCGTCGAGCAGGAAGCCGAACTGCGACCTGGCCTCCTCCCGGGACAGCCCGATGACGTCGAACACCTTCTGCTGCATGGCGGGCCGGTGGATACGGATCGAGCCGCCGCCGATCTCGTTGCCGTTGCAGACCAGGTCGTAGGCGTCCGCCAGCGCACCCCCGGGCTCGTCGGCGAACTTGTCCGCCCACTCCGGCAGCGGGGCGGTGAACGGGTGGTGCACCGCGGTCCAGCCGCCCTGCCCGTCCTCCTCGAACATCGGCGCGTCGACCACCCAGGTGAAGGCCCAGGCGTCGGGGTCGATGAGGCCCAGCCGGTGGCCGATCTCCAGCCGGGCCGCGCCGAGCAGGGACCGGGTCTGCTGCGGCGGCCCGGCCGCGAAGAACACGCCGTCACCGGGCCCGGCCCCCACCGCGTCCGGCAGCCCGGCACGCTCCTCCGCCGACAGGTGCTTGGCCACGGGGCCGGAGTCGGAGACCTCCCCGGAGGCGTCGATGAGCACGTAAGCGAGCCCGCGGGCACCCCGCGCACGGGCCCATTCCTGCCAGTTGTCCAGCTCCCGGCGGGTCTGCCCGGCACCGCCGGGCATCACCACCGCCCCCACGTACGGGGCCTGGAAGACCCGGAACGTGGACTGCGCGAAATAACTGGTCAGGTCGGTCAGCTCGAGACCGAAGCGCAGGTCCGGCTTGTCCGAACCGAACCGGGCCATGGCGTCGGCGTAGGTCATCTGCGGGATGGGGCGGGGCAGCTGGTAGCCCGCGACCTCAGACCACAGCCGGCTGACCAGATCCTCGGCCACCTCGACGACGTCTTCCCGGGTGATGAAGCTCATCTCGATGTCGATCTGGGTGAACTCAGGCTGCCGGTCGGCCCGGAAGTCCTCGTCCCGGAAACAGCGGGCCAGCTGCCAGTACCGCTCCATGCCGCCGACCATCAGCAGCTGCTTGAACAGCTGCGGCGACTGGGGCAGCGCGTACCAGTGGCCGGGGCGCAGCCGCACCGGCACCAGGAAGTCCCGGGCCCCTTCCGGCGTGGACCGGGTCAGGTCGGGCGTTTCCACGTACACGAACCGGTGGCTGCGCAGCACGTCGGTGACCAGGTAGGTGGCCTCGGAGCGGACGCGCAGCGCCGACGCCGTCTCGGGACGCCGCATGTCCAGGTAGCGATAGCGGAGCCGGACCTCCTCGTTCAGGTCGCCGGCGGCGTCGATGGGGAACGGCAGCGGGTCCGCCTCGCCGAGCACCTCCAGCTCGTCCGCGGCCACCTCGATGTCGCCGGTGGGCAGCTCGGGGTTCTCGTTGCCGGACGGCCTGCGGCGCACCTGCCCGGTGACCTTCACGCAGAACTCCGCCCGCAGCGCGTGCGCGGGCGCGTCCTCACCCTCGTCCCGGAACACGACCTGGACGATCCCGCTGGCGTCCCGCAGGTCGATGAAGGTGACCCCGCCGTGGTCCCGGCGGCGGGCCACCCAGCCCGCCAGGGTCACCGTCTGGCCGTCCTGCTCGGCGCGCAGCGTGCCCGCCTCATGCGTTCGGATCATTTCCTGCTCAGCCTCTCCATTACAGCCCCGTAGATCGTCCCGGCCCGCCCAGCCCGGTATTTCGTTCCAGCGCGACCAGGAACTGATTGCTGGCCCGTTCGACGCCGATGCTCGTCCCGGGGCCGTGGCCGGGCAGCACCCGGGTCTCGTCCGGCAGGGTCAGGCAGACCCGGGCCAGGCTGTCCATCATGGCGGCGGTGTCGCCACCAGGCAGGTCGGTCCGCCCGATCGACCCGGCGAACAGCAGGTCACCGGAGAACATGACGGCCGGGTCGGAGTGGAACACCACCGATCCCGGGGTGTGCCCGGGTGCGTGGCCGACCGTGATCTCCAGGCCGGCCAGGTTCAGCACGGTCCCGTCGGTGAGTTCCCTGACGTCGTCCGGCTCGGTGAACTCCAGGCCACCGAACAGCTGCTGGCCCGCGCCCAGGGGCAGGCCCCGGGCCGGGTCGGAGAGCAGCGCCCGGTCATCCGGGTGAATGTAGGCCGGGATGCCGCGCGCCCCGCACACCGGCGCCACGGACCACACGTGGTCGATGTGGCCGTGGGTGAGCAGCACCGCGACCGGCTTCAGCCGGTGCTCGGCGACGATTTCCGCGATCCCGCGTCCCGCGTCTTCCCCGGGGTCGATGATCACGCACTCCGCGCCGGGCTCCGGGGCCACCAGGTAGCAATTGGCGGCGAAGGAACCAGCCGGAAACCCGGTAATCAGCACGGGTGACCTCCTTCGGACGTTCGGGACAGAGGGCGGACTCACGGGTCAACTTCCCCCGCTACAGGCTACCGATCTGCTCAGCCCAGCCGCGAACCGATAACAGCGGCGTCACGACCTCACGGGTGCCGGTACCATTCGCGAAGTTTCGCTGGTAAGCAGGCAACAGGCAGCCAGGAGGAAACGGATCGGTGAGCGGTAAGAAGGAGCGGCAGCGCAAGCTGGCCCGGGAACGCATGCTGCGCCAGCAGGCGCGGCGCGCCGAACGGGACAGGAAGGCACGCCAGATCACGATAGTGGCCGTGATCTGCTGCGTGGTTGTCGGGCTGGGCGTGGGCGGCTACTTCCTGTTCGCCGGCCCGGGTGGCAGCAAGGCCGCGGCCGTGTCCGCGACGTCCTCCGCCACGCCGTCCGCCTCCGCCTCCACCCAGGCGGAACCCGCCACCTCCTGCAGCTACCAGGCCAGCGGGACCGCCGCCCGGAACGTGGGCACGCCGCCGGCCAAACCCGATGACAAGGCGACCTACCAGGCCACGATCCACACCAACCGGGGCGATGTGGTCATCGACCTGCTGAACAGCAAGGCCACCTGCACGGTCAACTCCTTCGTGTACCTGGCGGCGAAGAAGTACTTCAACGGCACGCACTGCCACCGGCTGACCACCATCGACCCGTTCGTGTTGCAGTGCGGCGACCCGACCGGCACCGGCAGCGGTGGCCCCGGCTACAAGTTCGCTAACGAGAACCTGGCCGGGGCCAAGTACACCCAGGGCACGGTGGCGATGGCCAACTCTGGCCCCAATACCAACGGCAGCCAGTTCTTCATCGTGTACAAGAACTCGAAGCTGGCTGCCAGCTACACACCGTTCGGCGAGGTCGTCAAAGGACTCGGGATCGTCCAGAATGTGGCCAAGGCGGGTAGTGACAACGCCAATGCGGCCGGGGATGGGCACCCGAAGGAGAAAGTCGTTATCGAAAGCGTCACCATCAAGAAGACCTGAGCCTGGCAAAGCCGCCAGGACCCAGGGCTGAGCAGGAGGTTAGCGGTGAGCACCGCCAACGATCCGTGGGGCAGGGTAGCTGACGACGGTACGGTCTACGTGCGTGCCGGCGGGAGCGAGCGGGTGGTTGGCTCATGGCAGGCGGGCAGCCCGGATGAGGCGCTCGCCTTCTACCGCCGCAAGTACGAGGGCCTGGAGACCGAGGTCGCCCTGCTCGAGCAGCGCATCTCCACCACCGACCTGTCCCCCGGCAGCGCCCGGGCGACCATCGACCGGCTGCTGGAGGCGGTGGCCACGGCGAACGCGGTCGGTGACCTCGACTCGCTGCATACCCGGCTCGAGGCGCTGACCGGCCAGGTGGACAGCCGCCGCGAGGAGGTCAAGGCCGCCCGCGAGCAGGCCCGGGTCGAGGCCCGGACGTACAAGGAGCGCATCGTCGCCGAGGCCGAGCAGATCGCGGCCGAGGCCACCCACTGGAAGATCAGCGGAGAGCGGATGCGCCAGCTCCTCGAGGAGTGGAAGGCCGCGCCGCGGGCCGACCGGGCGGTGGAGACCGCGCTGTGGAAGCGGCTGTCGGCCGCGCGGAACGCGTTCGCCAAGCGGCGCAAGGCCTATTTCGCCGGGCTGGAAGAAGAGCGCGAGGGAGCCAAGTCCGCCAAGGAGAAGCTGGTCGTGGAGGCCGAAGCGCTGGCCGGGTCCACTGACTGGGGACCCACCGCCGCGGCGTACCGGGACCTGATGCGCGCCTGGAAGGCGGCGGGCCGGGCGGGACGAACCGACGAGGAGGAGCTCTGGGGCCGGTTCAAGGCCGCCCAGGATCAGTTCTTCGCCGAGCGGTCCAACGTGTTCTCGGCCAAGGAGAACGAGCTGCGCGAGCACGCCGCGGTGAAGTCCGCGCTGCTGGAGGAGGCCGGCCAGCTGGTCCCGGTGACCAACGTGCGGGCCGCCCGGGCCGCGCTGCGCTCCATCCAGGAACGCTGGGAGCAGGCCGGGTCGGTTCCCCGTGAGGCGCATGACCGCCTGGAGCAGGGCCTGCGCCGGATCGAGGACGCGGTCCGCAAGGCCGAGGACGCGCAGTGGCGCCGGTCCAACCCCGAGGCGCTGGCCCGGGCCCAGGGCACCGTGGAGCAGATCCGCACCGCGCTGGCCAGCCTGGAAGAGCGGCGGGCCAAGGCGGAGCAGCGCGGCGACACCCGCGCGGCCACCGAGGCCACCGAGGCCATCGCCGCCCGCCAGTCCTGGCTAGAAGAAGCCGAGCGCACCCTGCGGACTCGCAACTGTCGGGGGCGAGGCCCGCCGCAGGCGGGTGCTCGCCGAGCCGTCGGCGCGAGCGGCGATCGGGGGTCCAGGCGCCCCCGGACTAACACGTGATGCGGTAGACGTCGTAGACGCCGTCGATGGCGCGGACCGCGCGGAGCACGTGACCCAGGTGCTTCGGGTCGCCCATCTCGAACGTGAACCGGCTGACCGCGACCCGGTCCCGGGTCGTGGTGACCGACGCGGACAGGATGTTCACGTGCTGGTCGGAGATGGTCCGGGTCACGTCGGAGAGCAGGCCGGTCCGGTCCAGCGCCTCCACCTGGATGGCCACCAGGAACAGCGAGTCCTCCGTGGGCGACCAGCGCACCGCCACCAGCCGCTCGGGCTGTGAGTCGAGCAGGTGGCGCAGGTTCAGGCAGTCGGCCCGGTGCACCGACACCCCGTGGCCCCGGGTGATGAACCCGGTGATCTCGTCGCCGGGCACCGGGGTGCAGCACTTGGACAGCCGGGCCCATACGTCGGAGGAGCCTTCCACCACGACCCCGGAATCACCGAGCGGCCGGGTTGATATCGGGCGGGTGGGCAGCGTCGCCTCGGCCAGGTCCTCCTGGGCGCCCGCCATCCCGCCGGCCGACTGGACCAGCTTGGACGCCACCGACTGCGCGCTGACGTGGCCTTCCCCCACCGCCGCGTACAGCGCGGACAGGTCCGGGTAGTGCAGCTCGGTCGCGATGGCGAGCAGCGCGTCGCCGGTGGCCAGCCGCTGCAGCGGCAGGCCGTGCTTGCGCATGGCCCGGGCGATGGCGGTCTTGCCGGTCTCGGTCGCCGCTTCCCGGCGCTCCTTGGAGAACCAGTGCCGGATCTTGTTGCGGGCCCGGGCGCTCTTGACGAACTGCAGCCAGTCGCGGCTCGGCCCGGCGTCCTGGGCCTTGGAGGTGAAGATCTCGACGGTGTCGCCGTTATCCAGGGCGCTTTCCAGCGCCACCAGGCGGCCGTTGACCCGGGCGCCGATGGTCCGGTGCCCCACCTCGGTGTGGATCGCGTAGGCGAAGTCCACCGGCGTGGCCCCCTGCGGCAGCGCGATGACCTCGCCCCGCGGGGTGAACACGTACACCTCGGCGGCCCCGAGGTCGAACCGGAGTGACTCCAGGAACTCGGCCGGATCCGCCGTCTCGCGCTGCCAGTCCACGAGCTGGCGGAGCCAGGCCATGTCGCCGGCGCCGTCCCGGCCGCCCCGGCCGCTGCCGGCCACCTCTTCCTTGTACTTCCAGTGCGCGGCCACGCCGTACTCCGCGCGGCGGTGCATGCCCCACGTCCTGATCTGCAGCTCGACCGGCTTGCCGCCGGGACCGATCACGGTCGTGTGCAGCGACTGGTACATGTTGAACTTGGGCATCGCGATGTAGTCCTTGAACCGCCCGGGAACGGGGTTCCACCGGGCGTGCACGGTGCCGAGCGCGGCGTAGCAGTCGCGGACCGAATCCACCAGGACGCGGATGCCCACCAGGTCGTAGATGTCGTCGAAGCCCACGTTGCGGGCGATCATCTTCTGGTAGACGGAGTAGTAGTGCTTGGGACGGCCGGTCACCCGCGCCTTGACCTTGGCCTCACGCAGGTCGGTGGAGACGTCCTCGATGACCTCCTGGAGGAAGACGTCGCGGCGCGGGGCGCGCTCGGAGACCAGCCGGGCGATCTCGTCGTACCGCTTGGGGTACAGCGTCGCGAAGGCCAGGTCCTCCAGTTCCCACTTGATGGTGTTCATGCCCAGCCGGTGGGCGAGCGGCGCGAAGATCTCCAGCACCTCACGCGACTTGCGCTCCTGCTTCGCCCGGGGGAGATAGCGCAGCGTGCGCATGTTGTGCAGGCGGTCGGCGAGCTTGATGACCAGGACCCTGATGTCCCGGGACATCGCGACCACCATCTTGCGCACGGTCTCGGCCTCGGCGACCTCGCCGTACTTGACCTTGTCCAGCTTGGTGACCCCGTCCACCAGGGCCGCGATCTCGTCCCCGAAATCGGCCCGCAGCTGGTCGAGGGCGTAGTCGGTGTCTTCCACCGTGTCGTGCAGCAGGGCCGCGCACAGCGTCTCGTGGTTCATCCCCAGCTCGGCCAGGATGGTGGCCACGGCGAGCGGATGGGTGATGTACGGGTCGCCGCTCTTGCGCTTCTGCCCGGTGTGCCAGTGCGCGGCCACCTCGTAGGCGTGCTCGATCAGCCGGACATCGGCCTTGGGGTGGGTCGCGCGCACCGTTTTGATCATCGGCTCGAGCACCGGGTTGATCCCGCCGCCCCGCGTCGCCCCGAGCCGGGCCAGCCGCCGCGCGGCCCGTCCTGACCCCGCGCCGCGCCCGGCTCCCGCGCTCCTGCTGGTAGCCGGGCTCCGGCCGTTGGCTGACCGGGGCCCCGGAGCCGCGGCGGTCTCGTCGGCCGCGCTCTCCTGGCCCGCGCTCTCAAGGTCTGTGTCCAGCTCAGCCGGGCCTGCCTCGGCGGGGGGCGGGGCCACTGTGTCCTCCGCCGCCGCCTCGGGCGGGCTCGGGAGGGCATGCGTGGCACCGGCTCCGGCACCGCCGGTCGTTGCCACGTCACCGGCCACAGGCACTCCTCACGTCCGCCTAGACCCCATTCTATCGGCGGAAGATCCGGAAGGTACCGAGCTCAGCCCTTGTCACACCACCAGCAGTGACCGGATGGCGGCGTCCGGCAGCCGGGACCGCCCGTTGAGGAAGCTCAATTCCATGATCACCGCGATCGCGGCGACCTCGGCGCCCGCCTTGCGGACCAGTTCCGCGGTGGCCGAGCCGGTGCCCCCGGTGGCCAGCACGTCGTCCACGATGAGCACCCGCTCCCCCGGGGCGAAGGCGTCCTGGTGCACCTCGACGGTGGCGCTGCCGTACTCCAGGTCGTAGCTCTGCGCGTAGGTGGGCCCGGGCAGCTTGCCCGCCTTGCGCACCGGCACGAAACCCGCCCCGAGCGCGATCGCGACCGGCGCGGCCAGGATGAACCCGCGGGCCTCGATCCCGGCCACCTTGCCCACCCCGTCATGGCCGCTGGCCAGTGCGCTCACCACCGCGGCGAACACGGCACCGTCGGCGAGCAGCGGGGTGATGTCCTTGAACATCACCCCAGGCTGCGGGTAGTCGGAGACGTCCCGGATCCGGGACCTGACCAGCTCCGCGATGTCCGGGCCGCTCTCCGCGGGCTGCACCATCTAACGCCGCTTCTTCTTGCCGCCGGGACGGCGTTTGGCGGAGGTGTTCCGGCGGGGCTGCTGCCGCGGGCCGGGACGGCCTCCGGGAGCCGGGCGCGCCGCCCGCCCCGCGGTTACCCGGTCCTCGCCGGCCCCGGCGTCGCCGAGGTCCTGACCGGGGATGTCCGCGTCAGGGACGTCGGAGTCGGGGATGTCGGTGTCGTCGTCGAGCACGGTGGCCGACCCCGCCACCGCGGCCGCACCCGCCGCGCCCGCCACGGTGGGCCGCGAAGCCTTCGCACCGGCCCGCTTGGCCGCCCGGCTGCCGGAAGCCCGCTGCGCCACCCGCTTGGCCAGCGCCTTGTACTGGGGGTCGCGTTCCTTGAGGTCGGCCAGCACCGGGGTGGCGATGAAGATGGAGGAGTAGGTGCCGGACAGCATGCCGACGAACAGCACCAGGGCCAGGTCGTTCAGCTCGCCGGCGCCCAGCAGCCCGCCGCCGATGAACAGGATCGCGGCCACCGGCAGCAGCGCGATGATCGAGGTGTTGATGGACCGCACCAGGGTCTGGTTGAGGGCCAGGTTGGCGGCCTGGCTGTAGGTGCTGCGAGCCGACCCGAGCAGGCCGGCGGTATTCTCCCGGACCTTGTCGAAGACGACCACCGTGTCGTAGAGCGAGTAGCCCAGGATCGTCAGCAGCCCGATCACGGTGGCCGGGGCGACCTGGAACCCGGCCAGCGCGTAGATGCCCACGGTGATCACGATGTCGTGCACCAGCGCGATCAGGGCGGCCACCGCCATCCGCCATTCGAACGCGATCGACAGGTAGATGACGATCACGATGAGGAACGCGATCAGCGCCTGCAGGGCCTTCTGCGAGATCTGTCCCCCCCAGCTGGCCCCCACGAAGTTCACGCTGATCTGGCTCTGCGGGACGTTCAGTTCCCGGGACAGCGTGGACTGGACTTCCTGCCCCTGGGAGTAGTCCAGCTTGCCGGTCTGGACCTGCCAGGTGGCGCTGGTCCCGCTCCCGACGTGCTGGACGATGGCGCCCTGGCCGTCGCCGGTGTCGCCGACCGCGTTCTGCACCTGCATGAGCGAGGTGGCCGAGGTGGCCGGGAACTGGATGACCGACCCGCCCTTGAAGTCCACGCTGAAGTTCAGCCCGCGGGCGAACAGCCCGACCAGGCTGAGCACCAGGATCAGCCCGGAGATCGAGTACCAGAGCTTCTGGCGGCCGACGAAGTCGAAGGAGACCTCGCCGCGGTACAGGCGGCCGCCGACGTTGCCGAGCCGCGACATCATGCCTCCTTGGCCGGGGCGCCAGCGCGCACGCGGGTGGTCCTGGTGGATCGCCACGGTGTCCGCGCGCCCAGCCGGGCGGGATCGAGACCGGAGTAGCGGTGACCCTGGCCGAAGAACTTGGTCCGGGCCAGCAGCGTGATCATCGGCTTGGTGAACAGGAAGACCACCACGACGTCGATGATCGTGGTCAGGCCGAGGGTGAAGGCGAAGCCCTTGACCTCACCGATGGAGAAGTACCACAGCAGCGCCGCGGCCAGGAACGACACGGTGTCGGAGACCAGCACCGTGCGCCGGGCCCGTTTCCAGCCGCGTTCCACCGCGGTGCGCAGGGTCCGGCCGTCGCGGACCTCGTCCCGCAAGCGCTCGAAGAACACCACGAACGAGTCCGCGGTGATGCCGATGGCCACGATCAGTCCGGCCACGCCGGACAGCTCCAGCGCCAGGCCCTGCTACTTGCCGAGCAGGACGATGGCCTCGAAGACCAGGACTCCCGCGATGATCAGGCTGGAGACCGCCACGATGGCCAGGCCCCGGTAGTACAGGAAGCAGTAGATCACGACCAGGAGCAGGCCGATGGCGCCCGCGAGCAGGCCGGCGTGAAGCTGGTCACTGCCCAGCGAGGGCGAGATCGACTGGACGGACTCCTTGGTGAAGGTCAGCGGCAGCGCGCCGTAATTCAGCACGTTGGCCAGGTTGGTCGCCTGGGTCTGGCTGAACTGGCCGGTGATCTGAGCCGACCCGCCGGGGATCGCGCCCTGGATGACCGGGGACGAGATCACGTTTCCGTCGAGGACGACCGCCAGCTGGTCCTGCACGGAGCGCACGCCGTACTTGTTGAACATCTGCTCGGTGACCTTGCCGAACGCGTTGCCGCCCGCCGAGTTGAAGTTCAGGTTGGTCTGCCAGTACACGTTGGACGTTGACTGGGTGGCGTTGGCTGACTTGACGTCCTTGCCCAGTACCGCCGCCTTGTCCAGGACGAACTTGGCCAGCAACGCCGTTCTCGGTGCCGCACGAGACGGTCTGGATGTTCGGGTTGTTGTACTGCTGCGCGGTGTAACCGACCGTTTGCTTCCAGTTCTTGTCGGCGCAGTTCAGCTTGTTGAACTGGGCTTTCACCGCCGGGCTGACCAGGCTGGCGTCACCGGTGGCCCCGGCCACGGTGGAGACACCGGAGCTGCTGGCCGGCGACGGCGAGGCGGATGCGCTGGCCGACGGGCTCGCGCTGGCCGAGGCCGAGGCCGACGGGGTGGCGGACGCCTTGGCGTGGGCTGCGGTCAGGCCATGAGACCGGCTGGCCATCTCCTTCGCCCCTGCTCCGCCAGCCGCCCCGCGGCCCAGGGCCCCGGTCTTGGCGGAGGAGGTGGCCGACGCGGACGCCGTCGGCGACGGGCTGGCGCCAGACGACGGGGTGGCCGACGCCGACCCGCTGGCCGACGGAGTGGGCGTGGGCGTGGCGACGGGTGTGGTCGCGCCCTTGTTCGGCGCCACGAGGATCACCTGGCGGAATAGCAGCTGGGCCGTCGTGCCGACCAGGTTCACGACCTTCTGGCTGCCGGCCCCGGGGACCGCGACGTTGATGATGTCACTGCCCTGCTGCTGGACCTGCGCCTCGGTGAAGCCCGCGCCGTTGACCCGGTTGGCCATGATGTTCTTGGCCTGGGTCATGTCCGCCGCGAACTGCGCGCTGGATACCCCCTTGGGCGCCTCGGCCCGGAGCGCCACCGTGGTGCCGCTGGTCAGGTCCAGGCCCAGGTGGACCTTGAAGTCCTTGCCCCAGTGCCCGGGCGAGCCGATGTTGCCGCCCACGATGGCCAGGAACAGCAACACGATCACCGCGGCCAGGACGGCCAGCGCCCGGCCGGGCCGGGAAACGTTACCGCTAGGGGGAGCCAATTCTCGTCTGTCCTTCGCTTCGCGTGTCCCCCGGCCCGACGCTGGGCGCGGGGCAGGCGGTTATTCCGCGGTGCGCTCGTCCTGAGCCGTGTGGTCAGCGGTGCTGGCCGGGCCGGAGCCGTTCTGGTGCTCGGTGCCATTGGGGTGCTCGGTGGTGCTCACCGGGTCATCCGTGGTTACCTCGCTGGACACATCCTCCGGACTGTCCTGCTCATGGAACGTCGGGTCCGCCGCATCAGTTCCGGCCATGCCGTCATCGTCCGGCAGGACGTCCAGCACGGCCCGGCGCAGGAACCGGATCTGCACGCCCGGCGCCACTTCCAGCAGCACGTCGTCAGCATCGGCCTCGACGACGGTGGCGTACATGCCCGCCGTGGTGCGAACCCGCTGACCCGGCTGGACCTGGTTCTGCATCTGCTGAGCCGCGCGCTGCTTGTTCCGCTGTGGCCTGATCATGACGAAGTAGAGCAGCCCGAACAGCACCACGATGACGATCAGGAACGTGTACGAGCCGCCACCGCTACTGCTTGCTGCAAGATGCATGTGCCCCATCGCGGGGTTTCCTTCCAGTTGATGAGCTCTGCCTGGCCGCGTGCCTGACCTTTCGGCCGGCTGGGCCGGAAATCTGTGGTCATCCGGGCAGCGGTTGACCAACTGCCGAAGTGTAGCGGCGCGCGGGCAGCGCACCAACAGGCTACGGCTTCTGGCGACTGATCGTGACATCCCCGCGACCATTTCGGGCAGAGCCAGCGAGGCGAGGCGCGCCGGCTGTCGCGGGGCCGGGGGTTCCGGGGGTAGTCCCCCGGGCCAGCGGAGCGGGGGGTCGTCCCCCCGGGCCAGCAGAGTCACTCGAACAGGCTGCCCGGCAGGGCCAGGCCAGGTGGCTCAGGCGGGTCCAGCCCCAGGTGCTGCCAGGCCGCCGGGGTGGCCACCCGCCCGCGCGGGGTCCTGCTCATCAGGCCCCGCCGGACCAGGAACGGCTCGGCGACCACCTCTACCGTCTCGGCCTCCTCGCCCACCGCCACGGCGAGCGTGGACAAGCCGACCGGGCCGCCGCCGAACGTGCTCACCAGGGCGCTGAGCACCGCGCGGTCCAGCCGGTCCAGACCCTCCTCGTCCACCTCGTACAGTTCCAGGGCGGCGCGGGCCAGGTCACGGGTCACCACGCCGTCGGCGCGCACCTCGGCGTAGTCCCGGACCCGGCGCAGCAGCCGGTTGGCGATCCGCGGGGTGCCCCGGGACCGCCCGGCGATCTCGTCCGCGCCGTCGTCGCGCAGCGCCACCCCGAGCAGGTCGGCTGACCGGCGGACGATGATCTCCAGCTCGGCTGGCTCGTAGAAGTCGAGGCGGGCGGTGAAACCGAACCGGTCGCGCAGCGGGGCGGGCAGCAGCCCGGCCCGGGTGGTGGCGCCGACCAGGGTGAACGGGGCGATCTCCAGCGGGATGGCGGTCGCGCCTGGTCCCTTGCCGACCACGACGTTGACCCGGAAGTCCTCCATGGCGAGGTAGAGCATCTCCTCGGCGGGGCGGGCCAGCCGGTGGATCTCGTCGATGAACACGACGTCCCGCTCCCCCAGCGTGGACAAGATGGCGGCGAGGTCTCCGGCCCGCTCGATGGCCGGCCCGCTGGTGATCCGCAGCGGCGCGCCCAGCTCCGCCGCGATGATCATCGCGAACGTGGTCTTGCCCAGGCCCGGCGGCCCGGACAGCAGCACGTGGTCCGGGGCCCGGCCCCGCCGCAGCGCGCCCTCCAGCACCAGGGACAGCTGCTCGCGGACCCGGTTCTGGCCGATGATCTCGCTGAGCCGTTTGGGCCGCAGTGCTCCTTCAATGGCCCGCTCGTCCGCGTCGGCCAGCGGCGAGACCAGCCGTTCCCGCTCCGCGGCGGCGGCCAGGGCCTGCTCTTCCGCGGCGGCCAGTGCTTTCTCCGCGGCGGACCGTTGTGCCTCGTCCTCCGCGTCCCCGCCGGCCGGGATGGGCGCCCCGGCCCGGCCGCGGGCCCGGGCTGGTCATGTGCGGCTCAGCTTGCGCAGCGCGGCCCGCAGCGCGACGGACACATCCACGGTCGCGTCCGTCCCGGCCGGGCTGACGGCCAGGTCGGCGGCGACCGCGGCGATGGCCTGCTCGGCGTCGCGGGCGGGCCAGCCCAGGTTGACCAGGCCGGCCCGGACCTGATCCCGCCACAGCGCGCCGCCGCCCGCGGGCCCGGCTCCGGGCGGCGGGCCCATGACCCCGGCCGGGGCGGCGGGCGAGCCCAGCCGCCCGGCCAGTTCCAGCACGATCCGCTGCGCGCCCTTGCGGCCGATGCCCGGTACCCGGGTCAGCGAGGTCACGTCCTCCGCCGCGATGGCCTGGCGCAGGCCGTCCGGGCTGAACGAGGCCAGCATGGCCAGCGCGAGCCGCGGCCCCACCCCGCTGGCCGTCTGCACCAGCTCGAATACGTCCCGCTCGTCGTCGCTGGCGAACCCGTACAGGGTCAGCGCGTCCTCGCGGACCACCAGGGAGGTGGCGACCCGGGCCCGCTCGCCGGTGCGCAGCCCGGCCAGCGTGCCGGGCGTGGCCTGGACCAGCAGCCCCACCCCGCCGACCTCGATCACCGCCCCCTCGGGGGCGATGGCACAGACCAGTCCGTCCAGATGCGCAATCACCGGAGGCCTCCTGCGGGGGTGCGGCGCGGAGCGGGGCCCGCCTGGCGGGCGGCGAGCGCGGCGGCCACGAGCCGGGTCTGCGGGCCGCGCCACAGATGGCAGATGGCCAGGGCCAGCGCGTCCGCGGTGTCGGCGGGCCTGGGCGGGTCATCCAGCCGGAGCAGCCGCATCACCATCGCCGTCACCTGGGCCTTGTCCGCCCGCCCGCTCCCGGTGACCGCGGCCTTCACCTCACTCGGCGTGTGCAGCGCGACCGGCAGGCCGCGCCGCGCGGCGCACAGCACCGCCACCGCGCCCGCCTGGGCGGTACCCATCACCGTCCGCACGTTGTGCTGGCTGAACACGCGCTCCACCGCCACCGCGTCCGGGTGGTGCTCGGCCAGCCAGGAGTCGATCTCCACTTCCAGGGCCAGCAGCCGGGCGGCGATATCGGCGCTGGGCGGGGTCCGCGCGACGCCCGCGGCGACCAGGCCGGGCGGCCGGCCGGCCGCGCCCTCCACCACGCCAAGCCCGCACCGGGTCAGTCCCGGATCGACGCCGAGCACCCGCATCTCTGCTCCATCCCGGCCGACCCGGCCGATCCGGGCTCTCACGAACACGTGTTCGGTCGGGTCTGACCCTACCGGCCCGGGCCGCCCGGCGTGCCCAGCGGGCCCGGCGTGTCGGCATTCCCCGCCGGACCAGATGAACGACGGCTCAGAAAGACTCGAGCATGAACGGGTCCGCCCCGAACGCGGCGTCCAGCGCGGCGTCGCCGCCGGGGTCACCACCGGCCGCCAGCCCGGCCCGGCGGAGGGTGGCCAGCGGCGTGCCCGCGTACAGCGCGGCGAACCCGCGCGGTCCCAGGGTCAGCGCGGCGGGGGCCTGCCCCGTGCCGCCCGGCCGGGGGCTGGCTGGTACGCCGTCCGGTCCCGGCTCGGCCGGGGTGAGGACGCCCTTGCTGCCGCCCACGTCCAGCGTCCACCAGCCGTCGTGGGCCGGCCGGTCCGGGTCGGCCAGCCGGAGGACCGTGGTCAGCCCGACCCCGGCCGGGAAGCCGCGCGCGGCTACGGCCGCAGGCGCGTCCAGCACCCGCAGCATCCAGGCCTGCCGGTCGGACAGGCGCACGTCCGGGTCGGCGGTCAGCCACTGCACCGGGTCGGCGGGACCCACAGTCGCCCGGACCGTGTGAGCGATAGAAGAATGTGACGCGACCACGCCCCACAGGGCCCGGGTGGCCGCAGGCGAGCTGGCCACGGCCCGCTCGACCAGGAGCTCGTCGTTGCCGTGCTGCCAGCGGTAGGCGAGGAACCCGTCGTCGGCCAGGTAGGCGAACCGCTCGTCGTCGCCGAGCCAGCGGGCCATGACCGACTCGTCACGGGTGTTCGGGCCGGAGTCCCGCAGGGCCTGGTGCACGCGGCCGATGACGGCCAGCACCTCCGCGGCGTCGGCTGGCCCGCAGCGGCGCAGCCGCGCCGTCAGCTCCGGGCCGGGCGGCGCTGCCTGGGCCGGCGAATCGTCCCGGGGCAGGGTGGCGTCGGGGGGGACCAGCGAGCGCAGCGAGTGGGACGGGATCGCGAGGCGGATCAGGCCGCCGGCGATCTCCCAGCCCAGCGACCGGTACAGGGCCAGGGTGGCGGGATAGAGCGCGGACACGAGGTAGCCGCGGTCGCCGATCAGCCGCAGCAGGGCGCCCATCAGCGCCCGGCCGGTGCCGCGCCCGCGTTCCTCGGGCGCCACCGTGACGCTGGCCACGCCGGCCATCGGCACGGGCTGGCCGTGCCACCACTGGATCATGTCGTGATACCGGGCGGCGGCCAGCAGCCGGCCGCCGTCGAACGCGCCCAGATACTGCCGGGCGCCGACGGCGGCGCTGGCGGAATGGTGCCAGCGCGGCCGGTCGGCCTGCGGGATGGGCCCGAAGGCCCGGATGCTCAGGTCGAGCAGCGCCTCGGGGTCATCAGCGGGACCCAGTTCCCTGATGTCCACGCGTCAGCCGAGCTTCTCCATGATGTCGTCAGTCACGGAGTAGTTGGCGTAGACGTCCTGGACGTCGTCGGAGTCCTCGATCGCCTCGATCAGCCGGAAGACCCGCCTGGCCTGCTCCTCATCCAGCTCCACCTCGACGGTGGGCAGGAACGCCGCCTCGGCGGAGTCGTACTCGATCCCGGCCTGCTGCAGCGCGCTGCGGACCGCGATCAGATCGGTCGGCTCGCTGATCACCTCGAAGGACTCGCCCAGGTCGTTGACCTCCTCGGCGCCCGCGTCGAGCACCGCGGTGAGCACGTCGTCCTCGCTGGCCCCGTCCGCCTTGGGCACGATCACCACGCCCTTGCGGTGGAAGAGGTAGGACACCGAGCCGGGGTCGGCCATGGACCCGCCGTTGCGGGTGAGCGCGGTCCGGACGTCGGCGGCGGCCCGGTTCCGGTTGTCGGTCAGGCACTCCACGAGCACCGCGACCCCGCCGGGCGCGTACCCCTCGTAGGCGATGTTCTCGTAGGCGGCGCCGCCCGCTTCCAGGCCGGCCCCGCGCCGGATGGCCCGGTCGATGTTCTCGTTCGGTACCGAGCTCTTCTTGGCCTTCTGCACCGCGTCGAACAAGGTGGGGTTACCGGCCGGGTCCGCGCCCCCGGTCCGGGCCGCCACCTCGACGTTCTTGATCAGCTTGGCGAAGAGCTTGCCCCGCCTGGCGTCGATGACCGCCTTCTTGTGCTTGGTCGTGGCCCACTTGGAGTGGCCGCTCATATCCGATCCCTCACCATGTCAACAAACAGCTTGTGCACCCGCAGGTCGCCGGTCAGCTCGGG
The DNA here is from genome assembly GCA_963837335.1 of uncultured Actinomycetes bacterium. Classification (GTDB taxonomy): domain Bacteria; phylum Actinomycetota; class Actinomycetes; order Streptosporangiales; family Streptosporangiaceae; genus RYN-230. The sequence goes on along the minus strand of CAWINS010000081.1, from coordinate 31,606 downwards.
GTGGAAGGCGGTGGCCAGCGCCGGGCCCTGGCGGACCGCGACGATCCTACCGGTGCCCGGGTCAGCCCCGAGTATCTCGACGTCCGGACCGGTGTCCTCGACCCACGGCGCCCGGATGAACACGGCCCGCAGCGCCGGCCCGGGCACCCCGGTCATCGGGATGTCCGCCTCGAACGAGTCCACCTGGCGCCCGAACGCGTTGCGCCGCACGGTCATGTCGATGCCGCCCAGCGTTTCCTGCCCGGCGATGCCGTCCAGCAGCCGGTCGGCCAGCATGATCATGCCAGCGCACGACCCGAAGACGGGCATCCCCCCGCTGATCCGCTTGCGCAGCGGCTCCACCATCTCGAAGATCACCGAGAGCTTCCACATCGTGGTCGACTCCCCGCCCGGGATGATCAGCCCGTCGACCTCGTCGAGCTCGTCCGGCCGGCGGACCCGCAGCGGCCGGGCCCCGGCCGACTCCAGCGCCCGGAAATGCTCGATCACGTCACCCTGCAGGGAGAGCACGCCCACGGCCGGCCCCCTGGCGGCGGGCCCCCCTGAAAGGGAGCTGTGGTCGGGCATGGCGGGTCCTTCCGGGCAGCGTGGGGCTGCTTCGAGCGTAGCGGTCTGGGTGCAACACCCAGAACACGGCGGATCTTCCCCGCCGTCGGCAGCCCCTGCGGTCAGCCGCCCTGGGGACCCGCCTGCCGCGGCGGGGCCCTCGTCCTCCGGCGGGGCGGCGGGTCCGGACCGCGGAGCGGGTTCCTCCCCCGCGGCCGGCTGCCCGGCCGGGGCGGCCCCAGCCCGCCGGCTGCCGTGTCCCCAGGCCCAGGTGCCGCTCCACGGCGGCCAGCCTCATGTCGATCGAGCGCAGCCGGTTGAGGATCTCCGCCAGCTGGGCGGGCGCGCCCACGATCCGCACCTCGGGCTCGTTCCCGGCCCAGCCGCCGGCCGCCTCCGGCTGGCCGCCGGCCTCCATCTCTCCGGCCTCCTCGCGCCCCCGCCCGCCGAGGAGGTCTGGAGGATCTGCTGGCGGACCCGGTTCAGGTCCGCGCCCAGCTTGACCAGTACCTGGGCCGCCACGCCCTCACCCTCGCGGATGAGGCCGAGCAGGATGTGCTCGGTGCCGATGTAGTCGTGCCCGAGCTGCTGGGACTCGCGCAGGGAGAGCTCGAGCACCTTCTTGGCCCGCGGCGTGAACGGGATATGCCCGGACAGCGTCTCCTGGCCCCGGCCGATTATCTCCTCGACGTTGCGCCGTACGTCTTCCAGGCTGATGCCGAGAGATTCCAGCGCCCGGGCCGCGACGCCCTGACCCTCGTGGATCAGGCCAAGCAGCAGGTGCTCGGTGCCGATGTGATTGTGGCTGAGCATCCGGGCCTCTTCCTGGGCCAGGACGATGGCCTGGCGGGCCCGCTCGGTGAACTTCTCGAACATCTGCCGCTCCCCTCCCCCGTGGTTGGGTGAAGACGGTGCGTACAAGCCGGGAGCGAGGGTGCCCCGCCGGCGCGGGCCGGACGCCAGCGCCGGACGGGGCAGTCCGCTCAGTCACCAGCCGCGGCTGGCGTAACGGTCAGCGGGGGGCAGGGTGTCGGTGCTGATCCCGACCATGGGCTCGCCGAGCCCGCGGGACACCTTGGCCACGACGTCGGGGTCGTCGTGGAAGGTGGTGGCCTTCACGATGGCCGCCGCGCGGGCGGCCGGGTCGCCGGACTTGAAGATCCCCGAGCCGACGAAGACCCCTTCGGCGCCCAGCTGCATCATCATCGCCGCGTCCGCGGGGGTGGCGATGCCGCCCGCGGTGAACAGCACGACCGGCAGCTTGCCCAGCCGGGCCACCTCGGCGACCAGGTCGTAAGGAGCCTGCAGGTCCTTGGCGGCCGCGTAGAGTTCCTCGTCCCGCAGCGTGCCCAGGCCGCGGATCGCGCCGGAGATGGAGCGCATGTGCCGGGTGGCCTCGACCACGTTGCCGGTGCCCGCCTCCCCCTTCGACCTGATCATGGCCGCGCCCTCGGCCAGCCGCCGGAGTGCCTCGCCCAGGTTGGTGGCACCGCACACGAACGGCACGGTGAAGTCCCACTTGTCCACGTGGTGGGCTTCGTCGGCCGGGGTCAGCACCTCGGACTCGTCGATGTAGTCCACCCCGATGGCCTGGAGGACCTGCGCCTCGGCGAAGTGCCCGATCCGGCACTTGGCCATGACCGGGATGGACACCGCCTGGATGATCCCGTCGACCATGTCGGGATCGCTCATCCGGGCCACGCCGCCCTGGGCGCGGATGTCGGCCGGGACCCGTTCCAGCGCCATCACGGCGACAGCTCCGGCGTCCTCGGCGATCTTGGCCTGCTCCGGCGTCACCACGTCCATGATCACGCCGCCCTTGAGCATGTCCGCCATGCCCCGCTTGACCCGGGCGGTGCCCGTCTGCGTGGCTGCGGCCTCCGTCACGGTGGGGCTCGCGGAGCTGGATGCGGTACTGCGTGACACGGTGGACCTCATTCGGATCGGGAGAGTTGAGTTACGTCCATGGTAGGCGCTCGGTCAGCTGGTCAAATGGGGCATGTCGGAGCCTCCGGCCTCGGCCGTCGCGACGACCAGCGAGTCATCCATCTCGAAGAAGGCCGGCAGCGGCGCTCCCCCGGCCAGCCCGAGCACCCGGGCCAGCCAGCGGTGCCGCGCCGCCTGGGTCGCGGCCACCGCGTCGTTGTAGAACTTGCGGGCCAGGAACACCTGGTGCGAGGCGGACTCCAGCTCGTCGAGCAGCTCGTCGACATTGCCCTGGTCGTCTACGCAGGCCCGGAAATCAGGCTGGCTGAGCACGGCCCGCAGGGCCCGGGTCAGGTCGCTCTCGGCCAGCTCGTTCGGCTCACCGGCCGCCCGCGCGTCGTGCGCCGCCCCGGCCAGCAGCAGGCTGGTGGCCGGGTCGAGCAGGCCGCAGGCGGCTAGTTCCAGCGCGACCGAGCTGCGCCGGACCAGCGCCGCGTCGAGCGCGGCCCGGGCCCCGTCCACCCGGGCGTGCAGCCGGTCCAGCCGGCCCGCACGCCAGGACACGTACACGCCCACGAGCACCGCCGCGACGGCGATGAGGATGACGTCGATCAGCATGGATCACTCACCCCTGGGCCCTGGTCATGTGGCCACCCCGACCTGACCGGACGCCGCCATCACAGCCTCGTAGACGCGGATCACGTCGCGGGCCACGACCGGCCAGTCATAGGCCCGGACCGCCTCCGAGGCCGCCGCGGACAGCGCGGCCCGCCGCGCCGGGTCATCCAGCAGCCGCGCGGCCGCCTCAGCCAGCGCCGTCGCGTCACCGGTCTCGAACAGCTCCCCCGCCCGGCCGCCCCGCAGCACGTTACGGAAGGCGTCGAGATCGCTGGCCGCGATGGGCGCCCCGGCCGCCATGGCCTCGGCGAGCACGATGCCGAAGCTCTCCCCGCCGGTATTCGGGGCGCAGAAGACGTCAACCGAGTGATAGACCCGGGCCTTGTCCTCCTCACTGACCTGGCCGGCCAGGATCACCCGCGGGCGCAGCGGCGCGGGCACCTTGGCCAGGACATCGTCGGTGTCGCCTGGCCCGGCGATGAGCAGCCGCAGTCCGGGCCGCTGCGCGCCCAGCTCGGCGAACGCGCGCAGCAGCACGTCCAGGCCCTTGCGCGGTTCGTCCATCCGGCCCAGGAAGCCGAGCGCGCCGCCTTCCCCGGGCCAGCCCGGGAGCGGGCTGGCCTTCTCATACCGGCTGACGGTCACCCCGTTCGGGATCAGCACCGCGTCGCCGCCGATGTGCTCGACCAGGGTGGTGCGCGCGGCCTCGGAGACCGCGATCCACCCGTTGACCTTCTCCAGCGCGGTCCGCAGGGCCTGCCCGGAGGCGTGCATGACCCGGGACCGCGTGGTGGCGGTGTGCACCGTGGCCACGATCGGCCCGTCCGCCACCCAGCAGGCCAGCAGGGACAGGCTGGGCGCGGCCGGCTCGTGCACGTGCAGCACGTCGAACCCGCCCTCCTTGACCCAGCGGCGGACCCGGCTGGCGGACAGGAATCCGAACGCCAGCCGGGCCACCGACCCGTTGTAGGGCACCGGGACGGCCCGGCCGGCGGGCACGACGTAGGCGGGCAGCGGGGTGTCGTCGTCGGCGGGCGAGATCACCGAGACGTCGTGGCCCAGGCCGATCAGCGCCTCGGCCAGGTCCCTGATGTGCTGCTGTACCCCGCCGGGCACCGCCCAGGTGTAGGGGCAGACGATGCCGACTCTCACGGTCCGCCACCCACGCCCGTGCTGGCCGGCTCGCCGTCGCCGCGCTCCGCGCGATCCGCGGCGGCCAGCCGCTCCGGGTCGAGATCAGCGACGAAGATCTTCTGCAGCATGTGCCAGTCCTGCGGGTGCGCGCGGATGCCGTCCTCGTAGTCCCGGGCGACCTCCTGGGTCATCGCCGCGATCTTCTCCCGCCGGGTTCCGGTCTCCGGCACCGGAACTTCGTTATAGATATGAGCTTTCCAGCCGGGGCCGTCAAACCACAGCGTGGTGGGGAGCAGGGCCGCGCCGGTCTGCACGGCCAGCGCGGCGGGACCCGCCATCATCCGCGCTTTCTCGCCGAAGAACTCCACCTCGATGCCGCGGCCGGTGACGTCCCGGTCGGAGACCAGGCAGACCAGGCCGCCGGCCCGGAGCCGCTGGGCGAGCACGCCGAACCGGCTGTCCCCGCCACTGGCCGGGAGCACCTCCATGCCGAGCCCTTCGCGGAATTCGAGGAACCGCCGGAACAGGGACTCGGGCTTGAGCCGCTCGGCGACCGTGGTGAACTTGCCCACCCCGCGGCCGATGATCCAGGCCCCGGCCAGCTCGTAGTTGCCGGTATGCGGCAGGGCGATGATCACCCCGCGTCCCGCGGCCAGGTTGTCCTGGAGGTTCTCCTCGCCGGTCACGTGCATGTCGGCCTGGATCCGCTGCTGGCCGATCACCGGCAGCCGGAACGCCTCCAGCCAGTAGCGGGCGTAGGAGCGCATGGTCTGCCGGGACAGCGCGCGCAGTTCCTTGCCGGTCACCGACGGGCCGGTGACGCGGAGCAGGTTCGCCTCGAGCACCCGGACCCCGGGCCCCTGGCGGCGCCAGGCGATGTCCGCGCCGAACTGGAAGGCGCCGCGGGCCCAGGATTCCGGTACCCGGCAGACCAGGCTCCAGCCGAGGGCGTACCCGCCGTCGGTCAGCCGGTCCCGTACCGAGGTCACGCCTGGTCCTTTCGCGCGCCGCTATCACCAGGGTCGCGAACCGCTGCGGCCGGGCCGGCACTGGGTACGCCGTTATCGGTCCCGCCGCTGCCCGCGGCCTTATCGGTCCCGCCGCTGCCCGCGGCATTGGTACCCGGCCCGCGGGGGCTCGTCCCGCCGGCCGGCCCGGCGGCCCCGGCGGGCTGGGCCGCGGCGGGCTGCGCCGTGGCGCCCGGGCCGACCGCCTTGCGTACCACCAGGACGCGCTGCACGAACGTGATGGCGCTGCCCACCGCGAGCACCCACAGCCCGATGGCCAGCACGAACGGCACGCCCAGCCCGGTGAGGCCGGCCACGACCAGGACCAGGAGCAGCCGCTCCGAGCGCTCGGCCACGCCCACGTCGGCGCGCACGCCGATCCCCTCGGCCCGGGCCCGGGCATACGACACCATCGACCCCGCGACCAGGCAGAACAGGGCCACGCAGGCCAGCACCGGCTGATGGTCGCGGGCCAGGTAGATGGCCAGCCCGCCGAAGACCGCCGAGTCCCCGATCCGGTCCAGGGTCGAATCCAGGAACGCGCCCCAGGCCCCGGACGTCCCTTTGATCCGGGCCAGCAGGCCGTCGAGCATGTCGAACATGGCGAAGCCCCAGCAGACCAGGGTCCCGGCGAACAGGTGGCCGGTGGGGAACAGCCAGAGCGCCCCCACGGCCACGCCCACCGTCCCGATCGCCGTGATCATGTTCGGGGTGATGGGGGTACGCGCCAGCGCCTCGCCGACCGGCCGCAGCAGGCGGGCGAAGAAGGGTCTCAGGGCGTTCAGCATGGCCGTCCGATCCTACTGGCGGAGTGGACAGGAGGGACGATTCCGGCTGGGGGCTTGTGGTCGGGTGTCCAGCAGGTAAAGGCTGGCTGTGAGGCAGCCGAACAGCGTCGTAGGAGGCGAGTACTCATGACCGACAGGAGAGGATCGACAGCTACAGGCGGTACAGCAGGGGCCGATCAGCCCGGCAGCGTGCGGAATGTCGCGCTGGTCGGCCACTCTGGGTCAGGCAAGACAACTCTGGTTGAGGCTCTTCTGGCGGGTACGGGCGCCATTCCGCGGACCGGCCGGGTGGAAGACGGCACCACGGTTAGCGACTTCGATGAGGTGGAAGTCCGGCAGCAGCGCTCGGTAAACCTGACCTTGGCACCGGTGGTGCATGCCGGGATCAAGATCAACCTCCTCGACACACCAGGGTACGCCGATTTCACCGGCGACCTGCGGGCGGGCCTGCGGGCCGCCGACGCCGCACTGTTCACCGTGCCGGCCACCGACGGGGTAGACGGCCTGACCCGGATGCTGTGGGAGGAGTGCGCCAGCGTCGGGATGCCCCGGGCCGTGGTCATCACCAAGCTGGATCATCAGCGCGCCGACTTCGACGAGGCCCTGCGGGCCTGCCAGGACGCGTTCGGCGACTCCGTCGCGCCGCTCTACCTGCCGGTGACCTCGGGTCCGGGGGCCGTGGCCGGGCTGATCGGCCTGCTGTCCGGGCGCTTTTATGACTACAGCAGCGGCACGCGCACCGAGCGCGACCCCGACGCGGATCAGGCCGACCGGCTCGAGGAGATGCGCAGCGCGCTGATCGAGGGCGTCATCCAGGAGAGCGAAGACGAGACCCTCATGGACCGGTACCTGTCCGGGGAGACCATCGATCCCAAGGTGCTGATCGAGGACCTGGAGAAGGCCGTCGCCCAGGGCAGTTTCTACCCGGTGCTGGCCACCTCCAGCCTGCAGGGCATCGGGCTGGCCGAACTGCTGGAGATCATGACCCAGGCGTTCCCGGCCCCCGGCGAGCATTCCCTGCCCGGCGTGACCACCCTGGACGGCAAGGCGGTCACCGGGCTGTCCTGTGATCCGGACGGGCCGTTGCTGGCCGAGGTGGTCAAGACCACGTCCGACCCGTACGTGGGGCGGATCAGCCTGGTCCGGGTGTTCTCCGGGACGCTGCGGCCCGACGCGGCGGTGCACGTGTCCGGGCACGGCCTGGCTGAGCGTGGTCACGCTGACCACGACATGGATGAGCGGATCGGCGCCCTCACCTCGCCGCTGGGCAAGCAGCAGCGCCCGGTGCCGCAGTGCGTGGCCGGGGACATCTGCGCCGTGGCCAAGCTGTCCAGCGCCGAGACCGGCGACACCCTGTCGGACAAAGAGCGGCCGCTGCTGATGGAGCCGTGGTCAATACCCGACCCGCTGCTCCCGGTGGCCATCGCGGCCAAGTCCAAGGCCGACGAGGACAAGATGTCGCAGGCGATCTACCGCCTGGTGGCCGAGGATCCGACGCTGCGGATGGAGAACAACTCCGAAACCCGCCAGCTGGTCCTGTGGTGCATGGGCGAGGCCCACTCCGATCTGCTGCTGGACCGGCTGGGCACCCGGTACGGGGTGGGCGTGGAGACCAAGAGCCTGCGCGTCCCGCTGCGCGAGACGGTGGCCGGGAAGGCGCGGGGGCTGGGCCGCAACGTCAAGCAGACCGGCGGGCACGGCGAGTTCGGGGTGTGCCACATCGAGGTGGAGCCGACCACGTCGGGCACGGGCTTCGAGTTCGTGGACAAGGTCGTCGGGGGCGTGGTGCCGCGCCAGTTCATCCCCTCGGTGGAGAAGGGCGTGCGAGCCCAGCTGGAGCAAGGGGTGATGGCCGGCTACCCGATGGTCGACGTCAAGGTCACCCTGTTCGACGGCAAGGCGCACCCGGTGGACTCCTCGGACATGGCCTTCCAGAAGGCGGGCCGGGCGGCCCTGCGGGACGCCGCGGACAAGGCCAAGGTGCTGCTGCTCGAGCCGGTGGACGAGCTGTCCGTGCTGGTCGCGGACGACTATGTGGGGGCGGTCATGTCCGACCTGTCCTCGCGGCGCGGCCGGGTACTCGGCACCGAGCCGGTGGCCGGCGGCCGCACTCTGGTCAAGGCCGAAGTGCCGCAGCTGGAACTCACCCGGTACGCGATCGACCTGCGCTCGATGTCGCACGGCACCGGCTCGTTCAGCCGCAGCTACCTGCGCTACGAGCCGCTCCCGTCGCACCTGGCCGACAAGGTGGCCGCCACGCGCTGAATAGTCCGGGGAGAGCGAGCCAACCGGGAGCCAGCCGCACCGCGCGCTGGGGAGGCGAGGCCCGCCGCAGGCGGGTGCTCGCCGACCCGGCGTTCGGCGCGAAGCGGCGAGCGGGGGGTCCAGGGGGGTCGCCCCCCGGACTAGTCAGGCCAGGCGTCGGCGATCAGCTTGCGCGTGTCCTTCAGGAGCTGAGGGAGGACGCGGGTGTGGCCGACGACGGGCATGAAGTTGGTGTCCCCGCCCCACCGGGGCACCACGTGCTGATGCAGGTGCGCCGCGATGCCCGCGCCCGCCACCGACCCCATGTTCATGCCGATGTTGAAGCCCTGCGCGGCCGAGGCGGTGCGCAGCGCGGTCATGGCCCGCTTGGTGAAGGCGGCCAGCTCCGCGGTCTCCGCCTCGTCCAGGTCGGTGTAGTCGGCCACGTGCCGGTAGGGCAGCACCATCAGGTGCCCCGCGTTGTAGGGGTACAGGTTGAGGATGCTGTAGACCAGCCCGCCGCGGGCCACGATCAGGCCGTCCTCGTCGCTGAGCGAGGGGATCCGGCAGAACGGGCAGCCGTCGCCCTCCTGGTTGGCCGGCTTGTTCTCGCCCTTGATGTAGGCCATCCGGTGCGGCATCCAGAGCCGGGCGAAGCCGTCGGGGATCCCGGCCCCGTCCTGCATCTCAGGCACGGGCACCCCGGGTGCCGCCGTCTCGGGCGCGGCTGGTTCGGTCATGGAGCTGCTCAGACCTGGATGCGCTTCTCGACGGCACTGACGATCTCGGCGATCGCATCGGCGATCGGGACGCCGTTGCGCTGCCCGCCGTCGCGGAAGCGGAACGAGACCGCGCCCTTGGCCACGTCCTCGTCCCCGGCCAGCAGCATGTACGGCACCTTCTGCCGCTGCGCGTTCCTGATCTTCTTCTGCATCCGGTCGTCGCTCGTGTCTACCTCGACCCGGATTCCCTGCTCACGCAACTGGGCCGCGACCTTCTCCAGATAGGGCACGTGCCCGTCGGTGATCGGGATACCGACCACCTGGACCGGCGCGAGCCAGGGCGGGAAAGCCCCGGCGTAGTGCTCGAGCAGGATGCCGAAGAACCGCTCGATGGACCCGAACAGGGCCCGGTGGATCATGTAGGGGCGCTGCCGGGAACCGTCGGGAGCCTGGTACTCGATGCCGAACCGGCCCGGCTCCTGGAAGTCCACCTGCAGGGTGGACAGCTGCCAGCGGCGCCCGATCGCGTCCTTGACGTGCACGTCGATCTTCGGGGCGTAGAACGCGCCCTCACCCTCGGCGACCGTGTACCGCAGGCCCGAGGCGTCCAGGGCCGCCTTGAGCGCCGCCTCGGCCACGTCCCACTCGGCGGGCTCGCCGACGAACTTCTCCGGCCGGGTGGACAGCTCGGCCTCGAACTCCGTCAATCCGAAGTCCCGGAGCAGGCCGACCACGAAGTCCAGCAGCGAGGCCAGCTCGGGGCCCAGCTGCTCGGGGGTGCAGAAGATGTGCGAGTCGTCCTGGGTGAAGCCCCGGGCCCGGGTCAGCCCGTGCACGACGCCGGACTTCTCGTAGCGGTACACGGTGCCGAACTCGAACAGCCGGAGCGGCAGCTCCCGGTAGGACCGCCCGCGCGAGGAGTAGATGAGCACGTGCATCGGGCAGTTCATCGGCTTCATGTAGTACCGGGCCCCGTCCAGTTCCATGGGCGGGAACATGCTCTCGGCGTAGAAGCCGAGGTGCCCGGAGGTCTGGAACAGCTCTTCCTTGGTCAGGTGCGGGGTGTTGACGTACTGGTAACCCGCTTCCTCGTGGCGGCGGCGTGCGTAGTCCTCCATCACCCGGCGGATGATCGCGCCCTTGGGGTGGAAGACCGGCAGCCCGGAGCCAATCTCGGTCGGGAAGGAGAACAGGTCCAGCTCGGCGCCCAGCCGCCGGTGATCGCGGCGCTCCGCCTCGGCGAGCAGTTTGAGGTACTCGTCCTGCGCCTCGCGCGACTCCCAGGCGGTGCCGTAGATCCGCTGCAGCTGCGGGTTCTTCTCGCTGCCCCGCCAGTAGGCGCCGCTGGAGCGCATCAGCTTGAACGCCGGGATCTGCCGGGTGGTGGGCACGTGCGGCCCGCGGCACAGGTCCTTCCAGCATTCCTGGCCGGTGGCCGGGTCCAGGTTGTCGTAGATGGTCAGCTGGCTGCCGCCGACCTCGACGGCCTCCTCGACGCTGACCTCAGACGGTGCGGTCGGGGAGCCCGCATCGGGCGTGGCGGCGCCGCCCTTGAGCCCGATCAGCTCGAGCTTGTAAGGCTCACCAGCCAGTTCCTTGCGGGCCTGCTCGTCGCTGACCTCGCGGCGGGAAAAGCGCTGGCCCTGCTTCACGATCTGGCGCATCCGCTGCTCGATGGACTTGAGGTCCTCGGGGCTGAACGGGGCCGCCACGTCGAAGTCATAGTAGAAGCCGTTCTCCACCGGCGGCCCGATACCCAGCTTGGCCTCGGGGAACAGTTCCTGGACGGCCTGGGCCATCACGTGCGCGGTGGAGTGCCGCATGATCGCCCGGCCGTCGTCGCTGCCCACGTCGACCGGCTCGACGGCGTCGCCGTCGGCCAGCGGCGCGGCCAGGTCGCGCAGTTCGCCGTTGACCCGGGCCGCGATCACCGTGGTCCTGGGGCCGGCCGCGGGCCCGGCGGGCAGGAGCGCGTCGCCGGCCGTAGTGCCCGCGTCCACCACGTGCTCGCGTCCGGCGAGGGTGATGTGAAGCTGCTGGGCCGACACGGCGGGCTCCCTGGATAGAACGGCGAGTGGGGCCATTACCCCAGACTCCGATGCTATCGAGGTGCGGACGCGGCTGCGCCTCGATATCGGCCCGCCCGGCCGGCGGTGCCTGGCGGCCGGCCAGCGGCGTCTGGCGGCCGGCTGGCCGCCGGACGCGGAACTAGCGGACGGTGACCAGGGAGCCGTAAGTCAGGTAGGGCCACACGAAGTGAGCCTGGGCGTATGGCAGCTCGACGCAGCCGAGGCTCTGCGGGGCGCCGTAAAAGCCCCGCGGGAAGTAGTGCACCGCGTCACCGCCGTTGAAGTAGGCCACCCAGGCGACCGGGTCGGCGTAGTGCGACCCGTCCGGGTTGGTACCCCGCATGATCTGGAACGCGTAGCGCTGGTAGACCGGGAAGGTACCGTCCGCGGTCGGCGCGGCCGGGATGCCGGTGTTGGCCAGCGTGTGCAGGACGACATGCCCGTCGTGCCACACGGTCAGCGTTTCCGGGCTCGCCTTACTGGCCAGCGCGTAGGTGTAGCCGCTGGGGTTGGCCTTGCCCGACGCGGCGGCCCGGACCACATCTCCCCAGAGGGTGGGCGTCATGACGCCGGTCATGGTGAGGCCGTGGTTGGACTGGAAGGCCCGGATCGCCCCCTGCATGATCAGGCTGGACTGACCGCCCCAGAAGCTGGTCAGGATGGACGGGTAACCCTTCTTCCAGGTGAAGGTCCCGGCCGGCGGTGAGTACATGGCGGCCAGTTCGGTCGGCACGTTGTCGGGCTGGAATGCGGTGGGGTTCTGCGGCTTCCACTTGAGCGGCAGGTAGCCCATCTGGGCCAGCATCTGCTTGAGCCGCAGGCTGGACCAGCGCTTGGTGCTGAACCGCTCGGTCGTGGTCTTGGCCAGGACCCCGCCCGCGGCGGAGCGGAGGCCACTGCCGCCGCCGGCCAGGGTCACGCGCACCCGGGTGCCCGGCCAGAACGGCGCGGAGGGGGTGAACGTCAGCGTGGTGCCCGCCTTCGCCCAGGTGCCGGGGGTGGCCGGGTGCAGGACCGGCATCGGGGAGTTGCTGGCCAGCGGCGCGGACAGCATCACCCGGACCGGGCTAGCACCGTTGGTGCCGGTCACCCCGCCGCCCTGGGTCACGGACTCCACCTGCAGCGGCGCAGCTGTCCCGGCGCTGGTGCCGCTGGAATGACGGTCCGAGACGTTGGTCGTGTGCCCGGCGGGGCTGGCCGCGCTCAGCGCGCCGATGGTCACGCCCGCGATCACGAGGACACCCACGCCTGCCGCGGCCAGCCAGGCCACCTTGGTCCGCCGTGAGCCGCCGGCTCCGGTGCCCCCGGCCGTCCCTCCGGCTGCCGCGCTCCCAGAGTCCCCGGACGAGGCGCCCCCGGCCTGGGCCTCGCCAGCCAGGGTCTCGCCAGCCAGGGCCGCACCGGCCAGAGTCTCGCTGGCCTGAGCCTCGCCGTCCTGGGCTTCGCTGGCCTGGGCCCCGTCTGGCCTGGGGCCTCGCTGGCCGCGGCTTCGCTGGCCTGGGCCCCGCTGCCCTGGACGGCCAGGCTCTCGGTGGCCGTGTCCGGGGCAGGCCCGTCCGGCGCAGGCCCGTCCTGGGCCGCCCCGCCCGAAGCCGCCTCACCCGCTGGAGTCTGCAAGTTCTGCTCCCTTGATCCCTATGCCTGCCAAAGGCCCGCAGGGCGCCCACTCGCCCACCGGCCTGCCCGCTGTAACGGATTTCCGACATACCCGGTTCCCGCCTGCCGGCGTGTCCCGTCCCTGCGCCTGTCCTATGCGACGCAGCGGCCCCCCGAACCGTCCCCAGCGGGTGATATCCGTACCGCGAACATGCCGGTCTAGCTGCGCAAACGTGGCTTACAGCCAGTCTTTGCGCCGAAAGATCACATACAGGCTCAAGGAGATACCAACCATGACGACAGTGGAGGTCCAGAAGCCCTCCACTTTGCCGAAACCGGGATATGGCACATTCTGCCCGTAAAATCCGGTGACCGCAGTCGGCACTGCGATGATCGCGGCCCAGCTGGTGACTTGCTTCATGATCACGTTGAGCCGGTTGCCGCGGACCGTGAGATGCGTCTCCAGGATGGTCGTGACCAGGTCGCGGAGGGACTCGGTCCATTCGGTGGCCCGGAGCACGTGGTCATAGATGTCATGGAAGTAGGGCAGGATCTCCCCGTCCACCACGTGCAGGTCGCGGCGCAGCAGCGAGTTGAGCACCTCGCGCATGGGCAGTACCACGCGCCGCAGCAGGACCAGGGACTTGCGCAGCTCGAAGGTACGCCGCTGCATGTCCTTGTCCTTCGGGTCGTCGTTGAACAACTGGTCCTCGAGCGACTCGATCTCGGTGTCCAGCGACTGGACCGCCTCGAAATGGGTGTCCACCACGTAGTCGAGCAGCCCGTAGAGGAGGAAGCCCACCCCGCAGGAAGCCAGGTCGGGTGAGTCGTCCCAGCGGCGGACCACCGCATCGATGTCAAAGCCCTTGCTGCGCCGGACGGTGACCAGCGCGCGGTCGGTGACGAACGCATCGATCTCGTCGGTCTCCAGCTCACCAGTGTTCTGATTCAGCTTCACCCCGTAGGAGGTGACGAAGATGTGGGACTGGTAGCGGTCCAGCTTGGCGCGCTGGTGCTCGGCCACCGCGTCCTCGACGGCCAGCGGGTGCAGCCCCAGTTCCTCGCTGATCGAGGACAGGTCGTCCGCGGTCGGCTCGCACAGGTCGAACCAGACGACCGCGGTCGGGTCGGCGAGGTAGTCGGACACTTTGGCGACGGGGAACCCCTCGTCTTCCAGGGTCCCATTGCGGTACATGCGGGTACGCCCCATGGTGGACAAGATACGGCCCCCGAGTGTCCTCCCCGCCAGGGGACGACTGCGCCGCCCCGCACCCCGCCCGCGCCCGCACCGGCCCGGCGCGGGCTGGCATGATCGGGCCTATGACGGTTATCAAGATCAACGCGATCACCGTGCCGGCGGACAGCGGTGACGAACTGGCCCGCCGCTTCGCGGCCCGGGCGGGCGCGGTGGACAACCAGGACGGGTTCGAGGGATTCGAGCTGCTCAAGCCCACCGACGAGCGGACCACGTGGCTGGTGGTGACCCGGTGGCGGGACGAGGAGTCCTTCCGGGCGTGGCTGAACTCGCCGGCTTTCGGGCACGGGCACCGCTCGCAGGCCGAGCGCGAAGGCGGCCAGGCCGCGCCGCCGGTCGGGGTGTCCAGCGAGCTGTGGTCCTACGAGCCCGCGGGTGGTTCCGCGGGCCCGCGCGGCTGAGCCAGGTGAGCAGCTGGGCGCCGCCCGGCGGGGTGCCGGCGACCCCCGCCGTCCTGGTGGACGAGAGCCGCCTGGACCAGAACCTGCGCTCGATGGCCGGCCGCGCCGCGGGCCGCGGCCTCGCGCTGCGGCCGCACGCGAAGACGCACAAGTCCGTCGAGATTGCCCGGCGCCAGCTCGGGCACGGGGCGGCCGGGATTTCCGTCGCCACCCTGGGCGAAGCCGAGACGTTCGCGGACGCCGGCCTGGCGGAGGTTTTCGTTGCGTATCCGCTCTGGATTGACACCGGCCGGGCGCCCCGGCTGCGGGCGCTCGCGGGCCGGACCCGGCTGATGGCCGGGGTGGATTCACTGGCCTCGGTACATCAGCTGGCCGAGGCCGTCCGCGGGCACGCCGAGCTGCGCGTCCTGGTCGAGGTGGACTGCGGGCTGCGGCGCAGCGGGGTCGCTCCCGCCGACGCGGGCCGGATCGCGACCGGGGCGGCCCGGGCGGGCCTGGCCGTGGACGGCGTGTTCACCTTCCCCGGGCACAGCTACGCGCCCGGCATGCCCGCCCAGGCTGCGGCCGACGAGGCCGCCGCGCTGTCCGCCGCGGCGGACAGCCTGGCCGCGGCGGGGCTGCCGTGCCCGGTACGCAGCGGCGGGTCCACGCCCAGCGCCTGGCCCGGCCATCAGTGCTAGCCCGGCCATCGTGCCGCTGATGAGCGGGGTGGCGGCGCGGTCACCGAGCTGCGGCCCGGGGTGTACGCGTTCAACGACGCCCAGCAGGTCATCCTGGGTAGCTGCACGCTGGACGAGGTGGCGCTGTCCGTGCTGGCCACCGTGGTCAGCACCCCGGCGCCGGACCGGTTCGTCCTCGACGCGGGGGCCAAGGTGCTCGGCTACGACCGCCCGGCGTGGACTCCGGGGCACGGGCTGCTGCCCGCGTTCCCCGAGGCCACGGTCACCGGGCTGTGGGAGCACCACGCCGTGGCCGCCACCGGGTCCGGCCCGCGGCCGGCGGTGGGCGACCGGGTCGTCGTGATCCCCAACCACGTCTGCACCACGGTCAACCTGGTCAACGAACTGCACGTGGTCCGGGACGGGCAGGTCAGCGAGCGCTGGCCGGTGGACGCCCGGGGCCGCAATACCTAGCCAGGGACCGCAATAGGTAGATCGTTGACCAGGAAATACAGGCACCGCCTGGCTAGGGTGAGCCCATGGTCACCATCGAGGAGCTGGAGCACCGCGTCGAGCAGCTAGAAGACCAGGTCGAGCACGCGCTTCCAGCGAAGATCGACGCCGTGGCCTACTTGCTCAGCGTCGTGCACGAAGAGACCCGGGCCATCCGCCAGACCCTGGATGGCCACAGTCAGATGCTGCAGGAGATTCTCCGCCGGCTGCCGGCCGGCGGAGACTGACCTCCGTCCTGCGAATCTGGGCCCTCGGCCGGATCTGGGCCCTCGGCCGGATCGCCCTGCCGGACCTAGGAACCCTGCCGGGACAGCTGGTCCGGCTCGGGGTCGGTGGTCCGGGACAGCCCGTCCGCCTGGGTCAGCAGCTCCCCAGCCCGCTGGGTCGCGGCGGGCCGGGCCAGCACCCAGGCGATACCGACCACGAACCAGGCGATAGCCACCGACGGGCCCCACCACGCGACCCCGGTCGGCAGCGGCCAGACGTTCCGGAACAGGGTGTAGCCCAGCACGATGATGCCCAGCACCGGGATCACCAGCTCCCAGCGCCGGATGCGGGTGTCCCCGGAGAAGAACACCAGCCGGACCATCCCGATCGTGGCCAGGATGTAGACGACCAGCAGGATCAGCGTGCCGATCGTGCCGCTCTCCAGGAACAGCGTGAACGGGTCGCCGCCGAGCACGAACCAGGTGAAGGCGATGATCACGTAGACGGCCAGCACCACGGCCGCGGCCGAGACGGTGGGGGTGCGGCGCCGGGGCGAGACGTGGCTGAACCGGGCGGGCAGCACGCCGTCGCGGCCCATCGCGAACGTGAGCCGGGACGCGCCGACCGTGGACGCGAGCGCACACCCGAACGCCGAGATCATCGCGCCGGCCGTGATGATCGTGCCCAGCCAGGACGCGACGTAGGTGGTACCCAGGTCACCGATGAGCGAGGTGGAGTTGATGAACGCGGTGACGCCCTTGGCTGAGGTCCCGAAGCCCATCACCTCGACCGCGGTGACCACGACGAAGTAGATGCCGCCGAAAATGGCCACGCCGAGGATGGCGCGCGGGATGTCCCGCCTGGGCCGCCGGGTTTCCTCGCCGAGCGTGGACGCGGCCTCGAACCCGGCGAAGGACAGGAACCCGAACACCACGCCGAGGAAGATCGTGGATAGTGGCACGCCGGACGGGAGGCTGAACACCGCCCAGTCCACGCCGAGCCCGTGCGGGGCACTGTGCCCGGCCAGCTTGGCGAACACGATCACGATCACGATGACGATCAGCAGCACCGTGATGCCCTCGGCGGCCAGGAGTATCCGCGTGCCGCCCCGGGCTGGCGTGATGGCCAGCCACCAGACCAGCACCATCCCGATGGCCCCGAGCAGGAACCCGGACCAGGCCGGCGGGTTGTTCCAGATGCCGATCGCGTCCAGGAAGTTGGCCGCGAACCGGCCGCCGGCCATCGAGGTGACCACGGCGTAGAACGTGTAGGTGCCGGTCAGCGCCCAGCCGGAGATCACTCCCGCCCGCGGGCCGAGGGTCGCGCCCACGAACCCGTACACCGACCCGGAGTGGTGGAAGCGCTGGGTCAGCCGCACGAACGTGTAGGCGACCAGCAGCACCCCGACGAACGCGAGCGCGAACGCGATCGGCACCGCCCGGCCGACGGTCGTGGCCGTGCCCTGCGGGTTGATGCTGGCCGCCATGGAGGGCGCCATCAGGGCCAGCGAGATGCCGATGGCCTCCCAGACGCTCAGGTTGCGGTGCAGCTTCAGCGGCCCGGTCCCGGCCGGCTCGCTCGCTGGCCCGGTCCCGTTGCTCGCGGCCTCGTTGCTGGCAGTCATTGCTCAGCACCTCCCATGGGTGGCCGCCTTGCGGCCTGGCTCGTTAGGGCTCGCCGTGCGGCCCACGCATGGGCTCGTCTGCTGATGATGCTCCAGGCCCGGCACGGGCACAAGATCCCAATTAACGGCTTTTCGCCGGGCCGCCCCGCCCCACCAGTCCCTCGCGGCGCCGGCGGCGGGGTCCCGGTGCCCAGCTGCCCGTCATGATCCCGGTCGGTACCTGACACATGGGGCAAGTCCTGAATCCGAAACGTGGTCACCACGGTGATGTAGATGTGAGTGCCGCCCGGGCTGACCGCCACTGCGACGGGGCTACAGGGGCCGTGGATGATGGCGATGACATATGGCGGTGTCGATCACCGACAGGCTGCCTGTGAACGAGCTGGTGACGTAGGCGCGGGTGCCATCCGGGCTGACCGCCACCCCTTCCGGGTCGCTGATGTCGATGGTGGCGGTGACCTGGTCGGTGGCGGTGTCGATTACCGACACGGTGTGTAGGCGGGGAATGGTGACGTAGGCGCGGGTGCCATCCGGGCTGACCGCCACCCCTTCCGGGGCACGGCCGACGCCGATGGTGGCGGTGACGTGGTTAGTCGCGGTATTGATCACCGACACGCTGCCCGAGGGACCGTTGGTGACGTAGGCCCGGGTGCCGTCCGGGCTGACCGCCACCCCTTCCGGGTCGCTGGCGACGCCGATGGTGGCGATGACGTGGTTAGTCGCGGTGCTGATCACCGACACGCTGTCCCGGCGGCGGCCGCCGGTGACGTAGGCGCGGGTGCCGTCCGGGCTGACCGCCACCCCGTCCGGGACGCTGCCGACGCCGATGGTGGCGGTGACGTGGTTAGTCGCGGTATTGATCACCGACACGCTGCCCGAGAACGGGTTGGTGACGTAGGCGCGGGTGCCATCCGGGCTGACCGCCACCCCGGACGGGTAGCTGCCGACGCCGATAGTGGCGGTGACCTGCTTAGTCGCGGTGCTGATCACCGACACGCTGCCCGGGTTGTTGTCGTTGGTGACGTAAGCCCGGGCGCCATCCGGGCTGACCGCCACCCCTTCCGGGTCGCTGCCAACGCCGATGGTGGCGATGACGTGGTTAGTCGCGGTGCTGATCACCGACACGCTGCCCGGGTCGCTGCTGTTGACGACGTAGGCGCGGGTGCCATCACGCGTGACCGCCACCCCTTCTGGGTCGCTGCCGACGGCGATGGTGGCGATGATGTGGTAGCCGCCTGCCGCCCAGGCGGGGGTGGCAGCCAGGCCGCTGGCCGCGGCGGCGGTCAGGGCCAGTGACAGGGCCGCTGCGCGTGCCCCGCGGCCGCGCCACCAGCGGGGCCGGGATGGTCGAGGGTGGCTGGTGTGCGTGGTGGTCTGGCTGGTCACGACTGCCCTCCATGCTGCCGGTTACTGGCCCGCAATGACTACCGAGCGTCACAGTGTAGAAGCAAGGAGTTCCAGCCTCCAGTACTTCAGGACCGCCACCCAGGCCCGGGAACGCGCCGCGTGCCCGGTGCGGCAACCCGGCGCCGCCCGGCTCGGCACAACCCGGCACTGCTATTCCCCCACTCCGTTTGATATTGTTCTAGAACTCTAGAATTCGGATGCGGCCGGGCCGCATCCGGTGAAGGCGGTGCGGTGATGAACATCGCGGACGAGATGAAGGCCGCCGGGCAGGTGATCATGGGCGACCCGGGGCCGGCGGGCCGGTTCGGTCCGTTCGGCGGGCGGTTCGTGCCCGAGGCCCTGGTCCCCGCGTGCGAGGAACTGGAGCGGGAGTTCCGCGCCGCCTGGGCCGACGAGGACTTCCGGGCCGGGCTGGATGGCCTGCTCCGCGAGTACGCGGGCCGGCCCACGCCGGTCAGCGGCGCGCCGCGGCTGTCGGCCGAACTGGGCGTGCGGGTGCTGTTCAAGCGCGAGGACCTGGCCCACACCGGCAGCCACAAGATCAACAACGTGGCCGGCCAGGCCCTGCTGGCCCGGCGGCTCGGCAAGACCGCGCTGGTCGCGGAGACCGGCGCGGGCCAGCACGGGGTGGCCACCGCCACGGTCGCCGCGCACCTGGGCCTGGGCTGCACCGTGTTCATGGGCGAACGGGACATGGCCCGGCAGGAACTGAACGTGTTCCGGATGGAGCTGCTGGGCGCCACGGTCCGGCCGGTGTCCTCCGGGTCCCGGACGCTGAAGGACGCCACCACCGAGGCGCTGCGGCACTGGGTCACGACCGTGGACTCCACCCACTACTGCATCGGATCGGTGCTGGGACCGCATCCGTATCCGTGGCTGGTGCGCGAGTTCCAGCGGGTCATCGGCGAGGAGGCCCGCGCCCAGTGCGCCGCGCGGCCGGACCTGCTGCCCTCCGGGCGGCCGGATGTGGTGGTGGCCTGCGTGGGCGGCGGGTCGAACGCGGCCGGGACGTTCGCGGGGTTCGCGGACACCCCGGCCCGGCTGGTCGGCGTGGAGGCCGCGGGCGGGGCGGCGGTCAGCCACGGGCGGCGCGGCGTGCTGCATGGCTTCCCGTCCTCATTCCTCCAGGACGAGCACGGCCAGATCCTCGAGGCCGAGTCGGTCTCGGCCGGGCTGGACTACCCGGGCGTCGGGCCCGAGCACGCCTACCTGGCCGCCCTCGGCCGCGCCGAGTACACCACCGTGACCGACGAGGAAGCGATCGCGGCGGTCGGGCTCTGCGCCCGCACCGAGGGCATCCTGGCCGCGCTGGAGTCCGCCCACGCGGTGGCCTGGGTGGCCCGCGCCGCGCGCACCGGCGACCTGCCCGCCGGGGCGAGCGTGCTGATCACCATGTCCGGCCGCGGCGACAAAGACGCGGCCAGCCTGAAGGAGCTCACCCGCGGAGCCCGGGCATGAGCCGGGTGCAGACCGTGCTGGAGCGGGCCCGTACGGCCGGGCGGCCCAGCCTGGTCAGCTACGTGACCGCCGGGATCCGGCCCGACTGGACCGACCTGCTCGCCGCGATGATCGAGGCGGGCGCGGACGCGGTCGAGATCGGGCTGCCGTTCTCGGACCCGATGCTCGACGGGCCGGTCATCCAGCAGGCGTCGGGCACCGCGATCAGCCGCGGCGCGAACACCGCCGCGATCCTGGCCGAGCTGCGCCAGGCCCGGCCCGGGGCCGGCCGCGACGGTACGGTGCCACTGATCGCGATGAGCTACGCCAACCATGCCTATCACCGGGGCATCGCGCGCTACTGCGACGAGCTCGCCGGGGCGGGCTTCAGCGGGACGATCATCCCCGACCTCCCGGTCGGGGAGGCCGATGAGTACCTCGCCGCCGCAGCCGGGGCCGGCCTGGACGCCACCCTGATGGTCACGCCGGCCACGCCGCCGGGGCAGATGCGCGCCATCGCCCGTCGTTCGCGTGGTTTCCTCTACGTGATGAGCGTGATGGCCACCACGGGAAGCACGAACGAGCGTGACGACGAGCGCCGGTGGGCGCTGGCGGCGCGGGCGCTGGGCGTCGCGGACACCCAGCAGGATGGTCCGCCGCCGGTACTGATCGGCTTCGGCATCGACACCCCGGCCCGGGCCGCCGCGGCCGCCCGGCACGCCGACGGGGTCATCGTGGCCTCTGCCCTGATGCGGCGGGTCCTGGACGGCGCGGACGCCAGCGACATCGCGCGCGCCGTCGGTGACCTGCGTGCCGCGATCGACACCGCCCGGTGCCCGGCGTGCCCGTGAACCGGAGCGCGCCATGAGCACGGCGCGGCGGACCGCTGAGGACCGGCAGCCGAAGTACCTCCGGATCCACGCCGAGCTACGCGACCGGATCACCAGCGGGCAGTGGCCGGCCGGGACCTCCCTGCCGGCCCAGCGGGACCTGGCCGCCGAGTTCGGGGTCAGCATCATGACGCTGCGCCAGGCGCTCCAGTTGCTGGCCGACGACGGGCTGATCGCCGCCCGGCACGGCAGCGGGACCTACGTGGCGGCCCGGTACGAATACGACCTCGGCCACCTGCGCAGCTTCGCCGCCGACCTGGCCGCCCAGGGCGCGGAGATCCGGACCCGGCTGCTGGCCGCGGAGGTGATCACCCCGGCCGACGAGGTCAGCGCCCGGCTGGGCGACCCCGCCCAGGTACTACGGCTGCGCCGGCTCCGGCTGGCCGGCGGCCGGCCCCTCATCATGCAGACCTCTTACCTGCCGCTGCCCCTGGCGGACGGCCTCGACCCGGCCGACCTGGCCCAGCGCGGCCTGTACACGGTGCTGGCCGAGAACGGGCTGGCCGGGCCCGGGCTGGCCGGGCCCGGGCTGGCCGTCACGCGGGCCGCGGAGACCATCAGCCCGTGCCTGCTCGGAACGCTCGAGGCGGGTTACCTCGAACGCCCGGCCGGGAGCCCGGCGCTGCTCAGCCACCGGGTCAGCTTCACCGCGGACGGCCTGGCCGTGGTGGATGATCACGCGGTGCTCCCCGGCGACAGCGTCGCGATCACCGTCAACCGGTCCACCGGGAGCCTGGACGTCCACTACAGCCTGCATCCCGGTACCTCCCCGCATCCCAGCCCCTGAGCCCCCTGGACCCGGAGCCAGCGGCCCGTCAGCCGGCCCGCAGCCGCCCCGCGCGGCGGGCCGCGTAGGCACCAAGCCCGACCGCGAGACCGGCTCCGATGACCAGGGCGCGGACGAGCGGGCCAGAGCCGGGCGAGCCGAGCGCGCTGGACACCGCCACGGTCATCGGCAGCACGGCGAGCACGGTGCCCCACGCGTACCAGAACACGATGCTCAGCGCCGCCGTGTTGCCCACCGGGGTGTCGGCCCCCACGAAGAGGGACGGGGAGAAGCTGCCCCGGAAGACGTTGACCAGCGCCCCGCCGACCAGCACCGGGATGGTCACCACGAGCAGGACGAGGGGCCGCAGGTCGCCTCCGACGAGGCCGGCCACGGCGGCGGGCACCCCGGCCGCCACGAGCAGCACCAGGCAGGGCACCGCCGCGTGCCACCAGGCCAGCGACTCATACCGGAAGGGCAGCTGGGCTGACCGGCGCGGGTCGTCCGCATCCAGCCTGGCCCCCTCGCACAGCCACGCGGCGGCCAGGTAGCCGAGGCTGAGCGCGCAGCCGACCAGCACGAGTGACACCGGCCGCCCGTGGCCGGCCACGGCCGCGAGCGCGGCGGCCAGCAGGGCCAGCAGCACCGCGGACACCAGCCGGGCCGGCGACCGGAGCAGCGCGAGCAGGTCGCGCCAGAGCAGCACGAGCTCGCGCCGCGGCGGCGGCGGGAGGCGGAACCGGGCCCGGCGGGCGCTGGCCGCCCCGGTGTACGCGGTCGCGACGCCGCGGGTGTTCATGCTCAGCGCGGCCGCGGACATCGCGCCGAGGGTGCGGGCCCGGGCGCGGAGCGCGGCGGCGGGCACCCCGGCCACGGCCCGGTCCGCGCCGACCAGCGCGGCCAGCGCGGTCCCGGCCAGCAGCCCCAGGGCCACCGGCCACCAGGGCGCAGGGTTCCCGGTGCCGGCCGGGCCGGCCTGCGCGGCCACGGCCATCACCGGCTGGGCCGCCCATCCCCACGGGCCGGACCAGAGCAGGACCGTGGCGACGGCGGCCGGCAGCCGGCCGAGCCCGGCCCACGCGGCCAGGCCGCCGAGCACGACCGCGGCCGCCAGCACCACCGGGGTGGCCGCGCGGACCTGCCGCCAGGTCCCGGGATACCGCTCGATCAGGGCGCCCACGCCGGTGGCCACCCCGAACAGCAGGCCCATCGACAGCATCGCCGCCCCGGCCAGCCGGAGCACCTCACCGTCCGAGCGGCCGCCGAGGCCGAGGGCGACCAGGGCCGCGGCGGGCACGATGCCGGCCACCGCGCCGACCAGCACGGCGCCGGCCGCCGCCCAGCGGAACCGGGGCCGCAGCAGCCGCCGCCGCGACACCGGCGTCCCCAGCAGCCAGTCCGCGGTGGCCTGCGAGACCGTGACCGGGCCGCGCCACAGCGCGTCCCGCAGCAGCACCAGGAACACCAGCAGGGCCAGCGCGGTCAGCGCGGCCGGCCCCGCGTGCAGCAGCCGCGGGGCCGCGGCGGTCGCGGGTGGCGGGTGGCGCAGCGCCCGGTAGGCGGTGACGATCAGCGAGCCGCCGTAGCCGACCACGATGATCGCGATCAGGTACGCCCAGTACGCCGCGCTGGCCGCCTGCTTGCGGCCTCGTCCCCGGCGCAGCCCGCGCAGCAGCGAGAAGGTGGCCGCGGTGCTGTCCGGGACGGCGATAGGGTCGCGGGTCACGGTCACCGAAACACCCTCACCACCAGACCCTGGCCCCGGGGCCGTCACGACTGGGCCGCCAGCGTCACATCCGGCGGGCCCTCGGCGGTGACCGCGCCGTCGCTGAGCACGATGACGTGGTCGGCGACGGCCGCGGCGAGCTCGGTGTGGTGGGTGGCCAGCAACACCGCGGCGCCGGCCTCCTTCTCAGCGCGCAGCAGGCCGCCCAGCCAGCGCCGGGCGGCGGGATCCAGGCGCTGCTCGGGCTCGTCGAGGACCATCAGCCGCAGCGGCCGGACCAGGACCGTGGCCAGCTGCAGGGCCTGGAGCTGGCCGCTGGACAGGGAACCGGGCAGGGCCCGGGCGTGGCCCTCCAGGCGGCACTCGGCCAGCGCCCGGTCCACCAGCCCCGCCGCGAGGTGGCCCTCGCCGTGCGCCACCGAGACCAGCTCGAGGTGCTCCCGGACGGTCAGGTCCGGGTAGGCGCTGACCATGTCGCCGACCACCGCGATCTCGGTCCGGACCACCGGGTCGTCCTCGGACATCACCCGGCCGCCGTAGCTCACCTGGCCGCTGCTCGGCGTGTCCCGCCCGGCCGCGATCCGCAGCAGCGTCGACTTGCCGGACCCGTTCGCGCCGAGCACGGCGACGCACTGGCCGGCGGCCAGCGTGAGATCGAGGGGCTGCAGCGCGACGCGGTCCCCGTAGCGGCGGCTCACCCGGGACACCGTGAGCAGCGGCCGGGCCGGGCGGGGTGCGGGGCCGCTGGCGGGCGCGGGCGGGACGGGCGGGTTCGGCAGCGGCACGGTCAGAGTCCACCACAGTGCCCGCGCGGCCGGCACCCCCCACGCCGCCGGGCTTGGCACGGTTAGAACTCCGCTGAGCGGGAAAGTGGGCGCCATGGCTGCACTGAGAGCTCTCGCCCGTCCCATGCTGGCTTCGATCTTCATCGTCCAGGGGTATGACACCCTGCGCTGGCCCGAGAAGGTCGCCCCGCGCGCCGACAAGGTGGTGGGCCCGCTCAAGGAGCGCGTCTCGGCCCTCCCGGATGACACCGAGCAGCTGGTCCGGATCAACGGCGCGGTCCAGCTCGTGGCCGGCTCGCTGCTGGCCATCGGCCGCTTCCCGCGGCTGTCCGCCCTGGCCCTGGCGGCCACGCTGGTCCCCACCACGCTGGCCGGCCACCCGTACTGGGAGACCAAGGACGAGAAGGAGCGGGCGCAGCAGCGCATCCACTTCCTCAAGAACCTGGCCATGCTCGGCGGCCTGCTGATCGCCGCGGCCGACACCGAGGGCAACCCCTCGCTGGCCTGGCGGAGCCGCCACGCGGTCCAGGCCGCGCGGCACGACGTCTCGCTGGCCACCCAGACGGCCAAGGCGTCCGGGAAGGCGGGCGTGGCGGTCGGCGCCACCCTCGGCAAGGCCCAGGGCACCGCCGACCTGGCGCAGGCCAAGGCCGATCTGGCCCTGGCCAAGGCGGGCCGGATCCGGGCCGAGCGGACCGGCGAGGTCCGGGCCAAGGCCGGGAAGGCCGCGCACAAGGCGAGCATCAAAGCCGCCAAGACCGCGGGTAAGGCCAGCGCCAAAGCCGCGAAGGCCGCCACCAAGGCGAGCGTCAAGGCCTCGAAGACCACGGGCAAGGTCGGGGTGAAGGCCGGCCGGACTCAGGCCAAGGCGGCCCAGCTCGCTTCCCGGCTGCCCGTCGGCTGACTCGCCCGCCCCCCGGCGGCGCGGTCGGATGACGTCGTCATGACCTGGTCTTCCCCGGAGAGCCCGGGCGAGCCCGATGAGGTCGGGTTCGGCTCGCCCCGGCCGCCGGGCCGCCGCTGGCCGGGCGGTCGCTGGGCGCGCGGGCCGCTGATCCTGGCCGGGGCCGCGGTGATCGCGGTGGCGGCCGTGCTCACCCTGGCCCGGCACCCGGTGAAGCCGGCGGCGGCGCGCTCTCAGGTCATGGTCACCGGCGTGGGTCACCGGCTGCTCGGCGTGCGGGCCGGCTGGGAACTGCTCGGCTACGGCCCCTACCGGGCGGTGCGGGTCCAGCTGGCCCAGGGCCGGGTCACCCAGACCGTCGTGCCCGGGCTGGGCAGCACTGGCGCGTTCTCGTTCGTGGCCGGCCCCAGCCAGGTCATCATCCGGCCGTGGGACTTCGAGCCGGGCTACCTGGTCGCCGATGGCCAGCCCGCCCGGCCGCTGCCCAGGGTCCTCGGCCAGGGCGGGCAGACCCTGCCCGGGCCGCGGCCCGGTGAGGTGTGGGTGCAGACCCGGCCCCGGTCACTGACCCTGATCCGGCTGGACGGCGGCCGGACCGGCGTATCCATGCGGCTGCCCGCCGGTGGCTGGTGGCTGGCCAGCCCGAACGGCCGGGGCGCCGTGCTGCTGTCCGGTGCGGGCGAGATCTACGACGTGTGGCCGGGCGGCTCCCGGCGGATCGGCGGGATGCTCGCGGCGGTCGGCCCGACCCGCTGGCTCACCGTGACCTGCGACCGCCCGCACCGGTGCGCGGATGTGCTCATCGACCCGGCCACCGGGACGCGGTGGCAGCTGGGCGGTCCCCCGGTCGCGTCGGTGTCGGCGGCGTCCCCCGGCGTCATCACGCCGGACGGCGCCACGGCCGCGGTGTTCCGGGTGACGGCCAGCGGCCAGGTCACGCTGCACCTGGTGAATCTGGTCACCGGAGCGGATCAGCGGATCGCGGTCCCGCTCAGCCAGCGCGCCGTCGGGGCCGGGACGCTGGCCTGGTCCCCGGACGGCCGGTGGCTGTTCGTGATCGCCGCGCGGGGCAGCCTGGTCGCGGTGAACGCCCGCACCCGGCAGCCCGAGGGCCTCGGCGTCCGGCTCCCCTGGCTCAGCCAGATCGCGATCCGGCCCGGATAACTCCGGGGCACCCCAGGTGGCCACGACCCTGCACCCGGGGCCGATATGACGGCAGCGACTGACATCGCATGCTAGAGTGATGACAGTAGCTGACATCGATCTGCCACCGCATCCTCCGCGGCGCGGGCCGCTCGATCACCTGGAGGTTGTCACATGCGTGTATTCGTTACCGGCGCGTCCGGCTGGATCGGCTCCGCCGTCGTCCCCGAACTCCTCGCCGCGGGCCATCAGGTCACCGGGCTGGCCCGCTCCGACGCCTCGGCCGAGGCCCTGACCGCGGCCGGGGTGCAGGTGCGCCGCGGCACCCTCGATGACCTCGACGCCCTGCGGGACGCGGCGGCCGCCTCGGACGGCGTGATCCACCTCGCGTTCAAGCACGACCTCGCCTTCACGGGCGACTTCCAGGGCGCCGCCGACGCGGACCGCCGCGCCGTCGAGACCTTCGGCGAGGTGCTGGCGGGTTCTGGCCGGCCGCTCGTCATCGCCTCCGGGACGCTCGGCGTCGCACCGGGGCGGGTGGCGACCGAACGGGACGGGCATGAGCCCGACCCGGCGCTGGCCGCCGCGCACGGCAGCGGCCCGGCGACCCGGATGGCCACGGCGGAGTTCGTGCTCTCGCTGGCTTCCCGCGGCGTCCGCTCGTCGGTCATGCGGCTCCCCCCGACGAATCATGGCGACGGGGACAACGGCTTCATGGCGACCCTGGTCGCCATCGCCCGCGACCAGGGCGCCTCCGGTTACATCGGCGATGGGTCCAACCGCTGGCCGGCCGTGCACCGGCTCGATTCGGCATACCTGTTCCGCCTGGCGGTGGAGCAGGCTCCCGCAGGATCGACGCTGCACGCGGTCGCCGATGAGGGCGTGCCGATCCGCGACGTCGCCGAGGTGATCGGCCGGCATCTGGACGTGCCGGTGGTCTCGGTCCCCGCCGAGCAGGCCGCCGGGCACTTCACCTGGCTGGGAGGCTTCATCGGGCTGGACGCCCCGGCGTCAAGCGCGCTGACCCGCGACCTGATGGGATGGCAGCCGACGCAGCCCGGGCTCATCGAGGACCTCGACAAGGGTCACTACTTCGAGAATCCGCCCGCCTGATCGGTCATCCACCCGTATACGCGGGGCCGAACACGACCAGCAGCGCCAGGTCCTCGGTGACGTCGATGAAGCGGTGCTCCTCGCCCGCGGGCACGAAAATCACCGAGCCGGGGCCCACCTCGGCCGCGCCCTGCGGCGACGCGATCCGGGCCTGGCAGGCGGTAACCACGTAAATCTCGTCCTCGGCGTGCGGACTCTGGTCGTCCACCCCACCCGTCGGTATGCAGTAGGTCCCCACGGACAGGGCCGGCACGCTGAAGTGCTCGACCCAGTCGTTGGCCGCGCCAGCCGCCGGCGCCGCCCACTGCCCCGCACCCTTGATGATCTGCATAGCCGAAGACTAGGCCCCGGGGCCACGCATCGGTGATCTTGGTTGGCGGCGAGTTCGCCGGATTGACCAGGCCCGGGAGTTCGCCGGACGGCCGGGCAAAGGCCCGGCCGTCCCCGGTGGATGGAACAAAGCCGCACATCTCGCACTGATCTTGCCCGTGCATTTCCCCGCGGCGCGGTGGAGGTTCATCGCCGGGGTGAACTGACGGCAGTTGCGGTACAAGAACGCGCCGCCGAAGGCGTAAGGATGGGTATTCTGCCGCCCGGCCCGGAGATCGCCCGGCCGCTTCACGAATGGCTCCCGGACAAATCGTGGCATCACCGGCGTCACTATTCGTAATCTTTCGATCGCTAACCGCTAATATGCCGTGCAGCTGAGCGCAGAAAAGATGGCCGCCAGGGCCGTCCGGGCGGCATGCGCCGCAGCTAGTGCACGGGAGCCGGGTGCGGCCTGAGACCGGTGCCGCCGTGGGCCGGGTCGTCTCCGGCGACTGGCCCGGCGTGCTGTCCCGACCCGTTCCGGTGCCCCATCCCCGGCCGCGCCGCCACCCGCGGCACGCTCAACTGGAAGCCGGATGCCGTACTGACCGGCGACCGGGCCGGCGACCGCGGCGGCTTCACCGCCCGCGGTGGCGTCATCCGGTGGAAGCTGGGCGCCGACGGCACCGGCGAGATCATCCGCGTGCTGAACACCGGGCCCGGCATGGGAAGACCCCATCCGCGAGTCGGATGAGGCCGGTCCGGAAAAGCTTCTTACCTGGCCTTATGCCAGATCCTGGGCTGGTGGGCGATACTGGGATCGAACCAGTGACCTCCTCGGTGTGAACGAGGCGCTCTCCCGCTGAGCCAATCGCCCTGGCGCCCCCAAACGACCCGGCTCCTAACGGCCGGAACGCTCGCGGGCCAACACAGACTAGCGTATCCGCGCGGGGCATGGCATCGTCGCGGGCGCCAGGATTCGCTGCTACGACCGGCACCGGACAAGTCCCGGCCGCCGGACATCGCACCGGGGCCGGGACAGTGGCCCGGCAAGTGGCCGGGATGGCGCGCCGGAGGCTCTGAGCGGCCAGGACAGACGCCCGGGGCCGCCCGGGCTCCCCGGCTCCGGAGAAGATCAGTTCCGGGACGCATAAGGGCGCTGGAGCCCTTGCTGGGTACCCTTGCCGGAAGCCGCCGGCGGAGCCCGGCCGGCACTTGTCCCGTTGAATACGAATAACCCCTGCCCGGGAATTAAGTCAGTGATTGTGGTGATTACGGACAAGGCTGCACGAAAGTCGAGGCATCGGGTAGTGCGCCCTACCCGGAAGGCTGTATGCTGCCGCATCGGACAAAGCACGACTGTTCGCTATCTGAACGCAAACCCGGAGGTGCGCACGGGATGCGAAGCGAAATTTTGGCCCCACCGCTACTGAGAGCTAGATCACAGCGTGTTGTTCCTGGTCACAGGAACAGTGCTGGGTCATGATTACGTTGAGACGCGAGAAGCGTTTGCCCAGGTCACGGCGGATATGGTCCATGGTGACCGAGGTTAGTAGTGGCAGCGTTCGCGGAATCCTCCTACTGAAGAGTTACGTGCCTGCGTGCCTCGTCACCCCGTGGGACGGCATCGCTGGATGGATGAAGCCCGGCGTTCCGGGATGAGACAAGGCAAAGGTTTGGCGAGGCAATGAACAGCATCAACACCGTCGCAGCCGAGCTCGGCCTCAGACTCGTGGTTCCAGAGCACGATGGCGTCCCGCTCACGGCGAGTCTCCACTACCGCGCCGAGGATCCCTACGCCATCCGCATGGCGTTTCATGTGGGTATGGACGAGCCCGTTGAGTGGATCTTCGCTCGCGACTTGCTGGCGGGCGGGATGGCCGAGCCGGCCGGCGACGGTGATGTCCGCGTGTGGCCTGCCGATACGCCGACCGGGCAGCGGGTGCTGAACATCTCCTTGTCCTCACCGTTCGGCCAGGCCCACTTCGAGGCCCCGCTGACCGCGCTGGCCGGATTCCTGCTCCGCACGTTCCAGGTGATCCCGGCCGGACGGGAAGGCGAGTACATCAACCTCGACGGTGAGCTGAACCAGCTGCTCCGCAGGCCCTGAGCGACGCAGTCCCCGCCGAACCCCCGGCGGACGGGCTGACTGGCACGCGAACGCAGGTATTGAGGGGCCGTGGTGACTCTTCGTGACGGCCGGGCGGGCCCGGACACGCAGCCTGGCCGGCGACACCCTTAGCGCGGATACCCGTCCTGGTGTGGGTGATCGCCGCCGTGTTCGTGGCCGCCGAGCTCGCGCTGAGCAACCGCTACGGCTTCTTGCAGGACGAGCTGTACTTCATCGAGGCCGGGCGTCATCTCGCCTTCGGCTATGTGGACCAGCCGCCGGCCGGCCCGCTGCTCACCCGGCTCACGGACATCCTGGGCGTCAGCCCGGCGGTGGTCCGGATCATCCCGGCGCTGGCCGGCGGGGCCGTCGTAGTCATGGCGGCCCGGTTCGCGGCGCTCTTCGGGGCGGGCCGGTTCGGCCAGGTGCTCGCCGCCCTGGCCACCGCGTGCACCCCGGTCCTCGTCGGCGCCGATCACATCGGCAACACCACCCCGCTGGACCTGCTGGCCTGGACGGCTGTCCTGCTCTGCGTCGCCACCGCCCTGCTGCGGGACCGGCCGCGCTGGTGGCTGGGGGCGGGAGTGGTGACCGGGGTCGGGCTCGAGGCCGACAACCTGCTGGCCCTGCTGCTGATCGGCCTCGCGCTCGGGCTGCTGGTCACCCAGTACCGCCCCCTGCTGGGCACGAGGTGGCCCTGGCTCGGGGCCGGCATCGCCGCCGTGATCTGGGCGCCGAACCTGATCTGGCAGGCCACGCACGGGTGGCCGCAGCTGGCCATGGCCGCCGCGCTGCACCAGCAGAACACCGGGCCCGGCAACTACGCGGCCGGGGTGCCGGCCCAGTTCCTCTACCTGGGCCTGCTGGTGGCGCCCATGGTCGTCGCGGGCTTCGTCCGGCTCTGGCGTGCCCCCCAGCTCCGGTTCCTGGCCGTGGCCGCCACCCTCGTCGTCGTCTACGTGCTGGCCTGGGTACCGGGCAAGCCGTACTACAGCGACGGGACGGCGGCGGTCGTACTGGCCGCCGGCGGCGCGGCCGTCGAGGGCTGGGTGGCCCGGGGCGCCCAGCCGCGGCTGCGGCGCTGGCTGGTGGTGGCCGCCCCGCTGGTCAGCCTGGCCCCGGTCCTGCCGGGCCTGCTGCCGGTGCTGCCCATCGGTGACGTGCACGACCTGCCGGCCTCGGAGCAGCGCAGCACGTCAGGGACACCATCGGCTGGCCCCAGCTCGCCAGCGCGGTCGCGGCGCAGGACGCGGCCCTGGTGCGCGCGGCCACCCGCCACCTCGATCTTCACCGGCACTTACGCGGAAGCCGCCACTCTTCAGGTCCTGAGCATAGCCGGCCACCTCGCCCCGGTTCTCTCCGGCCACAACGCCTACTGGATGTGGGGACCTGGCCCCGCCTCCGACCGGACCATGCTCGTGGTCGACGCCCTCGGGCAGCTGCGGCCGTATTCGCGAAGTGCCGCCTGCTCGCCACCCATAACCCCCCGTACCACGTGCACAACGACTGGACCGGCGAGACGATCGGCGTCTGCGCCCGGCCCGCGGCCAGTTGGCCCGCGCTCTGGCGAGGCCTGAAGCACTGCGGCTCGATCAGGCCGATGACGTCGGCGCTTCCCGGCCCAGCGCGACGGCCACTCCCTCGAAGCGCGGCCAGCACGAGCCAGCAGACCGCCCTTCCAGCGGTCCGCTCAGCTCCTTGCCCTCA
>CAWINS010000080.1:0-105113 GCA_963837335.1 uncultured Actinomycetes bacterium | reverse complement strand
ACCCGGTTCCAGGTGCTGGCGCCGGTGATCCGGGGCCGTAAGGGCGAGTACACCGAGCTGCTCCGCGAACTGCAGCTCAAGGGCTACACCCGGGCCCGGATCGACGGCGCCGTGATCCGGCTGGACGACACGCCGGCCCTGCACAAGAACGAGCAGCACACCATCGAGGTGGTGGTGGACCGGCTGGCCGTCAAGCCCGACGCCCGGCGCAGGCTGACCGATTCCGTCGAGACCGCCCTGTCGCTCTCCGGTGGCGTGGTGCTGCTGGACTTCGTGGACCTGGCCGAGGATGACCCGCACCGGGAGCGGATGTATTCGGAGCATCTGGCGTGCCTGGATGATGATTTGTCGTTCGATGAGCTGGAGCCGCGGTCGTTCTCGTTCAACTCGCCGTGGGGGGCGTGCCCGGATTGCACCGGCCTGGGGACCCGGATGGAAGTCGATCCTGAGCTGGTCGTCTCTGACCCGGACCAGACCCTGGCCGACGGCGCCATCGGCCCCTGGAACGGCGGCGCGTCCCGCGACTACTTCTCCCGGCTCATCGAGGCGCTCGGGCAGACCCTGGGCTTCGGCATGGACACCCCCTGGTCCAGGCTCCCGGCAGCGGCCCAGGACGCCCTGCTGCACGGCTACGCCGAGCCCGTGCACGTGAGCTTCACCACCGCCCGGGGCCGGGAACGGTCCTACGACGCCACGTTCGAGGGTGCGATCCCGTTCATCGAGCGGCGGCACGCCGAGGCGGAGAGCGACACCGGCCGCGAGCAGTTCGAGGGCTTCATGCGCGAGGTGGCCTGCCCGTCCTGCCAGGGAACCCGGCTCAAGCCCATCGCCCGGTCCGTGACCGTGGCCGGGCGGCCGATCGCGGAACTGTCCGCCCTGCCCATCAGCGAGCTGGCCACCCTGCTGCCGGACCTGGACCTGTCCGGGACGGACGCCCAGATCGCGGCGCCCATCCTGGCCGAGATCAGCACCCGGCTGACGTTCCTCCTCGACATCGGCCTGGACTACCTGAGCCTGGACCGGGCCGCCCCCACGCTGGCCGGCGGGGAGGCGCAGCGGATCCGGCTGGCCACCCAGATCGGCTCGGGCCTGGTGGGGGTGCTGTATGTGCTGGATGAGCCGTCGATCGGGTTGCATCAGCGCGATAACCACCGGCTGCTGGAGACGCTGATCCGGCTGCGGGATCTGGGGAACACGCTGATCGTGGTGGAGCACGATGAGGACACGATCCGGGCCGCGGACTGGGTGGTCGACATCGGCCCCGGCGCCGGTGAGCACGGCGGGCGGGTCGTCGTCGCGGGGACCGTGGACGACCTCCTGGCCAGCCCCGAGTCCGTAACCGGGGCGTACCTGACCGGGCGGCAGCAGATCCCGGTACCGGCGGTCCGCCGCCGGCCCTCCCCATCCCGGGAAATCGTGGTGCACGGGGCCAGTGAGCACAATCTGAAGGATGTGGATGTGGCGTTCCCGCTGGGCACGTTCATCGCGGTGACGGGGGTGTCGGGGTCGGGGAAGTCGACGCTGGTCAACGACATCTTGTATCACGCGCTGGCGCGGGAGCTGCATGGGGCGCGGACGGTGCCGGGCCGGCATGTCCGGGTGACCGGGATGAGCCAGCTGGACAAGGTGGTGCACGTCGATCAGGGGCCGATCGGGCGGACCCCCCGCTCCAACCCGGCGACCTACACCGGGGTGTTTGATCATGTGCGGAAGCTGTTCGCGGCGACCACCGAGGCCAAGGTCCGCGGTTACCAGCCGGGCCGGTTTTCCTTCAACGTGAAGGGCGGCCGGTGCGAGGCCTGCTCCGGTGATGGCACGATCAAGATCGAGATGCAGTTCCTGCCGGATGTGTATGTGCCGTGCGAGGTGTGCCACGGCGCCCGGTACAACACCGACACCCTGGCCGTGCACTACAAAGGCAAAACGATCGCCGACGTGCTCGGCATGCCGATCGAGGAAGCCGCCGCCTTCTTCGAGGCCATCCCGGCGATCCACCGCCACCTGAAGACCCTGACCGACGTCGGCCTGGGCTATGTGCGCCTCGGCCAGCCCGCGCCGACGCTGTCGGGCGGGGAAGCCCAGCGGGTCAAGCTGGCGTCGGAATTGCAGCGCCGGTCCACCGGCCGGACCATCTACGTGCTGGATGAGCCGACCACCGGGCTGCATTTCGAGGACATCCGCAAACTGCTCGGGGTGCTGGGCCGGCTGGTCAACGGCGGGAACACCGTCATCGTCATCGAGCACAACCTCGACGTCATCAAGACCGCTGACCACGTCATCGACCTCGGCCCCGACGGCGGCTCCCGCGGCGGCCACATCATCGCCACCGGCACCCCCGAACACATCGCCGAAGTCGAAGCCAGCCACACCGGGGCGTATCTGGCCGCCCTGCTGGCGGGGCGGGCCACCCCGGCCACCGCCGCCTGACCGCAGCCCGCCCCGGGGAATACCCCCGGGGGGTTAGCGGTTGTCGCAGGTGCGCGGCACCGCGAGGCGGGCCCGGCAGATAATACGGGCCGCACTTTCCAATTGCGGTTGCATACGCAGGAGTGGCGCATTCCCGCCAATTGGCCAGCTCGGTACCTGCCAGCACGGGTAGCCACGAGATGGGCCTGGCCACGGATATGTCCGCTGACAGCGAAAGGTAAGTCCGCTGACGGCGAACGGTTTCCAGGAAACAAACTCAGCCGCCCTGCGTTGAAGCGTAAACCACAATCTGAATTATCAGGAAGTGAGCAATGAGCGAAACACTCGCCTTGCCGGTGCTGCCACTGGACGACACAGTGGTGCTGCCGACCATGGTGGTGCCGCTGGACACCTCCGCTGCGGAAGCGCGCGCCGCGATCAGCGCCGCGCAGATGACCGCCGCGGTGCCGGGCGACGCGGACACCACCCCGCATGTGCTGCTCGTGCCCCGGCTGGATGGCAAGTACTCGGCGCTGGGCACGCTCGGTGCCGTCGAGCAGACCGGGCGGCTCCCCAGTGGTGAGCCCGCCGCCGTGATCCGTGGCCTGTCCCGGGTGCGGATCGGCGTGGGCACGACCGGCCCCGGTGCGGCCCTGTGGGTTGAGGGCACGGTGGTGGACGAGCCGCCGGCCAGCCCCCGCGCCCAGGAACTGGCCCGTGAGTACCGCGGGCTGGCCGCCACGATCCTGCAGAAGCGGGGCGCGTGGCAGGTCGTGGACGTGCTGCAGCGGATCACCGACCCGTCGGCCCTGGCCGACAGCGCCGGGTACGCCGGTTACCTGACCCTGGAGCAGCGCAAGCAGCTGCTGGAGACCATCGACCCCGAGCAGCGGCTGGAACTGCTGACCGGGTGGGCCCGGGATCAGCTGGCCGAGCTGGACGTCGCGGAGACGATCCAGAACGACGTCCGCGAGGGCATGGAGAAGCAGCAGCGGGAGTTCCTGCTCCGCCAGCAGCTGGCCGCCATCCGCAAGGAACTGGCCGGGCTGGACGGCGAGCCGGGCACCGAGGAAGAGGACTACCAGGCCCGCATCGAGGCGGCCGCGCTGCCGGAGAAGGTGCACGAGGCCGCGATGAAGGAAGCGGCCAAGCTGGAGCGCGCCTCGGACCAGTCGCCGGAGGGCAGCTGGATCCGGACCTGGCTGGACACGGTGCTGGAGATCCCGTGGAACGAGCGCAGCGACGACGCCTACGACATCGCGGGCGCGCGCGAGATCCTCGACGCGGACCACGCGGGACTGGATGACGTCAAGGACCGGATCATCGAGTACCTGGCCGTGCGCAAGCGCCGGTCCGACAAGGGCCTGGCCCTGGTCGGCGGGCGGCGCAGCGGCGCGGTGCTGGCCCTGGCCGGCCCGCCCGGGGTCGGCAAGACCTCGCTCGGCGAGTCGGTGGCCCGCGCCATGGGCCGTAAGTTCGCCCGGGTCGCGCTGGGCGGCGTCCGGGACGAGGCGGAGATCCGCGGTCACCGGCGCACCTACGTGGGCGCGCTGCCCGGCCGGATCGTCCGGGCCGTCCGCGAGGCGGGCTCGATGAACCCGGTCATCCTGCTGGACGAGGTGGACAAGCTCGGCGCGGACTACCGCGGCGACCCCACCGCGGCCCTGCTGGAGGTGCTCGACCCGGCGCAGAACCACACGTTCCGCGACCACTACCTGGAGGTCGAGCTCGACCTGTCGGACGTGCTGTTCATCGCGACCGCCAACGTGCTGGAGCAGATCCCCGGCCCGCTGCTGGACCGGATGGAGCTCATCACGCTGGACGGGTACACCGAGGCCGAGAAGGTCATCATCGCCCAGGGTCACCTGCTGCCGCGTCAGCTGGAGCGGGCCGGCCTGGAGGCGTCCGACGTGACCTTCACCGAGGCCGCGCTGCACAAGCTGGCGGGCGAGTACACCCGCGAGGCGGGTGTCCGGTCGCTGGAGCGGACCATCGCCCGGGTGCTGCGGAAGATCGCGGCACAGGTGGCGAGCGACACGGCCACCCTGCCGGTCACCGTGGACGAGGCTGACCTGCACGGTTACCTGGGCCACCCGCGGCACACGCCGGACTCGGCGGAGCGGACCGCGGTGCCTGGCGTGGCCACGGGCCTGGCGGTCACCGGCACCGGCGGCGACGTCCTGTTCATCGAGGCGTCGCTGGCTGACCCGGAGACCGGCACCACCGGCGTCACGCTCACCGGACAGCTCGGTGACGTGATGAAGGAGTCGGCCCAGATCGCGCTGTCCTACCTGCGCTCCCACGGCGCCGAGCTGGAACTGCCGGTCGGCGACCTGAAGGACCGGGGCGTGCACGTGCACGTGCCCGCGGGCGCGGTGCCCAAGGACGGGCCCAGCGCCGGGGTCACCATGACCACCGCGCTGGCGTCGCTGCTCTCCGGGCGGCTGGTCCGCTCCGACGTGGCGATGACCGGTGAGGTCTCGCTGACCGGGCGGGTCCTGCCGATCGGCGGGGTGAAGCAGAAGCTGCTCGCCGCGCACCGGGCCGGCATCACCACGGTGCTGATCCCGAAGCGCAACGAGCCCGATCTGGAGGACGTGCCGGAGAATGTCCGGGAGCAGCTGTCGGTGCACGCCGTCAGCGACGTCCGCGAGGTGCTGGAACTGGCTCTCGAGCCAGGGAACAGCGCGGCGGCTCAGCACCAGGCGCCCGTCGCCGCCTGAGCCGGGGCGCCCGGCATCACGAACCGGCCGTCGCCGGCCCCCCTGCGGGGGCCCGGCGGCGGCCGGTTTCGCGTTAGCGTGGGGCCATGGAGACCCTCGGCGAAGACCTGGTTTTGCTGTCGGTCCACCCGGACAACGGGACGATCGTGACTAAGAGCAGGCTCGGCTATGGGCTGCGGGGCTCAGAACTGGTCCGGCTGGCCGCGAGCGGGCGGGCCGTGATCACCGGCGACCGGATCGTGGTGCTGGACGGCCGGCCGACCGGCGACGAGCAACTCGACGCGGCCCTGGCCAGCCTGGCCGGGGCCCGGCGGCCGCCCCGCCCCAAGACGTGGGTCGGCCACCCGGGGTCACGGATCGTGGACACCTACCTGGCCCGGCTGGCCGCCGCGGGGGTGATCCGTGCCGACCGGCGCACGTTTCTCGGGTTCATCCCGGCCGTCCGGTGGCGGGTCGCGGACACCGCCCGGCTCGCGGACACCCGGGCCCGGCTGGACGCGATCGCCCGTGCTACCGGCCCGGTAGACACGGCGCAGGCCGCCTTCGCGGGGCTGGCCAGCGCCAGCGGCCTGGGCCCCGTGCTGTACCCGGGGATGGCCAACCGGCACCTGCGAAAGCGCCTGGAGCGGATCGCCAAGGGCGAGCTGACACGGCCGGCCGTCCAGGCCGCCGACGCGGCCGCCGAGGCGACGCAGGCCGCCACGGACGCGGCGGCGCGAGCCGCGGCCCGGCCTGCGGCCGACGCCGCCACCAGCGCCGCGACCGACGCCGCGACCCAGGCGGCCATCCAGGCCGCGACCCACGCAGCCGTGTCGGCCGCGGTCCACGCCGCGCACCAGGCGGCGTCCGACGGAGGCCACGGCGGGCACGGCGGCGGAGCCGGCGGCGGGCACCACTAGCCTGGCTCGTCTCTGCGCCCAGGGCCCGGGCCGATCAGGCGCGGACCTCGCTGATCAGGCGGCGGGCCACCCCGCCGGTCAGGGCCGCCCAGGCCTCATCCGGCAGGCCCAGCCCGGCCAGGCCGTCCAGCAACTTGGTCACGCTCAGCCCGGTGTTGGGCGCGTCCGAGCCGAACAGCACCTTGCCCGCCAGCGTGGTCAACCGGGCGGCGGCCGGCTGGACCGGCTGGTGCAGCACCGGGGTGAGGTCGGCGTAGACGTTCTCGTGCCCGGCCACCAGCCGCAGCGCGGCCTCGGACGCCGGGTACCCGCAGTGCGCGATGATCACCCGGGCGCCGGGATGGCGGCGGGCCACCGCCGCCACCGGCTCCAGTTCGGCGCCGTCCGTCTGCCCGTCGGCCGCGTGCCCGGCGTGCAGCACGACCGGCAGCGCCACCTCGGCCGCGTACGCCCAGACCGGATCGAGACGCGGGTCGTCGGGGCTGAAGTCACCCACCGAGCAGTGCAGCTTCAGCACCCGCAGGCCCATGTTCTCCACCGCGCCGCGCAGCACGGCGACCGGCTGGTCGTCGCCGGGATGGACGGTGCACCCGCCGATCACCGTGACCGGGCCGCCGCGCCGCGCGGCGGCCAGGCTGGCCATGGCCTGGTTCAGGTCCCCGGCCGCACCGGGGCGGCGCGCGTAGGGCAGCGACCACACCTCACTGACCCCTTCGGCGGCGAGCCGGTCGCACACCTCCCCGTGATCCGCCGGGTAAGCGAACCGGGTGCTGTCGATCCCATGAGAATCGAAGAACCCGCGGATCGCGGCCTGCAGCCGGGCAGGCAGGAGATGGACATGGGCGTCAACCACATCGCTGGGCACTGAGTCACTAAGCACGGGGTCACTGGGCACGCAGTCCGGTTTACCGGGTGCGCCGAATGAGTTGACACCCGGGTGCGGGCCGGGCAACACTCACGGAAACGGCCAGTGTGGAAAGTCGTTCTCGGCTGATGAAACTCGTGCCCCATGAAACCAGTGGAGATCCCGTGGCGCGCACCGTCATAACCAAGGGCCTCGTGTTCGACGGCACCGGGACGCCCCCGGTGCCCGGAGAGGTGACCCTGGGCGACGACCGGGTGATCTCGGTCACTCCCGGATACCGTGACGACCACGGCACCGATAACCACGGGCCCGACCGGGTGATCGACGCGACCGGCTGCACCGTGATGCCGGGCCTGATCGAGTCGCACGGCCACCTCACGTTCCCCTCGGCGGTCGGGCACATCGACCCCACCTTCAATCCCCCGCTGGACGTCAGCTTCTTCCACCACATCTCCGGAATGGACGCCGAGCTGGCCCGGGCTGAGCGGAACGCGAAAATCCTGCTCGACGCGGGCTTCACCTCGGTCTACTCGGCAGGCTCGCTGCTGCCCATGCCGACCGAGGTCATCCTGCGCGACAAGATCCGGGCCGGCGTGGTGCCCGGGCCCCGGATGCTGGCGGCCAGCATGGAGCGGGACAACCACCCGGTCCGCCCGGACGGCCACGTGGAGCCGGAGTGGCAGGGCCCGGACGCGTGCCGAGCGTTCGTCCGCGAGCAGGCCGCGATGGGCTTTGACGCGGTCAAGTTCCTGCTCTCCAACGACGACGTGTTCATCCCGGGCGGCTCGCAGATCACCCAGTACACCCAGGAGGAAGCCAGCGCCGCGGGTGAGCAGGCCCGGGAGTCCGGGGTCTGGCTCAACTGCCACGCCCAGTCCGCGGAGTCGGTCAAGGTCGCGGTCCGCGCCGGTTTCCGGTCCATCTACCACTGCACCTACGCCGACTCCGAAGCTCTCGACCTGCTGGAGTCGGTCAAGGACGAGGTGTTCGTGTCGCCGGCCCCGGCATCATCTACGCCAACGTCTACGAGGGCGCCGACTACGGCATCGACCGGGCCCAGGCCGAGAAGATGGGCTCGGTCGCGGCGCTGGAGGGCATGGCCGCCGTCTACCCGGAGATCCGCAAGCGCGGTATCCGCGCGCTGCCCGGCGGTGACTACGGCTTCCCGAACAACCCCATCGGCCGCAACGCCCGCGACCTCGAACTGTTCGTGGACGTGCTGGGCTACCACCCGCTCGAGGCGCTGACCGCGGCGACCAAGTACGGCGGCCAGCTGATGGGCCTGGGCGACGAGCTGGGCCTGCTCGCTCCTGGGTATCTCGCGGACATCCTGGTGGTAGCGGGCAACCCGGCCGACGACCTCAAGGTCCTGCAGGATCCGGGGAATCTCCGCTACATCATCCAGGGCGGCCAGTTCCACAAAAGTCCCCCGGGCCGATGACCGTCCACCGGGACGTGGTCTACTCGAGCCCGCCCGGCTACCGCCCGCTGTCCCTGGACCTGTACGTCCCGCCCGGGCCGGCCCGGGCGCTGTGCCTGTATCTGCACGGCGGCGGCTGGCGGGTGGGCAGCCGGGCCGACGGCCCGGGCCCGGCCCGGGACTGGACCCCGTCGTTCTTCCAGCGGGTCGCCGCGATGGGCCTGGCCATGGCCAGCCTGGATTACCGGCTGAGCGGCGAGGCCCGCTGGCCCGCGCAGCTGGAAGACGTCGAGGCCGCCGCGACATTCCTTTCTCTCCAACGAAAACCACTCGGCGTACCCACCCACCGCACGGTGGCCTGGGGCGTGTCGGCCGGGGGGCAGCTGGCCGCCATGCACGCTCTCAGCTCGGCGGACGCGGGCCTGGACGCGGTCGTCTGCTGGTACCCCCCGACCGACCTGGCCGCCCTGGCCGGCGATTGCGACGAGGCCGGGGGGCACGGCGAGCGAGGCCCGCAGGCCCGGGAATCCCAGCTCCTCGGCGCCCCGGTGGGCGAGCACCCGGACCTGGCTGAAGCGGCCAGCCCCGTGCGCTTCGCCCATCCCCATGCCCCCCCGTTCCTGTTCCTGCACGGCACCGCGGACACCCTGGTCCCGCCCCGCCAGAGTCAGCGCCTAGCCGACGTGCTGACCGCGGCCGGAGCCCAGGCCACGGTCGAGCTGGTGGACGGGGCCGGCCACATGTTCCCCGAGCTGGATGAGCCCGCAACCACGAAGCTGATCGAGCGTTCCGTGGACTTCCTGTGCGCCACGACCACGTAGGAATCAACGTGGCCGATCTGGCCCGGGCCGAGGCCTGGTACGCCGCGGCCTTCGGCCTGAAGCGGGAGTTCGCGACCCGGATCGGGGCGGTGGACCTGGAGATCGTCATGCTCCGCAGCGAGGACGGCGGTTACCGCGTGGAGCTGCTGCACCGGCCTGGGTCCGGCCCCGGGCTGCGAGCCGCGAATCCGGCCGAGGCCGCGCTGACCGAGGGGTTCGGGCACCTCGCGTTCGGCGTGGCCGATCTGGGCGGGGTCCACGGCCGGCTGCTGGGCCTGGGCGCCCGGGAGGTGATGGCCCCGCAGCCCTCTCCCGAGCCCGGGGTGCGGATGTCGTTCCTGGCCGACCCCGAAGGCAATCTGATCGAGCTCGTGGAACGCGGATGACGATGGCCAGCCCGTCCCCGGTCTGTACGCGGCGGGCGCGGTGAGCCTGGTCTGGGGGCACCTGATCGAGCACGGCGGCGGCCTGACCGACGCGATGGTCTTCGGCCAGTGCGCCGGCGCGGAAGCGGCGGCGCGGGCGCACAGTGCCGGCGCGGAAGCGGCGGCGCGGGCGGGACAGCCCGCATGACGCGCGTCGCGGTGGTGACCGGCGGCGCAGGCGCCATCGGGGCGAGCATCGTGTCGGCGCTGGGCCAGTCCGGCCACACCGCCCTCACCCTCGACCAGGCAGGCGACCCCCCGGTGGACCTGTCCGACGAGCACCAGGTCCGCGCGGCCGCCGGCCGCGTCCTCGACCAGCACGGCCGGTGCGATGTCCTGGTCCACGCGGCGGCCGCGTTCGACCGGGCCGACCTGGCCGCGGTGGACCTGGT
This sequence comes from uncultured Actinomycetes bacterium, assembly GCA_963837335.1. Taxonomy (GTDB): domain Bacteria; phylum Actinomycetota; class Actinomycetes; order Streptosporangiales; family Streptosporangiaceae; genus RYN-230. The sequence goes on along the minus strand of CAWINS010000080.1, from coordinate 95,162 downwards.
CACCTGGCGGCGGGTCCAGGCCGTGAACGTGGAGTCCGCGTTGCTGCTGGCCCAGGCGTTCGTGCCGGGCATGGCGGCCCGCGGGTTCGGCCGGATCGTCTTCGTGGTGTCCGACACCATCTGGTCACCGCCGCGCGGGGACATGCTCCCCTACGTGACCAGCAAGGGCGCGCTGGTCGCGCTGGCCCGGACGCTGGCCGTGGGGCACGGCGCCGACGGCATCGCGGTGACCTGCGTCGCGCCCGGGCTGACCGCTACCCCCGCGGCCCGCCAGGGCCTGCCGGCCGCCGCCTTCGACGACGTGCGCGCCCGCCAGGCGCTGCCGCGCACCCTGGTACCCGGGGACGTGGCCGCCACCGTGTGCTTCCTGTGCCTCCGACGGCGCGGCCGCCCTGACTGGCCAGACCCTGTGCGTGGACGGCGGCCTGGTGCTCCGCTAGTCCTCAGGCATGCCGGTTGAGCTCACCCTCAGCCCCGCCCAGATACGAGCAGAACACTCCATCCGGGTCCCAGGTGGCCCGCACCTCGCCGAGCCGCTGGTAGGCCTGGCCGGTGACGAACCGGTCGTGCCGGCGCTGGAAGTCGGTGTCGCCCAGGTAGACCCCGCACCCTGCACCGGCCAGTTCCCCGGTCCGGGAGTGCACCCAGTCGGCGTACCGCTCGTCGTCCGCCTCGTCGGTGTAGATCAGGTACGTGGCCAGGTACACGTTGGCCTCGACCGAGAACGCCATGTCCGGCAGCGCCCGGCCGGGCGCCCACCCGTACCAGATAGAGAAGGAATGCTCGGTGGGCAGGGCCGTCCATATCCGCTCGAGCCGCGGAGCCAGCTCGGCCGCCGGGGCGTCCGACCAGCTGCAGTCCACGACGTAGCGATACCCCGGGGGATTCTGGGCGGCCTGCGCGGTGTTCTCCTCGGCGATCGAGGTCGGGCCGCGAACGTGCCCCAGGGCGTCTCCCGCCAGCGGGCACCCGTCGAACGGGGCCAGCCGCTTCTCCACCTGCCCCGTGTCATCCCCCATCACGGTCGTGTGCAGCAGCAGGACGGGACCCGTGGGTCTCACGACCCCCGCGTCCAGCGGCACATCAGGTAGCCGGGTAGCCGCGACCACGGGTTCCACGGTCCGGTCCAGCCCCGGCAGGATCTCGTGCAGCCAGGCCAGCAGCGGTCCCGTGGCCTGCACCGGGAACGTCCAGGTGTCCTGCATCATGACCAGCGGCTGCGGATGGGTGCGCAGGTAGAAGGTGGTGACCAGGGCGGGGAAGCCGGGCCCGGCGCCGCGCGCGGCCCAGTACAGGTCGGCATTCTCATCCGCGTCGGCGTGCACCCGGCGGCCGTCCGCGGTGACCGCGTCGATGCCCACCACGTTCTCGCAGGCCCAGCCCCAGGACCGGCTGTTCCAGCCCTGGCCGCCCTGGAGCAGGTAGCCGCCCAGGCCGACCGACTCGCAGTGCCCGCCGGGGAACGCGCGTCCCCGGGCGGCCAGGTAGGGAGCCAGTTCGGTGCCGCCCCGGACGGCCGGGCGGACCGCGGCGATCCCGGTCGCCGGGTCGTAGCGGATGTCCCGCAACCCGCCCAGGTCGATCAGCAGCGCGTCGTCCCGGACGCTCCAGGCGGCCCAGGAGTGCCCCCCGGACCGCACCGAGACCGGCAGCCCCCGGGCCTTAGCCAGCCGCACGCCGGCCACGACGTCGTCCTCGGTCTCGGCCAGCAGCACGGCGGCGGGGAAACGGTCCGGCCGGCGCGCGTTGAAGACACGGTCCGTGCGGGCCTCTTCATAGCCGGGCTGGCCGCGTTCGAGAAGTTGGCCAGTGAACTCATGCTCCGCTGCCTCGGCCTCATACTGCTCAGCCAACCGCCGCCGCACCCCCGTCCACCGGGATGTTGGCCCCGCTGACGTGCGCGGCCTCGTCGGAAGCCAGGAACAGCACGGCGTGGGCCACGTCCTCCGGGCGGCCGACCCGGCCCAGCGGGATCCGGGCCAGTTCGCCGGCGAACGGGCCGCCGGTGTCAGCCAGCAGCGGCGCGGTCTGCGGGGTCGCCGTCATGGCCGGGCTGACCGCGTTGACCCGGATGCCGTGCGGGCCGCCCTCCGTGACGAGCTGGTAGGTCAGCGCCAGCACGCCGCCCTTGGCCGCGCCGTGGGCGTTCTGCGGCATGAAGTACGCGCCCCGGGTGGCCGTGATGGAGGCGATGTTCACGATCGACCCTGTGCGCCTGGCCACCAGGTGCGGCCACACCGCGCGAGTCACGAAGAACACGATGTCCAGCTCGTTGCGGATGGTGAACGACCAATCCTCGGCGGACAGCTCGGTGATCGGCCCGAACCGGATCGCCGAGGCGTTGTTGACCAGGATGTCGACGCCGCCGTAGGCGGCGGCCGCCTCGGCCACCCAGGCGGTCGCGCCTGCCTCAGACGACAGGTTGACCGGGGCCATCGCGGTCATCTCCCCGCCTGCTTCCCGGACCAGGCGCACGGTCTCGTCGGAGCCGGTGGGATCCAGATCGCAGCCCACCACGGCGGCGCCCTCCCGGGCCAGGATCAGCGCAGTGGCCCGGCCGATCCCCTGGGCCGTGCCAGTGACGAGGGCGACTTTGCCAGGGAGCCGTGCCACGATGCCTGTCGCCCCCTGTCCCCAAGCTTGAGGTTAGTCCTTGACATTCAGCCAGTGGAACGGGATTTTATTAGGCGAGAACTACTCGGCGCAAGGGACTCCCATGGACGTTGGCCTGGCCATGACGGCCCGCAACCACCCGGACCAGATGCGGCCGCTCACCGAGATCTACCGCGAGGTGCTCGACGAGGCGGTGCTGGGCGAGCAACTGGGGTTCCGCAGCTGGTGGCTGGCCGAGCATCACTTCGCCGAGGACCAGCACAATCCGTCCCAGTTCCCGCTGCTGGCCGCGGCGGCCGCCCGGACGTCGGTGATCCGGCTGGGGCCGTACGTGCTGCTGCTGCCGCTGCATAACCCGCTCCGGGTGGCCGAGGACGCGGCCACCGTGGACATCCTGTCCGACGGCCGGCTGGAGCTGGTCATCGGCGCCGGGCCGATGCCGGGTGAGTGCGCGGTGTTCGGGCTCGACCCGAAGGAGTCGTTCGGCCGGACTTACGAGGCGCTCGACGTGATCGGGAAGTGCTTCACCGAGGACGAGTTCAGCCACGAGGGCAAGTACTTCACGTTCCGCGACGTCCGGGTGACCACCAAGCCGGTGCAACAGCCCGGACCCCGCATCTACCTGGCCGCGCTCGGCCCGCAGAGCCTCAGCAAAGCCGGGGAGCGCGGCTACAGCCTCGGCTCGATGGTGCACACCCCGCTGTACCCGCGGTACCTGGAGGCCCAGGCCGCGGCCGGGCGAACCCGGGCCGACTTCCGGCTGCTGTCCGGGCCGCTGGCCGTGCACGTCGCGGACACCACGGACCAGGCCTGGGACGAAGCGGAGCGCGGGCTGCACTGGTGGGTCGAGTTCTACCGGCGCCGGGGCATGCAGATGCCGCTGGCCCCGGTGGGCGAGTTGCGCCACGACCCGAAGGCGGCCATCTACGGCGTGCCGTTCGCGGTGGGCACGCCCGAGCAGGTCATCGAGAAGTTGCGGGCTTACCAGGACCTGCCCATGGACGAGATGGCCATCCAGTTCCACCACCCGGGCATGGATCCCCGGGCAGTCGCCGCCAGCATGCGCCTGTTCGCCGCCGAACTGCTCCCGGAGATCCACGGCTGGGGCACCGCCGGATGATGGCCAGCCAGCGCGGCCTGCATCACATCGGCTACTGGACCGACGACCTGGACGTGGCCATGGCCCAGGCCACCCGGCTGCTCGGCGTCGGGCCGTTCCAGGTCCTCGAGCACGTCGACCTGGGCGATTTCCGGTTCCGCGGCGCGCCGGCCACGCTGGATCACAGCGCGGCGTTCGCGTCGTGGGGGCCGGTGCTGCTGGAGCTGGACCAGGTGCACGAGGTCCAGCCGGCCGCGCTGCGCGAGGCACTCGGCGTGCGGCCGGGCACGGTCAGCCACGTGGCCTGGACCACCGACGACCTCGGCGCGGAACGGGAGCACCTGACCGCGGCGGGCTGCGGGCTGCTGACCACGTCCGTAGGCGGCGCGGTGGCCGACTGGTTCAGCGCGCCTTTGTTCGGGCATCCGGTGGAAGTCCACCAACCCAGCCCGCCCGTCCTGGCCTTCTGGGCGTCCGTCAGGGACGGGGCTTGACCGCCCCAACCCACCGGAACACGTTCCTCATGCTGATCACCCCGGTGGCCGGATCGGTGAACGGCACCACCGCCTCCTCGATGGCGGCGCACACCGCCTCGCGGCCGGCGTCCTGGGCCGCGCGCGTCCCGCCCGCCGAGCTCAGCAGCCCGCGGCAGGCGTCGGCCAGGCTGTCGTAGCGCCAGACGCACACGACCTCGCCGCTCGCCTCGACCCGCAGCCCCGCGGCGGCCAGACCGGCCTCGAGGCCGCCGGGCGCGGACAGCGAGTAGGGGGCGTGGTCGGCCTGCCGTTGCGGGGGGCTGAGCGCGGACATGGCCTCGTGCACGGCGGTGGACTCCGCCCGCTCCGGCTCGGCGAACGTGCTGGCCGCCACGATGCCGCCCGGCTGGCAGACCCGCGCGGCCTCACGGAGGGCCGCCAGGGGGTCGCCCGCGAACTGGAAGGCGTTTACTCCGGTGACTGCGCCGAAAAAATCGTTAGGGAAAGGAAGTTCTTGCAGGTCGCCGAGCCACAGTTCGGCGTCGGGGACGCGGTCGCGGGCGGCGGTCAGCAGGCCGGGGCTGACGTCCAGCCCGGTCACGGTCGCGCCGCGGCCGGCGGCTAGCTCGAGTAGCAGGCCGCTGCCGCAGCCTGCGTCGAGCAGCCGGGTCCCGGCGGTCACCGCGGTCGCGGCGAGCACCGCCTCGAACAGCGGTCTAGTGTGCGGCTCGGCGAACCGGGCCCAGCCCGTGGGATCACTTCCCCAGAGTTGCTGCTGGACCCGGGCGGCCTCGGTCAGCGGGCCGTGGCGCCATGTCATGCCGCGTCTCTGTGCAGCATCAGCCCGATGAGCGTTGCACTCAGATCGATGCCAACCGCCGGACCGGGTGCGACGAGCGGAGCCAGGATCCGCAGGTAGCCGCCGGGGCTGCAGCCGACGTCCAGCACCCGCAGGCTGGCCCGCAACTCCAGCGGACCGAACACTGTGCCCGGATCACGCCGGGCCTGGTCGAGCCCCTGCGCCCGGGTCCCACGTGTGCCCACGAGCGTCAGGATCGCGCGTAGCGCTCAGCGTGAGTACGCATGATGGACTCGATAGCGAACCCTGCCGCGAATGCGGTTGCGACTGCGATCCCAAGCAGCCCAGCGAACTGGCCATTCCCAGCGGAACTCGCATTCGTTCCGATAATCCCCCACAGCGAGTTCCGGAAGGCAAGAGCCGCGAGCGCCGCGAGGCAGGCAATAATCGTCGCATCGATCAGCCGCCGCCGCACGCCCGCGAGCGGGGCACCACTGCGGACAACCCCGAGATACGAACCCGCCAGCATCAAGAAGGCATACATTCCGCAGGTGAGCAGACCCACCGTCAACAGGGTTGAAGCGAGGAAGTATCCCTCCCGGATTCCCTGATTGAGGCCCACTGCGATACCGAAAGCCAGCGAGGAAAGCGCGGCACCCAAGACTGGGTGCTGTCGCAGGCGCGCGACGACGGTCCGGTCGCACCAGGCAACGACCGAGACAACAAGGGAACGGAAGGGCCCGAACCAACGGCTTTCCCTGCGGGCGACGAGGACAGCGTCGCCGAGCCAGTCATCCGCCGCTTCGCGGCGCGATACGCCGAAGCGGCCGAGACGGGGTGCGCGCACCAGCATGACGACAGCCCTGATGTCGAGACCAGTGACGACAGCAAGACTCACGACGAGGGCGGCCGTCGTGCCGTTCCACTGCGCCCAGTTGGCTCCCATGGCCACGCTGATCCAGCAAGAGGCCAGGGCGGCGGTTATCACGATGACCGCGACCCGGCTCCCGCGCAGGACGGAGCGCGCCCGCTCTGCCGGAAGCACCTCGGCCTTCCGGCAGAGCGATACCTGGACGAGGAAGAAGGCAGTGGCCAGCGGAACGAGGAACATCGCGAATGAGTAAAGCGTGTCGTACGGGTCGTTCAGCCAGGGCGCATGCTCGTAGATTGGCTTGGCCTGCTTGGCCGGCACTGTGAAGACAAAGAAGGCGATGGCGGTCCAGAGAGTGCTGAAGGCGGCTTTCCCGATCGCCACGCGGCGCCGATCTCCGACCGCCAGTTGCTGCCGTTCAACGCCGCGGCTCGCTTCATCGCTCATGTTCCCGAGTATCCCAGAGCGCCGCGACGCGCTGGGATCAGCTCGTGGCCTTCTGTCTGACGATGAGCTGACAGGCAGAGCCAAGCAGGGTCCGGGCTTGCCTGAGGACCTGCTCACCGGCAGCCGCTGCGGCTCCGGGCATGCCAAGATCATTTGACTATCATCCGGCCATCGGCGCATACGGCACCGTGCCCGGGCCGACCACCAGACAGCCGCCCAAGATTCCTGGGTCCAGCACACCTACTGCATTCGGCGTAGTCCAACTGAGCCATCGGCCTGAGTCGTTATCTACCGCATCCTGGAAGTATCTGTGGTGTGCCGGATGACCCAATCTCACCTATCAAAAGGGGCGCTTGATGGCTGTCATATTCGTGCAGGTTCCATGCGTTCTGGTGCTCGTGCTCACCGCAGTGCTGGTTGGCTACGTCATCTTCGGCCGCCACCCCCGCACCCAGATGGAGGACCGGGCAACCGACGTATGGAAGCACAAGCACCCCCCCACCGTGTCGGCCTCAATTACCCATCGAGCGGGTGACTGCCGGGTGACCTAGCATGCATGGCCGGCGATTGACAGCGGGGTACGCGAACTGACCTGGGTGCTGCCTTTAGCTGCCTCACACCCGTTAGAGGCATGCGGCACCGCGTTCGGTTGTCACGCACAGTGGAATTATGGATCCGGGCTTAGGCCCAGGAGCGCTCCAGGCCGTTGACCAGGGCCGTGACGGCCTGGTTGAGGGGGATGGGGACCCCGGCTTCGCGGCCCCGCGGGACGATTCCCCCGTTGAGGACGCCAATCTCCGTGGGCCGCCGGGCCAGCACGTCCTGCAACATGCTCGGCCGGTGCCCGTGCGCGTGGGTCGCGGCCTCCTCGATCAGGGCCAACGGATCATCATCCAGGGTGATGCCGAGCGCGGCGGCGACCGCACACCCCTCGGCCGCCAGGCCGGCGATCAGCTCGCGGGCGTCGGCCGCCTCGCCGAGCTGGCCCATAGTCAGGCCGGTGAGCGCGGCCACCGGGCTGGTGGCCGAGTTGAAGATCAGTTTGGTCCACTGGGCGCCGCGGGCGTCGGTCAGCGCCGTCGTCGGCAGCCCGCCCTGGTTCAGCCACCCGGCCAGCTGGCGCACCTCATCCATCCGGGCCGGCCGCGGTTCGAACGGCCCGATCCAGGTGTCTCCCGGGGCATCCAGGTGCACGACACCGGGGGCGGGGACGTGGCCCGCCACGATCGTGGTCCCCCTGATCACCCGGGGCACGTACCGGGCGATGATCTCCTCGTTGCCCACGCCGTTCTGCACGCTGCACACCGCCGCGTCAGCGAACACGCCCGCCGTGGCGGCCAGGGCGGCGTCCGTGTGCAGCGACTTGGTGGCCACGATCCCGAACTGGCAGGGCGGGATCTCGGCCCCGTCGCAGCGGGCCTGGATGCCACGAATAGCGGCACTCACTCCGGGGTACTTGAGCCCGCCGTCGTTGATGGCGCGCACCTGGGCCTCAGATACGTCGAACACCCAGACTTCGACGTCTCCGAGGGCAGCCAGATGACCGGCGAAGAGACTGCCGATCGCCCCGCAGCCGACCACGCATACCCGCATCTCTGCCATGTGCACCGATCCCGGCTACCCGGCCCGGGCAGCCAGCACCGCCGCGGCGATCTCTTCGCACGCACCGGGATCCCGCCCGGCCACGCCCAGACCCGCCACCACCCGGCCGCCCTCCTCGACCGGGCAGTCCCCCCGGAGCGGCCAGGACCGGGAACGGCACGAGCGCCCCGAGCTGGGCGGCCAGCCCATCTGGGTAGAGCGCGGCCAGCTCAGCGCTGGGGCACTGGAACGTCCCGGCCGCCGCGGCCACGGCCTGGGCCACGGCCACGGCGGCGGTGGGCGCGTCCGGCATCCAGTCCTGCTGGATCGGGTCCCCGCGGTGATCGACGATGGCCACGGCGACCCGCTGGCCGCGCCGTGCCGCCTCCGCCATGACCTGGTCCGCCAGCATGACCGCCCACCGGTGCTCGGGCTGGGCCTGGGCGGCCGGCGCGGCGGTCATGCCCTGGCCGGCCGGGCCCTGGCCGCCAGGCTCCCCGGGCCACTCACCGAACGCGGCGCGCCAGCGCTGCTCGTCGTCGCCGTGCTGGCCGGCGTAGGGCACGCCGAGCGCGTAGTGGACCACCAGGTCCTCGGGGTTGGCCGGGACGCCATCCGCGATCATGTCCATCGGGTCGGTGCCCGCCGGATAGAACGGGCTGACCGCGGCGCCCGAGGCGGCGATCCCGCCGATGACCAGGGTCTCGTCCCGCGCTGCCGGATCACGCACTGGTTTATCAAGCACGGGCATGCCGCCCGCGCCGGGGAAGTTCGCTTCCGGGGAGCAGGCCACGAACCCCTGCGCCACCGGCCCGGCGATCGTGACCATCCGGCGCAGGTGCTCCGCGCTCGGCACCTGCTGGGTCGCCGCGATCCAGGCCTTGGACCGGGCCCGGGCCATGCCGCCCGCGCCCGAGGCATCCATCCGGGACGCGGACACCAGCACCCCGCTGCCCCCCACGACCGCGACCGACCCGCGCAGCCCGAGCTGCTCAGCCTTGTTAATGGCCCGCTCGATCAGGGCCCGGGCCTGTTCGAGGGAGATGTCCGGAGTCACGCGCCGAGACCCGCCCAGGCCCCGGCCACGCCGCCGGCCCCGCCATCGCGCTCAGGCCCCGACCATGTTGTAGCCGCCGTCCGCGACCATGTACGTCCCGGTGATGTGCCCCGCGTCCGCGGTAGCCAGGAACAGCGCCGTCCCGGCGACCTCCTCGGGGCGGGGGATCCGGCCCATGGGCGTCATTGAACGGAGCTTTTCAGCCCGTCCGGTCTTCCAGTCCTGCCGGTTCAGCGTGGCCTGGGTTTCGATGAACCCCGGCGCGAACGTGTTGACCCGGACGGCCGGTGCGAATGCCTGCGCGTAGGACTTGGTGATCCCGAGGATGCCGTACTTGGCCGCGGCGTACTGCGGGGCCCGGGCGCTGCCCCGGACCACGACCGTGGAGCCGATGTTGATGATGGCGCCGCCGCCCGCGTCCAGCATCCGGGAGCCGAACTCCTGGGTGCACAGCAGGGTGCCCTTGATGTTAACGGCCAGCACGTGGTCGATCGACTCCTCGGTGATGTCCCGCCAGGACATCTGGTCCCGGGCCACGTCACCCACGTTGTTGACCGCGACGTCGAGCCCGCCGAACGCGGCGAACGCCGCGTCGGCCATCGCCCGGATGGCGTCCCAGCTGGTGATGTCGGCCTGCACCAGGACACCCTGGCTGCCGGCCTGCTCGATCCGCTTGAGGGTCTGCTCGGCGCCTTCCCGGGAGCGGTTGTAGTGCACCACCACCTGCGCGCCCTCCTGGGCGGCGCGCACCGCTATCTCGGCCCCGAACCCGGTCCCGGCCCCGGTGACCAGGACGGTGCGGCCGACAAACCGGCGGGGGAAGCTGGCCGGGGCGTTCTGCTGGTCTGGCATGCGTACTCCAAGTCGATCTGAGGTCGGAAATCTAGATCAGGATCCGGCCGCCGTTGACGTACAGGATGTGGCCGGTGATGAAGGCGGCGCGGTCGGAGGCCAGGAAGGTCACCGCGTCGGCGACCTCGCCGGTGGTGCCGAGCCGCCCGGCCGGGACCAGGCTGACCAGATCCTCGCGGATGCTGGGCTTGGCCAGATAATCCCGGGTCAGGTCGGTCTCGATGTAGCCGGGCGCGACCGCGTTGACCGTGACGCCGTGCGGCGCCCACTCCCGGGCCATGACCCGGACCAGCTGGTTGAGGCCGCCTTTGGTCGCCGCGTACGGCGCGTGGTGCGCGTGCGCGAGCAGGCCGGACACCGAGGAGAGGAAGACCATCCGCCCGTATCCGGCGGCGCACATCTCCCGGCCGACCGCCTGCCCCGTCCAGTACGCGGTGGACAGGTTCAGGTTGACCAGGTCGGTCCAGGCGCCGTCGTCGAGGTCGAGAATGGGCAGCCGGTTGTTGCGCCCCACGGCGTGCAGGAATACTTGGATCGACCCCAGCCGCCCCGCCGCCTCCTTGACGACGCGCCGGCAAGCCTCCGGGTCGGTCAGGTCGGCGGCTACCACCTCAAGGTGGCCGCCATGCTCACTGATCCGCTGCCCCAGGTCGGTGAGGCGCCCCTGATCGACATCCACCGCCAGGACCCTGGCCCCCAGCCCGGCGAGCGCGACGGCGCTCGCGCCGCCCAGGCCGCCCGCTCCCGCGATGAGCACCGTACGGTCGCGCATATCCAGCCAGTCATCCACCCGCGGTCGCTCCAGTACCTGACTATCTGCGGATTACCCGATATACTTTCAAGGTGTGAAAGTCGATTTTACTGCGTCTCTAGACGATAGAGGCCCGGTGCTCCGCCTGTCCAGACGACACTGTCCAGATAGCGCCGTCCAGATAGCGCTGTCCAGATAACTAACCCCCGGGGGGACACTCAATGCCTGCGTCCGCCAACCCGCGCGGCACGGAGAACCGCACCCGCCGCCCGGCCGCCCGCACATCGCGGGCGGGCAGCACCCCGCCCGGCCCGCCGGCCGCTGACGCCACGCCCCGGGCCGCAGACGCCGCGACGCCGCCTGACTACCGGGTCGAGGCCCTGGCTAAGGGCCTGCGGGTGCTGTCGGTCTTCTCCGAGCAGCGGCCTACCTGGCGGATCACCGACATCGCCACTGAAGTCTCCCTCCCGCTGCCCACCGCGTACCGCATCGTCATGACGCTGACCGCCGAGGGCTACCTGGACCACCTGCCCTCCGGCGAGTACCGCCCCGGGGTGCGCGTCCTGACCCTGGGTACCGCGGCGCTGCGCAGCCTGGACCTGGTCGAACTGGCCACCCCGAAGCTCCAGGAGCTGGCCAACGCGACCCGGGAGACGGTCAACCTCGCGGTGCTGACCGGGGACCAGGTGCTCTACCTGGTCCGGCTGCGCAACTCCGATCTGGTCACCGCCAACATCCGGGTCGGCTCGCTGCTGCCGGCCGTGCACACCTCGATCGGCAAGCTGCTGCTGGCCTTCCTCGGTGAGGACGAGCTGGCCCGGTGCATCACCAGCGAGTCATTCGACGGGACCACCGGCCCCAACGCCAAGCGCAGCCTGGACGAGCTGCGTCCCGAACTCGCCTCGATCCGCGCCCAGGGCTGGGCCATGCAGGACGAGGAGCTCGCGTACGGCCTGCGCTCGGTGGCCGCCCCGGTGCGCGGCGAGAGCGGCGCGGTGGTGGCGGGCGCGAACCTGGCCGTCCAGTCCCGCGACTGGCCGGCCGCGCGGATCACCCGCGAGCTGCGGCCGATGGTCGGAGAAACCTGCGCGGAGATCTCGCACCTGCTCGGCTACCGGGGCCGGTGACCGCTGATGGAGCGACTTCCCCGACTGCACCCGCCTTTCGATAACGAAGACCGCCAGCGCCTCTACGCCGCCATCACCAGCGGGCCCCGGGGCGGCAGCCAGCAGCCGTTCGCGCTGGTGGATGACGCCGGCGCGCTGGCCGGGCCGTTCAACGCGATGCTGCTCCAGCCGGGCCTCGGCGCGGCCCTGCAGGCGCTGGGCGCCGCCATCCGGTATCAGGGCACGCTCCCGGCGCGCATCCGCGAGCTGGCCATCCTGGTCGTGGCCGGGCACTGGTCGAGCACGTTCGAGCAGCACGCGCACGAAGCGGCCGGGCGGCGGGCCGGGCTGAGCGAGGCGGAACTCGCCGCGGTCCGGGCCGGGGAGGAACCCGCCCTGGCCGACCCGGCCGAGCGGGCCGCGGTCCGGGCGGTGCGGGCCCTGGTCCGCGGCGGCGACCTGGACGACGAGGCGTATGCCCAGGCCGTGGCCCAGCTGGGTGAGGCCGGCGTGTTCGAGCTCACCACCCTGGTCGGCTACTACGCCACGCTGGCCCTCCAGCTGCGGGTGTTCCGGGTGGGACTTCCCCCTCAGGATCAGTGATAGTAGATTTCGTCATATGAAACTGGTGACGTTCGACGAGGGTCGCACGGGTCGGATTGGCACGGGACGGATCGACGGCGACACGGTGGTCGAGCTGGACTGCGGCTCGACCCGGGAGTACTTCGAGCGGGGCGGGGTCGTCGGCGAGACCGGGGAACACCTCCCGCTCGCCTCGGTCCGGCTGCGCGCCCCGATCGTGCCGAAGAAGTTCTTCCACACCGCGGGGAACTTCACCGAGCACCACGAGGAACTGGCCAAGGTCAACTGGTCCCACCCGGTGCACAAGGGCATCGTGTTCTTCCAGAACGTGGACGCGATCATCGGCCCGGACGACCCGGTCATCTACCCCGAGCACCTGACCAGGGAGCTCGACTACGAACTCGAGCTGGCCATCATCATCGGTAAGTCCGGCAAATTCTTCGGCCCCGACGAGGCCGTGGACTACATCGCCGGCTACACGGTCTTCAACGACATCACCGCCCGCGACATCCAGCGCCGGGAGATGCAGTCCGGGGTGTTCTCGTTCAGCAAGGCCATCGACACGTTCTGCCCGATCGGCCCGGCGATCGTGACCAAGGACGAGATCCCCGACCCGCATAACCTGGCCATGGAGCTGCGGGTGAACGGGAACATCCGGCAGAAGGGCAACACCAGCCGCATGGTGCTGTCCATGCCGCAACTCGTCGCCTACCACTCCCCGCAGGGCTTCAGCGCCGGCGACATCCTGACCACCGGGACGATCTCCGGGGTCGCCGCGGTCCAGCCGGACCCGTTCGAGTTCTACCTGCGCCCCGGGGACGTGGTCGAGGCCGAGATCGAGCACGTGGGCGTGCTGCGCAACCCCGTCGTGTCCTGGGCGGACGGCCACGGCACGCCGGTGCCGTCCGGGGACAGCCTGTACCGCGACTGAGCCGGCCGGCCGTCAGGCGCCCCGGACCTCAGTAGCCTGCGTGGTGTCCGGCGTCAGGTCGCCTTCACTGGTCACCGCCGCTGGCTGCGCCCCGGAACGCACTGGTATCACCCGGTCGCGGACGGCGGCCAGCCAGCGCCCGGGACCCCGGGCCGCGCTGGCCAGTTCGCTGGCCACGCCGTCCGGGTTCTTGATCGCGGTGAGGGCCAGGGCGATCCCGGCCACGATCGTCTGGTACTGGCCGATGTTCAGGTGCTCGTTCAGGAAGTTCACGAACAGGCCGTTCGCGGACATCAGCAGGCCCGCGATCACCGCGCCCGCCACCCGGCCGATACCGGCCACGTAGGCGATGGCCAGCAAGGTCAGCGAGGTGAACGTGGCGAACGTGGGCGCCGACACGGTGCCCTGCAGATAACCCAGCAGGCCGCCGCCCAGCCCGGCGATGAACGCGGACAGCGCGAACGCGAACAGCTTGGCCGGGGCGACCCGGATCCCGGCGGCCGCGGCGGCCCGCTCGTTGGAGCGGACCGCGATCAGCATCCGCCCGGTCGCCGAGCCCCGCATCCGGGCCACCGACAGCCCGACCAGGGTGACGATGACCAGCAGGAACACGCCGAAGACGATCCGCGGGTAGGAGTTGCCCGAGGCCACCCCCAGGTTCAGCCCGAAGATCGTCGGCGGCGGCACGGTCCGGCCACCCAGCCCGCCGCTGAACCAGGACGGGTTGAACACCAGCGCGTCGATGGCCGCGGCGGCGGCCAGCGTGATGACGGCCAGGTTCACCCCGCGGACCCGCAGCGCGGGCAGCCCGATCAGGAGGCCCACCGGGACCGCCGCGGCCGCGGCCAGCAGCAGCGAGAACGGGAACGGGACCCCCCAGTTCTGGCTGAGGTGGCTGAGCATGAACGCGCTGATCCCGGCGAACGACATCTGGGCCAGCGACACCTGGCCCACGTAGCCGGTCAGCACGACCAGGGACAGGCACAGGCAGACCCACACCACCGACGCCATCAGCGCCACCCGGTCCGAGCCGTGCAGCAGGATCATGGCCACCACGCCGACCACGAACGTGAGCGCCGCGGTGACCAGCGGGCGGGCGGGGCGTCCGATCGACGGGTTGCGCCAGTGCCCCATCACCCCCCGGCCGCGCAGCCGCTGCGCGCTGAGCGTCATCACCACCAGGATGATCACGAACGGCACCCCGTCGCCCAGCCCCTGCTGCGGCAGCCAGGTGAACACGGTCTGCAGGTGGACGATCTCGGACTGGATCACGCCGAGCGCCAGACCGGCTGCGGCCGTGGCCCCGAACGAGGAGAACCGGCCGATCAGCGCGGCGCCCAGGGCGGGCACCACGAACAGGGTGTAGGAGGTCGGGTTGACCTCGGAGATGGGCGCGATCAGCACCCCCGACAGCGTGGCCAGCACGGTGGCGATGACCCAGTTCTGGGCCGCGATCCGGTTCGCGGACAGGCCGATCAGCGCCGCGCCCACGTCGTTCTCGGCCCCGGCCCGGGTGGCCAGCCCGAACCGTGAGTACCGGAAGGCGGCCGCGAGGGCCACGGCGGCCACGATCACGATGCCGGCCAGGTACAGCTGGCTGATCGGCACGACGACGCCGGCCAGCACGAAGCTCCCGGTGGGCAGCACCGACGGGGCCGACGTGGGCGTGGTCCCGAAGTTGAGCACCGCGATGGCTTCCAGCGAGAGCATCACGCCCACCGACGCGCACACCTTGGTCAGCGGCGCGGCCCGCAGCAGCGGGCGGTAGACGAGCTGGTAGAGGACGACGCCCAGGACCGCGCCGTAGACGAGCGTGATGAGCAGGGCCCAGACCGCGGGCAGGCCGTGGGAGGACAGCGTGATCTGGTGCGGAATGATGATCCACGGCAGCTGGAGCACGCCGGAGGTGCGCAGCCCGATGAAGACGTACGCGCCGTACATGGCCACGGCACCCTGAGCGAAGTTAACCACACCCGCGCTGCGGTACTTGAGCACCAGGCCCAGGCCGAGGATCGCATAGACCGATCCCCCGCCGAGCCCCAGCAGGAAGAAGAGCAGGTAACGTCTGACTACGCCCCCTGATCAGCCCTTGTAGTAAGGACCCGCCGTGACCCAGCTCGGGTCAGCCACCACGATCTTGGTTCCCTGGACCTGGCGGATCTGCTGGAAGGCGTTGCACACCGCGGTCGCCCCGGCCAGCTGCTTGCCGTCGCAGGTGTACGGGTGGGCCATGAAGTTGGCGTGGCCGCTGCCGCTGCGGAACGCGGCCAGGATCTTCGCGGTCTTGAGCTGGGCCGACGTGAAGTGGGCCAGCGCCGCCTGCACGTTCATCACGGTGGCGAAGCCCATCGCGGTGAGCGAATCGAGCGCGATGGTTTTGGGTGCGTACTTCTTCAGCACCGCCAGGTACAGGTTGGACTGCGTGGTCCCGGCGTCCGGGGCCAGTACCGGCGAGGAGTAGTACATGCCGGTCGCGCCGCCGTTGGCCGCGGCGATCGCGGGGGGTGAGGTGCACGGGTCCACGCCGAGCACCTTGGCCGTGCTGCCCAGCTGCTTCAGCGAGCTGAGCACCTGGGGGCAGGAGTTCGGGTCGTCGATGTAGACCACATCCGGGTGCGCGCCGATGGCGGCGGCGACCGCCGAGGTGACGTCGGTGGCCGTGGGCGGCACCGGGACCTTGGTGATCTTGGTGAACCCTACGTTCTTCATGACCGGCGCGATCACGTTGTCCGCGACGGACGTGCCCTGGGTGTCGGAGGTGTAGATGATCGCCGCCGTCTTCGCGTGCAGTGTCTTGTACGCGTAGACCGAGGCGGCGGCGTTGTCTGCGACCGACACGTCATCGAAGATGGCCGCATTCGGGTAGTTGGACTCGACCGGGGTGAACGGGACACCGCCCAGGTAGGCCAGCTTGGCCCGCTGCCACACCGGGATAGCCCCGGGCGCGCCGGTGTCGGCGCCGCCCAGGATGGCCACCGGGTGGTCGTTCAGCAGCTGGTTGGCGCACCGGGCCGAGGTGGCCGGCTGGCCGTCGGTGGCGCAGGTGACGATCTTGATGGGATGGCCGCCGATCCCGCCCAGGTACTGGTTCGCGTAGGAGGCCGCGGCCTGCTCGGCCTCGGAGACCTCCGGGAACGTGACCGGCCCGGACAGCAGGTTCAGCAGGCCGAACACGACCGGCGAGCCGCTCGCCGGGTGGGCCGTGCCCAGGTTCGCCGTGGTGGAGGCGCTCTGTGTGCCGGCCGATGACGGGGTGCTGCTCGCGCCGCTGCTCCCGCCGCCCCCGCTGCTCGAGCATGCGGCCGCCATCAGGCCGCACGCCGCCAGCGCGGCGACCAGGGCAGCCGGCCGCGCCCTCCCCAGGTTGACCGCCATTGGTTTCTCCTTGTGGTGTGTATGTGTTTCATTCATCCCGGGCCAATTCGGCGGCCCGGTCCAGGTCGCCGAGATAGCACGCCTTGAGCAGGTCACGGCGGGTGCGCAGGCGGGCGGCGGGGCTCTCCAGGATCAGCCGGCCGTGCGCCATCACATAGCCGCGGTCGGCGATCTCCAGGGCCAGCGCGACGTGCTGCTCCACCAGCAGCACCGCGGTGCGCAGTTCGTCGGCCACCCGCCGGAGCACCGGCAGCAGCCGCTCGACCACCACGGGGGCCAGGCCGAGGCTCATCTCGTCGATGAGCAGGACCCGCGGCCGCCGGGCGATGGCCCGGCCCACGGCGAGCATCTGCTGTTCCCCGCCGGACAGCAGCCCGGCCTTACGGTCCAGGCATTTGCGCAGCTCGGGAAGCAGGTCGAGCACCTCGTCGTGGCTACGGCCCGGGCCCGCGCTGAGCCGGAGGTTCTCCCGCGTGGTCAGGCTGGCGAACAGCGCCCGGCCCTCGGGCACCAGGGACAGGCCGGCCCGGGCCAGCCGGTAGGCGGGTTTCCCCGCGATGTCCTGGCTGTTCATCTGGATCCGGCCCGCCAGCGGCCGCTGCAGGCCGGCGATCGTGGACAGCGTGGTGGTCTTGCCCGCGCCGTTGGCTCCCAGCAGCGCCACGACCTCGGCCTCGCCGACGTGCAGGGTGAGGTCCCGGACCACGGGGTTGCCGTTGTACCCGGCGTCGAGGCCGTTGACCTCGATCATCCGGGGCCCGGGGCTGGCCTGCCCGGGAGGGCGCTGGTCAGATGCGTTCATGGTCACCGCCGTGGGTGCCCAGATACGCCTCGATCACGGGAGGGCTGTCCCGGATCTGGTCCGGGGTGCCCGAGGCGATGACGCGGCCGAAATCGATGACCACGATGCGATCGCAGAGGCTCAGCACCAGGCCCATGTCGTGGTCGACGAGGAGCACGCTCACCCCCCGGCCGGGCAGCGCGGCGACCCGCTCACCGAAGGCCAGGCTCTCGTCGTTGTCCAGGCCCGCGGCGGGCTCGTCCATCAGCACCAGGCGCGGGCGCATGGCCAGCGCGCGGGCCACGCCGACCAGCTTGCGGCGGCCGTGAGACAACTGGCCCGGCATCCGGCCGGCCACGTCCTCCAGCCCGCAGGCCTCGATGGCCCAGGCCACGTTCTCGTTGCGGCGGGTGCGCGGCGGCGCCACCAGGTCGCGGAGCACCGACCACGCCGACGGCTGCTCCGCCGCCACCAGGAGGTTCTCCTCGACCGTGAGGTCGTCGAAGAGCTCGACGGACTGGAAGGTGCGAATCAGCCCCCGGCGCGCGATCGCGTACGGCCGCGCTCCCCGGAGCGGCACCCCGGCGAAGGTGACCTGCCCGCCAGCCGCCGGGTGGTAGCCGGTCAGCGCGTCGATGAGCGACGACTTGCCGGCCCCGTTGGGACCGATCAGGCCGACGATCTCACCCTCAGCCGCGGTCAGGCTGACCCCGTCCACGGCGGTCACGCCGCCGTAGGTCACGCGCAGGTCCTCGACCACGAGCAGGTTGTCCATCCGGGCGCTCCGGAGTCGGTTACTGAGTTACGGGGGATACTTGGTTACCGAGGATACTTTCACTGTATGAAATCGACTTTAGTGTCGTTGTTGACGGTAACCCTCCCCTAACCGTCCTGTCCAGGATCGAAATAGAACCGATATGGCCACGAAGCGGCAAGAGTCCCGCCGGCCAGGGGGACGGCGGGACTCAGGTCTGCGGACCGGGACGGATTAGCGCACTGGCTAGGGTGTTCGGCACGGGCACCGCGCGGAGGGGGCCGGATGGACGAGCACGCACCGGAGCCGATCCGGGTGTTCCTGCTTGATGATCATGAGATCGTCCGCCGCGGCGTCCGCGACCTCCTCGGCACCGAACCCGGCATCACCGTCATCGGCGAAGCCGGCACCGCCGCCACCGCCCTGACCTGCACTGGCTAGCTTCCGGCTGCCCCGGGCCCACGGTGCACCGGCGCCCGGC
Source organism: uncultured Actinomycetes bacterium (assembly GCA_963837335.1). Taxonomy (GTDB): domain Bacteria; phylum Actinomycetota; class Actinomycetes; order Streptosporangiales; family Streptosporangiaceae; genus RYN-230. The sequence continues at coordinate 76,606 of CAWINS010000080.1, read as the reverse complement.
CCGGGGGCTGGGACGGCTGCGGCCGGGCGGGCAGGGCCGGGATGTCCCGGGTCTCCGGCTGGCCCGGCGCCACGCTGACCGGCGTGCCGTGGTGGCTGATCAGCAACGGCGGCCCGTCGCCGTCGATGAGGTAGGTGACACTGTCCGGCCCAACCTCGACGCGCAGCTGGCGCCCGCGCAGGCTGACGGTGAACGTGAGCCGGGTCAGGGCCGGCGGCAGCCGGGGCGCGAAGCAGGCCGGCTGGCCGGGCCGGTACCGCATCCCGCCAAACCCCTGCACCAGGGCGATCCACGACCCGGCCAGCGCCGCGATATGCAGGCCATCGCGGGTGTTGTGCTCCAGGTCATCGATGTCCATCAGGGCCGTCTCGGCCAGATAGTCGTAGGCCAGGTCCAGGTGACCGGTCTCGGCCGCGATGACCGCCTGGCTGCACGCGGACAAGGACGAATCCCGGACCGTGAGGGCCTCGTAGTAGCTGAAGTTCCGGGCCTTCTGCTCGGCGGTGAACGAGTCCGGGGACAGCTGCATGGCCAGCACCAGGTCGGCCTGCTTGACCACCTGCTTGCGGTACAGGTCGAAGTACGGGAAATTCGCCAGCAGCGGATACTGATCCGGCCCGGTGGCCGCGAAATCCCAGACCTGATGCGCGGTGAACCCTTCGGCCTGGCAGTGCACCCCGAGCTTTTCGTCGTACGGCAGCACGATCTTGTCCGCCGCGGCCCGCCAGCCCGCTATCTCCTCGGGCGAGACTTCCAGTTCCCGGGCCCGCTGCGGATGCCGCTCCGCCACGTCGGCGGCGGCCCGCAGGTTCTGCTGCGCCATCAGGTTCGTGAAGATGTTGTTGTCGGCGATGGCGCTGTACTCGTCCGGGCCGGTCACCCCGTCGATCCGGAAGGTGCCGTCCAGGTGGCCGAGTGAGAACCACAGCCTCGCGGTATGCACCAGCAGGTCACACCCGGTCTGGCCGTCGAACTTGTCGTCGCCGGTGGCGTCGGTGTACCGGGCCACCGCGTGCGCGATGTCGGCGTTCACGTGGAACGCGGCCGTCCCGGCCGGCCAGTAGGCCGAGCACTCGGCGCCGGTGATGGTGCGCCACGGGAAGGCAGCGCCGCGCAGGCCGAGCTGGTGGGCCCGGTCGCGGGCCCCGGGCAGGGTGCTGTGCCGCCAGCGCAGGGCGTGCGCCGCGGCATCGGGCATGGTGTAGGTGAGGACCGGCAGCACGAACGTCTCGGCGTCCCAGAACGAGTGGCCGTCGTAGCCGTTCCCGGACAGGCCCTTGGCCGGGATGGGCCGGCCCTCGGCCCGGGCGCCCGCCTGCAGCACGTGGAACATCCCAAACCGGGCCGCCTGCTGGATCTCCTCGTCCCCCTCCAGCTCCACGTCGGCCCGGGCCCAGAAGTCGTCCAGATAAGCCCGCTGTTCCTCGGCGAGTCCTTCCCAGCCAGTCTGCGCGGCGACCAGCAGCGCGCCCTCCACCTGGTCGCGCAGGGCGGGCCGGGACCGGGTCCCGGACCAGCCGTAGCCCACGAACTTCACCAGCTGGAACGGCTGACCCTCGTCAAGCCGGGCGCCGATGGTCAGCCGGGCCAGGTCCGGCTCGGTCTCGGTCCAGGAGTGCGTGGCCGCCTGGCAGTTCACCGCGTGCTGCATGGCGGCCGCCACGGTCAGGCCGCTGCGCCGGGTGCGGTGCATCAGCCCGAGCCGGTCATCGTGGCCGCCGTGCTCTATCCCCTCCAACGGCGCTTCGAGCGCCGCCGCGACCCGGGGATCCCCGCTGACCGGGGGCAGCTCCTCGTTGGTGACCAGCTCGGACTGCACCACCACGCGGACCGGGCCGTCCACCGACTCGACCTGGTAGCTGACGGCGGCGATCGACCGCTGGCTCAGGGAGACCAGCCGGGTCGAGCTCACCCGGACCCGGCGGCCGGCCGGCGAGACCCAGTCGGCCCGCCGGGTCAGCGTGCCGGCCCGGAAGTCGAGCACCCGCTCATGATGCAGCAGCTCGCCGTAGCGGATGTCCAGCGGCTCGTCGTCGACCAGCAGCCGGATCAGCTTGCCGTTGGTGACGTTGATCACCGTCTCGCCGGACTCCGGGAAACCGAAACCGGCCTCGGCGTAGGGCAGCGGGCGCCGCTCGTACACGCCGTTCAGGTACGTGCCGGGCAGGCCGTGCGGCTCTCCCTCGTCGAGGTTGCCCCGCCAGCCGATGTGCCCGTTGGACAGCGTGAACAGCGACTCAGTCTGGGCCAGCATGTCGGCATGCAGTGCGCTTTCCCGCAGGCACCACGGCTCAACAGGGAACGCGGGGTGCTGGATCACAGCGCCCAGCCTACGAGCTGGCGACCCGTGAGACAGCCACCATGGGCCCAGCCCGTAGCGTTGTCTTCGTGACCGCACCAGCGGACGACCACCACCTCCCGGCCATCCCAGCCTCAGCCGGAGCAATGATCTTCGACCCGGCTGGACGCCTGCTCATCCTCAAGCCGGTCTACAAGTCCGGATGGACCATCCCCGGCGGCGTCATGGAGACCGGCGAGACGCCCTGGGCGGCCTGCCAGCGTGAGGTGCGCGAGGAATGCGGCCTGGTCGTGCGGCACGGCCGTCTCGCGTGCGTGGACTTCCGGCCGCCGCGCCGCGGCAAGCCGGGCGGGCTGCGGTTCCTGTTCGACTGCGGCGCGCTGCCCGCGGACAGACTCGCGGCGATGGTGCTGCAGCCGGAGGAGATCTCGAAGTACCGGATCGAGCCACTGCCCGCCGCCCTGGACCTGCTGCGCAAGCCCATCCGGCGGCGGGTGACCGCGGCCATCGGATCTGACGGCCTGTGCTACCTGGAAAACGGCCGGCCGGTGCCGGGGGTCGAGGGCTAGTCTCCCGGGACGGACACCACGGGACCGTGTGCGTGGCCCAGCACGACGTGGGTGACCGAGCGCACCCCCCGGGTGTGCGGCCCACCCAGCGCGTGCCGGCCCAGCACCACCAGGTCCGCCCGGGCCGACGAGCCGGCCAGGACCCGGCCCGGGTGCGCGCGCACCACTTCCAAGCGCGCCTCCACCTCAGGGAACTTCTCCCGCCAGGCGGCCACGGCGCTCTCCAGGCGGCTGGTCTCCTCAGCAGGCGCTTCGGTGCGCCCGGGAACCGGCGAGGACCATGCGTGCAGGGCGAGCAGCCGCGCCTGGCGCAGCGCCGCCTCCTCGAAGCCGAATCCGAGGGCGGCCGCGGACTGGGCCGGATCACGGACGCCCACCACGACCTCGTGCGGCCCGGACTGGGTTTCCTCGCGTACCACCACGACTGGAGCCGGCGCGTGCGTCGCGACGTACCGGCTCACCGAGCCGAGGATCATCGCGCTGAAGCCGCCGTCGCCGCGAGAGCCCAGGACCAGCATGGAGGCGTCCTGCCCGGCCACCACGAGGACCTCGGCCGGAGCTCCGGCCAGCAGCTGGGTGTCGATCGCCAGGCCGGGCTGCTGCGCCGCGGCCTGCTCCGCGGCCGCGGCCAGGGCCTGGCTCGTGGACTTCTCGACCACGTCGGACACCGTTCCGGGGACCGCCGGGGTGGCGGTCATCCGCGGCGGCAGCCCCGGGACCGACACGATCCGCAGCGACGTCGCGCGGAGCGCCGCCTCCCGGGCCGCCCATTCCACCGCCCGCAAGGACTCCTGCGAGCCATCCGCCCCCGCGATTACTGGCTTCCCTGCCATGCCGTCCCTCCCGCTGCCGTCTCTGCTCTGTTCTGTACCCAGGGATAAACCCGGCGGTTGCGGACGCACTAGTCCCCGGGCACGGAGATCACGGGACCGTGCGCGTGGCTCAGCACGGCGTGGGTAACCGAGCCGACTCCCGGACCGTCCCGGCCCCCGGGCGCGTGCCGCCCCAGCACGACCAGGTCGGAGCGGGCGGACAAGCCGGCCAGGATCCGGCCCGGGTGGCCATGTACCACCTCCCCGTGAGCCTCCACCTCGGGGAACTTTTCCCCGCTGAGGGCCAGGAGCCGGAATGGCCACAATCCGTAGCGTGGCCTTCCGGAGCGTCGCCTCGCGAGCCGCCCATTCCACCGCTCGCATCGATTCTCGGGAACCATCCCATCCGTACCCGCGATGACTGGCTGCCGCGCCATGGCCATCCTCCTGTGCCGTCCGGGCCCTGCCGTTGTCATTCTTGCCGCCAGAGCGCTCTTCGACCCGGGACGACGGACCCGGGTTACGGGGACGAACGGCCCTGCTGCTCATGACGGGCAGGTAGCAACCTGGGACTTGTGACACCCGCCGCGCGGGATCGAGAGCGGTGGCAGGCCCGCCGAGGGCTGACTGGATAGGGCGGTCTCGTGGGACCGCAAGACCCACCGTCGCCATGACGGAGATCCCCTCGGCGCCACACCTGTTCCGGTGCGGCGGGTGCCGCCGATCTGGGCAGCGACCGCCCGGCGCGTGCCCAAAACCCGGGCTCACGGGGCAGCGACGCCCAGATGATCCCGGTGCTGCCAGGCGAGCCGGAGCAGGGCCTGGCCGGCGGTCTGGACCGGCTCGGCCCCGCCGGTGTAGCGGGTCACGTTCGCCGCGGTGAACGGGATCGCGGCCGAGCCGTCCTGGGTGACCACCCGCCCCTCCGCGTTCTCGCCGACCAGGCCGCGGAACACGCGGTCGAACACGGCGGCCTCGAAGACCGCCACGGTCAGGATGTCGGTGGCCAGCGTCAGCGGGTCGACCCCCAGCCCGAGGCAGCTAACCCGCAGGGTGCCCGCGGCCTGGGCGGCAGCCAGCTCGCGGTGGAACGGCCAGCGCCCGTAGTCCAGCCGCCCGCCGCGGGTGGGGTACTCCTCCGACCCGCCCAGCAGTTCCTCGCTGAACTCCCGGGTCATGCAGCGCCACAGGCTGAAGTCGTGACGCTGCGCGGCCGGCGCCGCGGAGACCGGCTGGAAGATGCCCGCGGGCATCACCTGGTACAGGCCGCCCGCGTGATTGACCCGGGCCGGGTCCCGCCAGTGCAGCAGGAACGAGGCCGTGCCGTCACGGGCGCGGCGCAGGGTCAGGGTGGTGACGGCGGTGAGCGCGGAGCGGCGCGGCAGCGCGCACGGATCACCCACCGAGGCCCGCAACGGCAACGCGGCGAGAACGGGCACGGTGCCGGAGGAAGCCCAGGCCGCGGTCAGCTCGTGCCCGACGGCCGCGCCCAGGTTCACCGCGTCGAAGTAGCGGGACGGGCCGAACCGCAGTCCCGGCCGGCCGGATCTGCCCGCGCCGGATCTGCCGGGCCGGACCTGGCCGGGCCGGATCTGCCCGCGCTGGCCAGATCCGCGTCCAGCAGCCGGTAGCAGACCCGGTTCTCGAACAGGGCCGGCCGGTCCAGGGCCTCGATCGCCGCCGTGTACGTGGGGTAGGCATGCCCGGTCTCGGTCCACGGCAGCACGTGCGCGGCGGCCGCGCCGGTCGCCGTCACCGCGGGAGGCGGCGGGCCGGTGACCCAGCTGAGGGGCACGTCCGCGAGGTCCAGCGGGGTGGCGGGCAGCCACCCCGGCCAGCACAGCAGGTCGGTGCCGGCCACCCGGGGCAGATCGGGGTACAGCCCGGCGGCCATCGCGGCCAGCGCCGTCCGGTGCTCGTTGAGCAGCCGCCTGACCCGGCGCCACTGGGCCGGCGCTTCCCCCCTAGCCTGGTCCATACGCACGGTTCCCCCTCTGCCCCTATCTGGAGTCATCAGCATGCGTCAGCCGTTGCTGCAGATCATCATCGGCAGTACCCGCCCGGGCCGGGTCGGCCCGTCTGTGGCTGAGTGGATCACCGCCAGCGCACGAGCGCACGGTCACTTCGCGGTCGAGGTGGTGGACCTGGCCGAGGTCAACCTGCCGATGTTCAACGAGCCCCGGCATCCGCGGCTGCAGCAGTATGAATACCAGTACACCAAGGACTGGAGCGCCACCATCAGCCGGGCGGACGCGTTCATCTTCGTGATCCCCGAGTACAACTACGGGTTCAACGCGGCCACCAAGAACGCGATCGACTACCTGAACCACGAATGGCGCTACAAGCCGGCCGGGTTCGCCAGCTACGGCGGCGTGGCGGCGGGGACCCGGGCGGTGCAGATGCTCAAGCAGGTGCTGACCACGCTCAAGGTGACCCCGCTCTTCGAGGCGGTGAACATCCCGTTCGTGCAGCAGTTCCTGGACGAGAACCAGAAGCTGCAGCCCAACGAGGTCATGACCGAGGCGGCAGCCGCGATGCTGGACGAGCTGGCCCGGGTGGAAGCGGCGCTGCAGCCGCTGCGTGAACCGGAGGCGCCGGAACCCGTCGAGCCCGAGACCGAGGACATTGACCCGGACGCCGAGCCCGTGCGCTAAGCCGGCCCGTACCCGCCGCCGCCCGGGGTCCGCAGTACGAAGACATCCCCGGGCCCGAGCTCGGCGCGATCGCAGCCCGCCAGCTCGGTGACCGAGCCATCGGCTCGTTCCACCCACTGGTCCCCGAGCTGGCCCGGGGCCCCGCCCGCCATGCCGTACGGCGGGACCCGCCGGTGACTGCTCAGCGTGCTCACCGTCATCGGGGCGAGGAACCGGAGCCGCCGGACGCCACCGTCGCCTCCCGGCCACCGGCCCGCGCCTCCGCTGCCCCGGCGGATCCCGAACGCTTCCAGCCGGACGGGGAACCGCCCTTCCAGGATCTCAGGGTCGGTGAGCCGCGAATTGGTCATGTGGGTCTGGACCACCGACGCGCCACCGAAGCCGTCCCCGGCGCCCGAGCCGCTCGCCACCGTCTCGTAGTACTGGTATTCCCCGTTGCCGAAGGTGACGTTGTTCATGGTGCCGGACCCCTCGGCCATGACGCCCAGCGCGGCGTACAGCGCCCCGGTGACCGCCTGGGAGGTCTCCACGTTGCCGGCCGCCACCGCGGCCGGGTAGGCCGGGGCGAGCAGGCTGCCCGCCGGGATGATGACCTGGACCGGCTTCAGGCAGCCGGCGTTGAGCGGGATCTCGTCGTCCACCAGCGTGCGCAGCACGTACAGCACCGCGGCCATGGCCACCGACGAGGGCGCGTTGAAGTTGCCCGGCAGCTGGGCTGAGGTGCCGGTGAAGTCGATCCGCGCGGTCCGGGCCTGCTGATCCACCCGGACCGCCACCTTGATCACGGCCCCGTTGTCCAGCTCGTAGGCGCACTCGCCGTCGTGCAGCCGGGCGATGACCCGGCGGACCGCCTCCTCCGCGTTGTCCTGCACGTGACCCATGTACGCGGTCACCACGTCCAGGCCGAACTCGCGTACCAGCTGTCCCAGCTCGGCCACGCCCTTCTCGTTCGCGGCGATCTGCGCCCGCAGGTCCGCGAGGTTGGCGCCGGGGTTGCGGGACGGGAACTCGGCCGAGGTGAGCAGCTCCATGGTGGCCGCCTCGCGCAGCTCGCCGCCGCCGGCCAGCCGCCAGTTGTCGATCAGCACGCCTTCCTCGTCGACGCGGGTGCTGAAGGCCGGCATGGAACCGGGGGTGATGCCGCCGATCTCGGCGTGATGCCCGCGGGAGGCCACGAAGAACAGGATGTGCTGCCCATCGTCATCAAACACCGGGGTGACCACGGTGATGTCGGGCAGGTGCGTGCCGCCGTGGTAGGGGTCGTTGAGCATGTAGACATCGCCGGGCTTCATGTTCCCGCGGTTACGGCGCAGCACCATTTTGATGCTCTCGCCCATGGAGCCCAGGTGCACCGGCATGTGCGGGGCGTTCGCGATGAGCTGCCCCGCCGAGTCGAAGATCGCACAGGAGAAGTCGAGGCGTTCCTTGATGTTGACCGAGTGCGCGGTGCCCTGCAGCCGCACACCCATCTGCTCGGCCACGGACATGAACAGGTTGTTGAAGATCTCCAGCAGCACCGGGTCAGCGGCGGTGCTGGTGTCAGATCGCGCCGGGCGGCCGCCAGACCGGGTCAGCCGCAGGTCACCGCGGTCGGTCACCGCGGCCTGCCAGCCCGGCTCCAGCACGGTGGTGGCGAAGTCCTCGGTGATGAGGGCCGGCCCGTGGACCACCCGGCCGGGCCGCAGCGCCCGGCGCGGCAGCAGTTCGACCTCGGCCCAGTCGCCGCCGGTGAACATCGCGACCCGGGCCCCCGGCGGGGGCTCACCCGTCTCCCCGGTGATCGGGGCGGGGGGATCATCGTTACCCTGGGTCACCTCCACTGACACCGCTTCCACGATCACCGGCTTGTCCCGGGTCAGGAAGGAGAAGCGCTGCCGGTAGGCCGCCTCGAAGGCCTCCATCATGCTGGAGAGCCCGCCGACAGGGACCGGCAGCGAGGTGTCCGTGCCCTGGTAGCGCAGGTGGGCCCGGCGCACGCTGCGCACCGGCCCGCCAGGCCCGCCCCGCAGGCCCGTCCTCGCCAGCCAGTTCGGCTCGCGCGGCGTCTTCCAGCTCCCCGGCTATCTCGTCCAGCCGGGCCGCCAGGCCGCCGGACAGCTCCGCCTCGACCGCGGTCTCGCGCATGGCGGTCACCGAGGCCAGGCCCATGCCGTAGGCAGACAGCACACCGGCCAGGGGGTGGATGAGCACCTCGGTCATGCCCAGCGCGTCGGCGACCGCGCAGGCGTGCTGGCCGCCCGCGCCGCCGAAGGTGGCCAGCACGTACCGGGTGATGTCGTAGCCGCGCTGGACCGAGATCTTCTTGATCGCGTTGGCCATGTTCGCCACGGCGATATCCAGGAAGCCCGCCGCCACCTCCGCGGCGCTGCGCCGGTCCCCGGTGGCGTCCGCGATCCGCCGGGCCAGGGCGCCGAACCGGGTCGCCACCAGCCCGGCGTCCAGCGGCTCGTCGCCGCCCGGCCCGAACACCCGGGGAAAGGAACCGGGCTGGACCCGGCCCAGCATGACGTTGGCGTCGGTCACGGTGAGCGGACCGCCCCGCCGGTAGCAGGCGGGTCCCGGGTCCGCCCCGGCCGAGTCCGGGCCGACCCGGTACCGGCTCCCGTCGAACACCAGGATGGAGCCCCCGCCGGCCGCGACGGTGTGGATGCTCAGCATCGGCGCCCGCATCCGGACCCCGGCCACCTCGGTCTCGTACTGCCGCTCGAACTCGCCGGCGTAGTGGGACACGTCGGTCGAGGTGCCGCCCATGTCGAAGCCGATGATCCGGCGATAGCCGGCCGCGGCCGCGGTCCGGGCCATGCCGACGATGCCGCCGGCCGGCCCGGACAGGATGGAGTCCTTGCCGCGGAAGCGGTGCGCGTCGGCCAGCCCGCCGTTGGACTGCATGAACAGCACCGGTGTCCCGTTCAGCTCGGCCGTCACGCGGTCGATGTAGCGGGACAGGATCGGGGACAGGTAGGCGTCCACGACCGTGGTGTCCCCCCGGGACACCAGCTTCATCAGCGGGCTGGTCGCATGCGACTCGGAGACCTGGGTGAACCCGATGTCCCGGGCGATCTCGCCGATCCGGGCCTCGTGCGCGGGGTAGCGGTAGCCGTGCAGGCAGACCACGGCCACGGCGCGCAGCCCGTCGGCGTAGGCGGCCCGCAGGTCCCGGGCGGCCGCCTCCTCGTCGAGCGGCTCGATTACCTCGCCGTCCGCGCTGACCCGCTCGGTCACCTCGATCACCCGGTGGTACAGCAACTCCGGGAGGACGATCTGCCGGGCGAAGATACGCGGCCGGTTCTGGTAACCGATCCGCAGCGCGTCGCGGAACCCCCGGGTGATGACCAGGACGGTGGGCTCACCCTGGCGCTCCAGCAGCGCGTTGGTGGCGACGGTGGTGCCGAGCCGGACCGACCCGATCTGGCCGGCCGGGATGGGCTGCCCGTCCGGGACCCCGAGCAGCCCGCGGATGCCGGCCAGCACCGCGTCCTGGTACCGGCCGGGATCTTCCGAGAGCAGCTTCCGGACGGCCAGGCGGCCGTCCGGACGCCGCGCGACCACGTCGGTGAACGTGCCGCCCCGGTCGATCCAGAACTCCCAGCGCCCGGTCATCACCTCACAGCTTAGGGATCGGGCCCGGCGTCCTTCTTACGAGTCGGCGGCAGCGCTGGCCAGGACGCCCCGTTCCGCCTCCCGGTCGAAGATCCGGGTGATCTCCTCCACCGAATGACCCTTGGTTTCCGGCACGAACCGGTACACGAACAAGATGGCCATCAGGCACAGGCCGGCGAAGCAGACCAGGACCCAGTCCAGCCCGATGGCGCCCATCCAGACCGGGAACACCTCGATGAGCGCGAAGTTGGCCAGCCAGTCCACGGTCGCGCCGGTGGCCGCGGCCTGCCCCCGGACCGAGGTGGGGAACACCTCGCCCTGGAGCAGCCAGCCGGTGCCGCCCACGCCGATGGCGAACGAGGCGATGAACCCGGCCAGGCCGATCATCACGACCACGATCCGCGGGGTGGCGGTGAAGTATTCCAGCCCGGCCGCGGCGAACAGCGCGAACGCGGCCATGCCGATGTAGCCGCCGATGGCCAGCTTGCGGCGGCCCACCTTGTCGATATAGCGGAACGCGAAGTAGGTGGCCCCCACGTTGACCGCGGTGAGCATGAGGGTCACCTCGACGCCGGAGATGGTCTTGTCCACGAGCGAGTTAGCTGCCCTGGAACAGCGGGCCGAGCAGGTGCGGGCCGTAATAGAGCGGGACGTTGATCCCGGTGATCTGCTGGAAGATGAAGAACACGCAGACCACGATCAGCGCGCGCCAGACCCCGGGGGTCCAGTTCCGGGACTTGGTGCGCTCCCGGCGCTGGTCCTCGGCCTGGAGCTGGCGGGCGGTGTATTCCACGTCCTCGACGCTGACGTCGGCCCCGAACTCCTTCATCGCGGCCTGGACCCGCTCGTACTTGCCCTGCCGGAGCAGCCAGCGCGGCGACTCGGGCATCCGGGTCCGCAGGCCCAGGCCGATCAGCGCCGGTACCGCGCCGAGGCCCAGGATCAGCCGCCAGTCCACGGTGCCCGCGGAGCCTGGCGCGATCTTCAGGATGACCAGCGCCACGACGTAGGAGATCAGGATGCCGACCGTGATCATCCACTGCTGGAGCATGCTGAGCGCGCCGCGGCGTCCGCTCGGCGCGTACTCCGCGATGTAGGCGGTGGCGATGGCGGAGTCCGCCCCGATGGCTATGCCGATCAGGGTCCGGGCGATGAGCAGGATGGCCGCGTTGGGGGCGACCGCCGCCAGGATCGAGCCCACGGCGTAGATCAGCGCGTCGGCGATCAGCAGGGTCTTACGGCCCAGCCGGTCCGCCGTCAGGAAGGCCAGGACCGCCCCGGCCGCCGCGCCCAGCGAAGCGCCCGCCACCAGGTAGCCGAGCCAGAAGCTGCTCAGGTGGTAGGGCACGAAGTTGAGCGCCGCGCCGATGTTCGAGGTGTCGTAGCCGAACAGGAAGCCGCCCAGGCAGGCCAGGATGGTCAGCTTCCAGTAGAACGCCGTGGGCTGCCGCTGGTCGAGCACGTCAAGCACGTTGGTCCCGGCGCCCTCGCCGGTCTGTGTCTGCGCCATGGCGCCACAACTCACCCGTAATGCACGGTTCAAACCCGCAGGCAGGGCACGGTTATCGGGCTGACGTCTAGCTGGCGGGCTCCAGGATGATCACCGGGATCTGCCGGGTCGTCTTGCGCTCATAGTCCGCGAAGCCCGGGTTGGCGCTCTTCTGCGCCGCCCAGATGCGGTCCCGCTCCGCGCCCTCGGCCACCCGCGCGACAAAGGGGAGCGTCTCGGTGCCGATCTCCGCGCTGACCCGGGGGTTGGCCAGCACGTTGTAGTACCAGTCCGGGTTGGTCGGGGCACCTCCCTTCGAGGCGAACACCGCGACTCCGTCCCCGATGTCCTGGTACGCCACCGGGTTCACCCGGGGCTGGCCGGTCCTGGCCCCCACGGTGTGCAGGAGCAGGAGGGTCCCGCCCTCGAACGGGCCGCCGACCTTGCCCCCGTTCGCCCGGAACTCGGCGATGATCTGGTTGTTCCAGTCTTGTGCTGCTGTCACTGCCACTCCCTTCATTTGATACCCACCCAACTTCCCCGGCCCTCCATTAAGTCCCCGGACAGGAAAACCGGCCGCAACACCCGAGGCCCTCTTGTTACTTAATGTTATTGGCGTGTTACCCTTCGTGAATGCACGCTAACGGAGTGGCGTCCGGCACTGAGCCGGATCTCGCCGGGTACCGCGGCGCCGTCGCCGATCTGCTGCTCGAGATCGCCAGCCATACCGGCCCGGGGGATCTGCCCAAGGCGGAAAGAGTCCTGACCGAGCGGCTGGCGAGCCCGGAGTTCGCGGCGGTCCTGGCGGCCAGTCCCGAGGGCTGTCCCGCGGCCGTGGACCGGCTGCTCCGCGAGGTGCGCCATTATCAGCCCGGCGCCCGCAATTGCGCAGCCGACCTGGTCGCCCATATCCGGATTCACCTTTTCGCCCTGATCGACGTCATGTGGTGGGGCTCGACCCGGGCCTTCGTGCTGGATTCGGACCTGACCGACGCTGCCGACCTGGTCGATCTCGAGCCACTCCGCCGCCGCGGGGAACTCCATTTCCGCTATCGGCGCCAGGCCCGGGCCCTGCCGCTGCGGGCGGTGCGCGCGGTGGACCGCCGGCTGTGGCCGGACCGCATCCCGCGCACCGCGGGCCTGCGCTTCGCCCTGGCCCGGCCGCAGGTGGTCAACCTGCTCAACCGGCTGGCGGCCGACTTCGCCGCCGCCGCGCCCGCAGCCCCTCCGCTCTGGGTCACCAGCCTGGCCCGGAGCATCGAGCAGCAACGCCGGCTGCGCGCACTCGGGTACACCGCCACCCTGCCCAGCGCGCACTGCGTCGGCTACGCGGTGGACATCGAGATGTCCTGGTTCCGCCGCTTCGGCGCCGCCGCCACGCTGGCAGGACTGCTGGCCGAACGCCAGCAGGCGGGCGAGGTCAATGCCATCGACGAGGGCCAGACGTGGCACCTGTGCCTGAGCCCGGCCGCGGCCGGCCGGCCCAACCCCGGGCCCTGACGCCGTGTGCGGCATCGCGCTCATCCTCGGCCCGCGCCCGGACCGCCAGGCCTTCGGCCAGATGCTCGCCACGCTGGCGCCGCGCGGCGAGGTGGAGGAGATCCTCGCGACGGAGCGGCTGCTGGCCGGCACCCAGCGGCTGCGGATCGTGGACGCCGAGCGGGCGATCCAGCCCTTCACCTCAGCCGACGGCCGGTGGGTGCTGTGCTACAACGGCGAGGTCTTCAACTACCGGCTGCTCCAGGCCGAGCTCACCCGCCGGGGCCACCGGCTGCGCACCGATAGCGACACCGAGGTGGTGCTGGAGTCCTTTCTCGAATGGGGCGCCGGACGCGGTCACCCGGCTGCGCGGCGAGTTCGCGTTCGCCCTGGCCGACACCGCCGCGGACCGGGTGTACCTGGCCCGCGACCCGCTCGGCGTCAAGCCGCTGTACTGGTCCCGCCCGGACGGCGGCCTGCACGTGGCGTCGGAGATCAAGGCGCTCACCGGGCTGGGCGCTCCGGTCAGTGAGGTCCCCCCGGGACATCACGGCTGGGCCGAATCCGCGGCGCCTGTCCTGCACCCCTACGTGGACCTGCTCCGGCTCGGCGACGACCAGCCGGTGATCGAGGACCCCGACGAGGCGGCCAAGCTGGTCCGGGCCGCCCTGGAGGACAGCATCCGGGTACGGGTCGACACCGGCCTGACCGTCGGGGTCATCCTCTCCGGCGGCCTGGACAGCACCCTGGCCCTGCTGCACGTACGCGAGATGCACCCCGACTGCGTGGCGTTCACCATCGGCGCCCCGGCCAGTGAGGACCTGGCGTACGCGCGCCGGCTGACCGCCGATCTGGGCGTGCCGCACGAGGTGATCGAGGTGCGGCCCCGGGACATCCGGCTGGCCGACATCCGGGAGGCCATCCGGGTTGGTGAGCTGACCGAGTACGGCGACATCATCAACGAGGTGGTCTCGGTCCCCCTGTTCCGGCGCATCCACGAGCTGGGCATCAAGGTGGTGCTGTCCGGGGACGGTTCCGACGAGCTGTTCGGCGGCTACCCGATGTACTTCCGGGCCTGCCCGGAGCAGGCCCGGCGGCTCTTCCAGCACAAGATCCGCAATTTGTGCCGGACCGAGTTGCAGCGCCTGGACCGGGCGAGCATGGGTCACGGCACCGAGTTGCGCGTGCCGTTCCTGGACCTGTCCCTGGTCGAACTGGCCATGCGGCTGCCCCGCGCGTTCAAGCAGCGGGACGGCCAGGACAAATGGATTCTCCGCGAGGCCTTCGCGGACGTGCTGCCCGACTACATCCGGCGGCGCCCGAAGGACATGATGTCCTACTCCTCAGGGCTGCACGAGCGGGCCCGGCTGTTCAAGCCGCTGTTCCCCCGGCTGTACAGCTCGTTCGGCTACGGCCTGCTGGAGCCGATGCGGCGGGACTTCGACACGGTGCTGGAGCGGTGCGGGCATGACCTGGACCGGGCCATCGCCGACGGCGCGGCCCGGCCGGACTACACCCTCGCGGAGCGGGCCCGGGACCTGGCCGGGGCGGCCCGCTGGAACGCGGTGCTGGCCGTGCGGGAACGGCGGGCCGAGCTCGGGCTGGCGCTCACGCACCGGGCACGATGAGGGCCCACACGACCTTGGCGGCCCGGTCGTCCGGTGCGGTGCCGCGCGACTGGCGGGCCGGGTAGTAGTAGCCCCAGCGGCTGCTGACCGCCTCCACCATTAAAAGGCCGCGCCCGGTCTCGCCGTCGAGGCTGGTCTGGCCGGGCACCGGCGGGGCCAGGTTGCCATCCCAGATCTCCACCAGCACCTGCCGCCGGTCGGACGCGAGCCGCAACCCCAGGGCCAACTGCCGCCCTTCCGCGTCGTAGCCCGGCCGTCCCGCGACCGGGTCGGTGCACGCACGCAGCGCGTTGGTCATCAGTTCCGAGACGATCAGCTCCACGCTGTCGCCGGCCTGCGCCTGCCCCCACTCGGTGAGCACCAGCCGGGCGTGCAGGCGGGCGCACGGGACGGCGCCGGGCAGCGCACCCAGATCCAGCCGGGTCTGCAGTGGCCACTGCGGGGGACGGTCCGGATCGTCCCGGGCCAGGTCGTCCTGGCCGGTGCCATCCTGGGTCAGGCCGTCCTGGGCGGTGTCCTGCTGGGCCGCGTCTTCCCGGAGGGCTAGTCCTGAGCGGCATTCGTCCCGGGCGGGCACCGTGACCGGTTCGTAGTAGCTGCCCCGGACGGTGAGGCCGTACTGGCTGCTCCCGGCGGAGCCGTAGGACCCGCTGTAAGGGGCCGAGCTGAACTGGGTGTCCCGGGCCATAAAGCCGTACTGGCCAGCGGGAATGGGAAAGCTGGAACGCCGCGCTGGGAATGGGCCGGTACCGGTCCGGGGCATCTCGCGGATCACCTCGCCGGAGTCGGATACCTCAGCGGTTAAGTACCGGCACCCCACCTGTGCGGGCGCGTATCATGCGTCACAGCATTGTGCCCCAGCATGCATCAAGCCACGCTGTTGTGCAAGATGCCTAACCGTATTATGCGGTTTCCCATTCTATCGTGCCGAGCCCGTCTGCACCACAGACAAGCCCCGGAGGGACGTCGCCATGGCCGCCAGTCCCAGTCCCACAGTTCGACGCAAGCGGCTCGGCATCGAGCTGCGGCGGCTGCGCGAGCATGCCCGCTTAACCTGCGAAGAGGTCGGGCAGCGGCTTGACTGCTCGGGGACCCGGATCAGCCGGATGGAGACCGGGCGGATCAGCGTGCGGCCGGGCGATGTCCGGGAACTGCTGGAGATCTACGGCGTGCTCGGGGACGAGGCGGACGCGCTCGTCCAGCTGGCCCGTGAAGCGCGGCGCAAGGGCTGGTGGCACACGTACGGCCGGGTACTGCCGACGTGGTTCGAGCCCTACATCGGCCTGGAGTCTGAGGCGGCGGCGCTCCGTGACTTCCAGTGCATGGTGGTGCCCGGCCTGCTGCAGACCAAGGAATACGCCCGGGCCGTGCTGCGCACCGCCCCCATGGCCGGGCCGGCCGAGGACATCGACCGGCAGGTGGCGTTGCGGATGGACCGGCAGGTCACGCTCGACCAGCAGGACCCGCCCGACCTGTGGGTGGTGCTGAGCGAGAACGTGCTGCGGGCCCAGGTCGGCGGCCCCGGCGTGATGCGCACCCAGCTCGGCCGGCTCATCGACGTGGCGGGGCAGGCTAACGTGACCCTTCAGGTCCTGCCATTCGGTGCGGCCGCACAGGTGCAGCCGATCAGCCCGTTCACCATTCTGGAATTCCCCCAGGCCGCGGACCCCGCCGTGGTCTACCTGGAGCACCTTACCGGCAGTCTTTTCCTGGAGAATGAAGACGAGGTCCGGCGCTATATAGTGGTGTTCGATCATCTCCGTGCCGAAGCGCTGGGCACGAGCCAATCCATCGACCTGATTGCGCAGGTGACCAAGGGATTCAGCTAATTTTCCACAACAACTAGTAAACCTAGTAAGCAGAGATCTAGACCACCCAAAGGAGTGCGGGATGACCCCCTCAGGCACTGTCCTGTCCCGTGCCAATTGGCATACGAGTAGCTATAGTGGCGGCAATGGCGGCCAGTGTGTCGAGGTCGCCCGGAACCTGCCCGGAGTAGTCGTGGTGCGCGACTCGAAGGCCAGGCGGGAAGGCACACTCATCTTCAGCCGGACCGCGTGGGCCGGCTTCATCACCAGCGTCAAGGAGTACCCGCCCGGCGGGTAACCCAGGCCGGGGCGTGAGCCGCGGGCCTGGACCGGGCGGTGAGCCTGGTCCAGGCCCGCGCTTACTCACGGGTGACAGACAGCCGGAATGCTCCCCTGGTCAGTGGCCGGGATCGATGCGGGCCAGGACCCGGCCGTGCTCGGCCAGGGAGCGGCCCTGCTTGAGCTGGGCATCATGGATGATCTGCAGCGTCGCGATGATCCCGTCCAGCGCCTGGCTGTGCTCGCCCAGGCTGCGGCCCTGCCCGACCTGGTCATCGCGGAGTGCCTGCAGAAGCTGGCGCTGCGTTCCGAACGCGGTGTTCAGGTCGGCCACGTCCCGGTCCACCATCGCGAACAGGTCGGCGGCTCGCTGGCCCTCGTTCTGCGCCTCGGCCAGCGCGGCGACCTGAGCCTCC
This sequence comes from uncultured Actinomycetes bacterium, assembly GCA_963837335.1. GTDB lineage: Bacteria > Actinomycetota > Actinomycetes > Streptosporangiales > Streptosporangiaceae > RYN-230. Next base: position 59,573 of record CAWINS010000080.1, on the reverse strand, counting down.
AGGCATTCCAGCCGCTTACGGATCTCGTCGAATTCCTGCACCGCTCGCCTCCGGCCACTGGCTCCTGCCTGTCGAGCTTAGGGCGTATCGGGCGATGAGGTGGCCGATTAGCCCATCGGCCAGCAGGCGCCCTGGCCCGCCCGGGCGGCCGTGATCGCCGCGGCAGCGGCCGCTGCCGCCCGGTCGACGCCGGCCACGCCCCGGCCCGGGCCGTTACGGAAACTTTGACACTTTATTTCTAAATTATTTCAGGGCCAGGTTCTGGCCGGCCGTTTCCGGCAAATCTATGTTGTGCGGGAAACCATTGTCCCGGCGCAGCTGACCGCTGGCGCACGCCCAGGAGACACCATGCCCGTGTTCCGCTGGACATCCCTGATCGCCGCCGTCTCCCTCGGTGCTGCCACCCTGGCCGGCCTGGCCGGCGCGGCCCAGCCTGCCGCGGCCGCGTCCGTGTCCTGCCCCTGGGTCGGTTCCAGCGCGCCTATCTTTCATCCTGATCTTGGGGTAGGCCCGCATATGGGCTGATCACGGGCGGCGTGTCGGCTTGGGGCGCAGCGAAGCCCCTGGTAGATGAAGCGATCACCACAATCACACTTCGTCTGCCCAGAGGCTTCCATGCTGTTCTACCGTGCTGCGCTGCCGTTGTCGTCCCAGACCCTGGACTACACCGCCGGGGTGATCCGCTGTCATCGCAGGCAGATCGGCTCGCCCTGGCGCAAGCTCAGCTCCTGGCCGGCAGGCTCTGCTGGTCCTGGCCTACCTGCGCAAAGGCGAGACGTTCGCCGAGCTGGCCGCCGGGTTCGGCGTCGGTACCGCCACCGCCTGGCGCTATGTGAGCGAGACCGTGGCGTTGCTGGCCGCCCGCTCCCCGAAGCTGCGCCGGGCACTGGCGGCACGCCGAAGAAGGCCGGGCACGCCTATGTGGTGATCGACGGCACGTTAATCCCTGTCGACCGGGTCGCCGCCGACCGGCCGTTCTACTCCGGCAAGCACCGCCGCCACGGCATGAACCTGCACGTCATCTCCGCCCCGGACGGCGAGATCCTCTGGGTCTCCGGCCCGCTGCCCGGCGCGGTGCACGACCTGACCGCCGCCCGGATCTGGGGCATCCTCCGCGCAGCTGCGCCGCCTACCGGGCTGATTGTGCTGGCGGACAAGGGCTACACCAGGCGCCGGGGAGCATCGTCCGCATCCCCTACCGGGGACGGGGCAAGCCTGACTCGCAGAAAGACGCCAACCGCGCGCACGCCCAGCTACGCAGCCCGGGCGAACGCGCCAACGCACAGCTCAAGACCTGGCGCATCCTGCGCAAACTCCGCTGCTGCCCCTGGAAAGCCGGACAGCTGGCCAAAGCCATCCACGTCCTTCAAACCCGCGAGATCGCAGGATGAAAAAGGCTCATTGTCCCGGCGCCAGCTGACCGCTGGCGCACGCCCAGGAGACACCTATTCCCAGTGTTCCCGCTGAACAGCCCTGATCGCCGCCGTCTCCCTCAGTGCTGCCACCCTCGCCGGCCTCGCACGCGCGGCCCAGCCGTGCCGCGGCCGCGTCCGTATCCTGCCCCTGGGTCGGTGAGACCGGGCCGTCCTCCCCGTAGATGGCCCCGCCCTCGTCGACGGCGTAACCGTTCTTGAAGTTGACGTTGGTGACGGTCAGGTTCCCGCCGCTACCCACGCTGAGCAGGGAGAAGTGGGGGGTGGCGCCGCCGTAGCGGCGCTCGATGGTCGTGGCCGTGCTGCCCTGCAGGGTCACCCGGTGGGTGATGATCGGCAGCTCAGCGGTCAGCACGTAGGTGCAGGACGCCAGCCTCAGCACTTCCCCATTGGACGCGCCGCTGATCGCGCTGGCCAGCGCGCTGACCCGGCACGGCACCTGCACGGTCGGGATCGGCGCCGCCAGCGCCGGCGACGCGGTGGCCAGACCGGCCATCGCGGCCGTCCCGGCCACGATCGCGGTTCTCATGAATTTTATGCGCATGAATATCCCCCTGTATAAGAGCAAAGCATTCTGGGTGATTTCGCACCGGACACCGGGCTGCCTGCCCGGAATTGACTGGTCCGCGTTTCCCCCGGATACGCAGGCCAATGAACTATCTGAACGGGATGATAGCAGCCATGACCCGCGGCACCGGTAAGCTTAAAGCGAGGATACTTGCGCCGATTCCCTTAAGAAGATGCGTGCCGACTTGGCCATTTAATGGCCGCGATAAGCCGATAAGGTCAATATCCCGCGGGCACCGGCCGGCGGCTAACCCCTGGTCAGCTGGTCCCGGATCGCGGCCAGCACCTCGCCGGTGGGCACCCGCCGCTCAGCCTGCACGCACAGCTGCTCCATGACCGCGGAGTAGTGATCCACGTCCCGGCGCTTATCCAGGTACAGCGCGCTGGTCAGCTGCTCCAGGTAGACCACGTCCGGGAGTTCGGGCGGGGTGAAGCGCAGGATGCTGAACGAGCCGGCGGCGGCGGCATGGTATCCGCTCTGCAGCGTCACCACGTGCAGCGCGATGTTCGGCTCCGCGGCCAGCTCGATGAGCCGGTCCAGCTGGGCCTCCATGACCCCGGGGCCACCCAGCCGGCGGCGCAGCGCGGTCTCGTCCACCACCGCCCACAGTTTCGGGCCGTCCGGCCGGGACAGGATCTGCTGGCGCTTCATCCGCAGGGCGACCCGGCGCGCGATCTCGTCCGCCGGGGCGGCCGGGTGGCCGCCCCGGATCACCGCCCGGGCGTACTCCGGGGTCTGCAGCAAGCCCGGCACGAACTGCATCTCGTAGGTGCGGATCCGGGACGCGGCCGCCTCCAGCCCGATGTAGAACTCGAACCAGCCGGGCAGGATCTCCCCGTACTGATGCCACCACCCCGGCCGGGTGGCCTCGCGGGCCAGCCGGAGCACGTCGGCCCGCTCGGCCTCCCCGGTCATCCCGTACAGGGTGAGCAGGTCCGCCAGGTCACGCTGCTTCATGCTGACCCGGCCGTGCTCGAGCCGGCTGATCTTCGACGCCGACGCCCGGATCACCTGGCCGGCCGCCTCGCAGGTGATGCCGTGCGCCTCACGCAGGCGGCGCAACTGGCTGCCGAGCGCGATGCGCAGCACGGTAGGCCCGCTGGCGACCAGGTCCGGCTGCGCCGGACCGGCTGGCCTAGAGGTCGGTGCGGGATCGCGGCGCGGCACGGGGGTTGACATCACGGCTCCGGCTGGTGGGCTGACGGCCTAGTGTCCCATTCCGGGCACCGCAACCGCTACGTCCCGGCACGACCGGAAGCGACAGCACGGCCGGATCGCTGGCCGCGTGCACGATCCGCACGTCCACCGCGGCCAGCCGGGTGGCGGTCGCGGGCGGCTCGCCGGACCCGGTGTTGCGGGCGAACCGGGGATGAGCCCCGCCCGACACCTGGAGGCGCAGCCGGTGCCCGGCCCGGAACTGGTAGGCGGTCGCGCTCATCGGCACCGTGAGGCTCTCCGGCTCCTCCCCGTCACCTGATGCTCCCGGGCGGTGCCTGATGATGCCGTCACACACGTTGCGTGAACGCCCCCGCGGATCCACGTCGCACAGCCGGGCGAACAGGTCGAAGTGCGGGCCGGAGGCGCGGACCCGGACCCGCACGCTGACCGGGCCGATCACGTCCAGCACCCCGGCCAGCGGCGCACTGGTGAACACCAGGACGTCGGGGCGGGCCTCCAGGGCCCGGTTGTCCACCGCCCCCGCCTTGCCGGTGAGGAGCTGCCCGCCTGCCGACGGCGTGGGATCCGCTGGGTCGTAGCGGAACCAGGACACCCCCGGCCCGGCAGCGTCCTGGGACTCCGGCGCCCCGGCGGCCAGGCCGCCCCCGGCACTCAGGTACCACGGCTGGCGGGCCAGCTCCGGCGGTGGCCAGTCGGCCAGGTCGCGCCATTCCCCCGAACCGCCGACGTGCACCCGCACCGGGAGGTTTTCGTTAGGGGCCGGGGTGGGGGCCTGCCCGTCGGCGGTATAAGCCTGCAGCCAGCTGAGTGCCTCGCCCAGCACGACCGAGAGACCCTGATTGAACCCTGACGCGTGGGTCCAGGGGCCGACGACCAGGCGGGCCGGGGTCCCGTTCGCCCGCAGCCGGCGGTAGCGCTCCAGCACCTCATCCAGGCAGGCGTCCCACCAGCCGGTGAGCAGGCTGGCCGGGACCGAGGGCAGCGGGCGGTCCGCCCCGATCTCCAGGGACGACCAGTACGGATCCGTCTGGCCCGGGTTCCTCAGCCACTCGTCCAGATGACTCACCCGGGTACCCAGCGCCCCCGGGTAGGCGTCGATCAGCGGGAGTTGCCGGGCCACCCGGCGCAGCCGCCGGGCCACCCGCAGCCCGGACCGGATCAGCGCGATCATTCCGCGCTCGAAGCTCAGCATGGCGGCGGTGGCCACGAGCACGTTCTCCAGGGCGAAGGTGCCGCCGGGCCAGACAAAGGAGTACGGGTCGGATACCCCGTTCTGCGACACCATGGCGCGCAGTTCGGGGGGCGGGTCTGCCGCCAGTGCCCACTGGACGTAGCTCAGGTAGCTCGGGCCGATCGTGGCCAGCACCCCGGTGAACCAGTCCTGCTCGCGCAGCCAGGCCACGGTGGCCAGGCCGTCGGCCTGCTCGCGCCGGAACGGCTGGAACTCCCCGCCAGACCCGCCGGTCCCCCGGCAGCTCTGGATCACGACGTGAAATCCCCGCTCGGCCACCAGGCCGCCGAACAAATGGTCCCACGGGAAGCCGCGGCCGTACGGCGTGCGGACCAGCACCGTGGGCCGCGGGCTGCCCACCTGCGGGATGTAGTGATCGGTGCGGAGCACGGCGCCGTCGGTCGCGGGCACCGCCAGTCCCGCATCGACACGGACCGCGCACTCGGGTGGCGGCAGATCCCGCAGATCCCGCCGGGACAGCCGCATCATCAGCCGGACGTGCCGCGGCAGCGTGGCACCCCGGCCCGGGGATGGCTCAGTCATCGTGGCTCCTTCGTGCGCCGGACTCCATCTACTACGTACGATGTACGGTGTTCTTGTCCGCAAGAATACTACGTACGGTGCACGTGGATATGCTGCGGGGCGAGGTGAGGCTCAGATGGCTAGGTCAGGACCGGGACCGGACTCCGGCGCCGGGGTTCCGCTGTCGATCTGGGATCTGCCCGAGCAGGGCGGCCGCGGGCCCCGGCCGAAGCACAGCCGGGCCGCGATCGCCGCCGCGGCGGTCTCCCTGGCCGACGCGGAAGGCATCGACGCGGTCACGATGCGGCGGATGGCGGCCGACCTGGGCATGGGAACCATGTCGCTGTACAACTACGTGCCTACCAAAGAGCACCTGGTCCAGTTGATGATCGATGAGGTCAGCCACGAATACCGCTACCCCGACCCGGCTCCACCGGATCACCGGATGGCGCTCCTGGACCTGGCCCGGCAGGGCTGGGGCATCACCCAGCGTCACCCGTGGCTGCCCCGGATCATGCAGCGGCCGCCTGTTATCGGACCCAACGCGCTGCGTTATATCGACTACTTCCTCGGCCTGCTACGCGGCTCCGGCCTGGACACCGGGGCCAAGATGGAACTCCTCGGGCTGGTCAATGGGTTCGCGATCTCCTACGGAGGCGTGCAGGCGGCCCTGGCCACCGAACGCGCCCGGACCGGAGTGACCGAGCAGGAACAGGCCGCCGCGCAGGTAGCCGGGCTGGTCGCGGCCGCGGGCAGTGGCCGCTACCCGAACCTGGCCGCGGCGCTGGCCGGGCCGCCGCCGCCCGACCGGGACGCGGACGAGATCTTCGACCGCTGCGTGCTGCGGCTCATCGACGCCGCGCTAGGCTCACCGCACGGAAATGGCGAACCTTGATCATTCCGGGAAACGGCCGCGGGCTGGCCCGCGCGCGGCTGACCCCCCAAGAGGGGTCATGACGGCTGGTTGACGAGCAGCTTAAGATCATGTCTCGTAACAAAGGTCGAGGACGGGTATCTCCTGTTACCCCTGTCACCGGGAGGGGGGGTCCGCGGTTAGGGGTGAGGGGGGAGATGCCCGTCCTCGACGGCTCGATAGTACAGGTCCAATTTCGTGGGTGCCGCCCGTCCAGCTCTAGCGTACTTCTCCCGGACCCGGCCTACATACTGCTTGGCCGTCTCTTCACTAATGCACATTCTCCTGGCCACGGACTTCATCGCCATGCCGGTGGCGTAAAGCTGAAGGGCCCGCGTTTCCTGGGCGCTTAGTAGAGGCCGGTCAGGGGCATCGTCCGTGGCGAAGATGTAGGCGAGACGGGACGAGATCCAATCCTTTCCCCCCGCCACAGCCTTAATGGCCGTCCGGACCTCGGAAGTCTCTTCGTTCTTTAGTACGTAGCCGAGCGCGCCGGCCCGTATCGCGTCCCGGACCGAGACGGGCTTGTCCGAAGCGGCCAGGACCAGCACCGCGGGGCCCGCGGCCCGGATCACCGCCACGTTGCGCTCCGCCGTGGTCCCATCGCCCAGATCGAGGTCGAGCAGGACCACATGCGCGTCCCGCCCGGGCCCGGCCAGGAGATCGTCCACGGTGGCTGCGGTGGCGATGACCCGGACGCCGCTGTCCGGGCCGCTGACCCAGCCGGCGATGCTGTCCAGGATGATCGGGTGATCGTCCACGGCCGCCACGTCGATCGGTGCCGCGCTCATACCGGCATCACCGGGCGCCAGCCGATCTCGAGGCAGCCCGAGCCGGCCTCATCGACGTCGAGCGCGGCCCGCCAGCCGGAACTGCCGCTCACCGGCGGGAAGGCCGGCGCCCGCGCGGCGGGTGGCAGCTGATCGAAGGTCAGGAAGAGCTCGACGGGGTCGGCCGGCCCGGGATTGACCAGGATGGACGGCGCGAGCACCGCAGGCGCGAGCGCGGACGGTGCCAGCACGGTCAGCGTGACCGGCTGGGGGGCAGCGCGCCCAGTACGGTCCCGACCGCGGCGAGGGTCGCCTGCACCACCTCCGTGGACGGCGGCCCGGGATCCCCCACCACCTGGACCTCGACCTGCAGGCCGCGCTGCCGGGCCGCGCAGAGCGCGGGCTCCAGCCCGGCCAGGAGTTCGCGGCCGAGCCGGGCCCGGTCGACCAGGGCGCGCCGCAGGCTGGTCGCGTGCCGGGCGCATTTCTGGCGCACCTCGTCCTCGGCCGGGTCGAGCGAGCCGTTGGCGATGCCGCGCAGCAACGGGAGCGCCTCCAGTTCCAGCAGCGCGAACCGGTCCCGCCGGTCCTCCTGGATCGCGGTCACCGCGGCCCGTTCCGCGGCCGAGCGGCTAGCCAGCTCGGCCGCGCGGGCGGCCAGGCCGACGTGGACCCGTAAGGCGGGCCGGAGGGCGGCGAACACGCTCAGGATCATCACCACCACGTACGCGGCGGCCGCGAGCCGGGCGATCCCCGGCGCGGCGGTGCCCAGCAGGCGCAGGATGAAGAAGCCGTTGACCGCCAGCACGAGGAGCGCCCCGGGGATCCACTCCCAGGCCGGGCGGCTGATCGCCGCGAGGGCGAGTAGCCAGACCGCGCCCAGGATGGACCAGTCCAGGGCGCCGGCCGGAACGTGCGGCCGACGATCCCAGCCCACCGCGCTGACCGCGACGAGCGCCACGGCCACCGCGATCGCGGCCTGCCCCCGGGTCAGGCCGCCGTCGCGGACCCGCGGGATCAGCCAGAGCGCGGCCACGAGCAGGCCGAGCCAGACCGCGACGGGGACGGCTGGATGCCGGTAATCCCCGAGTTCCCCCAGGACCTGGGCGAGCAGCCCGATGGGCAGGACCGCCGCCAGGATGGCCACGATGCGGGGTACCGCGGCGTCGATCACGTCCCGCACCGCCCCGGCGTGACTCACCATGACGAGTCCGCCGCGACCAGCTGCGCCCCGGCGACCGGGAGGGCCGCGGGCCAGCTCATGGCCACCACCGTGCCCTGGCCCGGGGCCGACCGCACCGACACACGGCCGCCCCAGTCAGCGACCCGCTCAGTGATCGAGCGGCGCAGCCCCAGCCGGGCGGGATCCACCCGGGCCGGGTCGAAGCCCGCACCCGCGTCCCGCACCGTGATCTGGACGCCGCCGCCTGCCTCCACGCCCAGGGCATCCGCGTCCGGCGGGCCCGTGCCTGCGGGCCCGTGCCTGGCGGGCCCGTGCCCAGAGTGATCGTCACCCAGGCCTCTCCGGTCCCGGCGTGGGCGGCCACGTTGGCCAGCGCCTCCCGGGTGGCGTGCACGATGGCCGCGGCCACCGGCCGCGGGATGTCCGGCTCGCCTCTCCCGGATACCTGGAGAGTTATCCGCAGGCCGCGGGCCCGCATCTCGGCGGCCACCGTCTCGACGTCGGCGACCAGAGTCGCGCCTGCGGGCGCGGGCGGTTCCGCGGCCCCGGCGGGGTCCGCGAGGGCGTGCTCCAGCAGCGCGATGTCGTGCCGGCACCGGGCCACCACCATCGCCCCGCTGCTCCCGCGGCTGATGGCGGTCAGCGTGTTCAGCACGGTGTCGTGCAGCAGGCGCTCGTGTTCGCGCCGCTCGATGGTCCGGGACAGGACGACGTACTGGTCATGCGCTTCGGAGTCCGCGGCGGCGAACCCGCGGTCGGCCTGCGCGGCCCGGTGGTAGAGCATGCTGCGGCCGGCCCAGTGGATGATCAGCACGACGAGCAGCAGCACACTGGACACCACCGGGGCGTTACCCTGGGCCGGGCCCGGCGGCGTCACCGCGGCACTGGCCCAGTAGGCCGCCTCCGGGACCAGGCCCAGCAGCACCGCGAGCACCCGGGGAGCGAACCAGACCGTCACCACGACCTGGCCGACCAGAACGATGTAGAGCCAGTTGCCGGCCACACCGCGCATCTCAGGCGGTACGCAGATCCCGGAACTGATCGCGAGCGCGGCGTAAAAGCTGCTGTCGGCGACGATCAGCGGCCAAGCCGGGCGGCGCCGGCGCAGGTAGACGGCGGCGGCGCCACCCCAGGCCACCGCGGCCACGGGCCCGGCGAGATACCACGGGTGAGCCGCGTAGTAGTCGTGCCAGATGACCACCTGCACGACCACATAAACGGCCGCGGCACCACGCACCACGGATGCGACCCGCGCGACCACCGACCAGATCACGGCCATGGCGGGCCCGGGAGCACCCCATTTCGGCGCGGGAAACCCGCGTGCCGCGCATATCCGGCCCGCAATGTCCCGGACGGCACTGCCCAGTGCCGCAAACAACCGGGCCGCAAACAGCCGGGCCGCAAACAGCCGGGCCGCAAACAGCCGGGTCACCCAGCGGCGCCTGAACCATCCTCCTGCGGCAGTCGACGGTGGTAAGGAACGAGACGACCGCATGGCCCGATCATAGGGCCTTTCTCCGGTCACTCTGCGTGCTTTAGTCCCGGAGCCAGGCGGCGGTGTCCGGGGGGAGGAGACCGTCGCGGAGTTCCCCGCTGGCGATGAGCAGTTCGCTGTGCGCCGGGAGTTCCACCGGGTGGGCGGAGAGGTTCACGACCACCGTCAGCGCGCCGCCCCGGCGGTAGCTGAGCACACCTTCCGGTGCGGTAAGCCAGGTCAGGGTGGTGTCGGCCAGGGCAGCCTCGGCCCGGCGCAGCCGCAGCGCCCGCCGGTACAGCTCCAGCATGGAGCCGGGGTCGCCCGCCTGGGCCTCGGCGGTCAGGTCCTTCCAGTCATCGGGCTGGGGTAGCCACGGCACCGTCCCGTCCGGCCCGAAGCCGAACGGGGGCGTGCCGCCCGACCAGGGCAGCGGAACCCGGCAGCCGTCCCGCCCCCGGTCGGTGTGCCGGGACCGTTCCCAGATCGGGTCCTGCAGCAGTTCGTCGGGCAGGTCCTCAACCTCGGGCAGGCCTAGTTCGTCGCCCTGGTAGAGGTAGACGCCGCCCGGCAGCGAGAAGGTGAGCAGCGCGGCGGCCCGGGCCCGTTGGGTGCCCAGCCGCAGGTCGGACGGCACGCCAATGCGCCGGTCGCTCATGCTGAACGCGGTCTCGGCGCGCCCGTACCTGGTGACGTGGCGCACCACATCATGGTTGCTGAGCACCCAGGTGGGCGTGGCGCCGGCCCGGGCGTGCGAGTCCAGCGTGGCGTCGATCACCTCGCGCAGCGCGGGAGCCTCCCAGGCGCAGCACAGGAAGTCGAAGTTGAACACCGAGTGCAGCTCGTCCGGGCGCAGGTAGCGGGCCAGCCGCTCGTGGTCGGGCAGCCAGATCTCGCCGATCAGTACCCGGTCCCGGGAGTAGGACGCGGCGATCCGCCGCCAGTCACGGTAGATCCCGTGCACCTCGTCCCGGTCGATGAACGGATGGGCCGCCGGGCTGTCCAGGGCCGCCCGGCCCGGTCCTGCGCTGGCCCGCGGCGGACTGTCCGGGTCCAGCCCGTCCCGGCCCGGGCCGAGATCCGCCAGGGCGGGGTCCTTGGCCAGCAGCCCGGCGGAGTCGATCCGGAAACCGTCCACCCCGCGGTCGAACCAGAACCGCAGCACGGAGGCGAACTCGGCGCGGACGTCCGGGTGAGCCCAGTTGAAGTCGGGCTGGCCGGGACTGAACAGATGCAGGTACCACTGGCGCCCGGCACCGCCCTCGGCACCGCTATCGGGGGCGCCGTCTGATCCGGGGACCCGGGACCAGGCCGGGCCGCCGAACATGGCCGGCCAGTCGTTCGGCGGCAGCTCGCCCGCTGCACCACGACCGGGCCGGAAGTGATAGCGGGCGCGTTCCGCCGAGCCGGCCGGGGCGGCCAGCGCGTCGGCGAACCACTGCTGCTGGTCCGAGCCGTGGTTCGGGACGATGTCGATGATGATCCTGATCCCGAGGGCGTGCGCCTCGGCGATCAGCTTCTCCGCCTCGGCGAGGCTGCCGAACAGCGGCTCGATCGCCCGGTAGTCAGCTACGTCGTAGCCGGCGTCTGCCATCGGCGACGGATACCAGGGGGCGAACCAGATCGCGTCGATGCCCAGCTCGGCCAGATACGGCAGGCGGGCCCGGACACCGGCCAGATCACCGATGCCGTCGCCGTTGTGGTCAGCGAAGCTGCGCATGTACACCTCATAGATGACAGCCGTCTGCCACCAGTCATGCGCTGCGGCGCGCGGGCCCGGGTGGGGCACGTTAACCTCCTGGAAATCGGCACGAGCCGACCGGTTTCTGGTTATGGGCGCAATGCTTGCGGGCCCCGTGCTTGCAGGCCCCGTGCTTGCAGGTGCAGGGTGCCGCGATAATGGGTGGTGCGGTCCGCGCGCGTTCATCCCTTGAGGCCTCCGGCGGTCAGGCCGGACAGGATGTTGCGCTGGAAGATCAGGAAAAAAATGATCGTGGGAATCGCGGCCATGGCGGAAGCGGCGATGATGAGGTTCTCGGGTGTAGTCGTCGCCCCCGTGATCCCGACATTGATCGTTTCCCTGGTTGGGGTGTAGCCGCTCTCGACCAGTAGCGGCCAGAGGAAATCCTTCCAGACCGTGACGAACGCGAAGATCGTGACGACACCCAGGATAGGCCTGGAAATCGGCAGGACTATCGAGCGCAGGGCCCGCAGCGGCGACGCACCGTCGATCGCCGCGGCATCCATCAGCTCGGAGGGAATCGAATCGAAGAACCGCTTGAGCAGGAAGATGTTGAAGGCGTTAGCGACGGAAGGCAGCCAGATGGCCTCGGGTGTGCCGATCAGGCTTATATGCAGGAAAGGCAGGCTGGCCACGGTCAGGTACTGCGGCACGATCAGGACGGTGGCGGGGATCATCAAAGTGGCCAGCATCATGCCGAAGATTACGTTACCCAGCACCGGCCGGAGCTTTGAGAACGCATAGGCCGCGGCCACGTCGAAGATGAGCTGGAACGCGAGCGCGCCGAACGCGTAATACAGGGTGTTGAACAGCAGCCGGCCGACGCTGAGGGTATTCCAGGCCGTGACGTAGGTGCTCGGATGGATGTGGGCCGGAAAAAGCGTCGGCGGCACCGCGCCCGCTTCCTGGGTGGACTTGAGCCCGTCGGTGAACAGGAAGTAAAGCGGGCCGATGAACACCAGCGTGAAGACCACGACGACCAGGGTCAGGATGATCCGGTAGGCGACCTTGCTGCCCCGCCGGTTCAGCTGGGCGGTGGATATCAGGGTCCGTGACGATGTGTTGCGCGGCGCGGTGCGGCGCCCCGGCGTCTCGGCTCTGGCGGGGACCACTGACACGTGAGCTCCTGTCTCCTAGCCGCGGTCGCGGCTCAGCCAGAGGTAGGCGCCGGAGAAGGCGCCGAGCACCAGCAAGAGCACCACGCCGAGCGCCGAGGCGCTGTTGTAGTTGCTTGAGCCACTCATGGAGAACGCGTACGTGTAGATGAGGTTGACCACCGACAGCGTGTTGTTGTTCACTCCTGGCCCGCCGGTCAGGATGAAGGCCTCGATGAACATCTGCATGGTGGCGACGATCTGCAGCAGCAGCAGCGTCGAGAGGATCAGCCTGGTCTGCGGCACCGTGACGTGCCAGATCCGGCGGAACAGCCCGGCGCCGTCCAGTTCCGCGGCCTCGTACAGCTCGCCGGGGATGTTCTGCAGCGCGGCGAGGTAGATCAGTGTCGCGGCGCCCATGTTCATCCAGGTGGCCGCGATCACCACGGAGATCATCGCGATGGTCGGGATGGTGGTTCCTGGCGACTGCACCCACTGCGAGGTCGGCAGGTGCAGGAGCTGCAGGAGGCGGTTGAACAATCCCGTGCTCGGGTCGTAGAAGTAGGCGAAGAGCAGCAGCGCCGAGGCCGGCGGCAGCATCACCGGCAGGTAGACCAGGACCCGGAGATAGCCCTTGGCGTGCCGCAGCTCGTTGAGCAGGATCGCGGTGAAGAACGGCACCGCGTAACCGAAGACCAGGGCGAGCCCGGTGAACTCCAGCGTGTTGGCCCAGGCTGTCCGGAACTCCGGATCGTGGAAGATCCGGATGTAGTTCGCCCACCCGGCCCAGGTGGTCACGCCCAGGTGGGTCTTCTGGAAGCTCATGATGATCTCGCGCACCATCGGGTACCAGGAGAAGAGCGCGAAGCACAGCACCGCGCCGATGAGGAACCCGTGCGCGGAAAGGTTGCGCCGCAGCTGCTGGCTCCGCCTGCTGCGGACGGCCGGCCGCACGACCCGGCCAGGGCTGTCCTTGGCCTTGCGGAGCGGGACCGCGGTGTCCGTCATCGATTCTCCGGATTCTCCTGGGATGAGGCCAGCCAGGGACTCGCCGCGGGGGCCGGAAGCCCGGCCCCCGCGGCGGCCGCCTACCCGCCGCTGTTGGCCAGGAGCGTGTTGACGTTGCCCGCTGCCGCTGAGAGCAGCTTGCTGTAATCAGGGTTGGGTTCGGTGAGCGCGTCGAGCATCGGCGTGTTCAATGCCGCGTACAGCGCCTGGGCGTCGGGCGGCTCGCCCATGCCCTTCTCGCGCGCGGCGGCGAACGTCGAGTAGTAGGACGTGTGGATCGTGGCGCTGGCCTCCAGCAGCTTCTGGTTCTTCTGCTGGGTCGCGCCGGTGAACAGCTGCGGCTCGGGGAAGCCGACCGGGAACCCGTCGGCCTTCTGCCGCGCGTAGTTGAACTGGCCCAGGCCGGGCGTCAGGTCCTCGAAGTTGAGCCACTTGATGCCGGCCCGGATCTGGGCGGGCGTGTCGCTCTTCGCGAACATGTAGCCGTTGCCACCCGACAGCGAGCCCGCGGGGGTGCCGCTGGTGCTGGGCAGCGGGCCCATGCCGTAGTCGTTCACGTTGCCGTGGTCGACCGGGACGATGGTGTTGTAGATGTCGTCCGGTGCCGCGATGTACATCCCGAGCTTGTTGGCGGCGATCTGCTGCTGCAGGGTGCCCCAGGCGAGCTGCTGAGTCGGGCTCATGCTGTGGTCGACGAACCGCATCTGGTGCAGGGCCTGCAGGATCGCCGTGGCCTGCGGCGCGTTGGCCGAGTTGTTGAAGGCCGCCTGGCCGTTGGCGCCCACGATCTGGCCGCCCATCGCGTCCACCTCGGAGGTGAAGTGCCAGCCGCCGACGGGGCTCGCGCTGTAGTCGCCATAGCCGTAGATGCCGTGGCCGAGAGCGGCGATCGCCTTGGAGTCCTTCTCCACGGCGGCCCAGGTGGTCGGGGGCGTGTTGGGGTCGAGCCCGGCCCGGGTGAACAGCGTCCTGTTGATGACCAGGCCCTGCGTGTAGTTGGACGTCGGCAGCCCGTAGAGCGTCTTGCCCGCGGTTTCCGCGGCCATCGCCGACGGGACGATGTCGTGCAGCGCCGGGACCGTCTTGGTGTTCACGTAGGAGGTGATGTCGGCGGCCTGGCCTGCGTCGAGGACCTGGTTGAGGTCGGTGAAGTAGGCGTAGAAGAGGTTGGTCTCGGTGCCCGCCTTGAGCGTGGCGGTGAACTGGGCCGGGACCTCGCACTGGCCGGTGTAGGTGACGCTCTTGATGGTGATGTTGGGGTTGGCCTTCTCGAAGGCGGCGACGTCCTCGTTCCACTCCTTGCGCTGAGCGGTCGCGGTGGCCGGCGGCTCGCAGTTGACGCTGATGGTCACGTGGCCATCGCCCGAGGCGCCGGAGGAGCCGCTGCTTGAGCACGCGGCGGCGGTCAGGCCCAGAGCCGCCACGGCGGCGACCCCGGCGATCGTCCGGTGGCCAGGCCGCCGGTAGAGCTGTCTGCTGGTGGTGCCAAATCTCTTCATGACGACCTCGATGTCGGGTGGAGCGGCGAGTGTTCGGGGGGTGATGTGAGCTCCGTCACCAGGTACCGCAGACGGTATATGTGCTTCCATTTCCTAGCAAGAGTTGGACTATTTTTTGGATGATAACGACTTCACAACGCACAAGATCGACAACTCAGCGACTGGCCGGCGAGGCCGCGCCTTCACGACCCTGACCTGGGCTAAGTGACGGGGTGGACTCATCTGGACCGGCCAACGACGTCAAGAACGCTGGAGACCACCGGGATGATCGGGCCGAAAGAGACTTGCTCAAGGTCGCAAACTCTTGCAATTTCTTGCGGTAATCGCCGTATAGTTGCGTCATGACACGGCGGCTAGCGGAAGTGGCCAAGAAGGTGGGGGTCAGCGAGGCGACGGTCAGCCGGGTGCTGAACGGCAAGCCGGGCGTCTCCCAGACGACCCGGGACGCCGTGCTCACCGCGCTGGACGTGCTCGGCTACGAGCGGCCCACCCAGATGCGCGGCGAGCGCGCCCGGCTGGTCGGGCTGGTGGTCCCCGAACTGCAGAACCCGATCTTCCCCGCGCTGGCCGAGGTGGTCGGCGGCGGACTGGCCCAGCAGGGCTTCACGCCGGTGCTCTGCGTGCGCGGGGCCGGCGGCGGCCTGTCCGAGGCCAGCTACGTCCGGATGCTGCTCGACCAGCACGTATCCGGGATGGTCTTCGCCGGCGGGAACTTCGCCGAGGCGGACTCCCCGCACGACCACTACGACCTGCTGCTGGAACGGGGCGTGCCGGCGGTACTGGTCAACGCGGCCGCCGAGCACCTCCGCTACCCGCGGGTCTGCGTCGACGACGCGGCCGCGGTGGAGCAGGCCCTGGGGCACCTGCTGTCCCTGGGCCACCGGCGGGTCGGCCTGATCATCGGCCCGGACGACCACATGCCGTCGCGGCGCAAGCTGGCCGCGTTCACCGCCCTGGCCGCCAGGGCCGGTATCGACACCACGGGCGCCGTGGAGCACACGATGTTCTCGGTGGAGGCCGGGCACGCATCCGGCGCCCGCCTGGTGCGGGCGGGCATCACCGGCATCGTCTGCGGCAACGACCCGCTGGCGCTGGGCGCCATCCGGGCCGTGCGCCGGCTGGGCATGTCGGTGCCCGGGGACGTCTCCGTGGTGGGCTACGACGACTCCGCGCTGATGACCTGCACGGATCCGCCACTGACCACGGTCCGCCAGCCCATCGACGCGATGGGCCGGGCGGTGGTGAGCACGCTGGTCCAGCAGGTTGAGGGCGGCACGGTCGCCACGGCTGAGCTGCTCTTCGAGCCGGAACTGGTCGTCCGGGGCTCCACGGCCCGGGCCCGGGGCTGACGGCGCGGGGCCTGGTCAACGCCGCGCGTCCGCCTCATCACCGCACGGATATGCGCCTGAAAGTTTGATACTTACGTAACTCCATCGACATATTGCAGACACACGTCCGGCTCTGTACGGTGAGGGCACTTTTACCCGCCCGCGCACCCCCTCAGGAGCCCTGGTGTTACGTCCCCCCCGCACTCTCAGACGCTTGATCGCCCTGACCGGCACCACCGCGCTGCTGGCCAGCGGCGGTGCCCTGGTGGCGGCGGCTCCGGCCTGGGCCGCCGCCACCGGTGGCAGCGGCGCCAGCCTGCCGTACACCGAAGTCCAGGCGGAGAACTCCGCCACCAACGGGACCGTCATCGGCCCGAGTTACACCCAGGGCCAGCTGGCCGACGAGGCGTCCTACCGCAAGGCGGTGACCCTGAAGGGCGCCGGCCAGTACGTCACGTTCACCACGCCGGTGGCGACCAACTCGATCAACTTCCGGTACAGCATCCCGGACAGCTCGGACGGGTCGGTCTACACCGCGCCGCTGTCGCTGTACATCAACGGCGCCAAGCAGGCCGACTTCACCCTGACCAACGCCTACAGCTGGTACTACGGCAGCTACCCGTTCACCAACACGCCGGGCAGCGGCAACCCGCACCACTTCTTCGACGAGACGCACCGGCTGCTTCACGACCACCTATCCGGCGGGGACGACGTTCAAGCTGCAGGTCAACTCCGAGGACACCGCGTCCTCGTACACGATCGACTTCGCCGACTTCGAGCAGGTCGGCGCCGCGCTGACCCAGCCCGCGGGCTCGGTGTCGGTGACCAGCGAGGGCGCCGACGCGACCGGCGCGGCCGACTCGACCAGCGCGTTCAACGCGGCGATCACCGCGGCGGGCTCCGGCGGCACGGTGTGGATCCCGCCGGGCACGTACAACATCCCGGGCCACATCAGCGTCAACAACGTGACGATCGCCGGGGCCGGGATGTGGTACTCGACGGTCACCGGCACGGCCCCCGGGTTCTACGGCAACTCCGCGCCGAACCCGAGCACCAACGTCCACCTGCAGAACTTCGCGATCTTCGGCAACGTCCAGCAGCGTGACGACAGTGCCCAGGTCAACGGCATCGGCGGCGCGATGAGCAACTCGACCGTGTCGAACATCTGGATCGAGCACATGAAGGTCGGCGCCTGGATGGACGGGCCGATGGACAGCCTGAAATTCAGCGGGCATGCGGATCCGCGACACCACCGCGGACGGCATCAACTTCCACGGCGGGGTCACCAACTCCACCGTGACCAACAGCGACATCCGCAACACCGGCGACGACGGCATCGCGACCTGGGCCGACTCCAGCATCGGGGCCGACGCCAACGACACGATCTCCAACAACACCGTGCAGCTGCAGATGCTGGCCAACGGCATCGCGATCTACGGCGGCCACGACAACACCGTGACCGGGAACCTGGTCCAGGACACCGGGATCACCCAGGGCGGCGGCATCCAGGTCGGGCAGCGCTTCACGTCCACCCCGGTCGGCACGACCACGATCTCGAACAACACCATGATCCGGGACGGCGACCTCGACCCGAACTGGCAGTTCGGCGTGGGCGCGCTCTGGTTCGACGGCAGTCAGGGCGCGATTACCGGACCGATCAACGTCACTAACGCCCTGATCGAGCAGAGCCCCTTCGAAGCGGTCCAGTGGGTCGAGGGGACGATCAGCGGGGTCAACCTCAGCAATGTGACGATCGCCGGCACCGGGACGTTCGCCCTGCAGGAGCAGACCGGCGGCGCGGCCTCGTTCACCAACGTGACCGCGACCGGCGTGGCCCAGGCCAACGCGGGCAACCCGCCCAGCTACAACTGCGAGGGCGGCGGCTTCGCGATCACCGACGGCGGCGGGAACTCCGGCATCACCCCGACCCAGTGCAACGGCTGGCCGGCCCCGGTCTACCCGCCCTACCCGGCCAGCGGGGTCACGGCCAGCCCGGGCGCGCTGAGTTTCGGCTCGGTCGTGACCGGCACGACCAGCGCCGCCCAGACCGTGACGGTCTCCAACCCGACCGGCTCGGCGGCGGCGGTCTCGTCCATCGCGGCCACCGGCGACTTCAGCCAGACCAACACCTGCGGCTCGTCGATCGCGGCGAACGGCTCGTGCACGGTCAGTGTGAAGTTCGCCCCCACCGCCACCGGCGCCCGGACCGGGACCCTCACGGTCAACGCGGGCGGGGTGACCAGCACGGTCAGCCTGACCGGGACCGGCACCGCGCCGGGCCCGGTGCTGAACGCCGCCCCGGCCAGCCTGTCCTTCGCCGGGACCGACGTCGGCTCCAGCTCCGCAGCCCAGGCCGTGACGGTGACCAACTCGGGCACGGCCGCGGCCACGGTCTCCGGGGTCACGGCCACCGGGGACTTCAGCCAGACCAACAACTGCTCGAGCGTGGCCACCGGCAGCTCCTGCACGGTGAACGTCACGTTCAAGCCGACCGCGTCCGGGACCCGGACCGGGACGCTGACCGTGACCAGTAACGCCAACAACAGCCCGGCCACCGTCAGCCTGACCGGCAGCGGGATCGGCGCCACGACCAACCTGGCCCTGGGCGCCACCATGACGGCCAGCGGGTCGACCCAGAGTTACGTCCCCTCCAACACCAACGACGGGAACACCAGCACCTACTGGGAAAGCACCAACAACGCCTTCCCGCAGTGGCTGGAAGCCGACCTCGGGTCCGCCCAGACGGTCGGGTCGATCACCCTCGACCTGCCGCCGTCGAGCTCGTGGGCGACCCGGACGCAGACCCTGTCCGTCCAGGGCAGCACCGATGGCAGCACCTGGACCACGCTGGCAGGCTCGGCGAACTACACGTTCGACCCGTCCACCGGGAACACCGTCACGATCAGCCTGCCGTCGGCCGTCAGCGAGCGGTACCTGCGGCTGAACTTCACCGCCAACACCGGCTGGCCGGCCGGGCAGGTCTCGGAGTTCGAGATCTTCCCCGGCGGGGCGGGCGGCAGCGGCAGCGGAGGGGGCGGGGGCAGCACCAACCTGGCCCTGAACCAGCTCACCTCGGCGAGTGGCTACACCCAGACCTATGTGCCGGGCAACGCCACGGACGGCAACACCAGCAGCTACTGGGAGAGCACGAACAGCGCGTTCCCGCAGTGGCTCCAGGTCGACCTCGGCGCGGCCAAGAGCTTCAGCCGGATCGTGCTCGACCTGCCGCCGGCCAGCTCGTGGAGCACCAGGACCCAGACGCTGTCCGTCCAGGGCAGCACCGACGGGTCGGGCTTCTCCACGATCGTCGGCTCGGCCAACTACACCTTCAACCCCTCGACCGGCAACACGGTCACGATCACCTTCCCGTCGGCCAGTTACCGGTACGTGCGGCTGAACTTCACCGCCAACACCGGCTGGCCCGCCGGGCAGGTCTCCGAATTCCAGGTCTGGACCAGCTGACCCGGACGCAGCCCGCACGGCGCGGGGGCGGGTACCGCACCGCGGTATCCGCCCCCGGCCCCTTTACGGCGTCCTAAATCCGTGTTAGGGCCGAAATATGACCCCGCTTGCTGTTCCGGTCCGATGAGATGGTGCAAGGTCTTTCCCGGCCAGGAAGACCAGATTCCCTGTGTGCGCACGTTCGTGTCCCAGCTGCTGGCCGACCATCCCGATCGCGCGGACATCGTCATGTGCGCCGCCGAACTCGCGGCCAACGCGGTCCGGCACACCGCCAGCGGGCGCGATGGGTTCTTCGCCACCGAGGTGACCTGGACCGGGCTGACCGTCCGGGTCGCCGTGGCCGACGGCGGCGCGGGCACCAGGCCACCGCTCGGCCCCGACCTGACCAGCACCGGCCTCAGCGGCCCCGGCGCTGACAGCGGGCTGGGCCGGCTGGCCCAGCTCGCGTCCCGGTGCGGCACCGAAGGCGACCGCCGCGGCCGGGTGGTCTGGGCCCAGTTCCTGGCCAGTACCGAACTGCCCAGTACCGAACTGCACGTGCCGGCGGCGCGCCCGGCGCCACCTCGATGCCACTGGCCGCGGAGCAGTCCACCGCGGCCGAGGCCGCCGACCTGGCCGAGCGGTACCAGGGCTGGCACACCTGGTTCGGGCACTGGACCCGGCAGTGGTGGGCCATCCCCAAGCAGGCCTCCAGAGCCACGGCCCTGATCGCCGAGCCCACGGCCGGCGCCCTGGCCCAGCGGCTGGATTCGCTGGGCGCCGCGCCGTAGCGTGGCGCCAGATTAACGAGTGCGCCGCGCCGTAGCGCGGCGCCAGGTCAGCTGCTGAAGGCCGCGTCGAAGGAGGCGGCCGGGCGGCTCCAGGTCGAAGTGCTTCAGGTAGGCCAGCGCCTCGGGAGCCCCGGCGAGCCGGTCCATCCCCGCGTCCTCCCACTCGACCGAGATCGGGCCCTGGTAGCCGATCGAGTTGAGCATCCGGAACACGTCCTCCCACCGGACCTCGCCCCGCCCCGCGGACACGAAGTCCCAGCCCCGGCGCGGATCACCCCAGGGCAGGTGCGAGCCGAGCCGCCCGTTGCGGCCGTCGAGCCGGGTGCGGGCCTCCTTGCAGTCCACGTGATAGATCCGGTCCGGGTAGGCGCCGAGGAACGCCACCGGATCCAGGTCCTGCCAGACGAAGTGACTCGGGTCGAAGTTGAGGCCGAACGCGGGCCGGTTGCCGACCGCGTCCAGGGCCCGCCGGGTGGTCCAGAAGTCATACGCGATCTCACTGGGATGCACCTCGTGCGCGAACCGCACCCCCTCGGCGTCGAACACGTCCAGGATGGGGTTCCACCGGGCGGCGAAGTCCGCGTAGCCCGCCTCGATCATCTCCGGCGGGACCGGCGGGAACATGGCCACCGTGTGCCAGATCGAGGAGCCGGTGAAGCCCACCACGGTCGCCACCCCGAACGCGGCCGCGGCCCGCGCGGTGTCGGCCAGTTCGGCGGCGGCCCGCTGGCGAACCCCCTCGGGCTCGCCATCGCCCCAGATCCGGGCGGGCAGGATGCCCTGGTGCCGCGCGTCGATCGGGTGGTCGCAGACCGCCTGGCCGACCAGGTGGTTGGAGATGGCCCAGCAGCGCAGCCCGTACCTGGCCAGCAGGGCGTGCCGCCCGGCCAGGTAGCCGTCCTCACCCAGGGCCCGGTCCACCTCGAAGTGATCGCCCCAGCAGGCCAGTTCGAGGCCGTCGTAACCCCACTGCTGGGCCAGCCGGCAGACTTCTTCCAGGGGCAGGTCGGCCCACTGGCCGGTGAACAACGTGAACGCTCGGGACATCATCGGCTCCGGTTGGTTTTCGTTGCGGCGATTTTTGCTGGTGAACTTCCGGGCTCAGACCGGGGTCCACCGGCTGCCGGCCGCGGCGCTGGCGGAGACGGCCGCCAGCACGCGCTGAACCTGGAGTCCGTCCGCGAAGGAGGGCTCCGGGTCGGCGCCCTGGTCGATCGCGAGGACCAGGTCACGGACCTGATGCGTGAACGTGTGCTCCCAGCCCAGCACGTGCCCCGGCGGCCACCAGGCGGACAGGTACGGGTGGCCGGGCTCGGTGACCAGGATGCGGCGGAATCCCGCGGTCGCGGTGTCGCCGGTGTTGTCGCAGAACTCCAGCTCGTTGAGGCGCTCCAGGTCGAACGCGAGGCTGCCGCGGGCCCCGTAGACCTCGATCCGCAGCGCGTTCTTCCGGCCGGAGGCAAACCGGGTGGCCTCGAAGGTGGCCAGCGCCCCGGATTCGAGCCGGGCGGTGAAAGCCACCGCGTCGTCCACGGTGACCGCGCCGGTGCGACCGTCCTGGCCGGGGATGGGACGCTGGGGCACGAACGTCGCCGCTACCCCGGAGACCCCCGAGATCAGCTGCCCGGTCAGGAACTGGGCCAGATCCACGACGTGCGCGCCCAGATCGCCCAGGGCCCCCGAGCCCGCGTGCTCCTTCTGCAGCCGCCAGGTCAGCGGGAAGGCCGGGTCGGCCAGCCAGTCCTGCAGGTAGCTGGCCCGGACGTGGCGGATCTCGCCGACCCGGCCGCCGGCGATGAGCTCGCGGGCCAGCGCGAGGGCCGGGACGCGGCGGTAGTTGAAGCCGACCATGGAGCGGACCCCCCGGGCCCGGGCCCGCGCGGCCGCCGCGGCCATGGCCTCCGCCTCGGCCACCGTGTTGGCCAGCGGCTTCTCGCACAGCACGTGCTTGCCCGCCTCCAGCGCGGCGATGGAGATCTCGGCGTGCGAGTCACCGGGCGTGCACACGTCGATGAGCTGCACATCGTCACGGTCCAGCAGGGCGCGCCAGTCGGTTTCCACCCCGGCGAACCCGTAGCGCTGCGCGGCGGCCTGCGTCGCCGCCCGGTCCCGGCCGCACAGCGCGGCCAGCACCGGGCGCACCGGCAGGTCGAACGCGTGCGGGGCGGTCCGCCAGGCCTGGGAGTGCGCCGCGCCCATGAACGCGTAGCCGACCATGCCGACGCCGAGTGATTCAGTCACGCGATCCCCTGCCTGCTCAGTCGATGGTCGCGGCACACGGATCCCAGTCTGCCGGCAGCGCGTCCGGGCTGTCGAACGTGGTCGGGACGCGCTCGAAGGTACCCGCGGTGATGGAGCGGGCCACCGCTTCCATGGTGTCCAGGACGTGCAGCGCCAGTTCACCGGACGCCCGGTGCGCCGTCCCGGCCCGGAGGGACCGGGCCATGTCCAGCACCCCCAGGCCCCGGCCCGCGGTGGCCCCGGCCGCCGGGATCGTCTCCCAGTCGTCGCGGCCGGCCGGGCGGACCCGGATCTCGCCGTCGAACCGGTTGGGGTCAGGCAGCGAGAGCGTGGCCTCGGTCCCGGTGATCTCGACGAAGCCATGCCGCCGGAGCGGTGAGTCGAAGCTCAGCACGAGCGTGGCGGCCGGCCCCCGGGCGTACCCGATCAGCGCCGCGACGTGGGTCGGCACCTCGACCTCGAACTTGGTCCCGGCCCGCGGGCCGCTGCCGACGACCCGATTCAGCTGACCGCGCCGGCCGAGCGCCGCGACCTGGTCCGCGGGACCGAACAGGGTGGCCAGCATGCTGAGGTAGTACGGCCCGATGTCGAACAGCGGGCCAGCGCCGGGCCGGAACAGGAACTCGGGATCGTGGTGCCAGCGCTCGGGCCCGGGGTCCTGCATCAGGGTCAGCGCGCTCTGCGGCTCGCCGATGGCGCCGCCGGCGATCAGCCGCCGGGCCGCCTGCAGCCCCGCACCCAGCACGGTGTCGGGGGCGCAGCCGACCCGCACGCCCGCCCGGGCCGCCGCGGCGAGCAGGCCGCGGCCCGCCACGGTGTCCAGGGCCAGGGGTTTCTCGTTCCAGACGCTCTTGCCCGCCGCGACCGCCGCCAGCCCCACCTCGGCGTGCGCGGCGGGGATGGTCAGGTTCACCACCAGCTCCACGTCCGGGTGCTCGGCGGCCTGCGCGGCGCTGCCGGCCCCGGGCACGCCGTACCGGGCCGCCTGGGCCTTAGCCCGCTCGAGGTCCAGATCGGCACAGAACAGCACGCGCAGGTCCGGGAAGGAGGTGAGGTTGCGGAGGTACTCGTCGCTGATCGTGCCGCAGCCGACGACGGCCACGCCGACCGGGTTAGCGGGCACGGGTATCACGGGGCCGGGCCAGGCCGCGCGCGGCCAGCCAGGCCAGGCTGTCCCCGACCGCGGTCATCATGTCGGTCGCGCACCGGTCGAGTTCGACCACGTGCCACGCGGCGGGCGCGGCGGCCAGGATCTCCGCGACCGGCATCCGCCCGGCACCGACCGCGGTCATCGGGTCGTCCCGGGTCACCGGGCCGTCCTTGACGTGCAGGTAGCGGACCCGCTCACCGAGCCGCCCGAGCAGCGCTGGCACGTCCTGCCCGGCCACCGCGGCCCAGTAGGTGTCCACTTCGAGCAGCACCGCCGGATCGAGCGCGGCGGCCAGGGCCTCCAGGGCCGGGGTCCCGTCAGGCAGCGGGGCGAGCTCGTGGTCGTGGTTGTGGTAGCCGAGGCGCAGGCCCTCGATAGCCAGCCGGGCCGCGATGCCGTTGAGCTCCGCGGCCACCGCCCGCACGCCGTCAGCATCGGCGAACCGCTCGGGCGGCAGGTACGGGACGATGACGGTGTCCGCGCCGAGCAGGCGGGCCGCCGCCGCGACCGGTCCGGCCTGCTCGCCCGCCGGGTTGGCGTGCACGCTGCAGACCGCCAGGCCGGCCGCGGCCAGGTCGGCGGCCAGCCCGGCCGGATCGTTGAGGATGTCGAACGGTTCCGCCGCTCCGTAACCGAACGCGGCGATCTGGTCCAGAACGCCTTTCCGGTCCACCGCAAGCTGGTCGCGGACGGTGTAGAGCTGCAGCGCCGGGGGGTGGCTGGTCGTCACGTGGCTCAGGCTCCCGTAGTTCTGGGACGATGGTTCGGGCCTTGGTTTTCGAAACTTATTCGCTCTGTGGTTCAGGCTAGATTCGGCGCTTTAGGCGGTCAAGAGCCCCGGCGGGTTAGGCTGGAGCGGCTAAAGTTTCGAAAATCACGACGCACAGGAGCTGCCGTGGCCCGCGAGACCGGGCGCAGCACGCTGGCGGGCATCGCCGCGGAGGCGGGCGTGTCGGTGTCCGCCGTGTCCAAGGTGCTCAACGGCCGGACCGACGTGGCCGCGGGGACCCGGGCCCGCATCGCCGCCCTGCTCCGGCGGGACGGGTACCAGGTCGCGTCCCGGCTCGGCTTCGGCGTCGTGGACCTGCTGATCGCCACCTTGCACACCCCGTGGGCCGAGGAGCTGCTGCACGGTACGGTGCAGGCCGCGGACGAGGCCGGGACCAGCGTCGTGGTCAGCACCGTGGACTCACCCGGCGGCTTCGCGGCCTGGCTGAACCGGGCCGCGGCCCGCGGCACCGACGGCGCACTCCTGGTCCTGCATCTGCCGGACAGCGGCGAGCTGCAGGGGCTGGCCGCCGCGCGCATCCCGCTGGTGGTGATCGACCCGCCGGAGGAACCCGGCCCGGGCATCCGGTCAGTGGGCACCACGAACTGGCAGGGCGGCCTGACCGCGACCCGGCACCTGATCGAGCTGGGGCACCGCCGCATCGCCATCATCGGCGGCCCGGAGCACCTGTGGTCCAGCCGCGCCCGGCTGGCCGGCTACCGCGCCGCCCTGGAGGCAGCCGGTCTCCCGGCGGCCGGGGAGCTCATCCGCCGGGACGACTTCTGCACCGAGGGCGGCCGGCGGCAGGCCCGCGAGCTGCTCGCGCTGGCCCAGCCGCCCACCGCGATCGTGGCCGGCAACGATCCGCAGGCGTTCGGCGTGCTCCAGGCCCTCGGCGAGCGGGGGCTGCGAGCCCCCCACGATCTCAGCGTGGTCGGCTTCGACGACGTCCCGGTGGCCTCATGGGCCACTCCCGCCCTCACTACTATCCGCCAGCCCCTCGCGGCCATGGCCGCGACCGCCTTCCGGATGCTGCGCGCCCGGCCCGGTGCTGGTGAACCGCACCACATCGAGCTGGCCACCACCCTGGTCATCCGGGAAAGCACCGGGCCGCCGCCAGAGTTATATAAACGTCATCTCGGCTAATCGACCCGGTTTGGTGCGCTAGTCTGCCCCTGATTCAGCCGTGGAATCCAGGGAGTCCCCTATGCCTCGTCGTTTCCGGCTCCGGCCCGTCGCCGGGCTGGCCGCGCTCGTCGGACTGAGCGCTCTGCTCGCCGCCGGCTGCAGCGCCGGCGGCGGCGGCTCCGCCGCGCCGGGCGGGCTGGAGAAGACCAACCTGGTCGTGGCGGCCGTCCCGGCGGTCGACTCCGCCGGGCTGTACATCGCGCAGCAGCGCGGGCTGTTCGCCGCCGAGGGCCTGCACGTCTCGATCCTGAAGGCGATCAGCGGGAAGACGGCTATCGGCAAGCAACTGGCCGGCCATTACGACGTGACAAGCGGGAACTACGTCTCCTACATCCTGGCCAACGCCGACCCCCAGGCGGCCGGGCTGAAAAAGGCCGCCGACTTCCGGGTCCTCGCGCCGGGTTCGATCATGGAGTCGAACAACCAGGACATCATGGTCCTGCCCCACTCGAACATCCAGACGGTCAGCGGGCTGAAGAACCAGAAGATTGCCGTCAACGTGACCCACAACATCGGCCAGCTCCTGGTCAGCTCGATTCTCAGCGACAATGCGGTCCCGGTGAACAGCAACGATTTCGTCCCCGTCGAGTTCCCGCAGATGGCGGCCGCGCTGCAGCAGCACAAGGTGGCGGCCGCCTGGATGCCCGAGCCGTTCATCACCGAGGCCGAGGAGCAGATCGGCGCGGTTCCGCTGGCGGACAGCAACCAGGGCACCACGGAGAACCTGCCGATCGCCGGGTACATGGTGACCGCGAGCTGGCTGAAGAAGTACCCGAACACCGCGGCGGCCTTCCGCCGGGCCCTGGTCAAGGCCCAGACGATCGCGGCCAACGACCCGGGGGCCGTCCAGCAGGGTATGCACGCCTTCGCGAAGGTGCCCGCGATTGCCGCGGCCGTCGAGGCCAGCCCGCAGTACCCGACCCAGATGAACGCGGCCCTGCTCGGGCGGCTGGAGCAGCTGATGCTGCACTTCAACATGATCGACCAGACTTACGACGTCCACCAGATGATCACCAAGTAGGGCTGCTCAGGGTCCTGCCGCCCGGGTCCTCGCCGCCCGGGTCCTGCTGCTCAGCCGGCCAGCGTGTCCACCGAGACCTGCCAGAGCAGCGCGGCGCTGTCGGGGTCCAGGGCGTAGGCCGCGACCCCGCGGCGGGAGCCCGGCTGGTTCAGGCCGGCTTCGTTGCAGTCCTCGAAGTAGCGGCCGCCGATGCCGTCGAGCAGCGGCGAGGTGGCCACGAGCACCGACGTCGCGGCGCCCTGCTCCGGGGTCTTCCAGCTGGCGCCGCCCCCGCCGGTCTGGCGGCGCAGCCGTTCCAGTTCCTCGTCGGTGACGTAGCGCTGCAGGCCGGTCCGGATCCCGCCCGGCATCAGCGCGTTGACCGTGATGCCGTCCCCGGCCCAGCGCCTGGTCGCCTCCACCGCGAACAGCACGTTGGCCGTCTTCGACTGCCCGTACGCGGCCCACGGCTCGTAGGGCCGCTCCAGGAATCCGATGTCCTCGAAGACCACCGGAGACCGCAGGTGCGCGGAGGAACTGACGGACACCACCCGGGCGCGGCCCGCGGCGGCCAGGGCCCCGTGCAGCCTGGTGGCGAGGGCGAAGTGGCCCAGGTGGTTGGTGGCGAACTGCATCTCCCAGCCTTCGGGAGTGCGCATCAGCGGGGAGGCCATGATGCCCGCGTTGTTGATGAGGATGTGCAGCGGGCCATCCCAGGCGGCCGCGAAGGCCGCCACGGAGGCCTGGTCGGCCAGGTCCAGCCGGGCCACGAGCACCTGCTTGTTACCGGTGGTCTCGGTGATGTCGGTGGCGGTGCGCTCGCCCGCTTCGACGTTGCGGACCGCCAGCGTCACTTCGGCGCCCGCCCCGGCCAGCGCCCGGGCGGTCTCGATGCCGATGCCAGAGGCGCCGCCGGTCACGATGGCCCGGCGGCCGGTGAGGTCGATGCCGTCCACGACCTCGGCGGCCGTCGATTCGGCCCCGAACGGTGTGGTGATGGGCGTGCTTACAGTCATGATGTCCCCGGTATGATTGAAACGGAGGAGCCTCCACTACTTCCGTTAAGAGTAAGCGGAGCTTCCTCCGTTTAGCAAATCCGCACCGGCCGTACCGCAGAAGCTGGGCAGCAGAAGGAGTGCCGTGGCGCAGACCGTCAACCGGCCGATGCGCGCCGACGCCCAGCGCAACCGGGCCCGGCTGCTGGAGGCCGCCGTCCGGGCCTTCTCCCAGGAGGGACCGGAGGTGACGCTCGATGCGATCGCCAGGGACGCCGGGGTCGGCATCGGCACGCTGTATCGCCACTTCCCGACCCGCGAGGCCCTGGTGGAAGCCGCCTACCGCAACGAGCTCGCCCGGCTCTGCGACGCGGTCCCGGAGCTGCTCCGGGACCTGACACCGGCCGAGGCCACCCGCCGCTGGATGGACCGGTTCGTGGACTACATGACGACCAAGCGCGGCATGGCCGACGCGCTGCGCGCGGTCATCGCCTCGGGCCGCAACCCCTACGAGCAGAGCCGCGGCCAGCTCATCGCCGCGATCACCACGCTGCTGGAGGCGGCCGGCCGGGACGGGACGCTGCGCCGCGACATCGAACCCGCGGACGTACTGGCCAGCCTCGGCGGCGTGTCCCTCACGGCCGGGGAGCCAGCGCAGCGGGAGCAGGCCGGGCGCCTGCTTGACCTGCTCATGGATGGCCTGCGGTACCAGGAGCACCCGGCTGACCCGCCGCACGTCTCCGCGTGAGGCCGCCCCGCGGCCGGTAATCCAGTGATCGAGGCGATGAGTCCCAGGATGCGGTCCTGCTCTTCGGGCGGCCGATTCGCGACGGCACGAGCAGATCTTGTTCGCGGCCCGGGCGGTCGAGACCGAACCTTCAGTCATTGGCTTCAGCAACCATTTCATCGCGGCGGCCACGCGACATTAGCCGCTGAAGCCGGGGATGCCGGTCCCGCCCTTCGTGGTCCCCACGTGCAGGTACACCGGTCCGCTCTGGCTGCACGCCTGGAAGGTGAAGGGGATCTCGAGCGACCTGGTGGCTCCCGGGGGGTAGACCCGCAGCGCCACCGCGGTGGTCTTGCCGCAGGACGCCGGCGGGAAGTTGGCCACGTCAGTGATCTGGAGCAGCACGTGGGCGGTGGCGCCCCGGCCCAGCGTCACCAGGCGGTTGGCCGACGCCGGCCCACGGCCTGCTGCGTGGCCGAGCTGGTGACCGCCGGGAGCCAGGGCGGAGACGCCCGGGTAGCCGTACAGCGTGCACGCATGGCCGGAGGTGTTGGACAGCTCCAGCTGGTAGTCGACGCCTCCGGCGTAGCCGTCTCCCGGGATGCCGAGCCAGGCGGTGAGGGAGCCGGTGCCGCACCTCGGGGGGGTCGCCGCCGCGGCCGGCCGGGCCGCCGCGGCCGGCTTCGCCGGGCTTCCGGATGCGGCCAGAGCGGTCGTCGGGATGACGACCGCGGCGCACGTCAGGGCCAGGGCGGCCAGGCCGCGCCGCGCCGCGCGAGTAGTTGGCTTCATGGGTGCTCTCCCTCGGGTCCGCGTCTTCCCGGGACCAGCCGCGGGAATGACCAATCTCGTCAGCTAAGACGCCAGCCGGGCAGGAATGGTTGGAAGATCTCCACAACCCAGTTCCGCCACCCTCAGGAATGGCCGTTCCGGATTCAGCCTGCCATTCCCGCTCCCACCTCGGCAGACACCGGCGGATGATGTTGCCTGCGCGCCCATGATCACCGCGGCGTCCAAAAATGAAGGTTCCGCACGGCGGATGTGATATTTGTCGGTCATGTCCACGTGGATCTTGAGGGATGCTTCGCCCGGGCCTGGCCTGCGGGTCGCCGTCAAGGACCTGATCGACGTGGCTGGCCTCCCCACCACGGCGGGAAGCCGGGCCGTCGCCGAGCAGGCCAGGCCCGCTGCGGCCGACGCTCCCTGCCTGGCCGGGTTGCGGGCCGCGATGGCCCGGGGCGAGGCCTGCCTGGTCGGCAAGACCAACCTGCATGAGCTGGCCTACGGGATCAGCGGGATCAACGCGGCCTTCGGCACACCAGTCAACCCGCTCGATCCGCGGCGGGTTCCGGGTGGGTCATCGAGCGGCTCGGCCGTGGCGGTGGCCAGCGGCGAGGCCGATGTCTCGTACGGCTCAGACACCGGCGGCTCGATCCGGATCCCCGCCGCGTGCTGCGGGATAGCCGGCCTCAAGACCACCTGGGGGCGGATTCCGCTCACCGGGGTATGGCCGCTCGCGCCGAGCCTGGACACGGTGGGGCCGATGGCGCGGGACGTGGCCGGCCTGATCGCCGGGATGCAACTGCTGGAACCGGGGTTCTCGGTCACGGCCGAGACGCCCCGGGTCGTCGGCCGCGTCGTGATCGGCGCCGACCCCGTCATCGACGCCGCGGTCAACGCCGCCCTGGCCGCGACCGGATGGGAGATAGTCCAGGTCGGCCTGGATGGGCTCGACCGGGCGACCGTCGCCGCGATGACCGTGCTCGATGCGGAGGCGTGGGCCTCCGATGGCGCCTACGCCGAGGCGGCCCCGGACAAGATCGGCCGGGACGTGCTGGCCCGGCTGCGCGGGGCGAGCACCATCACCCCGGCGGCACTCGGCGCGGCCCGGGAGGAGGCTTCGCGCTGGCGCGCCACCCTGTCCTCGCTCTGGGAGCGCGTGGACCTGCTCGCCCTCCCGACGTTGCTGGGATTCCCGCCCACCCTGGACAAGTCGCAGGAGATGGTCCGTATTCGCGGCCTCACCTCCCCGGTCAACCTGGCCGGAGTGCCGGCGCTCGCGCTGCCCGTGCCCACGGGAGGCCCGCTCCCGGCCAGCATCCAGCTGATCGGCCCGGCCGGGGGCGAGGAGAGCCTGCTCGCCGCGGGCGCCCTCCTCGAGCAGGCCGTACTGGCCCTGGCCTTACCGGCCTAGCGGGCGAGCGATCACCCCGGGCTGATCGCCCAGCGGATTCCGCGGATGACCGCGTGGCCGGCCGGGCGGACCACGGCGCGCTCGGTCAGCGGCAGCTGAGGCAGGTACAGCGGGCGGCGGGCCCAGCCGGGGAGCAGCGAGGTGGCCGCCGCGGCCAGGACCCCGTACGGCGCCCGGGCGACCAGCGGCAGCGGCGGGGTCAGCAGCAGGAACCGGGCCGCCGCGCGCGCCTCGGCGGTGCCGCGCAGTTCCGCCCGGTACTGGCTGATCCGGTCCGCGAGCTCGGCCTCGGTGCGGGGCGGGTCAGGCACCCCGAGTTCGGCGGCGATCCGGGCCACGTCGGCGACGTAGCCGTCGCGCCCGGCCTGGTCCAGGGGCTCGGCCCCGAACCGGGTGTGCGCGCGCAGGAAGCTGTCCGCCTCGGCGATGTGCACCCAGGTCAGCAGGTGCGGATCGGATGCCGCGTAGGGCCGGCCGTCCGGCGCCGTCCCGGTGACCCGGCGGTGGATCGCCTTGACCCGCTCGGTCGCCGCCTTCGCGTCGCTGGTCCGGCCGAACGTGGTGACGGCGAGGAAGTAACTGGTGCGCTGCAGCCGTCCCCACGGGTCGCCGCGGTAGCCAGAATGCGCGTCCACGCCCGCCATGGCCAGCGGATGCAGCGACTGCAGCAGCAGGGCCCGGATGCCACCTACGAACATCGAGGAGTCGCCGTGCACCCGCCGGATGGGGCGGTCCTCGGCGAACCAGCGATCACCCTCGCCCTGGTGGATGACCCGGCGACGGTTCGGTCCCTCGGGCCCCGCGACCCGCTCGAAGATGGACGCGCCGATACGGCGCCGGACAGAATCCGCAGCCTGCACTCTCACGTATTCAGTATCACCGCGGGCACCTGCTCAGTCTCACCGCGGGCACCTGTTCAGTATCACCACGGGCGCTCACTCAGGATCACCACGGGCACCGGCCCAGCCCGGATGTCTCGTTGTGATACGGGGTTTGTGATGCGTTCTTTTGCGA
Organism: uncultured Actinomycetes bacterium; assembly: GCA_963837335.1. GTDB lineage: Bacteria > Actinomycetota > Actinomycetes > Streptosporangiales > Streptosporangiaceae > RYN-230. The sequence goes on along the minus strand of CAWINS010000080.1, from coordinate 28,120 downwards.
ACCCCAGGGCAAACGTGTTGTCATGGTGGGACAGAGCGTAACTGTCCGGCACCCGGGGGCCGTCGGGATCGGATAAGCAGCCTGGAAAGGGGATCGCCGTGCCTCGGCTCGCTGCGCGTGAAATCAGCCAGATCGAGACGACCTACAGCAGCGACCTGGGGACGTTCTCCTGGTTGTGGATCGTGCGGGCCGACGGGGAGGTCCAGTACCGGCTGAGCCACGTCGACGGCCGCCGCGAACGCAACCCGTGGCGATCCGTCTGCCGCTTAACCGCTGTCGAACTCCGGGCGATCCACGCCGACCCGACCCGGGCGACCGATCTGCTGACGCGCCTGGCCCGCGCGCGGGGGCACTTCCCGGTGGATAACCGCAGATAACGAACACCACCTGGCGCTGGCCCTGTTCTGAACGCTCCTTCATGAACTATGGTTCATGAAGGAGCGTTCAGAACAGGAGACTGATGCCGGATGACCGATGTGACAGCCTGCGGGCTGGCCAAGACCTTCGGCCGGATGACCGTGGTCCGGGACATGTCCTTCACCGCACCAGCCGGGAAGATCACCGGCTTTCTCGGGCCCAACGGATCGGGCAAGACCACCACGCTGCGCATGACGCTCGGCCTGGTCCAGCCGACCCGGGGCACGGCCCTGATCGGTGGCGTGCCTTATGACCAGCTGGACCATCCGCGCCGCCGGGTCGGCGCACTGCTCGAGGCGACCGGTTTCCACCCGGGCCGCCGGGCGCGTGACCATCTGCGGGTCCTGGCCGCGGCGGAGCGGATCCCGGACCGCCGGGTCGACGAGGTGCTCGGCCAGGTGGACCTGGCCGAGGCTGCGGACCGCCGGGTGCGCGGATTCTCTCTCGGCATGCGGCAGCGCCTCGGCATCGCCGCGGCCCTGCTCGGCGACCCGGACGTGCTGATCCTGGACGAGCCGGTGAACGGCCTGGACCCGGCGGGCATCGCCTGGCTGCGCGGCCTGCTCCGCCGCCTCGCCGCCGAGGGCCGCACCATCGTGCTGGCCAGTCACCTGCTGGGCGAGATCGCCCAGACCGCCAGCCACGTGCTCATCGTCAGCGCCGGGCAACTGCGCTTCGCCGGGCCGCTCCACGAGATCGGCGAGACCAACGAGGCACTCGAGTCCGCATTTCTCAACCTGACCTAGGAGAACCTGTGCCGCGCACCCTGACCACCGAATTCCGCAAGCTCACTACCGTCCGCAGCCCGTGGCTGCTGCTCGCGCTGGGACCGCTGATCGTCGTGGCCGGGATCACCGGGCTGGTTGCCTCAGGCGGCAACGTGCACGACCCGGCCACGGCGGGCCGGGCCCTCGGGCACGTGGGGCTGGCCGCGATCTTCACCCTCATGTTCGGCATCCTGGCGATGGCCGGCGAGTACTCCCGCGGCACCATCACCGACACGTTCCTCAGTTTTCCGCGGCGCCGCCGGGTGGTCACCGCCAAGCTGGCGGCTTACGGCGCAGCCGGGGCGGCCGCGGGGCTGGTCTCGGCCGCGACCGCACTGCTGGTCACCGCGGCCTGGTGGTCCGCCAAGGGCGCCACGTTCCACTGGTCGGCCGCAGGAACCTGGGAAACCCTCGGCGGCGGCGTGGCCGCCAACGCCGCCTTCGCCGCGATCGGGGTCGGCATCGGCGCGCTGGTCCGCAACCTGGTCGCGGCCGTGGCCGCCGCGCTGGCCTGGATCGCCGTGGTGGAGGGCATCGCGGGCCAGCTCATCGGCCCGGGCCTGGCCCGCTGGCTGCCTTTCTACGCGAGCGAGTCCCTGGACCGGGCCAGCCTGACCCCGGGCGGCGGGTTGCTACCCCAGTGGGGCGGCGGCCTGGTGCTGCTCGGCTACGCGCTGGCGTTCGCGGCGGCCGCGGTGCTCATTACACTCAAGCGCGATGTCACCTAGGAAACCTGCCGTGCTCCGGGACCGCGACGGAGAGAGCCTCCGTGAACACCTGATCAGGACGGCCGCGCGGCTGCTCGACGAGCGCGGCAGCGCCGGCCTGGCCGTGCGCGACATCGCCCGCGAAGCCCAGGTGGCGGACGGCGCGCTCTACAACTACTTCGAGGACAAGGACGACCTGCTCGCCCAGGCCCTGCTGGCCCACGTCGCCACCGTGATGAGCGAGGTCCCGCGGATGCCCGAGGCCGGCACCGGCACCTTGGCGGAGAACCTTACCGTCTTCATCGACCGGGGCATGGAGACGCTCTACCGGGTGGTGCCCGCGTTCGCCGGGCTGATGTCCCAGCCCGGCGTGCTGCGCCGCTTCCACGAGATGGTCGGCGGCGACCAGGCCTTCGCGGCGCCCGCGGGAGGTGCGGGGCCCGGGGGTGGAGCAGGGCGGGAGGACCCCCAGGAACCGCGCAGCCTCCCGGAAATCCTGCTCCACTACCTGCAGGGTGAACGTCAGCTCGGCCGGATCGACGCCGGCGCCGACCTCGACGCGGCCACCTCGCTGATCGTGGGCGCCCTGCACGGGCAGGTCCTGCCCCGCGTCCTGTTCGCCCCGCCGGGCAGCCGGCCCGCCACCCCGCCCGGCCTGGCGGCGCAGCTGGCCAGGACAGCCCTGCGCGGCCTGGAGCCCCGGACGCCCTGACCGGGTGGCCTACCTGAACGCGACCGCCTTGAAGAACGTGTAGCAGAAGGTGCCGTCGGGGCTGGCCGCGCGGTACAGGTCGCTCACCCCGGCTGCCCAGTCCGCCGCGGCCATCAGTCCCTGGCCGACCGCCTGGCCGCCGACGCCCTCGACCATGGCGGTGAACGTCTTGCGGGTGAACCCCTCGGCCAGGGCGGGCCGGGCGCCGTCCACGTAGACCATCCGGGGCGACACCCCGACCTCGCGGAAACCCGCCTGGATCAGCAACGGATACAGCCGGCGCCCGATCAGCGCGTCCCCGCCGGCCTGCCGCTGCAGGTCGATCAGGCACTGGATGGCCCGCCGGGCCTGGTCACTGTCGGGATGGAAGTAGGCCGAGCCGTGATCTCCCTCGATGACGCTGAGCGTGCCGCCGGGGCGCAGCACCCGCCGCAGCTCCGCCAGGGCGGACACCGGGTCGCGCAGGTGCTCCAGCACGAAGCACACGAAGACATGATCGAAACTGCCCGGTCCGTAGGGCAGCCGGTAGAGGTCAGCCTGCTGGAAGGTCACCTGCGGGTGGCCCGCCCGCCGGGCGCGGTCGCGGGCCTGCGCGAGGGAAGCGGCCGAGATGTCGATCGAGGTGAACGAGGCCTGCGGGCTGTGCGAGGCCAGGATGACCGTCTGCGCGCCCACCCCGCAGCCGGCTTCCAGCACCCGGCTGCCGGCCGGGTAGCGGGTATCGGCGTGCAGCAGCGCGGTCAGCGTGGTGGCCTGGTCATGCAGCCGGACTTGCTCCCCGGCCGAGTACCCGTGGACGTAGTCGATCCCCATGCGCATCATCCCCGGCGCGATCTTACGCGCCCGGGCCCGCGGGCCCGGGCGCGTAAGGACCCCGCCGGGGCTAGCTCAGATCCCGCACGCCGCCGCGACGGCCTCGGCGGCCGCCTCGCGATTGCCGACCGCGGGGATGCCCGCCCGCTCGAAGTCGGTGACGTAGATCGCTGCCGCCGCGGCCGGGGAGGACGCGGCGTTCAGCGCGGGGATGTACTGGGCCCAGATGCGGTTGAAGGTCAGGATCGCCGCCAGCTGGGTCTGCAGGTCCGCGGCGGGATTCCCGGTCACGTACCCGCCGGGCAGCGGCGTCCAGCCGATCAGGCCGCCCCCGCCGTCACCGACCGATTCGGGGTTGCCGTCGGACTCCTGCCAGATGTTCCCGGCGATGCCGGCCGCCGCGTTCCCGGTGTAGCCGTGCGAGGTCAGGAAGCTCACGATCGCGGCGTAGTTGGCCGGGACCATCCCGCTCGCCGACCCCGAACACGACACGCCGTGACCAGTCGGCGCACTGGTGGTCGATGCACCGCCCGCTGAACTGCCCGACCCGGCCGGCCCAGCGCTGCCCGACGATCCGGCCGATGCACCGCCGCCCGCTGGACTGCTGGCCGAACCGGCCGACGACTGGTTGTCCACCGTGCTGGTGGCCGCCGCGTGCCGGGCCTGGTAGGTCCCGTTGCGGACCGAGGCGGGCGGGTCGGCCGGGACGCTGAACACCTGCCCGGTGTAGATCAGGTTCGGGTCGCTGATCTTGGCCCGGTTGATGTGATACAGCCACTGCCAGTCGCTGGCGTGACCGTAGAACTGCTGCGCGATCCCGCTCAGCGTGTCCCCGGTGCGCACCGTGTAGCTGCGTGCCGGCTGACGGCTGGGCTGCCTGGCCGCGTCCCAGTGGGCCCGCGTGACCGGATGCCGCTGGGTGGCCAGGCCGGTGTGCCCGGCCGGCGCCGCGGGCGCCGCGGTGGAGGCGAACGCGGTCTGCGGCGCCGCCGCCAGCGCGCCCACCACCGCTACGGCGGGTGCGGCCTGGCCGGCCCGGCGGGCTACCTTCGCCGTCGGCGAGGGCGCCGTGTGCCGCCCGATCCTGCGGAACTTCCTGCTCTTGCTGTGCGACTTTGCTGCTTTCAAGGACCCGCCTTACGCCGATGCGCGCCCAGCTACGCGGCACCTACCGCCTCTCACCAGGCCTGACAATCTGCTCATCGGGCAGCATGGCAGCACAGGAGTCTCATCGTGTATCAATTCGGACAAAAAGTAGATATGAGCTAGGACACCGCTGTTTCAGGCACGATCGGGTAGCAATCTCCCAGCCCGGTTCAGCGTCTCCGCCAGGTTGGTCTCGGTGGTGAGCTCCAGCGCCCCGGGGAGGGTCAGCCAGCGCAGCGGCGCGTCCGGCCGCTCCGCCACGATCGCGTCCGGTGTCCGGGTGGCCAGGAAGAAGCGCACGTCGGCGTGCTCGTGCGCGGGGTCGTCGGCGACCGCGGGCACGGCGACGATGACCACGTGCCGCAGCTGCGCGTCGGGCCACGGGACCAGATCGGTCAGGCCGGTCTCCTCGGCCGCCTCGCGCCGGGCGATGGCGAGCGGGTCCCGCTCGCCCGGGTCGCCGTGCCCGCCGACCTGGAGCCAGGCCTGCTGGCGCGGATGCCAGCGCAGCAGCACCCGGCCGCTGTCCGGCGCGACGATCAGCGCCGACCCGGTGACGTGCAGCGGCAGTGACCGCGGGTACGGGTCCGGTGAGCGCTCGAGGAGCGCGCGCACCCGCGCGACGTCCGCGGCCTCAGCCTCGCCATCCGGCTGGTAGTGCAGGAGCAGATCCTGGATCGAGGTCACCGGCGCAACCTACCCCAGGACAGGCCGGCCCTGCCCCGTTGGGCGCACGGGGCAGGGCCATCACGTCAGGACACCGAGACCGGGACCCCGGCCTCGGCTTCAGCCGGGTCCGGCACCTCAGCAGGCTGGCGCAGGCTCCGGACCGTGACCGGCGCCACGGCTACGACCGTCGCGGCGATGACGACCAGCACCAGCCACGTGCCCACGTGGCCCCACTCCCCGAGCAGCAGCAGGAAGCCGGGGATGGTGCAGGTGGTGAAGGACAAGATCAGCGTCAGCCAGCCGGCCGGCGCCGTGAGGCGGGTCACGCCCATCGCGAGCACCAGCCAGAACAGCGCCCACAGGACCGACCATTGCAGCCACAGCAGGCCGATCGTCGGGTCATGGAACTTGACGATGTTGGTGATGCCGAAGGCGGCGGCCATGATCGCCACCCAGGCCGAGTACCAGCCGAGTCCGACGAGCGACTGGCCGGCCAGGTTGCTGATCCCCACGTACAGGTAGGTGAACCCGAACAGGAAGATCCCGGAGGCCAGCAGGATGTCGTCGGCGGTCGGGGCCGTCGCGATCAGGTAGAACGGGATGGCTACCTGGAGGGCACCGACGAAAATGTTGAACGGGGCGGCGCTCTTGCCGTCGATCCGGCCCAGGAACAACAGGCCGTTCACGAACAGCACCGCACCCACGAACATGAGTCCTACAGCGGACATCGCCGTCTCCTAGGGGTGAGGATGGCTAGTTGTACGAATCGACGGGCGGCAGGGTGTCGTTGAGCAGGTAATCGCCTGCGTGCAGGAGCTTGAAGTCGAGCGGGTTGTGCAGCGACAGCGTGCGGGCGTTCCGCCAGTGCCGGTCGAACCCGTACTTCTCCAGGACGCTGCCCGCGCCGCCCACCTTGAACAGGTACGACCCGTTGAACAGGGCGGCTTCGGCGGCCGCGTGCCGCGCCTGGCCGGTGACCAGGGACGCCTCACCGCGGATGCGGGCGTCACCGAGGTGCGCGACGGCCTCGTCGCACAGGTCGGCGGCCCGCAGCGACAGCAGTTCGGCGGCGTCCACGGCGGTCTTCATCTCGCCGACCCGCAGCTGTGTGTAGAGGTCGTCTACGGCGCGCTCGGCACTGCTCTCGTACCAGACCCGCGCTTTCGTCCGGACGAACTCGACCGCGTCGTCGAGCGCGTTCTTGGCGATGCCCACGAACACGCCGGTGTGCACCGCCTGGTAGTTCAGCGAGGTGATGTCCCCGCCTCCGCCGCCCTCGGTGTCCGGGCTGCCGAGGATCAGCTCGTCGGGGATCCACACGTTGCGGAACTCGGTGGTGCCACTGGCCGTGGTCCGCTGGCCGAACCCGCTCCAGTCGTCGTGGATCGTCACGCCCTCGGCGTCGGTCGGCGTGTAGAACACCCGGACCTCGTCGGTGCCCTCGATGCGGCACGGGCCGAACGTGAGGTCCCCGGCCAGGCTGCCGGTGCAGTAGAACTTGCGGCCGTTGAGCCGCCAGCCCGCGCCGTCCCGGGTGATGGTGGTCTTGAAATCGTTCACGCTCCGGGTGCCGACCTCGGAGTACGCGTTGGTGATCCACAGCTCGCCACTGGCGAACCGGGGCAGCCACTTGGCCTGCACGTCGGGCGAGGCGAACTCCTGCAGCAGCCGGATGCCGCCGGTGTGCAGCTGGTACATCTGGCCGATGTTGGAGTCGCCCGCCGAGATGGCGATCACGACCCGCATCAGCTCCGCGAAGTTGCCCCCGTAGCCCCCGTATTCGCGCGGGACCATGAGGCCGAGCAGGCCGGAGGCGCGGAACGCCGCGCACTGCTCGTACGGGAACGCGCGGTCCCGGTCACGCTCGGCGGCGCCGATGCGGAACTCGTCGCGCAGCCCTTCCGCGACCCGGACCGGGTCTTGCAGGTCAATGCCGGGGAGCGGGGCGCTTCGGCTGGCCGTGCTCGGAGTACTCTCAGTGGTCGTCACGATAACGTCCTTTCTGATGACACAGGGTGAGTTAGTGAGGTCGTAGTGGTCTCGCCGGGCAGGCCGGGTCAGGGTTGCGGGGCCGGGTTCGCGTTACCCGAGCGACGCGTAGCTGCCGCGCCAGAACACGAGCGGGGCCGCGTCGTCGTCGCTCGTCTCCACCTCCCGGACCCGGCCCACGACGATCTCGTGGTCACCCCCGTCGAGGCGGTGCTCCACCGTGCACTCGAGGCTGGCGATCACGTCCTCCAGCCGGGGGCTGCCGGTCCGGCCCTGGCGGTGCCGGACCCCGTCCCAGGCCGCGGCCAGGCCCCGGCGGGCGAAGTTGGCCGACAGGTGCTGCTGCCGTACGCCGAGGACGTTGACCGCGAACGCGCCGTGCGTCAGCACCGCCTCCAGCGTCTGGCTGGAGCGGTCGAAGCAGACCAGGATCAGCGGCGGGTCCAGGGACAGCGAGCTCACCGCGTTGGCCGTGGTGCCGACCGGCTGGCCGTCGATCCCGACCGACGTGATGACGGTGACGCCGGTGGCGAAGTGGCCGATCGCGTGCCGGAAGTCCGCGGCGCTCAGCTCCTGACCACGGGCGTCACCGTGGGCCACCCGCGGGTCAGTGGTAGTCATGATCAGAGCTGCCCGTGATTCGGCGGCAGGACGTGGTTGAGCCGGAAGTTGCCGACATGGTGATACTTCCAATCGACGGGATCGTGACTGGCGTGCGTGCGGGCGTTCCGCCAGTGCCGGGACAGGTCGTGCCGCTCGTCGGCCGCGCTGGCCCCGGCCAGCGCGAACAGGTCACTGGCCACCTCGACCGCGACCTCGCTGGCGAAGGCCTTGGCCTCCGCGACCGCGATCGAGCCGCGGGCCGCCGCCCCGGCGTCGCGGGGCACCCGGCCCACCTCCTCGAGCGTGACCGCCGCGCTGGCCAGCAGCGCCTCGGCCGCGCGCACCTGGGTGGCGAGCCGGCCGAACCGGTGGATCGTGTGCGGGTCGGCCGCGGCCACCTCGGCCCACCCGGCCCGGGTGGCCTCGAAGAACGGCCGGGCCCGGGTCCGGACGAACTCGCCGGCGTCGCGTAGTGCGCCGCCCGCGATCCCGACCTGGATCGCGGCGTGCACCAGCTGGGACCGCGCGCCGAGCTGCTGTGGCACCTCGAACGCGCGGCCGTAGGGGATGACCAGGCCGGGATCCACCGGCACCTGATCGAAGACCGCGGAGCCGCTGACCGTGGCGCGCTGCCCCATCACGTCCCAGTCCTCGCCGAGCTGGACACCCGGGGCGTCCCGCTCGACGAAGGCCAGGACCAGGCGGCCGTCGTCGTCCAGCGCGCTGACCCCGATCCAGCGGGCCGAGATCGCGCCGGTGCAGTAGTACTTGCGGCCGCTGAGGCGCAGGCCGTCCCGTCCCGCGCCCAACCGGGTCTTCAGGTCCTGGGCGTGCTGGCCGCCCCGCTCGGCCAGGCCGTTACCCAGCCGCGCGCCGGCCAGCACGTCCCCGAACAGCCGCTCCTGCGCAGCGGCGCTGCCATGCACGGCGAGCACGTCCACGAACAGGAAGTGGGCCTGCGGGATCTGGGCGATCGCCGGGTCGGTGGCCGCGATGGTCCGGATCACCTCGGCCAGCACCACCGGGGACAGGTCCGGGCCAAAGTGCTCGCCCGGGACCGTGATCCCCAGCAGCCCGCTCGCGTCCAGGGCGGCCAGCTCGGCGTAGGGCACCACGCCCGCCCGGTCCCGTTCGATCACGCCGCTGGCGATCGACCCGGCGTAGGACCGGGCCACCGCGAGCGCTTCCGTTGCGGAAAAGAGAACCTCAGGCGGCGCGGCCGGAGAGGTGACGCTCATCGCGCGCCCACGAGAACCGGGCCGGGGTCCGTCAGGCCGGCCGCCGGGTCGGGCACCGCGGCCGGGTCCAGGCCGGCTTCCACCTCGAGCGCGCGCACGATCGGGAGCACGTCCCGGCCGAATCGCTCGATCTCCTCGTGGTAGTGCAGGAAGCCGGTCAGGATGAGGTCCACGCCGAGCTTGCGGTAGGCGATGATCCGGGTCGCCACCTGCTCGGGGGTGCCGATCAGCTGGGTGCGGAACCCGTCGTTGTACTGCACCAGGTCCTCGAACGAGGAGTCGGCCCACATGCCCTTCTTGTCGCCGGTGGACGCCCCGGCCTGCTTGACCGCGGCCCCGAAGCCCTCGACCGCCTCGACGTGCGCCTTGGCGATGATCTCGCGCAGTTGCTCCCGCGCCTCGGCCTCGGTGTCGCGGACGATGACGAACCCGTTGAGCCCGAACCGCGGGCCGTCGGTGCGTCCCGCGGCGTCGGCGACCTGCCGCAGATCCGACATCTGCTCCCGGACCCCGTCGAAGTCCTTGCCGTTCGAGAAGTACCAGTCGGACAGCTGGCCGCCGTTGCGCCGGGCGGCGCTGGAGTTGCCGCCCTGGAAGATCTCCGGGTGCGGGCGGCCCGGCCAGGACAGTGGCTTGGGCTTGAGGCTGAAGTCGCGGATCCGGTAGAAGTCCCCGGCCAGGTTGGCCTGGTCCTGCGTCCAGATCCGCTTGAGCGCGAGGATGAACTCGGCGGTGCGCCGGTACCGCTCGTCGTGCTCCAGCCACGGCTCGCCGAGCTGGCGGAACTCGCCGGAGAACCAGCCGGACACCACGTTCACCGCGACCCGGCCGCCGGACAGGTGGTCCGCGGTGGCCACCCACTTGGCCAGCACCCCGGGGTGCCACAGGCCCGGGTGGACGGCGGCGATCAGCTTGAGCCGCTCGGTGGCCATCAGCAGGGCCAGGCTGAAGCTGGTCGACTCGTGCTGGAACTCGGCGCCGTAGCTGGCCGTGTACCGGACCTGGCTCAGCGCGTAGTCGAACCCGGCCCGCTCGGCCAGCCGGGCCAGGATGCGGTTGTACTCGAACGACCAGTCGGTGCGCTGCTCGATGGTGCTGGTCACCAGGCCGCCGCTCACGTTGGGCACCCAGTAGGCGAAGCGGAGCGGCTCGGTGGTGGGATCAGTGGTCATGGTCAGCCTCCAGGGAATTAGTTGTCGTCGTGGGGGGAGGTCATGAGGCCCCGGCGGCGCAGCACCGGGATCAGGCCCTCGCCGGCCTGGTAGACCTCTTCCAGGTGCGGGTAGCCGGACAGGATGAACTCATCGATGCCGAGCGCGTAGTACTCGGCGATCCGCTCGGCCACCTCGTCGTGGCTGCCGACCAGTGCGGTGCCCGCGCCGCCGCGGACCAGGCCCACGCCCGCCCACAGGTTCGGCGACACCTCCAGGGCGTCGGCGCGCCCGCCGTGCAGCGCCGCCATCCGGCGCTGGCCCTCGGACTGCGAGGCCCGCTGGATGGCCTGCGCCCGCTCGATCGCGGCCGGGTCGAGACCGTCGAGCAGCCGCTGGGCCTGGGCCCACGCCTCGGCCGCGGTATCCCGCGTGATCACGTGCAACCGGATCCCGAAGCGCACCTCCCGGCCGGCTGCCTTGGCGCGCGTCCGCACCGCATCCAGTTTTTCCGCAACGCCCTGGGGTGGCTCACCCCAGGTCAGGTACACGTCGGCGTACCTGGCGGCCACGTCGAGAGCCGGGGCTGAGGACCCGCCCAGGTAGATCTCGGGCCAGGTCCGGGCCGGGATGATCTGCCCGCCGCGCACGTCGTAGTGCTGGCCGGTGAAGGTCACCGGCTCGCCGCCCCACAGCTCGCGGACGATGTGCAGGAACTCACCGGCCCGCTCGTACCGGGCCTGTTTGCCGAGGTGATCGCCGAACCGCTGCTGCTCCACGTCGTCGCCGCCGGTGACCACGTTGAGCAGCAGGCGCCCGCCGGAGATGCGCTGGTAGGTCGCGGCCATGTGGGCCGCGAGCGTGGGCGACATCAGGCCCGGCCGGAACGCGACCAGGAATTTGAATCGCTCGGTGACCTGGGTCAGCCCGGCGGTCATGATCCACGCGTCCTCGCACCACGAGCTGGTCGGGGTCAGCGCGCCGGTAAAGCCGACCTGCTCCGCGGAGCGGGCGATCTGGCCGATGTAGCCGATGTCCGGCGCCCGCTCGCTGCCGCCCTCGGCGGCCCGGCTGCCCGCGGCGCCGACCGCGTTGCCCAGGCTCAGATCGGTCCGCGAGTCACCGTTGGTGGGCAGGAACCAGTGCAGTACGACGCCCATCTGCGACTCCTCCGGTACGGGTCGGCTGGCCCGGTGTACTTCCGGGATTTCCTTGTTTCTCGACCTAATTTATAGGAAGTTGGGTTGGCTGACCAGAGAGTGAGTCCGCCGTCCGCCCGCTCCCCTCCAGGTCCGCTCCCGCCCGCCTGACCTCCTGGCCGGGCAGGCCCTGGCACCCGGCGGCGCCAGCGGAACTAGGTTCAGCATGCGGGGCGGCCCGGCGGCCCGTCCAATACCGATCGGCGGGGGCGTGGTAAGGTTTTCCTATTAAAGCGATCGCTATCCTGGCGTTAACAGGCGCCGGGCGAGAGGGGTCGTGTGCGGATCGAGCAGCTTGAATACGTGGCCACGGTGGCCCGGCTGGGCTCGTTTCGGCGCGCCGCAGACGAGTTGCACATCTCTCAGCCCGCGCTGAGCGGCTCGGTCCGGAGCCTGGAACGCGAACTCGGCGTCGACCTGCTCGACCGGGGCCGGCACGGGGCGCGGATGAGCGATTCCGGCCGCGAGCTCTTCCCCTACATCCTGACCCTGCTCGACTCGTTCGACCGGCTCCGGCACGCGGCCGGCGAGCAACACCGCAGCGTCCGGCTGGTCCGGCTGGGCACGGTCAGCGCGGCTACCGCCCCGCTGCTCGCCCCGACCATTCAGCAGTTCCGGCAGAGTCACCCGCTGACCCAGGTCGAGGTGATCGGGGCGCAGCAGGTCGAGATCCACCGCGGCGTCCTGGAGGGCAGCTTCGATCTGGGCCTGGTGAACTACCTCGACGGCGACGACATGCCGCCCGAACTGGAGACCACCCGGCTGCTGCGCGGCCGCCCGGTCGTCGTGCTGCGGGCGGACAGCGCGCTGGCCCGCAGCGCCACCGTGCGCACCGCGGACCTGCTCGCCGAGCCGGTCATCGTGATGCGATCTGGTTATGTCATGCACCGCTATCTGCACCGCCTGCTGCAGGGGCAGCCCCCGGCCTTCTCCTACTCCACCGACGGCGCCGAGATGGGCAAGCTGATGGTGGCCGAGGGCCTGGGCCTCACCGTGCTCCCGGACTTCAGCGTGATCGGTGATCCGCTCGAGCAGCACGGGGTGATCACCTGGCGGCCGCTGGCCGACGACCACACCGGGGTGGACCTGGTCATCCAGCGAGCCCGGTCCGGCTCACCGCCGCTCGCCGCGCGGGATCTGCACAACATCTTCGTCGAGCGGGCCCGGGACTACACCGCCACCCACCCGGAAACGGCTAGCCGCCCGGGCGGGGATGATCCAGGGAACCGGCCACGCCGGAAGACCGGCGTTCGGTCATGATCTCCGCCCGGCTGCCGATGGTGTCCGGGCCCTGGCCGCTGACGCACAGCGACGCGGCCGCCGTGGCCAGCCGCACTGCCTCCGGCACCGGCCGGCCCCGGAACATCTCGGTGGTCAGCGTGGCGGCGAAGCAATCGCCGGCGCCGGTCGGGTTGACCAGGACGCGCACCGGGTCCGCGGTGTACTCCGCGGACCCGTCCCGGGTCAGGACCAGGCACCCCCGGCGTCCCCGGGTCACCACGCCCAGGCCGCCGTGGCGGGGCACCGCGGCCAGGAGTTCGCTCACGTAGGGGGCCTCGGTCTCGGACACCACGACCACGTCCAGCATCGACGAGACCCCGGCCGGGAAGTCCCGGGCAAAGTGCTCGACCCGCGCGCCGAGGCCGGCCCACCTCCTGACCAGCCCCTGGGGGGTGAGCAGGACGAAACGTGACCGGGCCTCCGCGACCAGTTCTTCCAGTGTTATTTCCTGGGCCACGGGCGCGATATGCAGAATATCACTGGCCGGCAATTCGCCCAGATCCTGGATACTCCCGGCCCAGTCTTCAAGCCATTGTTCGCGGGCATCCCCCATCGACACGTTACGGAACATCGTGGTCGACTTAGCGGGCTGCAGGGTCAGTCCGACTTCCCGGGCGTAAGGTTGCCAGTACGGCTCCAGTTGGACCGGATTCGCTCTTCCCACGATCGCGGCGCTAAGGCCTAGCCGGGCCGCCTGCAATGCGGAGTAGACTACCGAACCGCCCAGCACGGAAGAACCCCCCGCCTGGACGTCCAGGGTTGGGTTACCCAAAGCAAGGTAGTCTAGGCGCACTGTGATCCGCTCGTAGATTGGCCGATGGAACTCGATGCATAGTACATCAGTAGATAGCGGGCAACGTAAAGACAGCCTCGTCACACTGCCCGCGGAATTGCTGCCGACGGCCAACAGCAGGGGCCAGCGCCGCGGCGGCGAACGGTCTCCTGATCGGGGTGGACGGGGGGGCCACGAAAACGATAGCCGCCGTGTTTGACCTGGATGCTGGCATAGTGACGGCGGCGGAAACCGGGCCAAGCAATCCCGAAGCGGTGGGGTACGAGGTGGCGGCAGCTTCCATTAATGAGGCGATTAGCGCGGCCCTCGGGCAGGCCAGACCGGTAGCCGCGGCGGTACTGGGTGTCGCGGGAATTGACACCGAATCCGAACGCAAACGCCTGCTGTCCGGGGTCACCATACTCAGCGCACCGGTCGTATTGGCCGTTAATGACGTCGTGGCTGCCTGGGCGGCCGGCTCGCTCGCCACGCCCGGTATCGCGGCCATCTCCGGAACCGGAACTAATACGTTCGGAGTTAATGCGCAGGGTGCGGCCTGGCGCAGCGGCGGGTGGGGCCATATCGTCGGCGACGAGGGATCCGGATACATGGTCGCCGTAGCCGCGATTCGCGCGGTCCTCGCATACCGGGACGGAAGAAGAGACTGGACGCCCCTCGTCCCGCGCCTGCTGGAATTCTACGGCCTGCGGCACATCGAGGATATCAAGCCGGTCATTTACCGGGACTTCGACAAGGCCCGTATCGCGGCCTTCGCCGTGCAGGTGCAAGAGGCCGCGGACGAGGGTGACGACGTGGCGGCCGGCATCTACCGGGAGGCCGCGGTGGCCCTGGGGGAACAGATCAGCGCCGTCTATGCCGCCCTGGACTTCGGGGGGCCGGCCGAGGTGACGCTGATCGGCAGCAATTTCCGGGCCGGGGAGATCTTCCTGGGCCCACTGCGGGAGCATGTCCGGCACGTGACCGGCGGCCGGGACTTCGCGGCGCCCAAGCTGCCCGCCGTGGGCGGCTCGCTCTGGCTGGCGGCCCGGGCGGCGGGGGCCGAAGGCCGCCTGAGCGCCCAGGACCTCGCGACGGCCCTGCATGACGCGGACGCTCAGGGCTTCCTGGCCACGCCGCCGTAGGTGCTGACCCTGGCGCCTGGACGGCGGCGATCAGTCGAAGAACTCACCCTGGTCGACCCCGGCGGCCACGTCCGCGGGCAGCAGCCCAAGCCAGCGGCGGGCGATCTGCTCGCGGCGGTCCGGCGGCACCACGCCGGCCAGACGCAGCCGCGAGATGCCGCCGTCGGGATAGATGTCCAGCCGCACCAGCCCGGTGCTATCCGCGCCCCGGATCCGGAACCAGTGCTCGGTGTCCGGGACCAGCCGGGTCCGCGGCAGCAGTTCCGCCCCGGTCTCCTCGTCGCTGAGCCGGGCCAGGCCCGGCGCATTGCCGGCGAAACGGGTGGTGTCGATCACGGCGTGGTGCAGCACGCCCGGCACCGCCAGCCGGACCACCAGCCAGTCGTGCCCGTCGTCGCGGCGGCGTGCGGTCTCCCAGCCGTCCGACATGACCTGGGCGCGCCCCGGCGCCAGCACGTTGGCGGGCCGCGAGAAGAACATGTTGCTGCACGCCTCCACCCGCCCGCCAGTGCAGGTCGCGGCCAGGTCCACCCGGCCGCCGAGCCGGCGCGGGTCGGGCACCACCTCACCGAACACCCGCAGCCGGGCCACCCCGCCGTCCGGATGGATGGTCAGCCGGACGTGCGTGACCAGCCGGTCCGGGGCGGTGACCGGCACCAGGTTGGCCTGGTCACCGCCGAGATCGGTCTGGCCCGCCAGCGGGGTCCAGGCCGCGCCCAGCACCTCGGCCGCCGAGGGGTAGCCGAGCAGCGTGGTCCCGGCGACCGAGCCAGACGGCGGGTAGTTTCCCCGGAAGTGCGCGGTGTCGATGTTGACGCCGCGCACGATCGCGGGCGCGGCCAGCCGGATGATGACGAAGTCCGCACCCGGTTCCCGGCGCCGCCGGGTCTCCCAGCCGTCGTACTCCTTGCCGCGGATCCCGAAGGCCGCCGGATCATGGCTCGCGGGCCGCGGCTCGATGAGGTTGCGCGCGTCCGCGAAGAACTCGTCGTTGGCGTACAGCACCGTCCCGCCCAGGGCCCGGCTGGCCAGGTCGGGCAGCCCCGTGAAATCGCCGGGCGTTGCGCTCACGCTCTGCATCCCTGGGGCCCGGCGAGCTGCCCGGCCCGCGGGCCGGCTCCGGCCGGCCGCCCGGCCAGCCAGGTCTGCCGGACCACGCCGGTCAGGGTCCGCCCCGCGTAGGGGCTGACCGGGTTGCGGTGCCGCAGCGCGGCCGGGTTCACCACGAACTTCTCATCCGGGGCGAAGCAGCACAGGTCGGCCCGCAGGCCGGGCCGGATCGCACCCCGGTCGGCCAGGCCGGTGAGCTCGGCCGGGGCGGTGGCCATCCAGCGCGCCACCCGGTCCAGGCCGATGCCGCGCCGGGCGGCCTCGGTCCACACCGCGGGCAGGCCGAGCTGGACCGAGGCGATGCCGCCCCAGGCGTCCCCGAAATCACCGGTGTCCATCCGCTTGTCCGCCACCGGGCACGGTGAATGGTCGGACACGACGCAGTCGATCGTGCCATCCAGCAGCCCGGCCCACAGCGCCGCGCGGTTGGCGTCGTCCCGGATCGGCGGGCAGCACTTGAACTCGGTGGCGCCGTCCGGGATGTCCTCGGCCCGCAGGGTCAGGTAGTGCGGGCACGTCTCGGCGCTGACCGGCAGGCCGGCCGCCTTGGCCGCACGGACCGCGGGCAGCGCCGCCGCGCTGGCCAGGTGCACGATGTGGGTCCGGCACCCGGTCCGCCGGGTCTGCGCCAGCAGCGCCGTGATGGCCCGCTGCTCCGCCTCGGGCGGGCGGGAGGCCAGGAAGTCCGCGTACCGGCGGCCGCGGGCGGCAGGCGCCGCCGCGATCACCTCCGGGTCCTCGGCGTGCGCGATGAGCAGGCCGCCGAAGCTGGCGATCTCGGTCATGGCCTCGCCGAGCTGGGCGGCGTTGAGCGGGGCGAACTCGTCCACGCCGGAGGGGAGCAGGAAGCACTTGAAGCCCACCACCCCCGCCTCGTGCAGCGGGCGCAGGCTGGCCACGTTGCCCGGCACCGCACCGCCCCAGAACGCGACGTCGGTCGCCAGCTGGCCGGCCGCGGCGGCCTGCTTGGCGCGCAGCGCGGGCACGGTCACGGTCGGCGGGATGCTGTTCAGCGGCATGTCCACGATCGTGGTCACCCCGCCGGCCGCCGCCGCCGCGGTCGCCGTGGCGAACCCCTCCCACTCGGTCCGGCCGGGCTCGTTCACGTGCACGTGGCTGTCCACCAGCCCCGGCAGCAGCACCTCGTCCCCGGCCAGGGTGATGGCGCCGTCCGGCGCGCCGGTGTAGCCGGCCAGGCCGGCGATCACCCCGTCGCGCAGCAGCACGGTGGCGGCCCGCTCGCCCTCGGGCGTGAT
The DNA here is from genome assembly GCA_963837335.1 of uncultured Actinomycetes bacterium. GTDB lineage: Bacteria > Actinomycetota > Actinomycetes > Streptosporangiales > Streptosporangiaceae > RYN-230. Next base: position 11,148 of record CAWINS010000080.1, on the reverse strand, counting down.
GACCCGGCGTCCCCGGATCGCCGTCATCTCACCCACAGCGCCACCTTCCCGGCCTGATCGGCATCAGCGCGGTGCGTTTCAGGCGCCCTAACGCACCAGAAGCACCGCGCAAACGGCCGGGGTCCTCCGATCCTCGCATACGGCGCGGGCGGGGGCGCTGGGTGGCTGGGGAGAGGGCTGGGCTTTAAGGTCATCAGGATGACCGACACGGACCTGGACGGCCGGGTGCCCGTCGCCGACCTGGACCGGGCCACCGCCGCCACCGCCGCCGGGCTGCTCCGGCCCGCGTGTGCCAGTGCGCGCTGGATCGAGCGGATGGTCAGCGGGCGGCCGCACGGCTCGCTGCCCGCGCTCGTGGCCGCGTCCGACGCCACCATCGCGGCGCTGGGCTGGCCGGACATCGAGCACGCCCTGGCCGCCCATCCGCGGATCGGCGCCCGCCTGCCGGACCAGGACGCCCGGCCGGATCAGGGCGCCCGGCCGACCAGGGCGGCCTCCCAGACCGGGAGGCGGCCTGGTCGCGGCAGGAGCAGTCCGGGACCCAGGACGCCGGCCCGGACGTGCAGGCCGGGCTGCGGGCCGGAAACGCCGCCTACGAGGAGCGGTTCGGGCACGTGTTCCTGATCTGCGCGACCGGGATGTCCGCGGCCAGCATGCTGGCCGCGCTGCGGGCCCGGCTCGGCCATGATCCCGCCACCGAGCGCGAGGTGGTCCGGGACGAGCTCACCAAGATCGTCCGGCTCCGGCTGGCCAAGACTTTCGAGTGACAGGCTTTCGAGTGACAGACTCTCCGGCGACCGAGGGGGCATACCAGGGGGATGAGCATCTCCACGCACGTGCTGGATGCGACCACGGGACGGCCCGCGGCCGGGCTGGAACTCGTCCTCAGCCGGCAGGACGGCGGCCGGTGGCACGAACTGGCCCGGCGCCGCACCGACGGGGACGGGCGGGTCGCCGATCTGGCCCCCGGCGCCACGGCGGGCGTGCACCGGATCGTGTTCGCGACCGAGGCCTACCTCAAGGCCCAGTCCCCCGCGGCGGAGACGTTTTACCCGGAGATCGTGGTGATCTTCCGGATCACCGACCCGGCCGGGCACCATCACGTGCCCCTGCTGCTCAGCCCGTACGCCTATTCGACCTACCGTGGCTCCTGACGGTTACCGTGGCTCCTGACGGCGTCTCGACCTCCGGAGGAGGGGCTGCGTGACCGGACCCATTGCTATTGCGGGCTGCTACGTCGCCACCGTGGACCCGGCGGGCAGCGAATACCCCTCCGGCCATGTGGTCATCGACCAGGGCCGGGTCGCCGCGGCCGGTCCCGGGCCGGTCCCGCCGGAGTTCGCCACGGCCACCCGGATCGACGGCTCCGGGCGGCTGGTCACCCCCGGCCTGGTCAACACCCACTCTCACCTCAATCAGTGGATCACCCGCGGGTATGCCACCGACGAGACCCTGTTCGGGTGGCTGCAGACCCTGTATCCGATCTGGGCCCGGCTGACCCCGGAGCTGCTCAGCGCGGCCGCCGCGGCCAACCTGGCCTGGCTGGCCCTGACCGGCACTACCTCGAGCACCGATCACCTGTACGTGTTCCCGGCGGGCGCGGGCGACCTGCTGGAGGCGGAGATCCTGGCCGCCCGCCGGATCGGGGTCCGCTTCCACCCGACCCGCGGCTCGATGAACCTGGGAGAGTCGGCCGGCGGCCTGCCGCCGGATTCCGTGGTCGAGGACCACGACACGATCCTGGCCGCCTCGCAGGCCGCGATCGACCGCTGGCACGACCCGGCGCCGGACTCGATGACCCGTATCGCGGTCGCGCCCTGCTCACCGTTCACGGTGACCGGCGAGCTGATGCGGGACTGCGCCGCGCTGGCCCGGGCGGCCGGTGTCCGGCTGCACACTCATGTGGCCGAGACCGCGGACGAGGAGCAGTTCTGCCTGGATACGTTCGGCCGCACGCCCGCCCAGTACGCCGAGGACCTGGACTGGCTGGGCCCGGACGTGTGGCTGGCCCACTGCGTGCACCTGTCGGATGAGGCGGTGGCCCGGTTCGCGGCGACCGGCACCGGCGTGGCCCACTGCCCCACCTCCAACGGCCGCCTCGGAGCGGGCATCGCCCCGGTCCGCAAGCTGCTCGACGCGGGTGTGGTGGTCGGCCTGGGCGTGGACGGGAACGCGTCCAACGAGTCGGGCCGGATGGTCGGCGAGCTGCACCAGGCCATGCTGGCCGCCCGCTACATCGGCGGCCCGCAGGCACTGAGCGCCCGGGACTGCCTGCGGATGGCCACCATGGGCGGCGCCCGCTGCCTGGGCCGCGAGGCCGAGATGGGCTCGCTCGAGCCCGGCAAGCTGGCTGACCTCGCCGTATGGCGGGTCGACCAGCTCCCCGGGGCCGGCATCGCGGACCCGGTGACCACGCTGGTGTTCGGCGCGCCCGCGCTGGAGCACCTGTTCGTCGGCGGCCAGCAGGTGGTGGCCGGCGGCGAGCTGCGCACCGCTGACCCGGCCGAACTCGCCGCGGCCGCGGCCAGCGCGAGCGCCGTGATCGCCGGATAAGCACAGAAAGGCTTGCGCCCATGGTCCAGCTCGGAGCGAACCGCTACGGCAAGGCTGAGGTCCGGGTGATGCGCGTGGCCCGCGCCGCCGGCCCCGGCGGCGGCGACGTGATCAGGGACTGGAACGTGTCCACCAGCCTGTCCGGCGACCTGGGCGCGACCCACCTGACCGGCGACAACTCCGCGGTGCTGGCCACCGACACGCAGAAGAACACCGTGTACGCGTTCGCCCAGCGGCTCGGGCCGGTACCGCCCGAGGTGCTCGGGATGGAACTCGCCGCGCACTTCGTGAGCAGCCAGGCCCAGATAACCCGGGCCCGGGTGGCGGTCGAGGAGTACGGCTGGGGCCCGGTCGGCGAGAGCCGGCACTCGTTCGCCCGTACCGGTGAGCTGACCCGGGCCTGCCGGGTCGTCCACGACGAGGAGGAGGGGGTGAGCGTGCTGGCCGGCATCGAGGACCTGACCGTGCTGAACACCACCAACTCCGAGTTCTGGGGCTTCCCCCGGGATGAGTACACGACGCTGGCGGAGACCCAGGACCGGATGCTGGCTACCCAGGTCAGCGCCTGGTGGCGGTACCGCGGGGCCGGGCCGTCGGACGGGAGGTCGCCGGGCCCGGACTGGGATGCGGCGTTCGGGATCGCGCGGGAGGCGCTGCTGTCCGCGTTCAGCGAGACCTACAGCTATTCGCTGCAGCAGACGCTCTACGCCATCGGCGGGCGGATCATCGAGGCCGTGCCGGACGCCTGCGAGGTCCGGCTGGCGCTGCCGAACAAGCATCACTACCTCGTGGACCTAGCCCCGTTCGGGCTGCCCAACGACAATGAGGTCTACTACCCCGGCGACCGTCCCTACGGCCTGATCGAGGGCACCGTGCTGGCCGACGACGCCCCCGACCCCGGCCTGGCCTGGACCTGACCGGTGCCCCAGGGAGGATCTCGGTGAACAGATTCATCGCCCGCACGCTCGGTGCCGCGGTAACCGCGGGCGCCGCAGCGACTGCGGTGAGCATGCCCGCGAGCGCCGCGGCCCAGCCCGCTCACCGCTCCATGCCGGTGGCCTACGACCAGTCCTCGGCCGGGTACGTCAGCAGCGGGTGGCGGTTCCGCTTCATTGCCGCGACCCTGAAGGTGCCCGCGCGGCAGGCCATCACGGGGGACAACGGCCCCGCGGAGCTGTCGCTCTCCGACGGCACCCACACGGCGGCGCTGCTGATCCAGACCGGCGGCGGGGCGGGCAGCATCACCTACGACAACGGCTTTGGCCGCGGCACCGTGCCGCTGGCGCCACAGGCCGGCCACATCCTGCGTCTCAGCATCTACCGTGACCAGGCCGCCGACCGCGACGTGTTCGCGGTCAGCAACACCTCGACCGGACGGACCTGGACGGCGCCGGTCGCCACGCCGGCCGGGACCGTCTACCGGCAAGCCTCGGCTACCGCAAGCCTCGACAACGCCACGGCGGGCGCCCCGCTCAACGCGGTCCGGCTCTGGTCGTTCAAGTCTGTCCGGGTGACCAGCTACAGCGGCATCCGCGGCACGGTCACCGGGCCCTGGCTCACCACCGAGCTCATCGACACCCTGGATGGCACCTCCCACGGCCAGTGGGTGCTGTTCCCGCGCCCCCCGTGGGGGACCAGCGACCAGAACTTCACCGTCTGGATGCCCGAATCCCCGCACTGATCCGCTGAGGCAGGGCGATGACGGGCCGAAAATGAGGGGCGGCGTCCGGGCCGGAGCTGGGATCATGCCGGCGTGAGTGATGATCTGTGGTGGGCGATGCCGGTGCTGGCCGGGCGGCTGATCCGGCTGGAGCCGCTGGCCCTGGAGCACGCGCCCGGCTACCTGGCCGCCGCGGGTACCGGCGAGACGGCCGCCGAGGTGTTCCGCTGGATGAGCCCGCCGGGTGGCGCGGTGGCCCACCCGGTCACGCTCGAGGACGCGACCCGGCATATTGCCGCGGCCCTGGACGCCCGGGACCGCGGCGCCCGGCTGCCCTACGCCCAGATCGACGCGGCCACCGGGGAGTTCGCCGGCACCACCTCGTTCTATGAGGTGAACCCCGCGCTGCGGGCACTGGGCATCGGGCACACCTGGCTGGGCCAGCGCTGGTGGCGCACCGGGCACAACACCGAGTCGAAGCTGCTCATGATGACGTTCGCGTTCGAGACCCTCGGCGCGGTCCGGGTCGTCTGGCACACCGACATCTTCAACACCCGGTCGCAGGCCGCGATCGAGCGGCTGGGCGCGACGCGTGAAGGCGTCCTGCGCAAGCACCGGCTGCGCTACGACGGCAGCTGGCGCGACACGGTCCAGTACGCGATGGTGGACGACGACTGGCCCGCCGCCAAGGCGGCGCTGGCCGCCCGCCTGGTGCTAGCTCCCTGACTCCGCCAGCTGATGGCTGTCGGCCGCGGTCAGGTCACAGCCGTAGATCCGCTTCAGCTCCGCGATGACCTCCAGGGTGGGCGCCCCGAACGCCTGCTCCCCCTCGAACGCGTGCAGCACGATGCCTTCCAGCAGATCGCCCAGGGACAGGTCCAGGTATTCGGCCAGGCCCTTGAGCACCTTGAGCAGGCTGCGCTCCATCCGGACCCCGGTCTGGACACGCTCCACGGTCGTCATGTTACTTTTGTACCATGGTACCAAGCTCGCCGGAACCCAGCGCTCCGGAACACAACCCCCCGGAACCCAGCCCTCCGCTCCACGGCGCTGCGACACACAGCGCTGCGAATCCGGCCCCCGTGCGCCGCGCCCGGCTCAGCGGATCCGTGCGGCTGCCGCCCGGATGCGAAGCCGCCCTGTTCCTGTTCACCCCGCACGGCGAGCGACTGTGGGCCGACGGCTGGGATCCGCAGTTTCCCGCCCCGGCCGATGACGACACGGAACCAGGCACGGTATTCGAGACCGCCCATGGCCCGCAGCGGACGACCTGGGTGGTATGCGCCCGGGAACCCGGCCGGTCCGTCCGCTACGCGCGGGTCGTCCACGGCCAGAACGCGGGCACCGTGACCGTCACCCTGGACGATGCCGGGGCCGCCACGGTGGAATACGACCTCACGGCGCTGTCCGACGAGGCCGCCGCCAACCTGGCCCGGTTCGCCGCGCAGTATTCCCAGTACCTCCAGCACTGGGAAGAGGCGATCGCGGCCGCCACCAGCACCCCGGACCCGCCCCGGATCCCAGGCGCCTGAGGACCCGGAACCCGCCGTGCCGGACACCGCACCACGCCTGTTCACGATCGGCCATTCCAACGTGGCCCTCGACGATTTCCTGAGCCTGCTCCAGCGGCACGGCATCCAGGCCGTCGCCGATGTGCGCACGGTGCCCCGGTCCCGTTATGTGCCGCATTTCAACGCGGGACAACTCCGTGACGCTCTGGCCCGGTGCGACATCAGCTACCTCCCATTCGGCCGGGAACTCGGGGGCCGCCCGGAAGGCGCCGGATTTTACGACGCGCAGGGCCACGTGCACTATGACCGGCTCGCCGCGAGCCCGGCGTTCGGTGCGGGAATCGACCGGATACTGGCCGGGGCCCAGACCCAGCGCGTCGCCCTGCTCTGCAGCGAGGAGGATCCAGCCCGGTGCCACCGCCACCTGCTTATCGCGCGGGTCCTGGCGAAACGTGGCGTGGCGGTGTCCCACATCCGGCGCGACGGGCGCATCGAGACCGAATCGGACCTGGCGGCCCGGGAAATCAGCGATGCCCCGCAGGACACCCTCTTTGACGGCGACCCGGGCGAACGCCAGTGGAAATCCCCCCGGCCGGTGAGAAGCCCGCCGCCGTCAGGTAGGCCTGGGCGCGATTAGCTCTCAGACCAGGTCCACCCGGCCGGGGCGGGGTAGCGCGGCAGCGCACCGGATACATCAGCCATGATGTCGAGATCAGCGGGCGGTCGCCGTGGGACGCCGCCCGCGCAGACGCAGCGGGGAAAGGATGAGCATGGGACAGCTGACGGGCCTGCGGGCGCTGGTCACCGGCGGGGCGTCCGGCCTGGGCGCCGCGATCGCCGCGGCGTTCACGGCCGAGGGCGCGGCGGTGGTGGTACTGGACATGACCGAGGCGCCGCCCGCGGGGCTGCCCGCCGGGACCGGCTACGTCCGGGCCGACATCACCGACGACGACGCGGTACAGGCCGCGGTGCAGTCAGCCGCCGAGCGGCTGGGCGGCCTGGACGTGCTGATCAACAACGCGGGCATCGGCGCCCAGGGCAGCGTCGAGCAGAGCACCGACGCCGAATGGCAGCGGGTGCTGGACGTGAACGTGATCGGGACCGCCCGGGTGTCCCGCGCGGCCTGGCCGTACCTGCGGGAGTCCGGGCACGGCGCCGTGGTCAACACGGCCTCGATCGCGGCCACCGCCGGGCTGCCGGACCGGGCCGTGTACTCGGCCAGCAAGGGCGCGGTGGCCGCGCTGACCCGGGCCATGGCCGCCGACGGGATGCCCGACGCCATCCGGGTCAACGCGGTGAACCCCGGCACGGCGGACACGCCCTGGGTCGCGCGACTGCTGGACGTGGCGCCCGATCCGGCCGCCGAGCGGGCGGCGCTGGCCGCCCGGCAGCCGCACGGCCGGCTGGTGTCGGCCGAGGAAGTCGCCGCGGCCGTGGTCTACCTGGCCTCCCCCGCCGCCGGATCGACGACGGGCACCGAGCTGGCCGTGGACGGCGGGATGGGCGGCCTGCGCCTGCGACCCCGGGCGTGACCCGGCCCGCAGGTGCCGGCCCGGGGCGCAGCCCTGACCCGCTTCGCTACGGTGGTGCCGACGAGGCGTGGACGGAGCTTGATGCCTGCTGACGGCCTGCTGGACATCGACCTGGCCTATGGGCGCCAGGGCCTGCGTATCTCGCTGCCCGCGGACCGCACCACGGTCGTCGCGCCGGCGTACCATCCGGCCGTCCCAGATGTCCCGGCCACGCTGCGGGACGCGCTGCGCCGGCCGGTGGCCGGGCCGCCGCTGCGGGCGGTGGTCCGCCCGGGGCAGCGGGTAGCCGTGTCGGTCTGCGACGTGACCCGGCCGCAACCCCGCGAGGCCATGCTCCGCGCGCTGCTCGCCGAGCTGGCGGGGCTGGTCACGGCCGACGACCTGACCGTGCTGATCGCGACGGGCACGCACCGCGGCAACACGGCGGCGGAACTGGGCGAGATGCTGGGCCCCGAGCTGGCCGCCCGGCTGCGGGTGATCAACCACGATGCACGCGACGAGAGCATGCTGACCTGGTGCGGGGAGCACGGCGACGGGGTGCCGGTCTGGCTGAACAAGCACTGGGCCGAGGCGGACGTGAAGATCACCACCGGGTTCGTGGAGCCGCACTTCTTCGCCGGGTTCAGCGGCGGCCCCAAGCTGGTCGCGCCGGGCCTGGCCGGCCTGGACACCACGCTGACCCTGCACGACGCGCGGCGGATCGGCAGCGAGCAGGCCACCTGGGGGGTGTGCGAGGGCAACCCGGTGCACGACGACGTGCGCGCGATCGCCGCGGCGACCGGGGTGGACTTCGCACTCGACGTCGTCCTGAACCGGGAGCAGCAGGTCGTCGGGGCGTTCGGCGGCGAGGTGCTGGCCATGCACGAAGCGGCCCGGGCCTATGTCCGCGAGGTCTCCATGCGCCCGGTGGACGGCCTGTTCGACGTGGTGGTGACGACCAACGCGGGGTTCCCGCTGGACCAGAACCTGTACCAGGCGGTCAAGGGCATGTCCGCGGCGGCCACCGTGGTGGCGCCGGGCGGACTCATCATCTGCGCGGCCGAGTGCGCGGACGGCTTCCCCGACCACGGTTCGTTCCGCGCGGAACTGGCCGCCGAGCCGACGCCGGAGCGGCTGCTCGCCTCGATCGCGGCGCGCACCACGACCGTGCCGGACCAGTGGCAGGTGCAGGTGCTGGCCCGGGTACTGCGCCGGGCCCGGGTGGGCGTGCACGCGTCCGGCCTGACCGAGGCCGGCCTGCGCAGCGCGCACCTGTTCGCGGTGCCGGACATCGCCGCCGCGGTCGCCGCCGAACTGGCGGCGGCCGGGCCTGGGGCGCGGGTCTGCGTGCTGCCCGAGGGCCCGCAGACGATCCCGTTCGTGCGCGCGGAGGCCGAAGGGAGCGCGGCGTGAGTGAGGCTGGCGGGCCTGAGCGGGGTGTGGCTCAGCAGGGCCAGGAGGTTCCCCCGGCGCTCCCGCTCGGGTTCGCCACCGTCGACCTGGACCGGCCGCGGCGGCAGGGACTGCCGGAGGTTGTCTACGCCCCGGGCAAGCAGCCGGCTGAGATCGCGGCCATCGCGGCCGCGCTGCTGGACCGCACGTCCGGGCCGGTGCTGGTGACCCGGCTGGAGCCCGGCGCGGCGGCTGAGGTCGCGGACGAGCTGGCGGCCGCCCGGGGGCAGGGGGCGGAGGTGGCGGCCGGTGACTACGACGCCCGGGCCCGGCTGCTGTGCTGGCGGCCCGCCCCGCCGGACGGATGGCGGGTGGCGGTGGTGACCGCGGGAACCGCGGACGGGCCCGTCGCCGACGAGGCGGCCGCGGTGGCCCGCGCCACCGGCCTGCGGGTCGCCGAGTTCCGCGACGTCGGCGTGGCCGGGCTGCACCGGCTGCTCGCCGTGGCCGGGGACATCGCCGCGGCCGACGTGGTGATCGTCATCGCGGGCATGGAGGGCGCCCTGGCCAGCGCGGTGGCCGGCCTGGTCGGCGTCCCGGTCGTCGCGGTGCCCACCTCGACCGGGTACGGCGCGGCGCTGGACGGCATCACCGCGCTGCTGGCCATGATGACCTCCTGCGCGGCCGGCGTCTGCGTGGTCAACATCGACTCGGGGTTCGGTGCCGCCATGGCCGCCCACCGGCTGGCGTTCAGCATGCGCCGCCGGGCCGCGGGGGCCGGACCGCGCGAACCAGTTGCGCCGCCCGGCGAGGGGAGGCGGCCGTGATCCTCTGGCTGAACCCGTTCTCCGGCATCTCCGGTGACATGCTGCTCGGCGCGCTGCTGGACCTGGGCGCGCCGCTCGACGCGGTCCGGGCCGCCGTGGCCAGCACCGGGCTCACCGGCTGGGAGCTGACCGCCGGACCGGTGCGGCGCGCCGGGCTGGCCGCCTGCCAGGCCCGGGTCCGGGTGGACGACGACGTGCCCGCGCGGCGCGCCGCGGAGCTGCTCACGCTGGCCCAGGCCGCGGTGCCCGCGGCTGCGGGGCGGCTGGCCGCCGCGGCGATCACCGCGCTGGCCGAGGCCGAGGGCCGGATCCACGGCGTGCCCGCGGCTGAGGTGCACCTGCACGAGCTGGGCGGGGTGGACACGGTTGTGGACACCGTAGGAGTGGCCGCGGCGCTCGACGCGCTGGAGGTCAGCGCGGTCTGGTCGGCGCCGCTCACGCTCGGGGCCGGGGTCATCGAGATGCGCCATGGCCAGTTCCCGGCCCCGGCCCCGGCCACGGTGGCCTTGCTGGACGGGGCGGCGGTGACCGGGACGCTCACCGGCCTGGCCGGAGGGGCGGCGGAGACGGTCACCCCGACGGGCGCGGCGCTGCTGCGCGTGGCCGGCTGCCGGTACGGGCCGATGCCCGCGATGCGGGTGGCCGGCAGCGGGTACGGGGCGGGCGCACGGGATGTGCCCGGGCGGCCCAATGTGCTGCCGGCCCTGCTCGGCGAGCCGCTGGACGATCAGGAGCCGGCGGACCCGGCCGGGGACACCGAGACGCTGATCATCGTCGAGACCACGGTCGACGACGTGACCGGGGAGTTGCTCGGCGACCTGCCCGGGCTGCTGCTGGACGCGGGGGCCCTGGACGCCTGGATCACGGCCGTGACCGGCAAGAAAGGCCGCCCGGCGCACGTGGTCACCGCGCTGTGCCAGGCCCGGCCAGGCGGGCCCGGTCCAGGCGCGGCTGCTCACCGAGACCGGCAGCCTCGGCGCGCGGCGCCACGCCGTGCAGCGCCGTGCCCTGCCCCGGCAGGAGGCCGAGGTGACCGTCCACGGGCACCGGATCCGGGTCAAGATCGGCCCGCACCGGGCCAAGCCCGAGCACGACGACGTGGCCGCCGCGGCGCTGGCCACCGGCCTGCCCCGGCGCGTCCTGGCCGAGCAGGCCCTCCGGCAACTGGCCGGGCCGGCCCCGGGACGGCCGGAGGATCCGGCTTGAGCCAGAGCGAGTGAGCGACAGGCGTGAGCGGCCGGGTGGTCAGGCGTTCAGGGCGGTCAGGTAGGCCAGGACGGCCAGCACCCGCCGGTTGTCGTCTTCTGAGGCGGCCAGCCCGAGCTTGGTGAAGATGCTCGTGGTGTGCTTGCTGACGGCCTTCTCGGTGACGAAGAGCCGTTGCGCGATAGCCACGTTCGAGCGGCCCTCGGCCATCAGGGCCAGGACCTCGCGTTCCCGCGCGGACAGCCGGGTGATCGGCTCGTCACGGGCGCGGCGGCCGAGCAGCTTGGACACCACTTCGGGATCCATCACCGTGCCGCCCGACGCCACGGTCCGGATCGCGTCGACGAACTGGTCGTCGTTGAAGACCCGGTCCTTGAGCAGGTAGCCGACCGCGCCCGACTGGTCGGCGAGCAGTTCGCGGGCGTACAGCTGCTCGACGTACTGCGACAGCAGCAGCACCGGAAGGCCCGGCACCTGCTGCCGCGCCG
>CAWINS010000079.1:0-153918 GCA_963837335.1 uncultured Actinomycetes bacterium | reverse complement strand
ATCAGCGGCACGAGCGGACAACGAGTAGGCCTTGTGCAGTCCGAATTCTCCGGCGCCTGGTTAAAAGGCACCCTCAGGACTGGCTGAGACCAGATCCTGAGGGTGCCCCCACTGCGTCTCCAGGATTGCTAGAGAGCAACCCTTGGAGGCGTCTGACGATGAGTGAACATCGCGGGCACCTCCTTCCTGATACAGAGGGCATTTCTTGCCGCGCGGCGCGGCCACTGTAGGACTGCATGCCGAGAGGCGGCAACGCATTTACCTGTGGCCAAGATCGTCAGGTGCCCGCCGGTCACGTCACGTTGCCGTCAGGCGCACTCGAGGCGAAGCGCGCGCAGCCTCAACCCGTGCTGTGTGACCAGGGTCGCCGCCCTAGCCGAACCGCGCACCGTGCCTAGCCCGCTGGGCGGCATGAGAATGTGGGTGACTGCGGGCTGCTAATCCTCTTGGAGCGGCCAGAGGTGCACGACCAGCTCGGCGCGGCTGCCTAGTTCCGCACGGACTTCCGCCTCGAGTTCGCGGGCTTGCCGGGCCCATGCCTCCCGCAGTTGCGGCGAACGCCACCCCGTATCGTAGTGAAAGCCAGCCTCGAAGGCCTCCTGCCAGCCTGCCAGCCGGTCCAGGAGCTGAGGGGGAAACCCTGTCTGCCGCCAGCCGAGCATGCCCTCCTCTTTACTGGTCAGCGGAAGCTCAGCACCATAGTCCGGCTCAAGGATGACGACGGCCGGCAGGGGCCAGTCCTGCTCATCGTCTTGACCGGAATGCCACCACGGCCTTTGGCTCACGGGCCGGACTATCCCACAGACCCCGGAAGCACAACCCACATCCTCCCTGCCGACTCGGCGCGTTTCCGCTGACAACCTCTAGGCCGTGGTCTGCACGCAATAGACCAGTTCTGTGCTTTCTGACGCCGATCAGCGCATCAGGGCGTGCGGCTAGCGGATCGGCGGCGGGGAGGACAGGGATTCGCAACCCCGCCGTCCTGGCACTGGGTGTCAGTACTCCGGTGGATACTGCCCGGCATGGCGAGATTCGAGGACCAGGACCTGACCGATGCCGAATTCCGCGAGTGCGACTTGACTCGCGCCCGTCTGATCGGGGTGGTGATGCAGGACGCCGTCATCGACGGGCTGGTCAGCAACCTGGTGGTCAACGGAGTCGAGGTGACGTCGTACGTCGAGGCCGAGCTTGACCGGCGGCATCCAGTGCGGCTGCTGATCCGCTCAGCCGATCCGGCCGACCTGCGGCAAGCCTTCCGGCAGCTGCGGGCCGGACTGGGCGGCGACGCTCGAGCGGCTCCGGGGGATGCCCAAGGGTTCCGAGCACCAGCGCGTCGGCGGCGAGTGGTCGGCGGTAGAGACCCTGCGCCATCTGGTGTTCGTGCACGACTCGTGGTTCCGTCGCTGCTGCCTGGGATCGACCGAGCCGTTCACCGCGATCGGGCTGGCGTCCGAGTTCGTCCCTGACCAGGAGGAGCAGGGCCTGGATCGAGCGGCGACCCCGAGCCTCGACGAGGTGCTGGCCGTGCGCGACGTGCAGGGCGCCGAGCTGGAGCGCTGGCTGTCGACCGTGACGGCCGATGAGCTGTCGGCGCCCGCGCCAGTGCCGGCGGGCCGGGGCTGGCCGCCGTACGCCAGGGGCAAGTCGGTGCTCGAGTGCGTGCACGTGGTGCTGGACGAGGAGTGGGCGCACCACGGCTTCTGCGTGCGCGACCTCGATCTGCTCGGGTGCCCCTCGCCAGGTGTTGTGTCGAAGCAGGAACCCTCAGGCGAACGTTAGGCACCAGGGTGTACTCGCGCAGGCGGCACCCGCTGTACGGCTGGCTCAAAGAGCGAAGCCTCCTCAACCCTGACAACCCGCCCCTGCGGCCCTGAACCGTAGCCCCTGCTGGGACGATCATGGTGCACGCAGACCTAATCTGCGTGCCGCAGCTGATAACCGGCGAACAAGCGCTGGCCGCGCAGATCGGCGGATATCGCGTGCATACGATCGCCGAGCTGTTACCGCCGGTAAACGAAGCACCAGTGCCTGGTCCGGCAAGTCAGGGTCCGGCGGGCCGGTCCGGCTCCTCCCGCCTGGCCCTCGTCGGCGCCACGACGAAGTCATCGGCGACTTGCCGTCTGAAGCCCTGCTCGCGCTCGTTTGGGGCTGGTGACACGTTTCTTACCGGCACCCGTAGTTGGTGTCGTCCAGGCCGAGCGGGTTGGGCCCGTTGCGCAGATAACGGCCCGACAGCTCGGCCGGCAGTCGGCCAGTGACCGGCAGGTCGAACGCGGTGATCTCCTCGGTCACCGGGGCGAAGGACCCTTCGAGGAAGCGGTTGTGAGCAGGCATGTCAGTATCCCTTCGGGTTGGCCGGACGTGTTGTGCTCGCCGTACTGCGTACCGGCCCGCTGACAGCATGCTTACCGCACCCAGAGCTGGTCGATCTGCGGGAGGCCATCGGCGTCGAGGGTGAAGTGACCAGCCCGGCGGGAGAGCAGTTCGGCATCGCCGGTGTTCGCCAGCGGCACCCAGGCGGCCTGGCTGACGGCGAGGCGATCGGCCCTGGCCCAGATGTCCTGTGCGGCCGCCGGGTTGGTGAGCTGGAGCGTCTCGGCCTGCCCGACGAGGCGGTCGAACCGTGCGTTGCAGAACCCTCCGCCGTTGGTGGTGCGGGCCGGGTCGTCGGGGTGGTAGTTCGCGCACGACAGGAAGTAGTCGAGGAATTCGCCGGGCGAGGGATAGTCGGCGACCCACTCGCCTTCGCTGATGTCCCATGGTCCGTGCGGGTTGCCCAGGCGCCGGTAGAACTGGGCGTCGCCGCTGATCACCCGCGGGCGGTAGCCGATCTCGCGCAGGGCGGAGACGAGCGCGCCGGTCGCCGCGGTGGCGATGAGGTCGTTGCTGGGGCTGATGAAGTCGACGGCGCCCCGGCGGTTCCCGACGCGCGGACCAGCGCCCGGGCGCGTGCGATGTCCGGCCCGTGCCAGCGTCCGTCGTGCGGGTTGCGGGTCCAGGGGCAGTAGGCCCGGTATCCGGGGAAGTGGGGTGGCAGCACCTGGCAGGTGGGGATCGACAGGCCGGGGCCACCGAGGCGGCGGGTGACGGCCGCGCGGTCGATCGCCAGGTTCACGGCGCGGCGGGCCAGCACGTTGCTGAACGGTGGCCGCCGGACGTTGAAGGTCAGGAAGCTGGTGTCGGGCAGCGTGTCGAGCCGCAACTGGGACGCGAACCGGGTGCGCAGCGGCGCGAGGTTCGTGGACGCGATCTCGAGCGCCAGGTCGGCCTGGCCGCGCAGGACCGCCTGGACGCGCTGGCTGGGGCTGTTGTCCATCCGGATGTCGATGCGGTCGGGGTAGCCGTCGGGCTGGGCCGCCCGGGACCATTCGCGGAAACGCTGGTTGCGGGCGAGCAGCAGCCGTCGGCCGGGGATGAGCTGGGCGACCCGGTAGGGCCCGGTGGAGGGGACCGGCCGGGTGGCCAGGTGCGTGCGGGGCGTTCCGGGCGGCACCGGCCTGGCCTCCGGCAGCGTCAGCTTGAACAGCAGGTCCGGGTCGGGGTGGGTCAGGCGGAGGATGATGGTGCCGGTCCGGTCGTCGGTGATGACCCCGCGTGACAGGTCGCAGGCAGCGGGCCGCTGCGTGCATGCCGCCGCTCCCTGCAGGGCCGAGTAGAAGAAGGCGACCGGGCTGTTCGTGGCGTACAGCCGCTCGAGCTCGCGGCGCAGGTCGGAGGCGCGGACCGGCACGCCGGTCGAGTAGCGGATCCCGGGTCGGAGGCGGAAGACGTAGGTGCGGCCGCCGTCGGTGGGCACCGGCACCGCGGTGGCGAGGTCGGGGACGAGCTGCGCGGCGCCAGAGGCCTGCGCCAGGGCCACGAGCCCGTCGCCGGTCGCCCGCCAGATCGCGGGGTGCACGTCGTTCGGGTCCGCGGGGTCGAGTACCTGGATGGCTGTGTACTCCACCCGCAGCGTTCCGCCGCGGTGCTCCCGGCCCGCCGGTGCGCCCGCGGCGACCCAGGGGGTCTGGCCGAGGAGGGCGACGGCGGCGGGTGCCGCGCCGATGGTGTCGCGGCGGCGGATCGTCCCCGTCCGGGGATCCACCGACACCAGCGCTCCGGTACCCTCGTCCGTGACCCAGACGCCGTCCGCGCCGGCTGCGACCGCGGTCGGCGCGTCCCCGACCGGCACGGTCGAGGCGACGGCGTTGCGCGTGGGGTCCACCCGGGAGAGCGTCCCGTCCAGCGCGTTGACCACCCACACCGCGCCGCCGCCCGCCGCGACCGGCCCGGCGCCCGCGCCGACCCCGATCTCGGCCAGGATCTCTCCGCTGACCGGATCGATCCGGACCAGTTTGTGCGCCAGCGGCTCGGTGACCCACAGCGCGCCGAACCCGGCCGCCACCCCGCCCGGAGAATCTTGCAGCCGAACGGACCTGCGTGGTACCCCGCTGCCAGGGTCGAGCGCCACGACCGCGTCACCGCCCGCGTCGGCCACCCATACCGCGCCCGCGCCGGCTGCCACCGCGACCGGGCGCCCGCCGATGCTGATCGTCTGAACCACCCGGTTGGCCCGTGGGTCGATCCGGGAGACGCTGCCATCCAGTGCGTTCGCGACCCAGACCGCCCCCGCCCCGTAGGCGACCCCGGCCGGGGAGCTGCCGACGATCAGCGTCTGATCGACATGAGGGCCGTGCGGATCAATCCGGGTGACCGTGCCATCCGCCCCGTTGGTCACCCAGATGCTGCCCGCGCCTGCGGCGATGCCGGCCGGCGCGGAACCGACGGGCACGCTGGCCGCGACCTGGCCGGTGACCGGGTCGAGCGCACCGACGCCGTCAGCCATGATCGCGCGGCGCGCGCCAGCCTCGCCACCGGTGAGCGCGACGACGGCGATGGCCGACGCCGCGGCCAGCAGCGCGACAGCGGCAAGAACCAGCCGGGGCCTGCGCCATCGAGGGACCGGTGGCGGCGCGGCGGCCGGTGAGGGAGGCTGCGGGGCAGGCCTGGGAGGCGGATCGAGCGCCGGCTTCGGAGGCAGCTCGAGGGCCGGCTTCCGGGGCAGCTCGAGGGCCGGGTCCTGCGCCAGCACCGCGGCCTCCAGCCGCCTCAGCTCCGGGCCGGGTTCCAGTCCCAGCTCCTCGACCAGCGAGCGGCGCACCGCCCGGTAGGCCGAAAGCGCGTCGGCTTGCCGCCCCGACCGGTACAGCGCGAGCATCAACTGGCCCGCCAGCCGCTCCCGGGTCGGCTCTCGCGACACCAGCAGCTCCAGCTCGGGCACCAGCGCGGCGTGATGCCCCAGCGCCAGCTCGGCCTCGATCCGGTCCTCCATCGCCGACAGGCGCAGCCCGGCCAGCCGCCCGGCCTCGGCGCGCGCCCAGGACTCATCGGCCACCTCGGCGTACGCGGCACCCCGCCACAGCGCCAGCGCCTCGGTGAGCACCTGCGCCGCCCGCCCGGCCTGGCCCGCGGCCAGCGCCTCCCGCCCCTCGGCCGCCAGCGCCTCAAAACGCCGCGCGTCGGTCTCCTCGGCGTGCAGCACGTAGCCCGGGGCGCGGGTCGCCAGCACGTCGCCCGCGCCCGCCTCGCGGAACGCCCTTCGCATCCGCGACAGGTAGGCGTCGAGGCTCTGTGATGCGCCCGGCGGCGGATTCCCGGCCCACAGCTCCTCGATCAGCCGGTCCCGCGAGACAACCTCACCGGCGTGCACCAGCAGCAACGCCAGCAGGGCCCGCTGGCGCCCGCCACCCACCGGCACGCTGCGCCCGTCCGCGTAGGCCTCGAGCGGGCCCAGGACACAGAATCTCATCCCCACCCCACCTGGGAAGACGCTTAGACGCTAGGACCGCAGCAAGCTTTCTGCAAGGCACGGTCAAGTACCTCCCAGCAATCTCGTCCCGTGTCCCGATGGCGCCTGACGTTCGCAACGGTGGTAGCCGCTGCGGCCGTGGCGATGGCGGCGGTGCCCGGCTGCGGCCCGCGGGCCAACGCGCCCAGCCCAGCAGCCACGCCGGCCCCTCGGGCGCGGGCGAGCTCATCGATCGCCGACGGGGCCAATCTCACCGCGCCTACACGCTGGGAGGCCCGCGTGCCGGGTATCCCAGGCATTGGCGTCGCATCGGTGCGGTTCTTCATCGATGGGAAGCTCAGGCACCTCGCGCGAACGGCGCCCTACCTGTTCGCGGGCCGGGGGAATCTGCTGCTGCCTGGCACCCTGGGCTCCGGCTCGCACATCTTCGCCGTTGACGTCACGCTCGCCGATGGCCGCCACCTGACCGCTGCCGCAACAGCCGTGGTGTCGGTGAAGGCACGCGGCATCCCGCGTCGGGTGCTGGGCCGCTGGACCCGGACCGTCACGGTGGCCGAGGTCGCCCGCACCCAGAGCTTCCGCAACCCGGCGGACGGAGTCCCTCTCCCGGCCGGGACCTGGCAGGTGCGGATCGGTGCCGACGGCGTGGCCCGCTACACCGGCCCCGCTCACGATCTGACCGTCGGTCAGGTTCGCTTCGAGCCCGGCGGCCGGCTGGCCGTCGGCAACGAGATTCCCAACTTCCCGCACGCATCCAAGGGCGGATTCTGCCGCGACACCGCCGGCGACGGGATCTACCACTGGTCGGTCGACGGCCACGCGCTGACCGTCCGGGCCGTCAGCGACCGCCAGTGCGCCAACCGCAACAGCTTCTGGAACGGCACCTTCACCCGATCAGCCCCAGGCGCACACCCTCAGGACACTCCCTAATGCCCCGGCTTCGCAGTGCACAACACAAGGAGGAGAACATGAACCGTCCATCTCGCAGCGTCCGCCCACTTGCCCCGCTCGGGCTCCTGGCAGCGGCGGCGCTCGCCGCTGGCTGCTCGTCAGGGCACGCCGCCACGGCCCCGCCCAGCCCGTCACCGGCCCGGGTGACCGTGACCTCCACCCTCGACGGGCACACCATCCTGCCGCACCGGATCCACTGGCAGGCCTTCGCCAGTACGCCGGCCGGGCACATCTCCAAGGTCGACTACCTGATCGACGGCAGGCTGAGCTGGGTCGAGACCCTAACGCCCTACTTCTACGGCCGTGACGGCAACTGGCTCGTCACCTCGTTCCTCAAGTCCGGCGAGCACACCTTCACCGTGCGGGCATTCACCCCCGACGGGCGCACGGCCACCGACACGGTGAAGGCGTCGGTAGCTGCACCGGCCGTCCCGCCCGCCGCGCTCGCCGGCACATGGACCCGTGTCGTCACCCCCGCCGACGTGAAGCAGGCCACCTCGGACCAGCCACCGCCCGCCGGCCGCTGGCGCCTCCAGATCGGCCCGACGGGATGGCATCTGCACGACCCAAGCGGCGGCGGACGCGCTCTTCGACGTCGGCTACCGGCCGGGCGGGAGCATGCAGATGCGCCCCTCCATCGACTACCCGCCGTACCCGCAAAACGACCAGGGTGGCTTTTGCACGGACACCGATCCGCTGTGGACCTGGACGTACTCGGTCGCTGGCGACGGCAAGACGCTCACCCTGCGCCCGGCCGGCCACGACCCCTGCGGCGACCGGACGGCGATCCTCGCCGGCACGTGGACGACTGTGGGCACGTGAGGCCGGACCCACGAGCGGCGAAAGCGGCGATGACGGCGGCACGACCGCCACTGCGATCCTCATCCGCTGCTCGGCGTCGATGTGACGCCCGTTGGGGCGGCGCCTTTCTGGGGCTGGCCCAGCGCGCGATCAGATGTGGCGGCGGCCGTGGGGCGCCGCGCTGGCCAGGCCGCGATGACCAGGCCGACGGCGAGAACCTCAAGGCCAGCGAGCCCGGTTATGGTCAGGCGCTCGCCGAGCACGGCCAGCCCGAGGACCGCGGCGACGGCCGGTTCGGCCAGGCCGAGCGTGGTCGCGGTGGTCACCGCCGTGGTGCGCAGCCCCGGGCGTAGAGGAGGTAAGCCAGCGCGGTGGTGAGCACGGCGAGGTAGGCGGCGGCCGCCAGGCCCGGGCCGGTCGCCACCCAGCTCATGGGGCTGGTGAGCAGGGCCGGCATGAGCAGGACGGCCGCGCCGCCAAAGATCGCGCCGACAACGGCGCGGTCCCCGGCGCCGCTGTTGATCAGATACGAAGCGGTGACAGCGTACACCGCGTAGCAGAGGCTGGCGAACAGCGCCAGAACGACGCCCGCCGCGCTGGCCCCGGATGCATGCCCGCTGATGACGAGCATGGCGCAGCCGACCACGGCGGCCCCCGCCGCGGCCAGCCAGCGGGCCCAGGGGCGGCTCGGCCGGCCCGTCGCCATGGACAGGACCCCGGTGAAGACCGGTGCCGCGCCGATGGCGAGCAGGCACCGGGTGCGCGTCCCGCGGGTTACCAGGCCGCGCAGCGCCACGAGAAGAAGCAGAAGATGGCACCGGCTTGCAAGGAATGGCCGACCGGTAGGCCGCGCTCGGCGGCACTCTGTGCATCCGCTCCCAGCCCGGATACGGCACCACCCTGACCGGCCGACCGCCGGGGACGAGGTTGCGGGACGGTCATTGTTTCTCTCTTCCTGCGGTTCCGCGAAGGCGCACACATACGCGCCTGAGCGTTCCCGCAGGTAAGAAGTCATGAAGGGGCGCTTCACGCGCCATGAAAATCCCTCTCCTCCTGCGATTAGAGCAGGTGAGAGGGCTGACCGATGCTACGAGAAGAGGTGGTCAGGGGCGGGGTCGAACCGCCGACCTTCCGCTTTTCAGGCGGACGCTCGTACCGACTGAGCTACCTGACCGTGACCGACCGCCGTTACGCAACAACCATCACGAGCGGTCTGAGCCTAGCGGTCCTGACGGGACTTGAACCCGCGACCTCCACCTTGACAGGGTGGCGAGCTAACCGGCTGCTCTACAGGACCATCTGTGCCGGCCATATGGCCGACGGTGCCCCCAACGGGATTCGAACCCGTGCCGCCGCCTTGAAAGGGCGGTGTCCTAGGCCACTAGACGATGGGGGCCGGTGACGGCCGCCGCCGCCGTGACCCTTGGCGCCCGCCGTCGGGGACTGCCCCAGCATAGGGGACAACCGGCGTGTCCGCCAAAGCGTTCCCCCGCAGACCCCCGGATCTGCCGGCAGGACGCCGTGTCCGCCGGGCTCGTGCATCCTCGGGCGGGCCGCCCAGACCCCACCCAGGACCCCCCTCAGAACACCGTCCGGTCCCCCGCCCAGACGTGTCCCCACAGAAAACCACATCTGTCGCCGCAAACCCGGTCAAGTCCGCTCCGGAACTTCCCCGCTGGTCAGCGGCCTACTTAACAGTATGCCCGTGACATCCGTGATCACTGGAACCAAGACGATCATGAAGGAACCCCTTGCGCATTTCCCAAAAATTCGACACGGTAGGCAATCGATTCACGACTTACAGTCACTACTGCCGGTCACCGAACTGGGGCCCGTGTACCCGTGTTCGATCACGCAGCGTGAAAGAAGGAATGCGATCTGCTCTGACGGCCCCCGGATGCCGGAGACCAGACGCAGCCAACAGAAGAGAAGAGCCACCCGTGCGCAACGGAGAGCACCCCCCGCTTTCCCGGAGGCGGGCGCGCGCATCGCAGGCAGGCCGGCATCGGCAACCCGGCGCCCAGTCGGCGGCCTACCGCGATGTGTTCGCCGTCAGCGAGTTCCGCGCGCTGTGGTCCGCCCAGGCGCTGTCCTGTGCGGGCGATCAGTTCGCGCAGGTCGCTATCGCCTTCGTGGTGTACGCCCGGACTGGATCGGCGTTCCTCACCGCGGCGGCGTACGCCCTGACGTACCTGCCGCCGGTGCTCGGCGGCCCGGCCCTGTCGGGACTGGCCGACTTGTTCCCGCGCCAGCAGTTGATGATCACCCTGGACCTCATCCGGGCCGGGCTGGTGGCCCTGATGGCTGTGCGCGGGCTGCCGTTCGCCGGGGTGGGCGTGCTGTTCTTCGGCACCGTCCTGCTCGGCACGCCATCCTCGTCGGCCCGGTCGGCGCTGCTGCCTGAGGTGCTGCCCGGCGGACAGGTACTCGCTGGGCTCCGTGATCGGCAGTCACACCGCCCAGCTCAGCCAGATCGCCGGCTTCCTGGCCGGCGGCGGCCTGATCGCCGCGTTCGGGCCGTACCGGGCCCTGGCCCTGGACTCGCTGTCGTTCAGCCTGTCGGCCGGCATCCTCGCGTGGGGGGTGCGCCCGCGGCCCGGCACCACCGAGCACCGGCCATCCCTCGCCGTGGGAGATCACCTGGGACGGCACGGTCGCCGTGTTCGGCAGCCCGGTGCTGCGCACCCTCGTGCTGTTCGGCTGGCTGGCCGGCTTCACCGTGGTGCCCGAGGCCCTGGCCGCCCCGTATGCGCGCGCGCTCGGCGGGGGCGCGCCCACGATCGGGGTGCTCATGGCGGCCATGCCGGCCGGCACAGTGATCGGCGGGTTCGTGATCGGGCGGCTGCTGCGCCCCTCAGACCGGATGCGGCCGATGGGCTGGCTGGCCATGCTGTCCTGTGCGCCGCTGCTCTTCAGCCTGGCGCACCCGCCGCTACCGGTCCTGATCCTGCTCTGGGTCCTGGCCGGCGCGGGCGGCGCCTACCAGCTGGTGGCGGCCGCGGCGTTCGTGACGGCCCTGCCCGCCGCGCGCCGGGTGCGCGCGTTCGCAGTGGCCCAGACCGGGCTGCTGGCCTCGCAGGGCCTGGGCATCCTGACCGGCGGGGCGGTCGCCCAGCGGATCGGGCCAGCCAAGGCGGTCGCTCTGGCCGGGTTGCTGGGTCTGCTGGCCGCCGCGGCCCTGGCCACCGACTGGACCCGGAGGCACACTGAGCTGATCCGCATGCTGATGAGCGGGCGGGAGACAGCCGTCGCCACAGCCGCGCCACCGCGGGCCATCACACCAGCGGCGGCATCGCCCGCACCACTCCAACCCCGGCCCGCTGAGCCGCCCGCCAGGCCAACGGCCGTCGAACCACGGCCCGCCGAAACACGGGCCATCGAACCACCGCTCACCGAAGCGCTGGTCACCGAGACACCCGTCACCGGAACACCGGCTGCCGCGCCGCCGCCGCTCAACCTGCCGGTGGCCGAGCGAGGCACCGGCTGGTCCGCGCCACCGCCACCCGCCGAAAACACCGAAAACACCGGTTCCGCCGAGTCCCCGGACAGCGACCCTCCGATGCCCGAACGCCCTCCAGGAAAAGACCTCCGCCGCGGGTCAGCCCACCGGGCGTCGCGCGACCTGTCGGTCCGTACCCGCCTAGCTGCCACCCGTCTTCTTGATCAGGTTCTCGGCGATCGACGCGCCCTCCCCTTCCTCTGGGATGACGACCCACGCCGCGAGGTACACCAGCACGAAGACGCCGACCGTCACCAGCGCCAGGGCAACGAAGATCAACCGGACCACGGTGGGGTCGATACCGGCGTACTCGCCGAGCCCGGAGCAGACCCCGGCCACGAGCCGACCTTTCCGTGTCCGGATTAGCCTCTTACTCCCATTGGCCTCGTTCATCCCTCAATCATTCCCGCTCGGACTGGGTCCAGACAGCCGAACGCGGCACGCATACGCTGGGCGCGGGAGTTAGTGACTGACCGGAAGGACCCAACCATGCCCCCGCACGCCGGACAGCCTGGCCACGACCTCGACCTGCTCCGGGTCGACCAGCAACTCAGCCCCGACGAGGTGCTGGTCCGCGACACGGTGCGGGCCTTTACCGCCGAGCGGGTGATGCCGCATATCGCGGACTGGTTCGAGGCGGGCACGATGCCCCGTGAACTCGCCCCCGAGCTGGGCAAGCTGGGGCTGCTCGGCATGCACCTGACCGGCTACGGCTGCGCGGGCATGGGCCCGGTTGCGTACGGAGTCGCCTGCCGCGAGCTGGAAGCGGCCGATTCCGGGCTGCGCAGCCTGGTCTCCGTCCAGGGCTCGCTGGCCATGTTCCCGATCTGGAAATACGGCTCCCCGGAACAGAAGGAGGAATGGCTGCCCCGGATGGCCGCGGGCGACGCTATCGGCTGCTTCGGGCTGACCGAGCCCGATCACGGCAGCGATCCGTCCAGCATGACCACCAAAGCGATCCATAACGGAACCGGCTGGACACTCTCCGGCTCGAAAATGTGGATCACCAACGGGTCGGTCGCGGATATCGCCGTGGTGTGGGCCCAGACTCCGGAGGGGATCCGGGGGTTCCTGGTCCCGCGGGCGGCGCGCGGGTTCACCTCCCGCACGATCCACAAGAAGATGTCGCTGCGCGCGTCGATCACCGCGGAACTGCACTTCGACTCGGTAAAGCTGCCCGCGGACGCCATGCTGCCCGGAGTGGTCGGGCTGAAAGGGCCGCTGTCCTGCCTGACCGAGGCGCGGTTCGGCATCGTCTGGGGGGTGACCGGGGCGGCCCGGTCCTGCCTGGACGCGGCGGTGGACTACGCCCGGACCCGGGAGCAGTTCGGCCAGCCGATCGGCGGCTTCCAGCTCACCCAGGGCAAGCTGGCCTGGATGCTGGCCGACCTGTCCCGGGCCCAGCTGATCGCGCTGCACCTGGGCCGGCTCAAGGAAGCCGGGGAGCTGACTCCCGAGCAGGTCAGCCTGGGCAAGATGAGCAACGTCCGGGCGGCCATCGAGATCGCCCGGCAGGCCCGGACCATTCTCGGGGCCAACGGGATCACGCTGGAGTACCCGGTGATCCGGCACGCCAACAACCTGGAGTCGGTGCTCACCTATGAGGGCACCGAGGAAGTGCACGCCCTGACCCTGGGCCAGGTCCTCACCGGCATCAGCGCCTTCCGCTGACCCGGGCATAGCTGGGCGCCGGGCCTACCTCAAGGCCAGGGCGGCCAGGGCGGCGTTAACGATGGAACCGGAGTCCAGGTCGTGCGCCCGGTACAGGTCGCTGACCGACCCGGACTGGCCGAAGCCGTCCACGCCCAGGCTGACCGCGGGCACCCCCAGGGCGGAGCCGAGCCAGCTCAGCGTGTGCGAGGCGGCGTCGTGCACGGTGACGATCGGCGCCCGGTCACCGAAAGCCCCGTCCTGGAAAGCACTGCGGAGCGCGCCGGGGATGGAGGGCACCGTGGCGGTGCGCACCCCCTGGCGCAGCGTCCGCTGCCAGGCCCGGTAGAGCCGGTCCACGGAGGTCACGTTGACCACGTTGGCGGCGATGCCCTCCTCGGCCAGTTCGGCCGCGGCGGTCAGCACCTCCGGCAGCACCGCGCCGCAGCCGGCCAGGTACACCATGGGTGTGCCGTCGGCCGGAGGGCCGGCGTCGATCAGCCGGTAGGCGCCCGCGAGGACCTGGCGGCGCAGTACCGCGTCGCCCAGCCGGTCCCGCGCGGCCTGGAACGGCTGCTGGTCGAGGCCCCGGGTGGTGAGCCGGAAATAGTACGAGCCGTCCTCCATGACCGGCGCGCCGCCCCGCGGCGGCACCGGCGCGGCCGCGTTGGCGGTGGCGATGCCCTGCAGGGCCCCGCACATCAGCCAGTCCAGCGCGGTGCCGTAGGCGGGCTCGATGAATGTGACGCCGGGCAGTTCCAGGCCGACCGAGGCGGTGATGGTGGACTGGTGCGCGCCGCCCTCGGGGGCCAGGGTGATCCCGGATGGAGTGCCGGCCACGATGAACCGGGCGCCTGAGTACACCGAGTAGACGAAGGCGTCCAGGCCGCGGAGCACGAACGGGTCGTACACCGTGCCCACGGGCAGCAGCGGCTGGTCCGACAGATCCCAGGCCAGGCCGAGCTGGCCGAGCAGCAGGAACAGGTTCATCTCGCTGATGCCCAGCTCGATGTGGTGGCCGTCCGGGCCCTCGGCCCACTTCAGCACGGTGTCCTCGCTCCACGACCGCCGCGCGTCCGGGCTGAACACCTTGGTGCGGTTGATGAACCCGGCCAGGTTGGTCGAGGTGGCCACGTCGGGCGCCGCGGTGACCAGGTAGGGCGCCACAGCCTCGTCCCGGGACAGGTCGACCAGGATCCGGCCGAAGGCCTCCTGGGTCGAGAGGGGACGGCCGGTCCGCAGGCCGGTGGAATCGGGCACGGTCACGGCCGCCGGGCGGGCCGCCCCCGCAGGCCGGGACGGGCGGGCCAGGTGCTCACGCCGCGCCGCGGCCCACTGGCCCGCCGGGGTCATCGGGTCGAAACGGTCCCATTCGGTGTCCGCGGTCAGTCCCAGCCGGGCCCGCATCTCGTCCATCTGGGTGGTGGTGAGCAGCGCCGAGTGGTTGCGCGGGTTGCCGGCCATGGGCAGCCCCCAGCCCTTGACCGTGTACGCGAAGACCACGCTCGGCCGGTCTTTCTCCGCGTCGCAGGCGGCGAACGCGCTGAGCAGGGAGCGCAGATCATGCCCGGCCAGGTCGGTGACCAGGCCGGCCAGCTCGTCGTCGGACAATCCGGCGCAGAACCCGCGGACCTCCTCCGGCGCGCCGTCCAGGAAGCGGGCCCGGACGTCGGCCGGGGCCAGGCCGAACAGCGACTGGTAATGCTCGTTGGGCAGCGCGTCGATCCAGTCCCGCAAGGCGCCGCCGCTGGGCCGGGCGAAGGCCTCCTGGAGCGCCGCGCCGTACTTCGCCTCCACGACGTGCCAGCCCGCCGCGGTGAACTGCTGCTCCCACTGGGCGATCCGCATCCCGGGCACCACCCGGTCCAGCGACTGGCGGTTCAGGTCCACCACCCACATGACGTTGCCAAGCCCGTCGGTGGCCGGATCGGCGACCGCTTCCCAGATGTTGCCCTCGTCCAGTTCGGCGTCACCGATCAGGGAGATGAACCGGCTGCGCGGCCGCGGGCCGAAGTGCGCGTCCACGTACCGGCGGACCGTAGCGGCGAACAGCGGCGCGGCTGCCCCCAGCCCGACCGACCCGGTGGAGAAGTCCGGGCTGTCCGGGTCCTTGGTCCGGCTCGGGTAGGCCTGCAGGCCGCCGAACGCGCGGAGCGACGGCAGGTAGCCGCGGTCCAGGTGGCCGAGCAGGTACTGGATCGCGTGGTACACCGGGGAAGCGTGCGGCTTCACGCTCACCTTGTCCGGCCCGTCCAGGTAGGCGAAGTACAACGCGGTCATCACGCTGACCAGGCTGGCGCTGGAGGCCTGGTGCCCGCCCACCTTGACGCCGTCGCCGGTGTCGCGGTCGTGATTGGCCGCGTCCACGATCCGGGTCGCCAGCCACAGGACCCGCTGCTGGATCTCGGTGAGGACGTCCAGGTCGACCTGATCGGTACTGGCCACGGTCATGACTCCACCCCGGGTGACGTGCTGGTCAGGCCAGCTTCGCATCCACCCGGCGCACTCGCCAGTCCGGTCCTGAGACGATAGACCGCGTGATCGATTCGCAGATAACCCACGACCCAGACGATTCCCGGTTCGAGTACCGCTCGGGAGGTTCCGTTGCGGAGCTTGTGTACCGGCTGCGCGGCGAACGGATGGTCCTGCTGCATACCGGCGTACCGCACGCCGTGGAAAAGCACGGCATCGGGGGCGAGCTCGTGCGGGCCGCGGTGGAGTACGCGGCGAGCCAGGGACTGACCGTGGTGCCGGCCTGCCCGTTCGCGCGGGCCTGGCTGGAGCAGCACCCGGACGTCGCGGCCCAGGTCCCGATCGACGCACCGGTCTAGCGGGGGCTGCCGTGATGGTGCCGGAGTACGCCCGCATCCTGGCCGCCGTCGTCGGGGCGTTCCTGATCGTCCTCGACTGCATCAGCCTGGTCGGGACGCTGATCGTGCCCCGCCCGGCCGGCGGCCGGCTGATGATCTGGGTCGACCGGCTCGTCCACGCCGGGTTCCAGCTGATGACCGCGCCGGTCAAGAACTACCACCGGCGGGACCGGATCCTGGCCGCGCAGGCCGCCACCCTGCTGATCGCCCAGCTTGTGGCCTGGCTGCTGGTGGCGTACATCGGATTCGGGCTGCTGCTGTGGCCGTTTACGCACGGCGGGGTCACGCTGTCCTTCGACAACGCCGGGCCAGCCTTCTGGTTCGCCGGCGACTTCACCGAGGATGGGGCGGCTGTCCGCGTCATCCTGTACGCGGCCGCCCTGATCGGGCTGGTCACGGTTACCCTGCAGATCGCCTACCTGCCCACCCTGTACTCGGCGTTCAACCGCCGCGAGACGGACGTTGCGCTGCTGAACGCGCGGGCCGGGGTGCCGTCGTGGGGCCCGGAACTGCTGGCCCGGACGCACTACGCGCTGGGCTCGGGCGCGTCCACCATCAACACCCTGCCCGACCTGTACGACCAGTGGGAGCGCTGGGCGGCGGACATCGCCGAGAGCCACACCACCTATCTGCCGCTGGTCCGGTTCCGCTCGCCCCGGCCGCTCTCGTCCTGGGTCACGGCGCTGCTCGCGGTGCTGGATTCCGCGGCCATGTACCTGGCGCTGTCCCCGGAGTCCGCGCCGACGGTAGCGGCCCGGCTGTGCCTGCGCGGCGGGTTCCAGTGCTTCACCGACGTGGCCCGGGCCATGGGCCTGCACCCGCCGGAGATGCCCGATCCGGCCGCGGGCATCAGCCTGTCGTACGAGGACTGGCTGGAGGCGATCGCGACCCTGGAGAAGGTGAACTTCCCGATCGAGCGCACGCCTGCCGACGCGTGGCCGGACTTCGTCGGCTGGCGGGTCAACTACGAGCAGGCCGCCTACGCCATGGCCAAGGCCGTGGACGCGGTCCCGGCGCTCTGGTCGGGCCCGCGGCGCCATGCCCAGAAAGCCATCCCGCCCATCCGCCCGCGGGCCTGACCAGTTCGCGGCGACCACGGCTACGCGGATCGGCGCTTCAGTCGGTACGCTTCGTCCGACGGCGCCGGCCTGCCCGGCCCGTCGGAACCGGCCTGCCGGTTCCAGGGGCGTTAGCTCAATGGCAGAGCAGCGGACTTTTAATCCGTAGGTTCTGGGTTCGAGCCCCAGGCGCCCCACCAGCCCCACCAGTCCCCTGTCCCACCGTCAAGCTACAAGTTATCGATATAAGCCCGCGCCCGCGGCGCCAGATGATCGACTACTCCGGACGCGGCGCGTACCAGAGCCTCACCTGATGGGGTGCCGGTGACGCCCCAGACCTCGCGGTCCTCTTCCCAGACGCTCCCGACGCCATCGACAGCACCCAGAGCAGTGAGCATTCGCTGCCGGAGCTCAGTCTCAAGCGGATCGTCACGCAGGAACTCGGCGACAGCGACACCCACACTCCAATAGGGCTGCTCACCTAGCGTGATCAGGGATGCCCCGACGCCGTAGATGTCCGGGTCATCTGTTGAACGCTCCCAGCCTTCCGCGCAGTGCTCATCGAGATCGGGCGCGGGGACTTGCCGGATTTCGTCGGTCACCGCCCGGATCCTAGTATCTTGCCGCAGCTTGGGCGGGCCAGACCTCAGCGTGGAGCTATAGACCAGAGGCACTCCTTGAAGCCAGCCCTGACCCCAGCAGCCACTTGACCACAGCAGGGAGGGGCCCGTGAGCAACCAGGAGACCGAGATCAGCGCCGCAGAGTGGGCCGACGCACAGACCATTTGGGATTTCCACCAGATGCACCACCAGCAACGGCCCTGCGAAGCCGCGATTGGCCTGGGAAGCCGCGACCTTGGCGTGGCCACCTTCGCCGCGAAGCTCTACCACGCCAGGATGTTTCCCGTAATAGTGTTCAGCGGCGCCAACAGCCCTGCCACCGCCCAGCGGTTACCCCGCGGCGAAGCCGTCCACTACAGCGAGCGCGCCCTCGAACTTGGCGTCCCCGCCTCAGCCATCATCATCGAGCCGGCCGCCACCAACACTGGTGAGAACATCACGCGCTCCCGCAATGCCCTGCGCCAGGCGGGCATCCACCCGGCCTCGGTACTGCTGATCTCGCTGCCGCACATGGGACGCAGAGCCTACGCCACAAGCCGCAAAGCCTGGCCCGAGGTCGAGGCCATCTGCGCGTCCGAGCCACTGACCTTCGACGAGTACGTCAACGAGATCGGTGACCCAAAACTCCTCATCGACATCCTGGTGGGCGATCTCCAGCGGGTCATCGAATACCCGGCACTCGGCTACGCCATCGCCCAGGACGTCCCCCCGCCCGTTGACGCCGCTTACCAGCGGCTCCTGCGAACTGGACACGACACCCGCCTGATCGGCAAGTAGCGGACGCCCAGCGACACCACGGGTCCGCGCGACCTATCGCCGAACGGGACTTTCGGGCCGCTTCCCCATAGCCGGACATGGGCCGGATTCGGGAAGGCTGGCGCGAGCCGTTCCTTGCCCGGTTACCGCGACGACACGCGGTGTACTACCGCCATGGCTACCCTCCATCACCCGGCCTACGAGTACCGGGATTCCGCGTCCCGGCAGGCGGACACACCCCTATTCCACGCGGTCGAGCAGAAGTTGCACGCCGGATGGCTGTTCGATCCCCGGATCCCGGCTCCGGGACCGGTCTCCCGCAAGCCAGCCGCCCGCCACCGCCACGCCAAACCGGGGCGCGCGGCGCCGGCTTGATCGCAGGCAGCACCCTCAGGCTCCGGCCACGGACCGGAGCCTGAGGGTGGCCTGGCTGCTGGCCGGGCGGATAGCACCGCCGGGGCGGTGAGGCTCAGCAGGCTGCCCCGGTCACTGCCGTCGCGGTTCCTTCCTTCATCTCCTTGAGTTCCTCCAGCACTTCCTCGGTCACCTCGGCCAGCTGCTTGGCCTGCTCCGCGGCCGCCTCCGCCTGGACCTCCGCGGCCCGGTCCGTCTCTTTCAGGGCCTCGTTCTCGGCCTTGATCTCCGCGACGGTGGCCTTGGCCTCGTCAGTCTGAAGGTTCATGCCCGCTGGTTCAGGCTGAGCGGAAGGGTCCATCTGCTCACTCGATGTCGTCATGCGCGGGCAGCTACCCAAGATCGGCCTTCTCACCGCGGTCGCCGCGGCCGTCCTGCTAAATCCGCCTCGGGCTGGCTGGCGCCATCGGGCCGGGCGCGCTCCGCCGCAGGAGGCGCGGCGCGGCGCGGCCGGGTTTCCGGGGCGAGCAGGCCGAGTACGGCGGCCACGGCGAGGACTCCGGCGGCCAGACCGAACGCTGCCCCGTACGAGGCAGCGTCCACGAGGTAGCCGGCCGTCACGGGTCCGGCGACGGTACCGAAGTCCCCGGCCATCTGGTAGGAGGCGATCACCGTGCCGCCCTGCCGGCCCAGGATGTCGCCGATCATCGCCGCCGGGGCGACGTCGAGCAGGCCCGACCCAAGCCCCAGGATGGCCAGTGCGGTCATGTACCCCCAGAGCCCGGGCAAGACGCTCAGCGCGACCAGGCCAGCGGCTGACACGCTGCAGCCGGTGACGATGACCGGCCGCCTGCCGAGCCGGTCGGCCGCCCACCCGGCAGGCCAGAGCGCCGCGGCATTCAGCACGGCGACGGTCAGGAACCCGATGCCCGTCCACACCGCCGACCGGTGCAGGACGTCGCGGACAAACAGCGGCACGATGGCACTCCGCACGCCGACGGTGGCGAAACCATCGGCCAGATTCGCAGTGGCCGCGGCGCGGTAGGCCCGGCTCCGCAGCGCGCTGGCCATCCCGGCAAACCGCCGCGGCGGCCGGGCATCGCTGGGGATCCGCCGGGGCGGGTCCCGCAACACGGCTGCGGCGATCACCGCTGGCACGACGAGCATGCCGCCATAGACGAAAAACGGCGCGCGCAGGGACCAGGCGGCGAGGAGCCCGCCGACCGCGGGGCCGCTGATCCCGCCCACCAGGAACCCGCCCGAGTACAGGCCGCTGGCCCGGCCCCGCTGGTCGTCGGGCACGCTGACCAGCAGCAGGGTCTGGGCGCTGACACTGAACATCGCCGAGCCCAGGCCGCCGATCCCGCGCAGGATGATGAGCTGCGCGAACGATCCCGACAGCCCGGCGAGCACGCTGCTGACCGCGACTACGGCGATCCCGATGGCCATCACCCGGTGCTCGCCGAACCGGTCCACCAGGCGTCCGGCGGGCAACGCCCCTGCCACCCGCAGCAGGGCGAACGCACTGACCACGCCGGCAGCCGAGGCGGTGCTGACCCCGAAGTGACTAGCAAACGCCGGGATGTCCGGGGCGACGATCCCGAAACCGAGGGCGACCGTGAAGGAGATCGCGGTGAGAATAGCCACCTCAACCGGCATGTCGCGGAACGGTCCGTGAAGGTGGCGGGGCACGGCACGGCAGTCTAGGCGCCGCGGTGCCCCGCCCGGTCACTCGCGGTGCGCTCGCCCCGGCCCTGCTGGCTAGCTGAGCTTCCGGAGCCCGTCCAGCACGCGGTCGAGGACCTCCGGGGGCGGCGGGACATCGGTCTCGCCGGCCAGCTGTGGTTCTTCCAGGCGCACGTAATCGAGGAGGGTGAACTGCAGAGGCCGGTCATCCCGGGAGCCGGTCCTCCAGCTGGCTGACTCAGGCCACGCGGTATTGCTGGCCCCTCGCGTACGCTGCGGCAGGGTCTCCCGCGGGCCGTCCGCGGCGGTGCGCGGCCACGGCGCCCGATGACCCCTGTTCTCGTCCGGGACGGCATGCTCCTCTGCTCGGTGCGGCGCGACCACGCCCGGGTCTTCGGCCCGGCGTCACCACAGCCGGAATCCCATTCTTGATCACGCGCTACCCGGTGCGTTTCGGGTCAAACCGTACCGGGCCGGACCCTCCGCCCCGGCGACCGCTGCCGGTCCGCGCCCCGGCGTGTCGCCCTCCTGCCGGACCCTGAGGAACGGAGCCGCGGTGAGTCCGGTCCGCCGGGATCGTCTCAACCAGGGAATCCGGCGTGGACGGCACACCGGCGGAACAGAAGCCCGGGTCTGTAACCCGGCGAGAGGACCAGCATGGCCATGTTCGCGAACACCAGGGCCTTCAGCGGCTTCGCCGTGGGTGACCTGGAGGCGGCCCGGAAGTTCTACGGCGACGTGCTCGGCATTGCCACCTCGGAGAAGAACGGCCTGATGACCCTGCACCTGGCCGGCGGCCGGGACACGCTCGTCTACCCGAAGCCCGGTCACGTCCCGGCGGAGTACACGATCCTCAACTTCCCGGTCGGCGACATCGACTCCGCCGTGGACGAACTGACCGCCCGGGGCGTGACGTTCGAGCGCTACGACGGCCTGGCCCAGGACGGCAAGGGAATCAGCCGCGGCTACGGGCCAGACATCGCCTGGTTCCGGGACCCGGCCGGGAACATCCTGGCTGTCCTCAGGGAAGCCAGCCCCAGCTAGCCAGGCGCACCGCCGGCTGAGCCGCGCACCGGCCCGCCGGCGGGCCGCCCTAAGGTGGCTGGCATGGAGTTCCAGGATGTGATCCGGCGGCGGCGGATGGTGCGTGCCTACACAGACGAGCCCGTCACCGAGGAATCCGTTGAGCGGATCCTGGCTGCCGCGAACAAGGCGCCGTCCGCGGGGTTCAGCCAGGGCTACGCGCTGATGACCTTGCAGGGCCCGGAGCAGCTGGGCCCGTTCTGGGAGCTGCTGTCGGGCTACCACGGTGATGAGGACAACGCCGGACCGTCCTTCGACCCGGTCACCCGCGCGCCGGTGGTGGTTGTGCCGCTGTCATGCAAGGACATCTATCTCGACCGTTACGCGCGCCAGGACAAGGGCTGGACGGACCGCGACGAGGCACACTGGCCGGTGCCTTACTGGGACATTGACACGGGTTTTACCGCCCTCCTCATGCTGCTCGCCGCGGTGGACGAGGGC
This sequence comes from uncultured Actinomycetes bacterium, assembly GCA_963837335.1. Taxonomy (GTDB): domain Bacteria; phylum Actinomycetota; class Actinomycetes; order Streptosporangiales; family Streptosporangiaceae; genus RYN-230. The sequence continues at coordinate 132,360 of CAWINS010000079.1, read as the reverse complement.
CTCGGCGCACTGTTCTTCGGCATTCCCCCGGACCAGATCGGCGAGTTCCGCCAGCTTTACGGAGTGCCCGGTAACTACCTGCCGATCGGCGCGGTGGCCATCGGTCATCCGGATCCCGCCGCCGACCAGGGCGGCTCCGCCAAGGTGATCAAGCGCCGCGAGCCTGGACGAGCTCGTCCACCGCGGCCGATGGGACGGCCGCTAAGCCTGGGCGCTGAACAGATGCTCTCCGGCCGCACCGGGCAGCCAGCTCAGATTCTTCTCGAAGTGCACCGTGGTCCCATCGCGGCCGTCGCCGGTCAGCTCCAGATTGTCGACCACCGCATCGATGATCTTCAGGCCGCGGCCGTGCTCGGCGGTCGCCGGGACCGGCTCCGCCGAGGGCGGTCCCAGGGCCGCGCCCGCGGGCGCCGGCGCCTCACCGCGGTCCCCGATATTGACCACCTCGATGACGCACTTTCCGTCCCGGGCCGTGGCCAGCACCTCGTAGTCCACGCCGGACCTGGCGTGCTGGACGACGTTCGCGCACGCCTCACCCAGCGCCAGGGCAATGTCGGTCCGGGTGTCCTCGGTCACGCCGAGGGTCTCCAGGCAGCCATCGAGAACCTGGCGGCTGACCGGCACACTCGCGGCGTCGCGGGGCAGGAACAGCACCATCTTGATCTCCACGTCATCCACCTCCGGGGGGCTGGGGCACCGGTCTTGGGCGTGCTCCCCCTCGCAGTTCCCCGGCTAGACGATCTCTAACTCGCCCGGCACCCTGACCAGCAGCGCGCCCGGGCGCAGCGTGATGGTGAGCGACCGGCCCCGGCTGATGACCTCCCCGTCGACCTCCCGCGGCAGCTCGGCGTCGGCCTGGATCTCGATCCGGCGGCCCCGGTAGCGTTCCAGATTCCGGCCATCACGGCGGCTGCCGGTGAGCACCCGCTGGGCGACCACGCACCAGCCGACCGGGCTCGCCGGGGCCAGGATCCCCACGTCGAGCACGTTGTCGTCCAGCCGGGCGTCCGGCAGCAGCGCGAAGCCGCCCGGCAGGAGCCCGACGTTGCCCACCACCACGGACCTGGCCAGCCGGGTCAGCGGCGGGCCGTCATCCAGACGCACGGTGAACGTACGCCGCTGCCCGGCGAGCCGGATCACCCCGCCGGCCGCGTAGGCCGTCCAGCCCAGGCGCCGTTTGAGCAGATCGGGCGTGCTGTCCACGACCGCGGCGTCGAGCCCGATCCCGGCCATGGCCGCGAACGGCATCCCGTCGGCCTCGGCCAGATCGACCTGGCGGTCCCGCCCGCCGAATCCGGTCGCGAGGGCCGCCTCCAGCCGGGCCGGTATCCGCAGCGCCCGGGCGGCCAGGTTGGCCGTGCCACGCGGCACGATGGCCAGCGGCACCCCGGTGCCGGCGAGGGCGTGCGCGCAGGCCCGGACGGTGCCGTCGCCACCTGCCGCCACGACCAGGCGGGCCCCGCCCGCAACCGCGCCGCGCGCCTGCTCGACGCCCCGGTCGTCATGGCTGGTCACGACGAACGAGGGCGCCCAGCCCGTCGCCCGCGCCGCCCGGCAGCACTCACGCCGGAACCGGCGCTGGTCCCGGATCCGGGTCGGATTGATGATGATCACGGCGGCGGGCATAGCGCCGGATCAGGCTAGACCATGCCCGGCACCCCGCGGCCGGCCGGCACCCCGCGAGGGTGGGCCCAGCTCACCAGGTGGGCCGCAGGGGGCCGTGCGGCGCGAGGCGGAGCAGGTCGTCCTGGAGTGCCCGCAGCCGCTGCTCGCCGAGGACCGCCGCCCACGGGCGCACGGTGTCCGCCATCGCCGCCTCGGCGGCCCGGGTGCAGGCCCAGCCTTTGCTGGTCAGCGTGATCAGACGGGCCCGGGCATCGTCCGGGTGCCGGCTGCGCTGTACATAACCCTTGGCCACGAGCTCGTCCACCAGCTGGGCCGCGGCCTGCCGGGTGACGTCGAGATGCTCGGCCAGCTCGGTGATGGTCGCCCCGGATGGGGCGAGCCGGCTGAACGCGAAGCCGTGCGCGGGACGCACGTCGTCGAAACCGCGGGCCTGCACCCCCGCCGAGATGCCGTCCACCAGGGCCCGGCTCACCGACAAGAGCCCGAAGGCCAGCGCCTGAGGGTCATGCTGCTGCATGCCCCCAGCTTGACAGATTTAGGCAAGTAGCTTGAACATATAGGCAATCTACTTGCCTATATGTCGCTGAGGAGCACCCCATGCCCGTCATCCGCGCCGCCCAGTCCGTCGTCCACCAGCTGCACGGGACGAGCTTCACGTCCTACGCCAGCCCCGCGCGCGGCAGCCGGGAACTGTGCGCCTGGCGCATTGAGATTCCCGGTCACACCGACGGCGTGCCCCATCACGTGTCCCGGGAGGAGGTGCTCTACGTGCTGAGCGGGACGCTCCAGGTCACCGTCAACGGAGACGCCGCGGACGCCGTGGCCGGCGATGTGGTCCTGGTTCCCGCCGGCGCCGAGTTCGGGGCCAGCAACCAGACCGGCGACCCGGTCACCGCGTGGGTCACCACGACGGTCGGATTCGCCGGCGTTCTCCCGGACGGATCCTGGTTCACTCCCCCGTGGACCCGCTGAGCAGCGTCGCCGACGGGCCAGCTGACCGGGCCGGGCCGGCCGGGCCAGGTCAATACCGGACGAGCCGGGTACCCTCACGATGAGTGGACGAGGCTAGCGCGGACCAGGTCAGCGCGGAGGTGGTGGGTGAGGCACCCGCCCCGCCGCGCCGTCCGGCGACCAGGCCATATTCCCGGCTGATCTCCGGTGCCCTGCTCCTGATCCTGGCCATCCTGACCATCGACGTGCTGGTGCACGGCCCGCTGACCAGCCTGGACGAGCAGATCCGCGCGGCCGTGCTGGCCCGGGCGGATTCGCCTGCGTGGCGATGGCTGAGCGACACGCCGCACCGCCCCGCGCCGCTGCTGACCGACCTCGGCATGTACACCGTGGCCGTGCCGGTCCTGGCGGCGGTCGCGGTGGCCCTGGCCATCCGGCGGCACACGCTGCGCCCGCTGCTCATCGCCGCGACCGGCGTCGTGCTGCTGCTGGGCACGGTCATTCCCGCGAAGATCATTATTGGCCGGCCGGGACCGGGGCTCCCCGCGGTCCTCCCCGGCCAGCTCGGTGTCTTTCCATCCGGCCACACCGCCACCGCGTGCATCTGCTTCTCCCTGGCCGTGCTGATGCTGGTAGCTGGCCAGCCGGCCCAGACCCGGTACCTGGCCCTGGCGGGCCTGGGCCTGCTCTGGCTGGGCGTCGGGGCCGCGCTCATCTGGTGCGACTACCACTGGTTCACCGACGTGGTCGCGGCCTGGGCCCTGTCCGGGCTGCTCATCCAGCTCACCTTCTGGATCAACCGGGCAGGCAGGCCGCTGGACGGCCGCCCGCTGTAACCCCGCCGGGCAGGCTCGGCCAGCGGGGCATCCACCGCGCCGCCCGGCGCGGTGGATGCCCCGGGGCGTTCAGGGCCGGCTGCGGCCGCCCCTGGGCGGCCAGGGCAGCCGGTAGGCCCGGTAGGTGTTGACCCCCGCCGGGAACTCGGCGTTGAACAGCAGCTGCCCGGACGGGCTGAACTCCGAGATATAGGGCAGGATGCCCCAGCCGACGAACAGGTCACGGTTGCGGGTGGTCTGGGCGTTTCCCTGGGAAGCGGCGGACAGGCCCTCGGGCTGATCGTCGGAGGCGACGAGGGTGGCGGTCCTGGCCCGCTCGTTGAGCCGGACGGTGATGGCCCGGCTGTACGGCAGCTCGGGCGTGCCGGACGACTCGTTGTCGAAGAACGTGTACGTGTCGTGGCCGACCGCCTCCGGGTCGTGCTGCCACGCGAACGCCTGGCCCGCGCTGTCCAGGACCTGCCCGGGAGCGGCCTTGATCGCGAATGAGCTGTCCTGGCCGCCCAGCCGCCAGATGATCTTCCCGGTGCGCAGGCTCACCTTGTAGGTGGTCCAGGTGTCCCGCGCGTCGATCAGCAGGTTGCCGTCGGTGTCCAGGTGCACCGCGTTGACGTGGAACCAGTCCCACGGGGTGCTGGCCGAGGCGGGCAGCGGCTGCTCGCTCTGGCTGTAGGGCACGTGGTCCGCGCTGTTCCACTGGAACAGCACCTGGCCGGTCCGGATGTCGATCTCCTGGACGATCCCGTCAATGACCTCCTGGTCCGGCCGGCCCGCCGATGGAGGTCAGGTTCGCGGTGGCGGTCGCGTAGCTCAGGACGAGCGCGGTGTTCCACGGCGTGATGAGGAACTCGTGCCCGTCCGCGGAGTAGCCGTTGCCCGCCTGGACCGTGGCGATCTGCTGATAGTGGTCGTTGTAGATGTAATCGGTCCCGGCGGACAGGCCACCCAGGCCGGTGCCCTGCCACCAGGTGAGGACGGGATGCCCCCGGTAGGTCTGGGTGCGGAAGTCGGCCGCTTCCTCTCCGGCCGGCACCGGGTGGAACCAGATCACCTGACCCGCGTTGTTGATGATCTCCGCGCCGTTGGCGTAGCTGGAGGTGTCGCCGAACGGGGAGATGAAGATGTCCCCGTTCCCGTTGTCCGCGCCCGGGGTGAGCACGGTGACCGGGGGCGGGGCTGTCGGGGTCGCCGCCGAGGCCGGGCCGGCCACGCCCAGGGAGGCGGGGAGCGCCGCCGCGAGGACGGCGGCCGCCACGGCCCGTCCGGACCGCCGGGAACGCCGGGGCCGCGCCGGGCGGGTACCGCGAAGTAATGACCTGCTGTGCATGGGCGTCTGCCTTCCTAGAGGATGACCAGCGGGCCTGCGCCATGATCAGCGCGGGCCCCCGTGGACGGTACCCGGTTTTCCTAGGAATTAGACCTTTTAAGTAGGTATTGACCGTGGGACGTAGGTCACGGCGAGCGCGGAGGTGGGCCGCCGGAAGTCAGGTAAGGAAGCAGGAGCCATGGAAGCAGGAACCAGGACGGCTGCCCAAGCCCAGACAAGCCGAGCGGCCGGCGTAGCCGGGTGTCTGCGGTGCCTCCTGGAGGCACCCACCCGGCCGGCCGGCCGCTGGGCTCGTGTTACTACGGCTGGACTGCTACTCCAGCTGGACCGCTAGTACGGCAGAGCCGCCTCATCGCGGCGCAGCCTGATCAGCGGATGAGGCCGGCCAGCATGTCGCGGTAGCGGTCGCTACCCGGCGTGGCAGGCATGCCATTCCCTGGCTGTGCGCCCCGCGGGCCGACGGCCGGGATCCCCGGACGGGTCATGGCGGGCCGCGCAGCAGTGGGCCGGGACAGGCCCGGCTTCATCGGCGTGCGCGCCTTTGCCGCCGGGCCGGATTTGGCCTTGGCGGTCATTTGGGGCTTGGCGGTCATTTTGGGCTTAGCCGCCGTCTTGGGCCTGGCCAGCATGGTGGGCTTAGCCACTATCTTCGGCTTCGCCGTGGCCGTCGCCTTTGCTGTGGCGATGGTCTTCGGCTTCAGGGCCGGCCCGGCCCGCACCGCCGTTTTCGGCCTCGCGGCGGACCGGGGTGACCCGGCCGTCCTGGGCCGCGCGGCCGCCTTCGGCTTCGCCACCGTCCGGCTCGCGGTCGTCCGGGTCGCCGGTCGGCCGGGTGGCGGTGGCCCGGCTGGCGGTGCTCCGGGTCGCGGTCGCCCGGGTCGCGGTGCTCCGGCTGGCGGTCGCCGCTGGCCGGCGGGCGGTGCTCCGGGTCGCGGCGCCCGTGGGCGTCCGCGCTGTGGTCCGGGCCCTGGCCGCCGTCCGCGGCCCGGCCACCGTGGTGGACCTGACCGCTGACCGGGACTTCGCCGTGGTCTTCGGCTTGGCCGCCGTCCGGGACTTCGTGGTGGCTCTCGACTTGGCGGTGGTCTTCGGCTTCGCCGCTGACCTGGGCTTCGCTGCCGTCCGCGGCTTCGCGGCCGTCCTGGGCTTCGCGGCCGTCCGAGGCTTCGCCGCGGCCCGGCTCCGGGTCCCCGTGGTGGCGGGTGCAGCCGAGATCGTCATCGCGGCGCCGGTCAGCGCCTTGGCTGCGGACGACATGGCCTTGGTCGCCATGTTCATCGCCTGCATGGCGGTGGACATCGTCTTGGTCGCGGTGTTCATCGCCTGCATGGCGGTGGACATCGTCTTCGCCGACGAGGTGGCCTTGGTGGCCGCCGCCGCCATCTGGGTCGCCGACGAGGCGACCTTCACGGCCGCAGAGGACACGGTCCTCGCGGCGGCTCCTGTGGTCCGCATGCTTCTCGCCCCCGAGGCTGCGCCGCGTACTGGCTTGGCGGCAGTTGCCTTCGCGTTGGTCCTGGTTTTCTGATTGCTGACGGCATTCTTGGCCATACTGCTGCGAATCGCTCCGGTGCGCACGGTCGCCGCCGATTTGCGGCTAACGGCCTTACGTGCCTGGGTTTGCACAGGCATTGATCTCCCCCCGTAATTGAATCAATTACGGGAAGGTCTATTCCACGATTGGCGTGTTCTCACACCACCACAGAGAAAGTGTTCATCGGCCTCGTGTTCATGAAGCCGTAGAAAGGAACTGCGCCAGTTCGTTAGCGGTAGGGGCAGTGGCCGGCCCGCGCCTGGTTACCGAGAGCGCGGCCGCGGCATTGGCGTACCGGGCTGCCTGCCGGGCGTCCGCCCCGGTGGCCAGGGCGGCGATGAAGGCTCCGGTGTGCGTGTCGCCCGCCCCGTTGGAGTCGAGTTCGGTGACGTGAAAGCCGGGCACCGCGACGGTGTTCGTTGCGGAAAAAGCCAGCAGGCAGCCGTCCGGTCCGGTGCGGACCAGCACGCCCGCACCGGGACGGCCGTGACCGGCGACGCGATCCGCCAGCGCGCGCAGCGCATCAACGGGGCGGGCCGCGCCGGTCAGCAGGAAGGCCTCGCGCGCGTTGCAGGTCAGCCAGTCCGCCCGGCGGAGCACCCGGTCCAGTGCGTCCGGCGGGATAGACGTGACCAGCGGGCCGGGATCGAGCACGACCATGTTCTCCGCGGGCAGCCGGGCCAGCCAGCCGAGCAGCGCGGCGCGGTTGCTGGGGTGCACCAGGCCGTAGCCGGACAGGCCGGCCGCGTCGCCGGGGCGGGCGGTCACGCCGGCCAGGTCGGCCGCGGTCAGCGTGGCCTCGGCACCCCGGCTGGTCACGAACGTCCGCTCGGCCGCGTCGTCCACCATGGCGACCACGAAGCCGGTGTCGATATCCGGCCGGGCCGGCCGGAGCACCTCGATGCCCTCCGCGGCCAGCCCGGCGCGGGCCAGGTCCGCGAACGGCCCGGTCCCGTGCGCCCCCGCGTAGACCACGGGCAGACCCTGCCGGGCCGCCGCCGCCATCACGTTGAACCCGCCTCCCGGGGTCAGCTGGGAGCCGCGGGCCAGCACGTCGCCGCCGCGCCGCGGCAGGTCCGGCACGTCCAGCACGATGTCCACTACGACGTTGCCGAGATACAGCAACCGCTCGATGCTCATGGGCGCGATCACGAGTCACGGACCGCGAGCAGCGCGGCCGCCACCTCGTCCAGGTGCAGCCCGTTGACCGCGCTGACCGTGGCCCGGGCCTGCTCCGGGAAGGCCGCCGTCCCGTGGCAGGCGCCGCCGACCGCGCCGGCGATGGCCGCGATCGTGTCGGTGTCCCCGCCGGCCGACGCGGCCATCCGGACGGCCAGCCACGGATCGTCCGGAGCCGCGGCCAGCATGGCGAACGCCGCGGGCACCGACTCCTGGGTGGCCAGGCTGGTGCCGACCAGGGTGTCCACCGCGTCCAGGACCTCGCCGGCGGGCTTCCCGGCGGTCAGCCCGGTGGCCCAGCTGATCCGGGCCGCTACGTCGGCGCCCGCGACCCAGCAGCCGAGCCCCGCGGCGCGGCGGGCCGCGGTCACCGCCGCGCCGACGGCTTGCGGCACCGTTGCTCCCGCCACCCCCGCGCTGACCGCCGCGGCCACCGCGGCCGCCCCGGCCAGCGCGATCCCGGTGTTGTGCGTGACCCGGCTGGCCGTCACCACCCGCCGCAGGAGCAGGTCGAGATCCCCGGCCGGGGTGGCCACGCCGACCGGGGTGATGCGCATGGCCGCGCCGTTGGTGGTGCCGCTGCGTCCGGTCTCCAGGAGGGGAGTCCCGGCGAGCAGCGCGGACAGCGCCCGCTTCGTGGACGGGCCGAGCAGGCTGAGCGAGCCGCGGGCCCGCATGTCCTCTTCCCAGGCCAGCAGCTGGCGGGCGAAGTCCTCTTCGTCAATCTCGCCCTTCCCCGAGATGATCAGGTGCGCGAGCAGCAGCGCCTGCTCGGTGTCGTCGGTGACGCTCCCCGCGGGCAGGCCCGGCGCGAGCGGCTGGTCAGGTGCGCCGGGCTCGAACTCCTCCAGCAGCGGGCCGTACCGGGCCACGATCTCGCGGCGGGGCAGCGACTCGGTGGGCATGCCGAGCGCGTCACCCACGGCCAGCCCGTACAGCGCGCCGGCCGCGCGGTCTTGGCGGTCGTGATCCGGGGCAGCCTGGCCCTGGGTCATCCGCCCAGGACAGCGTCCAGGCTGGTCACCTCGACCAGCGGGGCGTAGAGCCGGAGGATGTCCAGCGCCTTCCGGTGGCTGTCGTCGTCCACTCCCGCGCATGCCTCGGCGACGACCCGGACCGCGACGCCCGCGTCGGCCGCGGCCACCGCGGTGGACAGCACGCAGCAGTCAGTGGACACCCCGGCCAGCACCAGTTCGTTGGCGGGGCCGACGCGGCTGGCCAGTTCCGGGCCCCACTTGCTGAACGTGGTCGTGTCCACGGTCGGCCCGGCGCCCGCGGCGAACTCGTCCACCAGCTCGTAGATCCGCGCGTCCGGTGGCTGGAGCGCGAACGGCCACGCCTCGTAGTAGCGCCGCCAGGCCCCCGCCGGGGTGGCGGGCGCGATGAACCGGGTGAACACGACGTCCGGACCGAACGCCGCGACCAGGTCGCGGATGGGTTTGACGATCTCGCCGAACCGCGGGGCGAGCCAGGCGCTGCCCGGCTCGCCGAACACCCGCTGCATGTCGATGACCGCCAGGCAGCCCGCGGGTTTACTCAACGGCCCGTGGCCGTGGCCGGGGCGAGCGCGGGCCGGGATTCCTGGGACCGCACCGGGGCGACGTCGAGCGCCCAGGCGGCGACGAACCCGATGACCAGCGCGACCAGCACCCCCAGGTTCGCGAAGGCCCACGCGCCATTTTTGCCGCCCAGGCCGAGCGGGCCGAGCAGGTAGCCCTGCCAGGTGAGCCAGCTCGCGTTGAGGTTGGTGACCAGGCCCCAGCCAATCCCGGTGGCGATCACGATGATGGCCAGCGGGGCGAGCCGGATGTCACCGTAGCGGCCGCGCGGGTCATACAGGTCCGGCTCGGCGTAGTCCTTGTGGCGCAGCATGATGTCGGCCAGCATGACGCCGCACCAGGCGGCGATGGGCACGCCCAGGGTGATCAGGAACCCCTCGAACTGGGGCAGGAAGTTGTGCGCCACGAACACCACGTAGATGGTGCCCAGCACCATCACGGTGCCGTCGACCAGCGCGGCGGCGTAGCGCGGGATGCGCACTCCGAGGGTGAGTAGCGCCAGCCCCGAGGAGTAGATGTCCAGCACCGAACCGCCGACCAGGCCGAGCACCGCCACGATCGCGAACGGGACCAGGAACCAGGTGGGCAGCAGGGTGGTCAGCGCCCCGACGGGGTCCGCGCCGATCGCGCTGCTCAGTTTGGCCGAGGAGCCGGCCAGCAGCAGCCCGAATATCAGCAGGACGATGGGGGCGATTGAGGACCCGAACGTGGTCCAGCCGATCACGCCCCGGCTGGAGGACCGTCGCGGCAGGTAGCGCGAGTAGTCCGCGGCCGCGTTCACCCAGCCCAGCCCGAAGCCGGTCATCACGAACACCAGCGCGCCGATGAACTTCTGCGGCGAGCCGGCCGGGATCGCGGACACCGTGTGCCAGTGGATCTTGTCGGCCACCAGCCCGATGAACACGAGGGTGAGAATGCCGGTGACCCAGGTGATCACCGACTGCATCCGCATGATGAGGTCGAAGCCCATCACCCCGCCGATCACGGTCAGCGCGCTGACCACGATCAGCGCGATGACCTTGACCACGGTGCCGCCGCCCCAGCCCAGCCGCTCGAACACGGTGGCCGTGGCCAGCGTGGCCAGGATGATCAGCACGGTCTCCCAGCCCACGGTGAGCATCCAGGAGATCAGCGAGGGCAGCTTGTTGCCGCGGACCCCGAAGGCGGCCCGGCTGAGCACCATGGTCGGTGCCGAGCCTCGCTTGCCCGCCACCGCGATGAATCCGCAGAGCAGGAAGGAGACGATGATCCCGATCAGCCCCAGCGCGATGGCCTGCCAGAACGAGACGCCGAAGTCGAGCACAAACGCGCCATAGCCCAGGCCGAGAACCGAGATGTTGGCCGCGAACCAGGGCCAGAACAGGTCGTGCGGGTGGCCCTTGCGCTCGGCATCGGTGATGACGTTGATGCCGTTGGCCTCAATCTGCAACGGTTTCAGTTCAGGCTGGGCATCTTGGGTCGTTGGGTTAGCCATGGCGGGCCCCTTCGTGCGAGATGTACCACGGGGTATCGGGGAGTAGGGACAGTTCCGGGTGGCGGCGGCGCCACACGGCCACGGCCAGCGCGCCGGCCGCCAGCGCCCCGCCGGCCAGCAGCAGGGCCGCGGCGGCGACCGCCCGCTTATCGGGCCGCGAGGAGGGGGCCCAGCGGGGACGGCCCGCAGGAGGTATCCCGCTCCCGGCCTGGATGGTGCCGCCCGGGGTGGCGCCGCCCCGTGCCAGTGCCGGCCTGGGTCGCGAGCAACTGCTCGACGTTGCCGGCGAACTGCTCGACCAGGCGCTGGCCAACGTCGCCGATCGCACCGGGGGCGTACTCGGCGACCTGGCCCCTGATCATCAGGTCGGCGCTGATCAGCACGCGCGTGCTGCCGCCGCGCGATTCCACCCGCAACGTCACGCTGGCGTCCGCCCGGCCCTGGCCGCCCTGCTCCCACCCGGACGCGTGCAGCGTGGCGGTGCCCGCATCCCGGTCGGCGTTGTCGAGGCGCACGGTGCCTGCATAGACCGCGTGCATCGGGCCGATCCGCAGCCGCAGTTCCCCGGCGTAGGTGTTGTCCGCGACCTCGCCGATGAGGCGGCTGCCCGGCAGACAGGCGGCCACCGTTCCGGCGTCCAGCAGCGCGTCGAGCACCTCGGGCGCAGGCCGGCTGATACGGATCGCGCTGGTCAGCTGCACAGCCTGTATCCCTATCGGTCCATGATCGCTTTACGCTGGGCCCCGTCCACCGGGATGTGGGCCCCGTTGATGAAGCTGGCTCTCGGTGAGGCGAGGAAGGTGACCAGCGCGGCGACTTCGGCCGGCTCGCAGATCCGGCCGAACGGGATCGACTCCTCCGCCAGCTGGTGCGCCCGGTCCTGGCTTACGCCCTTGTCCCGGGCGAACGCCTTCTCCAGCGTGTCCCACCGGTCGGTGTTCACCGGGCCCGGGTTCACCGTATTGATACGTACCCCGTATCGCCCGTACTGTTCGGCGACCGACGACGCGAAGTTGATGTCCGCCGCGTTCGCCACGCCCGCGGTCATCTCCCAGTAGCTGGGCTTGAGCCCGTCGTTCCCGACAACCAGCACGATCGACCCGGTGCCCCGCTCGCGCATCTGCCCGATGACGGCGCGCACCGTGCGGACGTAACCCATGAACTTCAGGTTCAGGCTGGACATCCACTGGTCTTCGGTCAGGTCCTCCAGCAACCCGCCGGGCGAGCTGCCCGCGCAGGTCACCAGGATGTCGATGGGGCCGAGGCGATCCTCGGCCGCGGCCACGCAGCGCTCCACGTCCGGGGTGACGCTCATGTCCCCGGCCAGCGCCAGCACCCGGCGGCCGGTAGCGGACTGGATTTCCTTGGCCGTGAGTTCCAGCGGCCCGGGCGTCCGGGCAGTAATGGCCACCTCGGTGCCCTCGGCGGCGAGATGCTCGGCGACGTGCCGGCCAATACCTTTGCTGGCCCCGGTGACCAGGGCCACCTTTCCGTCCAGCTGAAGATCCACCGCAGACCCCTTCCGCCGTGCGCGGCCGGCCAGGCCGCCGGGCACGGGCCAGACCTAACGCCGTGGCGGGCACGCCGTCGCGGTAACGCCCGTGTAGGCCCTCCAACGCACCTGGGGAGCTGTGCATGCCCTGGCCGGGCACTTCCGGTAGCGTGCTGGCAGGATGGTATACCAAATATCAGTTTGGCGGAAGGCTCGTGGCCTGCCCATATATAACGGACATATCACCGAACGCTGCGGACTCGGCGGGACACCCGACCTGGCTGAACGGCCGCCCGAGGTCCGACCCGACCGTCGCCTGGGCCCTGACCCGGCGGTTGCCTGGGACCTGACTGGACGGCTGCCGACGGTACCGCGGGGCGCCGCCCGGCCACCCCGAGCCCCTATCCAGCCGCACCATGCACATCACCAGTCACATTGATCTTGGACCCCGCCGACATATCACGCGAAACGTTCGCCCTAACCGGACAAATCACCCGCCGGGACGCACGTCGTGCGTGATATGTGGAGGCGGATCGTGCCCGGGCTGGGATCTGAGCGGCCGGGCAGGGCGGATCGCTACGGGGCGGATGATCCGGGGGGGTGGCGGGACGTGGCGGTGAGGGCCGCCCGGTTGAGCTTGCCAAGCTGGTTGCGGGGCAGCGTGGTCACGCCGAACACCTGTTTCGGGCACTTGTAGGCGGCCAGAAGGGTCCTCGCGTGGGCCACCAGTTCAGCCTCGTTGACGGTGGCGCCGGGACGGGGCACAATCCAGGCGGTCACCTGCTCACCCCACTTCGGGTGGGGCAGTCCCGCGACTGCCGCCTCGGCCACCGACGGGTGCTGCTCCAGCGCGAGCTCCACCTCGCGCGGGTAGACGTTCAGCCCGCCGCTGATGATCAGCTCCTTGGTCCGGCCCCGGATGACCAGATGACCGCAAGCGGGGTCGATGACCCCGAGGTCGCCGGTGCGGAACCAGCCGTCGGCCGTGAAGGCCTCCGCCGTGGCCGTGACGTCGTGCCAGTACCCGGCGAAGACTTGCGGGCCGCGCAGGTGGATCTCGCCGTCCGTGCCGGGCGGCGCCTCCCGGCCCGCGGACCAGATCCGGCATTCCACTCCGGGCAGCGGCAGGCCGGCGGTATCTGGGCGGGGCGCATCTACCGGGTTGGAGACGTCGAGGCCGGTTTCCGTGGTCCCGTAGCGGATCAGCGGCAGCCGGCCAAGCAGCCCAGGCAGCCGGGCGGCCAGGGCCGGGCTGAGCGGGGCGGAGCCGCAGACCGCGAGGCGCAGGCTGGCCAGTAGCGGCGCCTCGGCCGCAGAGGTGCCTACGGCCGAGTCGAGCAGCGCCCGGTAGGTGGCGGGCACGCCGAACAGCACCGTTCCGCCCCCGGCCCGCGCCGCGGCGATGAGGCCGGCCGGGTCGAACCTGGACTGCAGGTGCGCGGTGGACCCGGCGATGAGCGTGGCGTGCACGCCGCCCAGGCCATGCTGATGGAACAGGGGCAGCGCGTGCACCAGCACGTCGCCGGCGGTCCACCGCCAGGCGGCCATGGCCCCCCGGATGGACGCGGCGAGCTGCGCGTGGGTCAGCGGCACGCCCTTGGGCCGGCCGGTGGTGCCGGAGGTGTAGGCGAGCAGCGCGATGTCCTCCAGGGCGGGGAGAGCACGCGGCGGCACCGCGGGGGCTTCCTCAGGCCGGTTCGTGGCCGGCACGATCCGCAGGCCGGCCAGATCCAGACCAGCCAGCCGCTGCGCCGGGACCGGATCGGCGACCGCCAGCCGTGCCCCGGAGTCGGCCACCAGGTGCCCCAGCTCGGCGGCGGTGTATCCGGGATTGGCCAGCACCACGACCACGCCCGCGCGGAGCGCCCCGAGGTACCAGCGCAGGAAGCCCAAGCTCGTCCCGGCGGCCAGCAGCATCCGCTCCCCCCGATCCAGCCGGCCCGCGAGCCATCCGGCGACCTGCTTGGCCTCGGCGTCCAGTTGCCTGTGGGTGACCGGCTGGCCGTCCACGCTGACCGCGACCCGGTGCGGCACCCGCTGCGCGGACCGGGCGGCGAGCTCCGGGATCGTGGCCGCCCCGGCCCAGTCACCGCCCCGGGCCCGTCACGTTCCCCGGCCCAGTCACGCCCCCCGGGCGCGTCACCGCCCCGGGCCCGTCACCGCCGCCGGGCCCGTCACCAGCCCCGGCGGCACCAGCGGCCAGATGAACCCGCCACCCCGCCCGGCTCCACGCGGCCGCCGAGGTCCATGGACCGCCCGGGATGCCCCGGTCCGGAACGTCCCGGTCCGCCGCCTCACCGCCCGTCACGCTCCGCCCCAGGCCGCCCGGTTCGCCTCCCGCTCGGCCCGCAACCGTTCCAGCAGCCCGCCGGCCGAGGCGATCAGCTTCACGTTCCCGGCCGCACCGGCACCGCGGGACAGCAGCCCCTGGGCTAGTTTCGCGGCCACCTTTCCGGGTTCATCCACGACCAGGTTCACCAGTCCCAGTTGCTGCGCCTCCGCGGCCTCCACCCACCGGCCGGTCAGGGTCAGCTCCAGGGCGGCGCCCCGGCCGATAAGGTCCGGCAGCAGCCAGGCGCCCACCGCCAGGTCCCGGCCGGGCGGGCCGACCCAGCGGAACCGCCCACGTGGGCCGGCGATGCGCAGGTCCGCGGCCCCGGCGAGCTGCGCGCCGCCCCCGACGGCCGGCCCCTCGACCACCGCGATAACCGGGCCAGGCCGGGTCACCATCGCCTCGTAGCACTGGTAGAGCAGGTCAGAGACCTCGGCGCGCTCGCGGTCCGGCACGGTCAGGTCGGCGCCCGCGCAGAACGCAGCCGGGTCGGTGCTCTCGATCAGCACCGGGACGGCGGGGTCAGCGCGGACGATGTCCAGCAGGGCGCGGGTCATGCCGGCGTCCAGCGCGTTGCGGCGCTCCGGGCGGGCCAGCCGCACTCTGAGGTACCCCGACTGGCTCAGGCCCGACGGGCCCGGCCCCGACTGCCCTGGCTCAGACGGGCCCGGCCCGGACAGGCTCGGCCCGGACGCGGCCAGGCCCGGACGTGCCAGGCGTGGACCGGCCCGACCCAGGCAGACCCGGTGCGACCAGCACAGTCTCCGCCAGGACAGACGGGTGCGGCATCGGCAACTCCCGGCAAAGCGCCATCGGCGGCGTCCTTGACATATGGTATACCAAATCGGAGTACTCCCCGGGAGGAGGCCGGTTGAAGCCCGCCCCGTTCAGCTACTACCGCACTCGCTCCGTACCGGAGACCGTCGCGCTGCTGGCCGAACACGCGCTCGCCGACCACCCGCCGGCCGACCACCCGCCAGCCGACCACGGGGAGGCCGACCACGGGGACGGGGCGAAAATCCTGGCCGGCGGGCAGAGCCTGGTCCCGATGATGAACTTCCGGCTGGCCCGGCCGGCCGTGCTGGTGGATGTGACCCGGATCCCGGGCCTGGAGTACCTCCGGGCCGGCCCCGACGGCCTGCGGATCGGCGCGCTGACCCGGCACCGCACCGTCGAACTGTGCCGTGATCCGGCGGTGCTGGACGGCTTCGGGGTGCTGCCCCGGGCGGCCCGGTGGATCGGGCATTACCCGATCCGGGCCCGGGGCACGTTCGGCGGCAGCATCGCGCACGCCGACCCGGCCGCGGAGTGGTGCCTGCTCGCCGTGCTGCTCGAGGCAAACGTGATCCTGACCGGCCCGGGCGGGCAGCGCTCGGTCCCGGCGGCGGAGTTCTTCGAGGGTTTCTACACGACCGCCGCCGAGCCGGACGAGATGATCACCGAGGTGCACTTCCCGCGGTCCGCCAAGTATGCCGCGCTGACCGAGTTCGCCCAGCGCCAGGGGGATTTCGCGGTCGTCGCCGCGGCCGTGACCGCCGACCTGGAGGACGCGGGCGCCACTGCGCGCGAGGTCCGGGTCGTCCTCGGCGGCACCGGCCCGCTGCCGTTCGTGGTAGACACCGCGGACCTGCGTGGCCAGCCCGCGACCGCCGCCACCTGGCGCGCCGCCGGCGAGATGGCCGCCGCCCAGATCGACCCGGCCGCAGACGGGCACGGGAGCGCCGCGTACCGCAAGAAGCTGGCCGCCACCCTGGTGGAGCGGGCCCTCACGGAAGCCACCCGCCGCTCATGACCTGGGTCGGCGCGCCCGTGGCCCGGACCCAGGACCGGCGGATGCTGCTCGGCCGCGGTAAGTTCACCGGCGACCTGGCCCGCACCGGGACGCTGCACGCGGCGTTCGTGCGCAGCCCGTTCGCCGCGGCCACGTTCGGCCCGATCGATACCTCCCGCGCCCTGGCCCGGCCCGGCGTGGCCGCCGCGTTCACCGCCGCGGACCTGGGCGACCCGGCCCTGCTGGCCGTGCTGGAACGGCCCGAGTTCGTGCCGACCGCGCTGCCGCTGCTGGCCATCGGCCAGGTCCGGCACGTCGGCGAGCCGGTGGCCGTGGTGCTGGCCGAGGATCCGTATCTCGCCGAGGACGCCATCGAACTGGTCGACGTGGACTGGTCCCCGCAGCCGGTGGTGGCCAGCCTGGACGCCGCCACCGCCCCGGCCGCCGCCCGGGTGCATGACCACGCGCCCGGCAATTGCCTGGTGGACCTGACCATGTTCGACGACGAGCGGCTGGCAGCCATCTTCGATGAGGCGCCGACAGTCGTCACCGCCACCCTGAGCAGCGGCCGGCTGGCCGCCATGCCGCTGGAGGGCCGGGCCTGCCTGGCCGAGTGGGATGAGCGGGACCAGCAGGTCGTCATGCACGTCTCCACCCAGGTCCCGCACCAGGTCCGGTCCGCGGTCGCCCAGGCGTTCGGGGTCGGCGAGCAGCAGGTCCGGGTGATCGCCCCGGACGTGGGCGGGGGGTTCGGGCTGAAGTGCGTGGCGGGCCGGGAGGAGGTCACGCTGGCCGGGATCGCGCTGCGGCTGCGCCGCCCGGTGCGCTGGGTGGAGGACCGGCAGGAGAACCTGACCGCCTCGTTCCACGGGCACGAGCAGCGCTACCAGATCCGCGCCGCGTTCGGCCAGGATGGCCAGATCCTGGGGCTGGCCGCCGACATCGAGTGCGACGTGGGCGCGTACTCCGCGTTCCCGTTCACCTGCGCGGTCGAGCCGCTGATGGCCGCGACCGAACTGCCGGGCATCTACAAGGTGCCCGCCTACCGGGCCCGCGGCCGCGCGATCACCACCCACAAGGCGCCCACCGCGCCCTATCGCGGCGTGTCCCGCCCGCAGCTGGTGCTGGTCATGGAGCGGATCATGGAGAAGGCCGCGGGGCAGCTCGGCCTGGACCCGCTGGCCGTCCGCCGCCGGAACATGATCGGCCCCGGCGAGTTCCCGTACACCAGCTGCAACGGCATCACTTACGACGAGGGCAGCTACACCGAGTCCCTCGACCTGGCCGAGAAGCGGATCACCGAGGCAGGCTGGCCCGGGGAACGGGACCGGCTGCGGGCCACCGGGCGGCTCGCCGGGATCGGCTACTCCTGCTTCTCCGAGCGGACCGCCTATGGCACCCCGACCATGTCGCAGCGGCGGATGCGGATGACCCCCGGGTACGACACCGCCGCGGTCCGGATGGATCCCTCCGGCGGGGTCATCGTGACCACCGGGACCTGCGGGCACGGCCAGGGGCACGAGACCACGTTCGCCCAGATCGTGGCGGACCGGCTCGGCGTGCACCCGGCGCAGGTCAGGCTCCGCCAGGGCGACACCGACCTGGCCTCCTACGGCTGGGGCACCTGGGGCAGCCGCTCGATCGTGATCGGCGGCGGGGCGGCCCGCCGGGCCGCGGACGGCGTGGCTGCCCAGCTCCGGCAGGTGGCCGCGCACCTCCTGGAAGCCAGCCCCGCCGATATCGAGCTCAGCGACGGCCTGGCCGGGGTCCGCGGTGACGAGAGTGCCGCCATTCCGGTCAGCGAGCTGGCCCGGATCGTGCACTTCCAGGCGCACCGGCTGCCGGAGGGGCTCCGGTACGGCCTGGAGGCCCGGGAGACATTCGACCCGCCGGGCACGTTCTCCAACGCCTGCCACGCGGCCCTGGTCGCCATCGACCCGGGTACCGGGGAGATCCGGCTCCGCCGCTACCTGGTCGTAGAGGACTGCGGCGTGGTGATCAACCCGGTGATCGTGGACGGGCAGGTCCGCGGCGGGGTGACCCAGGGCGTGGCCGCCGCCCTGCTGGAGCAGGTCCGCTACGACCCCGACGGGCAGCCGGGCAGCGCCACCCTGATGGACTACCTCGCCCCCACGGCCGCGGAGATCTGCCCCATCGAGATCGTCCACCTGGAGACGCCGTCCGCGTTCAGCGAGACCGGGGCCAAGGGCATGGGCGAGGGCGGCACCATCGGCGCCCCGGCCGCGGTGCTCAACGCGGTCAACGACGCGCTGGCCGGAGCGGGCTCGCAGGCCAGCATCGAGCACATCCCGGTGCGGCCCTGGGACATCTGCGCCGCGATCCCGGCCAGGAGTACCGGATGAAGGATCTGCATCTCATCAGGCTCCGGGTCAACGGCCAGGAGCACGAGCTGGCCGTCGAATCCCGGCGGACGCTGGCCGACATGCTCCGGCACGACCTCGGCTACACCGGCACCCACCTGGGCTGCGAGCACGGCATCTGCGGGGCGTGCACGGTACTGGTGGACGGCGTGCCCGCCCGGGCCTGCCTGATGTTCGGGGTGCAGGCGGACGGCCAGGAGGTCGCCACGGTCGAGGGCCTGGCGGATGGGGAGGACCTGTCCGACCTGCAGCAGTCGTTCAGTGACCGGCACGGCCTGCAGTGCGGGTTCTGCACGCCGGGATTCCTCATGCTGGCCGAGGGCTACCTGGCCGAGCAGGAGGCCCAGGGCGCGGACGCCGCCGAGCTCAGCGAGCAGCAGATCCGTGAGGTGGTCGCGGCCAACCTGTGCCGGTGCACCGGTTACCAGGGCATCGTCGAGGCCGTGCTGGAGACCGCCCGGCGGCGGCGCACCGCGGAGCGCCCATGATCGGCACGAACCTCCCGCGCAGTGTTATCGGCGCGAGCATAGCTCGCAAAGAAGACCCCCGGCTGCTTCGCGGCCAGGGCCGGTTCGGCGCGGATTTCGCCCGGCCCGGCCAGCTCTGGGCCCGGGTAGTCCGCTCCCCGGTGGCGCACGGCCGGCTGCGCGCGGTCCGGACCGGCCGCGCCGCCCGGGCCGACGGCGTGGTGACGGTGGTGACCGCGGCCAGCCTGCCGGCCGGCCTGGCCATCCCGGTCCGGCTCCAGGTCCAGGACGCCGACCTGCGGCCCTACCTGCAGCCGGTGCTGGCCGCCGGCACCGTGCGGTACGTGGGCGAGCCGGTGGCGGTGGTGGTGGCCGGCGACCCGTACGCGGCCGAGGACGCCGCCGAACTGGTGGACACCGATATCGAGGAGATGCCCGCGGTGCTGGACGCCGCGGCGGCCGCCGCCCCGGACGCCCCGGCGCTGTTCCCCGGCGGCAACGTGGCCGCCGACTTCACCCTGGGCTTCGGGGATGTGGCCGGGGCGTTCGCCCGGGCCGACCACGTGGTGGAGATCGAGGTGGAAATCGGGCGGCACGGCGCGGTCCCGCTGGAGCCGCGCGCGCTGCTGGCCGACGTGGACCCGGCCACCGGCGCACTGTCGATCTTCGGGATGACCAAGGTGCCCGTGTTCAACCGGGACCTGCTCGGCTCGCTGCTCGGCATGGACGAGACCCAGATCCACGTGCACGCGGTGGACGCTGGCGGCGGGTTCGGCGCGCGCGGTGAGTTCTACCCGGAGGACTTCCTGGTCCCGTGGCTGGCCCGGACGCTGCGCCGGCCGGTGATGTGGGTGGAGGACCGGGCCGAGCACCTGGTGGCGGTGAACCACTCCCGGCAGCAGGCCCACCGGATCGCCGGCGCCTTCGACTCCGGCGGCCGGATCCTCGGGCTGCGTGACGACATCGTGCACGACAACGGCGCCTACTGCCGCACCCACGGGATCATCGTGCCCGAGCTGACCGTGGCCATGCTCCCCGGCCCGTACCGGCTGCCCGCCTACCGGGGCCGGATCCAGGTGGTGCTGACCAGCAAGACCCCGTGTGGTACCTACCGCGCGCCCGGCCGGTTCGAGGGCAGCGCCGCGCGCGAGCAACTGCTCGACGTGGCCGCGTACGAACTGAAAATCAGCCGCAACGAAATTCGCTCCCGCAACCTCCTTCACCCCGGGGAACTGCCGTGCCAGCGGTCGATGAGCACCCTGGGCACCGATGTCGTCCTGGACGCGGGCGACTACCCGGCGCTGCTGGCGGCGGCCCAGGCCGAAGCGGACCGGCTCGGTTACCCCGGTGAGGTGGAGCGGGGCCGCCGGGCGGGCCGGCGGCGCGGGCTCGGGGTGGCCGCCTTCCTGGAGAAGAGCGGGCTCGGCCCCCAGGAGACCGCGGACGTGATGGTCAGCCGGACCGGGGCGGTGCATGTGTTCTCCGGCGGTACCTCGCTGGGCCAGGGCATCGAGACGGTGCTGGCCCAGATCGCCGCGGACGCCCTGGGCGTGCACCCGGACCAGGTGAGCGTGGTCAACGGCGACACCGAGCGGCAGCCGTTCGGTGGCGGGTCGTGGGCGTCCCGGTCCACGGTGGTGGCGGGCAGCGCGGTGCACGCGGCGGCCGGCGCGGTCCGGGACCGGGCCGCGGAAGTCGCCGCGCGGATGCTCGAGGCCGCCCCGGGCGACCTGGTCAGCGAGAACGGCCGGATCAGTGTCCGGGGCGATCCCAGCGCGGCCGTCACGCTGGCCGAGGTGGCCCAGGCCGCCGCGCCGGCCAGCCCCTACCTGCGGCCCGGGGAGCCGGCCGGGCTGTCGGCACGGCGCCGGTTCGAGGTGACGCACATGACCTACCCGTACGGGGTGCACATCGCCGTGGTGGACGTGGACCCGGGCACCGGCGCGGTCCAGGTCCTCCGCTACCTGGTCGCCTACGAGGTCGGGCGGGCCATCAACCCGGCGCTGGTGGCCGGCCAGCTGCGCGGCGGGGCGGCCCAGGGCATCGGCGGCGCGCTGCTCGAAGAGTTCTGCTACGACGAGAACGGGCAGCCGCAGTCGGCCACGTTCATGGATTACCGGATGCCGACCGCGGCCGAGGTGCCGCCGATCGACGTCCTGATCACCCAGGATTCACCGGCCCCGGGCAACCCGCTGGGGGTGCGCGGGGCGGGCGAGGGCGGGGTCTCCGCCGCCGGCGCCGTGCTGGCCAGCGCGGTACGGGACGCGCTGGGCCTGGCAGGCAGTGTCGGGCGGCTGCCGCTCACCCCGGCCCGGGTGCAGGAACTCGCCACTAACGGAGGCGGCAGATGACCACGGCCAGCCAAAGCACAGGCAGCCAAAGCACGGGCAGCCAAAGCACGGGCCAGCGAGACGGGACGGGTTCTCCCGGGGCCCGGCTACGTGAGCAAGACCGACATGGTGGCGGCGCTCATCCGGGAGCAGATCATCACCGGGGAGCTGGCCGCGGGCGAGCAGCTGCGGCAGCGGGACCTGGCCCAGCGGTTCCAGGTCAGCCAGACGCCGGTGCGCGAGGCGATGCGGCGGCTGGAGTCCGAGGGACTGGTGATCGGCGACACGCACCGCGGGTTCACCGTGGTGGAGCCGGACGACGGCCCGGTCGAGGAGAACTTCCAGATCCGCGCGGCGCTGGAGTCGCTCGGCGCCTCACTGGCCGCGCGCAAGATCGACGCGGCCGGCCTGGCCCGGCTGGAGGAGCTGAACGACCAGATGCGGGCCATGGGAGAAGACGACCCGAGGTACGCCGTCCTGAACCGGGAGTTCCATTTCACCGTGTATGAGTATGCGCGGAGCCCGCTGCTGCTGTCCCTGATGCGGCTGCTGTGGGCGTCCCTGCACGGCGGCCCGAAGGTGGCCCGGACGCACGCGGAGTCCGCCCGCCAGCACGACGTGATCGTGGCGGCGCTCCGGGCGGCTGATCCCGTGGCCGCGGCGGCCGGCACGTACCAGCACATCATGGGGAGCCCGGACCGCCGATGCTGAACACCGCCACGGGCACCACCACCACGGGCATTACCACGGGCGACGGGATCAGCCTGCACGCCGAGAGCACGGGCCACGGCGCCCCGCTGCTGTTCCTGCACGAGTTCGCGGGGGATCACCGGAGCTGGGAGCCGCAGGTCCGGTACTTCTCGGCGCGCTACCGCTGCGTGACCTACGCGGCGCGGGGCTACCCGCCGTCCGGGGTGCCCGCCGATCCCGCGGCCTACTCCCAGGAACGCGCGGTGGCCGATGCGGTCGACGTGCTGGACGGGCTGGGCATCCCCGCCGCGCACGTGGTCGGCCTGTCCATGGGCGGCTTCGCCGCGCTGCACCTGACCCTCCGGCATCCGGACCGGGTGCTGTCCACGGTGGCAGCCGGGACAGGCTACGGTGCGGCCCCGGAGCGCCAGGCCGCGTTCCGGGCCGAGTGCGAGGCGATCGCGGCGGCGTTTGAGAACGAGGGGTCTGAGCAGGTCGCGCGCTGGTACGCGGTCGGCCCGGCCCGGGTGCAGTTCCAGAACAAGAACCCGCGCGGCTGGGCCGAGTTCGCGGACGCGCTGGCCGGGCACTCGGCGCTGGGCTCCGCGCTGACCATGCGCGGCGTGCAGGCGGGCCGGCCGTCGCTGTACGCGCTGCGCGACGAGCTGGCCCGGATCGGCACGCCGCTGCTGGTGCTGGCGGGCGATGAGGACGAGAGCTGCCTGGACGTGGCGCTCATGCTCAAGCGCACCATTCCCACCGCGGGGCTGGCCGTGCTGCCCCGCACCGGGCACACCGCGAACCTGGAGGAGCCGCACCTATTCAACGAGGCGGTGGACCGCTTCCTGGACTTCGCCGGGCGCGGCGCCTGGCCCGCCCGCGACCCCCGCAGCCTGTCCGCCTCCACGACCGGAGCCAGTCCCTCATGACCCCGCCCGCTTCCGCCCTCATGACCCCGCCCCGGCCCGCCCCCGCCCTCATGATCACGGTCAATTTCTGCCACCTGGCACCCCTTTTTGACCGTGATCATGGCGGGGGGTGAGCGTGGCACCCCTCCTCGGGCGGCTTTCGCCGCGGCGCCGGCTGTTCGTGGCGGGCGTGGCCGGACTGGTCGTGGTGATCGTGGTGGCGGTGGTGGTCAGCGTGCTCGTGTCCGGCGGGGACGGCCAGCAGGCGCCGCCCGCGGCCGGCACTCCCCGGCAGGACCGGCCCGGGCCGGTGCTGCTGGTCCCCGGGTACGGCGGGAGCCGGGGCTCGCTGTCCGCCCTGGCCCGCCGGATCCGGGCGACCGGCCGGGTGGCGACCGTGCTGCACCTGCCCGGTAACGGCACCGGCAGCCTGATCGCCGACGCCAGCGTGCTGAACGCCGCGGTCAACCGGGCGCTGCGCGGCGGCGCGCCCTCAGTGGACGTGATCGGTTACTCGGCGGGCGGGGTCACCACCCTGCTGTGGGCCCGGGAGGACGGCGGCGCGCACAAGGCCCGGCGGGTGATCACCCTGGGCGCCCCGTTCCACGGCACCGAGCTGGCCTCCGCGGCGGAGGCGTTCGTGCCCGGCGCGTGCCCGGCCGCGTGCCAGCAGCTGGTGCGGGGCAGCAGGCTGCTCACCCGGCTGGACGCGACGGCCGTGCCACCGCGGCCGCGCTGGCTGTCGCTGTGGACTACCGACGACACGACGGTCACCCCGCCGGACTCCGCGCGGCTGGCCGGGGCGCTCAACGTGCCCATCCAGTCGGTGTGCCCGGCCGTGCAGGTCAGCCACTCCCAGCTGCCGACCAACCCGGCCGTCACCGCGATGGTCCTGCAGGCGCTCGGCTCCGGCCCGGTCCGGGTGCCGACGGCGTCCGACTGTGCTGGATGACCCCGTGGTGGATGCGCGGTGGTAGGTGACCCGCGGCCCGCCCCCAGCTGTCGGGCCGCGGGTCACCGTGCCGCCCCCTCCCCCGAGGGACGTCGGCCGGCCACCAGATCAGGCCCCCAGACCAGGCAGCCGTGCGCCGCAGGGGCGGCTCCCTGCCCAGCCGCGGATCCGTACCCGGCGACCTGCAGATGCCGCTGCACCATCAAGATCCCGGCTCCCGTCGCGAGTGGACATCACCGCCGTGTGCTTCCTCATCTCGTGTCTACACGGGGTTACGGTCCTACCTCAATGGGTCCGCCATGCGCACATCCGGGTGCGATCACGCGCACCTTCTGGTGCGTTAGGTGCCCTGCGGCAACATGGCGACCAGGAGCGACAGGCGCGACGACAGCGCGGTGAACACCACGCTCACCTCGGCCGTCAAGCCCCCTGGGCTGTGCACCCGCTGACAGTAAAGCTTTCGCGGGATTTCCACCTCATGGCGCTTCCACAGCTCCCGGGCCTCCGGACCGGTAGCCAGCAGCCGCTCGACCAGGGCGGCGAACCGGGGGCTGGCGATGTTCCGCGCGAACTGGTAGCGCAGCCCAGCCAGGGCCGCCCGCCGCGCGGTCTGCAGGTCGGACACGATGTGCCCCGCCTCCGGGCTGAACAGGTACAGGATCAGGTTCTGCTGATCGGGGGGCACCCGGTCGAAATACTCCCCGACCCAGGAGGTCATGGCGGCGTTACGGACGAGGATGGTCCACATCTCGTCTGTGATCGCGGCCGGCGTGGGGTCGAGCCGCCGGACCAGGTCACGCAGCGGCACGGGGACCACGGGCGGCGACGCCGGGAATCCGGTCAGCCGGGCCGGCATGGGCGGGTCGTGACCCACGGCCAGCACGTGCAGGGCGGAGCGCTCGGCAATGCTCATGCGGAGCGCGGACGCGATCGATTCAACCAGATGGACGCTCGGATTATCGATCTCACCGCGCTCGAACGAGGCGTAGTACCGCACGCTGATGCCGATGAGGTCCGCCACATCCTGCTGGCGAAGGCTTCGTTCGTGCCCCTCGCCGTCCGCTCGCAGCAGCCGCGAGCGGCAACTCAGCAACAGGTCGCTGAGTTCGCCCCGCCTTCTCCAGGCGGCCTCAGCGGAGTCCACCAGGCCGGCATTCCCTGTCCTGGCCGGCTGGCCGCCAGGCGCCCCAGCGTGATGGGAACTCACAGTTCCGCCCTGCCCCCCACCGCTGTGCTTTCCTGGACGACTATGAGTCGCTCCCAGCCTCGCGATGATCCTTTTTTCCCCTGGCCACCGAGACTGCCGGACCAGACCTTACGTCACATTACCGGCCGGTGGCGTGACGCGGGAGGCAGGCCCCCGCGAATCTCGCGGAGATCGGGGGGAGCCGCACGGTGAACTGGCAGCACTTCATGCGGTTCCTGGCCAGCATCAGGGGCCGGTGGGATCTGGCCATTCTGGCCAACCTGGCCGAGGGCAGCAGCCGCCCCACCGAGCTACTGGATGCGATCAATGAGCAGGCCTGTGACGGGCACCAGCTCACCTGGAAGGTCATGCGCGACCGGCTTCGCCACCTGGAGGACGCGGGGTACGTGACCCGCCGTGAGGTGAAGCGGTTCCCGCGTGAGACCCATTACTGGGCCACCGAGTTCGCGCGCCGGCTCGTCGCCGAACTCGACACTCTGGACGCCTGGTACACAGCAAACGCCCCGGCCCCTCCGGTTAACACAGGCCCGCCAGATGGTCATTCGTGTACCAAATGCTTATACGCACTTGAAAGTAAAATCAGGACGAGCAGCGGCAGAACATCCCCACCCTACTCATTCTGACTGGTGACATATTCGCCAGTGTTCACTACGTTTATCCAGGTGCGATACAACGGGGGACGCACCGGCCTTAGTGTCCGCGGCGTGCCCGCCGTCTCGCGCGATCGTTCACGTCCAGCCTTCGCCGCGCATGCCGGCCACCCCCTTCCTGGCGGAAGTTACCCGGCCTCCAGAACCCCAGATACCCGCGTGGAGCCCCAGATACATCTATCCGAGAGCGTAACAAATAGGCCTTATCGCCATTACCATGAGAAACCGCATAATTGCTTGCAGTCATCGGTGGCAGGTCGGGGAGCTGCCCGGCTGGTTAGTGGCGTTCATCACGGCCGTGATCGGCGCGGACCTCATCGTAATCGGGACCTGTGCCGCGGTCACCCGGTTCCGCGGCGCGGATCTGGAGCTGGCCGCCGTCCTGCTGGCCTGCAACCTGCTGACGGTGGAGCTGACCCACCGGGCCGGCGAGCCCGCGGGCCTGGTCAAGGACGTGCACGCGATCTGGGAACTGCCGCTCGCCCTGCTGCTTCCTCCCCTGTACGGGCTCCTGGTGCCCATTCCCCGGATGGTCCTGGTGCAGTGGCGGGTCCGGGCCACGCTGGTGCACCGGCGCGTATTCACGGCCGCGGCCGTGGGCCTGTCCTACGGCGCGGCCTCCGCGGCCTTCCACGGGGTCGAGCCGGTGATCGCCGGGTCGGTGCCGGACGCCCAGGCCCGGGTGCTGGCCTGGGCTCTGGCCGCGGCCGCGTGCGGCGTGCTCAAGTCGGCGGTCAACAAGGTCCTGGTGATGACGGCGGTGAAGGGCGCCGATCCGGCCGCCAGCGTGCGCGCGCAGTTGTTCACCCGCGAGCCCCTGTTCCACGACGCCGCCGAGCTCTCCGTCGGCATCATGGTCGCCCGCGCGGCCACCGGCAGCCCGTTCCTGGCCCTGGCCGCCCTGCCTTTAGTCGCGCTGCTGCACCGTTCCTTCCGGCACGCCCAGCTGGTGGACGCCTCCCGCATCGACGCCAAGACGGGCCTGCTCAACGCCGGCACCTGGCTGCGGGAAGCCCGGCTGGAGACCGCCCGCGCGGCCCGGACCCGGACACCGCTCGCCGTGGCGATCGCCGACATCGATCACTTCAAGAACGTCAACGACACCTTCGGGCACCTGACCGGGGACGCCGTGCTGGCCGCCATCGCCCGCGCCCTGAGCTGCGCTGCTGCGTGAGGGCGATCTGACCGGCCGGTTCGGCGGCGAAGAGTTCGCCATCCTGCTGCCCGGCACCGGCGCCGCCGAAGCCCGCCAGATCACCGAGCGGGTCCGCGAGAAGATTTCCCGGATCGCCACCCCGGTCAGCGACGGCCCCGGCGGCCACAGTACGGGCGGGAACGATCCGCTGCGGGTCACCATCTCCATCGGCGTCGCCGCCCTCGGATCCTCCCGGCTTGACCTCGAGGAGCTGCTGGCGGCCGCCGACCACGCCCTCTACCAGGCCAAGGAGACCGGGCGGAACCGGGTGTGCCTGCAGGCCGCCGGCCCGGGCTGAGTCAGCTGGTCCGGGCTGAGTCAGCTGGTGATGTCCTTGGTGGCGAAGTGCGCCCACGACGCGGCCAGGAACACCACCACGTAGACGCCCTGCACGGCGAAGCCCCGCTCGATGTTCCGCCAGACGATGGGGTCGCGGAAGAAGTCGATCCAGGCCAGCCAGTACCGGGTGGGCAGGTAAGGATCGACCGCCGACGCGGCGTTCAGGGTGACCAGCACCTCGCTGGTGATCAGGGCGGCCAGCGCGCCCAGGGCCGCGCCGAGGGCGGAGTCGGTGATGGTGGACAGGAACAGCGCGATCGCGCCCACGCCCAGCATGGACACGGCGATGAAGGCGACCGCCCCGACGGTCCGCAGCGCGATATCCGCCGGGGTCAGCCCGCTGCCGGACAGCGAGGTCGCCGCGATGTTGGAGGTGGTCAGGCCGCCGGGCGTGGCCGCCACGGGCTGCGCGCCGAACAGCGCGATCCCGGTCAGGTAGGCGGTCACCGCGATCAGGATCACCGCCGACAGCGTGTACACGATGAGCGCGACCAGCTTGGCGGCCAGCAGCCGGGTCCGGCCGACCGGCCGGGCCAGCAGGTAGCGCAGGGTGCCTGACCCGGCCTCACCCGCGATGGAATCGCCCGCCACGACCGCGACCGCCACCGGCAGGAAGATGGGCAGCACGATCGCGAGCGCGGCGGCCGGGTAGAGCGACCCGCTGGACAGCACCGCGGACAGCAGGGCCGGGCCCTGGCCCGGGGGCGGTGCCAGGTGGGTCACCGCGACGAACACGGCGACCAGCACGGGCAGGCCGCACAGCAGGATGAGGCTCACCCAGCTGCGCGGGCGGCGCACCAGCTTCGCCAGCTCGACGCGGATCATCCGCGCTCCCCCTCTCCGGCGTCGACCCGGTCAGAGCCTGAGCCGGTCACCGAGAGCACCACGTCTTCCAGCGACCGCCGCTCGGCGGCGATCTCGGTGACCCGCACGCCGTGGGCGACCAGCCGGGAGTTGAGCGCCGCGGTATCCGCGTCGGCGACCACCAGCCGGCCGGATTCGGCCCGCTCGATCTGGCCGTCCAGCACCTCACGGGCCCGGTCGGTGTCGGGGGTGTGCACGATCGAGCGCCCGGTCAGCGCGCGCAGCGTTTCCAGGTCGTCCTGCCGGACCAGCCGGCCCCGGTTCACGATGCCGACCCGGGTGCACAGCTGCTCGACCTCACTGAGCTGATGGCTGGACAGGAAGACGGTGGTGCCGGCCGCGTTGAGCTCGATCAGCAGGTCGCGGATCTCCCGGATACCCTGCGGGTCCAGCCCGTTGGTCGGCTCGTCCAGGATGAGCAGCTTCGGGGTGCGCAGCAGCGCGGCGGCCAGGCCGAGCCGCTGGCGCATGCCGAGGGAGTACCGCTTGACCGGGCGGTTGTCGATGCCGCCCAGGCCCACCCGGTCCAGGGTGGCGGCGATCCGGCTGTCCCGGGTCCGGCGGCGGCCCGATTTCCCCGCGGCGTCGATCAGGGCCAGGTTGGCCCGCCCGGACAGGTGCCCGTACGCGGACGGGCCCTCCACCAGCGCACCGATCGAGGGCAGCACCTCGGCGGCCCGTTTCGGCACCGGCTGGCCCAGCACCGTGATCTCGCCGCTGGTCGCGTAGACCAGGCCGAGCAGCATCCGGACCACGGTGGTCTTCCCCGACCCGTTGGGGCCGAGGAAGCCGTACCGGTCACCCTCCCGGACGTCCAGGTCGACGTGATCCACCACGAGCAGGTGCCCGTAGCGCTTGGTCAGGCCGCGAGTAACGATCATCGATGGAACCTGAAGTGCGACAAGTCGGTGACCAGGGCGCTGGCTGAGTTCTCCAGCACGGCCGGGGTCACCGCACCGGCGAACAGGAAGACCGCGTGGTGGAACCCGGCCCTGACCATGAGAACGGACAGCAGCGGCGTCCGGATCAGCACCCCGGCCTGGGTTACCGCCTGGCCCCCGGGGGTCCGCGGGCAGCGCGACGCTGTCCGCCCCGGCCTGGATCGCCGAGTTGAGCGCGTCCGTCCCCACCTGCCTGGGCAGCGGCAGCAGCACGAAGCGGGAAAGCCCGCTGCCGTAGATCGCCACCCCCGGCGGGCCGCCCGGGAGGGCCACGTTGCGCAGCCCACCGAGCTGGGGCGGGAACGGGTCGCCGTCATTGTCCCCGTCGCCGTCGCCGTTCAGCACGCCGTCCACGTCGGGCAGCCGGGTGGTGGTCAGGCCCACATTCGGCGCCGGATGCGGGGTGACGGCGTTGAGGTCCGGCTGGGTCCGGCTCAGCTCCAGGAACGTGCTGAGCAGTACGGCCTGACCCGGCTGCCCGGCCGTGCCGCGGCCGGTGATCTGGACCTGGACCGGGAGCCCGCTGGCCGGGTCGGCCCAGATCTGCACCGATCCGACCGTGGTAGCCGACCCGGTGGGGACGAGCTGCAGGCCCGCCGCGTCCACCCCGGCGATCCGGCGGTCCGGCAGCCGTGAGATCCGGTCGGCGCGGCCCGCGGTGTCCAGCAGCCGCCGGGCCAGCGCGGGCGGCAGCAGGTCCGCGGCCCGCGGCAGCCGCACCGGCTCCGCGCCGGTGACCTGGGTGAGCAGGTTGGTCCCGTAGCTCCACAGGTAGGTCACCCCGCCGTCGGCGTAGGTGTCGCTCTCGCCCGTGCCGGTCACGTCGTCGGCCCGCCAGTACGCCGGGGAGCGGTACCAGACGTACTGGTCCGTCGTGCCATCCAGCAGCAAGCTCACGTTGTGCAGGTCAGGGAGTTCCGGCAGGCCCAGGTTCACGGTGCTTTCCGCGTAGCCCTCGTACGGCACGCCGGCCGAGGCCAGGATGCGGTCCCGCAGGGCTGGTGCGCTGATCGCGGAGGAGGGCACCGGGAGGGCTGCGATCACCGCCGGAAGTGCGCACAGCAACGCGGTCCCGGACGCCACGAGCGACCACCTGCGCCATCGGCCCCGGCTCACCGGCAGCGCCGCATCTCCGCTTCGGCCACGGAACCAAAGTACGTCGGGACGCGGCCCAGCGCACCGATCCGGCCCTCCCGTAAGGTGCCCCTAAGGACAGCGCCGCCATGACAGCGCGGCCCAAGGACAGTGCGGCACACGCAGTGCTCGAGGAGGCAGGCCCGTGATCCTGGTGACCGGAGCGACCGGAAGGGTCGGCTACCCCCTGCTGGAGGTGCTGGCCGACGCCCGGGCCGACGCCACGGCGATGGTGCGGGTGGAAGCCAAGGGCATCGACCTGCCCGGCCCCGGGGAGAACCTGGTGGCCTCGTTCGACGACCCGCCTTCCGCGGAGCAGCTGCAGGCCTTCGACCGGGTCTTCCTGCTGAGCCCGTCGGGCGAGACCCAGGCCGAGCTGGAGATCGTCTTCATCGACGCACTCGTGGCGG
Source organism: uncultured Actinomycetes bacterium (assembly GCA_963837335.1). Classification (GTDB taxonomy): domain Bacteria; phylum Actinomycetota; class Actinomycetes; order Streptosporangiales; family Streptosporangiaceae; genus RYN-230. Next base: position 101,811 of record CAWINS010000079.1, on the reverse strand, counting down.
CGGGGCACCGGCCGCATGTGGTGAAGGTGGCCGCGGACGGCTTTCTGGATCCCGGCTGCGACGTGCGCTTCATGCGCAGCCACCGCGAGATCGCCCGGCACCTGGATGCGAGCGGCCTGCCGGTCAGCTACCTGGCCCCCTCGCCGTACATGGAGATCCTCCTGCCCGCCGCGCAGGCCATCCGCAGCGAGGCCACGCTGTACGCCCCGGCGGGTCACGCCAAGGTGGGCTTCGTGGCCGCCGCGGACGTGGCCGACGCCGCCGCGCGGCTGCTGACCAGCCCCGCGCCTGAGGCCGGCGGCGATCCTCAGGTGTTCACGCTGACCGGACCCGAGTCCCTCACCTACTCGAACGTGGCCACCCGGATCTCGGAGGTGTTCGCGCGCCAGGTGCGCTACTCCAGCCTGGGGGACGAGCAGGCCCGGGAGGAACTGCTGGGCTCCGGCCTGGCCCCCTGGGACGTCGAGGGCACACTGGAACTGTTCGCGTGGATCCGGGCGGGCGGGGCCGGACAGCTCACCTCGCATGTGCGGGAGGTGACCCGGCACGCGCCCCGGGGACTGACCGACTGGCTCGAAGGGTCCCGGGCCACCTTCCTGGAGCCCCCGCTGGACGGTCCGGCCCCGACGTACTAGCCACTGGCGCCGGCACGCTTCCAGACCCCCGTTTAGCCACGCATCGTAGTCAATTGAGTACGGATAGATATTGACGGGTAGGTCACCCTAGAGGTGGAACCGGCCAGGTTCCCCGGCACCATCGGCCAGGAAGCGTGCGGGCGCATGCCGAACGAGCTGCTGAGAGGGTCGGCGCGGCGCGTCGCGGCGCTGAGCGTGGTGGCAGTCACCGTCATAGCGGCCGCGATTGGCGTCACGATCTGGCGCTACGAGGAAGCCCTGTCCCGCTCGGAGATGGCGATCGACGCTCGCGCTGACGATTCGCTGACCGCGACGCTCCTCGCCACCTACTGGCACGAGCGCGAGGCGACGCACGAGTACCTCGCCACCCCCTCGCCGGGGCTCCTCGAGGAGGTGCATCGCCAGGTCGAGCAGTTCGCGCACACCGCCGCCACGCTGGCCAGAGATGAGAGGACCGGCGAGGCTCGACTGCGAGTACAGGCCGTGGCCGGGAACGACCGGTTCGCCGACCTTTTCACCCGGCTCCGGTCCAGCGCGGGAACGACGCTGGCCCGTGAGACCGCGGCCAACAGACAGCTCAGTGCCGCCGAGCCCTTGGTCCTGGGACCCCTGACCCAGCTTGATTCCGCTCAGACCATCCGCGCGGATGCGGCGGAAGCGGCGGCCTCGTCAGCGTCCAGCCAGGCGCTCGGGATCGGGGTGGCCGCAGCCATCCTCGCGGTCCTGGTCGGCGTGGCCTTCTCGCTGTTCGCGCTCCGGCTGCTGCGCCGGGCCTCCGACCGGGAAGCAGACCTGACGGCCGCGCTCGGCCGCCTGACCGAACTTTTCGGGCGTCTCCGCTCGACCTCGGCGGTCCTCGGCGAGGTCACGGGCGAACTGCGACTGGCGGCGAAGAACGCGGCCGCGGTCACCAGCGAGCAGTCGTCGGCCGTCGCGGAGACGTCCGCCACGATCGAGGAACTGGCCACGACAGCCGGCTTGATCGCGGACAAGGCGCATGCCGTCGCGAAGGCGGCCGAGCGGACCGGCGACACGATGCGTGACATGCAGGAGAAGGTCGAGGCCATCGCGGCGCGCGCGCTCTCGCTGGGTGAGCGCGCGCAGAAGATCGGCGAGATCCTCAAGCTGATCAATGACATCGCGGGACAGACGAACCTACTCGCCCTGAACGCCGCCATCGAGGCAGCCCGGGCTGGTGAGGCCGGGAAGGGCTTCGCCGTCGTGGCGGTCGAAGTGCGCAAGCTGGCGGAGCGGTCGGTTCACTCCACCGGCTCGATCAGCGTGATCATCACCGGGGTACAGGACGAGACAAACGCGACGATCATGGCGACTGAGCAGGGCACCCGCCAGGCGCGCGAGGTCGGTGAGCTGATGGCCGCGACCGCGACGATGCTGGAGGAATCCATTCTCGCCACGCAGCAGCAGAAGTCAGCCGCTGACCAGGTGGACAGCGCCATCCAGCAGATCCGGGAGGCCGCGGACCAGCTCGCGTCGGAGCAGACCCAGTGGGCCGCCACCGCCGAGCGGCTGGAGACGCTCGTGATCGAGCTCGACAGTGCCCTGCAGGAGAACGACAGGAGCGCCGCCGGTGCGCGTTTACGTGCGGCTGCGGATCGCGTCTGAAAGCTACGCCGTGCCGGTCGAGCACGTGCTCGAGGTGGCTGACCTCGGCCTGGTGAGAGCCGTTCCGCGGGCCCGGCCAGAACTGCTCGGAGTCTGGAACCGGCGCGGCCGTATCCTGCCGGTCGTCGACCTCGCGCAGCTTCTCGGGATCACCCAGACGGCGGCGCCGGGACGGGTGATTGTCGCTGAGACCGGGGGCCACCAGGCGTGCTTTGCGATCGACGACGTGAGCGATGTCGGCGAACTGGGCGACCCGGCCGAAGAGACCGAGTCGGACCTGCTGACGGGCGCCATACTGGCCGACGGCGACCTCGTCGGGGTCATCGACATGCCCCGGGTCTTTGCGTCACTTGAAGGGCTCACCGATGAGCGACCCGGACGCTGACCTGGCCGAGCTATTCCGGGACGAGTCAGCGCAGCGGCTCGACCAGATGGACACGGCCCTGCTCGCGGTCGAGTCCGGGGCTGCGGGAGCGGAGACCATCGACTCGCTGTTCCGGAACGCGCACACCATCAAGGGCGCGGCCGGGATGCTCGGCTTCGACGATGTCCGTTTGCTGGCGCACGCTGCCGAGGACGTCCTGGCCAGCGTGCGCGCGGCCGGGGTCTTTCCCCCGGAGTTCGCGGCACCGCTGCTCCGTGCGACCGCCGCGTTGCGGGCCCAGATCAACTCCGACGGGACCGCTGAACCCGTGGCCGGCCTCCTGAATGATCTTGCGGCGTGCCGGGCCGCCCAGACCCACGAGGAAGCCTCGGGCAGCGCACCCGGAGCAGCCGCGGCCGCGGCCCCCAACCCTGCGTCGCCCGCGCCCGCGGGCCGCGGGCGCGGGGGCGGGCGCAGCCGACGGGCGGACATTGCGGGTTCCGGCCGGGAAAATCGACCATCTGCTCGACGTGGCCGGCGAGATCATGCAGTACCGGACCAGGCTCGCCCACTCGCTGGGCGGGCAGGCCGGGCAGCCCGAGGACGTCGCCGAGGCGTTCGGGGCGGGTGAGCGCATGCTCGACGACCTCAGGGACACCGCGATCGGGATGCGGACGCTGCCGCTCGCGGTGATCGCGGGACCGCTGCCGCGCATGGTCCGGGACTTCGCCCGGGCCGCGGGCAAGGAGGTCGAGTTTGCGGTCACGGGCGCGGACACCGAACTCGACCGGGTGATCCTGGAGAGCCTGTCCGAGCCGCTCGGGCACCTGCTGCGGAACGCGGTGATCCATGGCGTCGAATCCCCGGCTGAGCGGGAACGTGCGGGCAAGCCCGTACGCGGACGGGTCGAGTTGCGCGCCGCGTCACGCGGGAGCTTCGTCGAGATCGTCGTCGCAGACGACGGCCGGGGCGCTTCGCCGGAGGTGATCGGAGAAGCACGCCGCGAAGGGTCGCTCGCGGACGTCCTGGCCAAGCCGGGGTATTCGACCGCAGAAGAGGTGACCGACCTCGCCGGGCGCGGAGTCGGCCTCGATGCGGTCCGGTCCTACGTGCACTCGCTAGGCGGCAGCCTGGCCGTTCGCAGCGAGCCTGGCCAGGGGATGGAGGTCGTCCAGCTGCTCCCCGTCGCGCTGGCGCTCATGGAGGTGCTGCTCTTCGAACGCGCCAGCGCCGTGTACGGCGTCCCGCTGGCAGTGGTGGAGCAGGTCGTGATGGTGACGGAGACGCTCCGGCTCGAGGGCCGGCCAGCCCTGGAGATCGGCGGGAACTCCGTGCCGGTGGCTGACTTCGCCGCGCTCATCGGCGCCGCGGCGCCACCGCTAGGCGACCAGCCGCCTGCGCTCATCATCTCGGTCGACGGCCGCCAGGTCATCGTGACCTGTGACGCGCTCCTGGGTGAGGAAGAGGTCGTGGTCAAGCCCCTCGGCCCGCTCCTGGCCGGCCTTGAGGGCTACCTCGGTGCGTCCATCCTGGGTGATGGCCGGATCGCACTTCTCATCGAGCCCGCGATGCTCACCCGGAAGTCACCGGGCGTCCCCGGACCCTCCGGGCCCAGTGCAGCGGCCGGCCCGGCTGCGGCAACGAAGATCCTCGTGGTCGAGGACTCGTTCACCGTCCGAGAGCTTCAGCGCAGCATCCTCGAGGCGGCCGGGTATTCCGTGGCCACCGCTCACGACGGGCGGGACGCCCTGGCCGTCCTGGACCAGGACGCGGCGATCTCGCTCGTCATCACGGATCTTGAGATGCCCGAGCTGGACGGAATCGGGCTCACGCGGGCGATCCGCGCCGGCACCGCGCGCTCGTCGCTGCCGGTCGTCATCGTCACATCGCGGGCCGACGAAGCCGACAGGCTCCGCGGGATCGAGGCGGGCGCAGACGCCTACATGGGCAAACGGAGCTTCAATCAGCAGGCTCTGCTCGCCACCGTCGAACGCCTCGTCGGCAGGTGATGAGTTGACGACGCTGCGCGTGCTGATCTGCGAGGACTCCGGCACCTATGCCACTGCGCTGCGGCGGACGCTCGAGCACGACGGAGACATCAGTGTGGTGGCCGTCTGTTCCACCGCGGAGGAGGCTATTTCCGCGCTGCCGCGCACGGCGCCGGACCTGGTAACCATGGATGTCGCGCTGCCCGGTATGGGCGGGATCGACGCAGTCGGGAAGATCATGGGCTCCCGGCCGCTGCCGATCCTCGTACTGTCCGGCCAGGCCGGCCCGGAAACCGGCCTGCCGGCGGCCGCGCTGGCCGCCGGGGCGCTCGACGTGCTCGCCAAGGACGACCTCGACCTGCTGCACCCAGCCGGCGCGTCGGGCGCCGCACTCCGGCACCGGGTAAAGGTGCTCAGCCGCGCACGCGTGATCCGCCATCTGAGCGCCCGGCTCAGTAGCCTCTCCGCCGGGCCAGTTCCGGGCCGCCGGGCCTCCGTGATCGGCATCTGCGCGTCAGTTGGCGGTCCCCAGGTGCTGATGCGCCTGCTCAACGCGCTGCCCGCCGGCTACCCGATCCCGATCCTGGTGGTGCAGCACATCGCCGCCGGATTCACCGACGGTCTGGTCCACTGGCTGAACCAGACCGTCGTTGTGCCAGTGGGTATCGCAGCACCCGGCGCACCGGCAGGCGCCGGGGTCTGGTTCGCACCGGAGGGCGCGCACCTCACGCTCGCTGCCTCCGGGCGACTGGCCCTCGACCGGCATACCGTCGCCGGACGTCATCGCCCGTCCGGCGACGTCCTGCTCACCAGCATCGCGGCGGCGGCCGGGCGGGCGGGTGTCGCGATCGTACTGAGCGGGATGGGCAGCGACGGCGCGGCCGGCGCGGCGGCCGTGCTCCGCCAGGGTGGGCTGGCTATCGCGCAGGACCAGCAGTCCTCGGCGGTGTTCGGGATGCCGAAGTCCGCAATCGACCTGGGAGTCACGGTCGTGCTCTCGCCGGAGAAGATCGCCGCCTGCCTGCTAGGGCTGGGCCACAAGCCCACCGCGTGGACCCGATGAACTCCGAACTGGCCGAGATCGCGGACCTGGTCCGCCGCGAGACCGGGATCGCGCTGCCAGCAGTCCGGGAGACAGCCCTGCGGGCCGCGGTGGAACGCGCCGGGTCAGGGCTGGACGCGGCCGCGTTCGTGCGGGCCACGTCAGATCCGGCGGGCGGCCGCGACCTGATCACCCGGCTGATCGATGAGGTGACGAACCAGGAAACGTTCTTCGTCCGGGATCGGGGCCAGCTCGACGACATCCCCTGGCCTGCCCTGCTCCAGCGGGCCCGCGCCGCAGGCTCGGGAGTCCTGCGCGTCTGGTGCGCCGGCTGCGCGACCGGGGAGGAGGCTTACACGCTGGCCCTGCTGGCCACTCAGGCGTTCGCTCCGGCCCCAGCGCCCGTGAACGTGCTGGGAACCGACGTGTCACGTGCGGCGCTCGCGGCGGCGGCGGCCGGCCGTTACCGGGAGCGCGCCGTCCGGGTGCTCGAGCCGCCCCTGCGCAGTCGCTACTTCCATCACGCGCCTGACGGCAGCTATGTCATCAGCGATCTCCCGCGCCGCCTGGTGCGCTTCCGGCCGCACAATCTGGCCCGCGACGCCTACCCGCCCCCCGGTGAAGCAGCCTTCGACCTCATCACCTGCCGGAACGTGCTTATCTACTTCAGCGCACCGCTCGTCTCGATCGTGATCGACTCGCTTGAACGGTCGTTGCGGCCCGGCGGCATGCTCGTGCTGGGGGCCGCGGACGCACTGCACCGGCTGGACCAGCCGCCCGCACTGCTCACAGGCCGGCCAGCCGGGCAGGCCGGTCCAGCCCAGCCCGAGCTGCGCCGCCCGCTGGGCCGGGAGCCGCGGCTGGCGCACGAGCAGCGGCTGGCGGCCGCGCTGGACGCGGCGGACCACGGTGACCGCGACGCCGCCTTGGGCCACGTGGCGTCGCTGCTCGCGGACACCCCGCTTGATGCCGATGCGCATTTCATTCACGGCCTCGTCCTGCTGGAATCGGGCGAGCCAGCGGCGGCGGCTGTCGCGCTCCGGCGCGCACTGTGCGCCGACGCCCGGTTCGCACTGGCCGCGTTCACTCTCGGTCGTGCCTTTGACGCACTCGGCGATACGACGGCCGCCAGGCGCACCTATGAGCAGGCCCTGCGCACGCTCGACCCGGACGATGACCGGCATGAACGGATACTCCAGCAGATTGATCCCGGCGACATCGCCACCGCCTGCCGGGCCCGACTCCGCAGTCTCCGGGAAGGATTCTGACCGCAGGACTTCCGTGAAGCAGTTTTATCAGCGATTATGACCTATTGTAATTACTAGATCACTTAGTGCGATAGGATCGCCGGCCGCGCGACTGGCTTCCGCGAGGGGTGAAAGCATGACGAGCAGAGATCATGACGAATCACCGGGGCGCGTCCTCGTGGTCGACGACGACGTGGTGACCGGCCGTTTCCTGGTGAATCTGCTCGGTACCCGCGGCGGTTTCGACGTCTCGCACACCCTCGACCCCGCGGTCGCGCTGCAGCGTGCCACGTCGGAGACCTGGGATCTGGTGCTCACCGATGTCGAGATGCCCGGCATGACCGGCTTGGAACTCTTGCAGGCGCTGCGGCGAGACTCCCCGGACCTCAATATCGCCGTGCTGACCAGTCATGCGTCGCTCGACAATGCCGTGCGCGCGCTGCGGGATCGTGCTGACGAGTTCCTGCAGAAATCGATGCCGCCGGATCAGCTCCTGGCCAGTGTGGCTGCACTGGTCGCCAAGGGACGCGCCGCCCGGCTGGCGACCCGGCAAGCCGTCCTGGCCATCGGCGCGCACCCGGATGACGTCGAGATCGGTGCGGCCGGCGCGTTGCTCGTGCACCGCAGCGTGGGGCACGAGGTGTCGATCCTGACGCTCAGCCGGGGGGCTCGCGGAGGTACGGAGAGTACGCGGGCAGGCGAATCGGAGATGGCTGCTCTTGCGCTGGGCGCCACCCTGTTCCTGGAGGACCTGCAGGACACCCAGATCCGGGAAGGCGATCCGACGATCAGCGTGATCAGCCGCGTCGTCCAGGCGGTTCGGCCAACCGTGATCTACACCCATTCGCTCCACGACGTGCACCAGGATCACCGCAACGTCCATCAGGCTGCCATGGTGGCGACCCGGGGGGTCGGCCGCGTCTACTGCTTCCAGTCCCCGTCGGCCACGGTCGACTTCCGGCCGACCCGCTTCGTCAGCATCGATGACCACCTCGAACGCAAACTCACGGCGATCAAGGCCTTTGCCTCGCAGACAGAAGTGCGAGCCTACCTGGTACCGGACCTGATCAAGTCAACCGCCCGCTACTGGTCGCGCTATGGCGACGGACTTTACTCGGAGGCGTTCGAGGTAATCCGCGAAGCCCCGGCGACCGCTGGCCCGCTCACCGGACCCGAGCGGGATCTGGCTGTCAGCGGAGCCGACGTGGCCGCCGTGACGTCCGGCAACTAGGCTCCGGCGGCCGCGTCTCGGTGGCCCCCTGGCTTACGGCGGGCTCTGATCCGGAGGGGGAAAGTCGCCGTGGCGATGAACGATCTTCCATTCGCCGTTCTCCCGGCGGAACACGTGGGTGACGCGCAGCACGTTCTCCTGGACGGGGCCACCGTCGATAGAGAGCGTGGAACGCTCGAAGCCGACCGTGTAGGCCAGGTCACCGCTGAGCCCGGCGGCCACGAGGTCCAGGCGGTAGTCGCTGACGCCTGAGAACCGCGACGCGAGCCAGCGGAAGACCGGGCTCACCTCCTCCCATCCGCTCTTGCACGGTCCCCACGCCCCGAACAGGGTCACCGGGTCCTGGTCTGACCACATGGCCAGGCGCGGTTCCGGGTCGCCGTTGTGCAGGGCTTCCTCGGCCTCCACGAAGCGGGTGAGGGTGGTGCTGCGGAAATCGTCCAGCTCGCTCATGGTCAGCTCCTTACCTGGTCCGGGCCTGCGCCGCGGATGATGCGATCCAGTGCAGCCGAGCGCTGAGCTGGGGACCATCCGGGTGACACGAGTCCTGGCTGCGTGCCAGCATCCCGATCGGGGGCGGGGTGGTGCTGACACGACCGCAGGCTGGTGGCTGTCCACCTTGGCCAGGGGGCCCGGCCGGGGCGATGCTGAACGGGCCGAACAGGGGGGCGGGCGTGCGAGCCGTGATCATGGTGCTTGGCGGGCGGTTCCGCCAGTACTGGAAGTCCTGGCTGGCCCTCAGCGTGCTCGTGGCCGTGGCGGGCGGGTTCGTCCTGGCCACGACGGCCGCGGGCCGCCGGACTGCGGCCGCTCTTCCCAGGTTCACGGCCCGGCACGGCTACGACGTCATCGTCTACAGCGGGCGGCCGCTGCCGCAACTGACCCGGCTGCCGCACGCCGTGGCGGTGACGCCGGTGCCGGCGACATTCGCCGTCACCCTGGCCTGCGCGTCCTGCCGGAAACCCATCGACACCGAGAACACCCTGATCAACGAGGTGCCGCCGGGGCAGCTGCCCCGGCTGGTGATGCTGCTCTCCGGGCGAATGCCCGACCCATCGGATCCTCGTGAGGTGCTGGCGTCCTTCACGCTCGCCCAGGACAACGGCGTGCGCGTCGGCTCGGTGATCCGGACCCAGCTGGCCAGCCTGGCCCAGCTGAACGGGGGCCCGGCCGATCCGTCCCCGGTCCTGCGCCCGGCGCTGCGCGTGGTGGGCATCGTCGCCGCCGAGAGCGAGTTCCCGTCCGGGGCGATGCTGCACTACGACCTGTACACCACGGCGAAGTTCGCCGCGGCGGTGAATCACCGCGCGGCACTGCAGCGCACCTACTACGCCCGATTCGCCCACGGCGCCGCGGACCTGGCCAGCCTGGACAGCCGGTTCCGGGCGCTGAACGTATACGGCAGCTACGACCTGGACGCGGCCGCGGGCGCGGTTGAGGACTCGATCCGGCCCCAGGTCATCGGCTGGTACGTGCTGGCTGGCCTGGCCGCGCTGGCGGCCCTGGCCGTGATCGGGCAGGCCATCGCCCGGCAGGCGGCCACCGAGCGGGCCGATCATCCGGCCCTGTCCGCGGTGGGCCTGCGGCCCCGCCAGCTCGTCGGGGTCGCCCTGGCCCGCGCGGCGCTGATCGGGACGGCGGGCGCCGTGGGCGCGGTCCTGGCCGCGGTGGCGGCGTCGCCGCTGACCCCGGTGGGTGAGGCGCGGGTCGCCGTGCCCGCACCGGGCCGGATGTCCTTCGACCCGGTGGTCCTCCCGCTTGGTGCGGTGGCGCTGGTGGCGGCCGTGACCGCCCTGTCGGTCTGGCCCGCGGTCCGTCATGCCCGGCTGCTGCGCACCAGCCGGCCGCGGCGAGCGGCCCCGGTGCGGGCGGGCGTAGGCCGGGCCGCCGCGGTGGCCGGCCTGCCGGCCACCGCCCTGATCGGGATCCGGTACGCGCTGGAACGCGGCCGGGGCGGCCAGCCGGTGGGGACGGCGCTGCTCGGCATGGTGCTGGCGGTCGCGGCGCTGTGCGCAACGGCCGTGTTCGGCGCCAGCCTGACCCACCTGGTCTCCTCACCCGCGCTGTACGGCGCGCCGTTCCAGGCCTACTTCGCCAGCGACGGGCTGCCCGGGTCCCAGGCCGTGGTCACCGGTCCGCTGCTGGACCGCCTGCGGAAGGACCGGGCCATCTCGCAGATAACCCTGGGCGCCTTCGTCGCGGTGAACATCAACGGCCAGCACGTCCGCACCGTGACCATGACGCCGGTCCGCGGCCCGGCCCTGCTGTCGGCGGTGGACGGGCGGCTGCCCCGCGGTGACCGGGACATCATGCTCGGGGTGGCCACGATGCGCGCCACGGGCGCCCGGGTCGGCGGGACGGTCCGGGTGACCGTGTCCGATCCCGCGGGCCACCCCCACGCCGCCCCGTTCCGGGTCATCGGCCGGGCCTCCCTGAACGCCGGGACCGGCGGGCTCGGCAACGGCGCGGTGATGACCACGAGCGCGTTCCTGGGCGCGCAGTGCCCGCCGGGGCGGAACCAGGCCACCTGCCAGCGGTCGGCCCGGCAGGGCATGGCGACCGTGGTGCTGGTCCGGGCCGCGCCCGGGGCCGCCGGCCACGCGGCCCTGGGCCGGTACACCCGCCGCTACCGTGACCTCACCAGCCAGCCGGGAACGCCGACCGCGCTGGTCAACTTCGGCGAGTCAGTGAACTTCCCGCTGCTGTTCGGGATCGCCCTGTCGCTGTTCGGCGCCGCGACCATGATGCATCTGCTGCTGGTCAGCGTGGCCCGGCGGCGCAGGGAGACCGGGCTGCTGAAGGTCCTGGGCTTCGTCCGCCGCCAGGTGGCCGCGGCGGTCTGCTGGCAGGCCACGACCATCGCCCTGGCCGGGATCGCGGTCGGGGCACCGCTCGGGATCGCGGCCGGCCGGGTGCTGTGGCGGGTGTTCGCCACGAACTTCGGCGTGGTCCCGGTGCCGGTGGTGCCGGCCCTGCTGCTGGCCGCGCTGGCCGCCGGGGTGCTCGCGGGCGCCAACCTGCTGGCCGCCGGGCCCGCCGTGGCGGCCGCGCGATCGCATCCCGGGCAGCTGCTCCGGTCGGAGTAGTGCGGAACAGCGGGGTCCGTACAGGATGTGCACATGGTTGAACAGGCCGGAGATGCTGGTTGCCTAGTGGCCGTCTTGGCGGCACGCCAAGGCGGCGGGGCGACGTTGTGCCGCGAACCTTCCGCTATTGATCGTGGGGCGGTCTGCACTCTGCCCACTGTTGTCGTGAGCGCTGAACCGGACATGGACGAAGTGGTCCGGGCTGTGAGCCGGCTGGTCGGCGCGCCGGTGACGCTGCTCCGCGCCAATGCCGCAGCCTGGGATGCTGGCTTCGACACCACGGCCATGCTGGTTGAGATCGGCCCCTTGAGCACGGAGCCCCCCGGATTCCGCTGGGTGCTGGTCAGCGAGTCTGACGTGGAGACCGCCGATCCGGCCTGGGCGCGTGACTCGATGCGCTCCTGGACCCGCGAGCGCGTGGCGGGCTGGTCAGATCTGCGGCCGCAGTGGTCCCGGCCAGGATGGCTGGCCGAGGCAGCCCAGTGGATGCGCAGGCAGATGACCGCAGCGGGGTACGTGGACCCGGAGGTCCCGCGAATTCATCAGCTGTGGGGTATCTCGGTGGTGCTGTCTGCTGCTTCCCGCACCGGCCGGGCCTTCCTGAAATGCAGTAGCGACCGGTTCAGGCACGAGGGCCGGGTGACCCAGGCGCTGGCTGACCGTTCGCCGGGCTACCTTCCTGATGTCCTGGCCATCGAACCCGACCGCGGCTGGATGCTGATGCGTGACCTTGATGCGCCACTCCTCGGTGATGAGCCGGAATCGACGTGGGCGCTTGGGCTTGACGCCCTGGCGGGCCTGCAACAGATGTGGCTCGGGCGCTCCGATGAGCTACTCGCCGCAGGTGCCGAACCGCAGCCGCTCAGCCAGCTCGCCGAGTGGGTGCAAGGCACGGCCCTGGATGCGGGCCTGATGGGCCGCTTGGCCCCGGGAGTCCGCGGGGCCTGGCTGGCGGCCGGGCCAGCGATGGCCGATGCGTGCCTCACCCTTGACCGGATCGGACCGGGTCCCTCCCTCGTCCACGGCGACTTTCATCCGTGGAATGTGGCGGCAGGCCACGCTGGAACGCGGATCTTCGACTGGACTGACGCGGCCGTGGGCCATCCCTTCCTTGACCTTGTCACCTACATCATGCGCACCGACGATCCGGCTCGGCGCCGCCAGCTGCTCCAGCGTTACCTGGGCCTGTGGTCTCGGCACTTGTCGTCGCCCGATCTGCAGGCGGCCGGCCAGCTCGCCCTGGTGGTTGGTGCGCTCTACCAGGCCTACAACCACTGGCAGCTAATCCCCACGGTCATGCCCGATGACCTTGCGCAATTGCGCGACGGTGACGTCCAGTGGCTGCGGCGCGCGCTGGACCGTTTGGATCAGGGCATCCAGGGACCCTATTAGATCCGCCGGCATCGGCCTCCCCGCACGACGGCCGGTTCTGAGGGCACCGGCTGAGGTCGCACATGGTCACAACTCGGTAACGTCACGGTCATAGAATCTTCTGTTCTTCACGTCCTGTGCCGGATGATTGGGGCCTTCACCATGTGCTCGCCGGAGAGTTTTGGCGAGAAGACGCCAGGAGGGGATCGAAGCATGAGGAGATTCCTAGCCCTCGCGGCGGCAGCTGGCCTGCTGACCGGCGGGCTAGCTGCGGCCGCACCAGCCGTAGCCGGCACAGCGGCTCCGGCGGCCGCCCAGGCCCTGAAGTGGGGAAAATGCGCCGAGAGTGACCTGCGTCAGGCTGGGGCCGCGTGCGCCATGCTGACCGTGCCACTCAATTACAGCAACCCGACGGGGGCGACGATCAAGATCGCCGTATCCCGGATCAAGCACACGTCAAGCGCCGCCAAGTACCAGGGTGTCATCCTGACCAACCCGGGCGGCCCGGGCGGCAGCGGCCTCGACCTGAACACGTTCCTGATCGCCCAGCTCAAGGCCGAGGGCTCGGCCGCGGACAAGGCCGCGGTCGGGGACTACGACTGGATCGGGTTCGACCCGCGCGGCGTCGGCTCCAGCGTCCCGGCGATCACCTGCGCGCCGTTCTACTTCAGCGGCGACCGGGAAAACTACAACCCCCGGACCAAGCAGATCCTGAATTACTGGCTGCACCGCAGCGCCCGGTATGACCAGCGGTGCGCCACGCACAGCGCCGCGCAGTCGGCCCTGCTGGACAACGACACCACGGTCGACACCGCCCGGGACATGGACAGCATCCGGCAGGCGCTGGGCCAGAGCCAGATCAGCTACTACGGGTTCTCTTACGGCACCTACCTGGGCCAGGTCTACTCGACCCTGTTCCCCTCGCACGTCCGGCGGCTGATCATGGACAGCAACGTCGACCCGCGCAAGGTGTGGTACCAGGCCAACCTGGACCAGGACATCGCGTTCAACCGGAACATCAAGATCTGGTTTGGCTGGCTCGCCCAGCACCACTCGTTCTACCACCTGGGCCGGACCGAGAAAGTGGTGGAAAACCGCTTCTACGCGGAAAAGGCCCGGCTGTTCAAGCACCCCATCCAGGGGAAGGTCGGCCCGGACGAATGGATCGACATGTTCCTGCAGCCCGGGTATTACGAGGAGACCTGGCTGCAGTTCGGCAGCGCGTTCGCGAACTGGGCCCACACCCACGGCAAGAAGGCCGGCGCCACACTCGTCAGCCTCTACCAGGCGGTGGACACACCCGGCGACGACAACGGATTCGCCGGCTACAACGCGGTGCAGTGCACGGACGTGCAGTGGCCGACGAGCTGGGCGGTGTGGAGCAAGGACAACCACCGGGTCAACAAGATCGCGCCGTTCGAGACCTGGGGGAACGCCTGGTTCAATGCCCCCTGCCTGCACTGGCCGGCGCCCGCTTCAGCAACAACCCCGATGCAGATCAATGGCAACGGGATCAGCAGTGCCCTGCTGATCGACGAGACATTGGATGCGGCGACCCCGTTCGAGGGCAGCCTCGAGGTCCGCGCGCTGTTCCCGCACTCGGTGCTGCTGGCCGAGCCGGGTGGCACCACGCACGCCGACTCGCTCTTTGGTGACCTGTGCGTGGACAACACCATCGCCAACTACCTGGCGAGCGGTAAGTTGCCCGCGCGCAGCCCGAACGCGAAGTGGGATAAGACCTGCAAGCCACTGCCGCGGCCGAACCCATCGGCCAGCAGCGCCAGCTCGCCGGGCGTGGCCAGGGCGCTCGTTCCGGCACTGCGGAGCTAGCTGGCCCATCAGCCAGACCACGACGGGCCTCCCAGCCATACCAGGCTGGGAGGCCCGTCGCGCAGCGGGTTAGTACCAGCCGTAGGCCTGCGAGTGGTTCCAGGCCGCCCGCGGGCGGCCGTACCGGCTCTTGATGTAGCGCAGCCCCCAGCGGATCTGGGTGGTGGCGTTGGTGCGCCAGTGATTGCCGGCGCTCGCCATCTTGCTGCCCGGCAGGGCCTGCGGGATGCCGTAGGCGCCGGAGTACGGGTTGCTGGCGTACTTGTTCCAGCCACTTTCCCGGTTCCACAGCCACTTGAGCGGCCCCCACTGGCGCTTGGTCCAGCCGAAGCGGGCGAGCATCCGCTCGGCGGTGCGCTGGGCGGCCCGCCGCTGCGAAATCGCGGCCGCGTCGAGGGTGGCCATGGGCCGGGAGATAGCCGGCGCCACGGCCGCGGCGGCGGCCGGCCGGGCCGTGGCTGGCTGGGCGGTGGCCGACTGGGCCGCTGGGGCGGCACTCAGGGTGATGACCGCGGCAGCGGCGGCGCTGCCCACGGCGGTCATGCTCAGGAGGAGCTTCGGATACTTACGGAAAGACGTCCTGAATGAGGACAAAGGGAACCTTCGGTCGGCGCGACGTAACGCGCACGGCTCTCACCCGGGCACATGCCAGCTACCGGCGGATTCTCCAGGAAGGGCAGCGGCGTACGGACGTGACGCGGGGGCAGGGCGCCGGGCGGCTCAGGGCGGCCATCTCGCACGCAGGGTGCTTGCGGGCTTAACCATGCCGCAAACGGGTCACTAACCTGACCAAAACCATAAATAAGGACGATATGAAATAAGTCACACGACGGCCGGGGCGGCCCGGGATCCGGGCCGCCCCCGGCCGTCGCGCCATGCGACCGGCCGACCATCAGCTGGCCTGCCCCGGCTGGCTAGTACCAGCCGTAGGCCTGCTCGTGCGACCAGGCCGCGCACGGCGAGCCGTACACCGACCGGATGTACCCGAGGCCCCAGCGGATCTGGGTGGCCGCGCTGGTCTGCCAGTCCGGGCCGGCGCTGGCCATCTTGCTCCCGGGCAGGGCCTGCGGGATGCCGTAGGCGCCGGAGGCGGTATTGCTGGCGGAGGCGTTCCAGCCGCTTTCCGCCTCCCACAGCGGCTGCAAGCAGCTGAACTGCGACGATGACCAGCCGTAGGAGCCGAGCATTCCCTCCGCGATCTGCTGCGGCGATCCGGATGCCGTGCCTGGCCGGGCGGTAGCCGCCGGCCCGGCGGGCGCCTGTCGTTTCCGCGCCGCTGCCCGGGCGGCGGCGGACCGGGCCGCGGCGGCCTTGGCCCGGGCCGCGTTCCGGGCCCGCTCGCGGGCGATCGCCTGACGCTGGGCGGCCTGCCGGGCCGCCGCCCCGCTCACCTTGAGCTGGTGAACCGAGGCCGCCATCACGTGGTCCGTCGCGGCGGACGCCGCGGGGTTACGCGAGCCGGCCAGGGTGGCCGCGTCGGCCCGGCTGGCCGCGTCGGCCAGGCTGGCCGATGCGGCCGGCGTGTCCCCCGGCCAGGTGGCGACGGTGCCCGCGGCGATGCCCGCGAGGGCGAGCGCCGAGCCGGCCGCGATCAGCGTGATCTTCGGGGTCTTGCGGTGGAGCGACGTGCGGTGGTGCGGCTTGCGGTGAAGCGTCGTGCGGTGGAGAGCGTCGTGCGGGAGGGAGTCCGTCTGCTGAGGGACAACATGAACCTTTGGTCGGGCGCTGCGCGCCGTCGGCTTCCACCCGGGCACAGACCGGCCACCAGGGTCGCGGGGCGGGTCGGCGGCGTCGGGATGCGGCGCGGGGACAGGGCGCCCGGCCGCTCAGAAGGCGGCGGTCATCACCTACGCAGGGTGCTGGCGGGACCCACGATGCCTGAGACCATCATTCCCGTGGCCGAAAAGCACCTTTTAGGCGTTATGAGAAAGGTCACACAAGGTAACCGTTCCCCCACGTTCACCCAGTTCGGACCCTCATCTCCGGCGGCCAGGCGGGTAGGCCGCAGGCGCGGCGGCCGCTCAGCTGAGCGCCGGGATGATCTCCGCGCCGTAGGCGGCCAGCGTCTCCTGGGGCTGGTCGTGCATCAGGTACACGGCGAACTGGTCCGCGCCGATCTCCGCTAGCTCGCGCAGCCGGTCCAGGTGCGCCGCGACCGGCCCGAGCAGGCAGAAGCGATCCACGATGGCGTCCGGCACGAAGTCGGTGGACGGGTTCCCGGCCCGCCCGTGATGGGCGTAGTCGTATCCGTCGCGGCCCTTGATGTAATCGGTCAGCTCGCGCGGCACCGGGCCGTCCTCGCCGTACCGGGCCACCAGGTCGGCGACGTGGTTCCCGACCATCCCGCCGAACCAGCGCAGCTGATCCCGCTGGTGCGCCAGGTCGGTACCGACGTACGCGGGGGCGGCCACGCAGATCGTGATCGCCTCCGGGTCCCGGCCGGCCGCGCGGGCGGCGGCCCGCACCGACCCCACCGTCCAGCGGGCGATGTCCGGGTCGGCGGTCTGCAGGATGAAGCCGTCGGCCTGCTCGCCGACCAGGGCCAGCGCCTTCGGCCCGTAGGCGGCCATCCATATCTCCAGCGACCCGTCGCGGACCCACGGGATGCGGATCGGCGCGCCGTGCAGCATCACCTCGCGCCCCTCGGCCAGCCCCTTGATCACGTGCATCGCCTCGGACATGGTGGCCAGGGTGACCGGCGGCTGGCCGATGACCCGGCGGGCCGAGTCACCGCGGCCGATGCCGCACACGGTCCGGTTGCCGAACATGTCGTTCAGCGTCGCGAACAAGGACGCGGTGACCGACCAGTCCCGGGTGCCCGGGTTTGTCACCATGGGGCCGACCTTCATCTGCGACGTGGCCGCCAGGACCTGGGAGTAGATGACGAACGGCTCCTGCCACAGCACGTGCGAGTCAAAGGTCCAGCCGTAGCGGAAGCCCTGGTCCTCGGCGTGGCTCATGGTCTGCACCACGGCGCTGGCCGGCGGGTCCGTCTGCAGGACCACCCCGAATTCCATCTGTTCCCCCGTCAGATCAGGTACTGGGACCGGTCACGGCGCAGGAACTGGCCGTGGCCGGTATGGCCGTGGTACTCGCCGCCGTCGATCACTACCGCACCCCGGGACAGCACGGTCCGTACCTGCCCGGTGATCTCGAAGCCCTCGTAGGCCGAGTAATCCACGTTCATGTGGTGCGTGCCGGCCGACAGGACCTGGGTGGCTCTCGGGTCATACAGGACGATGTCAGCGTCGGAGCCGGGCGCGATGATGCCCTTGCGCGGGTAGAGGCCGAACATCCGGGCCGGCGTGGTCGCGGCCACCTCGACCCAGCGCGCCAGGGACAGCTCCCCGGCCACGACTCCCTGGTGCAGCAGGTCCATCCGGTGCTCGACCCCGGGGATCCCGTTGGGGATCTTGGAGAAGTCGCCGCGGCCCAGTTCCTTCTGCTCCTTGAAGCAGAACGGGCAGTGGTCGGTGGACACCACGGACAGGTCGTTGGTGCGCAGCCCGCGCCACAGGGTGCCCTGGTGCTCGCGCGGCCGCAGCGGCGGCGATGCCACGTACTTGGCCCCCTCGAAATCCGGGCGGGCCAGATCGTCCAGCGACAGGTACAGGTACTGCGGGCAGGTCTCAGCGAACACGTTCTGGCCGGTGTCCCGGGCTTCGGCGACCGCCTCCAGCGCCTGCGCCGCCGACAGGTGCACGATGTACAGCGGCGATCCGGTCACCCCGGCCAGGGTGATGGCCCGGTGGGTGGCTTCCGCCTCCAGTTCCGGCGGCCGGGTCAGCCCGTGCTGCACCGGATCGGTCTTCCCCGCGGCCAGGGCCTGCGCCACGAGCTGGTCGATCGCGATGCCGTTCTCCGCATGCATCATGATCACGGCGCCGGTCTCGGCGGCCCTGGTCATGGCGCGGACGATCTCCCCGTCCGTCGCGTAGAACACGCCCGGGTAGGCCATGAACATCTTGAAGCTGTTGACGCCCGCCCCGATGCAGGACTCCATCTCCTTGAGCGTGGTGTCGTTGACGTCGGAGACGATCATGTGGAAGCCGTAGTCGATCACGCAGTGGCCGTCCGCCTTGGCATGCCACTTGTCCAGCGTGGCCAGCAGCGAGGTGCCCTTGGCCTGGACCGCGAAGTCCACGATCGTGGTGGTGCCGCCCCAGGCCGCGGCCCGGGTACCGGTCTCGAACGTGTCTACCGAGAAGGTGCCGCCGAACGGCATCTCCATGTGGGTGTGCACGTCGATACCGCCGGGCAGGACGTACAGGCCCCGGGCATCCATGACCTGGTCCGCCGAGGCGCCCCAGGCCACCGCGGTCTCGCTGCCGGGAGCGGCCAGCGCGCTGATCTTCTCGCCCTCGACCAGCACGTCCGCGGGCACGGTGCCCGTCGGCGACACCACTGTGCCGCCCTGGATGAGGAGGCTCATGGCGTCACCTCTTTCTCCGGCCGCAGCCGGTTCACGGCTGTACTCCCTGTCCTGGCCGCAGCCGGTTCACGGCTGCACCAGGGGCCCGTACTGGTCCGGGCGGCGGTCGCGGTAGAACTGCCACAGGTCCCGCACCTCGGCCAGCTGGTCCATGTCCAGGTCGCGGACGATCACCTCGTCGTCGGTATCCGACGCTGCCTCACCAACCAGCTGGCCGCGCGGGTCCACGAAGTAGGTCTGGCCGTAGAACTCGTTGTCACCCAGGGGTTCCACGCCGACCCGGTTGATCGCGCCGATGAAGTACTCGTTGGCCACCGCGGCGGCGGGCTGCTCCAGCCGCCACAGGTACTGCGACAGGCCGCGGCTGGTCGCCGACGGGTTGAACACGATCCTGGCCCCGGCCAGGCCGAGCGCCCGCCAGCCCTCCGGGAAGTGCCGGTCGTAGCAGATGTACACGCCGATCCGGCCGACCGCGGTATCGAAGACCGGGTAGCCCAGGTTCCCGGGCCGGAAGTAGAACTTCTCCCAGAATCCCTTCACCTGCGGCAGGTGGGTCTTCCGGTACTTGCCGAGGTAGGTGCCGTCGGCGTCGATCACCGCCGCGGTGTTGTAGTAGAGCCCCGGGTGCTCCTCCTCGTACATGGGCACGACCAGGACCGTCGAGTGCTGCCGGGCCAGCTCGCACATGAGCTCGGTGGTCGGCCCGCCGGGGATGGCCTCGGTGTAGGAGTAGTAATCCGCGTCCTGCACCTGGCAGAAGTACGGCCCGTAGAACAGTTCCTGCAGGCAGACGACCTGGGCGCCGGCGGACGCCGCCCGGCCGATCGCGTCGGCGGACGCACGGATCATGGAATCCTTGTCACCCGTCCACTGCTGCTGGACCAACGCGGCCCTCACGATCTCCGACACGGGTGCCTCCTTCTCTCGTCGGGACAACCAGGGACAGCACCAGATAGGACAGTAGTCCAGGGCATTTGCCCTAGGCCGGCGGCTCCATCGGCTCGGGCGGCCGCCGCTGGGCCCGGATCACGTGGATGACCGCGTTGATCAAGGCCAGATGGGTGAACGCCTGAGGGAAGTTACCCAGGTGGCGGCCGGTCCGCGGGTCGATCTCCTCGGCGTACAGGTCAAGCGAGCTGGCCAGCGAGAGCAGCCGCTCGCACAGCTGCCGGGCGCGGTCTGACTCGCCAATCTCGGAGAACGCCGAGACCAGCAGGAAGGAGCAGATCGTGAACGTGCCCTCGTCACCGGGCAGGCCGTCGTCGGTCTCTTCGGGCCGGTAGCGCACGACCAGTCCGTCCACGGTGAGCTCGTCCGCGATGGCCAGGATGGTGGCCCGGACGCGCGGGTCGTCGCGGGGCAGGAAGCCGGTCATGGGCAGCAGCAGCAGCGAGGCGTCGAGCGTCTTCGTGTCGTAGTGCTGGGTGAACACGCCGCGCTCGTCCACCCCGTGGGCCAGGACGTCGTCCCGGATCTCGTCGGCCGCCTCACCCCAGGTCTTGGCCAGCACGGCTTCCCCCCGGGCCAGCGCGGCCTGGGTGCCGCGCTGCACCGCGGACCAGCACATCAGCTTGGAGAACGTGAAGTGCTTCGGCTGGCCGCGAACCTCCCAGATCCCCAGGTCGGGCTCGCGCCAGTACTTCAGCGCGGACTCCACCTGGCGGCGGACCACCCGCCACATCCGGTCATCCAGCCGTTGCCAGCTACCCAGCCGGATGTGGATGGCCTGCAGCATGGTGCCCCACACGTCGTGCTGGCGCTGGGTGTAGGCCTCGTTGCCCACCCGGACCGGCCGGGCTCCGTCGTACCCGCTGAGATGTTCCAGGACCTGCTCACTCAGGTCCCGTTCGCCGTCCACCCCGTAGACCACCTGGACCTCGTCGTCGCGCTGGGCGAGATCGGCCAGGAACCAGAAGAAGTCGTCGGCTTCCCAGTCGAAGCCGAGCGCGTACAGGCTCCACAGGGTGAACGCGGAGTCGCGCAGCCAGCAGTAGCGGTAGTCCCAGTTGCGCTCACCGCGCGGGACCTCTGGCAGTGACGTGGTCGCCGCCGCCACCATGGCCCCGCTCGGCGCGAACGTGAGCCCCTTGAGGGTGAGCGCGCTGCGCTGCAGGTAACGGGTCCACGGATGGTCCGGGAACCGGCCCCGGGCCAGCCAGTGCTGCCAGTGGTGCGCGGTCCAGAGCAGCCGCTGGCGCGCCTCGGAGTAGGTGAACGGCGGCGCGTGATCGGTCCAGGACAGGGCGCAGAAGTGGACTTCGCCCTCCTGCATCCGGCTCCGGGCCATAGCCCGGCCGCCCTCGAACCCGAGCCGCATGTCGGTGGTCAGGGTCAGTGGCACCCCGGGGGCCCCGCCGGTGGGGTGGCAGACGCCCTGGGCGTACCCCCGGTCGCTGTAGGACCAGGTCCCCTGGTAACGGCCGTAGTCGAAGACCGGCTCACACTCGAACGTGACCTGGACCTCGCCGGTGACGCAGCGGATGGTACGCAGCAGCACGTGGTCCGCGTCGTAGTCGGTGGGCGTACGGCGGTGCGTGTGAGACAGCTCGTTCTCGTGGTGCCAGGGCCCCATGATCAGCGCGTCGCGCACCACCAGCCACCCGGTCGGGGTGGCCCAGCTGGTCTCCAGCACCATCGTCCCGGGCAGGTACCGGCGGGCCGCCGGGACGTCGATCCCCTCCGGTCCGAGCCGGAACCCCCCGGCTGACCGGTCCAGGATCGCGCCGAAGACGCTCGGCGAGTCGATCCGGGGCAGGCAGAGCCACTCCACGTTCCCGCTCGGCGCGATCAGGGCAGTGGTCTCGCAATCGGACAGGAAGCCGTATTCACCGATCGGCGGGAACAGTGAATCCTCGGCGGTCACGTCCACCGGACCGGGGGTCGCCATGTCCAGGCCGCCCCAGTCCTCGCCCGCGATGCCCCTGGCCCCGCGGTCACCCAGCGCGCTCATCTGTTCGGTATACCCCAGCCGGGGGCCGGGATGACCCTCAAGGCGCAGATCAGCCGCTAGGGTCGCTGCCCGCGGAGGCGGGCCACGTACCGGTCCGCCGAGCGGCGGACGGCGGCCGCGCCGTCTGCGACCACGACCCGTCCCCACCAGCCGCCGTAGACCCGGTCGAAGGTGAACCGCTCCGCCCGCCGGGCGATCTCGAGCACGGTCGCCTCGTCCAGCGGGATGAGGTTGGGGTAGCTCCACATGAAGCTGACCCAGTCCCGGTCCGGGACGACCGTGATGGTGTCCCCGGTCAGCAGGGCGCCGCGGCCGTCGGAACCGGCCGGCCAGTGCAGCACGGCCGCCCCGTCGAAGTGACCGCCGATCCGGGCCACGGTGACGCCCGGGACCGGTTCGGCCTCATCGTCGAACAGCTCGATGCGCGGCGAGGGCCGCTGGATCCACTGCTGATCGGCCCGCGGGATGAGCACGCGGGCGTCGAAGGCGTCGGCGAAATCCACGTGCGCGGCGTAGAAATGCGGGTGCGACATGCAGATCGCGTCGATTCCGCCCAGCTCGGTGATCTGGGCCCGGGCCGCGTCATCCAGCAGCGGGACGCAGTCCCACAGCACGTTGCCCTGCGGCGTGCGCACCAGCAGGGCCCGCTGCCCGATGGCGACGGCCGGTTCCAGGCCGATACCGGCCAGCCCCGGTTCCTCCTCGCGCACCACCACCGCATGATCGCGGGCGATGTCGGCCATCGTCGTCCACTGCTGGCCGCCCCAGCCGACGTACTGGCGCTCGTCGTCACAGATCGGGCAGTTCCCCGGCGGCTCGGGTGTATCGGGCTGCTGGACGGCGCAGGTACGGCAGATCCACGCGGGCATCAGAATGCCTCCTCGTTTAGGGACAGCCTCCACAGTAGAGTGATCAAATGCACCGGATCATGATCACCGCCGCGGTGCTGGCGCTGGGCGCCGGGCTCGCCGCGTGCGGCAGTACCACCAGCGGCAGCGGGTCCGGCAGCGGCGCCAGCGCCAGCCCGGGCGCCACCACGGCCAGTTGCAGCAACGCCTCGATCCAGAAGGATCTGTACACCAAGGGCACGCTCACCGTCGCCACCGACAAGCCCGCCTACCCGCCGTGGTTCAGCAACAACGACCCCGCGAACGGCAAGGGCTACGAAAGCGCCGTGGCCTACGCGGTGGCCGCCCAGCTCGGCTTCAAGAAGTCCCAGGTCACCTGGGCCTACGAGCCGTTCAACGACTCCTACGCGCCCGGCCCGAAGAAGTTCGACTTCGACATCAACGAGGTCTCGGTGACCCCGGCGCGGGCCCAGGCGGTGACGTTCTCCACCAGCTATTTCGACGTGGATCAGGCGCTCGTCGCGCTGAAGGGCACCCCGATCGTGACCAAGCACGCGCCGGCCGACCTGAAGACGTACGTCTTCGGCGACCAGATCGGCACGACCAGCCTGGCCTTCATCAACAGCCAGATCCAGCCGACGCAGACCCCCAAGGTCTACGAGAGCCTGAACGACGTGAAGCAGGGGCTGCAGACCCACCAGATCGCGGCGCTGGTGGCGGACACGCCCACCGCCCAGTACATCTCGTCCTCGGAAATCAAGAACTCGGTGCTGGTCGGGACAGTTCCCGTCCAGCGGCGAGCACTTCGGCCTGCTCTTCCACAAGGGTGATCCGCTGGTGGGGTGCGTGAACAAGGCCCTGGCCACGCTGCACAGCAACGGCACGCTCGCCGCGCTGCAAAAGAAGTACCTGCAGGTGTACCTGAGCGTGCCCCTGCTCAAGCCCTGATGGTCGGCCCGCCCCAGACCTCCTTCGGGGCGCCCCAGCGCAGATCACACCTGCTGAGCAGCGGCCGCGGGGCGGTGGCCGTCTCCACGGCCAGCACGATCGTCGTGCTGGCGGCGGTCGCCGCCCTGTTCTTCCTGGCTCCGGGCAGCGCCGCGGTCCGGCACACGTTCTTCAACCCGGAGTACATGTGGAAGTCCCTGATCGGGGACCCCCGGGCGGGCTACTACTCGGTGGGCGAGGCGCTCTGGCTGAACATCCGGATGTTCCTGGCCGCCGAGGTCCTGATCCTCATCCTGGCCCTGGTCATCGCCGTCGTCCGGCAGTCAGACAGCCCGGTGATGTTCCCGCTGCGGATCGTCAGCACCATCTACGTGGACGTGTTCCGCGGCGTCCCGCTGATCCTGGTGATCTTCGCGATCGGGTTCGGGGTGCCCGCGCTCAACCTGACCTTCGTATCCACCCAGTCCGCCCCCGTCTACGGGGTCGCCGCCCTGGTCCTGTCCTATTCGGCGTACGTGTCCGAGGTCTACCGGGCGGGCCTGAACTCGGTCCACCAGAGCCAGGTCGCGGCGGCCCGGTCGCTCGGCCTGTCACATTCGGCGTCGCTCCGCTACGTGATCTTGCCGCAGGCGGTGCGCAACATCATCCCGCCGCTGCTGAACGACTTCATCAGCCTGCAGAAGGACACCGCCCTGGTCGGCATCCTCGGCGCGATCGAGGCCAACAAGGCCGCCGAGATCTTCAGTGACACCGTGTTCAACTACTCCAGTTACGTGGTGGCAGCCATCCTGTTCCTCATCCTCACCATCCCGCTGGCCCGGTTCACCGACCATCTGATCGCCCGGGACCGGCGCCGCCGCCTGGCCGGGGTGGCCCCGTGACCGCGAGCGCTCCCCCACCCGGAAACCCGCCCAGCCCTAACGCCATCACCATCGAGGGTCTGCGTAAGTCGTTCGGGGCCAATCTGGTGCTGGACGGTATCGACCTCAGCGTGGCCTCGCACGAGGTGATCTGCCTCATCGGGGCGTCCGGTTCGGGCAAGTCGACGCTGCTGCGCTGCATTAACCTGCTGGAACCCATCGATGCCGGGCGGGTCCTGCTCTGGGGGCAGGACGTCACCCAGCCGGGCATCGACCAGAACTGGGTGCGCCGGAACGTGGGCATCGTGTTCCAGGCCTTCAACCTGTTCCCGCACATGACCGTGCTGCGCAACGTCACGCTCGCCCCGGTCAAGGCGCTCGGCGCATCCCGGCGGGAGGCCGATGCGGAGGCCCGGGCGCTGCTGGAACGCTTCGGGCTGCTGGACAAGCAGGCCGACTACCCGGACCGGCTCTCCGGCGGGCAGCAGCAGCGGGTGGCGATCGTCCGGGCCCTGGCCATGCGGCCGCGGCTGATGCTGCTCGACGAGGTCACCAGCGCCCTGGACCCGGAACTGGTGGCCGAGGTGCTCGACGTCATCCGGGAACTGGCCGCCAGCGGGATGACCATGCTGATCGCCACGCACGAGATGGGCTTCGCCCGGGACATCGCCAACCGGGTGTGCTTCCTGTCGGGCGGCCGGATCGTGGAGCAGGGCCCGCCCGCGGAGTTGTTCACCAGCCCCCAGGACGAGCGCACGCAGCGGTTCCTCAGGAGAATCACCGACGCCGGGCGCCTGTAACTCTGAGGTCTCGCGTTAGTGCATCACCCAGCCGCCGTCCACCACCAGCAACTGCCCGGTGATGAAGGACGTCTGCGGCGCGGCCAGGAACAGGGCCGCGTTCGCGATGTCAGCCGGCTCGCCGCGCCGCTTGATGGCCTGCTGATCCAGGATGAACGCGTTGTAGGCCTCCAGGTCGGGGTGGATCGCCTCGGCGGCGGTCGGGAAGGCACCCGGGGCGATCGCGTTGACCGTGATCCCGTGTCCGCCGAGTTCCCGGGCCAGGGCCCGGGTCAGCCCGACCAGGGCGCCCTTGGACGCCACATACGGCACGAGGAATGGGGTGCCGCCAAAAAATGTGATGCTGGACACGTTGATGATCCGGCCCGACCCGGCGGCCCGCATCGCGGGCAGCGCGGCCTGGGCGCAGACGAAGGCCGCATCCACGTTGACCCGCTGGACCGCCAGCCAGTCCGCGGTGGTGTAGTCCGCCACCTCTTTCCTCGGGTAGATCGCGGCGTTGTTGATCAGCACGTCGAGCCCGCCCGGACGCGCACCGAGGTCGGTGATCAACTGCCGGGCGGCGTCCAGATCGGCCAGGTCACATGGCATAAAGAAGGCCCCGCCCGGCCCATCACGGTCGGCGGCGGCCGCGTTGATGGTGCCCGCCACCGCCTCCCCGGGACTATCCGGCAGGTCCACGAGGGCGACGTTCGCGCCCTCAGCCGCGAAGGCAGCGGCCATCCCCGAACCGAGCCCGCCGGCGGCTCCGGTGATCACGACCGTACGGCCCGCGAAGCGCATTCAGGCCCTCCCGTTGAGCGATTGTCTGAAGACCTTCTTAGGATTGTGATCACGGTAGTCCCCCGTGCTGACTCCTCACCAGATCGAGCCAGCCGGACACGGCAACACCGGACACACGCAGCAATACCGGACACGCAGGGGGCCGCACAACGATCATGAAGCGGGACGCGGGATCGGGGGCGGCCAGGGATTTCCTGGCCCACCGCGGCCTGATCGCGCTGTCAGCGGGGGCCGCGATGGCCGAAGCCGCGCTGCTCTGCTGGCTCGCGCCCCCGGCCCGCTCACTTGCGGGGCAGGTCACGGCGGTGGCCCCGCTGGCCCTGTTCCACGATCTGCGCTGGATGTACGGATATGACCGTTCCTGGGCCGGGTTCGCGCTGCTGCTCGCCGCCGTCCTGGGCATCCGTTCCGCGCTGAACACCGCCCTGGCCCGGCTGGCCTGGCCCCGGTCCGTCCCAGCGCCCCGCCTGACCGACATGTTCCGCTCTGCGGCCGGGCTTACCGCCGTGGCCTGCCTGCTGCTGTCCCCGGTGGCGGCGATGGCGCTGGGGGTAGCCATCCTCCCGTTCTCCTGGCCCTTCCTGGCCACGGTGCCGGTCATGCTGCTGATCTCGCTGCCCCTGAGCCACGGCGGCATCCTCGGCTCCTGGTGGCGGACCCTGCCGCCACCCCGGGCGATGTACTGGCTGCTCGCCGACTTCGCCACGCTGTCGCTGGTGGCCGCGGCGATCGGGCGGCTGCCGGTGGCGGCGGCGATCCCCGTGTGCGGCCTCGCGGGTGTGGCCAATGCGCGGGCCTGGTACGGCGTGACCAGGGCGGTCGTCCGCCGGGAAAGCGCCCGCCGCGAACTGGGGTCGCCGTGGTGGCCCGCCATCCGGCCCCGCTGCTGCCGGTGTCGGTCCCACTGGCGCCGGTAGCCATGGTGCTCGCGCTCGCCATGGTGGTCGGGCTGACCCGGCTGGCCTTCGTGATCGGCAACCCGCCGCACCACAGCAACCTGGCCGCCGTGGGCCCCGCGCCGGGCGCGGCCGGCGTCCTGGGCCGGTCCGCTGCCTCCGAGAGCGCGGGCAGCCAGGTCAGCAGGGCCGCGAGCAGCGTGGCCCCCGGCCACGCCACCCGTGATCCGGTGCTGGAGATCCGGGGGTTCGGGTCGGCCTGCTGCGCCGCACCGAGGACGCTGCGACCGGTCGCCCCCGGAGCCCTGGTCCAGCAGTTCTCCTACCGGGGCATGACCGCGTCGGGACATCCGCTCCCGCAGGGCAGCGCGGCCAGCGACCTGCCCTTGCCCGAGCTAGGCCGCCGCATCGCCGCCCAGGTCCGGCGGTTGCATCAGGAGACCGGCCGGCCGGTGGACATCATCGCGGAGAGCGAGGGGACCCTCGGGGTGGACGCGATGCTGGCCACCCATCACGGCCTGCCACTCGGCTCCGTGGTCATGATGAGCCCGATCGTCGCGCCCGGCCAGGTGACCTACCCGGGCGGCAACGGCCGGGCCCTGGTCCCCGCGGACGAATTGCGGGCGATGGTCTGGGTCGTGGGGGGCCTGTCCCCCTTCGGACCCTCCGGGGCGCAGCGGCTGATCGACTCGGTCGACGAGCTGGGAGCCCGGTACGCGGCCTCGGCCGCCCGGCATCACCCGCTGCGCTGGCTGCTGCTGGTGCCGCTGGCCGACGCGGTCACGCTGCCCGTCTGCCCGCTGCCGCAGGACGTCCGGGTCGTCCCGGCCCTGCACGGCGACCTGCTCGGCAACCCGGGGGTCACCGCCATGGTGCGCGGATTCCTGGCCCACCAGCGGGTCCCGGAGCCGAATGGGTATCAGGCCACCGCCGAGATCGTGGCCGCGGCCGCCGCGGCCTGGCGGATGCCGGTGACCACGGCGCCGACCCACGCATGCGGCCACTGAGCTAACGCCAGCGACCATCGCCATGTGCTGACGGCCCTGGGCCAGCGACCTTGACCTTAACGAGCGTGGGCAGCGTTCAGTTCGGCACGTCAGTTAGGCACCACGGGGAGGAACCCGATGCTGTGGCACTCCTCGCACAGGTGGCTGAAGCACGGCACGTCACCGATCATCCAGGCGGCCATGGCCGTGGCCGGACCCCGGCAGATCTGGCAGCAGGCTGGCTTCGCGTCGGCCGCCCGCAGCAGTGCGCCGGTGCAGTTGCAGCAGGTGAGCGACCCCGCCGGGAGGTACCAGAGCGGAGGCTGGTCCGGATGCGGGCACCGGGGGAGAGTGCCCGCGGCCAGGATCTCAGCGGCCGCGTCCTGGAGCCTCCCGGCAGGGGAGCCGTTCAGCGGGCGGCCCCGGAAGGCCCGCGCGACGGCGAGGTCGTCAGGCACGCCGCGCACCTCCAGAGCGACACCCGGGCAGGAACGCTGTGAAAGTACCGCAAACCACGCGCGGTTGACCGGGCAATCAGGAGATCCGCAGTGCGGCCCGGGCCAGGATGCGGCCGGGCCAGACGCCACCGGGCCGGGATGCCGCCGGGTCAGGATGCCGCCGGGTCACGGGACGCCCCGGGTGGCGCCTCGGCCTCGAGTTCCCTCTTGGCCTGCATGAGCTCCTGCCGGGCCGCCGGGTCGGGGGCCGGGTACTTCGGATCGACGTCGATCAGCGTGTGCGCGATGACCGCGGCCGCACACAGGCGGGTGAACCACTTGTGGTCCGCGGGCAGCACGTACCAGGGTGCCCATTCCGTGCTGGTGTGGCTGAGCATCGCGGAGTAGGCATGCTGGTACTTGTCCCAGTACTGGCGTTCGCGGACGTCGCTGGCGGCGAACTTCCAGTTCTTCTCCGGCCGGTCGATCCGGCGCAGGAAACGGGTCCGCTGCTCTTCCCTGGACACGTTGAGGAACATTTTGACCACCCGGATGCCGTTATCGGCCAGGTAGTGCTCCCAGTCGTTGATCTCCCGGAAGCGGCGCGCCCAGATGTCGCCGGTGCGGCTCTCCGGCGGCAGTTTCTCGCTGTCGAGGATCTCCCGGTGCACCCGGGCGACGAGCACCTCCTCGTAGTGGGAGCGGTTGAAGATGCCGATCTCGCCGCGGGCGGGCAGTTCCCGGACGTGCCGCCACAGGTAGTCATGCCGGAGTTCGGTGGGGGATGGCTCCTTGAAGCTGGACACCCTGACACCCTGCGGGTTCACCCCGCTCAGCACGTGCCGGATCGTGCTGTCCTTGCCGGCCGCGTCGAGGGCCTGCAGCACGACCAGCACGCCGTAGGTGTCCTGCGCGGCCAGCCGGTCCTGGTATTCGGCCAGCAACTTAACGCCCTGGCGGAGCAGCTCCTGCCCGTCCTTCTTCTTGCGGACACCGAATCGTGCTCCTGGGTCGAAGTCCTCGGCCAGGTTGACGCTTGACCCCGGCTTCACCCGCACCGGACCGACCAGGCCCTCGATCCAGCCAGCGTGCTGATCGGTCATCCATGGTCCTTCCGGTTATGGGCCCGGCGGTCCGGGCCGGCGGCTCAGTAGATCATGCGTGCGCTCAGGTAGATCATGGTGAATGTGGCGGATCCGATCCAGGTCCGGGGCAAGGTGATCCCGGCCGACGAGTTGTCCTGGCGGTTCTCCCGGTCATCCGGGCCCGGCGGGCAGTCCGTCAACACCAGCGACAGCCGGGTGGAGTTGTCGTATGACCTGGCGGCCTCGTCGGCGCTGGGCCCGGTGCTCAAGGAGCGCGCACTGACCGCGCTGGCCGACCGGCTGGTCAACGGGGTCCTCACGATCAGCGCGTCCGAGCATCGCTCCCAGTTGCGCAACCGCGAGGCGGCTACCCGCCGGCTGGCCAGCGTGCTGACCGCCGCGACCGCCCCGCCTCCCGCGTCCCGGCGGCCGACCAAGCCGACCCGTGGTTCGCGGGAACGCAGGCTCGCGGCCAAGCAGCGCCGCTCCCAGATCAAGCGGCTCCGCCGGTCAACCGACGAGTGATCAGGTCCGGCCGGTGCAGCTCCGGCCGGTGCAGGTCCGGCCCGCCCGGCTCCGGCCCGTGCAGGTCCGGCCCGCTCAGCTCCGGCGCAGGCCGGTCACGGTCACGGCGAGCCCGCAGAGCGCGATCAGCGGCCCGATCAAGACCCACAACATGACGCCCGTCATCACGCTGCCCTTGATGAAACCAAGACCTTGCAGCGTCCAGACGACGCCCGCGATAGCGATGAGCATGCCCGCGAGCGTGAGAACGATCCTCCACACGTGATCGGCCCCCTCTGCTGAGCACTGCCCGCTCAGTGCCGCCGTTGCTCGGCGCTGCCTCGCCTGACCTGCCGGCGGGCAGCGTCATCCGGGCCGAGAATCTTCTCCCGGTAAACTGATTGTGGCTAAAGTCCGCCGAAACGTAAACAAGTCGCAGGTTTCAGGTTGGTGTAGGGGGCCCGGTGCCGAGGGCGGGGGCGTTGTGCTCCCACGTCGTGGTGACTCCGGCCGGCCTGGAAGGCGGGTCTGCCGCCCCGTTACCGCCGGGAGCCGGGGCGCGGGCAGCACGCCGGCCGGCCGCACCAGCGTGCCTCGTCTGGCCACCTCAGCCGGTCGCGGAATCCCCTCGACCCCGCCAGGCAGATCCGCGGAAACACTTGCGCCCGGTCATGATCACCGGAATCGTACGGCGTGTCTGGTCGTACCACCTCAGGCGCATGACGCGCTTTACGGCGGGCCATACCGGAAGGAGTCACGATCAGGGAACGACGGAGGGTCACCGCATTGTGCGTGCCGGTAGCCTCGGCGCGATGACGGCCCGGTCCGGCGGGCCGGCAAACCCGGGCATCGCGCCCGCCATTCCGGAGACTGTTCGTGGTAACGAATCGGAGGAAAGGGCATGTTGAAGGGGTTCAAGAACTTTCTCATGCGTGGCGACGTCATCGTCGTCGCGGTCGGGCTGGTCGTCGCGCTGGCCTTCAGCGGCCTGATCTTGGCCTTCACGACCGACATCATCAACCCTATCGTGGCCCGCTTCCAGGGCGGCAGCTCGCAAGGCCTGGGCATCCAGCTCGGCAGCGATCACAACCCTAAGACCTTCGTGGATCTTGGCTCCTTTATCTCGGCGATCATTTACTTCATCATTTTCATCGCGGTGGTCTACTTCCTCATCGTGGTGCCCTATAAGCACGTCCAGGCCCGCCGCGGCCAGGTGGTGTTCGGCGATCCCGCGCCGGTCAAGACCTGCCCGGCCTGCCTGTCCAGCGATCTGCCCGCCGCCGCCAGCAAATGCAAGTACTGCGGTACCGACCAGCCGGCTATCGCTGCCTGACCTGGTCCGGAGGTGAAGCGGCCGCGCCCGCGGATCACTTCGCATCCGCGTAGCAGTTGACCACGGCGGTGGTGACCGGGAACCGGACCGGCGTCGCGCCGAACAGCAGGCGGCCCGCTTCGTGGGCCGCCTCGCCGATGGCCGTGACCACCTCCGGGGCCGCAGCCCGCGGGCAGTGCACGATCACCTCGTCGTGCTGGAAGAAGACCAGCCCGGGGCCATCCATGGGTCCGGCCGGCCGGACCGGCGTGATCGGCCAGATCGGCGAGCCGGCGGCGCAGGCCGGCCAGCAGGACCAGGGCCCAGTCGGCCGCGCTGGCCTGCACCACGAAATTCCGGGTGAAGCGGCCGCGCGCCCGCAGCGAGCGCCGGGCCCGGTGCTCACCGCTGCCTGGCTCATCGGCCGACGCGGTCAGGCCCCGCCACTCGGCGGACGGCGGCGGGCATGACCGGCCGAGCCGGGACCGGACCACCCGGCCCTCCTCCCCCGCGCGGGCGGCGGCTTCCACGTAGGCGTCCGCCCGCGGGAAGCGCCGCCGGAGCACGGCCAGCAGCTGGGCGGCCTCGCCGCCGGCCCCGCCGTACATGGCGGACAGCAGCGCCACCTTGGCCTTGGCCCGGTCGCCGCCGAACGCCCCGGCCAGCGCCTGGTACAGGTCGCCGGACCCGGCCGCCTCCGCGAAGGCGTGATCACCGGCGAGCGCGGCGAGCACCCGCGGCTCCAGTTGCGCCGCGTCCGCGACCACCAGCACCCAGCCGGGATCCGCAACGACCGCACGGCGGACCACCCGCGGAATCTGCAGCGCGCCGCCGCCACGGCTGGCCCACCGGCCCGAAACCACTCCCCCGACCACATACTCCGGGTGAAACCGGCCGCCGCGGACCCACTCATCCAGCCAGGCCCAGCCGTGCGCCGAGTGCAGCCGGGCCAGCTCCTTGTATTCGAGCAAGAACGGAATCGCGGGATGGTCGATCCCCCGGAGCACCCCAGAGCGGGTGGACTGGACCTGGATGCCGTCGGTCGCGAACGCCTTCAGCAGCTGCGCCGGGGAGTCGGGGTTGACCTGTCGGCCGCCGAACGCGGCGGAGATCTGGGCCGCGAGGTCGGCCAGCCGGGGCGGCCGGAACCCCGGCCCCGGCCGCGCGGCCGAGCAGGCCGGCCAGCAAGGCGTCGTGCACGTCAGCCCGCCACGGCATGCCGCGGGCGCTCATCTCGGCTGCGGCCAGGCCGCCCGCGGACTCCACCGCGGCCAGCAAGCCGAACCTGGCCGGGTGGGTATCCGCGGCGATCCGGCGCAACTGGTCCGCGTGCACACCGACCAGCGCCCGGAGGACCTCACGCGCCTCGGCGACTCCGGGCTCGGCCGGGCCGAACAGGGTGGCTTGCCCGGTGGCGGGTGGCCGGCCCGCCGGGCCCGCGGTGGCCAGACCCGCGCCGGACAGACCCGCGCCGGACAGACCCGTGCCGGGCTGACCCGTGATGGGCTCGCCGGTGGCGCTCAGGCCTGTGCCCTCGCGGGCGCGCAGCAGGGCCTCGGTGAGGGCGGCGTCGTGGCAGCGGTCCACCCGGACCCCACCGTGCAGCAGGGACGGGTAGATCGCGGACGTGTCAGTCCAGACCCAGCGCACATGTTCGCCACCTGGCCGGGCGCGCTCGTACTCCGCCACCGCCGCCGGGAAATCGTTGACCAGGGCGGGCGCGGCGTAGCCGCTGCCGTCCTCGGCGAGTTCCTGCAGGAGGGCCGTGCGCCCGGGCCCGGCAGCTACCGCAACCCGCACGCCTCAGAGTCTCCGCCGTCCCGCCGACAATCCGGCGCGGCGGATCGCGAATTCCCTGGTGTCTGGCCCCGGCCCGGTCCCTGGGCAGGCCGGGCCGGGTCCAGACGTCTGCACCCTCAGCCTGAGGGTGGTCCCTGGTGCCCACCGACCGGGCCGGAGAACCTCGCGGGTGTCACAGCAGCATGCAATCGCCCGGACCTTAGCGATGGCTGAGAACATGCTTAGGAATGCCTGTTGAGGAAGGCGGTGAACCCGGCGGCCAGGGCCACCGCGATGCGCTCCCGGAACCGCGGGCTGGTCAGCCGGGCCGCGTCGGCGGGGTTGCGCATGTTGCCGCACTCGATGAAGACCTTGGGCACGGTAGAGAGGTTCAGTCCGCCCAGGTCGGTGCGCACGTCGAGTCCTCGCGTGCCGACGTAGTCGGAGTAGGGCTCCCTGGCGATCCGGTGGTAGGCGTTCCTGATGTCCACGGCGAGCCGGCCGGACGGCCCGATGACCGGGGCGTCCGGCGCCCCGGCGATCCGGCCCGGGGAGATCACCTCGAAACCGGTTCCGGTGGGCGGGCCGCCGTCGGCGTGGATGGAGATGGCCGCGTCCGCGTGGGCCCGATTGCCGATCGCCGCGCGCTGGGTCACGCACGGGCCGACCCCGTGGTCGTTGTGACGGGTCAGCACCACGGTGGCGCCTTCGGCCCGGAGCAGCCGGGCCAGCCGCCTGGCGACATCGAAGGTGAAGGCGTGCTCGGGATACCCCGCGTCGGTCTGCGCCCCCGCGGTGTCACAGGCCTTCCACTCCGTGAGCACGTTGACCAGCCGGTTGATGATCGCCGGATGCGACCAGTTGGCGCCATTGTGCCCGGGGTCCAGGGCAATGACCTGGCCAGCCAGGGGCTGGGTCGAGGGGCCGGCGGAAGTCACCGGGCGCGCCGCGGTGGGCTGGCCGCCCGGCGTGACCACGCCCGGCGTGGCCGCGGCCAGGCCGGATGGGTCTCCGGCCCCGGTGCTGCTGGCGGCACCGGATGTTGCGGCACTGGATGCGGCGCTGGGCGAGGGCTGGCTGCCCGCGGGCGGCGCGGCGCCGCTCACTCCGGCGCAGCCGGTGAGCCCGGCCACGCACACGGCCAGGACGCCCGCAACGCGGGTGGAGCCGGGCCGGGCACGACGGCGCATCATCCGGAACTCCCGCTCGCTGGGCACCAGGCCCCGGTGTGGTCAGGCCCGATTCAGCATGAGGGTACTCCGCTAGCTCACCCGTTCCGTGGCGGTTCCGCCGCTTCCGAGGCGGGCCTGCTGCCGGCTGCGCGCCACGGCACCTCCGGCCGTCGCCCAGCTGGCCAGGCGGGCCGCGGCCTGGCCCGGGAGCTCGCCGGCGGCCCATCCGGCCAGTTCCGCGGCCATGGTGTCGGTAATGCTGCTCCGGCTGACCGGATCCGCCGGGGGGTCAGACGCCGCGGCTGATTCCCCGGCGGCCTGGTCGGCGGAGTGCGTGGCCGCTGGCGGTTCCCCGGGACTGGACGGCGAAGAGTCGCCCGGAGCGGTGGCCGACGAGCCCCCCTGCGCGGATGGCGAGTCGTCTGCGCGGACGGGGAGCCGCCCTGCGCAGACGGCGAGTCGCTGCGCGGACGGGCTGGCCGAGGATCGCCTGCGCGGACGGGGAGCCGCCCTGCGCGGATGGCGAGTCGCCTTGCGCAGACGGGGAGTCTCCCGGAGCCGACGGGGGCCAGTCCGGCGCAGCCGGCGCGGAGCCATGCCGGGGGCCCGGCACCGGACCGTCGCTCCGGCCCGCGGTCCCGGGCCGCTGGGCATCCCGGATGTCTTCTCCCGGGACCTCATCGCCAGCCACCTGGTGCTTACCGGGCAGCCCGCCACTCCAGGGCGGCGCGTCGTGGCCGGTCCGCACCTCGCCAGCAGGCGCGTCCTCGTCCGGCGCGTCGCCGTCGCGCAGGTCCCCGGCGGGGGCGTCGCCGTCCCGCAGGTCCCCGGCCGGGGCGCCGCCATCCCGCACTACCCCGGCGGGCGCGTCCTCGTCCGGCACGTCGCCGTCCCGCACCCCGTCGTCCCGCACGTCCTGGCCTGGCGTGTCCCCGGCCCGCAGGTCCTCGGCGCGCCGGTCTCCGTCTTCGGCACCGGGTTCGCCCGGTGCGCCGTACCCGCCCGCCGGGGCATACCCGCCCGCCGCGCCGTACGGGCCCGCCGGGTCGTACGGCCCCCCGGGGTAAGGAACCCCGTAGGGGGCGCCTCCGGCGTAGGGCACGCCATACGGTGCGTCCGCGCCATCCGGTGCGTCTACGCCGAACAGCCGGGGCTCGTCCGGCGCCGCGAAGTCATCCGCCGACCGGAATTCGTCGGACAGCCCCAGCTCACTAAGCGGCTTCAGGTCATCGGACCGCCCGGGCTGCTCAGCATCCCGCGGCGGCCCGGCCGCGGCTGGGCCCAGGTCAAGCGGCAGCTCCGGCTCGCCCAGGCTGAACCGGGCCAGCCCCGTTCAGCTGCTCCCGGCTCTCGCTGAACTCCGGCGGCCAGCCCTGCACCGGGATCCGCCCACGCACATCGTCCAGCAGGCTCTGGTCGTACCCACGATCTGGCCCGGCCGGGCGGTCGGCTGCGAACCGGCCCCGCGCCGGTAGCCGGGATCGGCGGACCCGGCGTGCCCCCTCGGCCGCGAAGCCGAGGCTCGTCTGCAGCAACGCGGCCAGCC
This sequence comes from uncultured Actinomycetes bacterium, assembly GCA_963837335.1. Lineage (GTDB taxonomy): Bacteria > Actinomycetota > Actinomycetes > Streptosporangiales > Streptosporangiaceae > RYN-230. The sequence continues at coordinate 66,056 of CAWINS010000079.1, read as the reverse complement.
GCTCGGCGTCCTCGGCGTCCACGCCAAAGACGACCCGCGGTCGCCCCCACGGCTCCTCGATCGAGTAGCCGACGTAGCTCGAGACCGGCGGCAGGGGCTCAGCCTCCAGGCCCTGTGTGGTTCGCCACCGCTCCCACGCCCGCTCCAACATTGTCGCGGCGCGTTGCGCGCGAGATACCAGCCTTGGATCAGGCATTGTGCGATCCTCCCCTAAGAAGCGGCGCCCCGCCGGGCCCCGCAGGTCCCCGGCGGGCGGCGGCATCGCGGCCCGCCACGGAACGTGCCCCCGCACGCGCCGCAGCACCGGGTCCGCAGATGCCGAGCGTGCCGCCCACCCCCCCTTGGCCGACGGCCGTGCTGGCTAGCGGCAGTGCTGGGCCGAATCGGTCCCGCTCGCAACCCTGCCGCTATCAGCAGGGACCAGTATGGCGGACCTGACCGCCGAGCAAGGGCAGTTACAAAAAGTTAGACCGTGGCTACGCTTAGTAGCCACGGTCTCGTCACTTGCCCCCGGGAAGAATGTGGTTCCCCGTCTGGGAGATGACCCAGGATCGACCCCGGCAGTTCTCTCGAACCCCGCGAGCGACCTGCGCGTTTGCCGCTCGACGGCCCGGCTGTCCGCCGGGGCCGACCCCCCCTCGTGTACTGCTGTACTTCGTGTACTCCGTGTAATGCTGTCCTGCGTGTAGTGCTTGCTCGCGGGCCTACTCCGAGCGCTGCTGCGGAATACCCGCCAGGAGCGCGCGGACTTCGGTTTCCCGGTACCGGCGGTGCCCACCCAGCGTCCGGATGGAGGTCAGCTTCCCTGCCTTCGCCCAGCGGGTCACTGTCTTGGGGTCAACGCGGAACATTGTCGCGACCTCTGCCGGTGTCAACAGCGGCTCAGCCTCGGGTGTACGTGCAGACATGTCTACGGCCTCTCCTCTTGGACCAGATTGCGATCCTGCGGTTGTTGCTTTGCCTGGCTCCTGGTGGAGCCTGCCGTGGATGTCCTATATGGCCCACTGAGACCATATTGCCATCACCAGCGGTGACAAGTCGACCACCAGGAGCAAAGATTCTGTGACAGGTCGCCCCCGTTGCTCCACTGTTATGCGTCACGCTGCGTGATTCTAGCGACACGTATCGTTGCAACGGGTGGAATCTGGAAAGTCGTCCTCTGATAGTTCAGTTGGCGGCTTCGAGTGACTCCAGGCCCTGCCACCTGCTGCGGAGTCGCTGATACAGCACGCCGGCCAGGTCCTGCTGGCCTTCCCGGCTGGCGCTGATAGCCGCCGACACCTCCGCGACCGACTGGTCCGCCCGCAGCGAATCGTCGTCGAGAAGGTGCACAAGACCGCCGTAATCAAGCTCGACAACCGAATGAGGATGGAACTCTTCCAGCCAGCGGCCGATCTGCGCGATCTCCAGGGCGGCGCTCCACGGACCCAGGCCATCCTGGCTGCTGGACTCGCCGGCGCCGTCGCGGCCGGAGCCATCACCACCGGCCCCCGCACCGGGCGGGCTGGTTAAGGCGTCGCCGCTGGTCCGCCGGAGCGAGTTCAGGGCCCGGGCGATCCGCCGCCGGGCCTGCGACATGGCGGTGGCGTAGATGAGCGTCCGGGCCGCCGCCGTGGCCGGGCCGCGGTCCTCCGCGTCATCCGCTCTGCCCAGCACGAGCCACCGCTCCTCGGGGGCGAAGGGCACGAACCATCCAGGAGGGACGGCCCACGTACAGGACTGGATGAACACCCGCAGCGATGACGCCTGGCCCTGCCAGCATGCGAAGTCACGCAACGCCTCATCGGCCTGGCCCGCCGCGAACGCGCTGGCCAGCAGCGGCCGGGCGGTGGACCGCAGCCGGGCCAGCTCGAGCCAGGACCGCAGCCGCGTCTGCCATGGGCAGATGTAGGTCACGCCGTCGGCCCAGCGGACGTAGGCCTGACCGCTCTCCCGCCGCGGGGCGGCGATCGGCGGCGTGGCGATCAGCCTGCCGAGCGCCTCGCCCTGCTCGGCGGCCAGCGCGGCCGCCCGCCGGGGCCGCTGGGCGGAGGCGGCGTACTCAGACCAGTACCGGCCCTCGGCGTCGCTGAACGCAGAGAGCGGTTCGTAGACGCGCAGATATGCCGCGTAGGGTCGCACGTTCGAATCGTGGCACGGCCGCGCAGCGGGGTACATGTCCTGCGGATAACGAGATCGTCACTGGTCCGCCGCAGCGATAGTGTCGGATCCGGGCCGGCCCCACCCCAGGCCGGCTGACCGGGTGTTTTCCAGGTCACACGGACCCACCAGAACGCGAAGGGTGTCACTACCGTGACGAACGTGTTCCCCTCTCCCGCCGCCCTCACTTCCAGCGCCGACCCCGGGCACGAGCAGGTAGTTTTCTGCCAGGACCGGCAGAGCGGCCTGCGCGCGATCATCGCGATCTACTCGACCGCACTCGGCCCCGCGCTCGGCGGGACCCGCTTCTACCCCTATCCGGACCAGGACGCGGCCCTGTCCGACGTGCTCAACCTGTCCCGCGCGATGGCCTACAAGAACGCGCTGGCCGGCCTGGACCACGGCGGCGGCAAAGCCGTGATCATCGGCGATCCCGCCACGCTCAAGTCCGAAGCGCTGCTCCGCGCGTACGGCCGCTTCATCGAGTCGCTGAGCGGGCGCTACATCACCGCCTGCGATATCGGCACCTACAGCGAGGACATGGACATCATCGCCCGCGAGTGCGGGTACGTGACCGGGCGCACGGTGCCCAACGGCGGGGCGGGCGACTCGTCCGTGCTGACCGCGTTCGGGGTCTTCCAGGGCATGCGGGCGGCCGCTGAGCACCGATGGGGCCGCCCCAGCCTGGAAGGGCGCCTGGTCGGCGTGGAGGGCGTGGGCAAGGTCGGGCGGCGGCTGGTCACGCTCCTGGTCGAGGCCGGGGCGGCCGCCGTCGTGTGCGACGTGGATCCGGGCGCGGTCAGCCGGGTGGTGGCCGCCCATCCGGGCGTCCAGGTGGCAGCCAGCCGGGCCGACCTGCTCGCCCGCGACCTGGACATCTACGCACCCTGCGCGCTCGGTGGCGCGCTGGACGACGACACCGTGGCGGCCCTGCGGGCCAGCATCGTCTGCGGTGGCGCGAACAACCAGCTGGCGCACCCTGGCATCGAGAAACTGCTGGCCGACCGGGGCGTCCTGTACGCCCCCGACTACGTGGTCAACGCCGGGGGCGTGATCCAGGTCGCCGATGAGCGGGCCGGGTTCAACTTCGAGCGGGCCCAGGCCCGGGCGGAGCAGATCTTCAGCACGACCAGGCAGATCTTCGCGCTCGCGGGCACCGAGGGCGTACCGCCCGCGGTCGCGGCCGACCGCCTGGCGGAACGCAGGATGTCCGAGGTAGGCAGGCTGCGCGGGATCTGGCTGGGTGGCTGAGACTCCACCCTGGCCGGCGCCGGCCAGCAGGCCCGGGGCAGGAATTGTTGCGGGTCAATCCGCCCCGCTCGCATCCTGCAGAGGCGCTTACGGCGCAAAGCAGGTACGGTTGGATCTGTACGCAAGCTGGAAGCGCGTCGCACTTCAGAAGGTGGAGCGGCGACGAGCCGTCTCGCATGCGTAAACCCGCAAGTCATCAGCGCAGGGAGCAGGGGCCCGAGAGTGGCTCCGCATGTTCGAGGGGGTCGAGCCAATGGGGCGCGGCCGAGCCAAGGCCAAGCAGGTAAAGGTGGCACGCCAGCTGAAGTACAACAGCGGCGGCACGGACCTTGACCGGCTGCGGACTGAGCTGGGTGTCGGCAGGGACGATGAGGGCGGCGACGGCGGGGACGCCTACGCAGACCTCGACGGGCGTTATACGGATGACGCCGACGATGCCGATGACGACGATGAAGACGACGACGATGACCTCGGCGGCAACGGGTCACACATGAGCCGGTGGGAGCGGGCCTGACCAGGGCCGGTCGTTAGCCTTCCGGCCGACGCCGTCCGGCTCCATGCTGTGCGGTTGAGTGTCGTCCAGTTGAGCCGTCCGGTTGAGCGCCGTCCAGTCGAGTGCCGGCCAGTTCAGTGCTGCCCGCTCAGCGCTGCCCAGTTAGTGCTGCCCGGTTAGCCGGGCGGTCCCTGAGCCGGGCCCGATCTCGCCGAGCACCCACGCCGGGACGCCGCGGCTGGCCAGCGTGCCGAGGGCCCGGTCGGCGTCGGTCCGGGCCACCACGGCCGCCATGCCGACGCCCATGTTGAACACCCGCTCCATCTCGTCCGACGGCACCCCGCCACGCTCCGCGAGCAAGCCGAACACGGGCTGGGGCTGCCAGGTTCCCCGGTCCAGCAGCGCATCCGTGCCGGCGGGCAGCACCCGGGCCAGGTTGGCGGCCAGCCCGCCGCCGGTGATGTGGGCGTAGGCGTGCACGTCACACTCGCGGGCCAGGGCCAGGCAGTCCTGGGCGTAGATCCGGGTGGGGGTGAGCAGCTCGGCGCCCAGCGACCCGCCGAGCTGCGGGAACTCAGCCGCCAGGTCCAGCCCGGCCTGATCCAGCACCTGCCGGACCAGCGAGAAGCCGTTGGAATGCAGCCCGGAGGACCCCAGGGCCAGCACCACGTCGCCGGCCTGCACCCGGTGCGGGCCGAGCAGGTCATCGTGGTCCACGACGCCGGTGGCCGCGCCGGCCAGGTCGAAGTCGTCCGGCCCGAAATGGCCGGGATGCTCGGCCGTTTCCCCGCCGATCAGGGCACAGCCCGCTTGCACGCACCCTTCGGCCACGCCGGCCAGGATGGCCGCCGCGCGTTCCGGCTGGAGGGCCCCGAAGACCATGTAGTCGGTCATGAACAGCGGCTCCGCCCCGCACACCACCAGGTCGTCCACCACCATCCCGACCAGGTCGATACCGACCGTGTCGTAGCGGCCCAGCCTGCTGGCGATCAGCACCTTGGTGCCCACGCCGTCGGTGGAGGTGGCCAGCAGCGGCCGCCGCATGGTGGTCAGCCGGGTCGCGTCGAACAGCCCGGCGAACCCGCCCAGGCCGCCGATCACGTCCGGGCCGCCGGTGCGGGCGATCGACGCGCGCATCAGGTCCACGGCGCGCTCACCCGCGCCGATGTCGACGCCCGCGTCCCGGTAGGTGCTCATCGCGGGTCCCGGCTGGTCTTCATCACGACAGGACCGGGGGGATGACTTCCAGCAAATGCTTGCCGCGCTCGGCCTCGGCGACCGGGATCGGGTACTGGCCGTCGAAGCAGGCCCGGCACAGCCGCCCGGCCGGGATGGTCGTCGCCTCGGTGAGCCCTTCCAGCGAGATGAAGCCGAGCGAGTCGGCCCCGATCTCGTCGCGGATCTCCTCCACCGAGGAACTGCCCGCGATCAGCTCGGCCCGGGTCGCGAAGTCGATCCCGTAGAAGCACGGCCAGGCCACCGGCGGGCTGGAGATGCGCACGTGCACCTCGGCGGCACCCGCCTCGCGCAGCATGGCCACGATGGCCTGCTGGGTGTTGCCGCGCACGATCGAGTCGTCCACCACGACCACCCGCTGCCCGGCGATGACCCCCCGGAGCGGGTTCAGCTTGAGCCGGATGCCGCGCTGCCGGATCGTCTGGCTGGGCTGGATGAACGTCCGTCCCACGTAGGAGTTCTTGACCAGCCCCTGCCCGTAGGGGATGCCGCTGGCCTGTGCGTACCCGATGGCCGCCGGGGTGCCCGACTCCGGTACCGGGATGACCAGATCCGCCTCGACCGGGTGCTCGGCGGCCAGCATCCGGCCGACCTGGACCCGGGTGGTCTGGACGCTGCGCCCCGCGATGGCCGTGTCCGGCCGGGCCAGGTAGACGTACTCGAACAGGCAGCCCGCCGGGTGCGGCCGGGCGAAACGCCGCGACCTGACCCCCCGCTCGTCGATGGTGACCAGCTCACCCGGCTCGATCTCGCGGACGAACGAGGCGCCCACGATGTCCAGGGCCGCGGTCTCGCTGGCCACCACCCAGCCGTCGGCCAGCTGGCCCAGCACCAGGGGGCGGAAGCCCTGCGGGTCACGGGCCGCGTACAGGGTGTGCTCATCCATGAAGACCAGCGAAAAGGCCCCGCGCACCAGCGGCAGGGCGGCCAGGGCACTCTCCTCGACGCTGGCCATCCGCGGGTCAGCGAACAGCGCGGTGAGCACGTCGGTGTCGGTGGTGGCCCGCCGGCCGGGAAAGAGGGCGTGCTCGTCGTCGGCGCCGCTGGCGATGGCCGCGAGCTCCAGGGTGTTGATCAGGTTGCCGTTGTGGCCGAGGGCCAGGCTGGCGACCGGGGTAGACCGGAACGTGGGCTGGGCGTTCTCCCAGGTCGAGGCGCCGCTGGTCGAGTAGCGGCAGTGCCCGACCGCGATGTGGCCGACGCAGCGTGGACAGCGCGGCCTCGTCGAACACCTGGGCCACCAGGCCCATGTCCTTGTACACCACGATCCGGTCACCGTCGCTGACCGCGATGCCCGCCGACTCCTGGCCCCGGTGCTGCAGGGCGTACAGGCCGAAGTAGGCGAGTTTGGCGACTTCCTCACCGGGGGACCACACGCCGAAGACTCCGCATGCGTCCCGAGGAGGCCGGTCTCCGGGATTCACATCGTCCGTCAGTCGGCCATCGGGGTTGACCACCCGGTCAGTCTAATAACGCGGAGGCGCTGGTCGTACCGCGCAACAGCGGCAAATACTCCGAGAGGTCCGCCCGCGGCCCGCTCGCGCTGACCCGCCCGGCCTCCCGGGCCTGGGCCCAGGAGAGCCGGCCCAGGGCCAGCCTGACCCAGGTCACCGGGTCGGTCTCGACCACGTTCGGCGGGGTGCCCCGGGTGTGCCGCGGCCCGGCGACGGCTTGGACCGCCGCGTACGGCGGAACCCGGACCTCCACGGCGCGGCCGGGCGCGTCGGCGGCCAGCAGGCCGAGCAGGTAGGTGACGGCGGCCCGGATGGCCTCCCGCTGCGGCTCCGCGTCCGCCTCGAGCGCCTCCAGCACCGCGAAAGCCAGGGCCCGGCCGAGCACCGCGGGCTCAGCCGGCCCGGCCCAGGGCTCCTGGTCCAGCGCGGACCGCTGGGCGTCCAGGGCGGCGCGCAGTCGCTGGGGGTCGGGGCGGCGGGGGGGCATCAGCGCCTAACGTACCGTGACTTTCCGCACCATGATCCCGGACACCGGGTAGACACCCGGGCCCGCTGGGTGACGACATATATCATGATTTGAGCGATTTCCTCATATGGCTGGCCTAACCGGCGGAAGCAAGTAATCGTCTTGCCTATGTCAGGGATTCACGGGCCTGGGCGACGAGGCAAGGGCAGATCGCGGGCCACCGCTGCTGCCCTGATCAGCGCGGCAGTCGTGCTGGCGGTGCTGGTCGGGGTGGGCGTGGTGGCGTTCCTGCACTTCAGCGGTGGTAACACCGCGCGAGGGGGGCAGGTCAGGCTGTCCAACAAGATCACCGGCCAGCAGACGGTAGGCCTGGCCAACCTGGGCCGCACCGGCCAGGCGGGCTCCTCCGGCTCCTCCTCGACACTGCTGTCCGGCGGCGCGGGCGGTCTCCTCTTCACCCCGAGCAGCGGCGGCGAGAGCGTCCAGTCCAGCCAGCAATGGCAGGCCGACGAGATGGGCTCCAGCGGGCTTGTCCTGCTCTTCTCCGGCAGCGGCCGGTGCCTGACCGTGGTCGGCAGTGGCGCCCAGGCCACCGCCCAGCTGGGCCGCTGCGACACCGCACTCAACCAGCGCTGGTACCACCCCTTCCTGCACACCGACTCCCAAGGCCGCGACTACTGGCAGCTCCGGAGCGCCTCCAGCGGGCGCTGCCTGGGGCTGAGTAACGCCTCGTCGGGCGGGTCGGTGGTGCCGGAACTGCAGAAGTGCTCCCCGGCCAAGCCGTGGAATCAGCTGATCATGTTCTGGTCGGTGTTTTAGTTCTCCGCAACGAAAACCCGCCCGGCCCGCTGACTTAGCTGAACTCTGCTGGCTGACGAGGCCGGGCTAGGCCGAAGAGGCCGGGCAGCGGGCCCCGGTGCGCCGCGGCGATCTCTTCCACCGGGATGTCGAAGCTGCCCCGCACGACCAGGCTGTCGCCGCCGGCCACACCGAGTTCAGTGGCGGGCACCCCGTGCCGGGCGGCCAGCGCGGCGAAGGCCCGCTCGGAGCCCGGCCGGACCACGACCACGGCGCGGGCGGCCGACTCGCTGAACAGCTGGGTGAACGGGTCGCCCGGCAGCGCTACCTGGCAGCCGAGCCCCTGATCCAGGCAGCACTCGGCCAGCGCGATGGCCAGGCCGCCCTCGGACAGGTCGTGGGCCGCCTCCAGCAGGCCGTCCGCGGCCGCCGCGGTGAGCACCATGGCCAGGGCCCGCTCGGCCGCCAGATCCACCTCCGGCGGCCGCCCGCCGCAGTGGTCGTGGGTCACCTGCGCCCACGCCGATCCGCCGAACTCGGCCGCGGTCCGGCCCAGCAGGACGATCGCCGCTCCCTCGGTGCGCGGCCCGATCGCCACCCGCCGGGTCACGTCGGCGTGCACCCCGAGCACCCCGATCACCGGCGTGGGATGGATGGGCGTCTCACCGGTCTGGTTGTAGAAGCTCACGTTGCCGCCGGTGACCGGCACCCCGAGGGCCGCGCACCCGTCGGCCAGCCCGCGGACCGCCTCGCTGAACTGCCACATGACGCCGGGGTCCTCCGGCGAGCCGAAGTTCAGGCAGTTGGTCACCGCGAGCGGCACCGCGCCGGTGGCCGCCACGTTCCGGTACGCCTCGGCCAGCGCGAGCTGCGCGCCCGCGTACGGGTCCAGCAGCCCGAACCGGTCGTTCCCGTCGGTGGCCAGCGCGATCCCGAGGCCGGTCTGCTCGTCGATCCGGATCACCCCGGCGTCCTGCGGCATCGCCAGCACCGTGTTGCCCCGGACATGCCGGTCGTACTGCTCGGTGACCCAGCTCTTGTCGGCCAGCCCCGGCGAGGCCAGCAGGGACAGCAAGGTGGCCCGCAGCTCCGGGCCGCCCTCCGGGCGGGGCAGCGCGGCCGGGTCGTCGGCCAGCAGCGCGTCCTGGGCCGCGGGGCGCGCGATGGGCCGGTGGTAGACCGGTCCCTCGTCGGCCGCGCTGGCCGGCGGGATGTCCACCACCTGCTCACCGCGCCAGGTCATGCGCAGCCGGCCGGTGCCGGTGACCTCGCCGATCACCGTGGCCAGCACGCCCCAGCGGGCGCACACCGCCATGAACTGATCTACGTGGGCCGGCTCGACCACGGCCATCATGCGTTCCTGCGACTCGCTCATCAAGATCTCGGCCGGGCCGAGTCCCGGGTCGCGGAGCGGCACGGCGTCGAGATCGACGTCCATGCCGGTGCCGCCGCCCGCGGCCAGCTCGGTGGTGGCGCACGCGACACCGGCCGCGCCCAGGTCCTGGATGCCGGTGACCAGGCCGGCCGCGTACAGCTCCAGGCAGCACTCGATCAGCAGCTTCTCCATGAACGGGTCGCCGACCTGCACGCTGGGCCGCTTGGCGGAATCGGTGCTAGCTACCCCGAACGTCGCACTGGCCAGCACCGAGGCGCCGCCGATGCCGTCCGGGCCGGTCCGGGAGCCGAACAGGATCACCTGGTTGCCGGTCCCGCGGGCCGCGGCCAGCTTGAGGTCCTGGTGCCGCATCACCCCCACGCACAGCGCGTTGACCAGCGGATTCCCGCTATAGCAGGGATCGAAGGCGAGTTCACCGCCGATGTTGGGCAGGCCCAGGCAGTTGCCGTAGAACGAGATGCCGGCCACCACCCCGGGCAGCACCCGGTGGGTATCCGGCGCCTCCGCGGGCCCGAACCGCAGCGAGTCCATCACCGCCACCGGGCGGGCCCCCATGGCCAGGATGTCGCGCACGATCCCGCCCACGCCGGTCGCCGCGCCCTGGAACGGCTCCACGTACGAGGGGTGGTTGTGCGACTCGACCTTGAACGTGACCGCGTACCCCTGGCCGATATCCACCACGCCCGCGTTCTGGCCGATCCCGGCGAGCAGGGCCGGGGACGGCGGCGCGGATTCCGCGAACCGGCGCAGGTGGACCTTGGACGACTTGTAGGAGCAGTGCTCGCTCCACATGACCGAGTAGATGGCCAGCTCCGCGTCGGTCGGCCGGCGGCCCAGCAGCTCACCGATCCGCTCGTACTCCGCGCTGGTCAGGCCGAGCTCGGCGTACGGCTGAGGCTGGCCGGGCGTGGTCGCGGCCCGGCTCACGGTGTCCGCGCCCCCGCTCACTGTTCCTCCCGAGATGCTCGCGCTCACTGGGCCGCCATCGCACGCAGGACGGAGGTGAAGAAGCCGAGACCGTCGGTGCCGGGCCCGGTGAGCGCGTCGATGGCGTGCTCGGGGTGCGGCATCAGCCCGACCACGTTGCCCGCCTCGCTGCGCACGCCGGCGATATCCCCCACGGAGCCGTTGGGGTTGCCGCCCGCGTAACGCGCGACGACCTGGCCGGCCGAGGTCAGCCGGGCCAGCGTGGCCGGATCCGCCACATAGGCCCCTTCGCCGCTCTTCAGGACCAGCTCGATTTCCTGGTTCTGGGCATAGTCAGAGGTCCACGGGGTCCCGGTGTCCTCGATGCGCACCCGGACCACCCGGTCGATGAACCGCAGGCCCGCGTTGCGGGTCAGCGCGCCCGGGAGCAGGTGCGCCTCGCAGAGGATCTGGAAGCCGTTGCAGATGCCCAGGACCGGCAGCCCGGCCCGGGCCGCCGGGATGAGCTCGCCCATCACCGGCGCGAACCGCGCGATGGCCCCGCAGCGCAGGTAGTCGCCGTAGGAGAAGCCGCCCGGCAGGATGACCGCGGCCAGGCCGCGCAGGTCACGGTCGCCGTGCCAGAGCGCGACCGGCTCGGCGCCCGCCCGGGCCACGGCCCGTGCGGCATCGGCGTCATCGAGCGATCCAGGGAAAGTGATGACACCCACGCGGGCTGTCATGAATGTCCTCGCAGCGGGGAGAGCGGGGTGGTCTGCCTGCAGGTTACCGTGCCCGCCCCAGTAAGCCGGCCCAGCGCCGCAGGCCACGCCGGGCGGGTTGGCGGGGGGTGGTTCGGCTCAGCCGGCGTTCCGGAGCTGGCTCTCGCTCCCGAACTGGGCTTCCATCATGGGCGCGTCGTCCCGCCACGCCATCCGCTTCTCCAGGGACACCACGGTGCCCAGGCCGGGTCCGCTGCTCAGCGTCACATCGTCCACGCAGGCCCGCATGATGGCCAGGCCGCGGCCCGACTCGGGCAGCATGGCGATCATCTGGTCCTCGGTCAGCGGCCGCCCGGTCGGCCGCCATCGCCCGCCGGGACGCGGCGTCCGCCGGGACGCGGTGCCCACGACCCGGCGGCGGAAGCGGGCCGGCGCGTGCACGGCGTCCCACATGGGCCGGCGCGGGGCCGGCACCAGGAGCGAGTCGAGGCCGCGCTGGTCGTTCAGCACCTGGATCAGGCAGCCACGCTGGCCGATCCGGGCCACGATCTCGTACCTGGGACCGGGTGCCCCGTGCTTGAGCACGTTGGTGCAGGCCTCGGTCACCGCGAGGAGGAGGTCGCTGACCCCTTCCTCATCGGCCCCGAGCCGGCGTAGGGTGTCGCCCAGGACCCTGCGCATGACCGGCACGCTGAGTGCCTCATGCGGAAACACCAGGCAGAACTCAACGTCCACAATCGACTCCTCGGCGCGTCTCATGTGAGCCCGCATCCGCCCCTCAGGTTCCCTCATCCCGTGTTGGCGCTGGCCACTTGTGACCTTTCCCGGCCCTGGCGCGGATAATCGTGAACTCTGAGTGTTATGTAGTTGTGCTCGAGGGTCTGCTTGACTGCCTGTCCGGTCAGGTTAGCTCTCGTGCAGCGTGAACTCCTCGATCACCTGGTTGGCTAGCAGTTCCCCGGCCAGCTCGGCCACCTGGGCCAGGGTGGCGTCGTCCGTGGGCCCGCTCAGTTCCACCTCGAACCGCTTGCCCTGCCGGACCCCGAGTACCTGGCTGAAGCCGAGCCGGTGGGCGGCGCTGGTGATCGCCTCCCCCTGCGGATCGTGGATCTCCTTGCGGAGCATCACGTTGACGACGATTCGGGCCACTGGTTCCCGCCTCTCTTCTGCACTGCGCTCGGTTGGCTGATCTGGCGGCGGCGTTACCGCTGACCAACACCAGGGTTTCCCGGGCCGCAGCCCGGTCTGCCACGATGGCCTTAGTGAACCCCACCACCATGGGGGCTAGTGAACCCCACCACCAGAGGGAGTGCACGTGACCGTCGACGCTGACGGTGCGGTCACCGCACCGGAAGTCCCGGCCGGCCTGGACCGGCCGCCGGGGCCGCGTACCGAAACCGTCCAGCTGCTCACGCCGGAAGGCGAGCGGATCGAGCATCCGGACTATCCGCTGGACCTGAGCGCCAGCGAGGTGAAAGACCTCTACCGGGACCTCGTCCTGGTCCGCCGGATCGACACCGAGGCCATTGCCCTGCAGCGGCAGGGTGAGCTCGGGATCTGGGCCTCCCTGCTGGGGCAGGAAGCGGCCCAGGTCGGCTCGGGCCGGGCCCTCGGGCCGCGGGACATGGCCTTCCCCACCTACCGGGAGCACGGTGTGGCCTGGTGCCGCGGGCTCGACCCGACGCGGCTGCTGGAGCTGTTCCGCGGGGTCAGCAACGGCGGCTGGGACCCGGCCGCGCATAAGTTCCATCTGTACACGATCGTGATCGGCGCCCAGACGCTGCACGCCACCGGCTACGCGATGGGCATCCAGCGGGACGGCGCGGTAGGCGAGGACGGCGAGGCGGTCATCGTCTACTTCGGGGACGGCGCCACCAGCCAGGGAGACGTCAACGAGGCGTTCATCTGGGCGTCGGTGTTCAACGCGCCGGTCGTGTTCTTCTGCCAGAACAACCAGTGGGCCATCTCCGAGCCGCTGGAGCGCCAAAGCCGCATCCCGCTGTACCAGCGGGCCAGCGGGTTCGGCTTCCCGGGCCTGCGGGTGGACGGCAACGACGTGCTGGCCTGCCTCGCGGTAACCAAGAAGGCCATGCAGGCCGCGCGGGAAGGCCAGGGCCCCACCCTGATCGAGGCGTTCACCTACCGGATGGGCGCGCACACCACCACCGACGACCCGACCCGCTACCGGCTGGCCAGTGAGCTGGAGGCGTGGAAGCTGAAGGACCCGATCGAGCGGGTCAAGGCGTACCTGGTGCGCACCGGCTCGGCCGACGCCGCGTTCTTCGAGACGGTGGACGCCGAGGCCGACCAGCTCGGCGGCCGGGTCCGCCAGGCCTGCCTGGAGATGCCCGACCCGCAGCCGCTGGCTATCTTCGAGAACGTCTACGCTGGGCCGAACACGCTGCTGGACGCCGAGCGCGAGCAGTACGCGGCCTACCTCGACTCGTTCGGCGGGGAGGAGGCCCGATGACGGTCATGACGCTGTCCAAGGCGCTCAACGCGGGCTTGCGCAAGGCGCTCGAGGACGATCCCCGCGTGCTCATCATGGGCGAGGATGTGGGCAAGCTGGGCGGCGTGTTCCGGGTCACCGACGGGCTGCAGAAGGACTTCGGCGAGAACCGGGTGGTGGACACCCCGCTGGCCGAGTCGGCCATCATCGGCACCGCGATCGGGCTCGCCCTGCGCGGTTACCGGCCCGTCTGCGAGATCCAGTTCGACGGGTTCGTGTTCCCGGCCTTCGACCAGATCGTCAGCCAGCTGGCCAAGATGCGGCTGCGCTCGCTGGGCCACGTGACCATGCCGGTCACGATCCGGATCCCGTGCGGCGGCGGGATCGGCGCGGTCGAGCACCACAGCGAGTCCCCGGAGGCGCTGTTCGCGCACACCGCGGGGCTGCGCGTGGTGGCCTGCGCCAACTCCACGGACGCCTACACGATGATCCAGCAGTCGGTCCGCTCCGACGACCCGGTCATCTTCTTCGAGCCGAAGCGCCGCTACTGGGACAAGGCCGAGGTGGATCCGGCCGCCGAACTGGGTGACGCGCTGGCGCTGGACCGGGCCCGGATCGTGCTGGACGGCACCGACGTGACCCTGCTGTGTTACGGGCCGATGGTCCGGACCTGTGTGGAGTCGGCCGTGGCCGCGCGGGCCGAGGGACGGTCGGTGGAGGTCATCGACCTGCGCTCGCTGTCCCCGCTGGACCTGCAGACCATCTGCGACTCGGTGCGGCGTACCGGCCGGTGCGTGGTGGCCCACGAGGCGCCGGTCACCGGCGGCCTGGGCGCGGAGCTCGCGGCCCGGATCACCGAGGAGTGCTTCTACCAGCTGGAATCGCCGGTGCTGCGGGTGGGCGGCTTCTCCACCCCGTATCCGCCGTCACGGCTGGAGGACCACTACCTGCCCGACCTGGACCGGGTGCTGGACGCCGTCGACCGCACCTTCGCCGTCTGAGAGGGGCTGGTCATGACCGAGTCTGTGACCACCGGGCCTGCAACTACCGTGCGCCGTGAGTTCCGCCTCCCGGACGTGGGCGAAGGGCTGACCGAGGCGGACATCGTCAGCTGGCGGGTGCAGCCGGGCGACACGGTGACCGTGAACCAGATCATCGTGGACATCGAGACGGCCAAGGCCGTCGTCGAGCTGCCCAGCCCGTACGCGGGCGTGGTGGCCGCGCTGCTGGTGCCCGAGGGCGAGACCGTGGACGTGGGCACGCCCATCATCGCGGTGGACGTGCCCGGTGCGCAGGCCCCGCGGGAGGACCCTGGCCGCACTGATCCTTCGCAGATTGCCGCGGAGGGCCCCCGGCCCTCCTCCGAAGACCTGGTGCCGCCGGTCCCCCCGCCCGCGGAGCGGCAGGCCGTCCTGGTCGGCTACGGCGTCAAGGCCGGCGCGACCACCCGGCGCCCGCGCAAGGGGGCCTCCCCTCCGGCCGCGGCCCCGCCAGCCGGGCGGGAGGCACCGGCGGGAAGCGGTTCCGTTGCGGATGCCCTGACGCCAGCCCGCGCCAACGGCGGGCCGGGCGGCCACCCGAGCGTGCTGGCGAAGCCGCCGGTCCGCAAGCTGGCCCGGGAGCTGGGGGTGGACCTGGCCGGGCTGGCCGGCACGGGGCCGGGCGGGTCCATCAGCCGCGACGACGTGCAGCAGGCCGCGGGTGCGCGGGCGGCCCCGGTGCTGGCTCCGGAAGTCCAGGGCGGGCTCGCCGGGCCCCCGGGAGGAGCGGATTGCGATCCGGGGGGTCCGCAAGCACACCGCGGCCGCCGTCGCCGAGAGCGCCCGGCGGGCTCCGCACGTGACCGAGTTCCTGCAGGTCGACGTGGGCGCCACGGTCGACGCGGTCCGGCGGCTGCGGGAGCTGCCGGAGTTCACCGGGGTCCGGGTGTCGCCGCTGCTGCTGGTGGCCCGGGCGCTGCTGGTCGCGGTGGCCCGGCACCCGATGATCAATTCGTCCTGGGACGAGGACGCGCAGGAGATCGTGGTCAAGCACTACGTGAACCTGGGCATCGCCGCCGCGACCGAGCGCGGGCTGATCGTGCCGACCATCAAGGGCGCGGACGGGCTGAGCCTGCCCGCGCTGGCCCGCGCGCTGGGCGACCTGGCGGACACCGCCCGGGCCGGCCGGGCGTCACCGGCGGACCTGTCCGGCGGGACGATCACCATCACCAACGTCGGGGTGTTCGGGGTGGACGCGGGCACCCCGATCATCACCCCGCCAGAAGCGGCCATCCTGGCCTTCGGGCAGATCAGGGACGCGCCGTGGGTGGTGGACGGCCAGCTCGCGGTGCGCAAGGTGACGACCCTGTCGCTCTCGTTCGACCATCGCATCGTGGACGGTGACCTGGGCTCGGCCGTGCTGCGCGATATCGGGGCGATGCTGCACGACCCGACCGTCATGCTGGCCTGGGGTTAACCGCCCGAAGGCTGACCTGTCCACCAGAAAGGACCGCGATGTTCCGGCACGTTGTGCTGTTCACCTTCACGCCGCAGACCACGCTGGAGCAGCAGGAGGAACTGGCCCGCCAGCTGCGCACCCTGCCCGGGGCCATCGGGGAGATCAAGGACTACCACGTCGGCCTGGACGCGGGGCTGAACCCGGGCAACTACCAGTTCGCGGTGGTGGCGGACTTCGACAACGTCGAGGACTACCTGGTCTACCGCGACCACCCGGTGCACCGGGAGATCATCAAGACGTACGTGCAGCCGATCACCGCCGACCGCTCGGCCGTCCAGTACGAGCTGACCTTTTAGAAGGCGTCTTCCGGGAGCTCCATCAGGTCGAGCGTGGTCGTCTCGGCGATCTGGCGCTCCACCGTCAGCCGGGGCAGCACCGTCTCGGCGAAGAACCGCGCGGTGGCCACCTTGCCCTGGTAGAACGCCTCGTCGCGGCCCGCTCCCTGGTCCAGGGCGAGGAGCGCGACCTCGGCCTGCCGGGCCAGCAGCCAGCCGATGAGCAGGTCGCCGAGGGCCATCAGCAGCCGGGTGCTGTTCAGCCCGGCCTTGTAGACCTCGGCGGGCTGCTCGAGCGAGGCGAGCGCGTACCCGGACATCGACGCGACGATGGCCTCCACGTCGGCGACCGCCGCGGACAGCGCGGCGCGCTCGGTCTTGAGCCGCCCGTTGCCGGCCTCGCCCGCCGCGAACTCCTTGATCTCGCCGAGCACGGCGCCCAGCGCGACCCCCTGGTCCCGCAGGGTCTTGCGGAAGAACAAGTCCAGGCCCTGGATCGCCGTGGTGCCCTCGTACAGGCTGTCGATCTTGGCGTCCCGGATGTACTGCTCGACCGGGAAGTCCTGGATGAAGCCCGAACCGCCGTAGGTCTGCAGGGACAGCGTCAGCAGCTCGTAGGCGCGCTCCGACCCGACCCCCTTGACTACCGGCAGCAGCAGGTCGTTGACCCGGACCGCGAGGTCACCGGCGGTCCCCGGCTCGGTGCCGCCCGCGGCCTTGGCGATCTGTACCGCGTCCTGCCAGGAGGCCGTGTAGAGCACCAGGGCCCGCATGCCCTCGGCGTACGCCTTCTGCATCATCAGCATCCGGCGGACGTCGGGGTGGTGGATGATCGTGACCCGGGGCGCGGTCTTGTCCGTCATCTGGGTCATGTCCGCGCCCTGGACCCGCTGCCGGGCGTACTCCAGCGCGTTCAGGTAGCCGGTGGACAGGGTGGCGATGGCCTTGGTGCCGACCATCATCCGGGCGTGCTCGATGATCAGGAACATCTGGCGGATGCCGTCGTGCACGCCGCCGACCAGGGTGCCTACCGCCGGGCTCTCGCCACCGAAGGTGAGCTCGCAGGTGGTGGAGGCCTTCAGGCCCATCTTGTGCTCGACCCCGGTGACCCGGACGCCGTTGCGCTCGCCCAGCTCACCGTCCGGGCCGACCAGGAACTTGGGCACCAGGAACATGGACAGGCCCTTGGTCCCCGGCCCGGCGCCCTCGGGGCGGGCCAGCACCAGGTGGAAGATGTTCTCGGCCATGTCGTGCTCGGCGCTGGTGATGAACCGCTTGACGCCCTCGATGTGCCAGGTGCCGTCCGGCTGCTCGATCGCCTTGGTCCGGCCGGCCTCCACGTCGGAGCCGGCTTCGGGCTCGGTCAGCACCATCGTGCTGCCCCACTTGCGGTCGATGGCCTGCTGTGCGAACTGCTGCTGCTCCGGGGTGCCGATGGCCCACAGCACCTGGGCAAAGTTGGGGCCGCCGGAGTACATCCAGACCGCGGGGTTCGCGCCCAGGATCAGCTCGGCCACCGACCAGGCCAGCGTGCGCGGCGCGGCGATCCCGCCAAGTTCGGCCGGCAGGTCCAGGCGGAACCACTCGGCGTCCATGAACGCGGCGAAGGACTTCTTGAAGCCCTCGGGCATCGTCACCGACGCGGTCGCCGGGTCGAACACCGGGGGGTGGCGGTCGGCGTCCGCGAAGGACTCGGCGATCGGCCCGGTGGCCAGCCGGTTCACCTCGTCGAGGATGCCGCGGGCGGTCTCCTCGTCCACGTCCGGGTACGGCTCAGCGCCCAGCAGGTCCTGGCGGCGCAGCACCTCGAACAGGTTGAACTCGAGGTCGCGCAGGTTGCTCTTGTAGTGGCCCATGGCCGCCCCCAGTGAAAGCTACCGACGAGTAACAAGAACCATAATACCCGTTAGTAACCAAGTTGGCTATCGGGTCGGCCAGCTAGAGAATGTTCACCGCGCGGGCGATCACCAGCGCGCCCAGGGACAGCGACACCGCCGACTGGACCAGCATGGTGAGCTTCGCCCAGTGGACCAGCGGCATCACGTCGGTCGGGCTGAACGCGGTCGCGTTGGTGAACGACAGGTAGAGGTAGTCCACGAATCGCGGCTCCCAGTCCGGCGGGGTCAGGTCATCCACGGTCATCTGCGGGAACAGGAAGTCCAGGTACTGGAACGTGCCGTGGGCGCGATGCACCGGGCCGCCCCGGTCGAACTCCCAGTACCAGAGGGCGAACGCGATCACGTTGGTGGCCCAGATGGCCGCGCCGGAGGCCAGCAACGGCCCAGGGTGCTTGGTCGCCGGGCTGACGGTCAGGATCTCCCGGATGAGCAGCACCGCCGACGCGGCGTTGGCCCCGGTGATCACCAGGATCAGCACGATGCTGACCCAGCGGACGAAGACGCCCCGCCGCTCGATCCGCACCGGGTTGGCGATGGCCAGGCCGAGCAGCACCCCGACTTCCAGGACCGGCAGCAGCAACGACGGCAGCGGGCGCATCGACAGCTGATCCGGCAGCAGCCGCTGCAGGACGATCGCGAGGATAATGCAGATGGTGACCGGCCAGCGCGGTTCGCCCCGGGTGCTGCGCCGCCAGGCGGGCAGGCTGCGCACGTCGTCCTCGGCCTCGTGCTCGGCGCGCTCGGCCCTGGTCACCAGCGCGTACCAGACCGGGTTACGGACCCGGCCGGGGTGCGGGGGCGGAGCATGCGGTTGCTCCCGACCGGGCGCCGCGGCGGGCGACCGTCAGCGGCTCCCGGCGGCGCACCAGCAGGCCCGGGCGGCCCGCTGGCCCGCCCGGGCGGGGACCCGCTGGGCCCGGGCGGGCCCAGCTGCGCGGACGGCCTTCCCGGCTCGCCGGTCCCGGCGGGCGGCTCTGGCTCCATGTACCCATTGTTGACCTGGCCGGGCCGTGCTTTGGCGTACTTACCCCCGGATTCCCGCTGGCCGGATCTCGCTTTACTGTCTCCCGCTTTTTAGGGTGGCGGCACGGGCATCACTCCCACAGCGAGGTGAAGCATGGCGCTCGGTGTCAGCGAAGAGCATCTGGAGCTGGCCGCGTCGGTACGCGGCTGGGCTGACCGGCACGGCGGCCCCGACGTGGCGGCGGACAGTTACCCCGGGGTGCTGCGGGCCGGCCTGGCCGCACAGGGCCTGCTCGGCCTGCACCTGCCGGAGGAGCACGGCGGCCAGGGCTACGGCCTCGGCGAGCAGGCGGTGGCCCTGGAGGAACTGGGCCGCGCCCTGGTCCCGGGCGGCTTCCTGCCCACGGTGCTGGCCAGCGCCCTGCTGGCCCGGGCGGCCGGCCCGGCGGGAAACACGGACACCGCCAAACTCCTGGCCGGGCTGGCGGACGGCTCACGGACCGGGGCCGTGGCCCTGGCCACCGGGCTAACCGGCACGGTCAGCGACGACGCGCTGACCCTGGACGGCGAGTCGGCCCCGGTCCTCGGCGGAGACCTGGCCGACCTGCTGGTCCTGCCCGTGCAGACCGGGGGGGACGAGCTGTGGGCCGTGGTCGACGCCGCGGACCTGATCGTCACCGGGCTGGACAGCCTGGACCAGACCCGCCCGCTGGCCACGGTCCGCGCCAGCGGCCTCCGGGTGCCCGCCGGGCGGATCCTGCCCGGCCTGACCCGGATCCAGGTCACGTCGCTGACCGCCGCGCTGTTCGCGGCCGAAGCGTGCGGCATCGCCGACTGGGCGGTGCAGACGGCGGCGGACTACGCCCGGATCCGGCACCAGTTCGGCCGGCCGATCGGCCAGTTCCAGGCGGTCAAGCACCGGTGCGCCCGGATGCTCACCGCGGCCGAGCAGGCCGCCGCGGCCAGCTGGGACGCGGTGGCCGCGTGCGACGCCGGGGCCGGCGACGGAGCCGGCGCCGGGACGTCGCCGCCGGCACCCGGTGAATTCGCCGCCGCGGTGGCCGCGGTCGTGGCCCTCGACGCGGCGGTCAGCTGCACCCACGAGTGCATCCAGGTTCTCGGCGGGATCGGCTACACCTGGGAACACCCGGCCCACCGCTACTACCGGCGGGCACTGTCGCTGCGCGCGCTGCTCGGCCCGTCCGCGCAGTGGGCCCGGCGGGTCGCGGAGCTGGCCCTCGACGGCGCCCGCAGGCCCGTCCGGGTCGACCTGCCCGCAGACGCCGAGCCGCTGCGCACCGGGATCCGGGCGGAACTGGCCGCGATCGCGGCGCTGGAGCCGCCGGCGCGCACGACCGGGCTGGCGGCCGGCGGCTGGGTGGTCCCGCATCTGCCCGCGCCCTGGGGCCGCGCGGCCGGGCCGCTGGAGCAGCTGGTCATCGCGGAGGAGATGAAGCAGGCCGGGCTGCGCGCCCCGGGCCTGCTGATCGGCGCCTGGGTGGTGCCGGCCCTCGTCGGCTACGGCACCCCGGCCCAGCAGGAGCGTTTCCTGCCCGCCACGCTGCGCGGCGAGATCACCTGGTGCCAGCTGTTCAGTGAACCCGGAGCCGGGTCGGACCTGGCCGGGCTGACCACCCGGGCGGAGCGGGTGACCGGCGCTGGCGAGGGAGCCGGGGGGTGGCGCCTGACCGGCCAGAAGGTCTGGACCTCGCTGGCCATGGAGGCGGACTGGGCCATCTGCGTGGCCCGCACCGACCCGTCCACCCGGCGCCACGCGGGCATCACCTACTTCCTGGTGAACATGAAATCACCGGGGGTCAGCGTGCGGCCGCTGCGCGAGATGACCGGGGACGCGCTGTTCAATGAGGTCTTCCTGGATGGCGTGGAGGTGCCGGACGACCTGGTGGTGGGCGAGGTCGGCGACGGCTGGCGGGTGGCCAGGACCACGCTGGCCAACGAGCGCGTGTCGCTGTCGCGGACCTGGACGTTCGGCTGCGGCACGCCGGAACTGCTGGACGTGCTGCGCGGGCTGGGCGAGCCGGCCCGGCAGGCCTGGCTCGAGCAGGCCGGGCGGCTGGTGGCTGAGGGGCACGCCCTCGACGTCCTCGGCATGCGGGTCACGCTGAAGCAGCTGTCCGGAACCGAGCCGGGGGCGACCGGCAGCGTGCGCAAGCTGCTCGGCATGCGGCACGCGCAGCAGGTCGCGGAGTTGTGCTGGTCCATGCAGGGTCCGGCGGGGGCGCTGGGGTTCCCGGCCGGCGGCACGGGCGGCCGGCCCCCGGCCGGCGCACAGTCGGCCGGATCACCGTCGGCCGGCTCCCATTGGGCCCGGCAGGTCCTGCTGACCAGGGCGCTGACCATCGGCGGGGGGACCACCGACATTCAGCTGAACATCATCGGCGAGCGGATGCTCGGCCTGCCCCGCGACCCGGAGCCGCCGCCCGGCTAGCCCCCAGGCGGGAGCCTGCCCCGCCCCGGCCGGAGATCTGGCCCGGACCGGATATGACCGGCAATCCGGGAGACACGCGCCGGGTCCCGGCCAATCCCGGGCCGCCGCGCTAGCCTACTGAGAGCCGGCATCTGGGGGGCCGATGGCCGACAGCGACGACGACGCGATGGGCGGGTACCGTGAACCTGGCTGGATGGCCGGTTCCGGTTCCCGGCCTGCGCCGGGCGGCCCGCCTGGCCGGCCCGGTGAGCCCGGCGGACTGCCCGGCGTACCGGCGGACCCGGTGACCGGCCAGCCCCGTGGTGACCAGTCCCGTGGTGGCCAGTCCCGTGGTGACCAGCCCGTGGTGACCAGCCCCGTGGTGACCAGCAGGGCCCGGGACCCGAACCGCCGCCCCGCGTCGGGCGGCGGGGGCCCGGGCCGTCGGCCGCGCAGCAGCGGCTGAGGGCGCGGATCGCGGCGAGCCGGAAAGCCCGGCAGCGACGCCTCGTGCTCACGGCGAGCGCGGCCATGTCCGCGGTGGTGCTCTTCGTCGCCGGGACGGCCTGGGGCTTCACCAGCTACATCAACGACACCATCGGCCGGGTCAACGCCGGCACCGCGGGCACCCCGGCGAGCGGGCCGCTGAACGTGCTGCTGGCCGGGGTGGACCAGCGCTCCGGGCTGACCCGCCACCAGGAACTCGCGCTGCACGTGGGCAACGACGTCAGCTCCAACTCGGACACGATGATGCTGATCCACGTGTCCGGCGACCGGAGCCGGGTCACGGTGATCAGCATCCCCCGTGACTCGTGGGTGAACATCCCCGGGCACGGCTTCAACAAGATCAACGCGGCGTACGGCCTGGGCGGCCCGAAGCTGGTGGTGCAGACCGTGGAGGCGAACACCGGGCTGACCATCAACGACTTCGTGCAGGTCAACTTCCTCGGCTTCGTCAAGGTCATCGACGCCCTGGGCGGCGTGAACATCTGCCTGCCGTTCGCGGTGGACGACCCCTACAGCGGGCTGCACCTGTCCCAGGGGCTGCACCACGTGAGCGGGATCACCGCGCTGGAGTACGCCCGGGACCGCCACTCGTTCGCCACCTCGGACCTGGCCCGGATCCAGGACCAGCAACACCTGCTGTCCTCGATGCTGACCGAGGCGATCAGCTCCGGGACGCTGGCCAACCCGGTCAAGCTGGACCGGTTCCTGCATGCCGCACTGGCCGCGATCAAGGTGGACCAGGGGCTCAACGTGGCTGCGCTCGCCGACCAGATGCGCGGCGTCTCCCCCAGCGACGTCCGGTTCATGACCGTGCCGCTGTCCAACTACAACTACCAGACCCCCAGCGGGGAACTGGCGGTGCTGTGGAACGCCCAGGAGTCGCAGGCCCTGTTCAACGAGCTGAAGCACGACCAGCCGGCCACGAAACCCACGGCCCGCCACCACCCGGCCGTCCGGCCCGAAGCTGCGGCGCGGCCAGGTGCCGGTCGAGGTGTGGAACGGGACGCTGCTCGGCGGCCTGTCCGCCAGCACCGGCACCGACCTGTCCCAGCTGGGCTTCCCGGTGAAGTCTGGGCTGACCTGGCCGGTCCATGACATCAGCCAGACCGTGATCCAGTACCCGCCCGGGGATGTGGCCGGGGCCCGGCTGGTCCGGAAGGTCATGCCGGGTGCCGCACTGAAGCAGGTCAGGGGGCTGGCCAAGGTGCGGGTCCTGCTGGGCGCGAGCGGTTATTCGGTGACGACCGGGACGGTCACGCCCAGCCCCGCCGCCACCTCGACGGGCGTCCCCTCCGCCACCGCGGCCCAGGACGCCTGCCGCGCCGCCCGCTAGCTAGCGGGCGGCGCGTCCCCGGGAGACGTGCCCTCAGCGGACGAACCCCCAGCGGACGAGCCCTCCGGAGGCGTGCTCTGCGGCGGCTTGCCCTCAGGCGGCGTGCCCTCCGGCGGCGAGCCCCCGGGAGGCGTGCTGCCGTCCGGGTCACCGAGCCCCTGGGACGCCTCCTGCCGGGACAGCGCATCCACCAGACGGTCGATCTTGCCCTTGCTGTCCGGGGTGCCGCGCCCGGTGCGCTCGGCGTACACGGTCGCGCCCAGGTCCCGGAACATGGCGTCGGCCCGGCGCTTAGCCTGGGCCTGGTCCAGCTTGACCTTGCCCTCGCGCGCGGTTTCCTGTGCCATCTGGGCGAGTTGCGTACTCTGCGCCCTGACCTTGTCCATCAGTCCCATGACCGCCTCCGCCGAAATCCCCGCAGGTTGACGCTCTTCACCGAGCAGGATATGCCGGCGCCCGCGACCCTCCGGCGGTGACCAAGGATGGCCTCCGACTACTACTGCGGAGAGTAGTCGAACGGTCATGAATTGTCGGGAGGGACCGGGCCAATTCGGTTGTTCTCGCCGCACCGACGGACAGGCCGACCTTACAATCCTGTGAAGCCCCGCCCGGTTCGTTTCGTTCGCGCCTTACGTCCGGGTACCCGTCAGCGGCTTCCGGATGGAGAAAAGGGTCGACGATGGCCGGAGTCATCGAACGCAGGGGGGGTACCAGGGCAGCACCGCGGCATCGCAAGCGGCGGGCGCTCCTGCCCAGGCCGTCCCGCGACTCGGTGCCCCCGGTACTCCCGACTCCCCCGCTGGACAGCGAGAAGTACTCCTACGTGCGGCGGCACATCTGGGTGCTCACCCTGTGCATGGCGCTCAGCTTCCCGCCCCTGGTGTACAGCCAGATCAGGATGGTCGAGAACTCTCGCTGGTTCATCGTCTACGCGCCGTTCGCGGTGTTCGGGGTGTTCTGCTTCCTGCTGTCGCTGATCGTCGACGGGATGAGCCGCAGCTTCGACCTGGACGAGCACAAGCGCATCGTGGCTGCCTGGGCGCCGCAGCGCTACCCGTCGGTGGACGTCTTCCTGCCGGTCTGCGGCGAGCCCATCGAGGTGCTCCGTAACGCCTGGTCCCACGTGGCGGTGATGCGCGATCACTACCCAGGCCAGGTCACCCCTTATGTGCTCGACGACTCGGCCAGCCCGGCACTGAAGGCCATGGCCCGCCAGTTCGGCTTCGCGTACGCGACCCGTCCGGACCGGGGCTGGTTCAAGAAGGCCGGCAACCTGCGTTTCGGGTTCCAGATCTCCGAGGGCGAGTACATTCTGCTGCTCGACGCGGACTTCGCCGCCCGCCCGGACGTGCTCGATGAAACCCTGCCCTATCTGGATGCCTTTCCCGAGGTAGGAATCGTCCAGACGCCGCAGTTCTTTCACGTCCTGGATCAGCAGACCTGGGTGGAGCGCGGCGCCGGCGCCATTCAGGAGCTTTTTTACCGGTCCATTCAGACCGCCCGGGCCAAGAAAGGCGGGGCGATCTGCGTGGGGAGTTGCGCGGTCTACCGGCGTGCCGCCCTGGAGCCCAACGGCGGAATGTCCCTCGCGGAGCACTCTGAGGACTTGTGGACCGGCTTCGATCTGCACCGGCTGGGCTGGCGGCTGCGCTACCTGCCGGTCGCGTTGTCCACCGGCAACTGCCCCGACAACATCCTCGCGTTCGTGAACCAGCAGTACCGCTGGTGCTCGGGCACCATGAGCCTGCTGAAGGACCGGATCTTCTGGAAGACCAAGCTGCCGCTGTACACCCGGCTGTGCTACCTGACCGGATTCATCGGTTACGTGTACACGGCGGTGTTCACGTTCGTGGCCCCGGCCCTGGCCGTCGGGATGATGCTGTTCGTCCCGGGCAGCCTGCTGCTGCGCAACCTGATCTTCGTAGCGCCCGTCCTGTTCTACGCCGGGGTCATCTACCCGATGTGGCATCGCGCCCCCTACCGGCTGGAAGCCTGGTCGGTCCGGGTCATCTCGGGCTGGGCCCATGTGTTCGCGCTCTGGGACATGCTGCGCGGGCGGCTGCGCGGCTGGCAGCCGTCCGGCAGCGGCGGGATCCGGCAGGACGGCAGGCGGCGCTTCTGGATCGGCCTGGTCCTGTGGAGCGGCGGGTCCTCGGCGCTGTGGGCCGGCCTGGCCCTGTGGCGCATGATGACCATGGATCCGTACAACTTCTTCCTCCTCTTCATCCTCGGCGTTTTCCAGCTCGTGGTGGTGGGCCGGATCCTCATCCAGCCGAGAGCGGGGTATGTCTCGTGAGGATCACCCGTGGCGCCCTGGTCGGCCTGGCCGGGCTGGTCCTCGCCCTCAGCGGATGCGGGCTGCTCAGCCCGCCCACCACCGCGACCACCAGCGGCCAGAACGCCCCGGCCAGTGCCGCGCCGAGCGCGCGGTCCAGCGCCCCGCCGTATAACGTCTCCGGGCTGCTCCACCCGGCGGCCGGGAAATACTTCGGGATCGAGGCCGACGGCGCTCCCGACTCACTGGCCCCGGTCCAGACCTTCGCGGCCAACACCGGCCGCAAGCCCAACCTGATCGGCCAGTACGTGTCCTGGGGCAAGCCGTTCGACGCCCAGGCCGCGACCAACGCCTGGTCCTACGGCGCGCTGTACTACATGGCCTGGGAGCCGTTCGGGGTGAGCGTGCAGTCCATCGCCGCGGGCCACAGCGACGGCTACGTCACCCGGTTCGCCCAGGCCGTCCGCGCGCTGAACCTCCCCGTCGCGATCAGCTTCGGCCATGAGATGAACGGCAACTGGTACCCCTGGGGGACCAGCCAGAGCACCGCGGCCCAGTTCGTGGCGGCCTGGCGGCACATCCATGACCTGTTCGCCCGGGCCGGGGCCACGAACGTGATCTGGGTGTGGAACCCCAACATCATCAACCCGGTGCCCCAGGTCCCGCTCCGGCCCTACTGGCCGGGCCGGGCCTACGTCAACTGGGTGGGGCTGACCGGGTACTTCGCGACGACCGGGGCGCAGACCTTCGCCACGCTGTACCAGCCCACGATGATCGAGATCAGGCACTTCACCGGCAAGCCGTTCATCATCGCCGAGACGGCCATCGAGACCGGCCCGGCCGCGGCGTCGTGCGCGAAGGAACTGGTCGACGTCGTGACCCAGCATCCGGACGTGCTCGGTTTCGTCTGGTTCGACTACAACAAGCAGGGTGTCGACTGGCGAGTCGAATCGCGCCCGGTCGTGCGCGCCGCTCTCGCGGGTGACATCGCGGGGCTGACCCTCGTCAATCCGCGGAAATGAGCAGGCGGCCGCATAACCCGGCGCCTCCCGGACGTCCCGGCCCGGTCCGCCGGGACCGCCCCCCCGCGCCGGACCAGCGCCCCGGCGAGCGCCCGCCGGTCTGGCCGGACGTGGTTGACACCGTGATGCTGGCCAAGTTCACCCGGCAGTCCGACGCGAAACGGCCGGACCAGGCGGAACCTTCATCTCCCCCGGAGCACCCGGGCGAGAGCACCCGGGTGCTCCGGCTGCCGGGAGGCAAGCACGGCTCGGGCCCGATGCGGTTCGCCACCTCGAGCCGGCGCCGGACCTGGGTGAGCCGCGCCGTCCTGGTCGCCATCATGTGCGTGCAGGCGGCGCTGACCCTCCGGATGAGTAACACGGCGTTCGAGGACGAGGCCCTGTACCTCTACAGCGGCCACCTGGAACTCGCCCACCTGCTGCACGGCACGGCGCTGCAGGGTAACTACGCCTCGTACTTCTCTGGCGCCCCGGTGCTGTATCCCGTGCTCGGCGCGCTGGCCGATGACGTCGGCGGCCTGGCCGCCGCCCGGACGGTCAGCCTGATCGCGATGCTGGCCACCACCGGCCTGCTGTACTCGCTCACCCGGCGCCTGTTCAACGAGCGGGTCGGCCTGTGCGCGGCGGTGATCTTCTCAGTCACCGAGTCGGCCCTCTTCCTCGGGCACCTGGCCACCTACGACGCCCCGTCACTCTTCCTGCTCGCGCTGGCGACCTGGATCGTCGTCCGGACCGCGTCGTTCCGCTGGCCCGGGTACCTGCTGGCCGCCCCGCCGATCGCGCTCGCGGTGGCCACCAAGTACGCGGCGGGGCTGTTCGTGCCCACCATCGTGGTGCTCAGCGCGCTCGCGGCGTGGCCCTACCGCGGGCGCAAGGCGCTGATAGCGCCGGCCGGCCTGGGCGCGGCGGTCGCCGCGCTGCTCGCCGGGGCCCTGTACCTGGGCGGCCCGGTCTACCTGACCGGCGTCCGGTTCACCACCACGGCGCGGTTCCAGGGCACCACCGCCACCTCGGTCCTGCTCCGGGACAGCCTGGTGTGGGGCGGGCTGCCGTTCGCGCTGGCCCTGATCGGCACGGTGGCTTACGGGATCCGGGCCCGGACCGAGCCGGGCGAGCTGGTCGCGGATGCCGCGGGCCGGGCCTGGCGGATCACCCTCGGCGTCGTCCTGACCGGGACGGCGCTCCTGGCGCCCGCGGACCAGATCCACATCCACACCCTGACCTCACTGCAGAAGCACATCGGCTTCGGGCTCTTCTTCGCCGCGCCTTTCGCCGGGATCGGCCTGACCCGCATCATCGGCGACCATTTCCGCCGCGCCCAGGTGGGCATCGCGATCTGGGGAGCGGCGCTGGTCATCGGGATGACCCAGGCCAATGACCTGTTCGACGGCTGGCCGGATTCCAGCGCCTTTGTCCCGGTGCTGGCCCACTACCTCCAGCCCCGGGCGCGCTACCTGGTCGAGGTGGACGAGGTACCGATCTACTACTTGCGCAGTCACGCCGATGCGCAGCCTGATCAGTTCACCTCGACCTATTTCATCGGGTACCGACCGGCAAGGCCAGTACCTGACCGGGCAGGCCGGCTTCGTCGCCGCGATCAAGGCCGGCTACTTCAAGGTGGTCGCCTTCGACGGCCAGGTCACCCCCGCCCTGGACGATGTCCTGGCCAGCACCCTGCGGGCCGATCCTGACTACCGGCTCGCCGCCGCGATCCCGGCGAACGGGCACACCGTCACCTACTACGTCTGGGTCCGGCGCTAGCCGGCGCTAAACCAGGGCGGACTCGCTGATCCCGGCCGCGCGCATGATCGCGGCCAGCATCCGCTGGTGCTCCGGGATCAGCGTGCCCTGGTGCTTGACGGTCAGCTGCGCGGCCCGGGCCAGCACCGGCTGGTCCACTGCGCTGAGCGTCGCGTCGAGCAGGGCCCAGGACAGCTGGTCCAGGGCGGACCGCAGCACCGCGGCGTCCTCCGTGCCGCGGCACGCCTCGTTCAGCTCCCGCAGCCGCCCGTCCAGCTCCGGCCCGGGCGTCACGGCCAGCGGGAAGGCATCCACCATCGCGCCCGGCATGGGCTTCGCCGTGGCCGCCTCGAACGCGCTGAGCAGCGGGCTCACCTCGCCGGCGGTCAGCGGGTCGTAGAGCCCCGGGAACGGGATGGGCTCGTAGCCGCGGTCATAGCCGCTGATGTAGATCGGCGTGGCGGACCCGGTGCGGGCCAGCACGCCGAGAGTCACGTCGAGCAGGGTTACCGGCCAGCCGAGATCGGTGATGGCGTGCACGCGCAACTCGCCGGGCCGCGCACCCAGCCCGGCCGCCAGGAGCAGCTGAGCCGATTCGAGCGCTGATTCCCCGTAAAAGCCGATGTCCGCACTGTGCAGGCGGATCACCCCGCCGCGGCACCAGTCGAGCAGCCGGCCGTGGATGATCGAGTTGTCCACGACGTGGGTAAACCGCGCGGTGGAGTAAGTGGTGCTGCTGCAGCTCCCCGCGGCCGCCGCGACCAGCCATTCGGCCACCCGCTTGGACGCCGTGTACACATCCGGGGAGTAAGGCCGCAGTGCCTTGCCGGTGGAGGCGCAGACGACCTGCGGGATCCCCAGCTCAGCCGCGACCCTGATCACGTTCTCGGTGCCCAGCACGTTCGTGCTCAGCGTGCGGTGCACCTCCTGCTCGGCCAGGCCCGGGTCGCGCTGGGCGGCGACGTGAAAGACCACGTCCGGCTGGAGCTCCCCGAGGACGGTGGTGAGCCGCTGCCGATCCCGGATGTCGGCCTGCAGGTATTGCGCGCCAGCCAGCCGCGGGTAGCGGTCCGTGACGCCCCGGCCCACGCTGACCAGCCGCTTCGGACATCGGATCTCCACCTGCTGCATGAGCTTGGAGCCGATACAGCCGGTGCCGCCCACCACGACCACGGTCTTGCCGCGCAGCCAGGCGTCCAGCTCGTCGTCCGGCAGCGGCAGCGCCCGCTCGCTGATGGCCAGGAACCGCGCGTACTCGTGCTGGGCATCGGGCTTGGCCTCGAGCAGCGCCCGGGTCAGCTCCCGCAGACTGGGTCAGGGACGCATCGTCCAGGGTCTCCCTTCCCGGTGGTACCGCCTGACGCATCAACGCAACGATTTCGGGCGCAGTTAGCACCGCTGGCCTCCACTCAGCGTTCCTGGCCTGGCCGCGGGGGGACATCCTGACCTGTCGCCGGACCGCAGAAGCATGCCAGACGTCCCGGGGTCACAGAGCACATAACCGGAATTGTTGACCTACAGAAAACACGCCATCGCCCCCAGCGATCCGGCGCGGCGCCGCCATTAGCCCGGCAGGTTCGCCTCAATCGCGGCGATCAGGTCCGCGTCCTCGGGGTCGGTGCCGGGCCGGAACCGCGCGATGACCGCCCCGTCCGGGCCGACCAGGAACTTCTCGAAGTTCCACTGGATGTCCCCGGCTTCGCCGGCCGCGTCGGGCACCGCGGTGAGTTCCTCATACACCGGATGCCGCCCTGGCCCGTTGACCTCGATCTTCTCGAACAGGGGGAAGCTCACCCCGTACGTGGCCGAGCAGAACTCCTGGATCTCCCCGGCGGTTCCGGGCTCCTGGCCGCCGAACTGGTTGCAGGGAAACCCGACGACGGAGAACCCGCGGTCGCCGTACCGCTCGTGCAGCCGCTCCAGCCCCTCGTACTGCGGGGTGAGACCGCACTTGGACGCGACGTTGACCACGAGCAGGGTGCGGCCCGACAGGTCGCCGAGTGAGGCGGGCTGACCGGCCAGGGTGCTGAGCGGGATGTCGTGCACGGTCACGGTGTTGTTCCTTCGCTGCTAGCCGGGAGTGTGCGGTCCTGATACAAAGCCATCAACAGCATCCGCGCCGGGCTCATGCCCGCCCCGGTCGGCGAGATGCATGGGGAAAGAGGTTCACGGGTGAAACCAGCCCCGGATGCCCAGGATCCGCTCACCCGGCTCGACCAGCTGGTTGGGGCGGCTCCCGAGCCGGAGAACACGGTCCTGACCGATGACGCACGGCTGGTGCGCTGGGCCGGTCCCTCATTTCTGCTCTTCTCGCTGCTCCTGCTGCCCTGGATCGGGTACATCGCCGCCTCGCTGCCGGCCCGCCAGCTGTCCCCGAACTACGACGTCGCCTGGGCCGGCTTCGACGTCTTCCTGCTCGCCGGGCTGGCGAGCACGGCCTACTTCGCGCTGCGCCGGTCGAGGTACCTGTCCACCGCGGCCGCGGCCACCGCCACCCTGCTCGTCGTGGACGCGTGGTTCGACTGCATGACGACCCCGGCGGACCAGCGCTGGCAGTCGTTCGTGCTGTGCGGGCTGGTCGAGCTTCCGCTGGCCGCCCTGTGCCTGTGGCTCAGCTACCACACGCACCAGATCGCTGAACGCCGGATCCGGCTGCTGCTCGCGGCAGCGGCTGCGCCTGCCGCACGGATCGCGGTCACGGTCGCGGCGAGCCGTAATTCCCGGCTGCCCATGCATGAAGACTCCGCCCGGGGGCACCTGGGAGGCGGTTCTTCTGGTTTCCGAGAGCGGGAGACAGTGATGTCGTCATCATCGGCGCGTGTGTCCATGAAGGCCCGGCGGGCTTCAGACAGCCGCCCGGCCCAGCTGCTGGCCCGCGCGGGCCTGACCGCCCGCGGCGTCATCTACATCCTCATCGGCATCGTCGCTTTCCTGGTCGCGGTCGGCCAGGGTGGGCACCAGGCCGACCAGCAGGGCGCCCTGCAGCTGGTCGCGGCCCAGCCGTTTGGCCTGGTCCTGCTGTGGCTGCTCGCCATCGGCTTCGTCGGCTACGCCCTGTGGCGCTTCAGCGAGGCCGCGTTCGGCGTCCCCGGCGAGGGCACCGGCGCGGGCCCGCGGCTCAAGTCGCTGGTGCGGGGGCTGGTCTACGCCAGCTTCGCGGTGCTCACCTTCAAGGTCATCACGGGCAAGAAGTCCAACCAGGCGGGCCAGGAGAAGGACTTCACCGCCAGCGTCATGCATCACACCGGCGGCCGCTTCGCGGTCGGGATCGTCGGGCTGATCATCGTCATCGTCGGCCTGGCGCTGGTGGTCGAGGGGGCCAGGCACAAGTTCATGAAGCACCTGCGGACCGGGGAGATGAGCCCGCAGACCCGGAAGATGGTGCAAGCGGCTGGGCACGGTGGGGACCATCGCCCGGGGGCTGGTGTTCGCGCTGGCCGGGGTGCTGGTCATCGACGCGGCCATCACCGCCAGCCCGTCCAAGGCGGGCGGCCTGGACACGTCCCTGCACACCCTGCGCAACGCGCCGTTCGGTGAGTTCCTGCTGATCATCGCGGCGCTCGGCCTGATCGCGTTCGGCATCTACGGGCTGGCCGAGGCCCGCTGGCGCCGGGTCTGACCGAGCTAGAACGGGACCTCGGTATTCATCAGTTCAGCCAGGGTGACGGTGGCCGGGCGCCGGGCCACGGCGCGGCAGAAGTCGATGGCGTCCAGGGTTATGGCCGGGCCGTTCGCGCCGGCCGCCCAGGTACCGCCCGCGGGGCCGGTCAGGGTCAGCACGAAGTCCTTACCGTGACGGTCGGACCACTCCGCGACGACATCGGCCACGATTACGCCGTCGTGATCGGCGGTCAGCTGCAACGGGGTCCCGGTGGCCCGGGCGATGTCGAGGCGGTGCATCCACGGGTCGCGGGTCAGGATGATGTCGATGAGGTAGCCGAAGGTCCACGGCTCCTGAGCGCCGTTGACGTCCATGAGCTGGGGCATGGTGCGATGGCGGACGAATGACGGCGCGCGGCGCCGCCCGGCCACGGCCTTCGGGGCGCGGGCCCGGTAGCGCCCGGCGATCCGGTCGGGGGCCCAGCCGGCCCGCTCGTCGACCTGAAGCTGGGTGAGGGCGTCGATGTAGAGGCAACCGGCCTGGTCCACGGCGCGGCGGGCCAGGCGCTGCTGGCGGAGGTTCTCCCGCATCGAGGCGGCCATCTCGGCCATCCCGAGCATGTGCGCGGCCATCTGCCGGACGTCCCAGGCCGGGCAGTCCGTCGCAGCGGTCCAGTGACCCGGATCCAGGGCGGCGAACACGGTGGCGCATCGGTCGTACTCAGTGGCGGCCAGACGCAGGGCCAGCGGCCGGGGCAGGGCGGGTTTGCGCGGATTCATGATGTCTTCTTCCGGGTCTGGTCGGTGCGGGGCAGGTCAAGGTCGTCCGCGAACATGGAGATCACCCGGGGGATGAGACGGCGCCACCGCTGGCCGCCCGGGTCGTTGGCGAGCTGCTGGCTGATCAGGCCCGCGATGAGCGCGGTGAACAGGTCAGCGTCCTGATCCGAGGTGATCCCCAGGCGGCCCAGTTCCTGCTGCATCAGCCCGTAGACCTCCAGGGCCGGCGCGTAGGCCTCCGGGCTGGGATGGAAGCCGGATAGGACGCTGACGTCCATCAGCTGGTGACGGGCCAGGTCAGCGACGGCGAAATCGAAATAGCGCTCGGCGATGGCGGTCAGCCGCGGGCGCGGCCCGGCCGGGAGGTCCCCGAGCGCGTCCCGGGCGTAGGCCAGGAAGGTCCGCCAGGCCTGCTCGAACATCGCGTCGTAGATGGCGTTCTTCGAGGCGAAGTGGGAGTACAGCGAGGGCTGCTGCATGCCGACCCGGGTGGCGATGTCACGCAGGGTGAGCCCGGCCAGGCTGTTCTCGTGCGCGCCATCCCAGGCGGCGGCCAGGATCTCCTGCCGCGTCGCCTCACGCCGTTCGGCTTTCCTATCACGATTAGGTGAAACTATCACGGTTAGATAGTTCACCCGGGCGGGGCCCTTGTCAAGCGCCGGTTCCCGGCCGGACGGCCCGGGCGGCCGGCCGGGAACGCCCGGGGGCGGGCGGGCGTGAGTGTGTCCCCGGCGCCCGGCAGGCGTTAGATATAATGCGGGCTATTGTTCACCGGTAATGAGCAGGAGTGAGCGTGCCGATCTCGTCAGTGGGTCCCTTCCCGCTGAATGAGGTCGCCCAGGGCGATTGCCGGAAACTGGTCCTCGATCTGCCGGATAATTGCATTGACATCACGGTGACCAGCCCGCCGTACTGGGGCCAGCGTATGTCCGACGGTAATGGCGTCGAATCCGATCCCCGGGCTTACATCGCCGAACTCACCGCGTTTTTCAGCTCGCTGCTGCCCAAGCTGAAGCCGGATGGCCTGCTCTGGCTCAACGTCGGCGACGCGTACAACACGCCGGTGAACTGGCGCAGCGAGGACCACTCCTACAGCACCCTCGGACCCGGCGGGACCGGCCTCGACCCGGCCAACTCCGCCTACGTCAAGCCCCGGTACCGCCGGAAAGCCTTCCTGGACTCCAATGAGCCATGGCTCCGGTACGGGAATCTCCTCGCCCTCCCCTACCGCCTCGTCATCGCGATGTGCGACGCGGGCTGGCTCTTCCGCGGCGAGGTGATCTGGCGTAAGCGAAATCCGATGCCGGAGGGGAAGTGCCGCCGCCCGCACCGGCAGCACGAAACCATCTACCTGTTCGCCCGCGAGGAGCAGCATCCGTTTCGTACCGCGCCCCCGGTCGGCTCTATCTGGGAAATCAGCAACGAAAAGCTTACCGGGCTGAGGCATTTTTCCCGGTTCCCGGAAGAACTGCCGCGCCGGTGCATCCAGGCTTACGGGACCCTGGGGCACGACGTCATCGTGCACGACCCGTTCAGCGGATCCGGTACCACGGGCGTGGCGGCCCGCCAGCTCGGCTGCTCGTTCCTCGGCTTCGAGATCGACCAGGCCCACGTGCTGGCGGCCAATGAACGCCTCGCCCGGGCCGTCCCCGGCGCCAGCGTTTAAGGCAGCGGCCGGGATGCCGGACCTTCCCGCGCTCATCGTGGTCAGCGGGCCCATGGGGTCGGGCAAGACCACGCTGGCTCACCGGATCGCCCGGGCCGTCGGGTGCCCGGCGATCTGCCGCGACGAGATCAAGGAAGGGATGACGCAGGCCACCCCCGGGTTCGTGCCCGGGCCAGGTGACGAGCTGAACCTGCGCACCCTGCCGGTCTTCTTCGGCGTGCTGGAACTGCTGCTGGCCGCCGGGGTGACGACGGTGGCGGAGGCGGCTTTCCAGGACCACGTGTGGCGCCCCGGGCTGGAACCGCTCCGCGGCCTGGCCCAGATCCGGATCGTGCACTGCACGGTCACCGCGGGCGTGGCGTTCGAGCGGAGCCTGCGGCGCGGCGAACAGAACCCGCTGCGGGCCGCGCATGCCGACCCGGGGCCAGGCGACGCAGTCCGCAGCGCCCGCGCTCACCAGGCGTTTAACCGGGTCACGATGCCGGTCCCGTGGATCGAGGTGGACACCACGGACGGCTACCGGCCGGGCCTCAGCGATATCGTGGCGTTCGCGTCGCAAGGCCCGCCGCCGGGCTAACTGCTGGAGCGCTTGTCGTACCGGGAGTGCAACATCACCAGCCCGCTGACCGGCAGGGCCACCAGGCAAGCGAACACCAACGCGACGATCAGGCCGAAGACCGCAGGCTGCCCGGACTGCATCGCCGACGCGGCCACCACCATGCCCGGCAGCATGACCGTCGCGCTGGCCCAGGACCTGATCACTTTCCTGTCCATCGAGATCCGCGCGGGCGGGTGAGCCGGTTCCCGCGACGCCTGGGCCTGGATCAGCCCGGCGGGGATGTCGGCGGTGAGGACGGCCAGGTCCGCGTAGGTCCGCGACGCGAAAACCCGCCCGATACGCTGGTCAAACTCGTCCTTGGCCAGCCGGCCCTGCACGAACGCGGCCTTGACCACGTCAATGACCTGCTCGCGGTCGGCGTGTGAGGCCCGCAGGCGGCTGCGGTCCCGCGCACCGGGTGTCTCGTCTCCGGGCCCTGCCATCACTGGCGCCTCCCCGTTAGGACGACGTAGTGAAAGACTAACGCGGCTACCTTCAGGACGTCGCGGGTCACTTCTTCGTGGGCGGCGGATCGCCCGGGGCCAGGTAGGCGCCGATCGACCGGAAGATCGGATCGCTGGCGTCGGGCTCCACCCCCGCCGGGTTGAACGCCGCGGGGTTGAAGGTCGCGACCACGGCGATCGCGATCTTCCGGGCGGGGAGATACGCCTCGGTGGAGCTCCAGCCGCTCAGCAGCGGATCCTGCAGGATCCACGATCCCGCCTTCACCACGCCGAGCCCGAAGTTGTAGGCGGGTATCTGCTTGAAGCAGCTGGGCGCGCAGTTGCGCTGCGTATGCCCGAAGCCGAGCAGCTTGGAGTCGGTCATGGCGTGGTAGCCCGACCTGGTCAGGAGCTTGCCGGTGCCGACGGCTACCGCCGTCTTGATCAGGTCATAGATGGTGGTGGTCTCGTTCGCCCCGGCCGGCGTTCCCCACACGGTGTTCCAGTACGTCGCTTCCTCATAGAAGGTGACCTTGGACGGGATATGCAGGGCCACTTCCCGTTCGGAGCTGAACGAGTGGAGCACCGGGTTCGGCATGGCGGACGTCTCGGAACTGGTGGTGCCGGTCAGGCCGATGGGTTTGAGCACCTTCTGGCGCAGCAGCGTGGCCAGCGGCTTCTTCCCGATCATGGACAGGATGTGTCCGAGGATCATGAAGTTGGTATCCGAGTAGCTCCAGTTCTTCCCGGGCGGGAACTGGTCCGGCCGGCGGAAGGCGTAGCCGAGCCGCTCGTCATAGGTGAAGATCCGGAACGGGTCAGCGTTAAAGGCCGCGGTCCAGGCCGGGTCGGTCTCGAAGTCGGGATACCCGGACGTCTGGTTGGCCAGCATCTTCAGCGTGACCTTATTGGCCTCGGGCAGCGACGGTACCCACCGTTTGATGGTGTCGTTGAGGCTCACCTTGTGCTCGTCCACGTACTCCATGAGCAACGTGGCCACATAAGCGAAGGCGATGGCACCGTTGCGGAAATGCATGGCCGGGGTGGCCGGGACCCCGGTCATCGACGGGCCGAACGCCTGGGTCGTGACGACTTTGCTGCCCTTGGTGACTCGCACGATGACCGCCCGCAGATGATAGGTCCGCATCCCCTTGCGAACGATCGTGGCGATCGCCGACGCTGGCCGAGAATGCCCTGAGGTGGTCGTGGCCTGCAGGGTCTTCGCCCTGATGGCCGGGGACGAGCATGCGCTGAGCGACACCGCCAGCGCGGTGACCGCAGCCGCGGCCACGGCCGGGGTCGTGACCTGGATGTGCCGGCGCCATCCGCCCGGGAGCTCTTCCACTATTATCCCAATTTCTTCTCCGATTACGGGGCTCGTTGTGGCCGCCCGGCCTAGACGCATCAGACGGCGCCACGCTGCGGTTTTACCCCCGGCGAAAGCGATAATGCACGGTGGTTACCGCCCCGGCCCGCAGACCAATGGGATAATTAACTAATGAGCGGCCAAATAGAACCCGGGCGCCGCTCAGCGGGTATTGAGGATGCCAGCGCGCGGGCCGCGTTGTCCCGTTGTTTCCTTGGACCGCGCGTGTCACTGAGCCAGCCCAAGCCGTGAAGAACAGATACTCCGGTCGATGATCAAATTCACCGCAAACGAATCGTATTCTCAGACAAGACAGAACGAGGCAATTCCGAGACCTGCCATGGCGACGACCTAGTCATCAGGCCGCTGAGCCCGGCTTTCGTGACGTGCTATCCACGGATCCCAGCGGAGACGCTTTCATCGGCATGCTCTGCGCCGCCGGCCAGCCTGTGCGCCGGCGTCTTCCAGCCCTGACCGATCGCCGACCCGCGCTGCCCTGGGTGACTGCGCTCATGGATCAGCGTACGCACCTCGGTCCAGCCGAGCTGGTACTGGCGGTGAATCGGCAGCGATTCGGCACGTCCGTGATATGGCCTCGAGCGGAGCCCGGCGGCCGACGGGCGAGACCGCGTGTAGCCAGCCACGGCGGTCAACGGCAATCCTCACCGATGCCCGACGAGGGCTCGCCCACAGACGCCACAGCATGCGGCCAGAGCCCTGCTTCCTCGCGGGCCAGTTCCCGGCACGGTCGCGCATCCGAGCCCTGGTCGCCGAGGCAACTTGGCGTATGACTCAGTGCGACCAGCCACCGGCGAGGCGGGTAGATTACCCGGCGTGGATAGCCCCATGGCGTTGTGCCCGGTATCCGAAGATGATCTGGCCCTGCTGCAGCGCTTGTACAGTGACCCGCTGGCTGGCGGCGAACACGAGTGGCACGGCTGGCAGGACACCCGGTGGCTGCGGCGGGAGTGGGAGGAAAATGGCCTGCTCGGTGAGGACCGCGGCACGCTGATGGCCAGGAAGGGTGACGACACCCTCGGGTTCGTTGCCTGGCGCAGGCGGTCCTACGGGCCGCACTCGCCATGCTGGATAGTCAGCATCGGGCTGAAACCAGAAGCCCGGGGTCACGGTCACGGCACCGAAGCCCAACGGCAGCTCACGCGCTACCTGTTCGCACACACCCCGGCGAACCGGATCGAAGCCGGAACCGAGCTGACGAACGTTGGCGAGCAACGTGCCCTGGAGAAGGCAGGCTTTACCCGGGAAGGGGTGTTGCGCGGCGCCCTCTTCCGGCATGGCCAGTGGCATGACTGCGTGTTCTACGGCGTCCTGCGTCACGAAGTTGATCTCGACGACGGCGGGACGGCTGGCGCCACCGGCAGCCCATTGACCACCTGACCGGTAACCGGGCGATTCCGTCCGGCTTACGGCCTCCTGGCTGCCGCTTCCTGGCTGCCGCCTAGTGTCCGGCCTGCCCGCTGTCCCCGTTACCGCTGGTCTCCCCGGCGGTGCCGAGGTAGCCGCTGTAGTACTGGCGGAGCGCGTCCTCCTCGCTTTCGCTGATGTGCGCGCCGTCGTCGATGTTGGGGGCG
The DNA here is from genome assembly GCA_963837335.1 of uncultured Actinomycetes bacterium. Taxonomy (GTDB): domain Bacteria; phylum Actinomycetota; class Actinomycetes; order Streptosporangiales; family Streptosporangiaceae; genus RYN-230. Next base: position 27,761 of record CAWINS010000079.1, on the reverse strand, counting down.
TCCTTGATCTGGTCCTTGGTCACAGCCAGCAAGACCCGCTCGCCATCCAGCCGGGCTCCGTGGATCGGCGCGAAGCTCTGCCGGGTGCCGAACAGCCCGGTCTCCACAAGGACCCACATCGGCTGGCCGGTCTGGTCGTCGTTGTACACCCGGCTGACCTTGCCGATCCTGTTGTCCTCGGCGTCGATCGCGGCGCGGTGAACGTACTGCTGAGCGTCCTGCGAGGTGGTCATAGCTGCCTCCCTTTTGCCGCATGTCGCGCCGGCCACTGTCCGGGCTACGCGACGAGCTACAAGGGATGCGGACTACCCGGTCAGGACCGCCACAAACAGCTCAGACACCGCGAGGGTGGTGCAGCAGCTTCAGAATCAGTCCTTCGGCTCTGGGTCACCGTCTTCAGGTGCGTAATAACCCAGGCGGCGGCGTAGTGCCCAGCGCTTGTACGCCTTGATGGGATGCTTGATCGCCCGGAGCAGATCCGGATTGACGGGGCCATACCAGTCGACAGGGATGCCGAGGACGCGCTGCGGTTCCTCGCCCTCCCTGGCGTATGGATCCTTCCCGCGCGGCATCCCGAAGACCTTGTTGCGTTCCTCCCGGTCATCCGCCATCGGACACCTCCCGTGAGTGCCGGGCCTACAACCCGGTCTGGGCGGTCAGCCGGCCCGAGTCAACGGCTGCGCTGAACGCGGCATAATCCTGCTCGTTCTGGTCGGCGTACGCGGCGGAGAAGTCGGCGATCGCGCGGTCGAAAACATCCCCCGGGCCGAGGTAGGAGGCAATGGCGATGCGGTCGCCCCAGCGGGCGTGGGCCCGGGCCAGGGTCGCTCCGCAGATACGCGAGTACAGGGTGGCCCCAGGCGGGAGCATGGTGTCCACGTCCGCGCTGCCCTTCCAGTCCTGGAACTGGCGCACGTAGTAGTCGCGGGTGACCCCGTCCATCCCCTTGATGCGCTGCCAGCCCAGGAAGATGTCGGTCGCGGCCTGCATGAGGCGCTGCCCGGCTACCACCCGCTCGCCATGGTGCGAGTAGGCGCTCGCTCCCAGGAAGCGTTCGAGGACAGAGGCTTGCGCCTCCTTGACCTGCAGGAACAAGGGGTCATTGTCGTCCCGGCCCAGCATCAGCATGATGTAGCAGCGGGTGCCGACGCTGCCCACGCCCACCATCTTGTAGGCCGCGTGGGCGTAGCGGTACTCCTCGACCGGGTGGTGCTGACGCCCGAGCGTACGCCGGTACGAGCTGAGCAGTTTCTTGACCAGGGGGGCGGGGTTCTCCCATTCCGAACCGGGCTGGATCAGGTCCTCGATCGGGATGATGAGCGGCGGGTCGGCAACGATCCGCAGTTCACCGCCGACCTCGTCCGCCCGCTTGGCGAACACCCGCGTGCTGTCGCGGGTACGCGCCTTGGCCACCATCTCCTCGGTCGCCCGCGCCTCCTTCTTGCTGACCCGCTTGACGCGCACTTCCTTATGCACCAGCTTGAGCAGCATCCCGGCCTCTAGATGCTCGTACCAGGCCTCCAGGGAACGCATCCCGGCCGCCTCGTGCATGCGCTCGCGGTACTCCCTGACCCCGGCCATGACGATGTCCCGGCGGTCGGCGGGGCTGAAGCCGCGGTCGCGTCCCATCACCTCGAAACTGGCGGCCAGGCGCTTGACGTCCCACTCCCACGGGCCGGGGAGGGTCTCATCGAAGTCGTTGATGTCGAACAGCATCCGCCGCTCGGGGCTGCCGAACAGGCCGAAATTCGACAGATGCGCGTCACCGCACAATTGCACGGTGATCCCGGACTGAGGGGTCGCCGCCAGATCGGCCGCCATGATCAGCGCGGCGCCCCGGTAGAAGGTGAACGGGGAGACCAGCATCCGCCCGTAGCGGATAGGGAGCAGGCTGGGGACCCGGCTCTCCCCTTGCTCTTCGAGCAGGGCGATCGGATCTGGGCGGTCTGGTTCGGGCGTCCACCGCCCGTGGCTCGATCTGGGGGCCTGCTTGCGGGCGGCCCGGCCCCTGGCCACCCGCTCATCCACGGTCAGGTGAGCCCGCCGCCACGCGGACGCGAAGGTGGAGGCCGCCGCGTGCGTGGTCCCGGCCCGCGAGGTCTGAGCCGGGTGCGAACGCTCTTCCATGGCGCCTCCAGACGGTTCGTCACCGGTGCCGGACGGGACGGATCAGCCGAAGGTCAGTGACACCGCGTGGTCGTAACTGGTGGTGTCTGATGACGTTGGCCTTGATCAGGGTAAACCAGTCCCCGGGCCGGGCCAATCACGCGCCGCTCTAGCTGGGCCGGGCGAGTTTCTGCTCAGGCAAATCGGCAGGTGGCTGCCACCATCCCTCAGTATTTCGCCGAGCTATACGTGCCGCGTAGGAATTACGGCGCGTCTGCTGACCGTATACATAGGGCACTCGCGGCGGCAGCCCATTCTGGGACGAGGTGCGCTGGCGAGCCGTGGGGCGGGTGGCCTTGATCGCCGTCATTATTTTCTCTTCCCCTGCGGTACTGCCCGCCGCTGACCGCGTGACCGAGCACCATCACGCGAATCCCTGCGAGTCGTGACCCTGATCCTGGTGCGTACCTCCGGGCGGGCCTGTGGTGACTCGGAGTGGGGTATGTCCGAGTCTACATCAGGCCCACGCTCACCAGCGCTGTTGCTGATCAGAATCTCCACACGGTCCACGCATCATCTTCAGCCGGCCTTCACACAGATCTGGCCAAGGTCGTAGTAATAGCCGCTCGGTCAGCAAAACGACTCCCACGGACCGTGTGTTCGGAGGTGGATTCGGCAAGAACGGGGCTGGCAGCCGTAACGTCACATGACGCGAGCACGGCCGAAGCCACGGGGCAGGCATTTAGCCGCCCTTCGTCGATCCACCAGCGGAAAGAGTTCAGATGAGCTCAACCAGAAAGACCGCGCTAATTGCAGGCGCGCTCTTCGTGATCACTTTTCTCACTTCGATCCCAGCGGCGCTCCTTCTCTACAGCCCGGTGCTGGACCACACCAACTACATTCTTGGCGCCGGCGCCGACACGCGCGTGGCCTTGGGCGCGTTCCTCGAGATGGTCCTCATCGTCGCCAACGTGGGCAGCGCGGTCGTGCTGTTCCCGGTCCTCAAACGGCAGAACGAGGGCCTCGCCCTCGGCTACGTCACCGCCCGCATCATTGAAAGCACCTTCATCGCCATCGGCATCGTCAGCCTCCTGGCCATCGTGACGTTGCGGCAGGACGTCGGAGGCCCAGGCGGCGCGGGCTCGCTCGTCCCGGTCGGCAGGTCGCTCGTGGCGATCCACGACTGGACGTTCCTGCTCGGGCCGGGCTGGATCGTCGGCCTCGGGAACGGGCTGATACTGGGCTACCTGATGTACCGATCCGGCCTCGTGCCGCGGCGCATGGCGATGCTGGGGCTGATCGGAGGTCCGCTGATCATCGTCTCGGGGACCGCCGTGCTGTTCAACGTCATCGAGCCAGGCTCCGCAGCGCAGTTCATCGCGACGATCCCGGAATTCCTCTGGGAGTTGTCGCTTGGCATCTACCTCATGGTCAAGGGATTCAAGCCGTCTCCCATCACCGCCGAAACTCGTGAGCCCGTTCACGTGGATGCGGCCGTGCCCGCCGCCTGATCCATCGTGCCGGTTCCCGCTAAAATCTGCCGGTGACCAGCAATACGCCAGCCGGCCAGGCCGAACATACGAAGAGAACGCGCGAGGCATACGACCGGCTGGCGGCGGTCTGGTCATCGACCACCGACGAAGGGCCCTTCAACGGGCTCCTGGAACGGCCTGCGCTCCGGGCCCTGGTCCCCAGCAACCTCAGCGGTGCCCTGGAGCCCGGCTCGCTTGACGGCATCACCTGCTCGCTGGCCCTGCACTACGTGCAGGACTGGAGCGTTCCACTCCGGTCGTTCGCCTCGGCCCTGCGGCCTGGCGGCTGGGCCGTTATTCCGAGGCACTGCGGCTCTTCCCAGACGATCTCGGGACGGTCGCCGGGGTGCCGTCGCTCATCGTCTACCGGTTGTGGCTCCAGCCCTAGGACCCACAGCCAGGCGAGCCGATCCCGACCGCGTCAGCCGCCCAGGCTCCCCGCGATCCTGGCCGGGCAGCGCCACGGGCGCAGCCGGAGGCGACATAACGACAAGCTGCATGCTTAAGCCGCCAATTTCAGGCGCATGACGCTAGGGGCGGCCCGCGACACCAATCGGAATGGCTTGACTCTGGCTGGGATCCATCGTTGATTCGACCTATGGAGAACAATGAGGTTCAAGGATCTGGACGCTCTACCCGCCGTACGTTCCTATCCGCCTCGGCCGTTACCGCGGTCGCGGCGCCCATCCTCGCACGCTCCGCTCCGGCCGACGCCGCGACGGCCCGCCCCACAACGGCAGGCGCTGGTTCCGCGCTCCCCCGGCGGGCACCCGACAGCGACCTGCGGGCCATGCTGCGTCAAGTGGATCCCAGCCGGATCCAGGCCACAATCTTGCGGCTGACTCAGTTCGGCACCAGGCATACCGCATCCAGCCAGACCGATCCGGTGCGCGGCATCGGCGCGGCCACCGCCTGGGTCTTCGCGCAGATGCAGGCCATCGCGGCCACATCATCGGGCCGGATGACCGTCCAGCAGCAGACGTTCACGCAGCCCGTCGCGAACAACATCCCCGTGCCGACCACGATCACCAACGTGATCGCGACGCTGCAGGGGACCGCATCCCCTGAGCGGTTCTATGTCATCACCGGGCACCTGGACTCCCGGGTGACCGACGTGCTGAACTTCACCGACGACGCCCCCGGTGCTGATGACGACGCCTCCGGCGTCGCGGTCGTGCTCGAGCTCGCCCGGCTGTTCGCCACCCGTCAGTTCCCCGGCACCCTGGTATTCGCGACCGTCGCCGGGGAAGAGCAGGGGCTGTACGGCTCGACCTTCATGGCGGCGCAGATGGCGTCAGCCGGCCATGACGTGCAGGGAATGTTCAGCAACGACATCGTGGGGGCGAGCCAGGGCTGGGATGGCACCAAGCCAGACCCGCACACCGTCCGGATGTTCCTAGAGGGCGTCCCGACCGCCGCGACGGCCAGCCAGATCTCGCTCATGCAGTCGGTCGGCGGTGAGAACGACGGGGGATCGCGCCAGCTTGGCCGGTTCGTCCAGGAGGTAGCGCCGTTCGAGCTGACCGGCATGAACGTCCGGCTGATCTGGCGGCGCGACCGGTACCTGCGTGGCACCGACAGCCTCTCCTTCCAGGGGCAGGGCTACCCGGCCGCCAGGATCACCGAGCCGCGGGAGAACTTCAATCACGAGCACCAGAACACGCGGGTGGTCAACGGAGTGCAACTCGGTGACCTGATCCAGTACGTGGACTTCGACTACGTCGCCCGGGTGGCCAAGGTCAACGGGGCGGCGCTGTGGGCTCTGGCCACCTCGCCCAGCACGCCCAAGAACCTGCTGATTCACGTGGCGCCGCCGGTCAACTTCGCCGGCATCAACAACACGGTGCTCTCCTGGAACGCCAACCCCGAGTCCGACCTGGCCGGGTACGAGGTGGTGATGCGGGAGACCACGTCGCCGGACTGGACGAGCGCGATCAAGGTCGGCAACGTCACCGGGGTCACGCTCGATATCGCCAAAGACAACGTGCAGTTTGGCCTGCGGGCCGTGGACACAGCGGGGAATCGCAGCCCGGTCGCTTTCCCCCAGACTGTGACCACTTAGCGCGCTGGGAGTGGGAAGGGCCTGCGGGAAACGGGTCGGCGGCCACACCGGCGACGCGCCCCGCAGGTCCTCCTCACCACGAACGCCCGAGCCGGGACATTGCCGGGGCCGGGTTCGAGGCCGGGTTGGGGCCCCGGCTCGGGATCTCGCCGAAGCGGCGATCATCTGGTCCGGCCGTCTGGCGAATGGTCCGGCCGTCTGGCGAACTCGGTTGCACCGCCTTCGGGGCTGGCTGACGATAGACACCGATGAGCGCTGTCCAGATCACCGGCTGTTCCGGCGCTGGGAAGACCACGATCGCCGCCGTGCTTGCCCGCCGGGGCCTGGCATCCATCGATGCCGACGACGACCCCTTGCTCGCCCGGGAGGTTGACCCCACCGGCGCCGTGGTGGAAGAGCCGGCCGAGCCGGACTTTGCCTGGCTCGCCCGGCATAGCTGGGCCTGGAATCCGGCCCGCCTCGACGCACTGATCGCCGCCGCAGGACCAGCCACGCTGTACGTCTGCGGCGGAGCGGACAATGAGCTGGAGCTGGCCGATCGCTTCACGCAGGTGTTCTTGCTGGAGATCGACGAGCCCACCATGCTGGCCCGAATAGATGCGCGCCAGAACAACGACTGGGGCCGTATCGGGGACACTCGCGAGTACCTACGCCGCAAGCTGCCCGAAATTCAGGACCGCTTGCGCGCATTCGGCGCGATCCTCATCGACGCCAGACAGCCCGTCGACCAGGTGGTTGACGCGATACTCTCGCACACGCTGGCCAGCTCCGATGTCGGCCGAGCCAGCAAGCCGCATTCCGCCAGACCCTGAAACCGTCGATGTCCAGGGTTCGCGAGTGCAGGCCAGGGCTGGTGCCTGCGCGGGGCTCATCGGTCAGGCGACCCCGGTCACGTTGCCCTCATCGTCGGTCCGGTAAGTGCCCGTAGTGCTGTCCAGCAGGACCAGCACGTTCCCGAATGGGTCCTCCACGACGACGACTCGCCCGATTGGGATGTCGTGGGGCCCGGCGACGATCCGCCCACCGTTGGCCACGAACACTCCGGCGGCCTCCTCTGCCGAGCGGACCTTCCAGTTGGGCTCGTAGGGGCGGGCCGTTGTCAGTACGACCTCGGTAGCGGAGTCCGGGGTGCGCAGGCCAGCCTGGCCAGCGGCCTCGTTTCGCCAGATCAGTTCGTGTCCCAGCCGGTCACGGTAGAAGGCAAGCCCCGCATCCAGGTCCGGTACCCGGAAGGTCACGGCGTTGACGTACTGAAGCAGTCCTGTCATGGACCAGAGAATTCCAGATGTCCAGGCCGAGCTGCAGGGGGTGGCCCGCGTCCGGTCCGGACAGGCTCCTTTGCTCGGCTATTTGCGCAGTGGCCTGAAGCCCGCGCGGACCTCTTCTGAAAAGAGCTGCGGCTGTTCCCAGGCGGCGAAGTGCCCGCCCTTGTCTACCTCGCTGAAGTAGATGAGGTTGTGATACGCACGCTCCGTCCAGCTCCGCGGGGCCTGGTAGTTCTCGCCGGGAAAGACGCTGACGGCAGCCGGGATGGAGACGTCGGCGTCATTGTAAAGGCTGAGCTTATTTTCCCAGTAGAGGCGGGCCGACGAAACCGCCGTGCCGGTCAGCCAGTAGAGCGTGATGTTGTCCAGGACATCGTCTCGGGTGAGGTCGCCTGCGGGGTGTCCATGACTGGTGTACCCGAGCACGGCGGAGGTGACCGGCGGCGCTGGCTGGCCCCAGCCGTCACCGTGGTCAAGGAGCCAGGCGGCCAGGCCGACGGGTGAATCCGCCAGTCCGTACAGCGTTTGCGGGCGCGTCCCCATGAAGCTGGCGTAGGCGCGTCGCCTCGTATACAAGATGTTCAGCTGCTCGTATGCGCGTCTTTCGCCGGCTGACAGGCCGGGTGGGGGCGGGTCGCCGGACTGGAGCGCCTTGGCGACGTCGGGCGGAACCGTGGCTGGGAAGTTGACGTGAATGCCGAGCAATTCCGGAGGTGCCTGGTGTCCCATCACGTTCGTGATAGCCCCGCCCCAGTCGCCGCCTTGAGACACAAATTGGGCGTACCCGAGGCGCTTCATCAGCACTACCCAGGCCCGGGCGATGCGGGCGGGGTCCCAGCCGGTAGCGGTCGGCTTGCCGGAGAACCCGTAGCCGGGCATTGACGGGATCACCAGATGGAAAGCATCCGATGCGCTCGCGCCATGTGCCGTGGGATTGGTGAGCGGGTCGATAATCTTCAGCTGCTCGATGACCGATCCGGGCCACCCGTGCGTGACGATGAGGGGCAATGCGTTTTCGTGGGCCGAGCGGACGTGAATGAAATGAATGTCTAGCCCATCGATCTCGGTCATGAACTGCGGCAGGGCGTTCAGCTTCGCCTCGCACTTGCGCCAATCGTGATCTGCGGCCCAATAGCGCGCGAGTTCCTGCATCATCGCGAGAGGCACGCCCTGCGAACCATCGGTGACCGTTTCCCGTTCAGGCCACTTTGCCGCGTTTATACGACGGCGCATATCGGTAAGCTCTGCTTCCGGAACATTCACATGAAACGGACGAACAGCCGTCTTATCACTGCCTGTCTGTTGTGCGCCTTCAGCCATAGCTTTGGACCTCCTGCAAAACCAGAGATGGCCTGCGGCGTGCGGTCACAGCGCGCCCTTCTGCGGGACTCCGGCGGGGGCCTGCCGGGGCCGGCGGGCGAGCCGCAAGCGAGTTCATGAGGGTTCCCTTTCACGAGACTTGAGGCTGCGCGGACCGTTAAATGCTGCTCGCTCTGGCCCGGGTCTCGCATGCAATCGACCCGGGCATGCCGGACGTCCCGCCGCGTGGCGGCAGAGGCCTGGCCAGCGTACCCTGCGGGGCATGGCTAGGACCGACCCACCAGTGCCGCCCATGGGTTCAGCGAGTTCGGGTGCATCCGTTGCTGCGAGCGATGAACCAGCGCCGTCCCGGGAGCCTTCCGGGCGCCTCGCACACGGTCGGTGGGTCGTCTTCGTGATCTACACCTTGGTCTTGCTGCTCTGGGTCGCCCTAGCCGCCAATGCCGTGTCCCAGCAGGAGTGGGTCAACTTCGCCGGGTACACCTGCATCGCCCTTGTCTTCTTGGTTATCCCAACCGGGGTGATGAGACGGCTGGGCCGCAAGCTAAAGAGCCGGACGCCGCCCAGCCCCCGTCCAGTTCCTTCTAAACCATTCCCACGGATGGGCTCGAACCACAATCCGGGTTACCCGCCGCCATCGCTGGCGTCTTGCGCATTGACTCCAAAGGCCGCCCGGAACTTCGCCCGGCACTTCGCCCGGCACGTCTGCCGCTCGGCCACGTTAGCGTCGTCGCTCGCCCGGGTGGTATTGAAGCGCACCGAGTGGACGACGCCGAGGGCAGGCAGGTTGTGAGACCGGATTGGCCGTCACGTTCGGCACGTGTGAGCACGCTGCCCGGATACGCAGCACCTGCGCTACCGATGCACCAGGCCTGAAGCTGACGTCCACCCACCGCTGGGACAAGGCAGCATCATCTGCCCGCAGCCAGCCACTGTCCGTCTTCGTCATCCTTCGGCAGCGAGTGTTACTTCAGCAACCCATCCATGAGAAGCATCTCATCGCCGAGGCGGACTGTGCCGGGCCGGATGACCTTGGCGTAGATGCCGAGCATCATTTCATTTTCCTCGGCGACTGCCCGCAGTACCTGGCTGCTGTGCGCCAGCCCGTCCTGGGCATTGTTGATCATGACACAGCGCTCGGTCCGGTGCGTGAACTCCACCACGGCGCTGCGGCCGATCCTTGCAGTCCGGCCAACCCAGGAATCTTCAATCAGCGCTGCGAGTTGGCCGGTCCGGAGAACCAGATTGGGGCGGACCCTGCGGGCGTCAACCCGCACGTCAGGGACGGCTGCCGCCAGCCACGACAGTGAAGCGTCCGTGATCAGGTGTAGCGGCGCCTGGTCAAAATGAGAGATGCCGGCTTCGCGTGCCAGTCTGACGTCCGGGCGGCGCAGAGCACGCTGAAGATGCGCGTCGGCCCTCGGGTCATCGCCACGGACCTGGTGACCACCGGGAAGTGTGATGACGGGGATGATCCCGTCATACCTCGCCCGGAAACCGGGCAGGCCGTCGATCCGCCGGAAGCGGCGGGTGTTCTTTCCGCTCCCGAACTTGCCCTCACCGTCCCGCACGGCATACAGCCGGTCACCGGCAATCCCGCGGTCCTCCATGACAACCTGCCCGCACTGCTCACCGAGCATGGACTTAACCGGATACCGCCACAGTTCGGCCACCACCCCAACCGCGGGGCCACTCCGGGCGCCCTTGTGCCCCGGAATACACATGCTCGTCTCGCCGTCCCTGCCGTCTCGGTATCCCCGCCGGCCTGCGCCACAACGATAGAACGCAGCGCCATCACATGGTCAACCGCATTCTCGTCCTCAACGGATGGCTGCGGCCGATAACGGCTGGCCGGGCATTCGCTTCATCGCTGTGACACCGCAAGATGGTTGCCGTGGAGCGGGCGAGCTGTGGCGACGCGCCGCCGGAGATAAACCTGCAGGCCGCTACTACATGCAAGACGCCCAGGGATTTGACCGGATAGCTTGTGCCGGTGATCATCTGGATCAACGGCGGATTCGGCGCGGGCAAGACAACGCTCGCGGAGGAACTGCACCGGCGGCTCCCGGACGCGATCGTCTATGACCCGGAGGACGTCGGCCTCATGCTGTGGAAGTGGATGCCGCCCAACGGCGATTTCCAGCACCTGCCGAGCTGGCGGGAACTGGTTGTCGCGACGGCGCTGTCGCTGCGCAGGCACCACGCGGAGACGCTCATCGTCCCGATGTCGCTGATCCGCGACGCCTACCGGGCCGAGATTATCGGCGGCCTGGCCGACGCGGGCGAGGAGGTCTTGCACGTGTTCCTGGAGGCGGACGCCGGCGTGCTCCGGGAGCGGCTCAATGCCCGCGTGACTCACCCCGGCCGGGAGTGGGACCAGGCAGCCCGCGAGTCCGGCATGACCGGCGTGGATGAGATGGTGGCTGCCGCTGCCCGCCAGCCGGCCGGGACGCTCATGCTGCGCTCGGACAGGCTCACCCCGGCCGAGCTGGCCGGCGAGGTGCTGGCCAGGGCCGACTTGCGCGATTAGATACGGACGTGACGGCGGGCTGCGGTGGAGGGGGACACGCAGCGAGTATGACTGACACCCTGAAGGCGAGTCACGTGTACTGGCATCGGCCGGTGCAGCGTGACGCGGCCCGGCAATAGCCGATGACTTCTCAACCCCGTCTTGCTCGCAGGGTAGTGTCCCTGAGAGACATCCAGGCTGCCTCCTGGGGCGACCTCAGGCCGGGTCAAGACGGCCGGAGTGCAGCTTCGACGGCCTGGCAGGTCTGTTCGACTGTGAGCCGCTCGCAGTCAATAACTGAGTGCGGCTGCCTGTCAGCTGTAAATTGGGTGACCTGTGCATGGAGCTTCCGCAGGAAGTCCCGGCCACCTCTCTCGTCGATGACCTTGCTGACGACATCCTGGCGTGGATCACCGGCCTTCGCCCGTTCCATACAGCGATCGACCGAGGGCTCGACATTCGCTGTCAGCAGTATCTGGACGTACTCGGCTTTGGCCGCTGCTGCAGCAGACTCGAAGTCAGCCAGTTCCGCGGCGTTCACGTGCGTCATCATTTGCGGCATGATCACGTCGTGGCCATTGGCGAGGTGGACCCGCGCCATCGCCGCCGCCAGAAGCCTCCCAGCCTCGAACGAGTCGCCGAAGCTGTCGCCCCAGCCGCCGATCATGGCGGCTACCCGGTCGATATCAAGATTGAGGACACCGGGATGCCGGTCAGCGAACGCGCTCGCTATCGTCGATTTCCCGATGCCGGGCGGCCCGTTTAGGTGGATGAGTCGCACCACCTGGGAGAGGCTACCTTCGGCAGCTCTCCCGTCCTCCTGTTAAGTGCCGAGTTCTTGCCGGGAAAGATCACGGTCAGGGGTCTGCACCGCGCAGCGGGGACGCGCCTGGCGCGACCTTGAGCGTGATCTTTCACGGTGAGAGACTGCCGGAGGACGGCCCGGCCATCCGCGCGCTCGCGGCGCTAACGGGTCGTTGCGGCCCGGTGCCACCTGCCTGCGGATGCCGGCCAGTGGCGCGGCGGCGGCGTCCGTGACTGGAGGGCTACCGCCCCGCCCTGGTGCTCGTCGTCTCCCCGGTATTTGCGCGAACGCGCTCCCTTCCCCCAGCCCGGCCAAACACTGACAGTGGCAGCTCTTGGACTTTCCCGGTCCATCCTTGAGCCTGAGGCCCCGCCGGAGGCAACAGCGGGACAATACGCCGGGCCGGGTGGCGCACCTGCTGCTACGAGCCGTAACGTTCCCGGAACGACTGGGGCGTAGCGTTACGCTCATGCGCGGAGCGCTACGGCCGCTAGGGCAGCAACCGGACCCGGCAACGGCCGGGACCCGGCGTTTTGTCCCGCTCTTGCCGACGGCAGCGGTTCTGGGTTTCGTGATGCTGGCGCTGGCGGTGGGGTACTTCGCGCTGGTCGGCCTGGGTCATCAGCTGACGCCGGTCACTGTCTTGCTGGAAGGCACCCTGTTCGTGGCTTTCGGCGGGGTGGGCGTGGTCCTGACGCTCCGCCAGCCGCGTAACCGTATCGGCTGGATCCTGCTCGGTTGCATTATCGTGCTGGCGCTAGGCGGCATCGGCGCTCGCTACGCGGTCCTGGCCTACCGGCTCGGCTACCACGAGCTGCCGCTCGCTGCGGCCGCTTTGGTGCTGGGCAACTCGGTGCAGGTCCTTGCACTGCTGATGATCCCGGTGATCATCTTGCTGTTCCCGGATGGGCGGCTGCCGGGGTCGCGGTGGCGGTGGCTGCTGTGGGCCTACGCCGGGTTCAGTACCTGCGCGCTGGCGCTGACCATCGCCAGTGCCATCGCCCCGGTCGCTGACCACGACATCCGCATCGACTCCTCCGGCAACCTCACCAGCTCGGGTCATCAGCAGGGATTGCTGGCCAATCTGCCAGCCTGGATTGGCGTGGTCATCGTGCTGGGGCTCGCCGGGACCGCACTGCCGACCCTGGGGCGCCACCTGCTGGGCTGGCGGCAGGCGACGGGAGAGCGCCGTCAGCAGCTGAAGTGGCTGGCGTTCGGCGCCGCGGTCAGTGCGGCCTGGCTGCTCGGCATGCTCTTCCTCAGCCTGCCTGTGGTCGGGATCGCGGCGCTGCCGGTCAGCATGGGCATCGCGATCTTGAAGTACCGGTTGTATGACATCGACCGGATCATCTCCCGGACCCTGGCGTACACGGTCGTCACCGGCCTGCTGGTCGGCCTGTATGCGGGCATGGTGCTGCTGGCCACCCGGGTGCTGTCGTTCCATACGCCGGTGGCCGTGGCCGCCTCCACGCTGGCAGCGGCGGCGCTGTTCAATCCGCTGCGCCTGCAGGTGCAGCGATTGGTGGACCGCCGGTTCAACCGGGCCCGCTACGATGCCGACCAGACCATCGCCGCATTCGCGGCCCAGCTGAAGGATGCCGTGGACCTGGACTCTGTCCGCGACGACCTCGCCGCCGTCGCGCAGAAGGCCCTGGAACCGGCCCACATATCAGTATGGATCCGGGCAGATGAACGGCATTGACGCGGCGATGATGCACGACGGCCTGGCGGGCGCACTGGTCCCGGTGAGCTAATTGCACGTTAATTGCACGGAAAATCACCCAGCGCCCAGAAACGATCAAGGCCCAGGGCCGGGACTGCCGCCCTGGCCTGGGCCTTCGGCCTTGGAGCGGGTGACGAGAATCGAACTCGCACTATCAGCTTGGGAAGTTCAGCGGTTACGGCTGCTAGGGGCGCTGACCTGGTGCTCCTGGCGGTCCCGAGTGACCCTGGTTGACCTCTCGTCACCCTGGCTAATGACGCTAATGGCACGAGGACTTACAGTGCGCCAGCGAATTTCATCGATACACTCTGCAGCCATTGCAGCGAGGCGGCGTCAACAGCGTTCGTCGGTCGGCCTGCTGCTCCGGTCATGCTGCGCTCCAGTGCGGGCAAGATGGCCTTCCGGTCGGTCAGGCCGTAGGCCTCCACGAACATGCGCAGCCGGGCGGGCAGGTCAGGGAGCGGGTTGAATCCTGCTTCGGTGAGCTGCCCGGGTGGCGCCAGGGGCACGAATGTCCACGCCGCGTCGGCGAGATCGGCCAGCGGACTGACGGGCCCGGCGCTGTCCCAGTCGATGAACGCTACGGGTATCCCATCGCGGTAGACGGTGTTCCACGGGCCGGGGTCGCCGTGAGAAATGATCTCCCCGGCCCGGGGAGGCCGCGGGCGGAAGCGGTAGCTGGTGATCGCAGGATGGAAGCCGGAAGCCGCCGCGTGCAGCTGGCGGAGCAGGTCCGCCACGGCGCGCAGGGCAAGGTCGGTCCGGGCATACGGAGGGAGCCGGTGCCCGTGCCCAGGCTCCCACCGCGGGTCCACCGCGACGTCCCCGTCGATAAAGGTGAGAACCTCCCGGTCGTCCTCGATGCCCAGCACCCGGGGCGAGCCATCGAACCCGGCTGTCTCCAGATGCCGCAGGTATTCGTGCACGGCAGGCGACCACGGACCCATCGGGCGCAGCAGCCGGTCACTACGACGCACGATCCCGCTCGTCATGCGCCCGCCCGCAAGCGGCACGTCCTCCACCCGGCGATGCTGATGGGTCATCCGACAAGTATCGACAAGATGGCCCGGACTTCCTGCAAGCGACCGCGATTTGCCAGCAGTCACTATCCTGTCGGGCACGCAACACTTCCCCGGCGGTTTCAAGACCGGACGCGGGTTGAGATGCCTCTGGCTTGGCGGGCCCCAAATTCACTTGCGGCGAACTGCGGGTTTGCATCTAATGCCAAGATGCCCGAAGCTCCTGCCGAAGTGCTCGAAGTACCGCATGGCTTGCTGTCGCGAACCAGGGAGTCTGACGCCGGCCAGGTGGCGCACGCGGTCGGCGCAAGCTTGGATCATCTACGGCAGTGGCTGTCCTGGGCTACTGAGGAAGCCGCTGACGTGCAGGCGCAACGCAGGCGCTGCCGCGAGGCCGAAACACACTGGGCGGACGGCTCCGAATACGCTTACCTGCTGCGTCTGAGGCAATCGGAGGACGTGATCGGCGGCTTTGACTTGTGGCGGATCAGCCCAAGCGCTGTCGAGCTCGGCTACTGGGTCCACGTCGATTTCACCGGGCGTGGCTATGCCACCGCATGCGCGAGGGCTCTGACCCGAGCGGGGCTGGCCCTGCCGGACGTGGCCCGGGTCGAGATCCACACCGACGAGGCCAACTCCATCAGCGCTGCCATCCCGCGTTGCCTGGGCTACCGGCTTGACCGGGTAGACGAACTTCCGCCTGAGCTTCCCGCACACTCCGGGCGGCTCCAGATCTGGGGCACGGAACGCCCCCAGTACGGATTGGCATAGCTGCTGAGCAGGGGTCTCCTTCTCCCCGCTGGGCCTTCGGTCTTGGAGCGGGTGACGAGAACCGAACTCGCACTATCAGCTTGGGAAACGACCGATCCGGGCTGGTAGGTCTGCTGAACAGCCAGGACCGGACACCGCCAGTACCCGTGGCTGACCCCTCGTTACCGGGGCTAATTGCACGCTAGTTGCACGGCGATCTTGGTATAGCTCGGAGCAGTCGCGGCAGCTCAGCTCGCCCGGGCCGTGAGCTGAGAGACGCGCTGGGGGCTGATTCCGAGCAGGGCGGCGACATCGCGGACTGACAGTCCCCTGGCCACCAGTTCGGCGACGGCCCGGCCGGTGCGAGTGGCAGCAGTAGCGGCGAGTTCGTCGGCCTCGCGTCGTAGCTGACGAACCTCCTGCGCGGTGACGTCGAGGCTGGCATCGCCGGTGTGGTACTCGTAGTCCAGCACGAGAGCGGGCATAGCCTCATCGGGCAGGTCGGCAGCCAGAACCACGACCTCTCGCACCGCCTGGTCCAACGTCGGCAGACTGCGAGCGAAGGTGTGAGCACCTTCCAGGGAAGGAACGTCAGCGAGCCAGTGGCCGTCTTCACGGGTGACGACTACGCGATACGTATCGCCGCTCATCGCAGCCATCCCTTTCCTAACGCAGCCTCTAAATCTCGCTCGATGGCACGCACGGTACCGACGGGGATGTCGCCCGTGTGCTGCGGGACCGTGGTCGCCGCCTTCGCTTCCGTCCCAGTGTCATCGGTGAAGGCCACCACGTAACGTCGATGCGATCCGACCTGGCGGATCATGACACCGCCCAGTCGCTCGATCTTCCGGTTTACCTCGCGCGCCTTCACCACAATATATCTAGCGACTAGACACTACAACTGTCAAGCGGATAGACACATCTACCGGGGGGCCGGGCCGGGACGTGGTCGAGGCAGCGGATCCGCTCCAGGGTGACCCATGGCCTGTGGGTAGCGCAGAGGACCGAAGTGCCCGGCACGATCAAGACCCAGGACCGGGATTCCTGCCCTGGCCTGGGCCTTCGTTGTTTGGAGCGGGTGACGAGAATCGAACTCGCACTATCAGCTTGGGAAGCGCAGCGGTTACGGCTGCTAGGGGCGCTGACCAGACAGGTTAGCTGGCCCCTGGTAGCCGTGGCTGCCCCTTCGTCACCCTGGTTAATGGCCCACTAATGGCCCTACGATCATGCGCCGACCTGGTGCGGTTCGAGGCCCCGTGCCGGTTGTGCGGTCCCGTTGCTGTACCGCTGCTGTGATCGACCGTCTGACACCCACAGTTCCAGAGCAAGATCACGACCGTCCAGCGCTATCCACAATCGTCGGTTTGGCCTGCACATGCCGCCTGGGGCGGCAGGTTGGCCATGGTGCCGGGTCACCCGTGGCGAGTGATGGCGACCGCGCGCTTTTTGGGCGATCGTTGTCACGGTCATGGACGTGTTTGTCGTCGGGTGCTGGCTGTTCCTGGTGGCGCGCGTGCAGGCTGACCCGCCGCCGGTGGGTGCTGACCGGGAGGTGGACGGATCATGGGTGAGCCCGACCGCACGAAGCTGCCGATTCGCACGCCGCCGTTCGGGGGAGTGAGCAACAGGACGCTGGCGGGGTCGGAGCCTGACTGGAACCTGATCGGGCACCCCGAGCCTCCGGAGGGGTCGCCGAACATCCTGCTGGTGCTGATCGATGACGCCGGTTTCGGCAACCCGAGCACGTTCGGCGGGCCGATTGACACGCCGAACTACACGCGGACCGCCGAAGCGGGGCTGCGGTACAACCGCTTCCATGTCACTGCGCTGTGCTCCCCGACGCGTGCGGCCCTGCTGACCGGCCGGAATAACCATGCGGTGGGTTTCGGCTCGATCGGTGAGTTCTCCAGCGGCTTCCCGGGCTACACGGCGATGGTTCCGCGTGATTGCACCCCATTGCCGAGGATCTTGTCGGAGAACGGGTACAGCACCGCGGCGTTCGGCAAGTGGCATCTGACCCCCGATGGCCAGCAGGGTCCGGCCGGTCCGTTCGGCCGGTGGCCGCACGGGTGGGGGTTCGACTACTTCTACGGCTTCCTGGGCGGTGGCTCCGCGCAGTGGGACCCGTGCCTGGCCGAGAATCAGAAGATCATCGGCACCCCGGCGGGGTTCTATGACAAGGAGAACCCGTACTACCTGCCGGACGCCATGGCCGATAAGACCATCGAGTGGCTGCACGGCGTCCGGGCGCAGGACGCCCGCAAGCCGTTCTTCGCCTACTTCTCCACCGGGTGCAGCCACGCCCCGCACCATGTGGCCCGGCAATGGGCGGACAAGTACAAGGGCAAGTTCGACCAGGGCTGGGACCGTCTCCGCGAGGAGATCTTCGCCCGGCAGAAGGAACTGGGCGTGATCCCCGCCGACGCGGAGCTGACCGCGCGCGACGATGCGTTTCCGGCCTGGGACGAGGTTCCTGACAAGCTGAAGGCCTTCTACGCCCGGCAGATGGAGGTCTACGCCGGGTACTCGGAGAACGCCGACTACAACGTCGGCCGGGTCATCGATGCGATCGCCGAGCTCGGCGAGCTCGATAACACGCTGATCATCTGGATCTGGGGTGACAACGGCGCCAGCATGGAGGGCACGGTCACCGGCTCGTTCAACGAGATGACGATGCAGAACGGCATCCCGCTCACCGACGAAATGCAGCTGCAGCTGGCCGAGCGGTACGGCGGCGTCGAGGCCTGGGGCAGCCAGATGATGGACCCGCACTACTCGGCCGCCTGGGCCTGGGCCGGCAACACGCCGTTCCAGTGGGGCAAGCAGGTCGGCTCGCACCTCGGCGGGACCCGCAACCCGATGGTCGTCCACTGGCCGGCCCGGATCACCGACACCGGCGCGCTGCGCTCGCAGTTCACCCACGCCATCGACGTCGGCGCCCACGATCCTGGATGTCGCCGGGCATCCCGGCGCCCGACGCGGTCGACGGGATCGAGCAAGAGCCGTTGCACGGGCTGACCTTCGCGGACTCGCTCGCCGACGCGGCCGCGCCGGAGCGCCACACCCAGCAGTACTTCGAGACCATCGGCAACCGGGCCATGTACAAGGACGGCTGGTGGCTGGCCATGAAGACCGAGCGCATCCCGTGGGTGCTCACGCCTGACGCGCTGCGGCCCGTATGCGCCCGGGGTGTGGGATCCCGACGCCGGGCCCGCCGAGCTGTACTACCTGCCCGACGACTTCACCCAGGCCAATGACGTCGCCGCCGATCACCCTGACAAGGTGGCCGGAGCTCAAGGAGCTGTTCTGGGCCGAGGCGGAGAAGTACAAGGTGCTGCCCCTGCTCGCCACCCTCTCGGCGTTCTTCGGCATCCTTCCGCCGCTGCCGGATGCGGTCCACGTTCGAGTACCGGGGCGACGTCCAGAACATCATGTCGGGCATGATCCCGCGGATCTACAACCACTCGTATGCGATCAGCGCCGACCTGGTCATCCCGGCGGAGGGCGCCGAGGGCGTGATCGTGGCCGAGGCCGACCACCTGGGCGGGTTCTCGCTGTTCGTCGCCGGACGGCAAGCTCACCCACACCTACTCGATGATGGGCGTCTTCATCTACCGGCAGCATGGCCGAAGAGCAGTTGCCGCCCGGCGAGGTGACCGTGCGGATGGAGTTCGCCGCCGACGCACGCCAAGCCCGCCACCGGCGGTGAGGTGACCCTGTACATCAACGACCGGCCCGTCGGCAAGGGGCGGATGGACCACACCGTCCCGATCCGCTTCTCCGGCTACGCGGGCATGGACATCGGCCGCGACAATGGAGGGGTCGTCGACCTGAGCTACGAGGACAAAAAGCCGTTTGCCTTCACGGGCACCATCAAAAAGGTTGTGTTCGACGTCCGGCCGCATCTGTCGGCTGAGGACGAGGAAGCGCTGCACGCTGTCGCCCACCACGGCCACGCCGGGCACGGACTCGCGCAATAGAGATGCCCGCATATCCGAGGAGGGATCGATGAAATTCGATGACGAAACGATAGACGTGCTGATCGGCGGCTACATGTCCAAGGACGCCGCACACGAGGATTACGAGGCGGTCCTGACCAGCGGCGGCCACCTGCACGGCGCCGTGGTCGTCAGCAAAGACCTCCAGGGCAACCTGTCCGTGGAACAGACCGACCACATGGTCCGCGAGGGCGCCGCGGGCCTGGGCGCTATCGGGTTCGCCGTTGGGCTGTTCGCCCCGCCACTGCTGGCCGCGACCGCGATCGGCGCAGTGATCGGCGCCGGAGCCGGCAAACTGCTGCACGACAAGACCGCCAGCAAACTGGGGGAACAGGCCGGGGCCACCATCCCCGTCGGCGGCGCCGGTCTGATCGTCGCCTACCCCCACTCGGCCGCCGCCAAAGTCGAACCCGCCGTAACCCGCGCCATCAAGAAAGTCGTCGGCGAGGCAGAAGGCAACCACGTCAAGGCCCTGAAAGGCGCGATCGCCGACGCGCAGCAGAAAATGGCCGAAAGCGGCGCCTGACGCTCAATGAAGGACTGTGATTGATCCGGCCGGACCTGTCCATTCTCCCGATAGGCGCCAACCCGAGCCGGGCAAGATCACGCGCAAGAGTGGCCGCAGGCCATCACGTGTGACGCGAAGCGCTCTTGCGCGTGATCATGCCCGGTTTCACACTGGAGCGCCGGGAGGATAGCCCGCGCGGACCGCTCGGCACCTGGCGCTGATCGTTGCGGCAGACGGCTCAGGCGGCCTCACCGGGCGGCGAATACTCCATTGCTGTGCACGGAGGCTGGTTCGTCATCGGGGAAAGCAAGAAGATCAGGAGCTTCGACGAACTGCACCGACTGCTGGAGGAGAGGGGCAGTAACCACTGAGATGCTGACCGCGAGCTGGATAATGACCAGCCCGGGAAGGCGAATTGGTCCTAGGTCGCCGGCTGTCACGACTAAGCGGGCAGATGAACGGCATTGACGCGGCGATGATGACGATGACGACGGCCTGCCGGGCGCACTGGTCCCGGTGAGCTAATTGCACGTTAATTGCACGGAAGATCACCCAGCGCCCAGAAACGATCAAGGCCCAGGGCCGGGACTGCCGTCCTGGCCTGGGCCTTCGGTCTTGGAGCGGGTGACGAGAATCGAACTCGCACTATCAGCTTGGGTTCCAAGCGCAGCGGTTACGGCTGCCAGGAGCGCTGACCTGGCGTTCCTGGCAGTCCTGAGTGACCCTGGTTGACCCCTCGTCACCCTGGCTAATGGCACGCTAATGGCACGAGATCTCGCAGAAGCGGCCAGTCCGTTAGCTTCTCCTACTGGGCTGGTAGACGGTCAGGCGCCAGGAATCATCGGGAGCGCGGTCGCGGAACGCCTCGGTGATTACGGGCCGGTCGAGCTGGCTGCCCTGCTCCAAGAGCGACTCGAAGGCAGCCCTGTCCGCGGCAGCCAGCACGCCGACCCGATGATCACCCGCGCGAACGGCGACCTGCCGGGCGTCGCGCTCGGGTCCGTCCCAGGTGAGCAGGACGAAGATCTCGCAGAAATCAGAGGGCGGCTTGGATTGCCTGTCGCCGGCCGGGTCGAGCAGCTGCTCCGCGCCCGGATCGAGTACCACTGCCGCACCGGGTTGAGAACGATCCCCGTCAATCATCAGAGGCTCCCCTGTATTTCCCAGATCCAGGTTCAGGCCCGTGTCCTGGAACAAGCCCTTGACATGGCGGGTGACCTTGGCGCCCTGCGTCCGCAGCCCTCGGACTCGATCACGGTCCTGACGCCACTTCGCGCCCAAGTCACCCAGCCACTCACTCACGCGGGCCTCCACATCCAGCCGGAGATCATCATGCCCGCTAGTGACGGTGTCGGCAGTGCCTATTACGGGGGGGCTGAACCGATTTTGCGCAGGCTCCGCTTTTATTATATCGAGAAAACCGGACGCCTACTTGCTCCCGATTTACCCTTTACTCTAATGAATTCAAGCCCTGGCGCTCCGGCAAGAACGCTGCCGATCGCGATAAGGGGAATCTCGATGACTCGGGGGGCGATGCCCGTCACCGCAAGCGTTGCCGCGCTGCCAGCAACCATCGACGCCCGTACTACGGATGCGGGGCGGGGCCGGATACGACGCACGCGCCGCAGTCTAGCCTGTGTTGCGCCCGGCGCGTTGAACCATGCGCCGCGCGCAGCAGAACGCCCCACCGTAGCGGAGCGCTGCTGCGCTCGGGCTTAGACGTGGGACCCGGACCTTCCGCGCCGCTGGACGCCTCACCTCATGTCGCGGCACAGTGGCGAGCCCGTGAGTGACCGTGATCCACCGCGGATCACCGTCCGGTCGGGCACGCCACAGGCACGCCGTTTCGCAGGCGCTTGCCTGGTCTGCTGGTGTCCGAGGGTAATGGCAGGCTGGTCGCGCGGATCGGGGCAGGCCCCACCGGTGAGGAGGGCGTGATGGTGACTGCCGAGGTACCGGCGGACGGGCCGGTGCGGCTCGGATCGGTGCAGCTACCCGTGGGCAGGCGGATCTCGGAGTGGAACGACGCGCCGCCGCGGCTGTGGGCCACCGCCCAACCAGTTCCCAATGCCGGGGAGATTTGGCAGGCGCTCACGGACATGCACCCCGACACGGGCCTGGTGCCGATCCTGCTGGGGTTTCTGGACGGTGGGCATGAGGGACGGCCGTGGGACAACGGAGAACTCGGCCCCCGGTGCGACCTGACGGCGGTGGACCAGCTGGATGCCGCCACGGTGCTCGCACGGGAGTGGGCGGGCTCGGTACCCACCGCGGCCGAACTGGAGGATCCCGAGTGGGCCGCGATGGTCGCGCCCTACGGAGAACCGTTCCCCGGCCTGGCCGGTAGCCAGGATCAGGCGCTGACCAAGGCCGAGCTGGCCCGTGCGCTGGACTGGCTGGGCCCAGCCCGGATCGGCCTGGTCCCTGCTGCCCGGCCAGCCGATGTGCTGGCCCTAGTCGGATACGACGGCACCGTGAACGGCTACGGCACCCCCGAACTGCTGTCGGTGGCGCTGCGCTCGTGGGAGGAGCGGTTCGGCGCGGTGCTGGCCGAGGTCGGTTTCGCTCACATCCGGCTGCTGGCCCGGCGCCCGCCGCGAACCCTGGAAGACGCTCAGGCTGTGGCCGCGGAGCTGTGGAGCTTTTGCGATGAGTTCTGGCCGATCGACAAGCCGGGCACGGCGGTCCGCGATGTCGGATCGATTGCGCAGCGAATCTTGGATATCCCGATCTGGTCGTTGTGGCTGGACTAACCGAGCTTGATCGTGTCCGGGTTACAGCTGCCGGGGGCGCTGACCTGGTGTCCCGGGTGGTCCCAAGTGAACGTGGTTGTCCCCTGGCCACCCTGGCTAATGACTCACAGGCACGGAAGATCAACAACCGCCTGGAAGAGGGAACTAGTCGCGCTCCGAAGACCAGCGCTGACCTGCAAAGAAGCTCCTGGAGCGGGTGACGAGAATCGAACTCGCACTATCAGCTTGGGAAGCCGAACGGTTATCGCTGTCAGGGGCGCTGACCTGGCGTCCCTGACAGCCCCAAGTGACCGTGGTTGCCCCCTCGTAACCCTGGCTAATGGCACGCTAATGGCACGGCGGCCTTACTCAATCACCGAGCTTCGTCAGGAGTTCGAGATCTTTCACGTTGGCGAAAATGCCATCGTGCGCCACGAGGGGAACCTGAAGCCAGATCGCTGTGGCCGCCACCCAACGGTCCGCCTCATGCTCCTTCTGGCCCAGGCCGTGGCCGGTCCGGACACACCATGTGCGGAGCGAGGCATATGCCTCGACCAGGTTCGGTCCCGGCCAGACGATCTCCGCCCTGGCTATCTCATACTCCAGCCGCCGCAGCCTTCCCGGTCCCCACCCGGCCAGCCTGGCGCCGTAACCAAGCTCGGCGACAGTGACAAATGAAATGACAGCGGGCCGACCCTCAAGGACCGGGCGGTAGCGCGCGGCCAGTAAGCTCCCGCTCGGTGTCAAGCGCGCAGCGAAGACTCCTGTGTCGACGACGACCGGGCCGCGCGAGCCAGGGCTCATGCGTCAAGTACAGCCGCGAGGAAGAGGCGATCCTCATCCTCTGTAAGGTCATCGATAAGTGCATCCTCGTCAGGAGGCAGCGGACGCGCAGCAGCGAGCACGTCGTCTTTGGCTCGCTCCCGGGTCACCCCCTGGGAGACTGGCTTGTGTGCTTCTGGCTCTGACATCGTGCACCTCCACATCTACTGTCAGGCTACACGCGACTACCGGCAGGACTCTTGCCGTGCTCCAGTATGCGGGTGGTCGCCAGCACGGCAGGATTTGAGTACTCGCTGTGATCGGTGGCGACTGGGGGCGCTATGGGCAGGCTTGATGCTACGGAGGGGCTGCTGTCAGGCCCGCGCGGCCGTCGCCTGTGCTGGACACTGCTGGACGCTGGCGACCATCCCGGCTGGGCCCGCGTGCGGCAGGAAAGCATTGCCGGAGATCTGACCGGGCTCATCAGAGAACTTGCCGCCTGCGTCTCGCTTGTAGACCTAGCCCACATCGCGACCACTATCGACGACCCGGCGCTCCTGACAGCTCTCGCCGAGACAGTGGACCGCGCCCGCTACTGGGGGGCGCCGGATAAAGAAGACCGGGCCCTTAACGACCCGGCCGTGCAGGAGGCGTTGCTGCCCGTCGCCGAGGCCGTCACTAGTAGTCCGGCTGCTCAATGGTGGCCATCCCCGGTCGCGATCGACGACCAGCAGTACGTGGAGTGGCTCGATGAGCACGGCAGCCCGCCTGCCTTGACGGGCGCCGCCGCGGAGCTTGCCGCCTGGCGAACGACGACCATCGAGGATGAGCGGTCAGCCCGAAAGCGGCCGAAGGACCCATCTGCCTCGTGGGGCGGCTATTGGTGGTCGGCGCCGATCCCGTCACGGCTCCTGTCAACCACGAGATCGATTCCCGGCCTCGGAGCGGTGGGACTGGCCTTGATCGAGGATGGGTTTGGCCAGAGGAACGCACGCTGCTGGCCCGTCGAACTACGGCCGGGTGCGCGGATCTACGAGATCTCGTCTCCAGAAAACTGGGCAGAGATGGTGGGCCGCTATCCGGTCGATGTCAGCAAATCCCGGCGTCATGACTGGTGGAGGGTCACAGGCTGGGCTGGCAGGTGGCTAATCCCCGACTTCGCCGCCGTCGCCGCAGACTACGACGCAGTCCACCTGAGCATCGCGGGCTACCTCACCACTGCGGGACGCGCCCTGTCCGTGGCTGACGCACGCACGGTCCTGGCAGGCTGGAACCCCGACCAGACGTTCTGGCTGACCGAGGTCTTGACGTCTGCTGGACCTCCCACCAGCTGGGTGGACTTGGATGACGGGCGACTCGGTTGGACCCTCAGCGGCGCAGATCCGTGACGAGAGTAGAAGCCCAACTATCAGCCTGAACAGCTGAGGGAGCCGTGATCGCGGAACGCTGAGCATCTAATGGCACGACTGGCCGGACATCCGCGCTAGGAGTTCTCGGATGAGCACTCAACCAATACTTTGAGCTGGGACCTCATGGAGCGGGTGACGAGAATCGAACTCGCACTATCAGCTTGGGAAGCGTAGCGGTTACGCCTGCCAGGAGCGCTGACCTGGCGCTGGCAGCCCTGAGTGACCCTGGTTGACCCCTCGTCACCCTGGTTAATGGCACGCTAATGGCACGGCGATCTTGACCTGACCTGCTCCGATCTATCCGCTTTGAATTGCGCCCCGAAGAGTTGGACACCTCAACGGTAGCCGACCGCGGCAACGATCTCGGCGAGGAAATTGCTCGCGGCGGCAGTCGCTGGGACGCAGGTGATCGTTAAGGCTCATCGGGGACACTGCTCGCGACCACGACGTTGCGCAAGAACGCCAGCACGACGAGCGCGCTGACGTCGCCGTCCTCGCTCACTGGAGCTGAGGGGAAGGTCGGCGTCTACACGTGTTCTCGACGTCGATCCCGGCCGGGCACGGCCCGTACACGATTGACCTCGTGGGGTCAGCAGCATTGTCGTCTCCGCCAAGCAGTTGGATCACCTGCAGCTCACCTGTGGGTAGCCTCCACAGGCCGACGTCTGAGTGTTGACACAAAGCTGTACAGGCCCTCAACTGGGGCTGGACGGCAGCTTTACAGACCGTCTACGAAACGCCGTGACCTGCACGGACATTGGCGCTAGCAGGTTTTGGCGCGCATTGGAGATGATCATGCTCCTAGCGGGTTTCTGCCTGCCCCTGAACGCTGGCTCCCTGAGATTTAACAAGGCCCCCGGCGGTGTGGTGACTGGATGGCATCGCCACCGTCACCGCCCAGGGCCCAGAACTTCCCAGCGACACGACGAGCGAGGGATGGGGACTTTTTAACTGGCCACCGGCGCGCACCTAGGCTTGGCCACAGCCGGGGACTTGCTCATGGCCACGGACACCTGTGGGTCAACTCAAGCCGGGACAGTCCCACTCGTCGTGGTGAGGTCGTTTGTGCTCGTCGGCTCCATGCAAGTCTGGAAGCCCATCAGAACGCCATCGGAGAACATCCCGTCTGGCGTGCACCACTCGATACTGGGATGATGACTGTAAGTGTTTGAATGGTAGATGTCTTGAGCGCAGGCTAATCCGAGTTGGTCGATGCGCTGGGCCGCAGGCTGGGGAACGACATCCGGGGAGATGATGAGTACAGCGGAGCCGCCCAGCGAGCCCGAGGCCCTGCCGCAGCGAAACCATCTCAGGATTCTCCGAACGATACGGCGGCTTCTAAGCAGACCTACAGGAAACCGCCCACCATGCGTGAGGTCGCTGAGGCGTTGGGGCGTAAGAGCGTGGGCGGCCTGGACTACCAGTACAACCTCTTGAGCGCACGGGATACCTGCGCCGCGAAATGGGACGCCCGCGTACCGTGGAAGTACGACTTCCAGGCGAGCCAGCCTTCCCGCCGGATACCGACCAAGAGCACGATGATGCATCGCCGAGCGCTGGCCGACAGGGATCGTGTGGGTACCTATTTGGGCGCCGTTGCCGCCGGAAGCCGATTACCGCTCCCCTGCTGCCTGCTGAAGGATCATTCCCGTTGCCCAAGGAGGTGGTGGGCGACGGACACTGTTCATTCTCAAGGTCGTCGGCGACTCCATGATGGGTGTTGGGATCATCGACGGTGATTGGGTCGTGGTCCGGGAGCAGCACAACGCCGAGAACGGCGAGATAGTGGCTGCACTGGTCAACGGGATCGAGGTTGAGGGTACGGTCAAGACCCTTACAGCAAATCGATGGCCATCGATGGCTCATGCCGCAAAACGCGCTATATACACCGATCCCCGGCGACAAGGCGGAAATTCGCGGCAAGGTGATCGCAATGCTGCCGTAGATCCCTGGATATCTGGCATGAAGATTCGACTTAATTGCGGTCGCACTCACAATGAG
The DNA here is from genome assembly GCA_963837335.1 of uncultured Actinomycetes bacterium. Classification (GTDB taxonomy): domain Bacteria; phylum Actinomycetota; class Actinomycetes; order Streptosporangiales; family Streptosporangiaceae; genus RYN-230. The sequence goes on along the minus strand of CAWINS010000079.1, from coordinate 1,260 downwards.
CCTGCACCAAGCTAACGTGCGGGAGATACATACCGTACCCAGGTTCTAAACGACATAGCAGGCACAGCAAGGAGGGTATAGTGGGGGTCGGCCATCAATCAACACAGCCAACGACAGTCAACGACAATCAACAGAAGGTATCGCAGAGCGTGGTAAGCGCTTAGCGCCGTGGGCTCAGATTATAAGGCGCACTAATTTCGGCACTTGCCCTCCTCATTGCAATATGGGTAGCGACGCAAGGTCAGATGACTGTCAATCACAACTCCCAGAACACCCTGGACAATCGGAAGACAGCCAAGCTGTCCACTGCCATTACAGCCCTTGGATCTAAGGATGTGACGGAGCGAATCGCTGGCCTGATCCTCTTTGTACCATAATACATCTGCCCGTCTCACGCAGATTGCTCAAACTGGCGAACCGACTTCTCAAGTGTACGATGACTACGCCACTGCATTGCAGTTCTCAGCGGCTATCTGCAAGAGTTCACGGCGTGGCGAGAAGTGGTCAGGTACCGCTGATCGGCGTGGGACCAGGCGCCTAGCGGCCCCGGCATCATCTATTCTGACTGATGATCAGCTTATGCAGCAGATCAGGCACTAGCTCCTACTTAGCAAGCAAACCAAAAAAGAAATGTGGGCACTCGATACCGGGCAAGTGCAAGCAATAGACCTGTCATACGATTAGCTATTCCAGGTGTCATGGTCTGGCATCCACTTTAACTGGAGACCGTGTACATGCCGGGAATCGACATGAGGGGAGCCGATCTGTCCCTGATCCACGTGGAGTGGTAATTACATGATTGGGTTCTTACCTTCAATGCGCTGACCTTCGCCGCGCAGTCTTCCGCAGGGTGAACCTTTCTCATGCTGATCTCCGCGGAGCTAATGTGCAGGGCGCAAATTTCTACGGTGCGCGTCTCGAAGACTAGCTCTGCATCGCTTTACGGTACACCTCTCCATTGGCCACGCTCACTGCCTCACATTACTACTCTTCCGGCTAAGGAATGGAATCCACAGGCATGCCTAAGTGATAAAAAGTTCTGGGATAACCGGCCGCCCATAGTTTCTATTCCGGCCCCAAGGTTAGTTCCTCACCAACACATGGGTGAAGCATTTGAAAGGACGGCAACTCCCTAGAACGGCCATTGCGTAATGTCGCACGCCCCGTTATTGTGATTACACTGGCCATAGGGTAGCGTCCACGAACGTTAACGTGCGGGCGCGGCTAGGGCCCGGGCCGTTGAAGGCTACGAGTTCACAG
>CAWINS010000078.1:0-34977 GCA_963837335.1 uncultured Actinomycetes bacterium | reverse complement strand
GTGAACCGCGGGGAGGCCGCGATGCGGCTGATCCATGCCGTCCGGGACCTCTCCGCGGAAACCGGGACCCGGATCGAGACCGTCGCCCTCTACACCGATGCGGACCGGTCGGCGACGTTCGTCCGGGAGGCCGACCTGGCCTACCCGCTGGGTCCGGCCTCGGCCCGCCCCTACCTCGACCTCACCGTGCTGGAGAAGGCCCTGCTCGAAACCGAAGCCGACGCCGCATGGGTCGGCTGGGGCTTCGTGGCCGAGGACCCGGCGTTCGCCGAACTGTGCGAGAAGGCTGGCGTCACCTTCGTCGGGCCGAGCGCGGAGGCGATGCGCAAGCTCGGCGACAAGATCGGCGCCAAGCTGCTCGCCGAGGAGGCCGGGGTCCCGGTCGCGCCGTGGAGCCAGGGTGAGGTTGCGAGCCTGGACGACGCGCTGCGCGCGGGTGACGAGATCGGCTACCCCCTGATGCTCAAGGCCACCGCGGGCGGCGGCGGGCGCGGCATCCGCATGGTTGCCTCGGCCGGCGACCTCACCGACGCCTACGAGCGCACCAGCCAGGAGGCGCTGCGCGCGTTCGGCAGCGGTGTCGTCTTCCTGGAACGCCTGATCACGGGCGCGCGTCACGTCGAGGTCCAGGTGATCGCCGACGGCTATGGCACGGCGTGGGCGCTCGGCGTCCGTGACTGCTCGGTGCAGCGGCGCAACCAGAAGATCATCGAGGAATCCGCCTCGCCGGTGCTCTCCCGGGCAGGCCGCCGAGCTGAAGGCGTCGGCCGCGCGGCTCGCGGTGGCCGTGGGCTACTGCGGTGCGTGCACCGTCGAGTTCCTCTACCACCCCGGGGAGAAGCTGTTCGCCTTCCTCGAGGTGAACACGCGGCTCCAGGTCGAGCACCCGATCACCGAGATCACCACCGGCACCGACCTGGTGGCGCTGCAGTTGCACGTCGCCGCGGGCGGCAGGCTGGAAGGACCGCAGCCGGCCGAGTCCGGGCACGCCATCGAGGCGCGGCTCAACGCCGAGGACCCGGACCGCGACTTCGCCCCCTCCCCCGGCCGGATCGCGCGCCTGATGCTGCCCGCGGGCCCGGGCATCCGCGTCGACACCGGGGTGAGCGAGGGCGACACCATCCCCGCCGACTTCGACTCGATGATCGCCAAGATCATCGCCTACGGCAGCGACCGCGACCAGGCGCTCGCCCGGCTGCGCCGGGCGATGGGTGAGACCACCGTGATCATCGAGGGCGGCGTCACCAACAAGAGCTTCGTGCTCGACCTGCTCGACCAGCCCGAGGTCATCGACGCCAGCGCGGACACCGGCTGGATCGACCGCGTCCGTGCCGAGGGCCGGCTCGTGGCCAGGAGGCACTCGGCCATCGCGCTCGCCGCGGCGGCCATCGAGGCCTACGAGGACGAGGAGGAGGTCGCCCGGCAGCGGCTGCTCGCCACCGCGCACGGCGGCCGCCCGCAGGTCCAGCACGAGACCAGCCGCCCGCTGGACCTCAAGCTCCGCGGCGTCGCCTACCGGGTGAGCGTGGCCCGCACCGGGCACAGGCGCTTCCGCGTCGGCATCAGCGCCGGCGGCGATGTGCACCCGGCCGACGTCGAAATCGATCGCTTCGACTCCTACAGCGGCCAGATCACCGTGAACGGCCAGCGCTACCGCCTGGTCACGAGCACCCACGGCCCGATCCACCTGGTGGAGGTGGACGGCGTCACCCACCGCGTCAGCCGCGACGAGGGTGGCGTGGTCCGCTCCCCCGCGCCCGCGCTGGTGGTCGCGACGCCGGTCTCCGTCGGCGACGAGGTCGAAGCGAACGCGCCGATCCTCGTGCTGGAGAGCATGAAGATGGAGACGGTGCTCCGCTCGCCGTTCCGGGCCCGGGTGCGGGAGCTGCCGGTCTCGGTCGGCAGCCAGGTGGAGACGGGCGCGGGACTGCTCCGCCTGGAGCCGCTGGCCGACCAGGGCGAGGAGGCGGAAGCCGCCGGCCCGGCGGGGCCGCCGAGATCGAGCTGCCGGCCGAGCCCGCCGCCGCGTCGGCCGCCGCCCGCGCCGAACGCTGCCTGCAGGACCTGCGCAGCCTGCTGCTCGGCTTTGACGTCGGACCGCATGACCAGCGCCGCACGCTGGCTGGCTACCTCGCCGCGCGCGCCGAGCTGGGCGAGTCCAGCCGTCCGCTGACCGCGGAGGTCGAGCTGCTCCAGATGTTCGCGGACCTGTCCGAGCTGACCCGCAACAAGCCGGCCGGTGAGGACATCAGCGGCGAGGGCACCGTGCACAGCGCCCGTGAGTACTTCCACACCTACCTGCAGAGCCTCGACGTGGAGCGGGCCGGCCTGCCCGAGACGTTCCAGGGCCGGCTGCGGCGCGTGCTGGCCCACTACGGCGTCGCGGACCTGGAGCGCACCCCGGAGCTGGAGGAGGCGGTCTTCCGCATCTTCCTGGCCCAGCAGCGCGCCTCGGCCGACGTGGCGATCGTCTCGGCGCTGCTGGGCCAGTGGCTCACCGAGGCGCCGCCCGCGGAATCGCTGCGCGAGGAAGCCGGCCTGGCCCTGGAGCACCTCGTGGCCGCCACGCAGGTGCGTTACCCGTCGGTGAGTGACCTGGCCCGCGGCGTGGTGTTCCGCTGGTTCGCCCAGCCGCTGCTGCGCCGGGCCCGCGCGGAGGTCTACGCCCAGGTCCGGCGGAACCTGCGTCACCTCGACCGGAACCCGGACTCACCGGACCGCGCGGAGCGGATCGCCGCGATGGTGGCCGTGTCCGAGCCACTGGTGCGGCTGCTCGGCCAGCGCATCGGCCGCCCGGGCACCGACCCGGCGCCACTGCTGGAGGTGATGACCCGCCGCTACTACGGCAACAAGGACCTGTCGGGCATCCGCTCACGCGACGTCGCGGGCTGCACGTTCGTCACCGCCGAGCACGCAGAGCCGGCCCGGGTGGTCACCACCGCTGTGGACTTCGCGCAACTGGCCGACGCCCTGCGCGCCGTGGGCGAGCTGGCCGCGGACGCCCCGGCCGGCGCGCACGTCGTCGCCGACGTCTACGTGCGGTGGGCCGGCCAGCCCGACGCGGACGCGATGGCCGCCCGCCTCGGCGAGGTGATCGCGGCGCAGCCGCTGCCGGCGTGCGTCGACCGGATCACCACCACCGTGGCCGGGGGCGGCCGCGCGCTGATGCACCACCACTTCACCTTCCGCCGCGGTGCGGCCGGGGCGGCCCCGGCCGGGGCTGCGCTGGCCGGGTTTGGCGAGGACCGGCTGATCCGCGGCCTGCACCCGCGGATCGCCGAGCGCATGCAGCTGGAGCGGCTGCGGGAGTTCGACCTCACCCGGCTCCCGTCAGCCGACGAGGAGGTGTACCTGTTCCAGTGCGTCGCGCAGGCCAACCCGGCCGACGAGCGGCTGGTCGCGATGGCGCAGGTCCGTGACCTCACCCCGCTGCGCGAGGCCGACGGACGGCTCGCCGCGCTGCCCGCGGTCGAGGACACGCTCGCCGCGTGCCTGGACGCGATCCGCATCGTCCAGGCGCAGCGGCCGGCCCACAAACGCTTCGACACCAACCGGATCGTCATCTACGTCTGGCCGCCGAGCGACCTGACCACGGACGAGCTGACCCTGGACGAGCTGGACCTGATCGCCCAGCGGGTGCTGCCGACCACGGCAGGCGCGGGCCTGGAGGAGGTCCTCTTCCTGGCCCGGCGGCCCAACCCGGAGACCGGCGAGCTGTCGGACCTGGCCGTGACGATCCGCGACGACGTCGGCGCCGGCGTCCATCTCTCGGTGGGCCTGCCCTCGGCCGAGCCGGTGCAGCCGCTGGACGACTACAAGCAGAAGGTGCTGCGCGCGGCGCGCCGCGGCACCGTCTACCCCTACGAGCTCACCGCGATGCTGGCCGGCGAGGGCAGCTTCGTCGAGCATGACCTCGACGACGCGGGCACGCTGGTGCCGGTGGACCGGCCGCGGGGCAGGAACAAGGCAGCGATCGTCGCCGGGGTGGTGAGCACGCCGACCGGGCTGGTGCCCGAGGGTGTCGAGCGGGTGGTGCTGCTGGGCGACCCGACTAAGGCGCTGGGCGCGCTGTCCGAGCCGGAGTGCGCCCGGGTGATCGCCGCGCTCGATCTGGCCGAGCGCAAGGGCGTGCCACTCGAGTGGTTCGCGCTCTCGGCGGGCGCGCGGATCTCGATGGGGTCCGGTACCGAGAACATGGACTGGGTGGCGGCCGCGCTCAAGCGGATCGTCGGGTTCACCCAGGCGGGCGGCGAGATCAACATTGTCGTCGCCGGTATCAACGTGGGCGCGCAGCCGTACTGGAACGCCGAGGCCACGATGCTCATGCACACCAAGGGCATCCTGGTGATGACGCCGGAGTCGGCGATGGTGCTGACCGGCAAGCAGTCGCTGGACTTCTCCGGCGGCGTGTCGGCCGAGGACAACTTCGGCATCGGCGGTTATGACCGGGTGATGGGCCCGAACGGGCAGGCGCAGTACTGGGCGCCGAACCTGGCCGGGGCGCGCGACATCCTGATGGCGCACTACGACCACAGCTACGTGGTGCCGGGCGAGTCCGCGCCGCGGCAGGCCGCCACCACCGACCCGGCCGGCCGCGACGTGTCCGGCTATCCGCACGCCATCGCCGGCAGCGACTTCACCACGGTGGGCCAGATCTTCTCGGCCGAGCACAACCCGGACCGGAAGAAGCCGTTCGACATCCGGACGGTGATGCGCGCGCTGTCCGACCAGGACCACCCGGTGCTGGAGCGCTGGGCGGGCATGGCGGACGCGGACACGGCGGTCGTGCAGGACGTGCATATCGGCGGCCGCCCGGTGTGCCTGCTCGGCATCGAGTCCCGCTCGGTGCCGCGCCGCGGCTTCCCGCCCACCGACGGCCCGGACACCTACACGGCCGGCACGCTGTTCCCGGCCTCGTCGAAGAAGGCGGCCCGGGCGATCAACGCGGCCAGCGGTAACCGCCCGCTGGTGGTGCTGGCCAACCTGTCGGGCTTCGACGGCTCGCCAGAGTCCATGCGCAGGCTGCAGCTGGAGTACGGCGCGGAGATCGGCCGGGCCATCGTCAACTTCGACGGCCCGATCGTGTTCACCGTGATCTCCCGGTACCACGGCGGCGCGTTCGTGGTGTTCTCCAAGGCGCTGAACCCGAGCATGACGGTGCTCGCCCTGGAGGGCTCGTTCGCCTCCGTGCTCGGCGGCGCCCCGGCCGCGGCGGTGGTGTTCGCCGGCGAGGTCAACACCCGCACCGCGAACGACCCGCGGGTGACGTCGCTGCAGGCCCGGCTGGGCGAGGTGAGCGGCGCCGAGCGGGCGGCGCTGACGGCCGAACTGGCCGAGGTGCACGCCTCCGTGCGGGCTGAGAAGCTGGGCGGGATGGCGGCGGAGTTCGACCGGGTGCACAGTATCCAGCGCGCCGTCGAGGTCGGCTCGGTGGACTCGATCATCAGCCCGGCCGAGCTGCGGCCGCGCATCATCGAAGCGATCGAGCACGGCCTGAAGCAACGTTAAGGAGGCAGCCTGCGATGCCTGGTGTCACCATCTCGGCCGGCTACGGCGCAGGCGGCAGCGTCGTCGCCCCGCACGTGGCCACGCTGCTGGGCCTGCCCCTGCTGGACCGGGCGATCAGCTCACGTGTCGCGGCGCAGCTGCACGTGTCGGCCAAGGAGGCTGAAGGCGGTGCGGCCCGCCGCTCCCTGCCCGATCGCTTCATCAGCGCGCTGGTCCCGCTGGCCGCCGGGGTCATCGCCACGCACACCGACACGTTGCCGCGTGACCTGATCGCCCCGCCTGGTGACGGGGCGCTGTTCCGTGAGCAGGCCGACGCCATCATGCGGGCCGCCCTCGTCTCCGGCGCGGTCATTCTCGGGCGTGCTGGCGCGGCCGCGTTCCGCGGCGAGCCAGGCGTCCTGCGGGTCCGGCTGTTCGGCCCGCCCGAGGCGCGTATCGCCCAGGCCGCCCGGATCGAGAACACCGACGAGGCGACCGCGCAGCGGCGGCTGCCTGAGGTGGACCGGGCCCGCGCGCACTACGTCCGCCGGCTCTACCGGGCCGACATCGACGACCCGGACCTGTTCCACCTGCACATCGACAGCACGGCACTGCCGCTGGACGCTGTCGCCGACCTGATCGTGTCCGCCTACCGTGGGATGTCTAGCCCGGATGGTAAGCGCGCAGCCGGATGACGCGGGCCGGCGCCCGGGTCCTCATCTCAATCCGCGGACCGGCGAGCTTTGCTCGCCTCGCGGAGGACCGCCCAGGCGTCCGCCACCGGGCCCACATGCCCCAGCTTGTCGGGGTTGATCACCGAGCGGATCGTCTGGACCCTCCCGCCGAGTATGTCCAGCGCCATGGTGTTGACCACCTTGCCGTCCCGGTCGCGGAAGATCGCGCCCGGCTGGCCGTTCACCTCGTGCGGCTCCATCACGCCGCCGACCTGGACGAGCGGCGCGACGATCGCGGCGAGCACCCGGGCCACCTTCTCGGCGCCGCTGATGGGCCTGGCCCATTGCGGGGCCTTGCCGCCGCCGTCCCCGACCATCTGCACGTCGGCGGCCAGCAGCTCGCGCAGCCCCTCGACGTCCCCGTCCCGGAAGGCGCCGAAGAACCGCCCGGCCAGTTCGTCGCGCTCCCTGCGGTCGGCCTCGAACCGGGGCCGCCCGGCCTCCATATGACCGCGTGCCCGGACCGCGAGCTGGCGGCACGCCGCCTCCGACCGCCCCACGGCCGAGGCGATCTCCGGGAAGCTGAACCCGAACACGTCCCGCAGCACGAAGACCGCGCGCTCGAGCGGGGTCAGCCGCTCCAGCAGGAGCAGCGCCGCCATCGACACCGAGTCGGCCAGCTCCGCCGACCGCTGCGGGTCCTGGTAGGGGTCGGTCAGCAGCGGCTCGGGGAACCACGGTCCCACGTAGGCCTCCCGCCGGACGCGGGCCGAGCGCAGCACGTCGATCGAGACCCGGGTCACCACCGCCGAGAGGAACGCCTTGGCCGACCTGGGCTCGGTCGGGGAGGCCTCGTAGCGCAGCCAGGTCTCCTGGACCGCGTCCTCGGCCTCGCTCACGCTGCCGAGGATCCGGTAGGCGATCGCGAACAGCAGCGGCCGCAGCTCCTCGAACTCCGCGATCCGGGTCACCCGAGGCCCTCCCGGAAGCCCTGCCGCCACGACGGATAACGCAGCTCCCAGCCGAGCTCCCGCCTGGCCTTGGCGTTGGAGAATCCGCGCCCCTCGGTCATCATCGTCACCGCCGCTTCCCCGGCCAGCAGCCGGGCCAGCCACCTGGGGATCCGCATCGGCGGCTTCGCCCCCGCGCACGCGGCCAGATAAGGCAGCCACTCGCTGGCCGGGGCCGGCTCGTCGTCGACGATGTTGAATACGCCCCTGGCCTTCTGCTCCACGGCCAGGACGGTCGCGCTCGCCGCGTCGTCCAGATGCACCCACGAGCTGTAGCCGGTGCCGCGCCCGACGAGCGGGAACTGCCGCTTGCGCACCAGCTCGACCTGGTCGTCGGTGGCGCCCGGCCCGTAGAACCCGCCGTATCGCAGGACGACGCCGCCCACCCCGAGGACCGCGTCCTCGACGTGGCGGATCGCCATCGCCCCCGGGTGCATGATCGTCCCCTCGGCCGGATCCAGCGGATCCTCCTCGGTCTTCACCCATCCGCCGGTGCGGATTCCGTTCCAGCTGGCGTAGCTCTGCGCGGCGAAATGGGCTACGCCGGTCGCCTCGGCCGCGGCCAGCAGGTGGTCCGTCCCCTCGGTGCGCAGCCGGTTGGTGCTGGCGAACCACCGGTCGATGTGCTTGATGTCGGGCTGGCCGGCGTGAGCGGGGCCGATGGCGGTCATCTCATGCACGATCGTGTCCGGCTGGGCGGCCGCCACCGCCTCACCGACCGACGCCGCATCCAGCCCGTCCATCACGACGCCCGCCGCGCCCAGCTGCGCCAGCAGGTCCAGCTTGGCCGGGCTCGTCGTCGTCGCCGTCACCTGGTGGCCCCGGGCGACGAACTGGGGCACCAGCCGCCGCCCCAGGACCCCGGTCCCGCCCGCCACGAACACCCGCATGGCCAATCACCTTCCTGATTCCGGATTCTGCCTCTGAGATCTCAGACGAAACAGCCCGGCCGTCTGTGACATGAGCGGGGCCAGCCCAGAACCGGGCGGGGTTATGGCGTCAGCGCGGACAGGGGCTGGACGGTGCCCGGCAATATTCCGGCCCGCAGTATGTGTCGCGCGTCGTGTGGCGGGCACTTCCTGGGCTCTTACTACGCTTCGCTCACAGTGAGGTGAGCGTCAAGGGGGAACAGTGAGGTCTTCGATCCTGGCCGCGCTCGGGCTCTCAGCCGCCACCGGCCTCCTTGCGTCTACGGTGCTCTTGCCTGGACCGACCGCCGCGGCCCAGCCGGCCAGTTCCGCCGCTGGCAGTTCTCCGGCAGCAGTACCCAGCGGCAGCGCGCCTGGACGGCCAGGTACCCAGGCGTACCTGAACAGCTCCCGTAAGGACTGCTTCGGCACCGCCCAGGGCACCGCGTCGAAGGTGTGGTTCACGGTGGCCGGCGGCGTGCTCTCGGACGTGTACAGCCCGACGATCGAGAACACCGACAACGGCACCCTGCAGTACATCGTCACCAACGGCTCGACCTTCGCCGACCTGCAGCAACGGGACATGACCTACTCGGTGAGCTCCCCGGATCCCAGTGGCATGGTCTGCCAGGTGACCAGCACCGACACCCGCCACAGTTTTCAGCTGGTCACCGACTACATCACCGACCCGGCCCGGGACAGCGTCGTCATGCGGACCCGGCTGCTTCCGCTGCACGGGAACTGGGCCTCGCTGGCGGGGCTCAAGGTCTACGCCCGGTGGGACGCGACCATCGACAACACCGGAGGTGGCGGCTCTTCCAACGCGGGCGCGAACAACGCCACGATCGCCCGGCCCACGACCGCGCTGATTTCCTCTGACACCCACGCGCCGGCTGGCCCGTTCGCGGCCCGGGTCACCGGAGCGCTGGTCGCCAGCAAGCCGTTCCCCGCTGAGTCCAGCGGCTTCGTGGGCACGCCCAGTGACGGGCTTGAGCAGCTCGACACCCACTATCGGCTGGTCAAGGAGTACCGCGCCGCTACCGACGGCAACGTCGTGCAGACCGCCGAGATCAACACGACACCCGGCCGGCCGTTCTCGCTCGCTCTTGGCCTGGGCCCCGATGCGCAGGCGGCGGGCAGAGCGGCGCTCGCTAGTGCCACGGCCCCGTTCGGCCGCACCCTGGCTGAGTACGTACACGGCTGGAGCCGGTACGACCGCACGCTCCGCCCCCCGCCGGCCTCGCTGCCCGGGCTGTCGCCCGGTGCCGGCGCCCGGATGCGGGCTATGTACTGGCTGTCCGCGAACGTGCTGAAGGCCGATGAGGACAAGACCTACTCAGGCGCGTTCGTGGCCTCGCCCACCGACCCGTGGGGCCAGTCAGTTCCGGCCACGACGACCCATCCTGGGTGGACTTACCGTGAGGTGTTCGCCCGCGACAGCTATGAGACGTTCACCGGGCTGCTCGCCGACGGGGACACCGGGAGCGCCCGGGCGATGGTGCGGTTCCTCTTCGACAGGACTCAGCAGCCTGACGGCAGCTTCCCCCGCAATTCCCTGATCAACGGGGCGGTCGCCCCGGACACCTTCGGGTTGTTCGAAATCGACGAGGACGCCTACCCGGTACTCATGGCCTGGGAGGGTGGTTTCGCCGGGGATGTGCGGTTCTACCGGAACCACGTCCGGCCCGCGGCCGATTTCATCGTCGACCACGGACCTGCGTACGGGGTGGAGCGCTGGGAGGAGCATCCGGGCTACTCACCGTCGACCATCGCGGCTGAGATCGCCGGCCTGGTCGCCGCCTCGCACCTGGCCGAGGCGGCGGGCGACCGGGCGCGGGCCGCCCTGTACCTGGCCACCGCCGACCACTACGAGCGCAACGTCAAGAGATGGACGGTGACCAGCACCGGGCCCTACGGCGATGGCCGCTACTTCATCCGGCTGTCCCCGAAGGGGCACCCGAACGCAGCCGAAACCTACGCCCTCGGCAACGGGAGCCTGGCCAAGGTGGACCAGCGCTCCGTCATTGACGCCGGATTCCTGGAGCTGACCCGCCTGGGCGAGCTCCCGGCCACCGATCCCGACGTCCAGGCGTCGCTGAAGGTGGTCGATTCCGTCATCGGGACCCAGACCGCCTCCGGACCCGGCTGGCACCGCTACGGCGTGAAGGCCAAGGGCAGCACCGATGGCTACGGTGACTGCTACGTCCCGGACCCGACCAGTTGCTCCCCCACCGGAGCACCCTGGTTCCCTACCGCCACCGGGTCCGGGCATCCCTGGCCGCTGCTCGACGGTGAGCGTGCCGAGCAGGACCTCCAGACCGGGCAGACCGCCGGCGCGGTCCAGCTCCTGCAGACGATGGAGAACATGACCTCAGGGCTGGGACTCGTCCCCGAGCAGGCCTGGGAAGACCCTGACGTGCCCGCATCCCGCTACGGCTCGGCGCCCAAGACCGCGTCCATCGGCTTCGCCAACGGCAAGCCAGCCGGCTCCGCCGGGCCGCTCATCTGGGCTCAGGCCCAGTATCTCCGGCTCGTCACCGACCTTCAGGCTGGGACGCTGGCTAACCAGCCGGCCATCACCGCGGACCGCTACGTCCGGCACTCCCTCCCGGCTGCCCTCCCCGTCTCGATCACTTCTCCTCGGGCGGGGGCCACCGTGACCGCTGCTCACACCGCCGTCACCGGCACCACAGCACCGGGAGCGACCGTCGTGATCTCGGCCGGGCAGTCCGGGCGATCCAGCACGACATCAGTCACCCGCACGGTCGCGGACGCCCAGGGCCACTTCCGGGCCACCATTCACGCGTCTGCGCGGTCAATTGTCATCACGGCCGCCGCCGCACTTGGTCCCGGTGCGACAGGATGGGCGCAGGAAACCGTGAAGTCTGGATGACGCACCCGGGTCTGGATCAGCGACACCCCGGTCAGTCCGTGCCGACCTCCATCGCGGCGCGGTCGAGGAGTTCCTCGTCCGCGTCCACCTCACCGCGCGAGGCGATGGCCTCGGCTCCCCCCTGAACCATGTCGCCGACCAGCTCGGTGTGGGCGGCGGCCGCGCCGATCAGCTCGGCGTGCGCGGTGCCGACCATGCCGAGGCCGACATACTGCTCGAGCTTGGCGCGGGAGTCGGCGATGTCGAGGTTGCGCATGGTGAGCTGGCCGATCCGGTCCAGCGGGCCGAACGCGGAGTCCTCGGTGCGTTCCATGGACAGCTTGTCGGGGTGGTAGCTGAACGCCGGGCCGGTGGTGTCGAGGATGGAGTAGTCCTCACCGCGGCGCAGCCGCAGGGTGACCTCGCCGGTGACCGCGGCACCGACCCAGCGCTGCAGTGATTCGCGCAGCATCAGCGCCTGCGGGTCGAGCCAGCGGCCCTCGTACATCAGCCGCCCGAGCCGGCGCCCCTCGGTGTGGTAGTTCGCGATCGTGTCCTCGTTGTGGATCGCGTTGACCAGCCGTTCATAGGCGGCGTGCAGCAGCGCCATGCCCGGCGCCTCGTAGATTCCCCTGCTCTTGGCCTCGATGATCCGGTTCTCGATCTGGTCGGACATGCCCATGCCGTGCAGGCCCGCGATCGTGTTAGCCGCCATGACCAGGTCGGCCGGTGCGGCGAACTCCGATCCGTTGATCGTCACCGGCCGGCCCCGCTCGAAGCCGATCGTGACGTCCTCCGGCGTGATCTCGACCGCCGGGTCCCAGAACCGCGCGCCCATGATCGGCTGGACCGTCTCGATCCCGTTGCGGAGGTGCTCGAGGGTCTTGGCCTCGTGGGTGGCCCCCCACAGGTTCGCGTCGGTGGAGTAGGCCTTCTCGGCGCTGTCGCGATACGGCAGGCCGTGGTCGGCCAGCCAGACGCTCATCTCATGGCGGCCGCCGAGCTCGCTGACGAAGGCCGGGTCGAGCCACGGCTTGTAGACACGCAGGCTCGGGTTGGCCAGCAGCCCGTAGCGGTAGAAGCGCTCGATGTCGTTGCCCTTGAAGGTCGAGCCGTCTCCCCAGATCTGGACGTTGTCCTCGAGCATCGCCCGGACCAGCAGCGTGCCCGCGACGGCCCGGCCCAGCGGAGTGGTGTTGAAGTAGGACCGGCCGCCCGAGCGGATGTGGAACGCCCCGCAGGTCAGCGCGGCCAGCCCTTCTTCCGCGAGCGCCGCGCGGCAGTCGACCAGCCGGGCGATCTCGGCGCCGTAGGACCTGGCCCGGCCGGGGACCGAGGCGATGTCGGGCTCATCGTATTGCCCGAGGTCAGCGGTGTAGGTGCACGGCACGGCACCCTTCTCGCGCATCCAGGCGACCGCGACCGACGTGTCGAGCCCGCCTGAGAAGGCGATGCCGACACGCTCACCGATGGGCAGGGAGGTTATGACCTTCGACATACGCAAAAGTATGCCGTCTTCTGCATGAATATTCCAGTCGAAGCGGAGGTTCCCTGCTCAGCCTCGTTGGGCCGGGGTCACAGCCACGGGGGGCCGGGCCTGGCCACCGGGGAGCCGGGGCGGGTACGGAGCGCATCCAGCCGGGACAGCCAGCCGGCGATTCCGGCCGCGCCCTGCATGAATCCTGGTTCCGGCGCAAGCTCGGGCGGGGTCCTGGTGTGCTCGGTGTTGGACCAGCTGACGCCCTGCGCAGTGGTCCGGGCCCGGGCGGCGACATCGGCGGCCAGGGCGGCGGTCCAGTCGAGCAGGGCGGCATCGCCGGTGGCCTGGTAGCGGTCGAGCAGGAACTGCCCGACTCCCGCGGTGCCGCAGCACCGGGCGAGGTTGTCCCAGTAGCCCGGATAGAGCCGGGCGGGCAGGCGGCTGTCGCGCAGCGCTCCCAGGCAGGCGTCAATAGCGTGCTGCCACCGCGGTTGCGGGTCGATCTCGTTCAAGATCACGAAGAGCCGCGCCGTGCCCGCCGGGCCGTGACACCAGCCGTAATTGACGGCCGGGCGGTCCGGCCGCGGAGGGATCAGCAGCGGCACCGCCCAGCCGCCAGGCTGGTCCCCGGCGGCGAGGATCGCCTCAGCGCCGTGGATGGCGACATCCACCAGGTCGCCGCGGTGCAGGGCATGGCCGGCCGCGGCCAGGGCGTAGGCAGCCCCGGCGGTGCCGTGGGAGAACCCCGGCATGATGCGCTCCCAGCCCGCTGCCATCCGCCAATGCAACCCCTCCGGGAACGGTTCCGCGGCGTCCGCCAGCCGGCTGGCCAGGATCTGCGCGGCCTGTGCCGACACGTCCGAGTCGTCGGCGATCAGGACCAGCAGGAGGCCAGCGTCGCCGGAGATGACGTCGGTGTACTGGCCTGGGCCCGGCGCCTGCATGACGCGCCCGGCGATCTGCCGCGTCACCTGGGCGGCCGCTTCGGCGGCGGCGGGGTCCCCGGTGGCGTCCGACCAGGCGCGCAGCGCTACCGCGACCCCGGCCCATCCGGAGAACAGGCCGTCGTCGGGCATCGTGGCCACGCCCGGGCCCTGCCGGGCCAGGGTCAGCAGCCGGCCGCGGGCGCCGGCCGAGACGTGCGCCGCGGCGAGGCCGGCTGCCGCGGCTTCGGCGCAGCCGAGCAGCACCCCCGCCGTGCCGGAGTAGAGGTCGTCGAACAGCACCCCGTCCTCGAGCCACGCCAGGCCGCCGTCGGCCGCGACCGCCACGGACGCGATCCAGTCGAACGCACGGCGGGCTAGATCCACATCACTCATTCTGTTCCGTGGATGTGGGCCCGCCTGGCGCGGGGTCGCGCGGGCCGGGCGCCTGCCCGCCGCTCTTGCGGGCCTCGGTGGCCAGGCCCAGGATCAGGACCATGGTGAGGGCCGGGACCAGGAGGACCGGCACGACAATGGCGCCCATGAACACGAGGCCCATCGCCGCCAGCGACGTGGCCAGCCGGGTCCAGCGGGCCCGCCGGGAGAGCTTCCTGGACGGCAGCAGGGCGCTGGCCAGCAGGAAGAGGCTGACTCCGCCGTAGAGCGCCGTCCGCGGCGCGATGCCGATCGTGCTGCCACCGTGCGCGGTCAGGATCGCGATGTGCAGGCCAGCGCTGCTGGCCGCGATGCCGGTGACGATAGGCAGGTTGAGGGCAGTGAACCATGCGATCGCCTTCGGGGTGCCCAGGGCGGCCCGGTCGGCCGTGCTGAGCCAGGCCCACCAGAGCGCCGCGAGGGTCAGCAACGCCGCTCCCAGCACGGCAGCCGCGGGCACGCTCCACGGCCGCGCCGCGGCGGCGCTGATCAGCCGGGCCACCGATTCGCCGAGCACGATAAGGACGAAGAGCTGGAACCGGTCGGTAAGATGCGCGGGATTCACCGCCACCCGCCTGGACGGTTCCAGCATGGCCAGCGCGCCTGCTGCATCACAGGCCAGGGCGGCACCCCAGAAGGCGTAGCGCGCAGCACCCGCCGCGGCGAGCGAGGATAGCCAGAGCGCCCCGCCGGATCCGAAGGAGACCAGGTAGCAGTTGTACAGCCGGCGGGTGGCCGGCAGGGTCCACCGGGCCCGGGCGTAAAGCAGCAACTGCAGGCCGCGCAGGCAACTGAACGCAATGACGAAGCCGGTCGTGTAGCCGGCCAGGGCCAGCGGCGCGCAGGCGGCCAGGCCGACGCAGAGCAGGATGGCGGTCAGGAAGGCACTGCGGTACACCGCGTCGTCGGACTCGTGCCGGTCGGCGTAGAACGAGAACTGCACCCACAGCCACCAGATCGGCGTGAACAGCAGCACGAACCGGGCCAGCGTGCCAAGGTCCAGGTGGTCCTGCAGAGTTCCGGCGAGCTGCCCGACCGCACCGGCGAAGACCAGGTCGAAGAACAGCTCCAGCCAGCTCGCCCGGCGTTCATCGCGGTGGTGGCCATCGGCGGTGCGCAGCGGTGGCGGGCTGAGCCGGACCGGGGCGCTGGCCAGATAGCGGACCCGGCCCACGTGCCGTACGGGCTGGTCCGGCGGTGCGGAGATGGGGGGGGCGAGAGTCTGGGAGCTAGTCATCGCTGGCTGAGGTCCCGGCGGGCTGTTTTGAGTACGTGCTGCACGGCGCGGTCGCCATCGAGGGCCTTCCCCCGGGCCTGGGCCCGCCGGAAGGCCGTGTCGCCGGTGCGGGTGCGCAGCCTGGCCAGCACGCTGTCCCCGTGGGCGGCCCGTGGCACGCAGGCGTGCAGCCAGCCGCGGCCGCCTGCTCGCAGCAGCGCACCGGCGGCCGACAGCAGGCACACGGCATGCTCGGCATCACCCCGGCGGCCGGCCAGCCCGGCCAGCGCCTCGAGGTAGTAGGCCACGCTGGGCTGATCCCCCGCCTCGGCCGCCAAGATCAGGCCTTCATCGAGCTGCCGGGCGGCTTCGGCCAGGTCGCCCCGGGCCTGACTGGTAAGCGCCAGGTCATAGAGCGAGACGAGGATGGCGAACCGGTCGGCCGCGCTGCGGGCGGCGGCGAGGCCGTCGGTGAACAGCCGCAGCGCGTCGTCGTGATCCCCGTGGCCCAGCCGGATCTGGCCCAGGAAGTTGTTGACCAGGGCCAGGTCCAGCCGGTACAGCAGGCGCTGCCGCCCGTCGAGCCGATCGGGGTCCTGCTCCCGCAGCTGGCCGAGGGTCTGCTCGAGCAGTTCACAGGCGCGTGCGTCGTCGCGGCCCGAGCCCAGGCAGCTGGCCCAGCGCCGCCGCGACCAGGCCCGCGCCCAGCGTGTCCCTGGCCTGACGGTAGAGCGGCAGGCTTTCCTCAAACAGCGGGCGCGCCGAGGCCTGGTCCCCGTCGGCCACGAGGGTGAAGCCGGCTCCGCCGAGGGCCTGGGCCCGCTGATGCGGATCCAGGCCGTCGCTGTTGGCCACGATCTTCCCCAGGTAAGGCGTCAGCTCGTCGGCGTGCCCGCGCAGCCACCAGAACCGCCAGGTCACCCAGATCAGCTGCACGGCCTGGCCCATCTGGCCCGTATCCACCAGCCAGGACAGCGCGGCACGGAGGTTGTCGTGGCGGGCCTCCAGGCGCTCCACCCAGGCGAGCTGCCCCGGGTCGCCCAGCTCGTCCTCGGCTGGCTCGGCGAGGGCCAGGAAGTGGGCGGCATGCCGGTCGTGAGCGTCTGCCCAGCCGCCGCTGTCGCACAGGCGTTCCAGGGCGTACTCGCGGACGGTCTCCAGCAGCCTGAACCGCGGCTCGTCGTCCTGGTCCCGGGTCTCCAGCCGGACGAGGCTGCTGTCCACCAGGGAGCCCATCGTGTCCATGACGGGCCCGGCGGCCCCGCCGCACACCGCCTCCGCAGCGGGCAGGCCGAAACTGCCCGCGAACACCCCCAGCCGGGGAAACAGCGACCGCTCGTCCGCGGACAGCAGGCTGAAGCTCCAGTCCAGGGTGTTCCTCAGGGTCCGCTGCCGCTCGGGCAGGTCGGGGGCGCCACCGGTGAGCACGTCCATCCGATCGTCGAGCCGGGCCAGCAAAGCCCGCGGGGGCAGCAGCCTGACCCGGGCCGCGGCCAGCTCGATGGCCAGCGGCAGGCCGTCCAGCCGACGGCAAATTTGCCCGATGGCCCAGGCATTTCCGCAGGTCAGCTTGAAGTCCGGGACGGCGGCCCGGGCCCGCTCCAGGAACAGCCGCACCGAGGCGTAGCGCTCGAGGCGGCCGGGGTTCCGCACCGGCCCGTCCGGCGGGACCGGGAGGGGGGTCACCGGAAACTCCTGCTCGCCGCGCAGCCTCAGGACGGTCCGGCTGGTCACCAGGACCACCAGCCCGGGGGCGGCACTCAGTAGCCCTGCGACCAGCGGGGCCGCCCCGGGAACCTGCTCGAAGTTGTCCAGCACCAGGAGGATCTGCCTGGACCGCAGGTACGAGCGGAGCCGGGTGCTCAGCCTGCCGCCCGCCGTGCTCAGCCCGAGGGCGGTGGCGATCGCCGCCGGGACCAGGCCGGCGTCCGGCACCGAGCCCAGGTCGACGAACCGTGCGCCATCCCGGAATTCGGGGCTCAGCCGGGCCGCGGCCTGCACGGCGAGACGGCTTTTCCCCACCCCGCCGGGGCCGGTCAGGGCGACCAGGCGTACGCCCTGCCGGCCCACCAGGTCGACCACGGCGGCGGTTTCGTGCTCGCGGTCCACCAGCGCCGTGGCCGGCGTGGGCAACGCCCCGGCCAGCCCCTCTTCCTGCTGCTGCGGTTGCGTGGCCTCGAACCGCTCGCTCAGCAGGACGGCCAGATCGTTCTCGACCAGGCGCTGCAGCTCAGCCGCGGAAGAAAACTGCTGATAAGACACGGCGCCGTCGTTCTCGATCCGGGCCAGCATCTTGGCCAGCCGGGGATCGCGGTCCGGCGCAGGTGACTTGACATAGAGGAGCCGGGGCATCCCCGCCGAGAGCAGGAATTCATCCTCCAGCCCGGACACCGGTTCACCCGGTGCCACCCAGCCGTACTGCTGCCAGTACACCCCGATGAAGATCTGGCTCTGCGCCAGGTAAGCCCGGTAGACCTGGCGAGCCGGGTGCGACCGGGCGCCCAGCTCGAACATCACCGGCACCAGCCGCAGCCGGGTCACGGCGTCCCGCACGGCCTGCCGCTCGGGGGCCAGTTCCTGCAGGGTCGAGCTGGCGAACACCCGCACCCGCTGATCGGGAGTGCGGATCGCGGCGGCTGGCGCGCCCGGGCGTGGGCGCACCGTGGTGGCAGGCATGGAAGATCCTTTTTCCTAACGGGGTGCCGCCGGTGCCGTGCGCCAGGCCAGGCACCGCGGCGGCACTGACGCGGCGCGGCAGCATCCGGCGGTGGCCCGCCGTGCTGATCGCAGCGGTGGGCGAGAGGCCGGAAGGCGGCGCTGGCTTACGGGATCCACGCTAAGGATCCGTGGCCTGCGGCACATCGGGTGCCGCTACCGAGATCGCTGTCCCGCCTGCCGCGCCTGCCGGGACGGTATCCGTAGGACTACGCAGCCGGGCGCCCGTTATCGGGCCGATGTCCCGGAAAGCCGGTTGGCCAGCTCGGCCCGGGTGCGTACGCCGAGCTTGCGGTAAATGGCGGCGACATGGGTTTCGACGGTGCGGACGCTGACGAACAACTCCGCGGCGGCCTCGCGGTTGGTCGCGCCGGCCGCGATGAGCTGAGCGACCCGCCGCTCAGTGACGGTGAGCTGGTTCCCGGCCCGGGTGGCGGCCACCCGCGGCAGCTCCCGCTCGATCCGGGCCAGCAGCGGCTGGTGACCCATCTCGCGGGCCAGCTCCCGCGCCCGGCTGAGCGCGCCGCGGGACTCCTGACGGGCCCTGCGGCGCCGCTCGATCTGGCCCAGGGCCAGCAGGCTGCGGGCCAGCTCGGGGCGCAGCGGTGACGACTCGTGCGCCGTGACGGCCCGCTGGGCCAGCCGGGCGGCCAGCTCCAGGTGGCCAGCCTGCGCGGCGGCCAGCGCGTCGATCCGGTTCGCGGTCCCCGCCAGCGCGCGCCGGCCCAGCCGTTCGCCGGTCTCCCGGAGCCAGCCTGAGATCCGCCGCGCATCATCGATCCGCCCGCCGGAGACATACTCCTCGGCCAGCGCGGCATCAAGCCCCTGCCGTACTCCTGGATCGGCGTACCCGCACTCATCGGCGTACGACGCGGCCCGCTGGTAGTGCCGCACCGCCTCCGGGCCACCGCCTCGCCAGGAGCAGGCCCGCCCCCGGATCAGGGCCCCGATGAACCTGGCTACGGCCGGTGTGTCCGGGGTGTCGGGCAGGTCCTGATCGGCCAGGGTGATCGCGCCGTCCAGATCTCCCCCGGCGATAAGCAGCTCACTGCGCGGGGCCAGGCTCCAGGGCAGCCGCGGCCAGTCATGCCAGGCAGCAGCCGCGGCCGCGTCCGCGAGCGCCGCGCCGGCGGCGGTGAAGTCGCCCGCCAGTTCCTCGGCCGCCGCCAGGTAGGCGCAGAACGTGGCCAGCGCGAAATCATCCCCCGCCTCCCTGGCCCGGATGATGCACCGGTGCAGCGCCGCCCGCGCCGTCGCGAGGTCTTCCGCAAACTGGGACCACAGCCCCCGCTGCAGGTCGGCGGTGTCGTGCAGGCGGGCGATAGGCACCCTGGCCTCGATGCGCTCCGCCCGGTCGAGCAGCGCCCGGTCCAGGCCATCGCCCGCGCTGACGTTGGCCATCAGCAGGTTGATCAGGGCCCGGTGCAGCGAGGCATCCGCGGCGGGCCCGGCGGCCTCGGCGTTACGGACCGCCTCGGCCGCCATCTCACGGCGGGCATCCCGGAGGCCGTAGACCACGTCGGAGGCGAGCGCCAGCACCAGGGCGCGCCGGCGCGGGTCGGGCCCGGCGCCGTCAACCGCCCGGATGACGATGGCGGTAGCCGCGGCGGCGCCGTGCACCAGCTCGGTCATATCCAGCAGCAACGGCAGCGCCCGCTCCAGGTCCGCGGTCGTCAGGTCCCAGAGCTCCAGCACTTCCAGGTGCTCGAGCGAGCGGCACACGTCCCCGGCCAGGAACAGCAGTTCCGCGGCGCGGATCCGCCGCCGCACCAGCGCCTCGCCGTCCTGGTCAGGAGTGAAGCGCACGGCCTGCGTCGCGAACTGGGCGGCCTCGGCGTTTCCGGCCCGGGCCCGCGCGGAAGTGGCCGCGGCATCCAGCGCCTCCGCTACCCGGGTGTCCGGCCCGGGCCCGGCGGCCAAGGCCGCGAAATGCGCGTAGCGCTCCGGGCTCGCGGCACCCTCAGCCAGCCGCTGGTAGAGGCGCTGCCGGCGGACGGGTGGCAGCGCCTCAACCGCCGCGGCACCGATCAGCGGATGGGCCGGCGCAATCCGGCCTTCCGTCTCGACGACTACCCCGGCCAGCACGGCCTCATCCAGCGCCGCAGCCGCATCCGGGAGCGGCTCCAAGGCGGTGAGCGCGTCGCTGACGGCGATCCGCCCGGCTCCGGCCACGACGGCGAGAGCCGTGCTGGCGTCCGGGCTCAGCGACCGCGCGAGCCGGTCGGTCAGGGTGCGGGCCAGCGGCGGTACCGGGCTGTCGGCGGACTCCAGGCTCGCGGCAATCTCCCCGGCCCAGAACGGATTCCCGCGGGACTGCCGGGCGACCAGCCTAGCCTGCCCGGCCGTGACCGTCGGGGGCAGCAGCCGCCGAACCTGCCGGTCGTCCAGCGGAGCCAGGTCGATTGTGTCGCTGGGGACCGCGGTGATCAGCTCGCGCCAGCCTCGTGGCGGCGGCGGCGCGGCAGCCGTCAGCGGGTCAGCCGGCGCCTCCGTCCGCGCCGACACCAGCAGCCCCAGCGGCCCGCTGCCCGCACGCCGGAACGCGAACGTAAGCGCGTCCAGGCTGGCCCCATCCACCCACTGGACGTCATCGATGGCTACCAGCACCGGCAGGCGGACGCGAGTCCGCGCAGTGCCGCCAGCACGGCCAGCCCGACCGCCCGGACCGGCGGCGGCTCAAGGCCGGCCGGCCGCAGCAGCAGCGCGATTTCCAGAGCCGCTAGCTGTGGGGCGGGTATCTGCGAGGCCACGCTCGGCAGCACGCCCGTCAGCAGGTCCGACAAGGCCGCAAAGGGCAGGTCAGCCTCGGCGGCCGATGGCTCGCTGCGCAGCAGGTGCACCCCCGCCCTGGCAGCCGCCTCGGTCCCGGCCCGCCACAGCGTGGACTTACCGGCCCCCGGCTCCCCGGCGATCGCCAAAGCGGCGGGCCGGGACCGGACACCCTCGGCGAACTCCCTGACCCTCTGCCATTCGGCAGCGCGGACCACCGCGCTGCTCGGCACAGCCACACGTCCATCCCACCACAGGCGGATGCCCGGTCATAGCCGCGTGAGCAATGGCCGGCGAGGGCATCGGCGCTGGCTGGCGCCCGTGACGCGTTAAGCCTGTTTGAGCAGCTCGCGGGCGGCGGCGGCGATGTGCTCGGCATCGATGCCGGCCGCGGCCAGCAGTTCAGTGCTGCTCCCCGAGCCAGGCAGATCGCGGACACACAGATGAGCCAGGTGAATTGACTGTGATCCCGCCGCCAGCAGGGCATCGCTCACCGCGCTGCCGAGCCCTCCCGCGGGGTAGTGGTCCTCGGCCACGACCAGGCGCCCGCTCGTGGCGGCTACGGCGGCCACGAGCGTTTCGGTGTCGATGGGCGCGACGGAGTACAGGTCGATCACCCGGGCCGCGATGCCGTCCCCGGCCAGGTGATCCGCGGCGGCCAGGCAGGCATGCAGGGTGACCCCGGCCCCGATGAGGGTCACGGCATCATCCGGGCCCGACCGCAAGACCTTCGAGCCGCCGACCGGGAAGGCCTCCGCGCTGTCGTACAGCACCGGATACGCGCCGCGGGTGGTCCGCAGATAGCTGATGCCAGGGCGGTCCGCCATCTCCCGCACGAGCGCGGCCGTGCTGGCGGCGTCGCTCGGGTACAGCACCGTTGATCCCTGAATCGCGCGCATCATGGCCAGATCTTCGAGGGCCATCTGAGATGGCCCGTCCGCGCCGATCTCCACACCCGCGTGCGATCCGGACAGCCGGATATTGGCCTGCGAGATGGCGGCCATCCGGATGAAGTCGTACGCGCGGGTGAAGAAGGCCGCGAACGTCGAGGCGAACGGGACGTAGTGGCGGGCGCTGAGCCCCACCGCCGCCGCCACCATCTGCTGCTCGGCGATGAACATCTCGAAGTAGCGCCCGGGATAGGCCTTGGCGAACTCATCGGCGTGGGTGGAGTTGCTCACCTCACCGTCCAGCGCCACCACCTCAGGCCGGTCGGTGCCGAGCGCGGCCAGCGCATCGCCGTACGCCTTGCGGGTGGCGACCTTGTCCCCCACTGAGTAGGCCTGCGCCTGTGGTGCTGGAGTCGTCGGGGCGCCGTGGGCCTGGTCGGCCGCGCTGGGCATGGCCGGCGCGGGACCGGGGGCAGCGTCGCCAGGCAGCGGGCCGCGGACCAGCAGGCTGCGCTCGCCGCCCAGTTCCTCGATGGCCCGGGCGGCCATGTCGGGCGGGAACGGCTTGCCGTGCCAGCCCTCGTGGTCCTCGACCTCGGAGAACCCCTTCCCCTTGATGGTGCGGGCCAGTATCACCGTAGGCTGGCCGGAGCCGTCCTCCGCGACGGAGCGGAAGGCCTCGTCAATTTCGCTGAGGTCGTGACCGTCGATGGTCAGGACCCGCGCGCCGAACGCCTCGGCACGCTGCTGGTAGCGGATGAGATCCCACTGGATCTCAGTGGGGCCGCGCTGTCCCAGCCGGTTGACGTCCACGATCGCGGTCAGGTTGGACAGCTGGTAGTACCCGGCCTTGTCCAGGGCCTCCCAGATGGAGCCCTCGGCCATCTCGCTGTCCCCGCACAGCACCCAGACCCGGTACGGGAGCCGGTCGAGATACCGGCCCGCCAGCGCTACCCCCACCCCGTCAGGCAGTCCCTGGCCGAGCGATCCGGTCGCGACGTCAACCCAGGGCAGTATCGGGGTGGGATGGCCTTCCAGGCGGGACCCGAAGCGCCGGTACCCGGTCATCAGCTCCTCGTCGGACACCACCCCCACCGCCTTGTAGATGGAGTACAGCAGCGGGGACGCGTGCCCCTTCGAGAAGATCAGGTGGTCGTTGTGGTCGGCGCGGGGGTTGTCCCAGTCGTAGTGCAGGTGACGGCCGACCAGCACCGCCAGCAGGTCCGCCGCGGACATGCTGGAGGTGGGATGCCCGGATCCGGCGCTCGTGCTGGACCGGATGGAGTCCACCCGGAGCTGGGCGGCGAGGTCACCGGCGACCCCAAGGTCGATTCCGGTGAGCGGCTGAGTCTGGCTGCTCATGAAAGGCCTTCCTTGTGCATCGGTGAGCGACTGCCGGACGGTACCCGCACCGCGTCGGCGTAATGCCCGATCTGGTGAGCGACTCCGGCATCGAACGCTTCGGGGCTGGTCATCTGCGAAGGCCCTCCTGCTGGCTCACCGGGAAGCGGGGAAACTCGTCATGGATCGCCCAGCCGCTGCCCATTTGAAGCCCGGGTAACCAACAAGGCCGCGCTGCCGAGCCGTTACGGACAGGTTATCGAACCGGGTTTGCCGGCCACCTGCGGGGCGTAAGCCGCGGTCCGGCGTTTCACCAGGCCATGACCGGGCCGCCGTGGCGGGCCCGGCACCAGATACCTACACTCGTTGCCGGGTCGTGGCACGACGCGGGAGACTGACATGCTGAAGGTCTGGCGGAGCGGAGCTGGCGCTCTCCTGTGGTCGTACCTCGTGCTCGACGTGTTCGAGCTGGTCTACATCCGCCATGTTGGCAGCAGCCTCAACGCCGGGATGGGCGTCAACATCGGGTTTGAGACGGTCGGCGCCACCAGGCAGGCCGGGTGGCTGGCCGGGTTCGCTCTCGAGGCCTTCCTCGTCTGGCGGGTGTGGCGCGGCGGCCTCCTCGCCTGGGCCGCCCTGCTCGCGCTCACCGGGTGGAGCGCGCTGATCTGGGGTACCGCGTTCGTGGTCCAGCTCCACGGAGAGACCGGAATGACCGGCCACGAGACAGGAAACGCCAGCCCGTATCTGCTCGGCTTGCTCGGGTTCAGCATCGCCGGACTTGTGCTACTCGCCAGCCCCGCCATTCGTTCCCGCACTCCCCCCGCTCGACGCCCGGTCGCGGGCCACCGCTGATTACCGGAAGCGGTGAGGATCGCCGCGTCGCGATCTTGTTTCATGCCGGGACTTCCCGGTGTTCGTTTTGGTCACCGGTTCCGCTGGATGATTCAGGCGAACGGCCGCCGTCCGGTATCAAATGCCTCACGAACGTGCTTAGTGGGCGCATACGCCCGTATCGGCCGGCTAGCTTTTAATCTCCGCGCCGCCTCCCCGAGGGGCAAGGCATGTACCTATTCGAATCTGAAGCGACGTTCGAAGCTGACCCAGCCACGGTCTGGAAGGTGTGGACCGACGTAGACCGCTGGCCGGAATGGGATGTCAGCAAGGAGATCGCCCGGCTGGACGGCCCGTTCGAGCCAGGAGTGTCCGGCTGGGCCAAGCAGCGCGGCAACCTCGGCGGTTCCTTCACCATCACCATGGTGGAAGGCCGGCCACCGCTGGATCACCGAATGCCCGACGCCGATCGGAAAGCTGGTCTTCGACCATGTGGTCGATCCGGTGGCCGGCGGACGGGTCCGGGTGGTCAAGAAGGTGGACGCCCAGGGCGCACTCAGCGCGGTGATCCGGCTGCTCGTCCCCAAAATGCGCCGTGAGATCACGGAATCCCTGGTCAACCTGGGAAAACTGGTCTCCTCGTAAGCCTGTCCTGGTAAGCCGGCCGCCCTGAAGGCCGCCGCCGCTAGCGATCCGCGGTACCGACCCGGTTCAGAATCGCCAGCGGGTACTGCTCGGGCCGAGCGCCGGATCGTTGACGAAGCCGAGGACTGCGGCCGGGCGGATCTCGTAGGGCTGGTAAGGCGGCAAGCCGGCCGTGGGCGCGCCGTAGGGCGCGTCAAAGGCACCATTGATCACGGTCACGGGCCAGTCATACTTCGCACGGTAAGCCCCGGCGACGCTCTCCAGTACGGCTGGATCAGCGACCCTCGATGCGCAGCCGTCCAGGACCAGGTGCATGTCGTCCGCGGTCACCGCGACCGTGCACCGGCCCCGCCCAGGGCAAGGTCTGCGGCTCCCGGCCGTCGTTGGTCAGCGGCTCAGCCACAGGCTGGGTATCGGGCGTGTTCATGCCGTCCTCCGGGAAGGTGAGCGCGCGGGGGCTATCCCTCCGCGTCGCGATGCACCTACTGACCGCCGGGAACCCGGCGACTACTCCGAGAGCTTCGCGAACAGCCAGAAGGTCGCCGCCGTGCCCGTGCCGTAGCCGAGGTGGGCGCCCAGGTCACCGGCCAGCGTCTTGGCGTCATAGTCCCAGATCGGCTTGTAGAGCCCGGCCTCTGGGAGGAGGACGTAATCCGAGACCCAGATCACCGCGCCGAACGGCAGGCCGTAGACGGGATTCGGCCTGCGCAGAGAGCCGGCCAGGATCCCATAGAGCGCCCCCCAGCCCGACCCGTAGGACCAGTGCATGACGGTGCTGACCGGCCCGGCCCACCGATCCGGAAGTTCGCGCTGCGTGAACCCCTCGATCAGGCGCTTGCCGACCTGCCCGGGGGCAGGCGCCTGGTCCCAGCGCACGACCTTCGGGAATTCCCACGCGAGCGGGCTGTCCTTGCCGCCCGTGCTCCGGTACTTCAGGTAGTTCACCGCGTCCAGGCAGACCGTCCCGACGACCCCGGCCAGGACGCCGCCCACGACGGCGGCGAGCGGGGTCATGCCATGCCTTCCAGTGCCCATCCCGGGTCCAATCGCCGTCTCGGTGCGTTATTTGCGCGCCAGCCAGGCTAGCGCGGCGGTGGTCAGGGCCTCGGTGCCGGTCCGCAGGCAGGGCTGCAGTGGCGGCAGGAATTTGGGTGAGTGGTTGGAAATCAGATCCTGCAGGCGCCCGGCCTTTTCCGCGGCCCGGTAGGTCTTCTCGTCGGTGTACCCCAGCGCCCAGTAGGTATACGGCACGGAGGCGGCGTTGGGAATGTTGCTGAAGTCCTCGCTGACGGTCTGCCGGTCGATTTCACCGGCGCGATCGCCGAAGTGGGCGGCGAACGCGCTGGCTGCCCGGTCCGTCGTGGCCGGCTCGTTGACGGTGAGCGGGAAGCTGCCCACGGTGTCGAAGTCCGGCTCCCGGGGTGAGCCGGAGGCCTGGCTCTCGGCCCGCACGATCCGCTGGACCGACGCGAGCATGCGCTCGTGGGTCTGCTCGGAGTAGCTGCGCAGGTTCAGCTCCAGCAGGGCGTGATCGGGAATGAGGTTGCTTCTGGTCCCGGCCTGCACACTGCCGACCGTCACCACCGCGATCTCGCCCGGCGCCACCTCGCGGGACACGATGGTCTGCAGCCGGACGACAGCCATGGCCGCCAGCACCACCGGGTCGATGGTGTTCTGCGGTTTGGCGCCGTGGCCGCCCTTCCCGTACAGGCGTACGTTGATGCTGTCTTCGGTGGCCATGAACGGGCCGGAACGGGTCAGCACCGTCCCGGCCATGCCGGACAGCAGATGCTGGGCCAGGGCCACGTCGGGAACGGGAATCCGCTTCCACAGGCCGTCGTCGACCATCCCCTGCGCCCCGTCGCCGGTTTCCTCGGCCGGCTGGAACAGCGGCAGCAGGGTCCCGCTCCACTGGTCACGGTGATCGGACATGAGCTTGACCATGCCGAGCAGGCAGGACATGTGCATGTCATGGCCGCACGCGTGAGCGACCGGGACCTCATGGCCCTGGGCATCCTTCGCGGTCGCGGTGCTGGCGTAGTCGGCGCCGGTGTCCTCCTTGACCGGCAGCGCGTCCAGTTCGGCCCGCAGCAGCACGGTGGGCCCGGCGCCATTGGCCAGGGTGCCCACGACTCCCGTCCCGCCGATGCCGGTCTGGACGGTGCAGCCATACGCCTGCAGTTCCGCGGCGACCCGCTCGGCCGTGCGGTGCTCCTGGTGCGACAACTCGGGATGGCGATGCAGATCCTTGTAGAACGCTTCCTGGCCGGCCTGCAGGCCCTCGTAGCCGGCCAGGATCTCCTCGAGACTGCCCATAACCGCCGACTCCTTACCTCATTCCAGGTCCCGCTCACTCGATGTCCAGTTCCCGCAGGTTCGTCTTGGTCAGCTCGACCAGTTCCTTGCCCCCGCCGGACAGCACGGTCCTGGTCGCGTACAGCGTGAAGCCCTTGACCTCGCCGTAGGTGAGCTTGGGCGGCAGCGAGAGCTCGTAGCGCTCGGTGCGGACGTCGACCAGCGCCGCGCCGTCGTGACTGAACGCCGCGCGCAGCGCGTCCTCCAGTTCGCCGGCCTTCTCCACCCGGGCCCCGAACAGCCCGGCGGACTGGGCGATCCCGGCGAAGTCCGGGTTGTCCAGATCGGTGCCGTAGGTGACGATCCCGGCCGCCTTCATCTCCAGCTCCACGAAGGACAGCGCGCCGTTGTTGAACACCACGACCTTCACCGGAAGGTGCTGCTGGCGCAGCGTGATGAGCTCGCCGAGCAGCATGGCCAGCCCGCCGTCCCCGGACATGGAGATCACCTGGCGGCCCGGGCGGGCGGCCTGCGCCCCGATGGCCTGCGGGAGCGCGTTGGCCATCGACCCGTGATTGAACGAGCCGATCAGCCGGCGTGAACCGTTCATCCGCACGTACCGGGCCATCCAGATGCACGACGTCCCCACGTCCGCGGTGAAGACCGCGTCGGCCGCGGCGAGCCGGTTGATCGTGGCCGCCACGAACTGCGGATGGATCGGCGAGTTGCCCGGCCGCGCGTCGGCGAGCTTGTCCAGCTTGGACCGGGCCCGCCGGTAGTGGGCGGTCATCCGGTCCAGGTGCTTGCTGTCGGATTTGGCCTCCAGCAGCGGCAGCAGCGCCTCGATGGTGTCCTTGACCGTGCCCACGAGCGGGAAAGCGACCGGCACCCGGCGGCCGATGTTCTCCCCCCGCACGTCAACCTGGATGACGGGGACGCCCCCGGGAAGGAACTGCCGGTACGGGAAGTCGGTGCCGAGCATGACCAGCGCGTCGCAGTGCTCCATGGCCCGGTACCCCGAGCCGAACCCGATCAGCCCGGTCATCCCCACGTCAAAGCGGTTGTCGTACTCCACGAACTCCTTGCCGCGCATGGCGTGCACGACCGGGGCCTGCAGAGCGCCCGCGAACTGCATGAGCTGGTCGTGCGCGCCCGCGCAGCCGGCCCCGGCCAGGATGGTCACCTGGCTCGCGCCGTTCAGCACCTCCGCCGCGGCCGCGAGCGGGGCGTCGGCCGGCCGGATCACCGAGGCCGACTTGCGCACCGGGGTCGTCATGGCGCCGGACGGCACATCGGCGAAGAACACCCCGCCGGGGATCACGACGACGGCGACCCCGCCGCGCTCCAGCGCCGCGCGCATCGCGCTCTCCATGACGTGCGGGATCTGCTCGGGGATGCTGACCAGCTCGCAGTACACGCTGGCTTCGCGGAACAATTCCTGCGGATGTGTCTCCTGGAAGTACTGCAGGCCGATCTCGACCTCCGGGATGTGCGCCGCGACCGCCAGCACCGGCACCCGGCTCCGGTTGGCGTCGTACAGGCCGTTGATCAGGTGCAGGTTGCCCGGCCCGCAGCTGCCCGCGCACACCGCCAGCTCGCCGGTCAGCGCGGCCTCCGCGCCGGCCGCGAACGCGGCCGCCTCCTCGTGGCGCACGTGCTCCCAGCTGATGCCGCCATCGCGGCGCATCGCATCGGTGAACCCGTTCAGGGAGTCACCGGGAACCCCGTAGACCCGGCGCACCCCCGAGCTTTTCAACAACGCCACCATTGCGTCAGCCACGCTGGAAGCCACTGCTGCTCCTCTCAGGTCCGGCCCGGCGCGACAGCTCACAGCTGATCACGCGGGCCGGGAGGGACGATCTACGAAGCCAGGCTAACAACGGCATAAAAGAATAAGAAGCCCGGCCGGGGCCCGGTTCTGCCCCTTTGCCGGAAGCCCCACTGGGCGGGACAGGATGTGCCGGCCAGAGGGCGTTATTGAGTTATTAAGGTAAAATTAAGGTGATGGCGGGGTAATGCGTTGGATGGTTCTGCGCAGCCCATCCCGGCCCGCCGTGGTGGTCCCGGCGAAGCCCCGTCCCGCGCGCTCAGCCCATTCCGCCTCGGAAATCGCGTCCGGCTCCGCCGGGAGGTAGTGGCTGAGGATCAGCTCGCCAACCCCGGCACGCTCGGCGACGCCCCCGACCTCGCAGACGTCGGTGTGCAGCCCGGCCATCCGCCGGAGCGCCTCACCGGTGACGCCGTGCCGCTCCAGGTAGCCCAGGTCGGCAACCTGGTGGACCAGGATGTCGGCCCCCTCGGCGAGCGCGATCAGGCCGTCGTCCACGGTGGTGTCGCCGGAGAACACGACGGAGCCGTCCGCGGTGTCGAACCGGTAGGCGAGCGCCGGCATCACATGGCCGTGCCTCACGGGGATGGCGGTGACCCGGACCGCGTCATCCTCCATGACGGCCAGCGGAGCCGGAGGGTGGCCGTCCGCCGGGGGATGGACCGGGAGGTCGACGGCCCGGACGAGGGCTCCCGGATCCGGCATCCGGGCGTCCAGCGGCATGACGTTCAGGTGGTAGGCGTAGCCCGCGAGAAGGCTGTCGACCAGGTCAGCCGTGCCGGGAGCCGGCCGCTCCGGGTGGATCGTCGTCTCGCGGTGGAAGGCGGAGTCACCGTCGGGCAGCAGGGGGGGCCGCGGCGGCCCGTAGACCCGGATCGGGGGCAGCGGCCCGTCGTCGCCGGTGCGGACACCCCACCCGTACAGGAGCATGCCGGGCAGGTCACCGACGTGATCGGCGTGCAGGTGGGTGAGGAACACCGCCTCCAGGCGGGAGAAGCGCAGGCCCGCGTCGGCGAACGCGGACGGCGACCCCCGGCCGCAGTCGATCACGAAGACCCGGTCGCCCACGACGAGCGCTGAGGAGATCCCGCCGCGTCCAGCGACGGGCAGGGGCGCACCCGCCGTCCCCAGCAGCACCAGTTCCGTCATGCCTGCCCCTTCCGCCCGAGCCGCTCCTTGGAGCTACCCGCGTACAGGCGGAAACCTACGTCGAAGCCGGGCGGCCAGCAGGCCGGCGATACGGAAATGGAACCGTGGCCGGCTGCGGCCCGTCCAACCGATGTGGACGGCGACGGCGGAATGCACGGGCAGATCACGACGCGGCGGCTGGCCGTGCTGGGCGCGTCCATCGCCGCTGCTGGGGCTGGCCGCCTGCGGCAGCGCGGCCAGCGGCGGTAGCGGGCCGCAGGCCACGGCCGGGACGGGGCACCCCCAGGCGAGCGCCGCGGCCGCGCCGGCCGGTCGCGCCGCTGTGCGCCGGTAGTGCGAAGGTCGATCAGGTCGTGATGCGGCTCACCGCCCCCCACCCCGAGGAGATCCTCCCGCGGGCGCTGACTATCACCGCCGCGCCCCGGGCCGCGGCCCTGGCCGCCGCGCTCTGCGCGCTCCCCCGGATGCCGGGCGGGATGCGCTGCCCGGCCGCCCTGGGCGGGGCGCTCCGGCTGGAGTTCACCGCCGCGGGCCGCCGCTACCCGCCGGTTCTCATCCGGGACTCCGGCTGTGCCAGCGTCACCGGGGTGGGCCCGGTCCGGCAGTGGGCCTGGTCATCGCGGCCCGGACGGCTGCTGAGCGAGGCAGCCGGCAGCTACGGCCGGCTGGTAGCCGGGACGCATCCGAGCAGCGTGCCCACCCCATAGTCCGGCCGCAGGCCGCCGCCCCGGGCAGGCACGGACCGCGACGGCGTACCCCTCTGCCGCCGCAGTCCGTGCCGCTTTCTGGTAGATGACCCGATTACTGGTAGATGACCCGGCTGCCCCTAGCCGACCCGGCAGGGGTTCCGCATGTTCCCGCTGTTGAAGTTGTTGATGAGCGTCGCCGTGGTGAATCCGGCCTCGGGGTAGACGGTCTTCAGCAGCGGTCCGTATTCAGTGCTGGAACTGCCGCCGAAGTCGTTCGTGGTCCGGGGCAGGTACTTGCCGCCCTCCTGCCAGGTGCACGACCCGTGCCTCACTGTGGTCGAGTAGAACGGGTAGAACTGCGCACCGTGTGGCGGGTTCACGCAGTTCGCGCCGGTCGTCCGGTCGCAGAAGGGCGGGTTGAGCTGCGAGTCCGAGGCCTCGATTCGCGGCAGGTCGGTCTCGAAGGCGATTGTGCGGTAGTTCCTGCCGCGGCTGAGCGGGCTGGTGAACAGGACCGGCGACGGGTGCAGGGCCCGGTCCTGGGCGACGTTCGGGTTGGTGCCCGGCCAGTCCAGGCGGTAGGACTGCCCGTCATAATCCCCATCGGGGGCGAAGCAGCCGTCGATCTTCACCTGCAGCGAGTCGGTTCCCGGCACGCAGCCATCGTCGTCCGCGTCCAGGCTTGGGTCCTGGCCGCCGGCCTTGGTGCACTCGCCGTTCGCGTTAATGGCCAGGCAGTTCTCGAAGTGCCCGATCTCGTCGGACATGGACACGTTGTACGTGTGCGCCGACCACGTGTTGCCGCGCGGGTTGGCCGTCGAGTACTCCGGGTGGAACGCGTACGGCTTCGCCTGGCACGTCTTGGACTTCGGCGTGTACAGGATGTGGCCGAAGCCGTTGGCCACGGACGCGGTCATCGAGCCGTGCTTGCCGGTGGTCAGGTCGGCCATGTCGATGCGGAGCCCGGCCCGGGTGTCATGGATCCGGAACCGGACCACATCGCCGGGCCTCATGAGCAGGTCTTTCTTGAGGTCCGGGTTCACCGCGGCCAAGTTCGGGTTGGTCAGCGTGCCGGTGAACAACGGGTTCGCCGGGGCCTGGGACTTCCCGCTCTTGGTGATGTACGCCCAGTTGATCGGCTCGGGCCCGCCGAGAACGTAGTTGTTGCAGGCGCTGGTGTTCGCGACGCCGGTGTTCTGGTTCTGCACGAAACTGTCGATGGTCATCGCCGCGCAGTACTGCGTCTTGGCGCAGCCGAAGCCCTCGAACTGGGGCACATAGCCCGGGCCGTAGAACTGCAACTCCATGAACGCGTTACCGGGGTGCTTCCCGATGTAGTCCCGCGCCTTGGGATTGGTGCCCACCAGGTTGTTGGCGTCCGAGTCGGGCTTGCACTTGTGGGTGAACTCGGGCGCGGACTGGGTGTCGCAGAGGGTGAGCCCGAACCAGAACGTGGGCCGGAGCTGGAAATTCCAGGTTGACCCGCCCACTCCGCTGGCGTTGGGCTGTTTCTTCGGGTCCCTGGGCAAGGTCATCGTGTAGGTCATGTCATTGCCCGTTCCGGCCCGGCCGGACTTGAACTCGATCGACGGCTCGTCGTGTCCGACGTATCCGCCCGCGGGGGTACTCGACGTGTCCACGCACAGCGAGTTGTAACTCTGGCACACGGGATCTTCGAGGTTGGTGGTTGCGGCGGCGGCCCTCTTGACCTGGGCCTGTGTGCCAGCGTGGGTCGCGGCGCTCGCCGGAAGCGAGGCGCCCGCGAGGACGAGGAAGCTCAGGAGACTGATCGCAGCCATGATGTATCGCTTCAACGTCTGTCCTTTCATCCATAGGCGGGACCTGGAGCGCGGTTTTACCCGCAGAGCGGCCAGTCCTTTCGGAGCCTGTCTCCGTATTGGTCTCAGCTCACGGCCGGGCGACGCCCCCTCCGAACCCCTTCCCATGGCTACTCGTCACGGAGCGTGTGCCACGACAAGCTGACCCCCGACGGTGTATCTGGCAAACCAGGCAAATACTGACAGACATAACCGGCCACTGTAGGAGTGCTACGAGCAGATACTCCCGTAACACCCAAGAGATGGCAATAAAATCTTCAGGAAACATGGAGCCCATCCGCGCATCATCGCGCGGGAGCGGCGAACGCCTCCCGGACGCCGGCGGTCCGGCTGCGGGGCGGGCCAGTGCCGGGTCGACCTAGACCACCAGGGACGGCTCGTCCGGCGCGGACAGGCTCAGCACGGCGCCGGCCACGGCGGGTGAGGCGCTGATCTCCGCCTCCAGCGCCCGCAGCCGGACGGCCACGTGCGACTCGGTGTCGTCGCCGGCGAGGTCGACGTCGCCGATCACCGAGACCATCCGCGGCCCGACGATCTCCAGCCTCAGGTAGGTGACCCGGGCGACTTCCGGCGCGGCCAGCAGGGCCGTGATGGTGGCCGCCCGCACCCGGGGGTCAACTTCCTGGCCGACCAGGAAGCGAAGGTTGCGGTTGATCAGGAGGATCGCGACCACCCCGAGCAGCACGCCGACCAGGATCGAGCCGGCAGCGTCCGGCACCGGGGAACCGGTGAGCTGGTGGGCGCCCAGGCCGGCGGCCGCGATCACCAGGCCGACCAGCGCGGCGGCGTCTTCCGCGAACACCGCCCGCAGGGTGGGATCGGAGGTGGCCAGGACGTGCTCGAGGAGATCGCGCTGCAGCGACTCGGCCTCGCCTCTGGCCTGCCGGGCCGACCGCAGGAAGGAGACGCCCTCGAGGACGAACGAGAGAGCCAGGACCACGTACCCGACCAGGAAGTACCCGGCCGCCTCCGGTCTGATGAGTTCCTGGATGCCGCGGGTGACGGAGACCGCAGCGCCGGCCACGAACAGCCCGATCGCGGCGAACAGCGACCAGACGTAGGCCTCCCGGCCGTGACCGAACGGGTGGGCGGCGTCCGGCGGGCGGCGCGACCGCCGGTCGGCGATCAGCAGGAAGATCTCGTTGCCCGTATCGGCCCAGGAATGCGCGGCCTCAGCCAGCAGCGACGCCGACCCGGTCAAGGCGGCGGCGGCCGACTTCGCCACGGCGATGAGCACGTTGACCGCGAACGCGACCAGGACCGTGATCAGGCTCTCCGACCCGCCGGTGTCCTTCGGCGCTGGCACTGAGCCGAGCAGGTCGTGATGACCGCCGGGCGCCCGCTCAGCCGCAGCGGAACCGGGAGCCTGCTCGTCGTCCTGCTCGTGCGCCATCAGCCAGTGTTATCAGGAGTTGCGCAGCGAAATCCCGTCCGATCCGGCGATGTTGTCGGCCCCGACGGCCCGCAGCCCCTCACCCAGCCGTTCGCGGGCCTGCCGCAGCAGCTTGAACGAGTTCGTGAACGAGTTCTGCGCGACCGCCCGGTCGGGATCGGCCCCATGCTCCTCAATGAGATGGGTCTGCAGCGCCGCAGCGACTTCGTCGGCGGCCTTCAGCGCGTGATAGATGGCCCGGTCCCGTGCGTTGTCATCAACCATAAGCTCAGTATCCCCGCCGCCCGGAAGGCCGGGGGGCCGAGCCGCCAGGTCACGTCTGCGACCGGTCGAGATCGATGAGCGCGACCCCCAGGTCGGGGTGCATCACCCTGCGCAGCTCCGCCGGGTTCTCGGTCACGACCAGCTCCAGCGTCGGGAACACCTGGCCCTCGATGAGGTGCCCGCCGCGGGTCGTCCCATCGGACAGGCCGAGGACCACGTGGATATTGAGGGCCGGACCGCCCTGGTCCTCGGCCACGTCACCGATCAGCGAGAGCACCTCGGTGGGCTCATCCACCGGGATGTGGCGGAACTGCTTAGCCGCACGGTCGAACCAGCCGAGTATGGCCCGCTCGAAACCCCCGACGCCGGTGATCTGCGACGCTTCCAGGCGCTCGGAGCGCGCGAACTGCTTCAGCGAGGCCATCGCCTCATCGCCCGGGTCGCACACCACCACATAGGTAACGACGTCCGCGTCCTCAACGATCTTGGATTTCATGAGGTCCCCCCTCGTCAGTCCACCCCTACCACCGGCCCGCTCCCGGGAATCACCGGCCCGGTGTGATCTAGCGGCGGATATGGGACGATCTCGCGGAACTTGACGCGGTCCGCTAACGTCGGAGCGTGCCACCTCCGGTCCTCATCAGCTCGGGACGCAGCGCGGATGTGTTCGCCCTTGACGAGCAGCGAGTCCTCCGCCGGTACCGCGACGGAAACGAGGTGTCCGCCGAGGTTCCCGTCATGACCTATGTGGCGGCGCTCGGCTTCCCGGTGCCGAGGATCTACGAGGCCCAGGGCACCGATCTGGTGATGGAACGCTTTGCCTCCCCCACGATGCTGCAGGCGCTGCTGTCCCGCGGCATCCGCCCGGAGATCGGCGCCGCGCTGCTGCTCAGCCTGCACCGCCAGCTGCACGGGCTGCCACCGCGGCTGAGCGGCGATCCTGACGCCCGGGTCCTGCACTTAGACCTCCACCCGGGCAACGTGATCCTCAGCCCCGGCGGGCCCGTGGTCATCGACTGGCGCAACAGCGCGGAAGGCCCGCCGGACCTGGACCTCGCCGTCTCGGCGCTGATCCTGGCCCAGGTCGCGGCCGACGAGGCGCACGAGATGGCCGCGCTGGCGAGCGTCGTGCTGACGGCCTTCCTGCGGTTCGCCGGCGGGGGTCCGCTGCGGATGCTGGACCAGGCCATGGCCATGCGCCGCTCCGACCCGGCCCTGACCGCCGACGAGACCAGCCGTCTGCCGTCCGCCATGGACCTTATCCGCCGCTGTCCTGATGGGCGCGAAGCCCAGGCGTAGCCGCGGCGGAGAATCCGTTACTT
>CAWINS010000077.1:0-56352 GCA_963837335.1 uncultured Actinomycetes bacterium | reverse complement strand
GACCTCCGGCCCGGGACGGGCTTGCCGTCAGCGTGATCATGGGATTGCTGGGGCTGGAGCCCCAGCAATCCCATGATCACCAACTCACCGCGCTCGCTGCCCGGGCGGGGCGTTCACGCTAACTACATTTCGTAAAGAGTACGAT
This sequence comes from uncultured Actinomycetes bacterium, assembly GCA_963837335.1. Lineage (GTDB taxonomy): Bacteria > Actinomycetota > Actinomycetes > Streptosporangiales > Streptosporangiaceae > RYN-230. The sequence continues at coordinate 56,207 of CAWINS010000077.1, read as the reverse complement.
ACCCAGAGTGACAAGACAGATTCTCATGGCGGAGTTCCTCCGCGCGCAGGCCGCCTGGCGGCTGGTCCGCGCCGGCAACGACCCGATCCGGACCGCGAGATGTGCGGCGGCGCTCCTGGACGCCGCGGCGTTCGTGGTCACGTTAGCCGAGGACGACGAGGACCTGGCCGCGCTGGCCCGGGCCGGGTGCTTCGGCGACGAGGCCTTCTATCCCGGGGCCCGGGGCCTGCAGCTCGCCCGGTGGTGGCAGTTCGGCGACCCGCCCTACGCCGGGCCGCGCGACCTGCTGACCGCGCTGGCCGCGGCGGTCGGCCGTCCGGTGCCCGGCCCAGCCCGCCCGCCTCATACGCCCGCCACGCCCGGGCCGTGGCGTCCTGCGACGTCCGGCCTTCTCGGTTAGCGGGGCGGTGCGGTGCCGCCCAGGGCGGCCAGTCCCTGGCGGATGCGCTCCCCGGAGCCGTCCCGGCGGCCGTCCGCGTCGGGCAGGTAGACCGGGACGCCCGCCTCGGTCGCGGCCCGGGCCGGTGCCGGGCCTGCCCAGGCGAGCACCAGGATGTCCTCGCCCTTGAGGAACCGATGGCAGCGCACGCCGCCGGTGGCCCGTCCCTTGGCCGGGTACTCCCGGTACGGGGTCACCTTGACCGTGGCGGCGGCGGTCCCGGGCAGCGCCTGGCTGCTCCCGGCCACGGTGACCACTACCGCGTCCCCGGCCGCGTCGCCTGCCGCACCCGGGCCGGTCCCGGGGCCGGCCACCGGATCCGGCACCGCGCCGAACCAGACCACTGCCGCGCCCGCCGAGAGCCGGATCCCGGCCATCCCGCCGGCCGCGCGGCCCTGCGGGCGGACCGCCGCGGCCTGGAACCGGAGCAGCTGGGCGTCGGTCGTGATGAACACCAGGTCCGTATCCTCACTGGTCAGCTGGACCGCGCCGACCACCCGGTCGCCCTCCTTCAGGGAGATGACCTCGAACTCGGTGGCGTTGGCCGGGTAGTCGGCCGCGACCCGCTTGACCACGCCGCCCGCGGTGCCGAGGGCGAGCCCGTCCGGCGTTCCGTCCGGCGCGGCCAGCCCCACCACGGTCTCGCCCGCCTCGAGGGACACGAACTCGGCGATCGGCGCGCCGCCGGCCAGCGCGGGGGAGTGGGCGCTGGGCGGCAGGGCCGGGATCTCCAGCACTCCGACCCGGATCAGCCGGCCCTGGGAGGTGACCACGGCCGTGGTTCCCCGGACGGTGGTCGCCGCGGTGGCGATGATCGCGTCGTGCGCCGCGCGCGGACCCGCGGCGGCTCCGGCCGCGTCCCGGCTACTGTCCAGGGCGGCCGATTCCAGGGTGCCGTCGGCCGCCGGGTCGCCGGGAGGCCGGGTCGCGGTACGCGCGATGAGCCCGGCGGACGACAGCAGCACCAGGCACGGGTCGTCGGCCACCTCCAGCGGGACCGCCGCCGTCCGGGCCTTGCCGCTGCCTTCCAGCAGCACGGTGCGCCGCGGGCTGGCGAACCGCTTGGCGACGTCGCCCAGCTCACTGGAGACCAGCGCGCGGAGCTTCGTCTCCGACTCCAGGATCGCGGTCAGCTCGGCGATCTCCCGCTGCAGGGTCTCCCGCTCCCGCTCCAGCTCCAGCCGGTCGTAGCGGGTCAGGCGGCGCAGCGGCGTGTCCAGGATGTACTGGGCCTGGATTTCGGACAGGTCGAAGACCGACATGAGCCGTTCCTTGGCCTGCGCGGAGTCGTCGCTGGCCCGGATGACCTGGATGACCTCGTCGATGTTGAGCAGGGCGATGAGCAGCCCGTCCACCAGGTGCAGCCGGTCCGCGCGCTTGCGCCGGCGGAACTCACAGCGCCGCCGGACCACGTCGATGCGGTGGTCGACGTAGATGCTCAGCAGCTCACGGAGGCCAAGGACCCGTGGCTGGCCGTCCACCAGGGCGACGTTGTTGATGCCGAACGTCTCTTCCATCGGCGTCAGCCGGTACAGCTCGTCGAGGATGGCCTCGGGATGGAACCCGCCGCGGATCTCGATGACCAGGTGCAGCCCGCGGTGCCGGTCGGTCAGGTCCTTCAGGTCGGCGATCCCGGCCAGCTTCCTGGCCTGCACCAGGTCCTTGATGCGGGAGATCACCTTCTCCGGGCCGACGCCGTACGGCAGCTCGGTGACCACGATGCCGTCGCGGCGCGGCGTGATCTTCTCGACCCGGGCGGTGGCCCGGGTGCGGAAGATCCCGCGGCCGGTCTCGTACGCCTCCCTGATCCCGTCCAGGCCGACGATCTTGCCGCCGGTCGGCAGGTCAGGCCCGGGAACGTAGCGCATCAGCTCGTCCAGGCTGGCCTCGGGGTTGGCGATGAGGTGCCGGGCCGCGGCGATCACCTCGCCGAGGTTGTGCGGGGCCATGTTGGTGGCCATCCCCACCGCGATCCCGGCGGTGCCGTTCACCAGCAGGTTCGGCAGGCCCGCGGGCAGCACCTCGGGCTGGGTCTCGGTGCCGTCGTAGTTCGGCTGGAAGTTGACGGTGTCCTCGTCGATCGAGGCCACCATCTCCATGGCCGCGGCGGTCAGCCGGGCCTCGGTGTACCGCATCGCGGCCGGGGAGTCGTCCCCGCCGGGCGAGCCGAAGTTGCCGTGCCCATCGACCAGCGGCAGCCGCATCGCCCACGGCTGGGCCATCCGGACCAGCGCGTCGTAGATCGCGCTGTCGCCGTGGGGGTGCAGGCGGCCCATGACCTCGCCGACCACCCGGGCGGACTTGACGTGGCCGCGGTCGGGCCGCAGGCCCATCTCGTTCATCTGGTACAGGATCCGGCGCTGGACCGGCTTCAGCCCGTCCCGGGCGTCGGGCAGGGCCCGCTGGTAGATGACGGAGTAGGCGTACTCGAGATAGCTGCCCCTCATCTCCTCGGCAACATCGATATCGACGATGTTTTCCTCGAAGTCCTCGGGCGGCGGGGGTGTCGCGGTGCGTCGTGCCATGTCCGCCATTGTGCCGCCTGGCGGTGACAGAGGAGTCCAATGCCGCTGGCGTGGCGCGCAGTCCAGGATCGTCCGCCGAGAACGGCCGGCGCGTGCATAGGGTCTCCCGCCGCCGGCGCGGCTATTCTCCCGTAACGGTCATATCGTGGTGACCGGCGGCGGCGGGGCCAGCATCCTGGGCGGCTCACCGGACGGGTTAGCGGGCTGATCTGGATGCGAGTGGGAACTAGAGCTGTTATGCGCCTGAGGGGACGGATCGTCGGGCCAGCGGCCTGCGCCGCCTTGACCAGTGCCGCCATCATCGGCGGTGTCTCCGCGTGCACGTCCACGGCCGCGGCCCAGCGGCCGGACGCGCCCAGGCCCGCGGCGATGGCTGGGGCTGGGACACGGGTCCCCGCCGCGCCTTCCCCGTCCCACCCCGCGGCCAGCCCGGCCATCCGCCGGGCGATCAAGGTGACTGGCGCGCCGAGCGGGGTGAAGGCCAGGGGCGCGGTGCTGGCCGACGCGGCCACCGGCCAGGTCCTGTGGGGCCGCGAGGTGAACACGCAGCGGCCGATGGCGAGCGTGACCAAGGTGATGACGGCCCTGCTGGTGCTGAAGAGCGGCGACCTGGGCCGGGAGATCCGGGTGCCGAAGGCCGCGGTCACCTACGCCTGGAAGTACGGGGGCGAAACCGCCGCGCTGCGCCCGCGGGACGTGCTCACGGCCCGGGAGCTGCTGGAGGCCCTGCTGCTGCCCTCGGGGGCGGATGCGGCGTATACCCTCGCGAACGCCTACGGGCCCGGCCTGGATGCCTTCCTCGCGCGGATGAACGCGACCGCCGCTCAGCTGGGCATGGCGCACACCCATTTCACCTCACCAGACGGCCTTCCCTACCCCACCGAGACCTCGACGTACTCCACGCCGTCCGACCTGCTCAGGCTCGGCCTCGCGGCCATGCGGTACCCGGCTTTCCGGTCCGTCGTGGACCGGTCCTTCTATCACCTGGCCAAGGGGCACGGTCATCACGGCTACTGGTGGGACAACACCGACGATCTGATCGGCTCGTACCGGGGGGCCGCCGGGATCAAGGACGGCTACACCGACAAGGCTGGCCACTGCCTGCTGTTCGAGGCGATGCGGAACGGCCGGGCGCTGATCGGGGTCGTGCTGCACAGTCCGGCCACCGGAACGGCGGCGGGCGCGCAGGATGCCGCGCGGATGCTGAACTGGGGCTTCCGGCTCCCTCGGTCAGGCTGAACGCGGCAGCAGGCCGGTCAGCCGCACGGTCAGCCAGTTCGGCGCGGCCCGGCTGGCCTAGGTGACCGAGAAGCCGCCGTCCACGAAGATGAGCTGGCCGGTGACGTAGTCGCTGGCCCGGCTGGCCAGGAACACGGCCACGCCCTCGAAGTCGGCGGGCTCGCCGTTACGGCCGATCATGGTGCGGGCGGCCAGGGCCGCGGAGCGTACCGGATCGCTGGCCACGGCCACGGTGAGCGGGGTGGCCACGAATCCGGGCGTGATCGCGTTGCAGCACACGCCGCTCCCGGCCCAGGCCTCGGACTGGGACCGGGTCAGCCCGGCCAGCCCAGCCTTGGACGCACCGTAACCGCCGCTGTTGCCGAACGCCCGGACCGCCTGCTGAGAGGCGACGTTGATGATCCGCCCCCAGCCGCGCCGGGCCATCGCCGGCCCGAAGCACTGGCCGAGCACGAACGGGGCGGTGAGGTTCACCGCCATCACCTCGGCCCACTGCTCCAGGGTCTGCTCGCCGAGCGGCGGGCGCGGGTTGGCGCCGGCCGCGTTGACCAGGATGTCCGGTTCCCCGTACAGCGCCACGGTCTCCTCGGCCGCGCGCTGGGCCGCGGCCGGATCGGCGAGATCGGCCTGCACCCAGGCGGCCGTCCCACCGGCTGACTGGATGGCCGCCGCGGCGTCGGCGAGGCCGTCCTTACCGCGCGCCAGCAGGACGACCCGGGCGCCGGCCAGGGCCAGGGCGCGGGCCATCGCATGACCGATCCCGGAACTGCCCCCGGTCACGAGGGCCACCCGGCCCTCCAGGGAAAAGAGCCCGTCCAGAAAGGCGGCTCGCGGGCTGGACTCAGAGAGCGGGCCGGGCACCGACCAGTCCGAGCGCGTTCGCGGCCAGGCGGCACCCGCTGCCCAGCGCCTCGAGCGGCGGCTTCTTGTCCAGCCAGGCCGGGAGGAAACCGGCACAGAAGGCGTCCCCGGCCCCGGTCCCGTCCACGAACGTCTCGACCGGCAGGGCGAGGGAGCGGACCGGCTCGGGACGGCCGTTCGCGTACAGCGCCCCGTCGGCCCCCAGCTTCACCACGACCTCGGGATACCAGGCGGTCAGCACGTGCGCCGCCGATTCCGGGTCCTCCCGGCCGGTGAGCACGGCCGCCTGGTCCGCGTTGACGATCAGCAGGGTTACCCCGTTGGTCATCTCGAGGAACGGCTCGGCCCCCACCCGCTCCAGCGGCGCGGATGAGGCGCCGTCCACCGAGATCGTCATGCCGGCCCGGCCCGCGTGGCCGAACGCGGCCAGGGCAGCGGACCGGGATCCCTCGTTCAGCATCGTGTAACCGGACATGTGCAGGTGGGCACCGGGCGCGAACAGGTCCTTGGGCAGGTCGTCGGGGTGCAGCGCGGCGTTCGCGCCGGGGTCCGACATCATCGTGTGGTCGCCCTTGTGGGTCACCATGACCACGCAGGTCCCGGTGGGCCGGTCCGGATCCATGACCAGCCGGGCGTCAACGCCGTAGCCCATCAGTTCCATGTCCCGGTTCCGGCCGGCGATGTCCGCGCCGCGGCGGCCGACGAAGGCTACCTCGCCACCGTCCGCGGCCAGCCAGGCCGCGATGTTCGCGCCTGAGCCACCACCGTGCATACTGACCGTAGCCGGTGTGTCACTGCCCTTCGCTAGCGGAAGGGCTGCGTGAGCGACCGTGTCGGTCATCAGATCACCAACGACGACAACGCGCGCCATGTCGTCACCACCTTGCTCCCGGGGCTGAGCCAGGGGGACACGTGCCGCGGCGCCCGGCTCAGGGCTGCCCATAGAACTTAACAGTTTCCCGGCCGCGTCTGCTGCCGTTCTGCAGGGTGGGCCCATATGCGACCCATGCCCTGTCTCGGATAGGACACCACATATCACCTATCCAGGCAATCGGCGCCGGTTATCCCGTTCCCGGCCGGTGACCGCCCGGGGGCCTGGGGCCCGGCGCGGCGGCCGCCGCGGGTGGGCTACTGTCGCTTACCGCGTACTAAGGAGGCGGCGAAGACATGGCCTGGACCTGGCAGTTCGAAACGACGGACGGGACTGTGGTGCCGTCCCGGGGAGTGCCCAGGGAAACGTTCGCCAGCCAGGGCGACGCGGAGAGCTGGCTCGGCGAGAACTGGCGTGAGCTCCTGGCAGGCGGCGTGGACCAGGTGTCCCTGCTCGAGGAGAACAGGGTCGAGTACGGCCCCATGAGCCTGCGCGCTGAGTAATCCGGGGGGCGACCCCCTGGACCCCGCGACGCTGAAGTCCGAGCGGGCGCACGCCTGGGCGCGCCCGCCGCAGGCGGTGCTCGCCGACCCGGCGTCGGCGCGACCGGCCCGGCGGTCGGCGCCTCCCGGCCAGCGGGTCCAGGGGGTCGCCCCCCGGACTACTAGGGCCGGTGCTCGGGGCTCTGGGTGAGGGCCGGGTCGCGCCGGATGGCGTCCCCGAGCACGTCGTCGATTTGCCGGAGCACCTCCGGGTCGAGCCGGACCCCCGAGGCCTTGACGTTCTCCCGGACCTGCTCCGGCCGGGTGGCGCCGATGATCGCCGCCGACACGTTGGGGTTCTGCAATACCCAGGCCACGGCCAGCTGGGCCATGGACAGGCCAGCCTCCCCGGCGATCGGCTGCAGGGCGGCCACCCGGGCGAGCAGGTCGTCGTGCAGGAAGCGCTTGATGAACCCGGACCCGCTGGGATCGGTGGCCCGCGACTCGGCGGGCATGGGCTCGCCCGGGCGGTACTTGCCGGTCAGGATGCCCTGGGCGATGGGGGAGAAGACGATCTGGCCGATCCCCTCCTTCTCGCACAGGGGGACCACCTCGGACTCGATCACCCGCCAGATGATGTTGTACTGCGGCTGGTTGGAGACGATCCGGTCGAAGCCCATCTCGTCGGCGATCCGCAGCGCGGCGGCGATCTCCTCGGCCCGCCACTCCGAGACGCCCACGTACAGCACCTTGCCCTGGCGGACCAGGTCCTCGAAGGCGCGCAGGGTCTCCGGCAGCGGGGTCTCGTGGTCGTAGCGGTGCGCCTGGTAGAGGTCCAGATAGTCGGTCTGCAGGCGGCGCAGCGACCCGTGCACCGACTCGATGATGTGCTTGCGGGACAGGCCGCGGTCGTTGGGCCCGGAGCCGGTCGGCCAGAAGACCTTGGTAGCGATCTCGACCGACTCCCGGCGGACCCCGTGCAGCGCGCGGCCGAGAACCTCTTCGGCCCGGGTCCCGCGTAGACGTCGGCCGTGTCGAAGGTGGTGATGCCCTCGTCCAGGGCCGCCGCGACGCACGCCCGGGCGGCGTCCTCCTCGACCTGGGAACCGTGCGTAATCCAGTTCCCGTAGGCAATCTCACTGACTTTGAGGCCACTTCGCCCCAGGTGACGATGTTCCATAACGCACGACATTAGGGCAACGCCGCCGCCAGCCCGCGGAGGGGTCCGGGCCCAAACCCGGGGATGCCTCAGACTGTGGCGCCCGGCTTCACTCTCGGCTTGGGGAAACGCAGCTGGCGGATCTGCAGGGCCCGCATGGCCGAGTAGATCTTGATTCCCCGGGTGCTCTCCCCGGGGAAGCGCTCCCCGGCCATGGCGGTGACCTTGCGGCCGACGAAGTACCCCTCGACGATCATGACGACCACCATGACGATCAGCAGCGCGGGCAGCACCGTCTGCACCACGGGGTTGTGCAGGAACAGCAGGAACAGCAGTACGACCAGGCCGTACATGTAGAACTCGCTGACCCGCCGCCGCGAGTCCACGTAGTCGCGGGCCAGCGCCCGGACCGGGCCCTTGTCCTTGGCGGGCAGCGCCCACTCCTCGCCGCGCCGCATGGCCTCGGACTTGCGGGCCCGCGTCGAGCGGTCCCTGGTCTTCGACTGGCGCAGCGCCTCTTTCCGGTCACTCGGGGCGTTGTACCGGCGGCGGCGCTCCGCCTCGCTGCGCTTGGGAGTCGGCCGGCCCTTGCCCGCCGTCTGCGAAGCGCGGGCCCGGTCGGCCTGATCGGCTGCTGAAGCGCCCGGGGTACCCTCAGCCGGGGCGTCCTGGGTGGCCGTGCTACGTCGTCTGAACACGGTGTCAGCCTACCGGGACGAACGCCGCGGATCACCAGAGGCGAGCCTTCCCGCCGTGATGGCTGCGCCCTGTTTGACCGCGTAGGCTGTGTGCCACCAGCCTGCAGGCGTGGCGGCCAGAGCACGGGGGGTGCCGGCTAGTGCGCCGCAGGTGGCTGGCGGCAGCGTTACACGATGAGGGGATGGTCGCGCCGATGAGCGTGGTGAAGCGGGTATCGATGATCTTCAAGGCCAAGGCCAATAAGGCCCTGGACCGGATGGAAGATCCGCGCGAGACCCTGGACTACTCCTACCAGCGCCAGCTGGAGATGCTGACGCAGGTCCGCCGGGGTGTCGCCGATGTGGCCACGTCGCGCAAGCGGGTTGAGCTCCAGATGAACACGCTGCAGCAGCAGCAGGCCAAGCTGGATGGCCAGGCCCGGACGGCGCTCGGCGCTGGACGGGAAGATCTGGCCCGTGAGGCGCTGACCCGCAAGTCGGCGCTTGCAGACCCAGCTGGGCGACCTGCAGACGCAGTACCAGAACCTGCAGGCGGACGAGGAGAAGCTGACCGCCGCGTCGCAGCGGCTCCAGTCCAAGGTGGAAGCCTTCCGCACGCAGAAGGAGACCATCAAGGCCACGTACACCGCCGCCGAGGCCCAGACCAGGATCGGCGAGGCCGTGTCCGGCATCTCCGAGGAGATGGGCGACGTGGGCATGGCGGTGCAGCGGGCCCAGGACAAGACGGCGCAGATGCAGGCCCGGGCCGGCGCTATCGACGAGCTGATGGCCTCCGGGGCCCTGGACGACGTGACCGCGCAGCCGAACGACGACATCCAGCGTGAGCTGGACTCGATGGGTGCGAGCCACGACGTGGACCGGGAGCTGGCCCGGCTCAAGGGCGAGCTGGACCAGGGCGAGGCACCCCGGGAGATCGAGGGCTCCGCGTCGGGCGCGAACGGCACGACGGGCAACGGCCAGGCCGGGCGGGCTGCCGACCAGCCCCAGGCCGGTGAGGGCTCATGATCGTCCGGATCCTCGGCGAGGGCCAGCTGGACGTGGACGACAGCCTGACCGGCGAGCTGAACGAGCTGGACGCCAGGCTGGAGGCGGCGGTGAACGCCGGTGATGAGGACGCGTTCCGGCCGATCCTGACCGAGATGCTGGCGCGGGTCCGCGCCGCGGGAACACCGGTGCCGGCGGATTCGTTGGAAGCGTCGGACGTGATCCTCCCGTATTCCGACGCCAGCATGGACGACGTGCGTGGCCTGCTCGCGGAGGATGGCCTCATCCCGGGCTGAGGTTCCGGGCTCAGGGTCATCAGCCTGCGGCGGGCCTGGGCGCTCATCCTGCTTTCAGGATTGGCTCAGCGAACCTTCAGCTGGCCTGGGCACACTGGCGGATGGACGTTCCTGGGGAGAGTGTCCAGGTTGGTAGCCGGGCCGGAGGGCCACGCTGTGACCGCTGAGAACGGCCGGGTGAGAACCCGCCGGACGGGGGCCGCATCGCGGGAATTCCGCTCAGCCGCTGCCTGATAATGAAACAGGATGGCTTCGATAGCGAAGCCGGCAAGAGCTCAGCTGGCCCGGCCAGCTGACAGAACGGAGGCGGCGCGATGGCGAAGACTCGCTATGCGCCTGACAGGGGACTCACTGCGCGGATGACCCTGACGATGTTTCTTCTCGGGGTCGTGTTCGTCGCCTTCATCACCGTGCTCGTGCTGATCCTCGGCGCGACCAACAAGGTCTCGAGCGGCGGCATCGTGTTCATCGCGGTGCTGGTCGGCCTGGCCCTGGGGGTCGGTTCCTTCTGGTACTCCGACAAGATCGCGCTGAGTACCGCACGGGCCCAGGTCGTCACCCCGCAGGATGGGCCGCAGGCGGCCCGGCTGCATGGCATCGTGGACCGGCTCACCGCGCTGGCCAACATGCCCAAGCCGCGGCTCGCGATCGCGCCCGTCCCCGATGCTGAACGCGTTCGCCACCGGGCGGAACGAGAAGACCTCGGTCCTGGTCGTGACGACCGGCCTGCTGAACAGCAACCTGGACGACCGCGAGCTCGAGGCCGTGCTCGCGCACGAGCTGTCGCACGTGGCGCACAAGGACGTCGCGGTGATGACCATCGCCTCGTTCATCGGCATCATCGCGGGCCTGCTGGTCCGGTTCGCCTTCTACTCCGAGCTGTTCGGCGGGGGCGGCCGCAGCAATAACAACAACAACAACGGCGGCGCGCTCCCGGTCGTGCTGGTCGTGCTGGTGGTCGGCGTCGTGACGTACGCCGTCAGCTTCCTGCTCATCCGGCTGCTGTCCCGGTACCGCGAGCTGGCCGCCGACCGGGCCGGGGCGCTGCTCACCGGGCAGCCGTCCGCGCTGGCCAGCGCGCTGCAGAAGGTCAGCGGGTCGATGAACGCGATCCCGACCAAGGACCTGCGCGCGGCCGAGCCGCTGAACGCCTTCTACTTCATCCCCGCGTTCAAGAAGAGCGAAAAGGGCAGCTTCAGCCTGAACAACCTGTTCTCCACCCACCCGTCGCTGGAGCGGCGGCTGCGCCAGCTGTCGGAGATCTCCGAGCAGCTGAGCAAGTAACCCGATGGGCTTCCTGGACACGATCCTGGGCCGGACCAAGCCGGCCCAGCCGAACCTGGACGAGCTGTTCTCCCTGCCCACGGCGGCGATCACGCTCGAGGCAGGGATGAACCTCAAGCCCACCGGCACCGGCTCGGTCTGCTTCCGGGCCCCCGAGGGCAAGGCGTTCAGTGACATCGAGAAGGACGTCCGGGAGCTGCTGTCCATGGGCTCGGGCACGGACTCGGTCGAGGTGAGCACGGACTCCTACGGGTACACGTGGCTGACCTGCAAGCACGCGCCGGATGACTTCGAGGCGCTGGTCACCGACCTGCACGCGGTGAACTCCTCGCTGCAGGCCGGCGGGTTCGGCCCGCAGCTGCTGTGCACCCTGGTCACCTTCACCAGCGACACGGTGCACCGGCTGGGCATCATCTACCTGTACAAGCAGGGCACGTTCTACCCGTTCGCGCCGAAAGCCGGCCAGCAGCGGGACAACGCCCTCGAACTGCAGGTGCGCGGGGCGGTCGGGGCGGACCTGAAGTTCGAGCCCGACCTGAGCCGCTGGTTCGCGGTCTGGGGCGCTCCCGGCCTCTAGCCCGGCCGCCCCTGACCGGCTCCGGCCCCGGCCCGGGCGGCCGGCGAAACTCCCGAGCCGGCCCACCCCGCCCGGAATGACCTGGGAGCGCATATGGTTGGAGCCAGGAGATAAGGCAGCGCCGCGGACGCGGCGGCAGTCCAACGCGGGAGCTAACACATATGACGGTCCAGAATGAGGCGACAACCACCGGTGTCATCCTGACCGACACCGCGGCAACGAAGGTGGGCGCTCTCCTGGAGCAGGAAGGCCGCGATGACCTGCGGCTGCGCATCGCCGTCCAGCCGGGCGGCTGTTCCGGGCTGCGTTACCAGCTTTACTTCGACGAGCGTGAGATGGACGGTGACGTTGACGCTGAGTTCTCCGGCGTGCACGTGGTCACCGACAAGATGAGCGCGCCGTACCTGATGGGCGCGACCATCGACTTCGTGGACACGATCGAGAAGCAGGGCTTCACGATCGACAACCCGAACGCCACCGGGTCCTGCGCCTGCGGCGACTCGTTCCATTAATTTCCGGGGGGCGACCCCCCTGGACCCTGCTGGCCCGGGGGGACGACCCCCTGGAGCCCCCTGCTCGCCGCTCCGCGCCGAACGCCGGCTCGGCGAGCACCCGCCTGCGGCGGGCCCCGCCTCGACCGGCGCATGACGGTGGTACAGGTCACCGCACCGGTTTAAGCGGTGGTACAGGTCCAGAGCACGTTCAGAGCTCAGCGCGGCCGGGAGGGTAACCTCCCGGCCGCGCTGCTTTCCGCAGTAGCTGACATCGCCTAGAGTGCGGCAGTGCGCATAGCCATCACCGGGTCCATCGCGACCGATCACCTCATGACCTTCCCCGGCCGTTTTGTCGAGCAGTTCATCCCCGAGAAGATGGACCGCGTCTCGCTGTCCTTTCTCGTGGACAGGCTCGAGATCCGGCGCGGCGGGGTAGCCGCCAACATCGCCTTCGGACTGGGCGTCCTCGGGCTCAAGCCCCTGCTGATCGGGGCGGTCGGCGCCGACTTCGACCCGTACCGCACCTGGCTGACCCAGCACGGCGTGGACTGCGGCGGGGTCCGTGAATCCACCACCCAGCACACCGCGCGGTTCGTCTGCACCACCGACGCCGACGGTAACCAGATCGCCTCGTTCTATCCGGGGGCGATGAGCGAGGACGCGGACATCGAACTGGCCCCGCTCGCCGAGCAGGCCGGCGGCCTGGACCTGGTCCTCATCGGCGCCAGCGACCCCGGGGCCATGCTGTCGCACACCCAGGAGTGCAAGGACCTCGGCATCCCGTTCGCGGCCGACCTGTCCCAGCAACTGCCCCGGCTGGCCTCCGGCGAGGTGTGCGCGCTGGTCGACGGCGCGGCCTACCTGTTCTGCAACGAGTACGAGGAAGCCCTCATCGAGCGCAAGAGCTCATGGTCCGGGGCGGAGATCCTGGACCGGGTCGGCGTCCGCATCACCACCCTCGGGCCCGCCGGAGCCAAGATCGAGCGGGCCGGCGCCGAGCCGGTTTTCGTTGCGGCGGTTCCTGAGGTACAGAAGCTGGACCCGACCGGGACCGGGGACGCGTTCCGCTCGGGGTTCCTGTCCGCGGTGGCCTGGGGCCTGCCCCTGGACCGGGCCGCCCAGCTCGGCAACATCCTCGCGGTGCACGTCCTGGAGACGGTCGGGACGCAGGAGTATGAGCTGAAGCCGGGCGCCCTGGCCGAGCGGCTGGGCAGCGCCTACGGCGAGGCCGCGGCCGCGGAGATCGCCGCGCACTACAGCTGAGCCGGCCGGCCGCGCGCCCGGCGCCTGCCGCCGCGATCCTCCGCAACGAAAACCGGCGCGGCCCGCTGACCCTGGACATGCTGGAGGGGACGGCCCTGGTACGGGCCGTCCCCTCCGTGATGTTCCCGCTGGCTACGGCAGCAAGGGCGACATCCTGGATGTAATTCTTGGGCGAGCCGACGCCGGTCGCGTCGTCGTAGCCCGTGACGGCGCGGAGCTTGTCGGCGCCCTCACCGTTGAGGCCGAGGGTCCGCAGGTAGGTCAGCAGCGGGCCCTGCTTGGTGTACGGGTTGGTGTAGTTGTTACGCACCTCGGCCAGGTAGCCCGGGCCGAGCGGGTGGTCGGTCACGTCGTTGTACGCCGCGTTCGATGACCCGTAGGTGAAGTGCGTGTCCAGGTAGTAGATGGCCGGGTTGGCGAACCCGAGTGCGCCACCGGCCGCCTGCTGTGCGTCCGCCTCGATGCCGGCGAACACGGGGCAGGCCACGCTGGTGCCGCCGATCCTGCTGAGCGAGAAGGCGAAGGTCTTCCCGTTCGGCTGCAGGGTCGTCTGGCCGACCAGGAAGCCCGGTGCTCGGGTCGGCCAGCGCCGACACGTCCGGGATCACCCGCATCGGCGTGCTGCTGGTCGTGCCGTCAGGCAGCGACTCGGCCAGGCTGGTCGGGCACCACGCCCGCCTGGTAGCCCGGCTGGGTGTACTGGGTGCTCACGCCACCGCCACCCGAGCCGTCATATCCCGAGGGGTACTTGCCGGGCGGGGTGTACTGCCACTTCTTGCCGCCGTTCTTGAGGTGAATCAGCGGGTCGATGATGGTGCCCCAGGAGGTTTCCCACTGGTAGCTGTTCGTCTTGCTGATGGCCAGGCTGGTGCCGCCCACCGAGGTCGACATACGGGCTGGACGTCGGGTAGTCCACCTGGTCGAAGCTGGACGTGGGGTCCTCACCCGGGCCCTCGTAGCCATTGTCCCCGGAGGAGAACATGAAACCGATGCCCTCCAGCGCGCCGAACTGGAAGATCGCGTCGTACGCCGTGGTCGATGGTCGGAGTACTGTGCCGGCTCGCCCCACGAGTTGCTGACGATGCTGGCCAGGTCGCTCGTTCACGATCAGCGCCCAGGGCCTGGAGCAGGTCTGGGTCTTCGCAGCTGCCTGCGCCCACGTACCGGACGTTGGCGTCAGGCGCCTGGCCGTGGACGGACTCCACGTCGAGGGTCTCCTCGCCGTACCAGCCCGCCGCGTCGCACTCGTCCGCCCCGGCCAGCGTGTACGGGCCGGCCTTGAACTGCTGGTACTGGGCCGGGGTCGAACTGGTTGATCCCGCTCGTGAACCGTCGCGGAATACTGCTTGGCGTCCGCCTTGAGCATGGTCGGCGAGGCGTAGGCATCCACGATCGCGACGGTCTGGCCCTTACCCGTCATCCCGGAGGCGGTGACCCCGTAGGCGCCGCGATCTGGCTGGGCGTGTAGCCGCAGTTGGTCCAGGGCTGGAACTTGCCGTACGCCCTGGGCTTGTTGGTCGCGGTCTTCTGGCCGTAGTAGGTCGAGCATGGCTTGGCCACCCAGTAGTTCTGCGGGGGCGGCGGCAGCTGAGGCTTGATCTGGCTCTTCGCGGTGTCCAGGCCGGAGACCGCGAGGACCGAGCTGGCCACGGACGAGGGCGCGGTGGCGGCCTGGTTGGGCGCCCGGTCGCTCTGCGCCGCCGGGGCCCCGGTAGGTGCCGAACGTCACGCCGAACGCCTTGCTGGCGGCGGCCACGGACCCGCGCACGCCGATGTAGGCACCCGCCGGGGACTGTGCGCTGGTCTTGGTCACGCTCAGCCCGGCCGAGGTAAGCCAGGACTTCACGGAGGCGACCTCCGCGGCGGACGGCGCGAACTCCTTGCGCACCGCGGCAGTGGTCCAGAAGTGGCGGTAGCTCTTGCTGGCCGGGCTGGAGACAGCGGCGACGTCGCCGGCCAGCTCAGCCTGATGGCTGGGGGCCAGGTACACCCGGGCGTTGACGGTGCCGCTCGTAACGGCCTTGCTGGACAGACGCTTCGCGGCGACAGCCCACTGAGGGTGGGAGTCGGCGATCGCCCTTCGGGGGTTGGCCGCCTGCGCGGCAGTGGCCGAGACGAGAGTGCCGAGCGTTAGTGCTCCTGCGGCAATCGCGGCGGCGGCCACACGCAGACGTGTGACTTGCGGCATGCACGTTCCTTCCTGAACGGATGATCATGGCGCCTGATCGCTGTCCTGGGTAACAGGCACAACCGGAATAGACTCGTCCCCCTCAGGCACCCTGCGCAAGAGAAACCGCACATCACATAAGTACCGTTATGTACTAGTGACTGCGCTTGGCTGGTTTCGCCGGATGCTGACTGCGCTGGGCGGTTCGCCGGCTGCGGGGAGCGATGACGGGGGACCGGGGCCCGGGGGATAGCGTGACGGGGTGGCGACGCTTCTTCTCACGGGCGTTCCCGGGCAGACGTACCAAGGGCCCCCCGCGCTCACGGTGGCCCGGGTGTTCAGCTCGTGGACCCTGGATGTGCCCGTCCTGGTGGTCGTGCTGCTGGCCGGCGGCCTGTACCTGGCCGGGGTGCGCCGGGTCCGCCGGGCGGGCGGGGAGTGGCCGGCGATCCGCATGGTCGCCTTCTACCTGGGCGGGCTCGCTGTCCTGGTGATCGCCACCATGTCGTTCCTCGGCGTCTATCAGGGCGTGCTGTTCTACACCCGCTCGGTGCAGACCATCCTGCTGCTGCTGGTGGTGCCGCTGTTCACCGCCCTGGGCCGGCCGCTCACCCTGATCACCGCGGCGCTGCCGCGGTTCGGCCGCCGGCTGGACGCGGCGATCCACAGCCGCACGGCGCGGATCCTCACCTTCCCGGCCATCCCCACCATGGTCATCGTGCTGGTGCCGTTCGTGCTGTACTTCTCGCCCTGGTACGCGGCCAGCATGCGCAGCGGGACGGTCCGTGAGCTGACCTACCTGGCCCTGCTGATCCCGGGGTTCGTGTTCTTCTGGCTGTTCCTGCGGGTGGACGCGGTGCCGAGGGCCTACCCCTACCTGGTGGCCCTGTGGGTCGCGCCGGCGAGGTGGTCGGCGACGCCGTCCTGGGCCTGGCCATCCTGGCGGACCAGAGCCTGATCGCCGGGTCCTACTATCACGCGCTGGGCCGTCCCTGGGGTCCCAGCCTGAGCAGTGACCAGGTCATCGGCGGCGGGGCGCTGTGGGTGCTCGGCGACATCGTCGGGCTGCCGTTCCTGGCCGCCCAGTTCATCCAGATGATCCGGGAAGACGAGACCGAGGCGGCGAGCGTGGACGCCGAACTGGATGCCGTGGAGGCCGCGGAGGCCGCCGCGGCGGCGGGAGCGCCGGAGGTTGCGGGGGCCGCTGGGGGCGGCGCCGGCCCCGGAGAACCGGCCGGCCAGCAGCCCTGGTGGGAGCGGGACCCGCGGTTCGCGGACCGTTTCCGGTCCGCGGGTGGCCGGTCCGCGGGCGGCTCTTAGCGGGCGGCGCTCAGCAGGCGGCCTTTGCGGGCGGTCAGTGCCTCAGTAGGTGCGCTTGACCAGGAACGCCCAGCCGCGCGGCAGGGCCGTCTCCACCACGAACTCCTGCGACTTCATCATGCACCAGGCGGGAATGTCGGTCTGGGCCGCGGGGTCGTCAGCCAGCACGGCGACGGTCGCCCCGATCGGGACCTCCCGGATCCGCTCGGCGAGCATGATGATCGGGATTGGGCACTTCCGGCCGAGCGCGTCGATCGTCAGCATGGGGGCTGGGCGCGTCGGGGGGGTCATCCGCATGCCTCTTTCTCCCGGTCGCCGGGACGTGCCGGTGCTGCCGCCGGTTTGGTGCCGGCGGCGTGCCGTCAATACCGCCAGTCACCATCTCCCACTGGAAAGGTGACAATACTCCGCGGCCCTGCCGCGAAGTTGGGGACCTTCGCATGCATGCTGCCACGGGAGAGCGATACCCGCACGTCCGCGTACATAAGCGCATCCGGTCCGGACACGCGGCGACACAATTGGGGTCCCCCGCGAGGGCGGGCGGGGCGCACGATACTGTTTGCACGACAGCCTGTAGGACGAGCCATGACCTGCCCGTGCAGCCGGGAGTCATTCCGCTGGGAAGGCAACCTGTGAGTCCCACCCCCAGCGCCCCACGCCGAAGGGGCGCGCATGATCCGGGCCATGCGCCCGGCCAGGAAAACGCCGCCGTGACCGGCAGCTCGCCAGACGCCCCGGGCGCCGGTCATCCTGCCCGGCGCCAGCCCGGCCCGCGCCAGCCCGGCCAGCGACTGCGCCGCTGGATCCCGCGGTCCGTGCTGCTCGCCGCGGTGCTGATGGCGACGGCCGGCTGCCAGTCCACCACGTTCACCCGGCTCGGCCTGCCCGTCCCCGTCACCAAGCAGGGCGAAGTCGTGGTGACCCTGTGGCGGGGCAGCTGGATCGCCGCGCTCTGCGTCGGTGCCGTGGTGTGGGGCGCGATCCTGTGGGCGGTGATCTTCCACCGGAAGCGCACCGACGCGGTGCCGCGGCAGGTCCGCTACAACCTGCCGATCGAGATCATGTACACGGTCATCCCGTTCATCATGATCGGCGTCTTGTTCTTCTTCACCGCCC
This sequence comes from uncultured Actinomycetes bacterium, assembly GCA_963837335.1. Taxonomy (GTDB): domain Bacteria; phylum Actinomycetota; class Actinomycetes; order Streptosporangiales; family Streptosporangiaceae; genus RYN-230. The sequence goes on along the minus strand of CAWINS010000077.1, from coordinate 38,432 downwards.
GGGACGAGAACTACATCGACAAGCTCCCGCCGCACCCGGACGTCACCGTGACCGTGTACGGCTACCAGTGGAGCTGGGAGTTCCAGTACCCGGACTACAAGGTCCCGGGCTCGGCGAGCGGGGTCGTCTCCGAGACCGGGGCGCCCTGGCCCGGCCGGCTGCCGGTGCTGGAGATCCCCACGAACCGGACCGTCCGCTTCAACCTCGTCTCCCTGGACGTGGTGCACTCGTTCTGGATCGTCCCGTTCGAGTTCAAGCGCGACGTGATTCCCGGCCACCCCAACCACTTCGAGGTGACCCCGATCAAGACCGGCACGTTCATCGGCCATTGCACCGAGTTGTGCGGCGTCTATCACAGCCGGATGCTGTTCAGGGTGAGGATCGTCACCCCGGCGCAGTTCCAGACCTGGATCACCGCGCAGCAGCATTCACAGCAGAAGTCAGCAGGGGGTGCGTAGCCCATGACCACCGTCGAACAACCCGTCGAGACCCAGGGCACCGGGCCGTACGCTGCCCGTAAGGGATCGATCCTGGCCAGCTGGCTGTCCACGACCGATCACAAGATCATCGGTCATCTGTACCTGATCACGTCGTTCGCGTTCTTCCTGATCGCCGGCCTGATGGCCATGATCATGCGGATCCAGCTGTTCGGGCCGGACAACCACGTGGTCACCGACCAGCAGTACAACGAGCTGTTCACCATGCACGGCACGATCATGCTGCTGCTGTTCGCCACCCCGCTGTTCATCGGGTTCGCGAACGAGATCATGCCGCTGCAGATCGGCGCGCCGGACGTGGCGTTCCCCCGGATGAACATCCTGAGCTACTACTTCTTCCTGTTCGGCGGCCTCATCCTGCTGATCAGCTTCCTCACCCCGGGCGGGGCGGCGGCGTTCGGCTGGTACGCGTACGCCCCGCTGACCAGTTCGGTCTACTCGCCGGGCATCGGCGGCGACATGTGGATCATGGGCCTGACCCTGTCCGGGCTGGGCACGATCCTGGGCGGCGTCAACTTCGTCACCACGATCATCTGCATGCGGGCGCCGGGCATGACCATGTTCCGGATGCCGATCTTCACCTGGAACATCCTGCTCACCAGCCTGCTGGTGCTGCTGGCGTTCCCGGTGCTGGCCGCGGCGCTGCTGGTGCTCGAGATCGACCGCAAGCTGGGTGCCCAGGTGTTCACCCCGGCCAACGGCGGCGCGATCCTGTGGCAGAACCTGTTCTGGTTCTTCGGGCATCCCGAGGTCTATATCGTCGCGATCCCGTTCTTCGGCATCGCGACCGAGGTGTTGCCGGTATTCAGCCGGAAGCCCATTTTCGGGTACAAGGGCCTGGTCGGCGCGACCATCGCCATCGCCGGGCTGTCCATGACGGTGTGGGCGCACCACATGTTCACCACCGGCGCGGTGCTGCTGCCCTTCTTCTCGTTCATGACGTTCCTGATCGCGGTGCCCACCGGGGTGAAGTTCTTCAACTGGGTGGGCACGATGTGGCGCGGCCAGCTCACGTTCGAGCCCGCCATGCTGTTCTCGATCGGGTTCCTGGTCTCGTTCCTGTTCGGCGGGCTGACCGGGGTCATCCTGGCCTCCCCGCCGCTGGACTTCCACGTCAGCGACTCCTACTTCGTGGTCGCCCACTTCCATTACGTGCTGTTCGGCACCGTGGTGTTCACCATGTTCAGCGGCTTCTACTTCTGGTGGCCCAAGTTCACCGGCAAGATGCTGGACAACACGCTCGGCAAGTGGCATTTCTGGACGCTGTTCATCGGGTTCAACATGACGTTCCTGGTGCAGCACTGGATTGGTGTCGAGGGGATGCCGCGCCGGATCGCGAACTACCCCTTCCTGCCGGCCGACGTGACCACGCTGAACCAGATCTCCAGCATCGGGTCGTGGATCCTGGGCGCGTCCACGTTCATCTTCCTCTACAACGTCTACAAGACCTGGAAGTACGGCGAGCAGGTCACCGTGGACGACCCGTGGGGGTTCGGGAACTCGCTGGAGTGGGCGACCTCCTGCCCGCCGCCGCGGCACAACTTCACCAGCATCCCGCGGATCCGCTCCGAGCGGCCCGCGTTCGACCTGCACTACCCGCAGATCCAGTCCGGGCGGACGCACCAGCAGCGGGTCCTGGAGTCCGAGGCCAAGAAATGAGCCGCGGGACCAGCGGCACCGGGGTTAGCAGCACTGCGGTTTGCGGCACTGTGGTTAGCAAGCACAGGGGAGGTGCAAGATGAAGTTTGAGGGAGGTCTGTTCATCGGCTGCGCGATCTTCTTCGGCGTCGTCGACATCATCTACTGGTACTTCTCCAAGGATCCGACGGGTACCACCGCCCTCGCGCTGTCCGTGGCCCTGGCCTTCCTGACCGGGTTCTACCTGCTGTTCACCGGGCGGCGGCTGCCGCTGCGGCCCGAGGACACCCAGGAGGGCGAGATCGAGCAGGGCACCGGCGAGCTGGGCTTCTTCAGCCCGCACAGCTGGTGGCCGCTGTACGTGGGCCTGGCTGCGGCCCTGGCGGCCTTCGGGGTGGCTATCGGCTGGTGGCTGTTCCTGATCGGGCTGCTGGCGATCTTCCTCACCGTGATCGGCTTCGTCTTCGAGTACTACCGCGGCGTCTGGGCCCACTAGTCCCGGCGGCCGGACCAATCTCCCAGGCGGGTCAACCGCCCTGGTTTTCGTTTGTGATCATGACTTGAGTGCCGTTCCAGCGGCCCTCACGTCATGATCACATGATTTCTGCCGCCGACACTTTCTCTGCGAGTTCATCCGCCGTTTCCCCGGGCGTATGCTCTTGCCTGCGCTGATCACTTAGCGTAACGAAACTATTACGAACGTGCGCCCGGCGGGGCCGGGTGAAGTGTGGCGTCCCGAAGGCGCCAGAGGGGTCGGATCGTGGCGGGGGATATACCAGTGGGTTTCCGCGTGCGCGGGCACCGCGGATGGAGTCAGGCAGGCGGCCTGGCCGGGGCCGGGGCGGCCGGGCTGCTGGTCATCGCGGGATGCACGGGACGGGCCCGGGCGCACTGGGGGCGTCCGCGAAGGTCACCATCGTCAGCGGCAACCTGACGTTCAGCTCGTCCGCCGCCGGAGTCCGGCGCATCGCTGCCCCGGCGCGCCGGTCCCTTGAGCGCCGGAGCGGCGATGCCATCGTCGGGGGCCTGAGCGGCTCAGGAAGCCACGACACCGCGTCGGGGGGTACAAGCCGGGGCAGCGCCGTACGGTCGGCCAGCGGCCGTTCCAGGGCCTCCGGGGGGACAGCTGCACCCGTGGACCTGCGGCCGGATCTGGGCGTCCGGGTCGCGGTCCGGGACGGCAGGCTGACCGGGGTGAGCGTCCGGCCCGTAACCGGGAAGACGGTGACCGGGAAGACCGTGGCCGGGAAAGCGGTGGCCGGGTCGTACGCCCCCGGTTCGCGGACCTGGCGGACACGCTGGACGCTGGCGCCGTCCCAGACCTACCGGGTCACCGCGACGGCCGTGGATGCCGCCGGGCGGCGCACCGTCATGTCCAGCGACTTCCGCACGCTGCGGCCGCGCCGCAGCTTCTCCGCGGCCACGATTCTCGGCGCGGGGGAGACCGTGGGCGTGGGCATGCCCATCATGATCAATTTCAGCCGCCCCATCGCCGATAAGGCCGCCGTGGAGCGGGCACTGCAGATCTGGTCGAGCAAGCCGGTCACCGGGGCCTGGTACTGGGTGAACAGCAAGAGCGTGTGGTTCCGGCCCCGGCATTACTGGCCCGCGCACACCCGGGTGCGCTTCACCGCGCACCTGGCCGGGCTGCAGGGGGCGCCAGGGGTCTACGGGAAATCTGACCTGACCCAGCACTTCCGGATCGGTGACTCGCTCATCGCCGTGGCCAGCGCCGCTACCCACCAGATGAGGGTCTGGTGGAACGGCAGGCTTGCCGGGGACTGGCCGGTCAGCACGGGCCGCCCGGGGATGGACACCCCGGGCGGCCGGTACCTGTCCTTCGCCAAGGGCAGCCCGGTGGACATGAACTCGGCCAGCTACGGCGTGGGTCCGGGGATGCCCGGCTATTACAACGAACTGGTCTACGACGCGGTGCAGTTCACCTTCAGCGGGGACTACGTGCACAGTGCACCGTGGTCCGTGGGCGAGCAGGGGACCAGCAACGTGAGCCATGGCTGCGTCAACCTGGCCCCCGGCTACGCGGCCTGGTTCTACGGCCATTCCGTGCTGGGGGACCCGATCAGCGTGGTGGGCAGCCCGGTCGCCGGAACCTGGGGTGACGGCTGGACCATCTACTTCCTCGGCTGGCACAAGCTGCTCGCCGGCAGCGCCACCGGGGACGCGGTCCTGGTCAGCCGGGACGGCAGCCGGCTCGCCGCGCCGGCATCCGCGGCGCGCTGACCCCGGCCTCATCGGGTCCTGGACCCGGCTGGGCTCCCGGCCCCGCTGACCCCGGCCGGCCGGGCCGGCGCCCTCGGCCGAAAGGAAAGGTCCCTGGGACACGAGACCGTGCCCCAGGGACCTGACGGGTCCCTCAGTGAGCCAACTCCTCAGTGACCGCCGGGCGCTTCCGGGTCGTCCTGCCCGAGGAGGGTCTTGCCGCCCTCCCCGGCGGTGATGGCGGCCTGCTCCGGCTCGCCGTGCTCGGTGACGGCGTGCCCGTTCCCATGGCCGTTGCCGTGCCCGTTCCCGTGGCCATTACCGTGACCGTTGCCCACCGGGAGCGGCACGCTCTCGGTCACGACCCGGCGCAGCCTCAGCCGCAGCTTGCCGACCGCGCCCCGGGTGGCCGGGTCGGGCACATCACTGTCATCGCCGGTGCCCGCTTCCAGGGCCAGCTCGTCGGCCCGCGGGGCCTCAAGCACGGCGCGCGTCTCTTCCGGCACCGGCGCGTGCACTTCGATGTACTCGCCGCTGGGCCGCTGGTAGATGATGCCGGTCTCGTAACCGTGCAGCAGCATCTGCGCGTCCTTGCGCTGCAGGCCGAGGCAGATCCGCTTGGTCACGAAGTAGGCGACCACCGGGCCGATGACCACCGCGTACCGCGCGATCTCCGTGGTGAGGTACAGCGAGATATTGAAGTGGTCGGCGATCACGTCGTTGGCGCCTTCCAGCCACATGACGCCGTACCAGGTGATGACCGCGATGCCGATGGCAGTGCGGGTGGCCGCGTTGCGCGGCCGGTCGTTGACGTGATGCTCCCGTTGATCGCCCGTGATCCAGCGTTCGAGGAACGGCCACAACGCCGCGCCGGTGAACAGGAGGCCCAGCGGCACCAGCGCCGGGATCAGCACGTTCCAGGAAATCGTGTGGCCCGCGATGTTCCACGCCCAGTTGGGGAAGATGCGCAGCGCGCCTTCGAGCATGCCCATGTAGAAGTCCGGCTGCGAGTCCGAGGACATGGCCACCGGGTTGTACGGGCCGTACAGCCAGACCGGGTTGATCTGGGCGAGGCAGCCCAGCAGGGCCAGCAAGCCGAAGATGAAGAAGAAGAACGCCCCCGTCTTGGCCATGAAGTACGGGTACATCGGCTGTCCCACGACGTTCCTGTCGGTCCGCCCCTTGCCCGGCATCTGGGTGTGCTTCTGGTGGAACATCAAGAACAGGTGCGCGGTGACCAGCGCGAGGATCAGCGCGGGGATCAGCAGCACGTGGATGATGTACAGCCGCGGGATGATGTCGGTCCCGGGGAACTGCCCGCCGAACAGGAAGAACGACAGGTAGGTACCCACGATCGGGATACCCAGCAGCACGCCTTCGAGGATGCGCAGGCCAGCCCCGGACAGCAGGTCGTCGGGCAGCGAGTAGCCGAACAGGCCTTCCAGCATGCCCAGCGTGAACAGCACGATCCCGATGAGCCAGTTCAGCTCGCGCGGCTTCCGGTACGCCCCGGTGAAGAAGATCCTGATCATGTGGACAAAGATCGCCGCCATGAACAGGTCCGCCGCCCAGTGGTGGATCTGCCGCATGAGCAGCCCGCCGCGCACGTCGAAGCTGATGTTCAGGGTCGAGGCGTAGGCCTCACTCATCCGCACGCCATCGAGCCTGGTGTAGGTGCCGTGATAGATCACGGAACTCATGCTGGGCTTGAAGAAGAACGTCAGGAACGTGCCGGTGAGCAGCAGGATGATGAACGAGTAGAGCGCGATCTCGCCAAGCAGGAACGTCCAGTGGTCCGGGAAGATCTTCTTCAGCAGGGTGCGCGTCCCCTTGGCGGCGCGCAGCCGGTCATCGAGGAACGTTCCGGTGCCCGCGAGTACCTTCTCGACCGGGCCCTCGCCGGCGGTGCCGACTGGAGCCTCGTTGGTACTACTCATCCCCGCTCCCAGAAAGCTGGCCCGACCGGAACTTTGAAGTCGCTCAGCGCGACCAGGTACCCCTCGGAGTTCACGCCCATCGGCAACTGCGGCAGCGGCCGGTTCGCCGGGCCGAAGAGCACGGTAGCGCCCTTGGTGGCGTCGAACGTGGACTGGTGGCAGGGGCACAGAATGTGGTGCGTGGTCTGCTCGTAGAGCGCCACCGGGCAGCCGACGTGGGTGCAGATCTTCGAGTAGGCGACGATGTTGTCCACGGTCCAGTTCAGGTTCGTGGGGTACTTGAGCTCGCCGGGCTCGAACTTGATGATGATCACTGTCGCCTTGACCAGCGCATCGTCGTTCGCCTGGAAGCCCTCGGGGATGACGGTGATCATCCCGCCCGGCGAGTCGAAGTCGGCCGGCTTGATGGGCCGGCCGGTGTCGCTGATGACCAGCCGCAGCCCCTTGCGCCACACCGTGTACCGCAGCTTGGTGCCGGGCAGCGGGCCCAGGTCACGCAGCAAGACGATCGGCGCCACGAGCAGCGGCAGGGTGGCGGCGATCAGGGTCCGGCGCAGCAGAGGCCGCTTGACGAACTGGCTGGCCTCGGCGCCTTCGCGGAACGTTTCCGCGAACGCCTTGCGGTCCGGTTCGGACGAGGCCAGCGGCTTGCGGGCCTCGGTGAGCTCCACGTCCGGCATCAGCCGCCGGACCCAGATGACCGCGCCCGTCCCCAGGGCGAGGAACGCCACCGCCATGGAGATCCCCAGGGCCAGGTTGGACCGCAGCACCGCGTCCTCGGCGCCGACCGGCAGCCCGATGTAGGCCGCGATGAACCCAATCCCGGCCAGCATGCCCAGGATGAACAGGGCCGCCACGATGCGCTCGGCCCGCTTGGCCCCGCCCAGGTCATCAGGGTCAGCCGGCAGTTCCCGGACCGGGGCGGGCGGCGCGTCCGTCTGGACCGTGCCCAGCAGCGTCCGCTCCTCCGTCGGCGGCGGGGTACCGATCACCCGGTGTGGAGCCCGCGACGACTCGGCCTCGTCCTCCGGCCCGCCTGTGTATCCCTCTGTGCTGCTCATTCGTGCACCCGCCGCTTTGCCGTGATCCAGATTGAGAGCAGCACCAGCGCGCCGATCCCGCCGATCCAGCCCACCAGTCCCTCGGTTACCGGCCCGATGCGGCCGAGGCTGAAGCCGCCGGGGTTGGGCGAGGATCGCGTCTCGGTCACATACGCGATGATGTCGCGCTTCTCACTCGGAGTGATCGTTCCGTCGTTGAACACGGGCATGGCCTCCGGGCCGGTGAGCATGGCCTCGTAGATCTGGGTCGGTGTGGACTGGGTGAGCGCAGGGGCGTACTTCCCGTCGGTGAGCGCACCGCCCGCCCCCACGAAGTTGTGGCACTGGGCGCAGTTCGTGCTGAACAGTTCCTGGCCGAGGCCCACGTCCGCGCCCTGGGTGCTCACCTGCTCGGCACTCGGGATGGCCGGACCGCCGCCGAGCGACGCGATGTAGGCCGCGATCTCATGAGTCTGCTCCGGGGTCAGCACCGGCGGCTTGCGCGGCGCCTCGGCCTCAATCTCCTTGAGCGGCATCCGGCCGGTGCTGACCTGGAAGTCCACCGCGGCCGCACCTACCCCGATGAGGCTCGGGCCGGTCGCGGTGCCCTGGGCCATGTACCCGTGGCAACTGGAGCAGTTCTGCACGAACAACTGCCGGCCCAGGCTGGTCTCGCGCTGGGAGGCGGCGGGGGCGGACGCGGAGGCCGGGCTGCTCTGGGTGGTGAACGCCGCGTACACGACGCCCACCGCGATGAGCCCAAGCAGCACCACGGCATATCCGGCGACCGGACGCCGGCGCCGCGCGATGATCCAGCTCAATGGAGAGCCCTCGTCTTCTGGTCTGTGCTCTTGTGGTTGGGAGGTGGACCGCTGCCCTGCTGAGGTATTCGGTGCGGCGGTCCTCAGTGGATGAGGTAGATCGTGGTGAACAGGCCGATCCACACGACATCAACGAAGTGCCAGTAGTAGGAGACAACGATGGCGCTGACCTGCTGTTCGTGCGTGAAGGTCTTCGCCACATAGGTACGGCCCAGTACGAAGAGGAACGCGATGAGGCCGCCGGTCACGTGCAGGCCGTGGAACCCGGTGGGAATGTAGAACACCGAGCCGTACGCGCTGGACGACAGGGTCAGGTGCTCATCGCGGATCAGGCTCAGATACTCGTAGCCCTGGCCGCAGACGAAATACAGGCCCATCAGGAACGACAGGACGTACCACTCCCGCAGTCCCCACCGGGAGACCTGCCAGATCCGGCCGGCCCGCCTGACCTGCCCGCGCTCGACGGCGAATACGCCGAGCTGGCAGGTCACACTGGACAGCAGCAGGACCGTGGTGTTGATCGACCCGAGGGTGAGATCCAGGTGGGCGCCCGGCCAGGGGAGGCCGTTGCCCTTGTCCACGGAGCGGATCGTGAAGTAGATCGCGAACAGCGCCGCGAAGAACATGAGTTCCGAGGAAAGCCACACGATGGTGCCCACGCTGACCAGGTTCGGCCGCGCGGTGGGCGGGCGGGGAGTGGGTGCCTTCTCGGTGACGGATGCGGTGGCCACGAGGTCATTATTACGACAACCCGTAGGCGAGCGTCGGCCGACCCCCCGTGTCGGTACCATCCACTTCATGAAGGTCGTTGTCTACAGCCATGATGCGGACACCCGCGCCCGCATGCAGCTTGCCATCGGGCGCCGCCCCGCCCCCGACGTACCCGAGGCGGAGATCATTCCGGTTGCCACCGAGCCGGCGCTCATCCGCCTGCTCGACGCGGGTGGCGCGGACGTCATGGTCCTGGACGGCGAGGCCCAGCCGGCGGGCGGCATGGGGATCTGCCGGCAGGCCAAGGACGAGATCCACGACTGCCCGCCGGTGCTACTCGTCATCGGCCGGGTGGACGATGGCTGGCTCGCCACCTGGTCTGGTGCGGACGCCGTGACCAGTCACCCGATCGACCCGGTCCCGTTCGCGGCGGCCCTGGCGGGCCTGATGCGCCAGCGGGCCGAGCACCTGGCCGCCCAGGCCGGCGGCTGAGCAGCCCGGCGAAGGAGCCGCAATGGATCCGACCGCGCCGCCCGGGCTGAGCTGGCGTGCCCTGATCGGCGCGCTGATCCGGGGCGAGACCCTCAGCCAGGACGAGGCCGCCTGGGCGATGAACGAGATCATGGAGGGCGCCGCGACCCCGGTCCAGGTGGCCGGGTTCGCCGTGGCCCTGCGGATGAAGGGCGAGACTCCCGGCGAGGTGGCCGGGCTCTCCGAGGTCATGCTGCGCAGGGCCACCCCGATCAGCGTGCCTGGCGACCTCGTTGACCTGGTCGGGACGGGCGGCGACGGCGCGCACACGGTGAACATCTCCACCATGGGCGCCATCGTCGCCGCGGCGGCCGGCGTGCGGGTGGTCAAGCACGGCAACCGCGCCGCCTCGTCCGCCTGCGGGGCCGCGGATGTGCTCGAGGCGCTGGGCGTGGTGATCAACCTGCCCCCGGCGGCCAGCGCGCGGCTGGCCGAGGAGACCGGGATCGCGTTCCTGTTCGCCCCGCTTTACCACCCGGCCTTCCGGCACGCCTCGGTCGCCCGGGGCGAACTCGGCGTGCCGACCGTGTTCAACTCCCTCGGCCCGGTGTCCAACCCGGCCCGGCCGGGGGCTCAGGCCGTGGGCGTCTCGGACCCGCGGACCGGTGGCGTCATCGCCGGGGTCCTGGCCGGCCGCGGCTCGTCGGCGCTGGTCTTTCACGGCGCTGACGGGCTGGATGAGCTGACCCCGACGACCACCTCCACCGTCTGGGTGGTGCACGAGGGCACGGTGGCGCAGACGGTCTTCGATCCCGCGGTGCTGGGGCTGGACCGGGCCCGGCCGGAGGACCTGCGCGGCGGTGATCGCGAGCACAACGCCGCGGTGGCCCGCGCGGTGCTCGGCGGTGAGCGGGGCCCGGTGCGGGACACCGTAGCCCTGAATGCGGCCGCGGCGCTCGCGGCCGCCGCCGGGGTTCCGGGTGCCGACGCGCTGGACAAGGCCCTCACCGAGGCGTTCGCGCGGGCCAGCGAGGCCCTGGATTCGGGCGCCGCGGCGGAGTTGCTGGACCGCTGGGTAGCGGTCAGCCAGCAGCTCGCCCAGTCGTCTTAGCTCGCCGGAGAGGGGAGGCGCGCCGGAGGCGTGTCCTCGCCGAGTCGGCGAGTAACCCGGCACCCGCAGCAGACGACGTGCAATACGGAAGCGGGCAAGTTGGGGGTTCCGGGGGCTCGTGCCCCGGGCCGGCACCGCTCAGGCCTCTTCGTAGCCCAGCGCGAACGCGGCCTCGAGGTCGTGCCGTGAATAAGTGCGGAACGCGATGTGGGTCTCCGTGTGCGTGACGCCGTCGACCCGGTTGATCGTGCCCGGGATGACATCGGCCAGCTCCTCGTGCGCGCGCACCCGGACCAGGGCCACCAGATCGAATTCCCCGGTCACCGAGTAGACCTCGGTGACCTGCGGGATCTGGGCGACTATCTCCGCCGTCTCGGGGATCCTCGCCACATCGGCCTTCAACAGCACGATCGCGGTGATCACCTGCCGCCTCCTCATGGCCGTCTGCCGGGGAACCTTCCGGCGTAGCGTACCGCTGCTCAGCGGCCAGGCTGCGGACCCTGCACCGCGGTGGCGGAGAGATGGGCGGCCGGCCGTCGCGCGGCGGCCCGCTCCGCCGCGCTGAGCTGGGCGAGGGTCCCTATCCCGGCCGCGGCCAGCCGGTCCAGCAGGGCCGCCAGCACCGCCGCGGTGGCCCGGGCGTCGGCCAGGGCGCGATGGCGGGGCGTATCGGGCGCTCCGAAGAAATCCGCCAGGGTGGCGAGCTTGCAGTTCGGCACCTCGTCCTCGGTGAGCAGCAGCCGGGCCAGCATGACCGTGTCCAGCACCGGCGGGGCGGGCCAGCGCCGCCCGGTTCCGCCGCACGCCGCGCTGAGGAAGCCGACGTCGAAGGGCGCGTTGTGCGCGGTGAGCACGCTCCCGCGGGCGAAGTCGAGGAAGCCGGGCAGGACCGCGCCGACCGGGGGAGCGAGGGTGACCATGGCATCGGTGATGCCGGTCAGGGCGACGATGTCGGGCGGGATCAGCCGGCCCGGGTTGACCAGGGCGGCGAACTCGCCGCGGACCTCGCCGCCGCTCAGCCGGACCGCGCCGATCTCGGTGATGCCGTCCGCGCCGGGGGACCATCCCGTGGTCTCCACGTCCACCACGACGAAATCAAGCGTCCCGAGCGGCCGCCGCCGGATTCCAGGCGTCCACGGGTGGCGCAGGCGCATCCTGGCGGCCGCCGCCAACTCCCTTACTGACCCGCCGAGCATGATCACGCTGTCACGGTAGGCGGGGGTACCGACACTTGGGGCCGAGGCTCGCCGGCGGTGTTCAGGGCCGGGGCTCGCTGGCGTACCGCGGGCCACCGCCCGCCAGGGGCGCTCTCGGCCCAGGCTCAGCTCAGGTCGGCCCGGTAGCACTCCGTCACGTAGGGCAGCACCAGCTCACCCGTCCCGGCCGTGCCGAGACGGCGGTCGGCGAGGTGAGCCACCCCGGCCAGCACCGCGGCCCGCTCCTGGTCCGGCATCGTGATCACGTAGCTGCGCGAGGCCGCCAGGTCGATCAGCTCGTCCCGGCTGAGCCGGTGCGTCCACTCCACATCACGGTGTTCGACCGGCCCGAACGGTGGCCCGATGATCCCGCGGTCCTGGCGGTGGTGCTCGCCCGGGTCGTGCAGGATCCGGCCGAGCTCGGCCACCCAGTCCTCCCGCTCGTCCCGGATATTCCACACCAGGCCGAGCCGCCCGCGCGGGACGAGCACGCGGGCCACCTCCGGGACCGCGCGGCCGCGGTCCACCCAGTGCCACGCCTGGGCGACCAGCACCGCGTCGACGGACTGGTCGGGCAGCGGGATCTCCTCCGCCGATCCGGCGTGCACCGGCACGCCCGGGACCGCGCGGGCCAGTTGCTCGCGCATGCCCTCGGAGGGCTCCACCGCGATCACGTCCAGTCCGCGGTCGCGGAGCTGGCGGGTCAGCTTCCCGGTGCCCGCGCCGAGATCGAGTACCCGCGACGCGCCCTCCGGCAGCAGCCAGTCCACCGCCTCAGGCGGATAGGGCGGTCGGCCCCGCTCGTAGGCGGCCGCGGCGGCGCCGAAGGATGAGGCCTGCCGCCTGTGCTGTGCTGCGTCGTCGGTGTCACCGGGCATGCGGGAATTCTCCCAGGCTCGCCGGGGCAGGCACGGGCAGGGGCCGCCCGGGCCGGCCGTGCTGGCCTGCCGGGCGTGCGCCGGGTAACGGGCCGGGGCCGGAGTGTCAGTACCCCGGCCTAGCGTGAGCCCCGATGCACCCCGCCGCGGGTGCCGTGACGACCGGCCGGGCCCCCGGGCCGGGCGGGAGCCGAACCAGAGGGCCAGGCCCCGGCCCGCCGGGAGCCCAACCAGAGGAGGAGAGATGCTGATCGAATGTGACCGCTGTGAAATGCGCGACATCGCCTGCCCGGATTGCGTGGTGACCCACCTGCTCGCCGACGGGGAGCCGGTCGCCGACCTCGACGCCGCCGAGCGGCGGGCGCTCCGGGTGCTCGCGGACGCGCGGCTGGTATCGCCGCTGCTGCTGCGTCCCTCGGCCAAGGCGTCCTGACCGGGACGCGGCGTCCTGGCCGGGGCAGGCCGGCCCTCCAGCCGCGACACGCCCGCATTCTGCGCGCGACACGCCGGCATTCAGGCCGGCATTCAGGCCGGGAATCGCCGGCGCCGGGCCCACGGCCAGGCTGACCAGAACCCCGTTCCTGGAGGCAATCTGCGGGAACAGAAATGCCTGGCCATGGTCAAGCAGGTCACCGGAGTTCGCGAAGCGGTTGAATTCCCCTTGTGAGCTTCACTAGTGTCAGCCCCGGTCGGTTCGCTCCCCAGCCACCACTATGGTGACGGCGGCCGGCCACCGCTGAGTCTTCGAGCTGGCCTACGACGGCCAGCCGGAGAGCCGGGGACCCATCGGAGGACTGTCCCGGGATAAGCCCGGAACGAGAGTCCTTCAGGGGTGAATCGGCCAGGTCGCGTCATGGTTCGCTGCATCGCGGTCACCGCGGTGCGGTCTGCCGTACCGTGATCCGGCCGTAGGGCATCTTCCACAGCCCGAACCCGTCAGCTCACCCGGTAGGCGGAGTGGAAGAAGGAGCGTGATCACGTACGTGAGTACGCGTCCAGCTGACGAGTCTGCCCGCTCGCCGCGCACGTCGATCCCGGGCCCCTCGGCCCGGGGCAGGACAGTCTTGCGCCGGACGGCCCTGCACAGGACGAGCAGCCTGCGCCGCGGCCTGGCCATTGGCGCCAGCGTGATGGCGGCCGGGGCCCTGGCCACCTTCGCTGGTTCCGCCGGAGCCGCCCCCAAGCCGACCGTCAGCCAGGTCCAGAAGTCGGTGAACCGGCTCACCTCTCAGGAGGACCAGGCGGCCCAGCAGTACGACCAGTCCGAGCAGCAGCTCAGCAGCGCCAAACAGCGCCTGGCCCTGGTCAACCGCGAGGTCAAGACGGACCAGGCCAAGTTCGAGTCGATGCGCAGCGAGATCGCGGCCATCGCCTCGGCGGCCTACGAGAACGGCAACATGACCTCCATGGGTGCCCTGCTCACCTCGAATAGCCCGCAGGACGTGCTCAGCCAGGCGTCGGTGCTGCTGCAGCTGTCCAGTGACCGCTCCGTCCAGGTGAACGAGTTCATCCAGACGGCCCGCCAGCTCGAGCAGGCTCAGCTCACCGCGGTCCGGACCAAGAAGGCCATGGCGACCCTGGACGCCCAGGCCCTGGCCCGCAAGAGGTCCATCGGCAAGTCGCTGAAGCAGAAGCAGGCCCTGCTGGACACGCTCACCGCGGAGCAGAAGCAGACCGTGACCACGACCTCCACAATCGGGAACGGCGGCACCACGAAGGCGACCAACCCCGTCCCGGTCAGCGGCGCAGCAGGCCAGGCCGTGGCCTATGCCTATTCCAAGCTGGGCGACCCCTACGTGTACGGGGCGACCGGGCCGAGCTCGTTCGACTGCTCGGGGCTGGTCCAGGCGGCCTGGGCCTCCGCTGGGGTCGCGATCCCGCGTACCACCTACGAGCAGGTGGCGGCCGAGCCGGCGGTGTCCACCTCCAGCCTGCAGCCCGGCGATCTCCTGTTCTTCGACGGGGACGGCCACGTCGGCATCTACGTCGGCGGCGGCTACCTGATCGACGCGCCGCAGACCGGCCAGGACGTGGAGAAGGTCGCACTGTCCGGCTGGTACAGCGCGAACCTGGACAGCGCCGCGAGGCCCTGAGCCAGCCAGCTCAGCTGACGCGGCATAGCGGCGCTCCCGGGAACGTTCCGGGGGCGCCGCTATGATCCTCCCCAGATGGCAAAGATCCTGATCGTCACCAACGACTTCCCGCCGCGGGCCGGCGGCATCCAGTCGTTCGTGCACGCCCTGGCCCTGCGGCTGCCCCCTGGGCAGGTGGTCGTGTACGCGCCCGCCTGGGAAGGGGCCGCCGAGTTCGACCAGCGCCAGCCGTTCCCGGTGCTGCGTCACCCCACCTCGCTGATGCTGCCGGTGCCCTCGGTGCGCCGGCGGGCGGTCCAGGCCCTGACCGAGCACGGCTGTGACACGGTGCTGTTCGGCGCGGCGGCGCCGCTGGGGCTGCTGGCTCCCGCGCTCCGCAGCGCCGGGGCCCGGCGGATCGTGGCCCTGACCCACGGCCACGAGGCCGGCTGGGCGGCGCTGCCGGTCGCCCGCAGCCTGCTGCGCCGGATCGGTGACTCCGTCGACGTCGTCACCTACCTCGGTGAATACTTCCGGGTCCGGCTGGCCCGGGCCCTGTCACCCGAAGCCGTGGCCCGGATGGCCCGGCTGGCCCCGGGCGTGGACAACGTGGCCTTCCACCCGGGCGCGGGCGGGGCCGCGATCCGCGACCGGCTCGGCCTGGCCGGCCGCCCCGTGGTGGTGTGCGTGTCGCGGCTGGTCAAGCGCAAGGGCCAGGACACCCTCATCCAGGCCTGGCCGCTGGTCCGGGCACCCGGCGATCCGGTCCTCCTGCTGGTCGGCGGCGGCCCGGACGACGAGCGGCTGCGCCAGCTGGCCCGCGAGCTCGGCGTGGCCGGCTCGGTCGTGTTCGCCGGTCAGGTCCCGGACGGGGACCTGCCCGCTTACTACGACGCGGGCGACGTCTTCGCGATGCCCTGCCGGACCCGTCGTCGCGGCCTGGACGTCGAGGGCCTGGGCATCGTCTACCTGGAGGCCTCCGCGACCGGGCTGCCCGTTATCGCGGGTGATTCGGGCGGCGCGCCGGACGCCGTGCTCAACGGCGAGACCGGGTACGTGGTCCCGGGCCGGGACGTGACCGCCCTCGCGGCCCGGCTCACCGAACTGCTCGCCGACCCGGCCGGAGCCCGCACTATGGGGGAGAAGGGCCTGGCCTGGGTGGACCGCGAATGGCGCTGGGACCTGGTAGCGCGGCGGCTCGGCCAGATCCTGGCCCGCTGAACCGCCGCTCCGGTCAGCCGGGCCGGGCCGGGTCAGTCAGGCCGGTTGGCCGGGCCGGCGTCGTGAGTCGGCCTCGGTCACTCGTAGAGGGCATCGATATCCGCGGCGAAGTCCTTGGCCACCACGCCCCGGCGGACCTTGAGAGACGGCGTGAGGTAGCCGTCCTGCTCGGTGAAATCGACCGGGAGTATCCGGAACCGGCGGATCGACTCGGCCCGGGAAACCGCCTTGTTGGCGTCGTCCACCGCGGTCTGGATCTCGGCGATCAGCTCGGGGTTGTCCGCCAGTTCCGCCAGGCTGGCCGAGGCCAGCTCTGGGTGCCGCCCCTTCCAGGGCTCCAGGGCCTCCTCATCGAGAGTCACCAGGCAGGCGACGTAAGGCCGGCCGTCCCCCACGACCATGGACTGGCTGACCAGCGGATGCGCGCGCAGCCGGTCCTCCAGTACCGCCGGGGCGACGTTCTTGCCCCCGGCAGTGACGATGATGTCCTTCTTCCGGCCGGTCACCCGCAGGTGGCCGTCGTCGAGTTCGCCCAGGTCGCCGGTGTGCAGCCAGCCGTCGGCGTCGATCATCTCGGCGGTCGCGGCGTCGTTGTGCCAGTAACCCAGGAAGATATTCGGCCCGGACACAAGGATCTCGCCGTCGTCCACTATCCGGATCGTCACGCTGGGCACCGGCCGCCCGACCGTGCCGATCTTGTTGTGGCTGGGCAGGTTGGCCGAGACTACCGGGCTGGTCTCGGTCAGGCCATAGCCCTCCAGGACGGTGATGCCCACGCCGCGGAAGAAGTGCCCGAGCCGCTCGCCCAGCGGGGCGCCGCCGGACACGGCGTACTGGACCCGCCCGCCCGTCGCCGCCCGCAGCTTGCTGTAGACGAGCCGGTCGTAGAGGGCATGCGCGGCCCGCAGTGCCAGGCTCTGGCGGCCGGGGATGGCCCGTCCCTCGACACCCAGGGTCTTGCTCCACTCGATCGCGGTCCGCGCGGCCGCCGCGAAGATGCGGGCCTTCAGCGGGCTCGCCGAGGCCTGCAGTTCCGCACCGCTGTACACCTTCTCGAAGACCCTCGGGACGGCCAGGATGAATGTCGGCTGAAAGGTCCCCAGGTCGGCGACGAGGTTCTTCGCATCCGGCGTGTGCCCGAGGACGGTGCCCGACTCGAGGCAGCCGACCTGGATGATCCGCGCGAAGGAATGCGCCAGGGGCAGGAACAGCAAGGCCGAGCGGCCGGACATGGTGAAGATCTCCGGCAGGGCACCGATCGCGTTGCGCACGTCGGCGAGCATGTTCGCGTGCGTGAGCTGGCATCCCTTGGGACGGCCCGTGGTCCCGGAGGTGTAGATGATGGTGGCCAGGTCGGCGGCGGCGCGTCCCGAGCGCCGCTCGGCCAGGGCATCGTCACTGACGCCGGCACCGTCCGCGGACAGGCTGTCGAGCGGCCTGGCCGCATCCGCGCCGCCGCTGACCGCGCCTTCGATCAGCCAGATCCGCTCTACAGCCGGCAGCCGGCCCAGCACCTCGGCGATGGCCTCAGTGTGCGCCGGGGTCTCGGCGATCAGGGCCCGGGCGCCTGAGTCGCTCAGGATCCACTCCACCTGCTCGGCGGAGGATGTCTCGTAGATGGGCACCGTGACCGCGCCGGCCGCGAGGATCGCGTAGTCGGCGAGCGTCCACTCGTACCTGGTCCTGGACAGCAGGGCCACCCGGTCGCCGGCCCCGATGCCGGCCGCGATGAGCCCCTTGGCCAGCGCGGTGACCTCGCTGCGGAACTGCGCGGCGGTTATCTCGCGCCAGGGCGGGCCGCCGCCGTCGGCCTGGCGGCGCATGATCACGGCCTCGGGCTCGCGATCGGCGCGCTCGAAGACCACGTCGGCGAGACTGTCCGACGGCGCGATCTCCACCACCGCGGGGACGCTGTATTCCTGCATGACAGCTCCTGCCGGTCATCGTGTGTTCCCGGGCGAACGACTGCACCGTACCCCGGCCTTGCCCCCCGGAAGCTACCAGCAGGTAGCCCACTCCAGATTACCCGGACCAGGCTGCCCTCGCCGGGCCGCCGATTGTGGCAATCTGTCGGGATGCCCACGCCCTGGGAGTACGGCTCCCTGATCATTATTGCCCTCGCTCCCGCCGAGCAGCAGCCGCCAGAGCACTCGGTCGGCATCCTGGTCACGGCCCTGCAGGCCCGGGTCGTATCGGTGGTGGAACTCGGTGACCTGACCCCTGGCGAGAGATACGTCGCCATGAACGCGGTGGGCGAGGAGGGCTGGATCATCACCGGCCCCGGCGTCCGGTCCGACTTCAGCCGGGGGACCCCGGTCCGGATCAGCAGCAACTCGCGGCTGGCCCCCTGGCTGGCCGGGACGCTCGCCAACCACCCGGTGGGCTCGTGGTCTCGCGGGTACTTCGAGTACCCGCTGCGCCGCCCGCACGACTGACGTGGGCCTGGCCCCTGTCGGGGGCAGGCCGGGGGAACGCGGGCTTGTACGGTTGGCTCATGCGGGTGCACGTGGTCAGCGACGTTCATGGCCGCGCGGAGGCGCTCGCGGGCGCCGGTGGTGCGGACGGCTTCATCTGCCTGGGCGACCTGCTGCTGTTCATCGACTACGCCGACCACCGGCAGGGCATCTTCCCTGATCTGTTCGGCATCGAGGCGACGCAGACGTTCGTCGCGCTGCGCCTGGCTAAGCGGTTCGACGAAGCCCGGGAGTTCTCCCGGCGGCTCTGGGGCCAGCTGGGCGGAGACCCGTCCGGGTACGTGCAGCAGGCGGCTTCCAGTCAGTACGCCCGGCTGTTCGCGGCCATGCCCGAGCCCGCGTACATGACCTACGGCAACGTGGACATCCCGCCGCTGTGGCAGCAGCACCTGAAGCCCGGGCACGAAGTCCTCGACGGGCAGCGGGCCACGCTCGGCGGGTGGACCTTCGGGTTCGTCGGCGGCGGGCTGCCTTCCGCCTACCGGACCCCCTACGAGATCGACGAGGACGCCTACGCGGCCAAGGTGACCGCTACCGGCGAGGTGGACGTGCTGTGCACGCACATCCCGCCGGCCGTCCCGCAACTGCTGTACGACACCGTGGCGCGCCGGCTCGAACGGGGCAGTACGGCCGTTCTTGACCACATCCGCCGTACCCAGCCCCGGTACGCGCTGTTCGGCCACGTGCACCAGCCGCTGGCCCGCCGGGTCCGGATCGGCCGCACCGAGTGCATCAACGTGGGGCACTTCCGCGCCACCGGGGTCCCGTACGTCCTGGAATGGGAGTAGCCGCCGCAGCTCGCGCGGCCCGGCCGGCCTGCCAGGCGCGGGCGTGGCGGTACGCTCCGAGCATGGCCGACAGGACGACGTCGAGCATCTCCATCGCCGCTACGGGGCCGGACGTGATGGCCGTGATAGCCGATTTCGCCGCTTACCCGCAGTGGGCGGCGGCCGTGCGCTCCGCCGAGGTGATCAGGCGCGACGCGGACGGCCGCCCCAGCCTGGTCCGGTTCAGCCTCGATGCCGGGATGATTAAGGACAGCTACGGCCTTAGTTATGAGTGGGACGACTCCGGGGTTCGCTGGGATCTCGCCGAGCCAGGCTCGGTCATCAGTGCGATGACCGGGGGCTACTCACTGGCTGACGAGGCTCGCGGCACCGAGGTCACCTACGAGCTCAGCGTGGACCTCCGGGTGCCGCTGCTCGGCATGCTGAAGCGGAAGGCAGAGAAGGTCATCATCGACACCGCGCTGAAGGGGCTCAAAGCCCGCGTCGAGGGCCTGCGTGCGCAGGCCACGGCTGCGGGGGGCACACAGCTGGATAAGGACAGGGAAGAAGGCGCGACGTGACGGAGCGGCAGCCAGGCAGTGACCCGATCGGCGAGCTCCAGCGATGGCTGGTCCGCTCGGGGGCGCGCAGCGTGACCCGGGGACTGGGTGATCAGGTTCGCACCGCGCTCGGCGGCAGCACGCACGGGCAGGGGGACGTGTGGGAGAACGCGACCGCCGACCACGAAGCCCCGGAATGCCAGTGGTGCCCGATCTGCCGGGCCCGGCGCAAGCTCCGGGATTCCAGCCCCGGCCTGTCCTCGGCCGTGTCGGCCGCGGGCGACGCGGTCTCGGTGGTGCTGCAGGACGCGGCGGCCGCGTTCGAGGCGGCCGTGGCCGCGGCAGGAGGCAGGCCCGGCCCCGGGACGACGCACCGGCCACCGGGGCAGTGTGGGACGAGGCGACCGACGAGCCGGCCCGGCCGCGGCCGCGGATTCTGCCGGACCCGCCCGCCGGGCCGGACGAACCGGGAGAGCCATCCAGCCTGGGTGACCCGTGGGCTCAGGCGGCCGGGCACACCGCACCGCCGCCTCAGGCGGGGAAGAAGCCTGAACCGCCGGCCCGAGGCGGGGAGACTGCCGAGCCGGACCCCGGCCCGTCCACTGCGCCGCCCAGTCAAGGGGAGCAAAATCCCAGGTAACGCTGACCGCGCGTTGGCGTGAGCGCAGCGGCATCGCGTGGGCAGTCGTGAACGCGGGGCAGGCCAGCGCGACTGGTGACCTCAGACCACCGCGCCGTCGTCCGGGCCTGAGTCCCGGGGTGGTTTGTCACCCATCCTGATCACCAGGGTCGCGAAGCCGCCCACGAACGCGGCCACGGCCAGGAATGCGGCCCAGCCCGGGATCGCCCAGCCCACCATGGTGGCCACCAGCAGGTAGCCGGGGCCGCCGAACAACGCGGCCCAGGCTCCCTTGGCCACGGGGTCCAGCGAGGGCAGTGGTGGCGGCACCGGCGGCACGAATTCCCCGTCATCTGCCGCGGCCGGCGGCACGGGACTGGCCGGCCGGACGATCCGCGGCCGGCCTCTTGAGGGGGGACCGGCGGGGTTGGGGTTTTCGTTGCGGCCGGTGGGACCGGGTCCATGCGCGGCCGGACCGTTGATCGCCGGACCGGTAGCGGTGGAAGCCGGAGGGCCGTCCGCGTCCGGGTCGTCGCGGTGACCTGGGGCCGGGCGGGTGACTGGGCCATCGGCTGGACCGGGTCCAGGGCTGCCGCCGAGATCAGGGCCGAGCTCCAGCGCCGGGTCCGTGTCGTCGCTGAGGTCGAGGGTCAGCGAGGGATCGGTGTCCGGGCCAGCGTCCGGCAGCGTTCCGGCCCGCCGCGAGCCGGGCAGGTTCTCCCGCTCCGGCCACGGCATCGACCCGCCGTCCGCCTCGGGCTCGGCCTCGTAATTCGCGATCAGGTCACGCCAGGCCGCTTCCTCGCCGCCCGATGCGCCCCGCCCGCTGCCCTTCACTCCGTCTCCGCATGACTATGCGCACGGACGAACTCCAGGCTCCCCGCGAAGATCGTTGGTGCGTCGTTATCCAGGGTGGCCACATGATAGCTGTCCGGGCATTCACGAACGGTCAGCTGCCCGCCGGGCAGCCTGGCGCGCAGCACCCGCAGGCTGGCCGGGCCCACGACGTGATCGACGGTACTGCGATAGACCAGCACCGGCTGGGTCACCTCGTTCAGCTGTGCCTGAGTCAGTCGCCACAACGCGGGCAGCGAGGCCGCCGCCCGCACCGGGACCCGGGTGTAGCCGAGTTCGGTGACACCCTCTTTCTTGATGTCACTGGCGATCCCGGGCAGTGAAGGAACCACCAGCTTGAGCACCGGCGCCAGCATGAACAGCTTCGTATCGGCGGCCAGCGACGGGTTGACCAGGACCAGCCCGCTGACGCCGGCCCCGCGCTGCTCGGCCATCCGCAGCGCCAGGCAGCCGCCCATGGACAGGCCCATCACGAAGATCTCGTCGCTCTGGCCGCGCAGCTCCTGATAACCGCGGTCCGCCTCCGCGTACCAGTCTTCCCACCGGGTACGGGACATCTCCTGCCAGGTGGTGCCGTGACCGGGCAGCCGGGGCACCGACACCGTCAGGCCCGCCTCGGCCAGGTACTGCGCCCACGGCCGCAGCGATCCCGGGGAGCCGGTGAACCCGTGACAGAGCAGGACACCGGTGCCGCTGCTGCCCACGTGGAAATAGGGTTCCGCGCCTGGGATGACTGGCATGGGTTCATCGTCCTCTACACCGGGGCCGGGAGTGCATGGCGCCGCCTCCTGAACCGGTGTCCCGGGACCTGGCCACGCATCGCACGCTCTGGCATCGTCGCATGGCACGCGCCTCGCCGCACGCCACCCGGCCGCGTAATCACTGGTGCTGGACCGCCGCTTTCCCGGGTATCTCGTGCGACGATGGGGGCGTGTTCTACTGGGTGGTCAAGGCGATCCTGGGCCCCTTCCTGGCGCTCATCTTCCGGCCGTGGTCGGAGGGCATCGACAACGTGCCCCGGGAGGGGCCGGCCATCATCGCCAGCAACCACCTGTCCTTCGCCGATCACTTCTTCGGCCCGCTGCCGCTGCCGCGCAAGGTGACGTTCCTGGCCAAGTCGGAGTACTTCACCGGCCGCGGGCTGAAGGGCCTGCTCAAGAAGGCTTTCTTCAGCGGGGTAGGGGGGATCCCGCTGGACCGGGCCGGCGGCCAGGCCAGTGAGCGGGCCATCAACACCGGCCTGCGCGTGCTGGCCCAGGGCAAGCTGCTCGGCATCTATCCCGAGGGCACCCGGACCCCGGACGGGCGGCTCTACCGGGGCAAGACCGGGGTGGCCCGGCTGGCCCTGGAGTCGGGGGCGCCAGTAATCCCGTGCGCGATGCTCGGCACGTTCGACCTGATGCCCTCGGGCAAGTTCATCCCCCGGCTGCGCTACCGGCCCGGCGTCCGGTTCGGCAAGCCGCTGGACTTCTCCCGCTACGCCGGGCTGGAGTCAGACCGGCTCGTGCTGCGCGCCGTGACCGACGAGATCATGTACGCGATCATGGCCCTGGCCAGCCAGGAGTACGTGGACGAGGACGCGCAGCGGGCCAAGGAGCGGCTGAAGGCGGAGCACAAGGCCGAGCGGCTGGTTCACGCGTCCACCGAGGGCCGCTCCGGCAGGTAGCCCGGCTGCCCTTCCCGTCCGGGGCCACCGCGCCGCCGCCACCGGGAACGCAGCCCGCGGCGCGCCGCCCGCCCCCCGCGCTGGATGAGGAGCGCCAGGGCCAGCAGCAGCGCCGCGACGATGCCGTCCAGCCAGAAGTGGTTGGCGGTGACGACGACCGCGAGCAGGGTGAGCACGGGATAGCCCAGCGCCAGCCAGCGCCAGCGGCTCCTGGACACCTGCACCACCACCAGGGCCACCAGCAGCGCCCAGCCCACGTGTACCGAGGGCATCGCCGAGAGCTGGTCGGCGTTGAATCCCGCCACCGAGCCGTAGACCGACTGGCCGTAGCGCGCCGCGGTATCTACCATGCCGTCGCCTGGGAGCATGCGCGGCGGCGCGACCGGCAGGAACTGGATCAGCAGCGCGCCGGCCGTGAACAGCACCAGCGTGATCCGGACCTGCGGGTATTGCCGTCGATGCCGGGCATACACCCAGACCAGGCAGCTGATCAGCACCACGAAGTGCAGCGACGCGTAGTACAGGTTGAGCGCCTGGACGAGCAGTGGATGGCCGAGGAACGCCCGCTGGACCTCCGTCTCGCTGGGCATGTGGACGACCCGCTCGGCGTGCCAGATCCACTGGGCCCGGGCCAGCGCGCCGTCCGGGCCGATCAGGCTGAGGCTCCCCACCAGCTGCCACAGGGCGAACAAGGCCAGCAGGATGGCGGCTTCCTGCGCGATCCCGGCCGCCATGGCCAGCCGGCGCGGCCAGGGGCTGGCCGGGCCGCCGCCGTTGGCCTGGTTCGTGCTGGCCTGGTTCCCGGTGGCGGCCTGGTTCCCCGTGCCGCGGGTGACGGCCTGGTTCCCGGTGGTGGCCTCCTGCCGGGGCAGCCGGGCCGCGCGCCGGGCGGCCACTGAGGCGCCGGCCAGGGCCGCCGCAGTGATCGCCGCCGCCCGCCAGGACAGCTCCAGGTCGATCATGTAGCGCGCCTCCATCCCCGCCGCCGGATCCTGCCTGGCCGCTCTGATCAACCAAGCGTCCCCCGCGTCCAGCAAACGCTAAGGTTACGGCCCTTGATTAAAGGAGCGGACTAATGACTGAAATACCGATGGAGCCCCCGGGGATTCCCGCAGCGCCCCGGAGTGAACCGGGAATGCCGGGCGGTCCACCCGGCGACGGCGGTGAGCCGGGCGCCCCGGACGAGATCCTGCTGGCCTTCGCGGAGCCGGCCGAGCAGCGCCGGCTCACCGTCCTGGTGCGGATCATCCTGGCGATACCGCACCTGATCGTGCTGTACGTGCTCAGCATCGCCTCCGAGGTGGTGGCGCTGATCTGCTGGTTCGCCGCGCTGTTCACCGGCCGCCTGCCCGGCGGGCTGGCCGACTTCCAGGTCGGCTACCTGCGCTGGCTGACCCGTTTTTCCGCGTACCTGTTCCTGCTTACGGACGTGTACCCTCCGTTCGAGTTGGCTGAGGCCGACTACCCGGTCCAGCTCCGGGCGCAGCCGGGCCCGCTCAACCGGCTCGCCGTCCTGTTCCGGATCATCCTGGTCATCCCCGCCGCCATCGTCGTAGCGGTCCTGGGCTACGGCCTGAGCTTCCTGGTCATGTTTGTGACCTGGCTGATCGTGCTCATCTCGGGCCGGATGCCGCGGTCGCTGCACGAGGCGCTCGCGGCTACCGTGCGGTACCACATCAGGGTCACCGGCTACTTCCTGATGCTCACCGCCCGCTATCCAGGGGGCCTGTTCGGTGACCCGGCCACGTCCGCCTTCGTTGCGGCGCCCGCGGGCGGGGCCTTCCCGGCGGGACCAGCGGACCCGGCGGCGCCGGCGGCGCCGGGCTGGGGGGAGCCTGCTCCGGGCCAGCCTGGGTACGGCCAGCTCGGATACGGGGCCCCGGCGGGCGGCGCGTTCGATTACGGAACCCCGGTGCCGCCCGGCCAGCCCGCTGGCTACGGCCAGCCCGCTGGCTACGGCCAGCCCGCCGCGCCCGTTCGCTGGCTCGGCGGCGACCAGCCCTGGCGGCTGGTCCTGTCCCAGGCGGCCAAGCGGCTGGTCACCCTGTTCCTGGTGCTGGGCGTAATCCTGGCGGTCGGATACGTGGTGCTGATCAGCGTGGCCGCTGCCACCTCCAGCAACAACAGCGTCACCCGGGCCGAGGCGACGATCTCGGTCGAGGGCTCGTTCGCGACGCTCAGCAGCACGCTGTCCGGCTTCGACGCGAAGGTCTCGGCCTGCCAGGGCAAGCTCAGCTGCGTCAACAAGGCTGACGCTGAGATGTCCCGGGCCTTCGGCACGTTTGCCCAGGAAATGCGCGGCAAGTCGATGCCCGGCGCCGCGTCCACGGCCGCGGCGGACCGGGTGCGGTCAGACGCGAGCCTGGCCAGCAGCGACTTCGCGCGCCTCGCCGCGGTCACGTCGCCGGCGCAGTACCAGCAGGTGGTGGCCAGCACCGGGCTGGAATCCCTGCTCGGCCGATTCGACCACGACTACCAGTCCCTGGGCGACACCCTCGGCGCCCGGTAACCCCTCTCGTTGCCGGGCGGGCCGGCTGAGGGGCGGACCAGCCTTTGGCACGGGATACGGCGCGGCGCCAGCGGGCGTAGGCCGCGTCGTCCCGGGGTCCGGGATCGAACCGGCGGTCCAGCCGCCAGGTCGCGGCGAGCTCGTCGGTCGAGGACCAGGTCCCGGTGGCCAGGCCGGCCAGGAACGCGGCCCCCAGCGCGGTGGTCTCACCGACCACCGGGCGTTCCACCGGGACCTGCAGCTGGTCCGCCTGGATCTGCATGAGCAGGTCGTTGGCGCTGGCCCCGCCGTCGGCGCGCAGCACGCGGCCGCCCTCCATCATGAGGTCAGCCACGTCGCGCACCTCGAAGGCGATCGCCTCCAGCGTGGCCCGGACCACATGCGCCCGGGTCGTGCCGCGGGTGATGCCGAACAGCGCCCCCCGGGCGTCCGGATCCCAGTCGGGCGCGCCCAGGCCGGTAAGGGCGGGCACGAAGACCACGCCGCCCGAGTCGGGCACGCTCCGCGCGAGCGCCTCGCTCTGCGCCGCGTGATCCAGCAGGCCGAGCCCGTCGCGCAGCCACTGGACCGCGGCGCCGGTCACGAACACCGAGCCCTCCAGCGCGTAGGTGAGCTGGCCAGAGCCATCCATCCAGGCCACGGTGGACAGCAGCCCGGCCGCCGAGCGCACGACGTCCGGCCCGGTGTTGGCCAGCACGAAGGACCCGGTCCCGTACGTGCACTTGGTGTCGCCCGGGCTGAAACAGGCCTGGCCGAACAGTGCCGCCTGCTGGTCACCGGCGATGCCGGCCAGCGGGACGTCCAGGCCGAGGAACGAGGCCGGGTCGGTGCGGGCGACTACCCGGGTAGATGGCACCACCTCGGGCAGTGCGCGCTGGGGAACCCGCAGCAGGTCGCACAGTTCCGCCGACCACTGGCCGGACCCGATGTCGAACAACAGCGTGCGCGAGGCGTTGGATGCGTCGGTCACGTGCCGTGCGCCCGCGGTCATCCGGGCGATCAGGTAGGAATCCACCGTGCCGCAGGCCAGCGACCCGTCGGCCAGGCCCCGCCAGGTCCCCTGGTCGTGCTCGGCCAGCCAGGTGAGCTTGGTCCCGGTGAAGTACGGGTCGAGGCGGAGCCCGGTCAGCGCGGTCACCCGGGGCTCGTGCCCGGCCTCGCGCAGCGCCTCGCAGATCCGGGCCGTCCGCCGGTCCTGCCACACGATCGCCCGCCGCGGGGCAGCCAGCGTGCCCCGGTCCCAGACCACTGCGGTCTCCCGCTGGTTGGTGATCCCGAGACTGCTCACCGGCGGATCACCCGCCCGGGCGAGGGCCTGGCGGGCCGCGGCCAGGGTCGCCTGCCAGATGTCCTCGGGCAGGTGCTCCACCCAGCCTGGTTCCGGGAAGTACTGCCGGAATTCCTGATATCCGCGCCCGGACACCAGGCCGTCCTCGGTCACGACCAATGCGGTGACACCGGTTGTTCCAGCGTCCACAGCCAGCACGCTCATGGGGACTAGTGTTGCCCTATGCGAGTTGGAGTGCTGACGGGTGGCGGAGACTGCCCGGGCTTGAATGCGGTCATCCGGGCGCTGGTCCGCCGGGGCACGGCGGAGTTCGGCTACGAGTTCGTGGGCTTCCGCGACGGGTGGCGCGGGCCGCTCGAAGGCGACACCGTGCCCCTCGACGTGCAGGCGGTGCGGGGGATCTTGCCGCGGGGCGGGACGATCCTCGGCTCGTCGCGCACCAACCCCCTGGCCGAGAGCGCGGCGAGCGGGGGCCGCTCCGGGGTGGAGCGGATCAAGGACAACCTGTCCGGCCTCGGCGTGGACGCCCTGGTGGTGACCGGCGGGGAAGACACCCTGGGGGTGGCCACCCGCCTATACGCGGAAGGTGTCCCGGTGGTCGGGGTGCCGAAGACCATCGACAACGACCTGGGTGCCACGGACTACACGTTCGGCTTCGACACCGCGGTGAACATCGCGATGGAGGCCATCGACCGGCTGCACACCACAGCGGAAAGCCATCACCGCGCGCTGATCTGCGAGGTGATGGGGCGGCACGCGGGCTGGATCGCGCTGCACGCCGGGCTGGCCGGCGGGGCCAACGTCATCCTCATCCCGGAGAAGCCGTTCAGCATCGAGAAGGTCTGCGCTTACGTGGAGCACCGGTTCCAGACCCGGTACGCGCCGATCGTCGTGGTGGCCGAGGGGGCCACGCCCCAGGAAGAGGACGTCCAGGTCTCCGACCAGCGGCTGGACGCGTTCGGCCACGTGCGGCTGGGCGGCGTGGGCATGATGCTGGCCGACGAGATCGAGAAGCGGACCGGCAAGGAAGCGCGCTGCACCGTACTGGGCCACGTCCAGCGGGGCGGGACCCCCACCGCATACGACCGGGTGCTCGCCACCCGCTTCGGGATCCACGCGATCGGTGCGGTGCACGACGGCGACTTCGGCACGATGGTGGCGCTGCGCGGTACGGACATCATCCGGGTGCCGCTGACCGAGGCCACCCGCGAGCTCAAGACGGTGCCGCCGGAGCGCTACGCCGAGGCCGAGGTCTTCTTCGGCTGACCAGGCCGCCCCGGTAATCCGGCTGGGCGGCTGGCCTCCGTGGCCAGCCGCTCAGCGGACCTGGACGGCGACCAGGCAGGCGTCGTCGCTGGTGTCGGAGCGCGAACTGCCCATCAGGTGATCGGCGAACCGGGCCACATCATCGACCGGGCCGCTGGCCAGGCACAGCAGCGCGTTCATCGAATCGTCGATCGCCTCGTCATGCCGCTCGATGAGGCCGTCGGTGAACATGGCGAGTGCGTCGCCCGGCTGCAGCGTGATGGTGACCTCCTCGTAAGTGGCGTCGGGATCCGCGCCGACCAGTACCCCGGTCGGCAGCGTCAGTTCCCGCGCCACCCCGTCCCGGACCAGCAGCGGCGGCAGGTGCCCCGCCCGGGAACAGCGCAGCGTGCGGCGGGCCGGGTCGTAGATCCCGCACACCACGGTGCCGATGATGCCGTCGGTGAGATGGCACGCCACTTCGTTCAGCCAGCCGAGCAGCCGGGCCGGCCCGGCGCCGGTGATCGCGAGACCGCGCAGGCAGTTCCGCAGCGCCACCATGCCGGTCACCGCGTCGATGCCGTGACCAGCGATATCCCCGACCACGAGCAGCACTTCATTACTGGGCAGCCGGACCGTGTCGTACCAGTCCCCGCTGACCAGGTTCCCGGGTCCGGCGGGCCGGTAGCGGGCGGCGATGTCCAGGCCGGCGATCTCCACCGGTTCCGCGGCCCGCGGGGTGATGGCCTGCTGCAACCGCAGCGCCAGCCGGTGTTCCTCCTCCGCCCGCTCCTCGGTGTCGGCCAGCCGGTCCCGGGTCGCCGCGAAGGCCACCTGGGTGTGATAGTCCGCAGATACGTCCTGGTAGGCACCGCGCACCGCGACCAGCGTGCCGGCCTGGTCGGTGACCGGCTCGGCGAAGGCGCGCATCTGCCGCACGCTCTCGTCGTCGGCCCGGATGATCCGGAACGCGGCGGCGGCCTCCCGCTTGTCCTCCAGCAGCGTGGCGCGGAAACTGTCCACCACCGGCAGGTCTTCCGGGGGGACGTGGGCGTGCAACTTGGCCACCGGGACCGGGACGCCCGGCGGCTGCCCGAACAGCGCGAACGTCGGCTCGGTCCAGCGCACCTCCCCGGTCAGCAGGTTCTCCTCCCAGCCGCCGATCCGGCCGAGCCGCTGAGCCTGGTGCAGCAGCGCGCCGAGGCGCTCGACCTCGCCAGCGGGGCGCCAGGAGATCACCACGCCGTCATACAGGCGGGCGATGCGGACCTCCAGGACCGGGGTGGCCAGGCCGCCGGTCACCGGCGCGGCGATGATCTCTCCCGAGGTGTACTGCGCCTTGCCGGTGGCCAGCACCTCCACGGCCCGGTCGTACAGCCCGCCGGACAGGGCCGCGGCCGGGTAGACCTCGAGCAGCGAGCGCCCGGTCAGGGTGGCGGCCTCCCGGCCCGCCGGGTCGGCGAAGCCCTTGCTGAGGTAGCTGATCCGGAAGTCATTGATCGCCCCGGCGTCGTCGTCGCGGAGCGCGGTCGCGAACAGCGCGGAGCTGACCAGGCTGTCCAGCAGGCTGAAAGCCCACGACGCGCGGTGATCCGCGGCCAGGTCCCCGCTGGGCAGGCGGGTGCCGAGGGCCTGCGCGCACACGTCAGTGAGCGCGCTGATGTGCCGCCGCAGCGGGTCGGGGAACTCCTCCAGTGGCCCGGGCCAGCAGATCTCCATGGCGCCGAGCGCGGTTCCCGGGCCGGGCAGCGGCAGTACCGCCCGGGCGCCCTGCGGCCAGTCGCCCATCAGCGGGGCCAGCGCGGCGTCCGGGCGGCCAGTGGGCCACCAGTACTCGGCCCCCTCGTCCGCGGCCCGCTGCGCCGGCGTGTCCATATCCGGGTGGATGCGCCGCCAGCGGCTGGCGTCGCGGGCCGAGAACCCGGCCTGGCCGGCCAGTTCCAGGCCACCGTCGGGCTCGGCCAGCCACAGGGCCACGGCGACCGCGCCCGTCGGGGCCAGCGCTTCCTCAAGGACGGCCGCCGCGATGCCGCCGCCGTCGTGTGCTGCCTCCGCGGCGGCCCCCGCCAGGGCGACCCGGTGCATGCTGGGCACCGTCGCCCCGGGCGCGCCCGGGCCGTCCGGCCCGCCGGAATCACGGCCGGTCCCCGGCCGCGCCGTGATCTGCCCCGTGATCTGTGCCGCGAGCTCGGCCAGGCTCATGCCCGATTCCGTGGAGAGATGCACCAGCTGGGCCTGCGCCTCCGCAGGAGAGCAGCGGAGCCGCTCCATCAGCATGCCGCGGGCCAGGTCCACCACGGAGCGGGCCGCCGCCCCGGATTGCATCCGGTCCAGCTCAAGCCGCTGCCGGGCAATTAGATCGCTTAGCCGTGCGAATTCTGCGCCGCTCGGTACTGTCACGGTAGGAGGCCTTCCCGGGAGGTTTCAGCGGCTTGACTGTCACGTTACCGGGCTCAGGCTGTCCTTAACGCCTGTTTTTGAGCACGTCAACGACAGTGGCAGTATCGGTCTGTCACAAACGCACAGAGGCTGGCCGCGTCGGCGCCGCGGCCACCGGCAGGAGGAGTCGTCATGGCGGAAGCAATGCTGGCCAGCAGCCAGCCCGCCGACCCGCGGCTGCAGCGGCTGCTCGACGGCCTGACTGCGGTCCGTGGCGGGGACTTCAGCACTCGCCTGCCTCATACCGGCGACCCGCTGATGGACGAGATCGCCGCCGTCTTCAACAGCATGACCGACCAGCTGGCCCTGTTCACCTCCGAGGTGACCCGGGTGGCCCGGGAAGTGGGCACCGACGGCAAGCTCGGCGGCCAGGCCCAGGTCCCGGGGGTCGCCGGGACCTGGAAGGACCTGACCGAGTCGGTCAACGCCATGGCCGACAACCTGACCGGGCAGGTGCGCGACATCGCCCAGGTCGCGACCGCGGTGGCCCGGGGGGATCTCACCCAGAAGATCACCGTGGACGTCAAGGGCGAGATGCTGGCCCTGAAGGACACGCTGAACACCATGGTGGACCAGCTGTCCGCGTTCGCTGACGAGGTGACCCGGGTGGCGCGTGAGGTGGGCACCGAGGGCAGCCTCGGCGGCCAGGCCCAGGTCCCCGGGGTCGGCGGGACGTGGCGGGACCTCACCGACTCGGTGAACTTCATGGCGGGCAACCTGACCAGCCAGGTCCGCAACATCGCGCTGGTGACCACCGCGGTCGCCCAGGGTGACCTGTCGAAGAAGATCGACGTGGATGCGCGCGGTGAGATCCTCGAGCTCAAGACCACCATCAACACCATGGTCGACCAGCTGTCCTCGTTCGCGGCCGAGGTCACCCGGGTGGCCCGCGAGGTAGGCAGCAAGGGGCGGCTGGGCGGGCAGGCCGAGGTCGAAGGGCTGTCCGGGACCTGGAAGCGGCTCACCGAGAACGTCAACGAGCTGGCCGGGAACCTGACCCGCCAGGTCCGGGCCATCTCCCAGGTGACCAGCGCGGTGGCGACCGGGGACCTGACCCGGTCCATCTCGGTGGAAGCCGAGGGTGAGGTGGCCGAGCTCAAGGACAACATCAACGCGATGGTGCAGTCCCTGCGCGAGACGACCAAGGCCAACCAGGAGCAGTACTGGCTGAAGACCAACCTGGCCCGGATCTCCGGCCTGATGCAGGGGCACCGGGACATCGCCACGGTCGCTGAGCTGATCATGGACGAGCTGATCCCGCTGGTCGGAGCGCAGCACGGCACGTTCTTCATCGCCGGTGACTCCAGCGAGGGCACGATCTTGCGCCTCATCGCCGGCTACGGCCTGCGGGCCGACATCACGGCGCCCAGCCACTTCCGGCTGGGCCAGTCGCTGATCGGGCAGGTCGCCAAGACCAGGAAGCCCATCCTCGTCACCGACGCGCCGCCGGACTACGTGCGGATCTCCTCGGGGCTGGGCGACGGCGCGCCGGTCAACCTCATCGTCTTGCCCATCGTGTTCGAGGGGCAGGTCCTGGGCGTGATCGAGGCGGGCTCGTTCAGCCGGTTCACCCAGGTGCACCAGGACTTCCTGGAGCAGCTGATGGAGACCATCGGCGTCAACGTGAACACGATCATCGTGAACTCCCGCACCGATCACCTGCTGCAGGAGTCCCAGCGGCTGGCGGGTGAGCTCCAGTCCAGCACCGGCGAGCTGCAGGCCCGTCAGGGGGAGCTGCAGAGGTCCAACGCCGAGCTGGAGGACAAGGCGGTGCAGCTGGCCCGGCAGAAGCGCGACATCGAGATCAAGAACGCCGAGATCGAGCACGCCCGGCAGGAGATCGAGGAGCGCGCCAGGCAGCTGGACCTGGCGTCCCGGTACAAGTCCCAGTTCCTCGCGAACGTCTCGCACGAGCTGCGCACCCCGCTGAACAGCCTGCTCATCCTGGCCCGGCTGCTGGCCGAGAACCCGGCCGAGAACCTGAGCGCCAAGCAGGTCGAGTACGCGAACGTGATCCACTCGTCCGGGTCGGACCTGCTGTTGCTGATCAACGACATCCTGGACCTGTCCCGGGTGGAGGCCGGCAAGCTGGACGTGCACCCCGAGCCCTTTGCGCTGGGATCCCTGGCCGAGGACCTGCGCACCGTGTTCGAGCCGCTCGCGGCCGAGAAGCAGCTGGAGTTCGCGGTCGCGTCGGCCCCGGACGTGCCCGCCGAGGTCGTCACCGACCGGCAGCGGCTCCGCCAGGTGCTGCACAACCTGCTGTCCAATGCGGTCAAGTTCACCCAGCAAGGCCAGGTGGAGCTGCGGATTCGCCGGGAGACCCCGCAGATCCCGGGGGCCGAGGCGGGCCTGGCCTTCTCCGTGTCGGACACCGGCATCGGCATCTCTGACGACAGCCTCAAGACGATCTTCGAGGCCTTCCAGCAGGGCGACGGCACCACCAGCCGCCGTTATGGCGGCACCGGGCTGGGGCTGGCGATCAGCCGCGAGGTCGCTGCCGTGCTCGGCGGCCGGATCACCGCGCAGAGTGTCCCTGGCCGCGGCAGCACCTTCACCCTGTACCTGCCCGCCAGCTACCAGGGCGGCGACGACGCGAGGGCCAACCTGGTCCCCGGGCAGCCCGGCGCGGTCCCGCCGGCCGGGCCGTCCGCCGTGAACCCGGCCCCGGCCGTCCTGCCGCCGCCCGCGGACCGTCCGCCCGGCCTCAACGGGACCTCCACCCCCGCCGCGACCGGCACCCTCGCGACCGGCACCCTCGCGACCGGCACCCCTGCGGACGGCACCGTCGCGACCGGCACGGGCACGAACGGCACCGTCGCCAACGGCGCGGCCGCGAACGCCGCGGGCGCGAATGGGCCGCACGCTGGGCTGAACGGCCGCAGAGTGCTGGTGGTCAACGACGACCTGCGGAACGTCTTCGCGATCACCAGCGTCCTCGAGCTCTACGGGCTCACCGTGGTCCACGCGCCCAGCGGGCAGCAGGGGATCGACACGCTGCGCGCCGATCAGGACATCGATCTGGTCCTGATGGACGTGATGATGCCGGAGATGGACGGCTACACCACCACCGCCGCCATCCGTGAAATGCCGGAGTTCGCCGACCTGCCGGTGATCGCGGTGACCGCCCGGGCCATGCAGGGAGACCGGGACAAGAGCCTGGCCGCCGGGGCCACCGACTACGTGACCAAGCCGGTGGACACCGAGGAACTGCTCGGCTGCATCAAGCGCTGGCTGCCCGCCGCCCCGGCTGCCGACTGAGCCGGGCCCCGGGCAGGCCGCCGGACCGGACGGGCTGGCCCCGGAGGCAGCAGCAGGCAGCTGTCGCCGAACTCGTGCCACAGGTAGCCGGCCGCCTCGGCCTCGCGGTAGGAGGCCTCGACGAGCGTCCGGCCGGCCACGGCCTCCAGCAGCGCCAGGTGTGAGGCACCGGCCTCATGCCAGCCGGAGATCAGGCCGGTCACCACGCGGGCCGGGTGCTGCGGGCCGAGCACCAGGCTCGTCCAGCCGCTTCGGGCGATGACGGTCCCCGCCACGGCGCCCGCCGCCCCAGGGTCATCCACCGGGCCCGCCACCGGGTCGGTAATGGTGCCCGCCACGGGGCCCGCCTGGCCCGCGCTCCCGGCGACGGCGCTCTCCAGGGCGCGGGTGCAGGTGGTGCCGACCGCGATCACCCGGCGGCCCGCGGCGCGGGTCAGGTTGACCAGGTCCGCGGTGGGTTGCGGGACCTCGAACCACTCGGGCAGCGGTGCCTCGCCCGCCTCCAGCGAGGCCACCCCGGTGTGCAGGGTGATCGGGGCCACCACCACCCCGGCCGTGATCAGCCTGGTGACCAGGTCCGCGGTGAACGGCCGGGCCGCGCTCGGCATCTCCGCGCTGCCGGGGGAGTGGGCGAACACGGTCTGGTAGGCGCTCAGCGGCCACCGGCCGGGGACGTAGGAGTAGCGGATCGGCTGGCCGTGCCGGTCCAGGTAGCCCTGGACCGGGCCGTCGCCCGTCGCCACCGCGGCCTCCCAGATCCGGGTGGCCGCCGGGTCGGGGTAGGGCCGGAGCAGGGTGAGCGAGCCGCCCCCGGGGAGCGTGATGACCTCACCGGGGACCCCGTCACTGAGCCGTCGCGGCCCGGCCTGGCCCTGCCTGAGTTCGACCAGCCAGGTTCCGTTATCTAGCTGGTTGGAGAGGTGAACGGTCACCGCGCGGCCGCCGGCCCGCTGCGCGGGGAGCGCGGCGGCCAGGGTGGCGGAGGTGTTGACGATCAGGAGGTCGCCCGGCGCCAGGAAGCGGGGCAGGTCGCGGAAGCGGGCGTGGACCAGGCCGTCCGGGGTGGCGGCCAGCAGCCGGACCCCGTCCCGGGTCAGCCCGCGAGCCTCGGGGGGCTGGCTGGCGGAGCGGCTCACCGGGCCACCGCCGGGCTCTGCCGGAGGCCGGTGGCCGGGTAGTCGCTCGCCTTGTAGCGGCCGCTGGGTGGCCGCTCGCCGAGCAGCCGCAGCAGCGCCGCCGCGGCCACCTCCGGTTCGGGCCGGTCGGAGATGTCCTCGCCGGGGAAGGCCTGCTGGTGCATGACGGTGCGCATGTCGCCCGGGTCGAAGGCGTAGCAGCGCAGCGTCGGGCTCCTCGGCGGCGAGGACCGCGGTGAGCTGGTCGAGCGCGGCCTTGGCCGAGCCGTAGCCGCCCCAGCCGGGGTAGGCGTCGGCGGCCGCGTCCGAGCTGACGTTGACCACCGTGCCGCCGGCCGCCGTGAGCGGGCCGCCCAGCAGCTGGATCAGGGCCAATGGTGCCAGCACGTTGGTCTGGTAGACCTGGCCGAGTTCGGCCAGCGGGTAGCGGCGCAGCACCGGCTGCGGGCTGGGCCCGAGGCGGCTGGCGTTGTTGATGAGCAGGTCGAGGCGGCCCGCCGGGGTGATCGCCGTGGCGATGCGGGCCCGGTGCGCGGGGTCGGTCACGTCACCGGGGATCGCGGTCACGGCGCTGAGCCCGCGGACGGCGGCGGCGAGTTCCTCCGCGTGGCGGGCGTCCACGACCAGGGACCAGCCGCGTTCGGCCAGGGCGCGGGCGGTAGCCCGGCCGAGGCCCTGGGATGCTCCAGTGATCACAGCAGTAGGCATGGCTCCTCCGAGGTTTTCCGGGTGCATGCCCATACTGATAGCTAAAGTTAACTTTAAGTCAAGCGGTCCCGCTGGGGCGGCCTGGCCCGTGACGCCCCCGGCGGCGCGCGCTCACGACACCATGGGCCCGCCCGGTCCGGGGCCCCGTGGGAAAGCTAAATCCCAGGGCAGCCAGACCCATTGCTTCGGTACACTCCGGGCACTTCGGTTTCAGAACGTCGCGGCGGGGGTGTGCCAGGACGCTGTCGTCCGCGCTGCTGTTCTCCTGGCGGGTGCCTGATGCTCCTGGACCTCCTCCGCGCGCTCTGTGCAGCGATAGCCGCCGTCGTGCTGCCCGGTTACTTCTGGGCCGCCCTGCTGCGGCCGGCCGGCGGCCTGGCTGAGCGGCTCGGCTATTCCTGTGCGCTGTCACTGGCCACGGTCCCCGTCGTGGCGCTGGTCCTGGCCCGCCTCGCCGGGTCGGGGATCAGCCTGTGGATCGCGCTCGCGTCCGTGGTCCTCGTCTTCGGCTCCGGGGCCCTGGCCCTGCTCTGGAGGGGCACCGCACCCGGGACGGCTGAGCCCATCCTGCGCGCCCCCGGCGCGATCCGGGACCCGCGCGCGCTAGCTCTGCTGGCCGTGGCCTTCGTAGCCGCCCTGGTCTCGGTGCTGCACTCGAGTCCGGCGCCCGGCTGGCTGGACGCGGCGATCCTCCTGCTGCTGGTGCTGGCGGCCGTCCTCGGCCGCCCCAGCCGGGTGCCGGACGAGGTCGCGGGCCAGGCTCCGGCCCAGGTCGCGGGCCAGGCTCCGGCCCAGGTCCCCGACCAAGGTCCGGACGAGATCCCTGGCCAGGAGGTGCCGCGCACCCGGAAGTCCCGGCCTGCGGCGACCGCCCTGCGCGGGCCGGCCCTCGCGATCGTGCTGGCGGCCACCGCGGTCCGGGCCTACGAGCCCGTGATCCGGTATGACTGGCCTTCCATCCGCGGGCTCGACCACTTCTCGCACGTCCTGATGGCTCAGCAGATGCTCGGTCACGGATCGTACGGGTCCTACCTGATCTACCCGCCCGGCTTCCCGGCCATAAGCGCCGTGCTCTCCCGGCTGTCCGGCCTGCCGCCGCTGGTGCTGTACCCCGTGATCGCCCCCGCTCTCCTGGTGCTCACGGCCCTGGCCGGATACGTGCTGGCCACCCGGCTGTGGGGCTGGGGCTACGGGATCGCCGCGGCGGCCCTCTCGGGGGTGGTACTCCACGGCGCCTACGGCAGCCTCGCCGACGGCCGTTACCCCGATCTGACCAGCGCCTACTTCCTGATTACCATGGGTGTCGCTGCCCTGCTCACCCTCTACGCGTCGCCGTCGCGGCGGTCCGCTGCGCTGGCGGCGGTACTGGGTGCGTCCCCGGTCCTCTACCACTCGGTGGCGACCCTGTACGAGGCGCTGATCCTGGCCCTGGCCGCGGTCACCTCCGTGCCGTACCTGCTCTACCTGCGGCGGCGCACCGAGGCCCGCACGGTGCTGGCCGGGCTGGCGGCGCTGGCGGTGCTCGCCATCGGCTACGGCTGGTATACCTACGGCGTCGGCTGGCCGGTGGCCGGGCATTCCGCCTCGTCGGCCGCGGTGTCCCAGGTGCTCGGCAGCCAGTCGGCCCCGGCGCCGCTGCACCTGTTCTCCGCCCTGGCCCCGCCGATAGTCTGGCTCGGCGTGTTCGGGCTGGCCCTGCTCGTGCTGACGCTGAGACATGAGCGCAGGCCGGCGCCGGTCCTCGCCACGGTGACGGTGGCTGCCTGGTGCCTGGCGATGTACGCGGGGAGCCGGACCGCCGCGGACGGCTTCCCGCAGCGGTTCGAGCGTGACCTCGGCGCGGCCCTCTCGGTGGCCGCCGCCCTGGGCCTCGGTGTGCTGCTGAAAACAGCCTGGCTGGCCTGGCAGACGTCGCGGCAGGGCGAGCGGCAGGGCAAGGTGGTTCCGGCCGCGGTGCTCTCCCTGGCCCTGGCGGTCGCGGTCGTGCTGGCCATCGCGGTGCCGTCGGTCAGGGAAGCCCGTAGCGAGTCGAGCCCGGCCCGTCTGCTGAGCGCGCCGGTCGTGGCGGCCGGCGCCTGGCTCCGGGATCACAATTCGGGCGGCACGATCATCGCTACCCCCATGAATCACGGGATCACCGAGCGCTCCGTGCTCGCCCTGGGGAACTACACCGGCCTCATGTACTACTCCCCGGGCGAGTCGTTCACGAAGGCGCGATCCCTGCCGCCCGCCGGGGTCAGGCCGCTGATCGACTCGCAGGAGGTCCTGGAGCACCCGGGCAGTTGCGCTGCGGAGCAGGCCATCGCCCGTGAGGACGTCCGGTTCGTGGTGGTCTACCGCAAGACTGGCCATGACCCCCAGGCCGACCTGGCGGGCTTCCAGGCCGACCCGGCCCGGTATCGCCCGGTATTCGAGAACCGGTCGGTCATCATCTATGCCCCCCAGGCCGGCTCCTGCGCCGGTTAGGCGCGCCTCCGCTGCCGGGCCGCGTGGCATACTTGTAGTTGAAGCCAGCTTTATGGAGGGAGGGCCGGGTGCGCACCACGGACTTGCTCACGGTCGGCGAGATAGCCCGGCGCAGCGGCTTCGCCGAGTCGGCCATCCGCTACTACGAGGGCCTCGGCCTGCTGGCCGCGGACCGGACCGCGGGGAACCAGCGTCGCTTCGAGCGCAGCACACTGCGCCGGCTGGCCTTCATCCGGGCGGCCCGGAACGTCGGGCTCACCCTGAACGAGGTGGCCGAGGCGCTATCGTCGCTGCCTGCGGGGCGGACCCCCACCCGCGCGGACTGGTCCCGGCTGTCCCGGGGCTGGCGGCACCGGCTGGACGAGCAGATCGAGGCGCTCACCGCGCTGCGCGATGGCCTGGACTCCTGCATCGGCTGCGGCTGCCTGTCGCTGCAGCGCTGCGCGATCTCCAACCCCGCCGACACCGCCCGGGCCGGCGGCCCCGGCGCCGCCTACCTGCCCCCCGGCCTGCGTCGCGACGACTCCCGCCTGGCCAGCGCGCGCTGACTTCCGGGTCTCCCGGGACCCTTCATGTTCGTGGTCATTGACGAGGTTGGTGGGGGGCTGCGCAGACCCTAGCCGCCG
>CAWINS010000076.1:0-21478 GCA_963837335.1 uncultured Actinomycetes bacterium | reverse complement strand
AATTACTGGTGCGATGCGTCAGAAAGTGACCGTGATCATAATACTGCAACGGCGCCTATCTCATACCGACGGCTTGACCTGCGAGAACGCAGCTAATTGCTGGGCGGCCATAGCCGCGCTGCAAGGCCCTGCAGCTTTAGCTAGACCCTTATGCCGAAGTCCGGCTGCGGGAAAACGACGAGGAAGTCCAACTCGGTCGCGGCAGGCTGCGGCCTGCACCTCCACCTCCCGAATCGACAAACTACCGTTTAGTGGCTCAGAGTATTGGCCGCGTAGTGCGCGGCGACCTGGGCCGCCGATAGTGCGGTCGGGTAGACCGCCACGTCACCGATGGTTCCACGGAAGTGGTAGCTGTGCGGCTGGGTCGTGCCCTGGCTGTTGCTGCCCCAGGGGTCGAGGTTCCAGCCGTTCAGGTTGTCATAGCCGACCCGCCAGTAGCCGGTGAAGCGCCGCGCGGAGCTAGTGGTGTTGGTGCCGATTCGCCGGCCGTCGACATAGAACTTCATATTGCGGGACCTGGCCGAGGAATTGTAGGTCGCCACCACATAGTGCCAGGCGCCGTCGTTGTAGGTGTTGGGTGTCTCAATAGTCTTGACCGCCCGGTTGTAGACGCCGAACGTCAGCTGGCCGTCGTTCATCATGTAGATGTGCCGGTCGTAGCCGGAGCTGGTGCCGGTCTGGTTGCTGCCGAACCCGATCAGCTTGCCGCCGTCGGTGGTGGCGGTCTTGAACCACAGCTCGATGGAGAACTTCCGCGGGCCGGTCACTGCGCGCCGGGAGGTTACCAGCCCGGTGCTGCCGTTGAACCAGGTGGCGGTGGTGCCGGGGATCGGGCCCGCAACCCCCTTGACCGTGCCGTGCTCGTAGATGCCGTTGAAATGATGGGGCGATGAATCGGTTGCCACCCTGCCGCGTGCCTGGTTGAGCCGCCAGAAGAACGATGGGTGGTCCAGCAGGACCGTCTGCCGGTAACCGTGCGGCGGGTTGGTCCTGGCCACGGTGACCGGCGCGGACGCGGGTGATTTCGCGCTGGTGTGGGTGCCGTCGTAGGCCTGGTAGGTGTAGGTGTGGCTGGAGCCGGGTGCCAGGCCGGTGTCGCGGTATTGCAGGACCGGCTGGTCCGCGGGCTCTGGCCAGGATGCGGCGGTCACGGTGGCGATGGGCGTCGTGCCGCCGTCGCGGTAGATCCGGTAGGACAGCGTGCCGACGTCCTTGCTCCAGGTGGCGGGGAAGCTGACCAGGTCGGTGCCGGCTAGCGGGCTGGTCACCGTGGGTGCGGTGGCCGGGTTGGCGGGCGCGGCCGGGTCCTTGCCGGCCGGGAAGATGGCGAATCCCTGCTGCGGCTTGTTGTTCACGGCGGTGAAGTCCCCGCCCAGGAACAGCTGGGTGCCGTCGGTGGCCATCGCGTGCGGGCCCAGGCCGGCGACACCTGGCCAGGACCCGCCGGTGTTGGTGTTCGGTGTCCAGTGCCCGATCGTGCCGTCGGCCAGCGACTGGTCGAGCAGATGCCAGCCCAGACGGTTACCGTTGGCCAGCCTGACTTCGGGGAACCCGCCGGGTACCCACGCGCAGTCGTGGGCGTGGGAGCCCTTGAACAAGAACCCGTTGACGACCGCCAGCGCCTGGGTCGCGCCCAGGCAGTCGTTTTGCCACAGCAGCTGGTCGGTGCTGCCCAAGGTGAGCGCCCAGTCACCGTCGAAGCAGCCGCCGCCGTTGCCCTCATCGGCGAAATAGGCGGTGCTCCCGCTGATCACGATGTTCTTGACCGAGGACTGGCACCCGGAGTTGTGCGGGATGAAGGCCCCGGGCAGGCCCCACGGATGGCTGGTGGTGCCGTTGACCGGGTTGACCGCCCCGGCCGAGTTCTGCGCCACCCCGTTGACGTGCTGGAAGTAGCCGCCCAGCAGGACCTGGGAGTCATCCGGCGCCACCGCCAGCGCGTACACGGTGCTGTCCAGCACCGGCGCCCACGGCAGCAGCTTGCCCGAGGTGTCCACCGCCGCGGCGAAGGTGCGGGTCTTGCTGTCCAGCGCACCAAACGCGCCGCCGATATAAATCGACGAGCCGCCAGGCGAGACCGCGATCGAACGCACCTCAGCGCCGGTGCTCGGATTCCAGCTGGTCAGCGCCCCCGTCGCGGTACTGAACGCGGCCAGGTCGCTGCGCGCAACCCCGTTGACATGATCGAAAACCCCGCCCACATACAGCGTGCCGCCATCGGGGGACAGCGCCATCGCGAACACCCCCGGATGCGCGTTCGACCCCGAGTAGGTAATCACCGGGTCGAACGAGCCGATCAGCGCCCCCGTCGACGAATTGAACGCCGCCAGGAACGTCCGCCCCACCTCACCAGCCGTGCCGCCGGCCGGCGTGCCCGGCGGGAGCGCATGACCGAACGTGCCGCCCGCATACACCACCCCATGGCCATAAGCCAGCGCGAACACGATCCCGTCGGTCTCCCAGGTGGACAGCGCCGCGGAGCTCACCCCGCCATCCACCTGCCCCACCGGGCTGGCCGCCACCGCCCGCGGTGCCGACACCGACGCCACAGCCGCCGGCACCGCCGCCGCACCCATCGCAGCCGCGAACACCACCGCGACCACGCCGGAAAAGAACCGCTTCATAACCGCTCCCCATCCTTCCCTCCCAGCCTGGGGAGGTCGGCACGTGCCGGGTCTCCCCGGGGAAGCTCCCCCAAGGAAATTCGGACAAGTAGGCCTAACCTTGTACGATCCCGTCAGTCGCGACGATCTCGCGATTGTACCGGACGAGGCGATGCGCGGGGCGGAATGATTTCGGGGCCGTTCCTCGGCATTACCGCCCAGTGGAATGCAGGCAGCGGACTGAGGTCAAGGCATCCAGGACGGCTCAGCTGAGGTTAGCCGAGGGTCAGATGAGCGCTACGCCTATGCGGGCGCCAGCCGTCGTCCGCGCTGGTAACGGCTGTCCATGGCGGGCGATCAGCCATCGCGCCTCGCCACAACATCCTTTCCGGATTGCTGAATGGCTGA
This sequence comes from uncultured Actinomycetes bacterium, assembly GCA_963837335.1. Taxonomy (GTDB): domain Bacteria; phylum Actinomycetota; class Actinomycetes; order Streptosporangiales; family Streptosporangiaceae; genus RYN-230. Next base: position 18,467 of record CAWINS010000076.1, on the reverse strand, counting down.
TCGTCCAGCAACCCGCCTGGGGGAAACCCGGGGAACATCACCCGTCCTTGACGTCATTCCGGCAGGTTCGAGCCTGCGAATATGCCGATTCTGACGTCGGAACTGCCGTCAACCGATGCTGGATCGCAACGTCACAAGGGCGCGGGCTGCTGAAGGTCTCCCGTGCCGCCTTCTACGCCTACCTGTCCGGACCGTCCCGGCGGGACCAGGAGGACGCGGACCTGGCCGCGAAGATCCTGGCCGTGCATGAGGAGTCCAGGGGCCGGTACGGCGCCCCGCGGGTGCACGCCGAGCTGCGCTGCCGCGGGCAGCGGCACGGCCGCAAGCGGGTCGCCCGGCTGATGCGCCAGGCCGGGCTCGCCAGCCTGGCCGCGAAACGGCCGAAGAAGACCACGATCGCGGACCCGGCGGCCGCGGCGCGGGCGGACCGGATCCGCCGCGACTTCACCGCCGACGCGTCCCGGCTCAACTCCTGCTGGTGCGGCGACATCACCTATGTCCGCACCTGGGGTGGCTGTTCCTGGCCACCGTGATCGACATCGCCTCCCGCCGCTCGATCTGCAAGCCTGGCCCACCCGGGCCGCAGCCCGGCGGGCGATCGTTGAGTACATCGGCTGGTACAACGGCACCCGGCTGCACAGCACCCTCGGCTGCCTCAGCCCCGCCGGATACGAAACAGCCACCGGAGAACCTCGGGCTATGGGGCGGGCCCCTGGGCCGCCGCCCCCCGCCGCTCACGTCCGCGGTGACCTGGCCGACCCGGGCGGCTGCCCGCTGTGCAGATCGGGCTGATCCGCGGCCCGGAAACACTCGGTGACCCCCGGCCTGGCCTGGGACGAGGAGGCCGTCGCGCACGGCCAGGCCTAGCCGCGGCCGGGTGCCACGGTCGCCGGGTGCGCTATTCGCCGGTTTGCGTCCGGTGCCGCATGTCCCGTGCAGTGCGCACCAGCTCAACGATGGCGGGATAGGCGCTGTCCGCAAAGCGGGCCGCCACCTCATGGTAGGCCGCGACAGCGTCCGCGGGCCGGCCAAGCTCCCGGAGCACGTCACCCTTGCGGACCAAGGCCTTCGCGGCCACCTGGTGCACCTCGGGATCTGGGTCCTGGCCGAACCGGGCCGCCAGGTCGTCGTAGGCCGCCAGCGCGGCGTCGAGCCGGCCCAGCTGGCGGAGGACGACACTCTTGTTGAACAGGGCCTTGCCCGCCCAGACCCGCACCGCCTGGTCCGAGTCGCCGCCGTAACGCTCGGCCGCCTCGTCGTAGGCTTGCATCTCGGCCGCGGGCTGGCCCAGGTCCCCGAGCGCCAGGCCTTTGCCCATCAGCGCCTCGGCGGCTACTGCCCGGATGGCCGGATCCGGGTCCGTACCGAAACACTCCAGCACCGTCTCGTAGGCCGCCACCGCGAACTGGTACTCGTGTGCGCCCCTCTGCCTGTCGCCCTCGGCCATGATCGTCTCGGCCTCCGCCAGGCGCAGCGCCTGCCCGGGATCGCCGCCGGGGCCAGCCTGCATCTGGCCAGGCTGCGTCTGGCCCTCGGGCATGGCTGGCAGGTCCGGCGATCTGGTGCCAAACGCAAGCGCAAGATCCGCGGCGCGGCTGGCCCGGAACGCCCCTGCCGCTACATAACCAGGCGCGAGCGGCGCGAGTTCGCTCCGGATCCCGTCCAGTCGCCGGAGGCGGTCAGCCAGGGCGAGCCGGGGATCGTGTTCCGCATCGCGGTCCGCATCGTGGATCTCCAGGTTGCGGACCGACTCCGAGCCCTCGCCGCCCCGCCCGGCCAGCCGCGGCAGCCGGCTGCCGTGCCGGAACCAGCGGATTTCGGCCAGCATCTGCTTCTCGTCGTCGAGCAGGGCCGCTGTGCCCGGGGTCGCCTCGACCAACGGACGGAGATTGCGCAACACGAGATCCATCGAGGCCGCGCGGTGGCGCTCGACGGCCCGATACAGGTAGTCCCGGTCGCCATCCAGGTAGTACAGGGGCAGATCGAGCGACCGGTCGTACGTGTACGCCGCGCGATAGTTCATCCGCGCCGCGATGGTGGCGGCCCGCTGCGCGAGTTCATGCCAGCGCTGCTGCGCGCTCCGCTTATCAACCGATTCGAGCAGGAGATGAAGAGCCGCGAACCGGATCGCAGCGATGCCTCCGAACTGATCCAGGTGCGGCATGAGCTCGCTGATCGTGGCCCGCTCCGCGCGGGTCGAACCCCCGCGGAAATAGCTGGTCAGGGCCCGGCTGTAGGCATTACTGGGGGACACTCCTAGTTTGTCGGTAAGAGCCTCGAGTTCAGCGAACGGCCTGGACAGGGTCAGGTACCAGCCCATGCGCCTGCGCACGCTCTGCTGCCCGGCAGCATCGAGGCATGGCCCCCGCCATAGCCGATCGGCGACGGCGGCCAGCATCGGGTCGGTAGACGTCCTGCGCAGTACCCGGTCAACGAGCCGGCGTACCTGGTTCAGCGTCGGCGTGAAACCCGTACCGGCTACGCCGTGGGCGTGCCATGGATCGCCGAGAGTCCACCACAGCGCGGCCAGTGGGCCCCGGATGGGCGCAGCCGCGGGCCGGCTGGCTCGCTGGATGTCCCGGGCCAGCCGGTCCCGGGCGGCCAGGTAGCTCTTCTCGAGCTGATCCCGCAGGTCCTTGAATCCGGCCAGCGCCTCGACCGTGTGCCAATCCAGCTCTCCGGGGTCCCTGGCCCGGACGAGCCACATGCCGCGGGATGCGTCTTCGACCAACTGCCGCGCGGACCAGAGCATGGGGATCCGGGCCATGATCCGGGCCAGCGGCAAGACGAGGCCATGCCAACCCCAGTTCACCGCTCCGCTTCGGGTTGAGAACAGCCAATCGGCGGATCCTCCCTCCCACTCGGCCACCACCACCGCGGCCGGCAAGAGCGCGGCTACCGGGTCCTCTTCGGCCAGTGCTTCGGCTGCCCCGGCGATGCGGACCGAGGCCTCGCTGTCCCGGATCACGCGCGATTCCGACAGGAACTCGTCCAGCAGTGTCGTGGCCGCGGGCCAGTCAGCCACCGACGGCACCGTCACACCGGCCTCGGCCAGCAGCGCAACGCTACGGGATAGGGCGCGACGGGCTGTGCCGGGATCCGTCGGCAGGTCATAGGCTACGGCGACAGCCATCGCGTCCTTCAGCATGGCTAGTCGCCGAGCAGGCCCTTGATGACCTTGGCCATGACCTCATGCATCGGGTCGAGAGTGACGTGCAGGCCGTCCTTTCCTACCTTCACCCGCCGCAGCTTCATCACCAGCAGGACCAGGCCAATAGCCATGATCGTCACCGGGTCGGCGATCATCAGCCGCTGGTGGGCGGTGTACGCGGCATCGACCTCGGCGCGCAGCGCAGGCACTGCGCAGATCTGCTCGAGGAGTGCGATGGCCAGCGTACGGATGGCCGTCGTTTCTTCGGCGAGCCGTTCGATCTGCTGCTCTCCGGCCGGTACTCCCGCCGCGCGCAGCGCCTCGGCCAGGTCCGGGGCCAGCACCGCTGCGGGCAACTCCCGGAGTTCGTCTACGTCTACGTCGGCATCGCCGCCTGCCCCCTCGGCCAGCACCGTGACGGCACATTGGGTCAGCAACCCGAGTTGGTCATCGGTCAGTGTGCTGAGCTTGCCGCACCAGTCGGTGGTATTCAATTCAGTCACAGCCAGTCTCCCCGGAGATGGATCGGTCCCAGCTCGGTCACGTCAGTGCCGTCACCAAGGGCCAGGAAAGCCTCACGCGCGGCCATTGCCTTGGGCATCCCGCGCCGGTTCCACGCGGCCAGGAAAGCCTGGATCCAGGTCCGCGCCAGGAGATGGTCGCAGGCCCACATCGGCGCGATCACGGATACGCTGCCCAGCCTGACCAGTGCCTCGGCCAGGCTGGCTGGCTCGTCCCCCTGCAGAACGTCGCTCGCCCCGGCCGAGCAGGCCAGCAGTATGGTCAGCTCCACCGAAGTGGGGTCGTCCATTTCGATCTCGCCTAAGGTGAGCACCTCGGCTTGCCGGGCCGTGGCCAGGCCAGCCGGTACGTCCCGCATCGGTATGTCCATGCGAGTGAATGTCTCGTCCCCGACGCGCTGATGAAAGCTAGCCACCGCCATCGGCGGGTCAATCAGGATGCCTGAGTCGCCATGCTCGCTGGGGTTGACGAATCCATGCGAGATAATGCACGCCACCCGGTGGTCCGGGTTACGGAACGCCCAGCGGACCGGTATGCGGAAAAATGGCTCCTCCGCCGTCGCGCCGAATTCTCCGAGTATGTCTGCGGCGATATTGCTGAATTCGTCATCCGTGTGGCTCAGCACGTCGGTACCGCCCCCGGCGGCCAGCCGGCGCGCGGGCCGCTCGGCCCGCTCAGCCCGCCGCGCCGGATTGCGGGCCGCGCTGCGCAGCAGGAGGGTCGGCGAACTCGCGTAGCTGATCCCAGAGCAGCACGCGAGCGCCCGCCCATTGGCTGCCTGGACCAGGTGCAGCGGCAAGCCGTGCAGCAGCGCATGGGGCACGATCAGGAGGACATCGGGCGGGTCGGCCAGAACGGCTGGCGGGATCAGGGAACGTCCCCAGTCGGCCGCGAATCGCGCCAGCTCGGGTAGCCGGCGGATAGCCACCCCGGTGTCGCGGGCCAGCTCGTCGCGAAGCCGGGCGATGGAGCCCAGGATCTCGCTAACGTCACACAGCCCGATCCACTGGGAACTGTGCCGTCCCACCACGGCAACCTGTATCTCGCGTCCGGTGACGAGGTAAACGAGCCCCGCAATGTTAAGGTCCTCCGCCCCCATGCGATTAGTGTGACTCGTTTCGCCGCCCGCGACCAGGGTCAGGCGTCCGAGCGGGCCCGCCGGGCGCGCAGCGTCGCGCCGCGCCGGACCCGCGGCCCCGCCCGGCTGGGGACCGGCGGCGGCTGGTCCGAAACACCCGCCCCGCCCGTGATAGCGCGGGATCATGCGGCTGGCGGGTTTTCTGTTATCCGGCCCGGTGCAGCGGCGTCTCCCCTCAGGGCGGACTCCTGCCGCCCACACCGACGAGGGTGAGGTGCCATGCACATGCCGCGCAGCGGCGGGCCCGGGGTGCAGACGGTGATCGCCGCCCAGGCCGGGGACGCGGAGGCGCTGGACAGCCTGCTGTCCAGCTACCTTCCCCTGATCTATAACATCGTTGGCCGCGGCCTCAGCGGGCACGCCGACGTGGATGACGTGGTGCAGGAAACCATGCTCCGCGCCGTGCGCGGCCTCGGCGACCTGCGCGACCCCGCGGCGTTCCGGTCCTGGCTGGTCGCGGTGGCTATCCGGCAGATGCGCGATCACTACCGGGCCCGGCAGGCGGTGGCGGCCGGCGACCTGAGCGACGAGGTGGCCGATCCTGAAGCCGACTTCGTGGAGCTGACCATCCTCCGGCTCGGCCTGTCCAGCCAGCGCGAGGAGACCGCGCAGGCCACCCGCTGGCTCGACGCCGGGGACCGCGAACTGCTCGCGCTGTGGTGGCTGGAGGCCGCCGGGGAACTGGACCGCAATGAGCTCGTCGCCGCGCTCGGCCTGCCGGCGACCCACGTCGCGGTGCGCATCGGGCGGCTGAAGGAGCAGCTCACCACGTGCCGGGTGGTGGTGCGTGCGCTGCGCGCCGAACCCCCGTGCCCGGGCCTGGAGTTCACCATCGCGGACTGGGACGGGGTGCCCAGCCCGCTGTGGCGCAAGCGGATCGCCCGGCACATCCGCGCCTGCGGACGTTGCGGGGCGCAGCATGACGGGCTGATCCCGGCCGAGCGGCTGCTGGCCGGGCTGACCCTGGTGCCGCTGCCCGGAGCCATGGCCCGGGCCTTCATGCCGCCCGCGCCGGGGGCGCAGGCGCCCGGAACTCATCCTCCTGGGCCTCATCGGCCCGGGACCGGTGCTCAGGCGACTCAGCCGCCCGGGACCGGTGCTCACGCGACCCGTGCGCCCAGGAGCCGGGCGCTCCGGCGCGCGGCGGGTCATTCCCGTCACGCGCGGATCCTGGCCAAGGCGGGCGGGGCGGTGCCGGCCAAGCTGGCCGCCGTCACGGTCGCCGCCACCTGCGTAGTGGCCGGCGGGGCCGCCGTGGTCCACCTGCACGGGGCCCACCCGGCCGCGGCCACCCGCCCAGTGCAGGCCGCCCCGGTGGGACCGCCCACGCCGGTCACCCAGGCCCTGGCCCGCTCGTCCCCGAAGCCAGTCCGGAGCACCCGCCCGCCCCGCAAGCCCACGCCGCCCGCTCCGGTCAGCAACGCCAAGAAGGGCGTCGCCGCCTGGGCCTTCACCGGGGCCGGCCAGGCCCTGGCCCAGTCAGGAGCGTCCTGGTATTACACCTGGTCCGCCTCACCCACCGTGGGGGTCAGCAGCGTCGGCGGTCCTCGTTTCGTGCCTTTGATCTGGGGGGCGGCGAACGTGAACGCCGGCACTCTTAAGCAGGTGCGCGGCGAGGGGCCTGACCTGCTCAGCTTCAACGAGCCGGACATGAGCGGCCAGGCGAACATGAGTCCCGGCCAGGCCCTGAGCCTGTGGCCGCAGCTGATGGCGACCGGGCTGCGGCTCGGCAGCCCGGCGGTAGCCACCGGCGGGGCCACCCCGGGCGGCTGGCTGGACCAGTTCATGTCCGGTGCCAGCGCGCGCGGTTACCGGGTCAACTTCATCACGCTGCACTGGTACGGGTCAGACTTCGCTACCGGGCCCGCGGTCAGCCAGCTGGAGAGTTACCTGCAGGCCGTGCACGCCCGCTACCACAAGCCGATCTGGCTGACCGAGTTCGCGCTGGCCAACTTCGGCAGCTCCCCGCAGACCCCGTCCCGGAAGCAGCAGGCCGCGTTCCTCACCGCCGCGACCGCGATGCTGCAGCGGCTCAGCTACGTGCAGCGCTACGCGTGGTTCGGGCTGGAGGCCACGCCGACCGACGGCAGCATGGGCCTGTTCCGCAGCGGCCCGGCCGTCACCACGGTCGGCCGCGCCTTCGAGGCGGCCGGCTGAGCGGCCAGGGCGGATCAGCCCGTCCCGCCTGCCCGGACCAGACCGGTCTCGTAGGCGAACACCACGGCCTGGACCCGGTCGCGCAGCCCGAGCTTGGCCAGGACGCGGCCCACGTGCGTCTTCACCGTGGCTTCCGACACGAACAGGCGCTGGGCGATCTCGGCGTTGGACAGTCCCTGCGCCACGTGGGCCAGTACCTCGCGCTCCCGGCTGGTCAGCATGTCCACCCCCGGCGGCGCGGGGGAGTTGGCCGCCGGGAACAGCGGCGCGAACCGGTCGATCAGCCGGCGCGTGGTCGAGGGCGCGACGACCGCGTCCCCGGAATGCACCGCCCGGATGGCGAACAGCAGCTCCTCCGGGGGGACGTCCTTGAGCAGGAAGCCGCTGGCCCCGGCCTTCAGCGCGGCGTACGCGTACTCGTCCAGGTCGAACGTGGTGAGCATCAGCACCCGTGGCCGGTCGCCGGCCGCGCAGATCTGGCGGGTCGCCTCGATGCCGTCCAGCCGCGGCATCCGCACGTCCATCACCACCACGTCGGTGGGCCGGGACCGGAGCAGCTGGGTGGCGGTCAGGCCGTCGCCGGCCTCGCCGACGACGGACATGTCGTCCTGCGCGTCGAGCACCATCCGGAAGCCCGTCCGGACCAGTTCCTGGTCATCGACCAGCATGATGTTGATCATGTTGTGCTTCCTCCGCGCCTCCGCGGCGCGCTAAGCCGCCTCTCCAGCTCGCTCACGCGGCCGACCCCGGCACGTGGGCAGCCGGCTGCGGGTGCGCGGCGGGCGCGGGCGCGGCGGGCGCGGCCTGATCGGCCACCCGAAGGGAGCCGAGCGGGAGGGTCGCGGTGACCTGGTAGCCGCCGCCGGGCAGCGGGCCGGTGCGCAGCGTGCCGTTGTACAGCGCGACCCGCTCACGCATGCCGGTCAGCCCGTGACCAGCACCGTCCGCGACGGTGACGCCGCGACCGTCGTCAGTGATCTGCAGCATCAGCACGTCCTCGCAATAATGCAGCTGCACCGTGGCGCTCGCCCCGGGACCGCCGTGCTTGCGGGTGTTGGTCAGCGACTCCTGGATGATCCGGTAGGCCGCCAGGGCCAGCCCGCTGGGCAGCGGCCCGGGCACCCCCTGCACGGTGAACGAGACAGCCAGCCCGCTGGCCCGGGTCTGGTCGAGCAGCTCGCCGAGCTGGCCGATGCCCGGCTGCGGCAGCACGCCCGGGCCGCCGTCGTCGCTGCGCAGTACGCCCAGCATGCGGCGCATTTCGGCCAGGGCCTGGCGGCCGGTGCTCGCGATCGCGCCGAGCGCCTGCCGGGTCCGCTCCGGCGAGCTGTCCAGCGCATAGGACGCCCCGTCGGCCTGCACCACCATGACGCTGACGTTGTGCGCGATGACGTCATGCAGCTCCCGGGCGATCCTGGCCCGCTCGGCGGCCGCGGCGACCTGGGCCTGCGCGTCACGTTCCCGTTCCAGGCGGGCGGCGCGGTCCTCCAGCGCGGTGTAGTAGCCGCGGCGGTAGCGCATCGAGTCGCCCAGCACCCAGGCGATCAGTGAGGACCCGGCGAACATGACCGAGCCGATCATGAGCCAGTGCACGAGGGTGATCCCCGGCGGGGCCCACCGGGCCACCGCGACGGCTGACCCGGCCAGGCAGACGGCCAGCCCGGCTACGGATACCCCGCGCCTGCAGTAGGCGGCCAGCGTGTAGAGCAGGATCACGATGACCACGTCGACCATCTGGACGTGGATGTCGAACAGTACCTGGAGGGCGCCCACCGTCACCCCGGTGGAGAAGGCGGCCACCGGGTGGTCCCGGCGGAAGACCAGCGGGATGACCAGGGCCAGGGCCAGCGGGACCAGGAGATATCCACCGGCGGCGACGGCCACCGCCAGGGCGGGGATCGCGAAGGCGGCGGCGAGCACGCCGTCCACCAGCCGGGGATGTCGGCGCAGCCAGAGATAGAAGGCGGCCACCGGTCCAGGGTACGGGCGCGTCCGCCGCCCGGGCATCATCCTGCGGTAGGGCCCGGAGTCAGCCCCCCGGGTGAGACGTTCCCGGGTCTGGGGACTGGGGTCTGGGTGGCCGGGCGCGGCGGCCGGGTGAGGCGCCCGGCGCGGCCGGGCCCGGTGCGCGGGCCCGGCCCCGCCGGGCTGGCCTTCCCCCCTAGCCACCCCTTGCCCGGGGCGAGCACGGGATGCCGGCTTGCCGGAGTCCCCCCGGAGAGTCCCAGGATGACGCGGCTAAGCGAATCCTCGTGCACCCAAACCCATACCGTGACCTCTCACGGCACGGACCCGCCTGCCACAAGGGCAGGCCCTCCGGCGAGCCGCTTCCGCGCTCGCCCCGGGCTGGGTCATAGCTAACCGCGTCCGAGGCCAGGCCGCTATCCCCGGACTAGGGGATCCGGATTGGGCCGCGGCGGGCTCTAGAATGCGCGTCACGGGACGAGTGGCTGCTTCGCGGCCCCTCGTGAGGCTCGCTCCAAGAGACCCAGGACAGGCAGGCAGGGCAGGAAGGCGATGGCGGTCGGGCAGGCCACATCCCCGGCGGCGCGGGTCAGCACGCCGGCCGGGCTGGTTGTCGGCATCCCCGAAGGCGGCCGCCTGGTGTTCGGCCGCGGGCCGGATGCCGACCTGACTGTCGCGGCCGGCCGGGGGCTGTCCCGCCGGGCCGGGGTGATCAGCGCGGTGGGGGACGGCGTCTGGATCGCCAACATCAGCCGGACCCACGCGCTCTACACCGAGGGTGACGGGTACCGGATCAGGCTGCCCCGGATGGAGGACCAGGGCGAGCCATCCGGTGGCTGGTTCCTGCGGGCCGGGATGACCCTGGTGGGTTCCCGGGCCATGCTGGACGAGGGCCAGCCGCTCTGCGTGATGGTCAACGGCCAGTCCGGCGGGCGGGACTCCGCCCCCGACGGCGCGCGGGTATGGCAGGACGGCGACGCCACCCTGCTCCCGCTGTACCTGGATCCGATGACGAAGATCTTCCTCGTAGCGCTCATGTGGTGCCGTCCCTGGCTGCTCGACCCGGCCGGGGCGAGCCCGCTGCCGCGCACGCCCGAGATCGCCAAGGCGGCCCTCGAGGTGACCGGCGCCTACCACGAGCTGGAGCGCTTCGACACCGACCCCGCGTTCCGGGACCGTCTCTCGGCCCGGGTGGCGGAGCACATCAAGGTACTGCGGCGCAAGATCACCGACCGCGGCCTGGTCCGCGCGGACACCAGACTCTCCGACGAGGTGGTTGTCCGGGTCCTGATCGAGCACGGGATCATCACCGCAGCGGACCTCGGCCGGCTGAACGACCCGGCCTGGTGCTCCCGCCAGGAAGACCTCTGGTGGACTCAGGCGCCCTGAGGGCCGCGGCCGGAGGGTGGCGCGCGCTGACGGACGCCCTCAGGGGGGTGGTGGCGCCGCCGGGTGCACCTGGAAGCTCGTGGTCGCCCGCAGTCCACCGGCTCCGGTGACCAGGACGTGGTACGTGCCGGCCGGGATCGCCCCGGGAAAGAACACGTGGCCCTGGTCGATCGCGTAGTTGAAGGTTCCCTTCTGGTCCGCGGTGGGCCGGAAGGACGCCACCCCATGCCCGATCAGGTGCACCTGTACCTGGGTCAGCGGGATGAAGCCGCTGCCGTGCACGACGTACACGGTGTAGCCATCGCCGTAGGGCTGGCCCATCACGAGCTTCGGCTTCGTGCTCGTCCCGGTGGGCAGCGGAGACGGGGTCAGCCCGGCATCCGTCGGCGGCGCGGGGGGGAACGTGGGGTACGTCGGCCTGGCGGTGGGAGTGGGGGACGACCCGGAGTGCGCCGCCGCCCGCCCGCTCGTATCCGGGTACGAGGCGCCCAGCACCGCACCCACCGCCAGCAGCGCCGCGGCGCCGATGGTCAGCCCCACCCCCGCGATGACCCGCCTCGGGGGGCGCCGCCGGCCCGGCGCCCCGGGCGCCGCCGCCGGGAGCGCGATGTACGAGCCGAATGTGGCGTCCTCGCTCACCTCGTCGGCGGGCGGCGGCTGGTCGTGCTCGTGACCGGGCCTGGGTTCCGGCGTTCCCGGGCTGCGCTCGTACTCGCCGATCAGGGTGAGCGCGCTCGCGGGCAGGTAGGAATGCCCGGATCCGGGGCTGGCCGTTAAACCGACGAAGGGGGCCAGCTCGGCCAGGAGGGCCGTCGAGGTCGGGCGGTTGCGGGGACTGCGCTCCAGGCAGGCGGTGACGACGGGGATCAGCTCCGCGGGCAGGCCGGTCAGGTCGGGGGCCTCGGTGGCCAGCCGGACCAGGATGTCCATCACCGTGTCGCCCAGATAGGGCGGATGCCCGGTCGCCGCGAACAGCAGCGTTGCCCCGAGCGAGAACACGTCGCTGGCCATGGACGCCTGCCGGGTGTCCCGGGCCTGCTCCGGGGCCATGTACGCGGGCGTGCCCAGCGCCCCCCGGGTCACCGTGAGCTGGATCCGCTCGGCCGCCCTGGCCACCCCGAAATCGATCACGCGGGGCCCGTCGGGGGAGACGAGCACGTTCGAGGGCTTCAGGTCCCGGTGCACCAGCCCGGCGTTGTGGATCGACTCCAGCGCCTCGGCACACCCGGCGGCGAGCCAGCGCACCGCGGGCACGGGCAGCGGGCCGCCGCCGCGTACCAGCCGGTTCAGGGACGGGGCCGCGATATAGGCCGTGGCCAGCCAGGGCACGTCGGCGTCCGCGTCGGCCGCCACGACCGCGGCGGTGAAGACCCCGCTGACCCGACGCGCGGCGACGACCTCATGCGCGAAACGGGACCGGAAGCCTGCTTCCTCGGCGAACTCGATCTTGATGGTCTTGACCGCGACCAGGCGGCCCGCCGTGGACCGCCCCAGGTAGACCTGCCCCATCGCCCCCGCGCCGAGCCGGCCCAGGAGCGCGAACGGCCCTATTCGTTCCGGATCCCATCGGCGCAGCGGCGCAAGTGCCGGCTGCGGACCCATCGTTGCCTCCCCCGGTCCCCATATGGCCCGGATGCCTATCATGCCGGCTCCCGGGAGGCTGTGCCCCGGTTCCAGGCTGTGTGCCGGAATGGCACCGAACCGCTAGCCTGAGCCTGGGCATGAGCGCGGTGGGGGTGTCATTTGCGGTTTCGGGGACATATCGTCACGGTTATGACCGCGCTGACCTGCGTTAGCCACATTATCGGCCGTTCCGGCGCAGTCGGCATGGTGGCAGCGTGAGCAGCGTGCGCGGGGCCCGCAAAACCTCACTACGACGATTGATGGCCCGTTCTGCGAGCTCTGGTCCCCAGGCAGTGCAGGATGGAGGCATGAGGGATACCAAAACCACAGCCGTCGGGCTGCGGTCAGCCATCGAGCGAAGCGGTTACTACCCCGGGCTAGTGGCGGACGCCGTGTTCTCCGCCCTGGGCGCGGAGGCCGTGGTGTCTTACGTAGTCCAGGCCGACGCCTTGTTTGACCCGGCCATGGAGGTCCGCCGCCACATGACCGTCCTGGTGCTGACCCCGTCCCGGCTGGTCTACTCCCATACCGACGAGAATCCCGCGGAGGATGAGCCAGGTGCCCGTCCGCAGGCGGAGACCAGCACCGAGGCCGTCCGGTTCTCCCGGATCTCGTCCGTGGCCGTGACCCGGGTCGTCCCCGATCCGGCCTCCTACGTGCCCGGGGTGACCATGCCGACCGAGGTCGTGCTCACCATCGGCTGGAACGTCCTGTCCCACGTCGAGCTGGAGCCGGCCCACTGCGGGGATGAGAACTGCGAGGCCGATCATGGCTATACCGGCACCATCACCGCGGACGATCTGACCATGCGGGTGAGCGAGGCGGCTGACGGGGACGAGGCCGTCCGGCAGGTACTGGACTTCGCGGTGGCGCTGACCGAGGCGACCACCCACCCCGGCCACTGACGGGCAGCAGTATGACCGACGAGCCGATGACCTCGGCCACTGTGCCTGATTATGGCGAGGGAACCCTGTCCGACCTGGCCAACTCGCTGCTCGCCTCGCTGGGAGTAGGCGATGCGGCCAACCCGCTCGCACTGGCTCCCACCCGCCGGGCGTGCCTGCTGATTGTCGATGGCCTGGGCTGGGAACTGCTCCGCGCCCACCAGGCGGCGGCCCCGTTCCTATCCGAGCTCACGTTCACCGGGCGCGCGCTGACCGCGGGATTCCCGGCCACCACCGTGACCAGCCTGAGCTCCCTGGGCACCGGCCTGCCCCCCGGCCGCCACGGGATGCTCGGCTATCAGGTCGCCGTGCCGGGCCAGGACCGGCTGCTCAACGGGCTGCGCTGGGACGAGCTGACCGACCCGGTGGACTGGCAGCCCGCCCCCACCATCTACCAGCGCGCGGCGGCCGCCGACATCGCCGCGTTCCGGGTGGCCGCCCGGAAGCTGGAGAAGACCGGCTTCTCCCTCGCGTCCATGCGCGGTGCCACCTACCGTCCCGCGGACAGCATGGGGGCGCTCGTCGCGCAGGCGTCGTGGGCACTGGCCGAGTCGGACCGGGCCCTGGTCACCGTCTACCACGCCGACCTCGACGGCACCGGGCACGTGTTCGGGTCCCAGTCCGAAGCCTGGTCCTACCAGCTCGCCCACGTGGACAAGCTGGCCGAGCAGCTGGCCAGTTCCATCCCGGCCGGCACGGTGCTGTACGTCACCGCCGATCACGGGATGGTGGACGCGGCACCGGACGACAAGATCGACGTGGACCTGGTCCCCGGGCTGCGGGACGGGGTCGCGCTGCTGGGCGGCGAGCCGCGGGCCCGGCACGTCTACACGGTGCCCGGGGCCGCGGACGACGTGCTGGCCACCTGGCAGAGCGTGCTCGGCGGGCGGGCTTGGGTGGCGTCCCGTGACGAGGCCATCGAGGCGGGCTGGTTCGGCCCGGTCGAGCCCCGCTTTGCCCCGCGGATCGGGGACGTGGTGGCGGCGCCCGCTGGCCCCTGGGCGCTCGTCGCGACCAAGGCGGAGCCGCTGGAGTCCTCACTCACCGGGATGCACGGTTCGCTGACGCCAGGCGACCAGTTCGTCCCGTTGCTGAGCGTGACCAGCATCTGACGACGATCACGGGCTGACCCGGGCCGGTAGGCTCCCGCGGTACCGGGGAAGGCCGGCTTATCCACAGTTTTGGTAGCGGGAAATCCAAGAGCGGGCGAAGGTTCATCCACAGATCAGGGGTTAGTTATCCACAGAACGATCCTGGCCTGGAGGACGATCCGGGCCGAATCGTGATGTTACGCCCAGTAGGGGCGGAAGGGATGTATCGGTGGATTCAACCCTCGAACCCACGGCGCTGGCGGCCGCATTGGCGGCCGGCCCGGCACCGGTCCTGCTGGATGTGCGGTGGCGGCTCGGTGGCCCACCCGGCCTCGACCGCTACCGCGAAGGTCACCTGCCCGGCGCGCGCTTCGTGGACCTGGACCGCGATCTGGCCGGCCCGCCCGGGGCCGGGGGGCGGCATCCGCTGCCGGACAGCGGTGCGTTCGAGGCGGCGATGCGCCGGGCGGGCGTGGACGACGACCGGCCCGTGCTGGTCTACGACGAGAACGACTCGGTGGCGGCCGCCCGGGCCTGGTGGTTGCTGCGCTACTTCGGGCACCAGCAGGTGCAGGTCCTCGACGGCGGCTACCAGGCCTGGCTGGCCGCGGACGAGCCGATCGAGACCGGGCCCGCCCCGGCCCCGCCGCCCGGGACCTTCACCGCCCGGCCCGGTCACCTGCCGCTGCTCGACGCGGCCGGTGCGGCCCGGATCGCCCGCGAGGGCGTGCTGCTGGACGCCCGGGCGGCCGAGCGCTACCGGGGCGAGGTGGAACCGGTCGATCCGGTCGCCGGGCACATCCCGGACGCGGTGAGCGCGCCCACGACCGAGAACCTGGGGCCAGGCGGCCGCTTCCTCGATCCGGAGGCGCTGCAGGCCCGGTTCGCCGGGCTGGGAGTCCCGGCCGGCGCCGTGGCGGCGGACGGCGCGGTCACGACCGGGGTCTACTGCGGCTCGGGCGTGACCGCAGCCCATGAGGTGCTGGCGCTGAGCCTCGCGGGGATCCCGGCGGCGCTGTACGTCGGCTCATGGTCAGACTGGATTACCGATCCCGCCCGGCCCGTCGTCACCGGCCCCGCCCCCCGCTAGGCCCGCCCGCTAGGCCTGGTCCCCGGCCAGCAGGGCGCCGAGCTGCCGGATCAGGTGCCCGCGCCAGCCCCCGCCCAGGATCCCCATGACCATGCGCTGGCCCGGGTCGGTGTCATCGAAGCCGTCGTGCGTAATCAGGAGCCTGGTCCCGCTGCCTTCGGGAACCAGTGACCAGCTGACGACGGTGTCCAGGTTCCCGCCGCGCCAGCTGAAGCGCATCAGCCGCGGTGGCTCCAGGTCGAGAACCTCGCAGTGCACGAGGCCGTCGAAGCCGTGCTGGGGGACCGGCTCGGTGCGGAACGTGAACGCGTGGCCGATCACCGGCTTGAAGTCGTTCGGCATCAGCCACCGGGCCAGCAGCGCGGGGTCGGTCAGGGCCTGCCACACCCGCCCGGGTGGGTGCGGCAGGAACTCATCAACTTCGATGGACGCCATCAGCTGTCCTCCTCCAGCAGATCGCGGAGCATCCGGGCGTGCCGTTGCCAGAACTGCTCGTAGTGGGCCGCCCAGTCCGCCACGGCCCGCAACGGCCGGGCGTCCAGCCGGTAGTGCCGTTCCCGGCCGACCCGTTCCTCGGCGACCAGGCCCGCCGCACGCAGTACCCGCAGATGCTGGGACACGGCCGGGCGGCTCATCTGGAACGGCGCCGCCAGGTCGTGCACCGACCGCGCGCCGCCGGTGAGTTCGTCCAGCAGGGCGCGGCGGACCGGGCTGGCGATGGCGTCGAAGACGTCCGGGCCGGGCATGGCCGGCGTCAGCCGCCGGCCGGCGGGGCGGCCGCCGTGGCCTGCAGGACGAGGCCGTTGCCGTCCGGGTCGTCGAAGGTCACGAAGCGCCCCCAGGGCGCCTCCTGGATGCCGGCGTCGATGACCACGCCCCGGGACCGCAGCGCCGTCACGTCGCCATCCAGGTCGTCGGTCTCCAGCACCGTGCCCTTGACGGACCCGGGCGGCATGGTCGGGAACCAGGTCACCAGGGTCATCGAGGTACCTGCCCCCGGCGGCCTGACCTGCACCCAGCGCTGGTCCGGGCCCATCGAGGTGTCCGCGATGAGCTCGAATCCGAGCGTGTCCACGTAGAAGTCCCTGGCCCGGTCCTGGTCGGTGACGGGCAGCGAGAAAAGTTGCACCTGGCTGATACTCATACCGCCGATGATAGGTAAGAAATCTCTTACCGGTAACCCGTTCCGCCGATTCGCCGCCCCGGCGGCCGGAGCGTGCCACCCCTGATACTGCACCGCACTTGATCGCCCCGGATAGGCCAGCGTCCGCCGACACTGAGACGAGGAGTCGTGCGATCGGGCAATAACCGGTGGATGGCAAAAACCATGGGAGGCCCGGTATGAGTCATGCATCGCCGGTGCATCGGGAGTCACCCGGTACTCAGCCGGGCCAGCCGGATGATGCCGGGCTGATCGCGGAGTCCTACCGGGTACCCGAGCGCTTCGGTGCGGTGTTCGACCGGCACGCGACGGCGATCCATGGCTATATCGCCCGGCGGCTGGGCCGGGACGCCGCTGATGATCTTGTCGCGGAGACCTTCTTGGTGGCCTTCCGCCAGCGCGCCAGCTACCACCCGGATCAGCCCAGCGCCCGGCCGTGGCTGTACGGCATCGCGACCCGGCTGATCAGCCGGCGCCGGCGGGACGAGGTGCGGTTCTTCCGTGTCATCGCCCGCACTGGGATCGACCCGGTGGCTGACCCGGTCGCGGAGCCAGTCGCCGATGCGGGCGCCCGGCGGGCGGACGCCCAGACGCTGCACCGCCGCCTGGCGGGCGCACTAGCGCTGCTGTCCACCGCGGACCGGGACGCACTGCTGCTGGTAGCCGATGGGCTGTCCTACGCCGAAGCGGCGCAGGCGCTGGGCGTGCCACCTGGAACGTTGTCGTCCCGGCTGGCCAGAGCCCGCCGGACGGTCCGGGAGGAACTCGGGGGCCTGAACCCCGCCGATGAGGGACAGGAGCAGAGCCATGAATGAGATGCAGCTGCTGGAGGAGTTCCGCGCCGTGGTTGCCCCACCCGACCCGGGCACGCTGGCGCAGGCCCGCGCCCGGGTGCTGGACGGTGCCGCTGCTGGCCAGGCAAGCCGCCGCGCACGGTGGCCGCGCCTGCCCGGCAGGTGGCCGGAGCTCGCCCTGACCGGCCTGGCCGCAGCAGCCACGGCAACGGCGGTCACCGTGGCCCTGGCCGCCCCGGGCGGTACGCCGTCCCATCCGGCCGCCGCCAGTCTCACCGCGAGAGAGCTGGCCTACCGGGTTGCCGACGTCGCGGCCGCCCGGCCGGCCGTACGACCCGGCCAGTGGGTGTACAGACAGGTGAAGATAGCCGGCTCCCCAACGCCAGTGTTCGCGGGGACGTGGCGGGGGTGGAGGACGGCGGACGGGACCAGGAGCGCCGGTCTGGACCAGGGCAAGGTGTATTTCATGCCGTGCCCTCCCTCGGCATCAGGTCCGCACGGTAGCTGTCAGCCGTGGATGGACGTGGGCAAGGGGCCGAGGCGTATCCCGGTAACCTACGCTGAGCTGGGTTCGCTGCCACGCAGCCCCTCGGCGCTCGATCGCTTCCTGGCCGGCCTTCCGCTGCCCGGCGGGGGCCAGCGCCCTTCCGCGAGTTCGAGATCATCAGTGCTTTGCTGATGACGTATCTGATGCCGCCATCCCTGACCGCCGAGCTTTACCGGGCCCTCGGCAACATCCCCGGCG
This sequence comes from uncultured Actinomycetes bacterium, assembly GCA_963837335.1. Classification (GTDB taxonomy): domain Bacteria; phylum Actinomycetota; class Actinomycetes; order Streptosporangiales; family Streptosporangiaceae; genus RYN-230. Next base: position 696 of record CAWINS010000076.1, on the reverse strand, counting down.
TGACGGTCAACCAGCACGCGGTCAATGTCGCGGGCCGGGCCGGCATCGGCTTCGAGACCCGAGCCACGGATGCTGCCGCCGTCCCCTGATGCCCCGGTCCGCTCCGTTGCCCAGCTTATTCTCGACCCGAAGACCTACGACCTGATCGGCGAGCAGGACTTCGAGACCAATCGGCGCTGGCAATCTGCGCCCAGGCACTCGGCAGCCGGGACCGCCATCCTGAAAACCGCCCTGGTCTCCGGCCCCGGCATACTTCCGTGACGACCGGCCCGGCTGGCGGGGCTCCACCCCACAGCCCAGCCACCGGGCTGAGCCAGTGGTTCTGCTGGCCGGCTGTCTCCAAGCTGGGGTGGTAGTCGGGGGGCGGGGCCAGGTCGTGGCGGACGGTGAGCAGGAGCCAGGTCAGGGCGCCGGTGATCAGCGCGGGCGTGGCGGGCTGCGACCCGGCCACCGCTACCGCCACGGCGCTCAGCGCGACGGCGATGAGCACCCGGAGGGCCAGGCGGGCCGGGCGGCCCCGGCGGATCCGGGACAGCAACCGGGCCGCGCCGAGGTGCCCCGGCCAGGTCGCGGGAGGGTCGTCTGGCCGCCGTGCTGGGTCTGGCCGGGGCGGGGCGTCTGGCCCGGGCCGGGGGGCCGGCGGCCGGGACCGGCCTGGGGCGGGGGAGGGGGATGCCAGGTCGGCGAGGGCCTCGC
>CAWINS010000075.1:0-15795 GCA_963837335.1 uncultured Actinomycetes bacterium | reverse complement strand
CCACGGTGCCGTCGCCGGCTGCTGCGGCGGAGGTGCCGTACGCGGAGATCCGGAGGGGGAAGCCCGTCGCGTAGGCCTCGATCATCATGCCCTTCCCGATGACCAGGCCGACGTGACCCGGGGCTGTCGGCGTGCCGTCCGAGCCCGCGAAGAACACCAGATCGCCGGGCTGGACCTGGCTGGCCGGGATCTTCGGCCCCCAGGCCCATTGCTGCTGTGAGGTCCGCGGGATGGAGATGCCCGCCGCCCGGTACGCCATCATCATCAGGCCGGAGCAGTCGAACGCGTTCGGGCCGGTGCCGCCCCACAGATAGGGCTTGCCCAGTTGCTCCCGCGCGTACCCGATCGCGGTAGAGACCAGCTGGTTCGGCACCGCGGATGTCTGCGCGCTGGTCAGGCACTCCGGCGCGCTCACCGTGGTGGTGTTGCTCACGGTGTAGCCGCCGCGGCTGTAGACGCCCGCCCAGTAGAGCACCGTCTGCACGTAGGACTGAAGGTGGTTGTAGGCGAAGATGGCGCCGCTGACGTTGTTCTGCACACCGTGCGCGAGCAGGTACTTGGCCGCGCCCGCGATGGCGTCCGCCGGTTGGTAGACGCTGGCCACGCCGTCGCCGTTGGCGTCGGTGGCCACGCCGCTGACGACCGCGGACGCCGGATGCACGGGAGCACCGCCCCAGGTGTCGGTGGAAGCGCCGCCGATGCCGATCTGCATGGGCCCGGCGGCCCCGAAGCCGTTCTGCCCGGAGTGCACGCCCGGCAGGTTGGACTGGCCGTCGTTGGACTCCACTTTGCCGATCCCGGCGAGCAGCACCCAGGGCACTCCGTACTGCTGTCCGGTCTTCTTGAACAGGGCGAGATAGTCAGCCGGGATGGAGTTGCGGGCCGCTGTGGTGACCGCGGGCTGAGTCGTGGCCCCGGAGCCGGAGGAAGGGCATCCCACCCCCGCGGCGAAGAGCATGCTGGCCCCGCCGACCATGGCCATCGGGACCACCGCCACCGCGGTCACCAGCAGAGCGGCTATCCCGATCGCCACCAGTACGGCGAGCCGGCCGGCACTGAAGCCGAAGCGCCAGCTCACGTATTCCCTGCCGACGCCAGCTCGATGTCGTTGACCAGCCAGCTCTGCCCACTGCCGATCAGGGTGATCGCGTACTGCCCGTTGCTGCGGCTCTTGCCCTGCTTGCTGTGGATCGTCTGGACGATGGTCACCACGAAGGTCAAGCTGCCGGACCCGAAGGTCCGGATGGAGTTGATCGTGGTCCGGGCGGACGAGACCTGCCTGTGCTGGGTGCGCTGGCTGGCCACCCCCGGCGTGCCGTAGGCGCGCGCCAGGGTGGCGCTGAGCTCGCTGGTGGCCAGGCCGCGCAGGCTGGCCAGGTACCTGGATGTGCTCTCCTGGTAGGAGAACGTGTCGTACGCCGCCCCGAACGCCTCGGTGACGCTGGCCGCCTTGGCCAGGTCGCTCTGGCTGAACGGAAGCCACTGGTAGATGTCGGGGGCTGACCCGGCAGGAGTTGGGGACGCGGGCGTGGCGGGGGCGGTGGAGGGCGCGGAGGCAGCCGGAGACGTCCCCTGGGAGCCAGGCGACGAGATACTCGGGGTCGCCCCGGCCGATCCGTGTCCCTGCCCCACCGCTGAGCGCACACCCGGAATGAGCAGGTATGCCCCCATGCCGCCGAGCACTACGACAATGCCGACGAAGGCCAGCACCCGCTGGGCCGGGCTCAGGTCCATGACGCTCCGCTACTTCTTCCGGCGCACCGGGCGCAGCCAGAAGGGACCGGGCGGACCGGTCTCCGCGCCCGATCCGGACTGGCCTCCTCCGGCCTGCCCGCCGCCGAACTGACTGGGCCCGGCGGGCGGCGGGGCGGACTGACCCGTGCCGCCCGGCCGGCCGGCCGAGCCGTTGCCGGAACCGCCACCCGAGCCGGTGTCCCTGGATCGCAGCGGTGGCGCCGCATTCCGGGACGGCCCCCGGGTCGGGCTCGCACTGCCTGAGCCCCGGCTACGCGACGGGCTCCCCCAGAAGCCTGAGCCGCCCTGGCTGTTGCCGCGCGGCGCGCTGCTCCCCTGGTCGCCACCCCCGGACGGCGCGCCACGGGCCGGGCGGCTGCTCCGGGACGGCGCACCATTGCGGGATGGCGCGGCTCCGAACGTGGGCGGTGCCGCGCCCGTGGCCGGCCCGGCGCCGCCCCCGGACGGCGGCGGAGCCGCCGCGGGCGGGCGCGGCGCGACGCCCGGCCAGCGCTGCCGGGCCGCTCCCGGGCGCGCCGGGGCGGACGCAGACGGCGGGGCACTCGCCGGGGCGCCCGAGGGCGCCTGGGTCCCCGAAGCACGGGGCCCCGTAGCACGTGGTCCAGAAGCACTGCCTCCTGAAGCCCGGGCCCCCGGGGCGCTGGCGGCCGGCCCCGCGTCAGCCGGAGCCCGGCCTACGGCGGCGTCGGCTGCTCCGGAGCGGGCCCAGCCCGATGGTGAGCGCTGGTGGCCGGAGCCGTCCCGGTCCGGCAGGTCCAGCGGTGGTGCTGCGCGCGGGCTTCCGTCGGCCGCGGCGGCAGCGGCGGCCCGGCCCCGGCCGCGCGAGGCCGCCCCGCTGCCGCCCGATCCGCCCTGGGCCTCGTCGGTGGAGACGTCGCCTGTCGCACCGGCCTGGTCCGGCCCACCGTTCTCGCTGCCCACTGTGGCCGCGGCGGCCGCCGACGCCCCCGCCGCCGCGGCACCGGCCCCGCCGGCCGCGGCCGCGGCCATCCCGGCCGCCTGGGCCGGATTCCGCCTGGCCCACCGGGCGGCCCGGTACGCGGCAAAGCCGGGGACTCCCACGGTGGCGGCGTCCACGGTGTTCCGCCGGGCGAGGCTGCCGGCCTGGGCCAGCCCCGCCTCGGCCCGGTCACGCGAGCCGACCATGCCGTAGCCGACCGCGGAGAACAGGTGCACGAACGGCTTGCGGTAGATGAACACCGCGACGGTGACCAGGGCGATCATCAGGATTTTCAGCGCCCACGGCAGCACCGCGTCACTGGTGCCCATGATCAGGGAGTAGGCGTACAGCAGGATGCTGAGTACCAGGGCCACGGCCGCCTGTTTCAGCAGGACCCCGACGAGCATCTCGACCCAGCGCAGCGCGACCACGCGGCCGAACCCGGGATGCGTCCCGACGATGAGGAAGAACGGCCCCGTCACCAGCAGCAGCAGGAAGCCAAGTTTCAGGATGATCAGGGTGATCGCGATCAGCAGCACCAGGACGCCGGCCACCAGGGCCGCGAACAACGCCGCGAACGCGATCTCCAGCCGGGTCGGGTACTGGTTTCCCTGGAACAGGGAGTAGACGTCGGGATCGTTCTGCTTGATGGACTGGGCGATGCCCGCGTAGGCGTCCTGCTTGGCCTGGATCAGGGACGCCGTGGGGTTCTCGTTAGTAGCGATGGCCTGGGCCCAGAGCAGCTGGCGGCCGTACTGGTTGACCACCGTGGGCTTGGCGCCCTTGGCGGTGGTGTAGACGGTGGTGCCGAACTCGCCGTCCAGCCACGGCTTGCAGACCAGCACCGTCCACAGCTCGTTGGCGTTCTGGTCCACGATGCCCGACCCGCCGGTGAAGTTATAGTTCGCCGTCTTCACCTGCGGGTCGTGGCTCCCCACCGGGACACAGTTACTCCCGGCCGGGGCCGGGAGCCCGGCGAACGCGACGTTCAGGGTCTGGGTGATCCCGTTGGACACCGTCTTGCCCAGGCCGGTGAAGTCGGCGGGCCGGCCGATGAGCCAGATGGCCGCCGCGCACGCGATGACCATCCAGATGGTGCCCTCGATCGTCCTGGTCGCCCGCTTGCGGATCAGCCCCTGCCAGGCCAGCCAGATCGCGCCGAGAATGACCACCGGGGCCAGGAACGGGAAGTAGATCGCGTTGCCGAGGCTGGTGATCAGCCGGTCCACCGAGGTGGTGAGCCAGGACAGGATGCCCTCGCCGGCGGCGGACTGGTACACGGTGATGGTCACCCGGTCCAGCGCCTTCGAGGCGTCGAACACCATGCCCGCGACGCTGTTCCCGATCAGCGAGGTCATGTCCGAGCACTGCATGTCGTAGGCCGCCCAGGACTGCCCGGCCATGCCGTAGCTGTCGTAGAGGGTGGCAGGCTGATTCGCGCCGGTCACAGGCGGCCGGATCAGCGAATCGATCCCGCCCGCCGCGGGCTCCGGCGCGGGGACCGACGGCTGGCAGATGTTGTTGAGGTCGCCTATTAAACCGCTGGACCCCGCGTTGCAGAAACCCAGCAGGCCGCCGATGTCGCCGATCCCCGGGGCCGAGCAGATGCCCGACGAGGCGGTCTTATCGCCTGCGGTGCTGGCGGCCCCCTGGGTGGCCGGTTGCGCGGTCACGCCACGCTGGGCAGCCGCCCCGTGCTGCACCGTCGCGGCGTGCTGGGCCGACCCGGCGTGCTGGGCCGACGCGGCGGGCGTCCCAGCGGCTCCGACCGCGGCCTGCGCGATCGCGGGCGACCCGAGCAGGCCCGCGACGACCACGGCAATGAGCACGCCGGGCAGGGCGAGGGCGCTGCGGGCCACCTGGGCGGCCCGGCTGCGGACTGTGGCCATCGTGGGCTCCTGAAGCCTGGGGGGAGAGGCTGGGCGGGGCATGGAGTGACCGCCGGTCACCTGGCGGGCTCGCCTGGCGGTGCCGCGCCGAGGAGCCCGGCGCCCTCGGCCGGGGCGCCATCCGGTGATACGGGATGCTCGGCAGGGCGGGCCCGCGTGGGGTTGGTGTCCAGCCACTGCCGCACTTGATCGGAGATCAGGTCGATGCCGATCCGGCCGACCCGGCCGTCGAGATCGCGGAAAATGCATTCCCCGTTGCCGAGCCCCCGCAGCACGGCCTTGTGTTCTTCTGACGCCTCCACCCCTAGGAGGGCCATCACGTTCGCCACTTCGACCCGTTCCGAGGAGCGGAACCCGAAGACCCCGGATATACAGTTCGTGACCTGCTCGTTCAGCAGGTCCCCCGCGTTCTGTGACACCAGGATCAGGGCCGTGTTCCGGGAGCGCCCCATACGCGACACCTCGGGAACCAGCTTGGCTCCCTGCGGCGTCGCCGTGATCGCCCACGCCTCGTCGAGGAAGATCGCCTTGGGGAGCCGGCGGTCGATGCCGTTGAGGAGCCGGCGGGCGAACTGGGACACCAGGTAGAGCAGGGCAACGGACAGCCGCTGCTCGTAGGAATAGTCCTCCCGGCCGGCTGCACTGTCGGGCAGGGTCAGGCCGGCCAGCGTGAACACGGTGGTCCAGCCGGCCGTGTCGATCTGCTGCCCGCCCGAGGGTGCGAAGCAGAGCCGGGCCAGGCGCATCTCCGACATGGACCGGAGCACCGCGCCGAGGTTCTTGGACGGCGGATCGGCGGACTCCTCCAGATGCCGGATGACCTTTCCCAGGCTCGGCCGCTCGCGGCTGGCCACGCTGGCCACCGCCTGGATCATCGCGCTTTCGCGCTCCTCGCTCATCCGCGGCAGCAGCAGGCGGAGCGTCTCCGTGGCCATGGTCCGCTTCTCGGCCAGATCGTCTCCGAAGGAGAACGGGTCGAGCAGGCCCGGCGCGGCGGCGCCCAGCGGCAGCACCCGGGCTTTCCGGCCACGCTCGGCGAGCAGCTGGACCAGCGGTTCCGCATCGCCCTTGGGGTCGATAACCGCGACCGTCACCCCGCGCAGCGCCAACTGCAGGATCAGCAGCAACGCCAGCGTGGTCTTGCCCCCGCCGGGCTCGCCAGTGATGGCGATGGCGGTGGGCCGGTTCAGCGCCGCGGCCAGGAGCGGATCGAAATGGACCACGGAGCGGGCCCGGCCGAGGGTCTCGCCGATGTACGGGCCGACCCAGCCCTGCCCGCTACCAGGCCGGTCACCCAGGTCCACAGTGGCGGTAGGCACCCCACCGGCGATCGTGTAGAGCGGCTGGCGCTGCACATAGGAGCTCAGCCGGACCCGGTCCCCGGGCAGCGACTCGCGGAGCAGGGAGAACTGGTCGCCGGTGGAGTTGACCACGTCGATGCCCATGTCCCGGTAGTGCTCGACGACCGCCTCCACCCGGCGCTGGCACAGTTCCCTCGTCGGTGCCGACACCACGAGCCGGTGCCAGCCGTAGACGAAGGGCAGCCGTTCCTTGGTGATGCCGTGCTCGAGCATCCGGGCCGAGGCGATCTGCTCGGCCAGGGCGATCGGCGCGTCCACCCCGGCCTCACGGATGTGGGCGTCCATGTCCCGGGCGTGCGCGAGCCGCCGGCCGACGTCCTTGCTGGCCTTGGCCGGCGGGATCAGCCGCATCCGGGAACTGACCTCCACCGGGAACGGCAGCGAGTCCGCGAAATGCAGCCAGGGCTCCCCGTCCGGGAACGACATCACGTCGGGGAACCGGGAGAAGGACAGGAACGCCTCGAACGACTCCCCTTCCGGATTCTCCAGGTGCAGCAGGGTGCGCCCGTTGTGTACCTGGCCCTCGTAGAGGGATTCGATCTCACCGGCCCCCCACCGGCGACGGCGGACCGCAGACGGGCGCGGGTCACCTGCGGTACCCATCAGCGTGTGCCGGACCAGCCAGGCGATCTCGTCGCTGGTGGCGTGCCGCGCGTCGAGCGCGCTGGCTCCCAGGGCCCGGCCCAGCCGCTCGGCATGGTCCGTCCAGCGGCTGATCTCAGCGCCGCCGATCGCCTCATCGTCCAGGCCCATCGCCTGCTCGCCGGCCCGGTAGGTGCTGAGGAACTGCGCGAACACCCCGCCACCCAGCTGCGCGCGCATGCCGCGCTGCCCCAGCCGGACGCCCAGGTAGACCTCTTTGGCCCAGAAATCCTTCGCCCAGACGTGCCGGTACATCTCATCCAGGTAGTTCCGCCAGCCCGGACCGCCGTCCGAGGTGGCGTCCAGCTGCGCAGCCCACTCCGCGGCCGGGTAGGAACGGTGCACGATGCGCAGGTGGACTTCGGCGTCCGGCATCCTGATCGCGGCGAGCGCGACGGTGATGTTGGTGGCCAGGGCCTCCCGGTCATGGGGCGTGGTGAACTCATAGGGCTGGGTCGGCAGCCGGTAGTAAGCCCAGGCGTGCGTCTCGGTGAGCAGGATGCGGTCATCGAAGTAACGCAAAGACAGCCGTGACCGTCCTCCCGTCCGGGCGCTCACAGTGTCCTCCCAGAAGTTCGCGCCACCCGGAAAAAGCGCACCCACCAGCCACTCGCCCGGGCCTCACGGCCCAGGGTTGCTAGCTGGTAGCGGATCCCGCTCACCGGGCGGCCCATCGCTGCGGCGCGCCGTCGGGCGGCCCGGAGGCGCCGGGCGGGGCAGTCTTGCTGCCCTCGATCGCCAGCGCCGAGACCAGCACTCCGGCCAGCGCAGTATAGGCCAGCTGGACCTGGGGCCGGAGCTGTGCGAAGCGCGATTCGGTGTCGGCGGCCGCGTCGCTGATCCCCTGCTCAGAAGGCGGCGCACCCAGGTGGTCATCCCACGGCACCCGCACGATGGCCCGGCAACGGCCGCGGACGACGAGTTCAGCCTGCTCGACATGGGTCATGCTGCGCTTACTCACCCCATTGATGACCGTGATCGCCTCGGTGCACAGTTCTCCGTAGCCGTGCCCGTCCAGCCACTCCATCGTCATCGCGACCGCCCGGGACGCGTCGGCGCTGGCCGGCGCGACCAGCACGAGCTGGCTGGCCGTGGACAGGACGCGGGCTACCGCCGAGGCGCCGGGGTCGGTCAGGGTAAGCGGGTAGCGGGACGTCAGGACCTCGAGTACCCGCGCATACTCCTCATCGGCGAGCGCTGGCCCGCCGTCGGGAGCGGAATCGTGCGCGATGAGGTCCAGGTGCCCGCGGCCCCGCTGGCCCGGCACGATAGGTGCGGACCCACCCAGCAGGCCGCGCGCGGTGGCCGCCGGGGAGGTACGGGCCAGGGCGGTGAGGGAGGTCTGCCCCGGGTTGAGGTCGAGCGCCGCAACCGGCTCCCCGCGGAGAGTGGCCAGCACGTCGGCGAGCATCAGCGTCGTCACCGACTGGCCGGCGCCGACGGTACAGCCCAGCACCACGATCAGCCGGGGGCCATGGATCGGCAGCAGCACCCGGGAGCGGTCACGCCGCTCCGTGTCCGGACGGCCGGGCCCGTGACCGCCCGGGACGACCCGCACGTGCTCCCGCCAGTTGCTGCCGCCCCGGTGCTGCCCCGGGCCGCTCAGCGCCCGCTCCACCATCGTCGGCCGGGTGCTGGAGCCGCCTCGGACCACGACGATGGGCGGGGTCCAGGGACTGGCTGGTGCCTCGGACGGGCCGGCCCCGGCTGGTCCGTCCTCGGCTGGCCGGTCCTCGGCTGGCCGGTCCTCGGCTGGCCGGTCCTCGTACGGCCGGTAGCCGTCTGCTCCCTGTTCGTCCGCGACGTCGTCAGCTGGCCAGTCTTCCTCTGGCGCACCAGCGGTGGGTGCCTCTTGAGCTGGCGCGCTGCGCCTCAGGCTCAGCTATCTCAGGCTCAGCTGCCACGGGCTCAGCCAGTTCCGGCTCAGCCAGCTCATCCTCGGCCTCCTCATGGGCAGCCAGCTCGCCTTCAGCCAGTTCCCCCTCGGAGGGCTCATCCTCAGCCCGCCCATCCTCGGGAAGCTCGTCGCCGGCCGCACCCTGCGTCAGGGGCTCGTGCTGGGCCGCTTCAGGCTCGGCCAGCTCGGGCTCAGACTGCTCAGGCTCAGACAGGCCGAGCCCAGACAGGCCGGACCCGGCTCCCTCATGTTCGCAGCCGGCTCGTCCGCGAGCAGTTCGTCCTGGGTAAGCCCGATCCACGCCGGCTCGTCCTGAGCCGGCTCATCCTGGGCCGACTCGTCCTGGGCGAGCCGATCCACCGACGGCTCGTCCTGGACCGGCTCGACCTGGGTGAGCCCATCCACGACCGGCTCCTGCGTCGGCTCGTCCTCGGCCGGCCTCTCCTCGGTCACCTCGGGCGGGTTCAGGCCGATGAAGAATCCGGCCGGCCCGGGGACGCGTGGCGCAGGCACAGCGGGCGCGGGCGGGATAGCCGGCGGCGGAGCGGCGGCGGCCATCCCCATCGCAACATTCGTCCCGGGCCCCGGCCCGGCCTCGACACCCGGCCCGGCAGACGCACCAGCCGCTGGCTCCTGCCGGTCCCAACCTGCTGGCCCACCCACCACCGGTCCGGCGGGAGACCCGGGCGTAGCCCTATCCGGCCCAGTCGTATCCGGCCCAGTCGTATCCGGCTCGGCATGCGTGGTCGTATCTGGCCCGGCCAGCGACGCCGCGATCCCCGGGACCGGATCCGCTGCCGCCGGAACCGGATCTGCCCCAGCCGGGACCGGATCGCCCGCAGCCGCGACGGGATCCGCCGTGGCCGGTACCGCCGGTACCGCCGGACCCCCCACGTCCCCGAAGACCGCTGGTGCCTGGGCCGGTGGCCCGGGAGTAGTCCAGGGCGGCCCGGGTGGCGCCTGGTTCGCAGGCGCCGGGGCCTTGGCCGGGGCGTGCGGGTCCTTGACCGGCCACGTTGCGCCAGATGGCCGGGCCGCGCCCTCGGGGCGAACCTGCCTGGTGACGCTTTCCTCGTCCCCAGCGCCGAGTCCGAGCATGGTGGGCGTAAAAGGAAGCCTGGCGGCATGGCGGCCCACTGGACCAGGCCTGCCGACCGGACCAGGCTTGCCCGCTGGATCGGGCCCGCCCGCCGGACCGGGCCGACCCGCCTGCGCAGCCCGGCTGGCCGGTCCGGCGGCCGGTCGCGCCGGGGTCTGCCGTCCGTCGCGGGCGCTCTCGATCGGTGCCGTCTCGGCCGCCACGGCCGGCGCCACGTCCCTGGCCACGGCGGGCGTCAACCCTGCCGATCCGCGAACGCCAGCGGCCCACTGCAGCGGTGCACCCCGCTTTTCTGCCGGGCGGCGCAGCCGCGGTGCCGGAGCGGCGCGTGGGGCCCGGGTCGGCTGGCCGGCCGAGGTGGCCTGAGCGCCAGCGCTGGCCTGAGCGGCCGCGGCCTTGCGCGCTGCCGCCGGACGGACCCGGGCCGGACGCCGGGCAGGAGCAGGGGTGGCGGCCGGAGCCAGGGCCGGGGCCTCGGCGGGCGACCGCTGGAGTTCGGAGTCCCGGCGCCAGACCTTGCCGACCACCACGACGTCGTCTTTTTCCGCCAGCGGGGCCATCCGGCACCAGGTACCTGGCTCTCCCATGTAGCGGACCTGCGAAATGATCAGTTCAGGGAGCCGTTTGCTTTCCAGCACGGGCCGTGTGGCGAGCCAGGTGATCACCGCCGGCGGCAGCACGTAAAGCCAGAACAGGGTGTGGTTGAAGGGGAGCCCGAGGATGGTCAGAAGGATGACGTACGGCACCGTGATCGCCGCGAACACGGCGATCTGGCCAACCGGGACCGGCATCGGCAGCCTGAAGTCGTACAGCTTGTACAGCCGCTTTTCGATGCGCCAGATGCTGGTGTAGGTGGGCAGGTCCACCGGGTGCTCTCCTTCCGGCCTGGGCGGAGATCAGTGGACGCCGAGCGCGCTTGCGATGCCCTGGGCGAGCTCCCGCACAATGCCCGGGGTGTAGAAGATCACCGCGATCGCGACGGCGAGCACGAGGAACTGCACAAACCGGATGATTTCCCGAGTGAACAAGAAGAACAGGGCGACGATCCCGACGATGCCCAGGAACAGGGGCCCGAACAGCCCCTGCAAGTAGCTCACGAGCCCCGAGGTGTCGATCGACGACGGGGCCGCGATGATGATCGATTGGAACGACATCGGTCTACTCCGGGTTATGGGGGATCACGCCTGGCCGGGCGGAGGCGTGCGGCCTTCGTAGTGCGGTCACGGCGGCCCCGGGGACTCGGTTGCTGCGCTGATGTCCTTGACGTACCAGGTCCCGTTTTGCTTCACGACGGTAAGCGCATAGCTCATCTGGAGCTGAGCCGCCGCCCCGCCCTTGGTGATCTGACCCGTGGGGGTCCGGGCCGGAACGCTCCAGACGACGGTCGCAATGATATGGCGGGTCGTGCCGCCCGGTGGGACGCTGATAGCAGCTATGGAGTGATAATCCACCGCAGCGTTGAGCCCGGTCAGCGTCGTGCCCGGGGCCAGGAAGCGGCCCAGCGTCACTTGATTACCGCTGGCGTACGCCTGGAAGAACGCCGGCAGCTGGTTCGTCAGCACGGCCGTGGTGGCGGAGTCAGAACCAGTATTGGCGGGCGAGGGCAGGGTGGCTCGCCCGGGCGCGGGCAGCCACGCGGGCGCGCTGGACACGACGAGCCCGTCCGAAGCCGCGTAGACCGGCACCCCCAGCTGCATCAGCTGGCCGTTCACCCGGGCCAGGAGAGTCACCACGGCGTGGTGAGCGTCTTGCACGTCGGTGGTCGCCACCTGCTCGGACTGCAAGACCGAGGTGCCCTGGCCGTTCCAGCCGAGTTGCGGGTCCGATCCGCTGGGCAGGAAGGCGCCAAGCTGGGCCGAGCGCTGTCCGGCATCGTGCGGGCTGTAATTCAGATACACCTGCCCGAACTGCAGGGCGTAGGCATCCGCGAGGGTCACCGGGAACCCGCTGGCCGCCGGGGCCGAGGCAACCGGGGCCGGCTGGGCCGAGCCAGACTCGTTCGACAAGATCGCGACAACGCCGCGGTAACCGATCAGCAGCAAGACGGCCCAGGCGATCCCGCGGAAGACCCAGACGAGCCAGCGACCGCCCGCTCCGCCCCAGGTTCGCCCCGGGCGCGAGCGCTTGGCCTGATCGCGTCCGGAATACTCGGTCCCCGCTTCGTAGTCCAGTCCGTGCTCAGCCAAATGCGGACTGCGATCAACGGTTGACCGGCGAACCATCGCACCTCCGCCCGTTCCTGCGCACGCGCAGCAAAGAGTTGCGGTGCCTTCCTATGCCGTCTACCGCCCTATTCTGCGCCATAACCTGCCGACCCGGGAGCCCCTTTCGCGAGGCCCACTGCCCGGTACGCGAGCAAACAAACCGCGCATTGACCGGAGTGAGAGCACCACGATTGCCGTCGCAGGTCTCTGACCTGCGACGATGTCGATACGCAGGTTTGCCAGGAACTCTCGGTTGACAGCTGTCAGCGTGCCCCGCAACCCAGGGGAAAATAGTTGCACCCGATGCCTTACGAGGCATCTTAGCGGTATCTGGAGGCCCGGGCGAGCACCGCAGCGCCCGTGTCGCACAGGCATCTGGCCGTGTTGACGTCTAGGCCTCCTGCCGGAGTGGTCCGTCCGATTGCCGGCCAGCGCTGCGACTTCCTGCTCGCTAATACGCCACTCTCGCGGGCCTTAGCGTCGGCAAATCACCCGACTTATCGAGCCTCAGAAGGCACGAATCTCACTGCTCACTCACAAGACCACTGGCGTACACCGGATTAGCGACCAGGCGGCGCCTGAGAATCGGCTGCGGAGATGGCGACTCAGCCCGGACGCCGCGCGACGAAGACCAGCTCACGACCAGGCCGGTCGGGTGCGTCACGCAAATCGTCCACGACGAAACCGGCCGCCATCAGGGAATCGGCGACCTCATCGCGCTGCCGGAAGCGCAGCGTCGACTCCGAGGTCAGCGTCGTGCCGTCCGCCTCGAATGTGAAGATCGACCGGAAGGACACCAGGTCATCGCGGATCTCGGTCACCTCGGACCAGGACTGGACCGCGCCAACCCCGGGGACGACGGCCCGCGACAGCGAGCCGGCGCGATTCCATTCCCGCCACGCCTGCGCGGCCGGATTACGGGTCTCGAAGACCAGGCGCCCGCCAGGGCGGAGAGCGGCACGGGCACTCCGCAGGGCTGCGTCCCACTCAGCGTCTGTGATGAAGACCTGAGCGACGTTCCCCGTCATCGTCGCGAGCTCGACCTGGAGCGGCGGCAGGCCTACCGCATCGCACCGCAGCCAGCGCACCCGCTCGGCACCCGGCTTGGCCCGGGCCACCTCAAGCGAGGCGCCCGCCGGGTCCGCGCCAATGACCTCGACGCCACGGCCTGCGAGAAGGCAGGCGAAGGTGCCCGTGCCGCACCCGATGTCGAGGACACTGCGCGCCCCGAACTCCTCGGCGATCGCCGCGTACACCATGAGGTCGCCGCGGTCAGGATCAAGGGGATCGTAGACCCCGGCCAGGCGCGGCTCCTCGAACAGCGCATCCGCCATGACGGGCACTCCGCAGGATGCTAGACGGTGAAGCGGAACTCGACGACGTCGCGCTGCCGATAAACATCACCACAACGATGGTCAGCGCGGACCCGGCGGGGTAGGCGTGGCTCATGTTCGATGGCTTCCAACTTGGCCGCGTTCCCTATGGTCACAGCGGCGCGAGGATCATCAGGATCTCGTCTCTGGTGTCGTCGGGGGCGAACCGGAGCTTGCCGGGCCAGCGGCCTGTTACCTGCCAGCCGAGCCGGCCGTAAAAGCCTTCGAGGCCCATTCCGCCGCGCACCGCCAGGTGGAGCTGCTCCAGGCCCATCTCGTCACGGGCAACTTCCCTGAGCCGGCTCATCAGGGCCGATCCGATGCCTGCGTTCCGGCGCACGAGCTGCGTCTGCAAGTGGCTGACCACACCCCAGTGCGCGATGAGAGGGCTGGGGTCGCGGCTGAGGGCCACCCAGCCCGCGAGGGCGCCGCCGACGCGGGCAAGCAGTATCCGGCTCTGGCTTGGGTTGAGGCGGCCCGCAAGGGCATCGACTGCCGGCCGGACGTGACTTCCGTCGACTGGGGGAAACGGGAATCCCGCCGCGCCGCCGGCGTTCGTGACCGCTACCCAGCATGCGGTCAGCTCCTGCCTCACCGCTGGATCGGCCTCACCTGGGCGGGTGAGCTGGGTTATGTCGAGGTCCTCGCGGTTCGTCATGACGCGACCGTCTCACCCAGAGGTGACAATTCCCGCAGCGCTTCACGACGGCACGGCGTCGTGAAAGAACACATGCTCAGGGTCGCCGTCGTCAAGGCCGCTGAGAACCCCGCTGGCGGTCCAGCCTTCACTACGCAGAAGTTCCCTCATCGGAGGGAGCATTCGGCTGATTCGTGGAAGTGAACACCCTCGATGCGCTGGGGAGTGGCGTTATGCCCACCGTCGGGCGCCGCGGCGCGAGCTGCGCCGAGCTCTTCAGCAGGTCGTGCCGCCAGGCCTGTGCGAGCGGTCGCCCGGGGTGTGGTCAATGCGTCAGCAGGTGCACGACCAGGGCGAGAACGCCGAGGCCCAGGGTGAGCTTGAGTGCGAGGATCGCGCCGCTGGCCGCGATGGTGATCAGCCACCCTCGCCGGGTCCTGGGCCGCCGGATGTGCTTGAGGCCGGGCCAGCGCCTGGTGGTCCGCTCGGTCACAACATGCCTCCATGTACGGCCCGGGATGGCGGGGCGCGCTCTTGGCGCACGCCCGTGTCCTGGCTTGCGGCCGGGACGGCAGGTGGTGCGCCGCACCGGCCGCTCAGTCACTGGCCGGGCGGCGCGTTCCAGTCGAGGAGCTGGACGATGACGCCATTGGGGTCGGTGACCTGGAACGCGCGCTCGCCCCAGGGCTCCTCGCGCAGCGGCATGGTGATGTCCACGCCCTCCTCGCGCAGGCGGGCCAGCTCACCCTCGAGGTCCTCGACGACGAACGCCAGGATCAGGCCGGCGGCGTGGGTATCGCGCTGGTCATCGGGCAGCAAGGCCAGCCCGCGGCGCAGGAACACGACGTTCATCCCGGCGTCCTCGCGGGCCAGGGAGGCGAAGCCGTCCGCGGCCATCTCCTGCCGGAAGCCGAAGTGGCTGGTCAGGAATGCGGCGGAGGCGGGCACGTCGGCGACGTTGAGGGATACGGCGGAAGCGGTGATCTGCACGGGCAAGCTCCTCGGGCTGGGCGACCGGGACAGCAATCAATACTGTACCAAGTACAGTGTACTGCGTACAACGAAAGCATGCGGGAGAATGTTCCGATGCCCACTGAACACAGCAGCGGCGGCGACCCGGCACGCACTCTGCAGCTGCTCTGGCGCGAGCCCGGCCCCGCGGACTCCCGGCGCGGACCGCGCCAGGGCCTGAGTGCCGAACGGGTCGCCGCGGCCGCGATCGCCCTCGCGGACAGCGACGGCCTGGGCTCAGTCACCATGCGCGCGGTCGCTCACGCCCTCGGCGTGGTGCCGATGTCGCTGTACACCTACGTGCCCGGCAAGGCCGAACTACTCGACCTGATGCTCGACACGGTCTACCGCCAGATGCCCCGCGGCGACCTGTCCGGCATGCCGTGGCGCGAGCGCCTGGCCGCCGTCGCCCGCGAGAACCGCGACCTGTACGCCCAGCACCCCTGGGTCGCCGGGGTCTCCACCAGCCGGCCCCCGCTCGGCCCCGGGCTCATGGCCAAATACGAGCACGAACTTCAGGCGTTCGAGGGCCTCGGGCTCGACGACGTCGAGATGGACGCCGCCCTCACCTTCCTGCTCGGCTTCGTCCAGGCCGCCGCACGCTCGGCCGCCGACGCGGCCGCCGCCCAGCAGGACAGCGCGATGAGCGAGGAGCAATGGTGGGCCGCCAACGCCCCCCTGCTCGCCCGCGTCTTCGACCAGGCGAAGTACCCCACGGCCTCCCGCGTCGGCGCCGCCGCAGGCGCCGCCCACGGCGCGGCCTATGACCCCGACCACGCCTACACCTTCGGCCTGCAGCGCGTCCTCGACGGCCTCGGCGCCCTCATCGACACCAGCGGCGCCTGACCCGCAACCGCTGGCCCCGCCGCGTCTCCGACCGCACCGCCCGCACCCTTCGCCGGACACACCAAACGGGCTACGCCGCCTGATCGTCTCAGACAGCCATGGTGAGCCTTCACGATGGTTAGACGTTGAAGCGGAACTCCA
>CAWINS010000074.1:0-144531 GCA_963837335.1 uncultured Actinomycetes bacterium | reverse complement strand
CGGGTACGCGTGCGGGGGGTGACCGAGCTTCAGCCACGCTCCGTGGTTGGCGCCAGGCGTTGATGCGCTGGTGCTGCGAGCGCCCGCGAGACCTCGACCTGACGTGGTTCCGCGCTCCTCCTGGCCCAGCCACTGCAGATGGTCGATGTTCGACGTACCCTATCGCGGCAGATGAGGTTGTGACGTCCTCCAGGGTCCAGCAGTGGCGATGACGCTCGGTCAGGGCGAACGGTACCCAGCCAAGTAGCGACAGGAAAGCACCGTGTCCTCACCGGCCGTTCAACCCGGCGCGCAGTCACGGCTGGCTATGGAGGCTCGGGTCGCCAGCACTCCAATGGTAATATCGGGATCGTGGGTTTCTATAAGTATTTGCTCATTCCGCAGCTCATTTGGTACGGAGTTCGATCGCCCCGCGATCAGGGTTTGGCATGGGATCGATTCTGGGCGGGTATCCACCGCACCGGCGCGGACGGGGAAGTGATTTGGGATGCGGCCAGCACCGAGGAACTCGACCGTGTACGCGATCAAGCTTTAGAGCACATGGCCCGGGACCTTCCCATAGTTGACATCGGCTGCGGCAATGGCCGGTTCTCGCGGCTGCTAGCGGGCAGCTTCCCCAAGGTGCTAGGCATCGACATTTCCGCGCACGCCGTCAGGCGGGCCGAGGAGGAGTCCGGCGAGGTGGGCAACGTCACCTACCGTGTCCTCGACGCAAGCACGGCTGGCGCAGGCCAGAAGCTTTTCGAGGAGCTGGGCGAAGCAAATGTGTTCATGCGTGGCGTGTTCCACGTCTTCGACGTCGAGCAGCGCGAGCGAGCGGTGGCGAACCTCCGCGACATAGTCGGCCGGCGGGGCGCGGTCTACTTCGCGGAGACTAACTATGCGGGCGATCCGCTCGATCAGCTGGTGGCCCAGGGCGCAACCGTGACGGACATGCCTGAGCCGCTCCGGAAGTGCATCGCGGCGGGCATTAAGCCACCCAGGCATTTCGGTGAAGTGCAGCTAGCAGAGCTGTTCCCACCCGCGTACTGGGAAACGCTCAAGAGCGGGCCGATGACTATGCACGGCGTGCCGCTCACCACGCAGGGCGACTTCGAGCCGATCCCGAGTTTCTATGCGATTGCCCGGCGGAGTGCTCCGGGTTCAGTTCGCACTTGATCTGCCGCCGCCAGGCCGCGGCGGCGATCCAGCCGATCCGCCTGTCCTTCTTGCCGATCTGAAGCGCCGGCAACCGACCGGCGGCCGGCACCCCTCGCGGCTATGTGCGCTGCGCCAGGTACGGGTCAGAAGAGTGAACTGGCCGACGTCGCGGAGGCGGGGATTTCGGTGGCGCAGGCCTCGACGGGTGGCCGAAATACGGGACAGACTGCAATCGTGACCGCCGAGACGGAGGAACAGCGCAGGAATCGGGAACAGCAGCGAAGCCTGTTCGACGGCGTCGCCAGGCTGTACGACGCCACCCGCCAGGGCTATCCCACCGAGATCGTTGACGCCATATTCACCACTGCCGCGATCGGCCGGGGCGCCGCCGTCCTGGAGATCGGCTGCGGCACCGGCCAGCTGACCCGGCAGCTCGCCGGCCGGGCACTCAATCTGACCGCGATCGATATCGGCGAGGCCATGACAGAGACCACCCGCCGCAACGTTGCGGACCCCAAGGCCCGATTCCAGGTGTGCTCCTTCGAGGACTTCACTGGCAGCGGACCCTTCGATCTCATCGTGTCGGCAACGGCCTTCCACTGGATCGATCCCGCCATCGGCCTGGCCAAAGCCGCCCGGCTCCTGCGGCCCGGCGGCTGGCTGGCCCTGCTGACCACCGGGGAGCGCTACCGGGAGCCACTCCGGACCCAACTGCGCGACCTTTGGAGAAGGCACAGCCGCCAGGCCAGCCAATGGGCCCGACAGCCAACCTGGCTGACAGCGTTGCGCGAAACCACCCAGTTCGGCCCAGCAGTGGAGGTAACTCACACCAGGGACCTCCAGGTTCCGGCCCAGGCAATCCTGGGAGTCGAGCGCACCCGCGCCACGTTCCTCAGCTACGGCCAGCACGACCAGGCAGCCTTCACCGCAGACCTGCGGACGCTCCTGGAGCCCGCCACCCACATCGACCTAGCCCAGGAAACCCTCCTCGCCATGGCGCCAGCAGCCACCCGGGGTTAGCGCGGGTTAGCGCACGATCCCCGGCGCGCCTTGGACCCCGGCTGATCCGGATCCACACACCAAGAGCGGCATGAGCGGGCGGGCTGCGCGATGCTTGCCTGCATGGTGATACGTGAGGCGAGAGCAGCTGACTGGGCCGCTATCTGGCCGATTCTGAAAGAGGTGGGTGAAGCGGGTGAGACCCTGACGTGGGATCCCAGAATCACCGAGGCCAGGGCACGCGCCGGCTGGATGCGCGAACTGCCGGGCCGAACAATTGTCGCCATCAATGGTGATGGACGTGTCATCGGGAGCGCGAACACTCATCCCAACCACTCTGGGCCGGGCGCTCATGTCGCCAACGCGGGATTCGTTGTCCACCCGGCCTGGCGGCAGGAGGGCGTGGGACGGGCCCTTTGCCGTCATGTTCTCGACCAGGCGCGTGAGGACGGTTACCGGGCGATGCAGTTCAATTCGGTGGTCGAAACCAATACTCCCGCGATTCGCTTGTGGCGCTCTTTCGGCTTTCAGATCCTTACCACTGTGCCAGAGGGGTTTCGTCATCCAGCGTATGGATACGTTGGCCTTCATATTATGTATAGGACGCTTTGAAACAGAGCGACGCACATTCATCTCGGCAGAAGCGGAAATTGCTGTGCAACCCTCGGTGTGCCCGGCTGTGCGTTTGTCGGCGAGTCAGGCTACGGCCTGGGCTGGGGTTGGGAGACTGGCGAGGGCCGGCTTCCGGAGCCTGCCTGACCGGATGCACGCCGGAGGGCGCATCTGTAACCTGGCCTAGAGGCTTGACGCTGGTCAGGGCCTCATCTGGGGCCGCGACTGGCGGCGCGGCGCTGATTGAAGCGGTACAGCACGGAAGTACAGCAACTCACCCGGACGCGGGCGGACTTGCAGGGACGCGGGAGGACGGTGACCTGCACGGATGGACGCGGGTGGACGTGCTGCCGCCAGATGGCATGCAAGAGGTCAGCCGTTCGAGCCCGCTTAGCTCCACCCAGGTCAGAGATACTTTCCGAACTGTGAACCGGTGAGCAGCCCGACAAGTAACCGCACTCTTTGCCGCGATGAGGGACGGCGGCATACCCGGCGCCCTGCAAAATAGGCCGAGTCGCGAAGAACACAGGCCCAAGTGCAGACCACGGATCAAGCCGACGCGAGCACCATGCTGCTGGCATCCCAGGCCCGACCGGAGGACGGATTATGCCAGCCTCTCAATGGCACAAGTTCTACACCGCCCTCGTCGCGGCGCCGCCCGGCGCCTTGTTCGAATTGCTCGCTGACCTGCCTGACTACGGCCGCTGGCTGCCTGGCTCCCAGCAGTTCGGCCAGACCAGCGACGTCGCGCCCTACCCCGTTCAGCTGGGCAGCCGCTATCACGACGGGAAACCGGATGAGCCAGGCAAAGACTGGTGGGGGACCGTCACCGGATTCCAGCCGCCAGGATCACTCGACTTTCACCACACCATCAGTCACCCAGCTACGGGCCACGGTTGACGTCCACATCCACTATTCATTCGAACCGGAAACGAGAGCACCCGGGTGAGCCGCTGGCTGGTCCTGGACATCACCATGCCTGCCATCAGGCGTCCCCTGCGCAGATTGATCGTCAGCAGCTTCGACAAGGAAAACCTGCGGACGATGGCGGCGGTCAAGAAATACGCCGAGGCGCACACCGGCGATGCCCCCGGTGCCTGAGCGAGCAAGAACCGGTCTGTGGATCTCCGCCAGCCCGCCCGCTGCGTGCCCGTCAGCAGGCTGCGTTTTCCCGGACACTCTCGGGGCAACAACAGTGCGCAGCATCTCAGGACGGGATGCACGCGGCCCTTCATGTGTTCCCGGCGCCCCCTCCCGGGAAATCCACGGGCCACGCGCATCCCGGGCTTGATCGGTCAACCGGCCGGTCCGAGGTGTCTTTCATACTCGGCCAGGCCCGCTTCCAGCGTGTGAGGCCCGCGGAGCGACTGAAGGCGGGGTATGACCTCTGAGTAGTCCAGATAGGCACGGTCGCCGCAGTCGGGGCAGATGATCTCGAACACGTCGGCGTAGCCGCCTTCGAACCGGCCATTCACAATCCGGACTGGCTGGCGTCGCAGACTCGCGGCAGCGCCGTGGCCAGGGTGTCCGGCGGGAGGGATCTCCAGCGTGGCGGCGAGCGGCCGGGGGCCGCGAGCATGGCCTGACCCGGCTGCCCTGGCGGCATCTGCCCGGCTTCCCGGCGCGGTCCCGGCGGTCACAGCCTGTATTTCTGGCCTGCTCACTTCACCTCCTGGCAGCCTTACACAGCCGCCAGGGTCTAGAGCAGCAACAGAGAGTAACCATACCCTAAGCGGCCTTCCGGTCAAACCCGACCCGGCAGAGCCCCGGGTGAACCGGGTAAAGCTGGTGAACATTCGTTCTTTTCGTGCGCGATCAAGGCGGCGCCTCGCGACGCAGCGGGCCCGGGCGTCAGCGGCAGACTTTGCCCGGGTGGCCCGCCTGTCGCACGCCGGGCCGCATTTCCATGCCAATCGTGATCACACGACTGCAGTGCCTGCTTCTTCGAAGCCAAGTCCACCGCCAGGACTGCCCGGTCGTGAGACGTCGAGACGATACTCAGCCAGTGCCGTGAGCATCATCAGCGTGACGGGCCGTCGGGGGACTCCTCGATGATCAGGCCGGGAACAGAGTCCCAGCCGAGGATCTGCAGGAGACCGACGCGGGCGGGTGGTGCAGGGTGACGCGCCCGCGATGATGATCATGGCCGGGGTGGCGGGCCTGGCTGAGGAGCACGAAGGCCCGCAAGCCCGCGAGGCCGCAGAATTCGACCTCGGCCATATCGACATGGATGTCCCCGGGCTCATCGGCGACATCGTCGAGCGCGGCGGCCAGGTCCGCATGCGTCGCCTCGTCAATGTCTCCTGCGAGACGCAGCAGGTTTCCGGCCCGGACGATACGCAGCACCCCATCCCCGGCAACCATCCGGCTAGTCCGGGACGCGGCGGCGGGGTTGCGGGGGCCATCTGACCGGGAGAGCCAGGACGGTTCCGGTCACGGCCAGGTCGGGCATGCCGTCCGATGACAGCCCCATGTCCGCCTGGGGCGGCTGAGGCGATGGCAGATCACGGGTATCCACAACTCACTCCAGACGCGGTGAAGAGGAGTTGCGGCGGCCACGTCTCGGGACCTATGCAGCACTCTCGTGCCGCCCAATGAACTCACTATGCATCTCACCTCCTCGCGGGTACGCCCCCCGAGGCACTGCGGTCAGCCGGGAGGGTCGAACGGCGGCGGCTGAGAGGGCTGGCCGGTGACGCGGCCGATGATCTCCTCCGCGATCTGCCGGAGCTTGATGTTGCGGTTCTGCGATGCGCAAGATCTCGAACGCGAACCCGGCGCTGCATCGCTGTTCACCCATGATCACGCCGAGGGCCCGGTCGATCACCGACCGGGATGCCAGCGAGGCGCGCAGCTGATCGGTCAGCACCGCCTGCTGGGCCATCCGCGCGGCGATGCCCACCGCAGTGGACGTGTCCTGCGCGAAGCGCTCAGCCTGCCGGGTCTGCAGCTCACCGAAGAACCCCGGATCCCGGGAGTAAAGATTCAGCGCTCCGACTGGCCTGCCCTGCACCTGAATCGGTCAAGGTAGTGAGGACCTGTTCAGCGACCAGGTCATCAATCCGGACCACCTGGCCCGTCCGCAGCGACGCCAGGCACGGTCCTTCATCCCGCCCGTACTGCAGCTCATCTACCTGGGAGGCCAGCCCATCCGAGCTGGCCACCGTCAGCGGCCTGCCATTGGGTTGCACGGTGATCCCGCATGACAGGCCCTTGCCAGTGTGCGGGCCGCCAGCCCCGCCACCTCACGCAGGAACCATCAATGCTCTCGGTGCCCAGCAGCAGCGCCTGCAGCTCGGCAATACTCACTCCAGCGTCGGCCGGGTCGGCCATGGTCCACGGCCCATCCCGAAAACCTGTCCAGTCCAGGTTCTCGTTACCCACACTCCGGGACGACCCGCCACGGCCAGCAGAATCGACATGCCTCGAAGGCAGCACCTCCAGTATCCGCCCGCAGACGCTGTCCAGGCTCACGGCACCGCAGATCGTGCGGCACGCGCTAAACGCAGCCAGCCGCTGGCCCCGGCGCATCGCCGGCGCGTAAAATCCTGATCTGGGGGAAGATCCCCGGCTGGTTGCTGTCCAGACCCTGCAGTAACGGCGCAGTTCCGCCACCGCAGAGATCCGAGGACAGGCCTGATGAGCAACGAAGCCCTTATGGACAGCGGCGAGCTGGAGATGACCCAGGTCGAGATGGGCCTGGCCGTCCTGCGTAACGCATGCGACATGGCCCTCGACAAACTGGGGGGTGCCGTGCCGGGAGTCCAGCTCCGCGCGCTGCTGGCTTTCCACGACGCCGGGGGCAGCCTGGACACTCGCCAGCTCGCCGCCGAACTCACCACCTCAGTGACGGCAGCCGGCAAGGTGTGTGACCGGATGCAGCAAGCCGGGCTGGTGACGGTAGAGGACATCGCCACCAGCAGGGGCACTCTCTGCTGCGTGCTCACCGACTCCGGCACGCGGCTGGCCCGCTGGATAAAAGACCGTCAGCGCATGGCGCTCAGCAAGTTGGTGTACTCCATGCGCCCCGACGCCCGCGACGCGCTGATTCATGGGCTCAGAGAACTTGCCGCCCTGGCCCCGGAGACATCCTGACCGGCGCAAAGCTTGAGCTTGATCTGGGAAGGACAGCCGGCTGGCCGCACGACCGCCAGGTTGTGCCGAGGCCTTCCCGCTGGAGGACCGCGCTGACGGGCGAGAGCAGCACCGCCAGCTTCACGACACTGTCCTGTCGACGCTGACCATGGTCACGGTCGGCGCCTTTGCCGGACCTTCCGCGGCGCTGACCGCGCAGGCGGGCCCAGGATCTGTGCATGCTGGTGCGGGCCAGCAGCTCGACGGCGAGTCGGTCGCGGGGATCGTCTGTGGCCCGGGCGGCGACCATCTCAGCATGGGCCCAGTCCGGCCCGCAAGAACGCGGTAGCCACAGATCACCCGTGTAATAAGCGATCTGGCGTACTCGAGCGTCTAGCCAGCGTGCGAGATAGCCACCCTGCGTTACTGCTGACGCAGAGGCGCTCAGCTGGTTTGTACCGCAGCTGCGGTAATAGATCAGGCCGCAGTGGGTAGCGTCGGTTAGAGACGTTGTGATGGTGCTGCTCCAGACCCCGGCGGTACCCGGAATCCGCCGGTCCTGGGGGCCTGATGTACCGCAGCAACCGTTCGCACCCCAGCAGCCGTTTGCGTGCCGTCGCCGCATCACTGGAACCGGTAGATTCCCGTGACGCGTGGCCGCGGCTGGACGCCGAGGGGAACCGTGTGCTTTCCCGGCCTGATCAGCCCGGCCATGGTCGCCTGGCGGCCCTAATGGCCGGGCGGCTTGCTGTACACGCGTCCACCTCAGGCGATCCAGCCAGGCCAGCGGCACCACATTGCGCAGGGACCCCGGAGGGAGTGAGGCTCCGTGACTGCCCAAACACCTGTCCATGACACCCTCGCCGACCTCATCGCCGCGGCGGCCGGGGACAGCTGGGTTCCGCCAGGGCCGCCTGCGGCAGGCGAACGGGTCCGCAGCCTGGAGGTGCGCTGGATCTTCCCCGGCCGGCTGACGGGCGTGGTAGCCGGATGGTTCGGGCGGTTCCCGGCCAGAACAGAATCACGCGAGGATGCCTACCTGCTGGATCCGCAGCGGCCCGGGGTATCGCTGAAGGTCCGCGGCGGCGGCCCGGTAGAGGTGAAGGTGTACCGCGGCAGCCCGGGAACCCTTGAGGTAGCCGGCCACGCCTGCGGGCGCCTGGAGGCCTGGCAGAAGTGGCCCCTGGCGCTGCGCCCACCCAGCCCTGGCAGCGGTCAGGCGGCCGGCTGGAGACTGGTGCGCAAGAGGCGGCGCATCAGCCGGTTCTCATTCGCCGACGGGCAGATCGCGGTGCGTGCCCGGCAGCGGGGCCGCGAGGCGGCGTGCGAGGTGGAACTCACCGAGATCCGCACCAGCGGCCAGGACTGGTGGACACTGGGATTCGAGGCGACGGGCCCCGTCGGCCTGCTCCGCAGCCAACTCCAGGCCACCGCCGCGCACGTCCTCGCCCAGCCCCTGCCCGCCAGCGTGGATCCCAGCCCCGATCACTCCAGGTCCTATCCGCAGTGGCTTGGCCAGGCGGCCGGGCACCAGCAGTGACGCCGGCCCCTGACAGCTGTTCCTCCGCCGGGCCCGATGGCCCAGCTACCATCCTGGCCTATCCGGGCTGACGCCCGATGCAGCCCCAAGCCCGCCTGCTGCTCCACCATCGGCTAGCTCACACCGGCCTGAGCTAATGTGGTCGGGTTTCGAGGCCATCATCTCCCCGGCCCTGAGCCTGGACCGTCATGAGCAGCAGCGTGCTGCGGAGCGGCTCGTCCTGGCCGCCGACCACGTGCTCTACGGGCTGGTCCTGTCCGGGGTCGGCGCCGGCTCTCAGCTGAAGCCAGCTAGGCCAGCCCCGGGACTACCGCGCGGCGGCGGACCACCTGCCACGCCTGGTGTAGCAGGGCATGTCGGGGGAAGCGGGGCAAGTGAGTGGGGGCGCCGCCCTCAGTGAAAGAGGGTGCCAGGTGACCCGCAAGACCCTGCTGTTCATGGTCCTGCTCGCCGCGGCGGGGATCGCCGCCAGCCAGTGGCAGGACATCATCCGCTACCTGAAGATCAAGCAGATGTCGGCGGGAAGCGGCCACCCGGAGAACGTGCCGGCCGGTGGCTCGCAAGCCTATCCGAAGCCCTGAACAGGCCAGGGACGGCGCTGTGCCCTGGTTTCCGCGGGCCGTCGCACAAGTGCAGGCCCGGCAGCAGATCACCTGATGGCCAGCCAGGCAGGTACCGGGAACCGCTTTCGCCTGTCTGGGCGGACAGGGGCGTGGCCGTCTTGCTTGATCTCAGGCGGCAGCCGTTTCCGGTCTGGCATCCGGCGGGGTTACCTGCGCCGAATTCTGGGCAACCTCCGGCCGGGGTTCCTGGAACAGGGTGGGCGTCCCGGCCGGGTTGTCGGCACGGGCCCGGGGATCAGCTCAGGCCCTGCGGTCCGTGAAGGCTACGGTGCCCTGCTCCTGGGCGCCGTGCCTGGCCCCCGCCGGGGAAAACCGCCGGGGGTCCTCCCAGGCCTCCGCCGCCAGCCTGTCGGGCTCGAATACATGACCGTGGCGGTGACCTGCCTCTTCTGATGACAGCCTGCAGCTGTCCGGTGGCGACCTGGTACTCGTGGATAAGCCCGCCGAGCACTGGTTCCGGTGGTTCCGGTGGGCGGCGAGGTTGATCTCCGGCGGCCGGACGCGGGCTTGAGCCGGCGCGAGCTTGCTGAGAGCGCGGTGCGGCCGGGCGGTGTTGCAGTGGCGCAGGTCCTCGGGCAGCACCCGGCGCAGGTGGTGCTCATCGACGAGCAGCAGCCGGCCGGGGAGCTCCCGGCGCAGGGTGACGGTCACCCTCTCGCAGATGGCGTTCGCTCTTGGCGCCTGCGGTGGGCTCGCGAGAATCCTGATTCCTCCTGCCTGGAACACGGCGTCGAAGGGGGCGGTGAACTGGCCTGCGCCATCCCTGATCAGGAACTTGACTGAACCCGAACACCGCCCGAGGTCCATCCGGTCGCCTCGGGGACGCGGAGCTGCCGCTTACCTGGCGTCATCGAGGGGGTCTCCTGCGTGCTGCAGCACGCCCTGGTCTGCCTCCGTGAGTACATCAGTGGCGTCGAGGGGCCGGCTGGGGAGCACCCCGCCGGCGGTTTAAGGCGCATGACCACGGGCAGGCGGGGCCCAGCGCGAGCGGGCTGTCCTCAAGGGGCCGTGAGATGTCATGACCTGGAAGCATGGCCGCGTTCCGCTGACCGCAGCTGATCACGTTACCTGCAAGAGGAGGACCAGTTAGATGGCAAGCGAGCTGACCGGCCGCCGTGTGGCGTTCATGGTGGCTAACGAGGGCATGGAGCAGGCTGAGTTCACCGAGCCGTGGCAGGCGGTCAGGGACGCGGGAGGGATACCGGAGCTCCTGGCGCCAGAGCCGGGCCAGGCGCAGGCCTTCAACCACCTGGATAAGGGTGATGCCTTCCCGGTGGACCGGGCCGTCAGCCAGGCCGACCCGGCTGACTACGACGCCCTGGTGCTGCCAGGTGGCGTGGCCAATCCCGACCAGCTGCGCACGGTGCCGGCCGCGGTGGGGTTCGCCCGCGCGATGTTCGCGGCGGGCAAGCCGGCCGCCGTCATCTGCCACGGGCCGTGGACGCTCGTCGAGGCGGATCTCGTGCGCGGGCGGACGCTGACTTCCTGGCCGAGCCTGCGGACCGACATCCAGAACGCGGGAGGGACCTGGGTGGACACCGAGGTCCAGGTTTGCACGCAGGGGCCGAACGTGCTGGTGACAAGCCGTAAGCCCGATGACCTGCCTGCATTCTGCAAGAAGCTGGTCGCGGAGTTCCAGCGCTCACCGCAGCCGGCTGGCCGGGAAACTGGCTGAGCGGGCTGAGCCAGCCGCCAGCCGTCCGGCTGGCGACCGGAGCCACCTCCTGCTCGCTGCGCTGTCTCGGATCGCGTCAGACCGAACCGCATCCGCCCGGCCTGCCCGGCGGCCGCCAGGTCGCTGGCAAACCGGCGCCGGCCGGGCCGGCTCGCAAGTCAGAGCTGGCGCCGGATACCGGGCTCCTGCTCGGCCTGGGCGATCTGGCTGCCGAAGCCGCTTTCCAGTGATGAGCGGCCCGGCCACGGCGGCCGGGCGGCAGGACGGTTCGCTGCGCGCGGTCTTCGGGCAGCAGCGCCAGCCCGCCGTACAGCGCGAAAATGACCAGCGGCACCCCGATCCAGCCGGAGACGGTCTCGGGGATCTTCGCCCCGCCGGTCACCTGGTAGAGGCCAGCCAGCGCTCGCCGGTGTCCTCCGCCACGGCGGCGCCCTTGCGGCTGGGATAGCTGGTCTGGCCGTGTGCGGGAACGTTCTGCGGGTGGCCGCTCCCGTAGGACATCTGCTTGATCTTGACGTACCGCGTGATGTCGGGCCACTGGCCCGCGACCAGCGTGCCCGCGAGAACGCCAGCCGCAAGAGCGAGTGCCTTCTTCATGAGGACCACCTTTCCCCCGGGCTGCCCCAAGGGGCGTATGCCACCGGGCGCAGCTCAGAGACCAGCAGGCTGCCCCTGGTGGCTTCTGTGGAACGTCCCGGCCAGCGGCCACCTGGCGGGATAGCCGCCAGGGCCAAGGCGGCCGGCAGCCCGTCGCCGGCCTGGCCGCGGATCCGGGACGGGGCTCAGGCGATTATCAGCCGCGCGACCCGTTGGTGAGCCGGGCCGGAGCGTCTCAGCTCGCGGGCCAGGCGAGGCGGCGCAGCGGCGGGTACAGCAGGCCGAGGACGCCGACCAGGACGCAGGACCCGGCGGCCAGCCCGATTACCGCCTGCGGGGGGAGCCGGGTGAGGAGCAGGCCGCCGGCCGCGGCGCCGGCGGGGGTGGCGGCGACCTGGATGCCGCGGCGGACGCCGAAGACGGTGCCGTGGCGGCGCGGGGGGGTGATCCGCTGGATGGTGGCGGTCTCAATGGCGCCGTAGGGCCCCCAGATCAGGCCGCCCGCGAGCATCACCAGCAGCGCTGCGGGCAGGGCGCCGACCAAGACCAGCGGCAGGGTCGCGGCTCCCCACAGCGCCGTGCCGGCGGCGTTGACGATGCCCGGGCGCAGGCGGGCGAGGCGGCCGACGGCCAGCAGGCCGAGCAGCGCTCCCAGCCCGAACGCCGACCACAGCGCGCCGTAACCCGTCCCGCCGGAGTGCAGCACCTCGTGGGCGTACAGCGGCATGGCTGGCTCGAGAGGCCCGTAGGCGAAATAGTAAGCGCCGGTCAGTCCGAGCAGCGCGCGCAATGCGGGGTTGCGCTGCCGCGCGCGCAGCGGGGGAGGGTCCCGGCGCGGGCCGGCGGTGCCGCGGTCCGCGCCCGCCGTGCCGCCGGCCGGGCTGCCGGGCGGCGCGGCCGGCAGCCCGGCAGCCGCCCAGCCCGCCAGCGCGAGGGCCGCCGCCGGGATCACCAGCGCCGTCGTGCCGCCTAGCAGGCTGGCCGCGACACCGGCCAGGGCCGGGGCGGCGAGCAGCGGGAACTGATCGCCGATGGCCAGCATGCCGTTGGCGCGGACCAGGTCAGGCTCGGCCACCAGCGCCGGCAGCAGGACCCTGCTGCCGGCATAGGTCACAGGCGACAGCACGCCGGTGACTGCGGCCAGGGCGAACAGCGCCGGCAGGGTCAGGACCCGGGCGGCGGCGAGCGCCGTGACGAGGAGCAGCACTGCCGCCCGCGCCAGGTTGTCCGCCGCGAGGAGCCACCGGGCTGGCCTGCGCTCCAGCCAGCGCCCGATCAGCGGGCCGGACGCGACGGCTGGCACTCCGGCCGCCAGCACCAGGCCGCCGAGCGCGGCGGCGCCGGCGTGGCTGACCGTGAGATACCACAGCAGGGCCACGAGCGCGAAGGCGTCGGCCGTGGCCGACAGGACCAGCACGAGCGTGAGCCGGCGGACGCTGGCCGGCAGGGCTGCCGCCCGGCGCGTGGCCAGCAGCGCGGTCATCACGGTTCGGCTGGCTCTGGCGGGAGCGGAACGGACGTGTCGACCGGGCAGGGCCGCAGGCAGGCCGGCCAGTCGCAGAGCCGGCACGCCGTGTCCGCTGCTGCCCGGTCTCGCGTCATCCCGGCGAGCGCCTTGGCCGTGAGCCGGGCCAGGGTCTGCTGCTCGGCGGCGGTCAGGGACGTGGTGACCGCCGCGACGGCATCTGCCCGCGCGGCCGTGGCCTGATCCAGCCGCTGCCGGCCGGCGCGGGTCAGGGTCAGCGGGACGCGGCGGCCCGCGCTCGCCGCGCCGCGCTCCACCAGGCCCGCCTCAGCCAGCCGGTCAACCAGCCGCACCGTCCCCGACTGAGTCAGGCCGAGCCGGGGAAACAGCCAGTCGATCCCCGCGCCGGGGTGGGAGCCGAGCAGGACCAGGGCCGCGACCTCCCGCTCCGCCAGGCCGGCGTGCCCGTACCCGGCGACCACGGCATCGACCGTGGATAGCGCCCAGGCGGCGACCACGTTGGCTTTATTATGCATGACTCATTCATATCATGCAGCGGTCGAGGGGTGTGCGGCCGGTGCCCGGACGGCGGCGGCCTACTTGGGCGCTTCGGCGGTCCCGCCTGGTGTCAGGGCGCGGAGGGGGCCGGCGAGCTCGCGGGCGAAGAAGTCCATGAACCCGTCCGGGTCGGGTCCGGCGTTCATGGCGACCAGGTGATCGAAGCCGGCGTCGGCGAACTGCCGGGCCACCTCCAGGTGCCGGCCGGCGTCGGGGCCGCAGGCGAACTGGGACTTGACCTGGTCAGCGGTGATGCTCGCGGTCGCGGCCTCGAAGTTGACCGGGTTAGGCAGCTCGGCCATGACCTTCCAGCCGGTCAGCGCGAACCGGCTCTTCTCCAGCACTGCCTGCGCGGCCTTGTCCTCGTCTGCCGCCCAGGCCAGGGGCATCTCGGCGTAGGCAGGCCCGCTGCCGCCCAGGTTCTGCCAGCTGGCTGACCAGGTCGCCGTCCGGCTCGGTGGCGAACAGCCCGTCGCCCAGCTCCGCGGCGATCCGCGCCGATACCGGCCCGCTGGCCGCCACGGCGATGACCGGGAGCGTGCCGGGCAGATCGAACACGCGGGCGTCCTCGAGCTGCAGGTGCTTGCCCTGGTAGGACTGGTAGCCGCCGCGCCACAGCAGCCGGATGATCTCCAGCGCCTCACGGAACCGCTCATGGCGCACCCGCTGGGCGGGGAAGCCGAGGCCGACGACGTGCTCGTTGAGCCGCTCGCCCGCCCCGGCGCCCAGCGTGAACCGGCCATCGCAGACCAGGGCCATGGTGGCCGCCGCCTGGGCGATGATCGCCGGGTGGTACCGCACCGACGGGCAGGTCACCCCGGTCGCCAGGCCGATCCGCGTGGTCTTCGCGGCGATCACGGGCAGGACGCTCCAGGTGAACGCGCTGTGGCCCTGCGCCTCCAGCCACGGGTGGTAGTGGTCGCTCATCTCCACGAAGTCAAACCCGGCCTCCTCGGCCAGCACGGCCTGCCGGATGAGCTCGGCAGGACCGAACGCTTCGGTCGCGAGCTTGTACCCGATCCTCATGTCCTGCTCCTCTCCCGGGAAACCGCCGGTGCCGCTACCCGCCTGCCGATGCCCGACACCAGCCCATGGCACCGCACGCGGGACGCCCAGGGCAGCACGCGCGAGCTGCTGGCCTGCAGCAGGCCGGGGTTTGCGGCGGACGCGCATAACACGTGTCAGCGGGGTAAGTGGCCCGGTGGGGGAACGGTGAGGAGGTCACAGGATGACCGTTCAGGACCCGCTCGTCGGCCGGCTGACACAGGCGGTCCGCCAACTCGGCGAAAGCCACCCGCTGACCTGGCGGGCCTGCCACGCCATCAGGGACATGCTCGGCGCCGACGGCGCATCCATCACCATCGAGAACTCGTCGATGGCTCGGATCACGCTCTGCGCCACCGACGACACAGCCGGATGGCTGGAGAACTTGCAAGATGTGCTCCAGGAAGGACCGTGCCGGGCCGCGTTCGACTCGGGCTTGCCCAACCAGACGTTGCTTGACCGGGAGGCGGCGGCGCGGTGGCCGCAGTTCATCCCGGCCGCGGAGAAAGCTGTCGGCCCGGACGGCGTCTTGTGGGCGCTGCCTATGCACTCCAATGACATGGTGCTCGGGGCGATCAGCTTGTACCGGCGCCAGCCCGGACCGCTCGCCGTCACAGCCGGCGACGCCCAGGTTCTGGCCGACGCCATCGCGGACATGCTGGTCAACGACCCGACGGCGTACGCGGCAGCCAGCGATCCGGCGCAGGGCGAGGGCTGGTCCGCCCGCGTAAACGTGCATCGGGCGGCCGGTATCGTCGCTGCCCAGCTGGGCACCAGCATCGCTGACGCACTGGCCTTGCTGCGCTCTCACGCGTTCGCCACTGACTCAGTGCTGCACGAGGTGGCCACAGACGTCGTGGAATCCAGGCTGGACCTGTCCCAGGGCTGACTTCGCAGCACGGCTCTCCAGGACGCGGATCAGCGCCATCTGCAAAGGGGACCCGGACGGCAGTGCCCTCCTCAATCCCGCCAGGTTCTCCTCCCGGGCAGGGGAACCTGGCGCCTGCAGACCGTGGCCGGGCAGATCCGGCCCGGCCACGGCCTCGCCGGCTGACACGTCCGGCCGGTTCCTGCCTATCAGCCCAGCCGGAAGCCAGGCGGCCAGGTCGCCAGCATCCGCGGGTGTCAGCCAGCTGGGGCAAAATGGTGGGGGCTGGGCGGGCTGCCGGTGATTCCGGTCACGATCTGCCCGGCGACGTAGCGGGCCTTGAGGTCGCGGTGCCAGGAGGCGGTCCGCAGGATGCCGAACGCCTCGGTGGCGGTGCGTCGCTGCTGGGCCATGATGACGCCGGGGGCCTGGTCGATGACCGCCCGGGACGCCAGTGACGCGCGGAGCTGGCCGGTCAGCACTGCCTGTTCTGCGAGGCGGGCGGCGAGGCCCACGGCCACGCTGGCGCCGGTGGCGAACCGCTCGGCCAGGCGCGGTTCTGCTTCGCCGAAGAAGCCCGCCTGGGTGAAGTAGAGGTTGAGTGCGCCGACCGGGCGGTCGCAGGTGATCAGCGGGGCTGACAGCGACAGACCGCACTCCGTGCGCCAGCACCCGCACCCCGTACTGCCGCCACCGCTGGTCGCTAGCCAGGTCATCGATCCGGACCGGCTTGCCGGTCCGCGCCGACGACAGGCACGGGCCCTGATCCAGGCCGCACTGCAGCTCATCCACCTGGGACGCCAGCAGGTCAGAGCTGGCCACTGTCAGCGGCCTGCCGTTAGGCTGCAGCGTGATCCCGCACGACAAGCCTTCGCCCAGTGCCCGGGCCGCCAGCCCGGCCAGCTCCTGCAGGAAGCCATCAACGCTGCCGCTGCCCAGCAGCACCGCCTGCAGCCCGGCGATGCCCGCGCGCTCGCTTGCCGGTTATGCGCGGTGCGGGAGCTGCTGTGGGCGACGACTGCACTGCTTGCAGTAGGTCCTGGCGGTCAGCCCATCGGGGGGCGTGCTGCGCTGGGCGCCGGCTGGCGCTGTTCGATGAGGCGCCGTCCGCGTTCGTAATCGTGGTCGGCGTCATGGGTGAGAACGCCGACCGTGACACCCTCCTGTGAGTACCAGACGGTGAACGCTCCGCCACCGTGATCGACGAGGCTGGCATCGTCGAAACCGTCTCCCCAGGCGGCGTATTTGAGCGTCCGGTCACCGATGGCAGACCAAAATCCCGGTACCTCGGCCCACGAGGCTTCCACGCCGGCAGCGGTCTGGCCTGCCACCCGGCCCATGGCCAGAGCCTCTCCCCAGTGCTCGACAGCCAGGTGACGTCCGGCTGAGGCATTGAAAGCGAAGGCCACATCACCGGCGGCAAGGACACCCGCGGCGCTGCTGCGCATATGCGCGTCAACCCGGACTCGCCCGGCCTCCACGGCCAGACCGGCGTCGGCGGCGAGGCCAGCCTCAGGCTCCACGCCCCCGGCCACGAGGAGCAAGTCGCCCTCGGCGCTGGCCTCACCAGCGAGGCGGACCCGGCCGACCTCGAACGCTTCCACCTCCACACCCAGACGGAGCGAGACGCCGTCCTCCTCCAGCCATGCCCGGAGAACCTGACTCGCGGCCTCGCCCAGCCGGGCGGCCTGGGGACCGTCTTCCATGCTCACCAACGTGACGGCCAGCCCCCGGCGGGCCAGTGACGCCGCGGCCTCACAGCCGATGAAGCCCGATCCGACCACCACCGCCGAGCGGGCCACGGCGGCCGCCTCGCGCAACTCCCTGGCCTGGCGCCGGGAACGCAGGTAACAGACACCAGAGCCCTCGGCGCCCGGGACCGGCAGCGGCTTCGGGCAGGCCCCGGTAGCCAGGACGCACCAACCGTAACTAAGGGTCTCACCATCGGAGAGGGCAACTACCCGGCGGCCAGTATCGAGCGCTTGGGCCCGGGTGCCGAGCCGCACCTCAATATCGTGGTGGCGATAGAAGCTTGCGTCTTCGAGACCCAAGACGTCCTCTTCTGACTCACCGCGCAAGAAGTCCTTGGACAGCGGCGGCCGGTTGTAGGGCAGGTACCCGTCGGCGGACACGAGCACAACCTCCCCGCCGGCGCCTGCCTCCCGGTAAGCCCGGGCCGCCTCCAGGGCGGCAGGCCCTCCGCCCACGACCACCAGCCGCTCCGCGGTCACAGCCGCACCGCCGTTGCCGGTACAAACGATCCGTGCAGGCTCATCGGGTCATGCTATTGGCGTACCGAGCGGTCCGACGAGCCGGACGCGCAGTAGACGAGTCGGACCGCGCAGTATCGGTGAAACGACGACAGCGCCGGCCGTGCCTGCCTGGACTCTGGCGGCCGAGCTGGCGGCAGGCAGATGATCAGCCAGGAATGAAACGTCCCGAATGCGGCTGGTGACGCTGTCCAGGTCAGGAAAGCCTGGCTGAGGCGTCGTCGATCACCAGGCCGGGAGTGGAATCCCAGCCAAGGATCTGCAGAAGGTTTTTCAGCTCTGCCGGGGGCTGGTGCAAGATGACACGCCTGCCGCGCTGATCGGGGTTTTGGTGGCTGGCGTGGCTGAGCAGGACGAGGGCCCGCAAGCACGCGACGTCACAGAAGTCCACGCCTGCCAGATCGATATGGATATCTGCGGGCTGATCGGCGAAGCGGTCCAGCGCGGCGGCCAGGCCCGCATGAGTGACCGCGTCCATGTCCCCGGCCAGGCGCAGCAGGTTCCCGGCATAGTCAATCCGCAGCGCCCCGCCGCCGGCAGCGATCTGGCCCATCGACGGACGCTGCGGCAGGGGCCCGGGTCACCCTCTGATCGGCAGCGCCGGGAAGGTTTGCTGTCACTGCCGGGCTGGGCACGCTGCCCGCCGCCGGACCCAGGTCCGCGGGAGGCGCTGAGGGGGAAGGCAGGCGGGAAGTGTCCACAACTCACTCCAGGGCACGAGTAAGAAGTTGCGGCCACGTCTCAGGACCCGGGCAGCGGGTGACGCTGCCTGATGAACTGATTATGCATCACGGTCCCCGGTGCTGCCACAGGCCGCCCCGGGCCAGGTCAGGTCAGCCAGGGGGGTCGAACGGCGGCGGCTGGGGCGGCCTGCCGGTGACCCTGCTCACCACGTTCTCAGCCACCTGCCGGAGCTTGACGTTGCGGTTCTGCGACACCGTCAGCCGCCGACCGATACTGCAGGTTCTCGGCGCGATGGCCCTCTCTTATGAGCTGGCCCCGGTGGCAGGAGCAGTGGCGTCCCTTGACCAGGGTCGGTCAGCCACCGCAGCAGGCTGCGGCTGAGTTCGCGTTCGGTGATGGCTGTCAAGCCCCGGCGACCGCCGCCGCGGCGCCGGCGGCGGACTGAAGCGTTCCCGCTTAGTGGTTGCGGAGCGCCTTGACAAGTTCCGCCTTGCTCATCGTGGAGCGCCCCTTGATGCCAATCTCCCTGGCCCGCTTGACCAGGTCCTGCCTGCTCCAGTCGGCATAGGACGGGCTCTTGCCGCCCTTGCGGCCAACCGCGCTCTTCGAGCTGCCCGCCGCGGCGTTGGCGATACGGGCGGACTTCTCCTTGCTCTCGCCCTTCTTCCGCAGCTCCCGGTAGGTTTTCTCGTCCTTGATCTGCGCTCGTGGCATGGGTTTCCTCCTCGGTTCCCGGTTTCTCTGCCCGCTGTGCACGCTCGAAACCAAGAGCGCCTGCTTCAGCGCAGGTCAGCGAGGCTGAGCCCAGTCTTGTACGGCCAAGAGGGCGTCTTGCCGGACTTCTTTCCAGCCGGCGTCTTCGCGCATCGACCGGCGCTCGGCCGGAAGCCCGAGTTCGGTGTAGAAGGCAAGGTCCTGGAAGTCGTATCCCGCCAGGTCGCGGCTCGTCGCCGCGAACACGACCCTGGGGACCGATGCCCAGTAGCAGGCGGCCAGGCACATCGGGCACGGCTCACTGCTGCTGTACAGCACGCAGTCCTCGAACACATGACGGCCCAGCGCACGGCCGGCCGCGCGCAGCGCCATGATCTCCGCGTGCGCGCTGGGATCCCGCAGCTCCACTACCTGGTTAAATCCCCGCCCGAGGACCTTGCCCTGACCCACCAGGACAGCCCCGAACGGCCACCTGCGCCGATCATCACGGTAACTCCGCGACAGCTCCACGGCCATCCGCAGGTACCTTCGGTCGTCATCATCAAGGTTTCCGGACATGGCAGCTAGCTCCGAATCACGTCAGCAACCTCGGCAGAAACCTCCGATACCCCGGCGAGGTCCTGCTATCCGCCTGACCGCCCAACGTGACCTCGGCTCACGCTGCCCGATTCCCGTTCTTCGGGCCGCCGGCTGAGCGGTTCGCCCGCGAAGCGGCCGTCGCGGTCGGCATCGCCCCGGCTCGCCGCCCACGCGGTGCTGACCGATCAGCTGCGCGCCTCGCTGGCTCGCGGGCGGTTACCGACCAGGTTCTCGGCGTGGTCATAGCCGAGCAGCGGTGCACGGCCGCCGAAGCCTTCGACATCCTGCGGTCCGCATCCCAGAACCGCAGCCGCTAGCAGCCAGAGTGCACTTTAGCTGTCTTTGCCCGGCAGGACCTCCCTGGCCTTGGCCTTCAGGCCTTCCTTGACGATGCCGAGGCTGTTCGGGTCGCCGTGCAGCAGTGCCTTGGCGAGGTCCTTGGCCTGCTCGAAGGTGGCGTGCGGCGGAATCGGCGGCACGTCGGGATCCGTCCTGAAGTCCAGCACCGTGGGGCGGTCGGCGGCCAGGGCCTGGTCCCAGGCCGGGCCGACCTGCCCTGGCTTGTTGACCGCGATGCCGCCCAGGCCGAGGCTGCGGGCGAAGCCCTCGTAGGAGATGTCGGGCAGCTGCTGGGATTCGGTGAACTTGGGTGATCCCTCCATCGCCCGCATCTCCCAGGTGACCTGGTTGAGGTCGTTGTTGTGCAGCACCGCGATGATCAGCCGGGCGTCGGACCACTGTTCCCAGTAGTGCTTGACCGTGATCAGCTCGGCCAGGCCGTTCATCTGCATGGCCCCGTCCCCGGCGAAGACGATGACCGGCCGGTCCGGGCAGCCGAACTTCGCGCCGATCCCGTACGGGACCCCGGGTCCCATGGTGGCCAGGTTGCCGGACAGCGAGCCGCGCATGTCACCGCGGAACTTCAGCTGGCGGGCGTACCAGTTGGCCGACGAACCGGAATCGGCGGTGACGATCGCGTCGAGCGGCAGTCGGGACGACAACTCATGGAAAACGAGCATCGGGTTGACCGGATCCGCCGCCACCTCCGCTTCGGCGTCCATCGACCGCCACCACTTGGCCACGTTGTCTTCGATGCCCTCGCGCCAGGAGCGGTCCTCCTTGCGCCGCAGGTGCGGGATCAGGGCGCGCAAGGTGGCGGCGGAGTCCCCGACGAGGTTCAGCTCGTACGGGTAGCGCATCCCGATGAACTTGCCGTCGATGTCGATCTGCACGCCGCGGGCCTGGTCGAAGGCCGGCAGGAACTGCGTGTAGGGGAAGCTGGAGCCGACGGTGAGCAGCGTGTCGCAGTTCATCATCAGCTCGTAGCTCGGCCGGGTGCCGAGCAGGCCGATCGAGCCGGTCACGTAGGGCAGCTCGTCGGACAGCACGTCCTTGCCCAGCAGCGGCTTGGCGACCCCGGCGCCGAGCAGTTCGGCGACCTGCTCGAGTTCGGCCCGGGCGCCGCGGGCGCCCTGGCCGGCCAGGATGGCGACCTTGCTGCCGGCGTTGAGGATCTCAGCCGCCTTGGAGATTCCGCGGTCGTCGGCCGTGGTGGACGCCCAGTTGACGCCGAGCGACGACGGGACCATCTTGAACGCGTGGCTCGGCGCCGAGTAAGGCAGTTCCTGCACGTCGGAGGGGATGATGACGGCGGTGACCGAACGTTCGGCAAACGCTGTCCTGATGGCCCGGTCCAGGACGTTGGGCAGCTGCTCGGGGACGGTCACCATCTGCACGTAGTCGCTGGCGACGTCCTTGTACAGCGACAGCAGGTTGACTTCCTGCTGGTAGGAGCCGCCCATGGCGCTGCGGCTGGTCTGCCCGACGATCGCGACCACCGGCACATGGTCCAGCTTGGCGTCGTAGAGGCCGTTGAGCAGGTGGATGGCTCCCGGGCCGGAGGTCGCCATGCACACGCCCACCTTCCCGGTGAACTTGGCGTAGCCGACGGCCTCGAAGGCGGCCATTTCCTCGTGCCGGGCCTGGACGAACTGCGGTTTGTGGTCCGCCCGGCCCCAGGCCGCGAGTATGCCGTTGATCCCGTCGCCCGGGTAGCCGAACACATGCTGCACGTCCCAGGCGCGCAGCCGCTCGAGCAGGTAGTCAGCAACTGTGGGTGATGCCATCTTCAGTCCTCCGTGGCCTCTCGCTATGTCAGGCGGTGACGGTCGGCTGATGCCGCGCTCTGGCACGCTTGCCGTACAGTCCCGCGGTCTTCCTCGGTCATCGCAGAAAATCCTGGACCGGATCGCCCGGCAGGTGCCGTGATGGCCTCCGCACTACCCGCGGCGGACATGCCAAACCAGCGGCTGCCGTCACCTCCGCCATGACCGCCAGACGGTCGGCTGTGGGAACAGGTGAGCAGCCGCAGGACAGCGTTTCCCTGTTCGGGGCGGTGCCGGCGCGTCGCTGATCCGCCGCCGCAGTACCGCTCCGGCGATGGAAGCGTCGCGCGGGCCGCGGCCTGGGGCTTCCGGTTCCAGAGCCGGCGGGCGGAGCGCGCATGCCCGCCTCCGCCCGGGGTAGCGCCGTGATCGCGAGCGGTGCGGCGAACGGGAGTGACAGACATGGATGACGGTCAGCTTGAACGTGACCTCGCGGCGGCGGTGGACGGCGAGGTGCGTCGAACTTCCGCCAGGTCCCCATCGGCGTCGTGCTGCCCCGCACGGTCGACGCGGCCGTGGCGGCGGTCGCGGCCTGCCGCAGGCACGGCGCCCTTCTGCTGTCCCGGGGCGGCGGCACCAGCCTGGCCGGCCAGTGCACCAACACGGCGGTCGTCATCGACTGGACTAAGTACTGCCACCGCGTCCCGGGCATCGACACCAACGCGCGGACCTGCACGGTGGAACCGGGGATCGTGCTCGACGTGCTCAACAACGAGCACCTCAAGCCGCACGGCCTGCGCTTCGGCCCAGAGCCCGCCACGCACATGAACTGCACGCTCGGCGGCATGATCGGCAACAACTCCTGCGGCGCGACCGCCCAGCGCACCGGCAAGGTCGTCAACAACATCGCGGCCCTCGAGGTGCTGCTCTACGACGGCACCCGGTTCTCGCGCGGGTCGGCCAGCGACGAATCCCGCCCGCGAGGACGAGTTGTGGGCGGTCCGCGAGGCCGGCCTGGGCGCGACTGCGCACGTGCCCGGCCACCGCGACACCTGGGAAGGCTGGGAAGACTCCGCCGTCCCCCGGACCGGCTCGGGGACTACCTGCGGGACCTGAACAAGCTGTACGACGAGTTCGGCTACAGCGACGAGACCGGGCCGAGCCTGTACGGCCACTTCGGCCACGGTTGCGTGCACACCCGCATCCCCTTTGACCTCTACAGCACTGAAGGCGTGCAGAAGTAGCGCCTGTTCATGGAGCGCGCCGCCGACCTGGTCGTCAGCTACGGGGGCTCGCTGTCCGGCGAGCACGGCGACGGCCAGTCCCGCGGCGAGCTGCTCAGCCGGATGTTCGGCGAAGAGCTAGTCGGGGCGTTCGGCGAGCTGAAGCACATCTTCGACCCCGCCGGCAAGATGAACCCGGGCAAGATAGTCCACCCGGCCGGGCTCGACGAGCACCTCAAGCTCGGCGGCGACTGGGCGCCCGCCACCCCGCAGGACCTGTTCTTCGGCTTCCCGCACGACGGCGGCTCGTTCGCCCAGGCCGCCAACCGCTGCGTCGGCATCGGCAAGTGCCGCCACCACGACAACAACGGGGGCACGGTGATGTGCCCCTCCTACCAGGTCACCCTGGAGGAAGAGCACTCGACGCGGGGCCGGGCGCGGCTGCTGTTCGAGATGCTCAACGGCCACGGCGACTCCCCGGTCACCGACGGCTGGCGCAGCGAAGAGGTCAAGGACGCCCTCGACCTGTGCCTGGCCTGCAAGGGCTGCAAGGGCGACTGCCCGGCCAACGTCAACATGGCCACCTACAAGACCGAGTTCCTCGCCCACCACTGGCAGGGCCGCCAGTGGCGCCGCCCCCGGTCCGACCTGGCCCTCGGCTGGCTGCCCTACACCGCCCGCGCGGTCTCCCGGCTCGGACTGGCCCCCGTCGTGAACGTGGCCACCCAGGTCCCGCTGCTGCGCAAGGCCGCCACCAGACTCGGCGGCCTCGAAGACCGCGAGGTGCCGCTGTTCGCCACCCAGACCCTGGTCAACTGGTTCAGATCCCGCGGCTCCCGCGGCGACGGCCACCTCGGCACCGTGCTGCTCTGGCCGGACTCGTTCACCAATTACTTCCATCCGCACGTCGGCCAGGCCGCGGTCGAGGTCCTCGAGTCAGCCGGCTGGCGCGTCGAGCTGCCCGCCGAGCCGGTCTGCTGCGGCCTGACCTGGATCTCCACCGGCCAGCTGGCCACCGGCAAGAAGATTCTCAAGAAGACCGTGGACACCCTGGCACCGCACGTCCGCGCCGGCGGCTACGTGGTCGGCCTGGAGCCGAGCTGCACCGCGGTGTTCCGTTCCGACGCAGCCGAGCTGTTCCCCGATGACCGCGACGTGCTCCGGCTCCATGACCACACGCTGACCCTGGCCGAGCTCTTGACCGGGCACACCCCCGGCTACCACCCGCCGTCGGTCCGCCGGCCAGTGCTGACCCAGGTGCACTGCCACCAGCACGCCGTCATGGACTGGGACGCCGACGCCAGGCTGCTCAAGGAGGCCGGCGCGGACGCCGAGCACCTGGAAACCGGCTGCTGCGGAATGGCCGGCAACTTCGGCTTCCAGACCGGACACGGCGAGGTCAGCCACGCCATCGCCGAACGGGCCCTGCTGCCGAAACTGCGCGTGGCCAGCCCAGGTGCGGTGGTCCTGGCTGATGGCTTCAGCTGCCGCACCCAGATCCACGAGCTCGACAGCGGCGACCGCGACGCCATGCACCTGGCCGAACTCCTCGCCACCGCAGGCAACCTCGGCTACGAACGCCCCGAGCGGTCCGCCGCCCCGCGCCCCGCCCTTCCCGGCATTGCGGCGAAGGCGGCGGCTGTGCTCGGCGCCGCCACCGCGGCAGTGCTGGCAACGGCCGCTGCTGCGCTGCTGCGCAGGCGGCTCACCCGCCGGACCCGAGCCTGACGCCGCAAGACAGCGTCACGACGCATGAGAACTCCACTGCGGCCGGCGGCGCCATGGTCGTCATCATCCTCGCGCTGGGTCTCATCCCCCGAGCCCGCCTCCCGTCGTCACCTTCCCCGGCGTATTTCTCGGCCGCGCCATCTGGCGCGATGTCGCTGTGGACTTCATCGCCCAGTTTCGCGGACGTCGCGGCGTGTGCTGATTCACCGCCCCACCAGCTTCGCCAACCCCGCGGTCACAGTAGCCCGCATGCTGAGGAGCATCTTCGCGGCATCCAGCCTGGCTCCGTGCCGTCCTTCTTGCGGCAAGGCCGCGCTCGCCCCGACTGGTCAGCCACGCGGCCGCGTAGAGGTCAGGGCTGCGTGCAGGTCTTGCACTGCGCCGGCGACCTCTGCGGGAGCGCCCGCGGCCCGGCCCGTGAAACCGGCCACGCGCCAGCGCGAACAGGCCATCTAAACAGGCGATCCACGGGGCGAGATCATTATCAGGATGCCAGTTCTGGGAACTCGCCGATTACCAGGCCGGGGGTGGTGTCCCAGCCGAGGATCTGCAGAAGGTTCCTGAGCTGCGCGGACGAGTGGTGCAAGATGACGCGCCTGCCGTGATGCTCGCGGTCCTGGTGGCGGGCCCGGCTGAGGAGGACGAAGGCGCGCAAGCCCGCGACCCCGCAGAATTCCACGCCTGCCAGGCCGACATGGACATCCCCGGGCTCATCGGCGAGGTCATCCAGCGCGGCGGCCAGGCCCGCCTGTGTGGTCTCGTCGATGTCGCCGGTGAGGACAAGCAGGTTCGCGGCGCGGTGGATCCGCAGCGTCCCGCCGCCGATGACCATCTGACCGGTCCGGGATGCGGCGGCGGGGGCCGGGATCACCGTCTGGCCGGTGCCAGGCGGGGTTGGCGCCACGCCCAGATCGGGCACGCTGCTGGATGCCAGCGTCGTGTCCGCGGGGAAGCTCTGGGCTGATTGCAGGTCGTAGGTATCCACAACTCACTCCAGGGCACGAGTAAGAAGTTGCGGCCACGTCTCAGGACCCGGGCAGCGGGTGACGCTGCCTGATGAGCTGATTATGCATCACGGTGCTGCCACAGGACGCCCCGGCCAGGTCAGGTCAGGTCAGCCAGGGGGGTCGAACGGCGGCGGCTGGGGCGGCCTGCCGGTGACCCTGCTCACCACGTTCTCAGCCACCTGCCGGAGCTTGATGTTGCGGTTCTGCGACACCGCCCGCAACATCCCGAACGCCTCCTGCGCGGTGCACCGCTCCTCGCCCATGATCACCCCCAGGGCCTGATCGATCACCGACCTGGACGCCAGCGAGGCGCGCAGCTGGTCAGTCAGCACCGCCTGGTGGGCCATCCGCGCGGCGATGCCGACCGCGACCGACGCGTTCTGGGCGAACTGCTCCGCCTGGCGGGTCTGCGCCTCACCGAAGAACGCCAGTTCCCCCGAGTACACGTTGAGCGCCCCGATCAGCGTGTCCTGCGCGCGCAGCGGATACGACAACGAGGACCGCACCCCGTACGCCAGCGCCCGGGGGGCATACCGCCGCCACCGCTTATCAGCGGCCAGGTCATCAATCCGGGTTACCTCGCCGGTGCGCAGCGCAGTCAGGCACGGTCCCTGATCCAGCCCGTACTGCAACTCATCGAGTTGGGAAGCGAGCTGATCGGAGCTGGCTACCGTCAGCGGCCGCCCGTTCGGCTGCAGGGTGATCCCGCACGACAGGCCCTCACCCAGCGTCCCGGCGGCCAGCACCGCCATCTCACGCAGGAATCCATCGATGCTCTCGGTGCCCAGCAGCAGCGCCTGCAACTCAGCGATACTCCCAGCAACATCCGGCGATCCCTCAGCCATGACCCGCGGCCTGTCCCGACAACCTGGCCAGCCAGGTTCTCGTGGTTACCCACGCTCCGGGACGACCCGCCACGGCAGGCAAGATCGACATGCCTCGAAGGCAGCATCCCCAGTATGCACCCCCTAGCGGATCGCGCCCGCCCGCGAAGAACAGCAGACCCGTCACTCCCGGGCCGTCCCGCGTGGGATGCCTGTGGCACCGCGTCTGAGCAGGTCAAGGACCATAGCCGCTGGTCAGGCGGCATCGCCTGTCTGTCGTTGGCTGGTCAGCGGACGCGGGCGCCCACGGCCATGAAAACCGCAACCTGATCATTGACAGTGGGCTGTGAGGCGGAATTCAGCTGCCGCCCGGCCGGCAGCAGGGCCGGCAGGCTGGCCGGGGCCAGTGGCTGGTCCTGGCCGTTGTGCTGGTCGGGTCGTTCATGGCCGTGCTGGATACCACGATCGTGAACGTGGCGCTGCCCAGCATTGCGCTGGGCATCCACGCCCGGCCGGCCGACCTGGAGTGGGTGGTGTCGGGGTATGCGCTGGCGTTCGGGCTGGCCCTGGTCCCGGCGGGCCGGCTCGGCGACCGGTTCGGCTACAAGACCCTGTTCCTGGGCGGTCTGACCTTGTTCACGCTGGCCAGCCTGGGCTGCGGCCTGTCCCGCAGCCCCGCCGGGCTGATCGCCGCCCGGGCCCTGCAGGGCCTGGGTGCCGTCCTGTACTACCCGGCGATCAGCGCGACGATCCAGCGCCAGTTCGGCGGTCGGCAGCGCAGCCGGGCTTTCGGCTACCTCGGTGGGGTGGTCGGGGTCTCCACCGCAGTCGGCCCGCTGATCGGCGGCCTGTTCATCCAGGCCGCCGGGATGGCAGACGGCTGGCGCTGGGTGTTCCTGGTCAACGTGTTCATCGGCGCCGTGGAACTGCCCGCCGCCGCGAAAATGCTCCCCCGGCGGCACCAGCCGGAATCACACCGCCTCGACCCGGCCGGCAATGCACTGCTCGCCGCTACCCTTCTCCTGCTGCTCATCCCGCTGGTCGAAGGGCAGGCCGCGGGATGGCCGTTGTGGAGCTGGATCTGCCTGGCCTGCGCCGTGTCCGCAGCCACGATCCTGGCCTGGTGGGAGAACAGCCTGGCCCGGCGCGGCGGGGAGCCCGTGCCCAAGCGTGACCTGCTGCGGCACCGTTCGTTCGCGATGGGCCAGCTGCTGGCCCTGCTGTACTTTGCGGGTTTCACCAGCCTGTTCTTCACGCTGTCGATCCTGTGGCAGCAGGGACTGGGCCACAGCGCGCTCGACACCGGGCTGCTGGTGCTGCCGTTCGCCCTGGGCAGCCTGCTCACCGCCAGCAACAGCGACCGCTTTTCCACCCGGTTCGGCCGCCCCACGATCCTGGGCGGGATCAGCGGCATGTTCGCCGGGCAGGCGCTGCT
Source organism: uncultured Actinomycetes bacterium (assembly GCA_963837335.1). GTDB lineage: Bacteria > Actinomycetota > Actinomycetes > Streptosporangiales > Streptosporangiaceae > RYN-230. The sequence continues at coordinate 116,767 of CAWINS010000074.1, read as the reverse complement.
GCTGCTCGTCCTGCACCTTGGGGGCCAGCACCCGGACCCGTGGGCGCTGGCCGGCCCGCTCGCCCTGGCCGGGCTGGGGAACGGGCTGGTGATCGCGCCCAACCAGGACTTCGTGCTCGGCTCAGTGCCGCGCCGGGAGGCGGGCACCCCCGGGGTGCCCTAATCACCGCGCAGCGCCTCGGTGCTGCGATCGGCATCGCCGTGATCGGCACCGTGCTGTTTGGCAGCGGTTCCGGGGAAAGTACTGGCGGCACGGTGACTCCGGCCCTCGTGCACACGGCCCAGTGGGCGACCGCGGCCAACCTCGGCTTCATCCTGCCCGGCCTGGTCTGCGCGCTGGGCCTGCCCCGGACGCTCGGATCCGAACGGGCCGAGGAAAACACCTAGTGACCGGAACCCTCCGAACTTGCTCAAATCCGGGTCAAAGAATGAGGGTCCATGGCATGGAAAGCGGGGCTGCGGGGAGAAGCGTCGGTCGTCGAGCCCGTAACAGGCGTTTGCGAGGTACTGATGACTGCGGTTGATGACGCTGCCGGCTGGCGTGCCCATGGCGCCTGCCTGTCTGCCGATCCGGATCTGTTTTTCCCCGTTTCCTCCCGCGGTGCCAGCCAGCGGCAGCAGGAACAGGCCAAGGAGATCTGCAGACGGTGCGGGGTCCGCGCGGAATGCCTGGCGTTCGCGGTCAAAACCAGGCAGGTGCATGGCGTCTGGGGCGGCCTGGGCGAAGAGGAACTTGCGCGGCTGCGGGGCGGCCTGCAGGCACCCGATGGCCACCATTGGGCCGAGCACGAGGCCGATGCCCTGCATGGAGAAGACCAGCGCGACCATGCGGCCGCGATACGCACTCGCTCATGATCGACGCACTGGCAGGGTAGTCACCACCGATGCCGGATCCGGGGATCCGCAGAGCCGATGAGCCACCAGATGCCGGGCGGGCAGGCCGGGCGATCTTCCAGTGTTCCGGGCAGGTACCGCTTCATCCAGCTGGGCGAGACCTCACGGCCAACTCCCGCATCCAGGTCCGGACATGCTTCCCGGCCGGCCCGCTCATCGCCGTCCTTCACTTGCAATCCGGGCCTGTTTGGTTCGGCGCAGGAACCCAGCGGTCGAACGGGCTGTTCGAGGGCAGCGTCCGGCGGCCAGCACTTCGGTGCCGTCCTGCGCTCGATGATCACCGGCAGCTCGTCATCACGTCAGCGGCGGCCTGTACCGCAAGTGCTCCCCTTTGCCGGATCAGATCGCGCCCCCGGCTACCTCCGGGGCGGCCCTTTAACCGTTCTTCTGTCCCCAGGCGAAATACAGCATGGCGTGCCCGGTTCTTGCCCCTGGCACCGGATTGAACCCCCATGACGAGCATCGAGCAAGAACCGGTCAGGATCTGCCGAAGCCAGGCTCATCCCCGTTTGGTCGGCGGTTCGGTTGCGTGGATCTGGGGATGCGGCTAGCTGCGGACACGTCCAGCTTGCGGTCCGGGACGTTGCTGGCCACATCGGGCAGCTGAGAGTCGGCGGCGAACGCGTGAGAGCAAGACGGTCAGCGCATCGGTGGTGCTGATACCCACACGGTGCACTCAAAATGGAAGCCGGCTGGCCGCATGACTGGCCCGCGGATCCAGCGGTTCATCGGGATCTCCGTAGCATCGGACCTTGGCGGGCAGCTGGGCCGACAATCACCGCGAATGAGAGCGACGGTACCTCGTGGATGGTCGTAAGCACGGCTCGTTCGTGGCCGTCCGCCCAGCCGGCCAGCGTGCGTTCTGCCGGGAAGGCAGCCGGTCTGCGGGCTAGATGACCTATGCGGAGGGATAGCTGCGGACATGAGACGAGGGCGTCCATGATCATTGTGTGACGAATGACATTGACACCCTCGCGACCGCACTCTACGTGAGAACCGACGACCTGCTGAGGCAGTACCCGGACCTGGCTCCCTGGCGGCCCAGGATCGGCCTGCAGCCCCGGCTGTCCCACGCTGAGCTGGTCACCCTCGCGGTGATCAGGCCCTGCTGGGATACACCTCCGAGGCCCGCTGGATACGCACGCCCATGCGCATCTGGGGCACCTGTTCGGCTACCTGCCAGGCCAGCCCGGCTATAACCGGCGGCTGCGCGCTGCCGCCGGGCTGATCACCACGCTGACCCGGATGCTCGCAGCCGATACCAGCCTGTGGTCCGATGACGTCTGGGTTGTCGATTCCACCCCGGTGGAGTGCGGCCGGTCCCGGGACACGGCCAGGCGTTCTGACCTGGCTGGATGGGCTGGATACGGGTATTGCGCCAGCCATTCACGCTACTTCTGGGGACTGCGCCTGCACCTGCTGTGCACCCTGCACGGGCTGCCCGTCGGCTTCGCCCTGGCCGGCGCCAAGGCCGGCGAACGGCAGGTGCTGCCAGGCATCCTGGCTGACCCGGCCCTGACCGCCGGCCGGGACAGCCAGATCATCATCGGCGACAAGAACTACTACGGGCACGACTTCGAGACCACCTTGGCCGACGGCCGGATCTGCCTGCTGCGCCCCGCCCGCCAGGGCGAACCGGAACGCGCGGGAACCCAGTTCTTCAAGCCATTGCGCCAGGTGATTGAGTCCATTCAACGACACCTTCAAAGGCCAGCTCAACCTGGAACAACACGGCGGCCACACCCCAGCTGGCGTCGCCGTGCGGGTGCTCCAGCCCATCCTGGCCCTGACCACCGCGATCTGGCACAACGACCGAACCGGCCAGCCCGTCAAACGCTCACTCGTGGCATATGACCACTAAACCCTTCGCAAAGGTCATCTAGTCGATGACCAGCCCGGGAACTCCGTCCCAGCCGAGGATCCGCAGGACGGTTTGCAAATGGGCCGGCAGGGTGTGCAGGAGGACGCGCCGATCCGGGAGATCTGGTGACGGGCCGTGGGCACCGGCCAGGAGGACCAGCGCCCGCAGCCCGGCAATGTCACAGAACTGGACGCCGCCCAGGTCTACGTGGATGTCACCGGGCACATCAGCGGCGGCAGAAAGCGCAGCTGTCAGCCCGCTGTAGGTGGCGTCATCGATGTCCCCCGACAGGACCAGGCGGGCGTGCTCCACCGAAAAGCTGATCCGCAGCGGCACGTCATCCCAGCCGGTCAAGCCGGACCAGGCGGGCGTGCCGCGCCGCCCGGCCACCGTCTGTGGTGAGGTTCCCGGAGCTGCGGCGACGGCCACACTATCGAGGCCATCAGGGGTCAGGGTGAGATCATCAGCCTGGCGGCATCGCAGGTCATTGACGTCCATGACTCGACCCCACAGAGCAAAGAAGGGCGGCCGCGTCTCAGGACCGGTACAGCTGTCACACCCCAGCAGTCGCACTAGGCGGCGAACTGATTATGCCTCAGTGTTCCCGGGAAGCGGTAACGCTGCTGTTAACGGTCAGCTCCCGGTCAGCCGGGGGATCAAAGGGCGGCGGCTGGGGGTGCTGCCCGGTGACGGCGGCCACCACTTCCCCAGCCACCTGGCGGAGCTGGATGTTGCGGTTCTACGACGCCACCCGCAAGATCCCGAACGCTTCTCCGCGTCGCCCGCTACTCAGCCATGAGCATCGCGACAGCCTGGTCGATGACCGACCTGGATGCCAGCGACGCGCGCGGCTGATCAGTCAGCACAGCCCGCTCGTCGCTGCCGGGATCGGCGTTGAAGTCGCCGCAGACGATGAGCGGGGCCTGCGGGTCCTGGGCCTGGTGAACGTGGCTCAGCAGTTCGCATACCGCGTCCTGGCGCGATTGGCTTTCGCCAAACCACCCGGCATCCATCATCAGGCCATACACCTGGATCGGGCCGCGGGGCCGGACAGCTCGGCGAACTGCGCGCGGGCGCTGCCGAAGGTGAGACTCGACTCGCGCCGGATCGGCCAGCGGGACATCACAGCCACGCCAGACAGGACCGCCTCGTCCTCCTGAGCCTGAACACCGCTGAAGGTATGGTGCGGCAGGCCGAGCGGGCCGGCCAGGCGAGCACACTGGCTGGCGCCGCCTTTCGCCCACGACTCGGTCAGCACCACCATGTCGGGACGGGCGTTCCGCAGGGTCGCGGGGATCGCTGCTTCACGGTCTGGCCAGGGACCGTACGGGCCCCAGACGTTCCAGGTGATGACCCGCACGGCCGTCTCGATCAACCGGCCATACAACCGCGGCGGGATGTCGTCCATTGGCAGGTGGCCTCTCAGATCATCGCGCAGGTGTGAACGACCGAGCCTAAAGCAGCGCAGAGCCCCCTGGATGGTCGCGTCCTCGATTGTCCCGGCGGCCGCGCTGGCCGGCGGATCGTCCTGGGAGCAGATGATTCCCGTGGGGTCCTGCGGGCACTTCAGGCCTGGCGCTGACCTGAAACTCAATTATCACGCCGGCAGAACCCTTCTAGCGTGGGGGATGGCTGGTTTGACGGAGAACACGGAGGCTGACGCGTGCCGACGATCGCGGTTGTGGCCCACGCCGGAAAAAGTTTCGGCGGCGGCCTGGGAGAGCTTCGGGAGGTACTGGCGCGGGAGGGCGTTGCCGATCCCCTCTGGTATGAAGTGAAAAATAGCCGCAAAGCGGCCAAGTGTGCCCGCAAGGCGCTGGCTCAGGGCGCTGAGGTGACGTTCGTCTGGGGAGGGGACGGGACGGTCCAGCGCTGCATTGATGCCGTGGCTGGAACGGGGGCTGTTCTCGCGATTCTTCCAGCCGGCACGGCCAATCTCCTGGCGACGAACCTGGAGGTCCCTACCGACCTCACCGATGCGGTGCGGGTCGGGCTGAAAGGGGAGCGCCGCCGGTTCGACACCGGATCGGTGAACGGCGAGCACTTCGCGGTGATGGCTGGTGCAGGGTTCGATGCTCGCATGATCAAACAAGCCGGCCGGAAGATGAAAGGACGACTCGGCCGCGCCGCGTACCTATACACAGGGGCCAGGAACCTCAGCGCTCGCCGGGTCAAGGCGACCATCGAGGTGGACGGCGTCCGTTTCTTCCGGGGCCGGATCTCGTGCGTCCTGGCCGGGAATGTGGCCAAAGTGCTCGGTGGAATCGAGGCCTTCCCCGGAGCGCAGCCCGACGACGGGCTCCTTGAACTCGGCTTGGTCACGGCCAGGAATCCCGCCGGGTGGGCCCGGGCGCTGGGACGGGTCGTGCAGGGCCAGGCCGGGGAATCACCGTTCATCAAGGTCACCCAGGGCAAAAAGTTCCGGATCCGGTTCGACCGGCCCTTCCCCTACGAACTTGACGGCGGTGCCCGCACCGCCGTTACGAAGCTGCGGGTCAAGGTCCATCCCGGCGCGATCACGATCTGCGTCCCGGCCATGGCGGCGGCCCGGCCTCCACAGCCCGGCTGACTGCTGCGCTTAGCGATCCGGATCTGGCGGGGCATCGCGGCGCGGCATGACGGCTCGCCCCGACGACGCCTTGAAGGCTCCGCCCCGTACGTCTCCTGGCCGCCGGTCGAGCTTCTGGGCACGCTTCCAACGCGGGTGGCTCCCGGCCCAGAAGACTGTCCCGATCCAGGTCGCCATGCCGATCACGATCACGCCGGCGATGATGAGCAACCCGGCCAGAGAAGTTCCGCTCAAGGCGTGCCTCCATTCTTCCGCTGCGCCGCCGCTAGCCGCCGGAGCCCAGTCAACACGTCACCGGCCTGAATGCCCGGCCTCCCGCATGCTCCGGTGGCTGCGGACGGTGGTCAGCGTTGCGGTTCCGGGCTGCGGGCCCGGTCCGGGGCCACGTCGGGGGCGGCCGCCGGCGGGCGGCGCAGCCGGGCCAGCAGCGGCGGCGACTCCCAGGCTGGCTCGCCGCTGGTCCAGGCATCCAGATCCGGTGTGGGTAGCCGGCCGCCGCCCAGGGTGTACAGGGCCACCGCGGCCACCCCGCCGGCCGCGGCGATAACCAGACAGAGCCAGATGGCCGCGTGCAACCCGGCTGTCGCGCTGCTGCTGATCGCGGTGGCCAGGTACAGCACGATCGGCGCGATCAGGAAGGCGGTCACCCCGCGGAGCAGTTCGATGAGCGCGAACACCCGCTGGATCTGGGCCGAGCGCAGCGAGAACCCGGCCAGGAACAGGGCGGGGGAGACGGAGGCGCCGACGCCCAGCCCGATCAGGGCGAAGCCGGCGGCCACCAGCCCGCTCACCCCGGCGGTCAGCGCGGTGAGCAGCGCGGCGGCGGCGGTGAGCATGCCCAGCCCGGACATGGCCAGTACCGGGGTGAACCGGGTGCGGAACAGTGCACCGAAGAGCGCCGCGGTCACCACGGCCGCGCCGAACTCGGGCAAGAACAGCAACGCGACGTGGACCGGGCTGTCATTGCGCAGCGCGGTGAGCAACAGGTCCATCAGGGCGACCGCGGACGCGCTGGCGCACATCGCGATCAGGATGCCGGTCGCCGGAAACGTGGTAGCCAGCTGCCGGACCGGCATCAGCGGGTGCCGCGCCCGGTACTGGTGAACCACCAGCGCCGCGATCATCACCACCCCGGCCAGCAGCGGCCCGAGCGAGGCGGCCCCGGGCGGACTGCCGCCCTGCAGCCGGGCGGCACCGTAGAACGCGGCCGTGCAGCCGCACAGGGCCAGTCCCAGCGCGATGAAGTCCCAAGGCGCGCTCCGATCCTGGGGTGGCTGATCCTCGTAAGTGAGCAGCACGAACAGCAGCGCAACCGCGGCCACCGCGGCCACTCCCCAGAACAGCGGCCGCCAATTGCCGGTGGAGGCCTGCAGCCCGCCGATGGTCGGCCCGATCGCCACCGCGCCGAAGATGCACACGTTCATGATCACCGCGGTCCAGGGCATCTTCGCGACCGGCCACCCGGTGACCAGCGGTGGGACCGCCGCGATGAGCATCAGGCTGGTGCACAGCCCCTCGGCGATGAACGCCACGATGAACACCGCCCCGTTCGGTGCCCACGCGGCCAGCACTGCCGCAGCCAGGAAGGCCGTGACGTAGCGGAGCAGCATCCGCCGTGCAGGCAGGTGCACCGCGAACTGGACGGCCAGCACGGTGCCGACAGCGTACCCTGCGTCGGCCAGGCCGGCGGTGATGTCCAGCGTCGCCGTGCTCAGATGCAGGCTCTTGGATATTAGCGGCGCCAGCAGCAGTACGGCTGATGTGAGCAGCAGGAACGGAACCAGCGCGCATACCACGAGCGCGACGGCGGCCGGGTAACTGTCCGCGAGGGGGCCTCGCCGGTGCATGAGTGTCCTGCCTCCCGGCCGGTGGGGTTGTTGGGAAGCATCTCTCTACCCGCCGGCCGCCCCGCCGCACGCGTCATCGGTAGTTTTCGCGACGCCTATCCCTGGTGCGGTGACTACGAACCCCGCGCTACGGGGACCGCGCTGGTCCAGTGCCGGGCAGGGCTCAGGGAGGACCGCGTGGCCGCCAGGGCCCGCTCCGCAGCGCGGAGCACGTCGCTGACACCGATGGCGGCCAGGGCCGGGTCGGTGCGACGGCCGTGCGGGTCGCCCCGGTAACCGTCGCTGCCGGTCCATAGTGCCTGGTGGCGCGGGTCGGCTGGCGGCCCCCATTCCGCGGGCGGCACGGGGCCGAACAGGATGACCGAGGGTCGCGCGTAGGCGGTGGCCAGATGGGCCAGGCCGGTGTCGCCGGAGATGACCAGGCGCGCGGATGCGGTGAGCGCGGCCAGAGTGGCCAGCGAGGTCCGGCCCGCCAGAACCGACTGGGGCGGCAGGCCCGCCCGCCGGGCCACGTCCAGAGTGAGCGGGCGCTCCGCCGCCGAGCCGGTGACCACGACCTGATGGCCGAGGCGGGCCAGTTCCCCGGCCACGGCCGCGAACCGCCCTGGGGGCCAGCTCCGGCTGGGTGCGGCCGCACCGGGATGAACGAGCGTGAGCCCCTGGCCGCCCGGCGCCGGCGGCAGCAGCACCCCGGGCGGGACCGGGGGCACCGCGGTGAGCCGCAGGTCGGCGGGATCGGCGGGGATGCCAGATTCCGAGCAGAGCCGGCACCAGCGGGCCACCTCGTGCTCACCGGCACGCCACTCCGGGCCTGCGAAGCCGCCCCCGTGACGGCCCCCGAAGGTGATCAGCCGCTGCGGCCTGAGCGCCGCGAGCAGCCGGTGGCTGGCCGGGCCGCGGCCATGCAGGTCGATGGCGACGTCTGGGGGAGCGCCGGTCCAGGCCACCGGCTCGAGTTCGGCGGCGGGCAGCAGTTCGTCGAGGGCGCCGGCCAGCGGGACCAGGTCAGCCAGCGCGCCCGGCGCGGCCAGCACGATCGGGTGCCCGGGGAAGGCGTGGCGGACGGCCCGGTAGGCGGGCACCCCGGTCAGGAAATCACCCAGGCCCAGGGCGCGGAGCAGGAGTACCCGGCCGGTCATGGTCAGCGGGCCCCCAGGGCCGCAGCCCCCGCAGCCTGCAGCCGTGTGGTGGATCGCCCGGCCAGGTAGGGAACGGTGACCGCCTGCCCGCCCCAGGTACTCAGCAGGGCCGCCTCCGACAGCACCTGTCCCTCGTAGTCGCCGCCTTTCACCCATAGGTCAGCACGCAGCCGTTGCAGGGCCGCGCCGGGGGTGTCCTCGCCGAACACCAGCACGGCATCCACGCAGTGCAGGGCGGCCAGCACCGAGACCCGGTCGGCGGCCGGGTTCAGCGGGCGGCCCTCGCCTTTAAGGCGGCGGACCGACTCGTCGGAGTTCAGGCACACGATCAGGCAGTCCCCCAGCGAGCGGGCTGCCTGGAGCAGGCTGACGTGGCCGGCGTGCAGTACGTCGAAGCAGCCACCGGCCGCCACCACCGTGCCGCCGGCCGCGTGCACCCGGCCCGCCAGCGCGACCGGGTCGGTCAGCGCGCCCGCCGGGGTGCCTGTGTCCGTGACTGCGTCCGGGTCTGCGGGTGCGGGGCCGGCCGCGGCCGTCCCGGCGGGGAGGCTGCCCACGCCGCCTGCGGCGAGGAAGTCTGACGCGGTCCGGGTCGCGGTCACCACCGCCTCGGACGGGAGCGCGCCGTGGGACAGGGCGTTCGCGGCCGCCGCAGCGAACATGTCCCCGGCGCCGCAGGTGTCCGCGCCGTGCACGGGCCGGGCCGGGACGATCAGGGGGGCCGGGCTGCCCTGGGCGAGCAGTGTGCCGTGTGGTCCCAGGGTCACGGCCACGCCGTCCACCGGCCACCGGCTGAGCAGGCGGCCCGCGGCCTCGGCGGCAGAGCGGAGCACCGAGCCGGTGACGAGGGCTGGTCCGCCGGTACGCCCCCTGGCGGGCGTGAGGTTCAGGCCGGCGGCCGCCCGGGCTTCGGCATGGTTGGGGGTGGCCAGCCGGGTGCCGGCCACCGGCTCCGGCCCGCGGGGGTGCGGATCCCAGACCAGCGGCACGCGGGCCGCGCGCCCGGCCAGGGCGGCGCGGATCCTGGGGTCGGAGGCCGCGCCCCGGCCGTAATCGGATACCAGGAGCGTGCCCGCCGACGCGATCGCCTCGGCGGCTTCCAGGGAGGCAGGGCCGGGCCGTCCGGCCGGGCCCGTCCGCGCGCAGCAGCGTCTGCCCCCCGGCCCGGAACCGGGCCTTGTCCGGCAGCGGGCCGTCCAGCGGCAGCGGCACCACGGTGACGTGCGGTTGCAGCAGGGCCCGCACGATGGCGCTGGACGGGTCCTCACCAATCGGCGCGATGAGTACCACCCGGCCGCCGTCGAGGGCCGCGAGGAGCGCGGCGAGGGCGGCACCTCCCGGGCGGCGGACTTCAGTAAGGTCGTCCAGTACGGGAGCGGGCGCGTCCGGGCAGAGCCGGCTGGCGGTGCCGTTCACGTCCCGGTCCAGCAGCGCGTCGCCGATCACGACCAGCGGGCCCACAGCAGTCATGCCGAGGTCACCTCCGCGTCGAGTGCGTCGCACAGGGCATGGATGGCCACCAGGTGGACCTCCTGGACGGTCGCGGTGTCCGGCGCGGCCACGCAGATCGCGTCGTCCGCCAGGCTGGCCAGCGGATTGGGAGGTGGGCCGGTCATGGCCCAGACCCGGATGCCCAGGGATCGGGCCCGGCCCGCCGCGGCCAGCACGTTCTCGCTGCGGCCGCTGGCCGACAGCAGCAGCAGCGTGTCCCCGGGCCGGCCGTGCGCGGCCACCTGCCGGGCGAACGCCTCGGCCGGGCCGAAGTCGTTGCCGATCGCGGTGAGGCTGGACGTCTCGGCGTGCAGCGCGATCGCGGACAGCGGCGGGCGGTCGGCCACGTACCGGCCGACCAGCTCGGCCGTCAGGTGCTGGGCCTCGGCGGCGCTGCCGCCGTTCCCGGCCACCAGCAGCCGGTGCCCGGCAGTGAGTGGGGCGGCCAGGAGCCGTCCCCAGCGCCGCGCGGCCCACAACCCCGTCCGCGGGTTACGCAGCGCCGTGATCAGCTGGTCCAGGTGAGCGGCCAGCTCGGAGTCGGCCAGCCGGATTCGGCTAGCTCGGTCTGGGCCAGCTTGGTCTGGGTCAGCTCGTATTCAGCTCGCTTAGATTCGGCCACTGCGGGGTCGGCCAGGCGGAGGGGTGACTTCGCGGGGCGTCATGGCGCACCTACCGCCAGCGACCGGCCGGATCCGGTATCCCGGCCCGGCGGCGTGCCCGCACCGAGCCGCACGTAGACGCTCTCGGTCTGAGCCGCGACCCGGGGCCAGGAGTACCAGCGGCGGACCCGGCGGGCGCCTGCCTCGCCAAACGCCGTGCGCATCGCCGGGTCGGCGAGCAGCGTCCCGGCCGCGGCCGTGAGCTCGCCCGGATCGCCGGGCGGGGATCAGCAGCCCGGTGGTCCCGTGCACCACGCTGTCGGCCAGGCCGCCGACCGCGCTGGCCACCACGGGTACGCCGCAGGCCATGGCCTCCAGCGGGGTGATGCCGAACGGCTCGTACCAGGGGGTGCACACCACCACGTCGGCGGACCGGATCAGGGCGGGAACCTGGGCCCGGGGGACCGCCCCGGTGAACACGACCCGGCCGGCCACCCCGCGCGCCCGGGCGAGATCGCGGAGCCGGCGGTATTCGGCGTCCCCGCCGAGCTGGTCCCGTTCCGGGCCGCCCGCGACCACAAGCTCCACGCCCGGCAGCCCGGCCAGCGCTTCGATGGCCGTGTCGATGCCCTTGCGTTCCACCAGCCGGCCCAGCGTCAGCAGCCGGCCGGGGGAATCCCGCGGGGCCACCGTGCCCGATGGCCAGAAGGTACTGGTGTCCACGCCGCATGGCACCACCGACACCTTGCCGGGGGGGATACCGAGCTGGCCCAGCTCCCGCACCTCGTCACGGCAGGTGGCGATGACCTGATCGCAGGCCAGGCCGATCCGGCGTTCCGTGTCGATCCGCTCGGGTGGGCTGGTGTCCCTGGCCCTCTGATGGCGGGCCTTGACCGACCCGAGCGCGTGGAAGGTCTGCGCCACCGGGATGCGGAGGCCCGCCACGCCCTGCAGGCTGGCCAGCCCGGACATCCAGAAGTGGGCGTGCACCAGATGCGGGGGCTGCCGGGCCCATTCCCGGCCCAGCGCGGCGCCGAATTCAGCCATGTGCGGCAGCAGTTCGTCCTTGGGCAGCGGCGCCGCCGGGCCGGCGGGCAGCCGGTGCACCTCGACCCCGGGGGCGAGGGGCACAACCGGCTCCGCGCCGGGGCTGGCCAGCCGGGTATAGACACTGATCGTGTGGTCCCGTGCCGCGAGAGCCCGAGCCAGGGCGGCGACGTGGACGTTCTGGCCGCCGGCGTCTTCCCCGCCGGGGGCGGTGGTGGGATCAGCATGCTCCGAGACCATGGCGATTCTCATGCGCGCACCTCCTGCAATATCTCGTCCCAGTCGGCCAGGAACCGTTTCAGCCCGTATCTGGCACGGGCGGCTTCGCGGGCGGCCAGCCCGGCGTCCCGGGCGGCGGCCGGATCCCGGATGAACCGGCGCACCGCCGCGTGCAGTTCGGCCGGGTCGGTCGAGATCGCCCCCGCGGCCGCGGGAACGGCCCGGGTCGCCTCGGTCGCCGCCAGCGCCACCACCGGCATGGCCAGCTGCATGGCCTCGATGAGTGACAGCCCGAGTGAAGTCCAGCGCAGCGGGTGCACGTAGACCCGGCGGCGGGCCAGCTCACCGTGCATCCGGCCCTGGGGCAGGTCCTCGAACTCGCGGCAGTGCTCCGGATCCAGGTGCAGCGCGGCGGCCAGGCCAGAGACCCGCATGCCAAACACGTCGAGCGGCGCGGCGGCGGCGAAACCGGGCAGCAGGTCGGTGCCGGTCGTCCGGCCCCGGCGCACAGGGTCGTTGACCACCACCGCGGCGCGGGGGATGTCCCCGGTCCAGCGGGCGCCCGGGTCCGGGATGCCGTGCTCGACCACCCGGACCGGCGACCGCCCGCAGTCCCAGTACACGGCGTTGAATCTGGTCACGTGCACGATGGGCACGCCCGGGGCGTCCGCCATAGCGTGCCTGGTGCTCACCGCGGGCCCGGGTGGCGCGTCGTGTTCCAGGTAGACGGCCGGGAGGTCGTGGCCGGGCAGCCGCCCCAGCCAGGCGCCCGCCAGGGCCAGCTCGTCGGGACGCTGGGCCACCAGCACGTTGACCTGCTCGCTGCGGAGCTGCTGCGGCGTGACCTCGATAGCGTTGGGAGGCCAGTCCCAGGTCCGGGCTCGGCCGAGACCGAACGGTCCCCGGTCCGGCAGCACCGGGATCAGGTACTCGTGGCTGCCCTGCACGAACGACGTCATCCAGGAGCCGTGCAGGTGCCAGATAAGGATTCTCACCCGGCCTCCCTGATCACGCCCGGGACGCCGGGACGGCGGCCCGGCCCGGCCGCGGGGGCCAGAGCGGTGACTGCGGCCACTACCGAGGCCGGCTCGATCTGGTCGAGACACGGATGGCCCGGGACCGGGCAGGAACGGGCCCGGCTGCCCGCGCACGGCGCGTGCTGGTCTCCGAGCAGGACCGTCGGCACGCCGTAGGGCGCCCAGCGCTCGGCCGGCACCACCGGAGCGAACAGGCTCACCACGGGGGTCCCCACCGCGGCGGCCAGGTGCGCGGCCCCGGTGTTCGGCGCGACAACCACATTCGCGCCCGCCAGCACCGAGGCCAGCCGGGGCAGATCGGTCCGTCCGCACAGGTTCACCACCCGGTCGGCGCGGTGCGCGCGTCCGGCCGGATCGCGCCCGGCCAGTTCACGCTCGTCCGCCGAGCCGGTCACCAGGACCCGGTACCCGGCGTCCGCCAGGGCCGTGATCAGCGCTGGCGTCCGGGCTGCGGAGAGACGCCGGGCCGGCACGGACGCGCCCGGGTGCAGGACGATGTACCGCCCGCCGCCGGTCAGGGACCGGGTGTCCGGCAGCGGCCCGGTAAGGGCGAGGCTGCCCGGGTCGCCCGGGGGCAGCCGGAACCCGGCTGCCCGGGCCAGGGACAGGTTACGGCGGGCCTCCGGCATGTCTGCGGTGAGCTGATGGCGGACGTCGAGCAGTGTTCCCGGGTAGTCCTCGCTGATCGCGCTGATCCGGGGGACACCGGCCATCCGGAGGACGAGCGCCGTGGGCAGCGGCGATTGGTGGAACGAGGTGAAGATGACGGCTTCGGCTGGGCGGACCCGGCGCACAGCACGGACCAGCCGGCGGGTCTGCCCAGGCGCCACGGCGGCCGGCTCGGGATCGATCCAGGGCAGCGTCTCGGTGATGACCCGGGTCACACCGGGAAGCAGTGTGGCAGCCTCCGCACCGGCCGCACCGGCCAGGAAGATCACCGCCCGGCCGCCGCCCGCCAGCGCCCGCACCGCTGGCCCGGTCAGCAGCACGTCACCCAGGCCGTCGGGACGGACCGCAAGGACGCTTCCGGAAGCCGGGCGCAGCCTCATGTCCGGGAGCCTGGGGCCGGCACTTCCCCCGCCGCAGTTTGCGTGATCGACCTTTCCGGCGCTCGCGTCCCGGGTGCTGCCGTGCCGGGACGGCGGATCAGGAAGGGGCCGAGGGCCAGGACGTCCACGGGTGCGGAGCCGAAGCATTCCAGCGCGTCCCGTGGGTCGTCCACCATGGGACGCCCGGCGGTGTTCAGGCTGGTGTTCACGATCACCGGCAGGCCGGTACGGGCGGCGAAACCGTCGAGCACCCCGGCGACCAGCGGCTGATGCTCGCGGTCCACGGTCTGGACCCGGGCCGTCCCGTCCACGTGCACGACCGCGGGGATCCGGTCCCGCCATTCCGGCGCCACCTGGTGCACGAACAGCATGTACGGGCTGGGCAGCGGCCCGCGGAAGATGCCGGCCGCCTGCTCGGCCAGCACCATCGGCGCCACCGGCCGGAACTCCTCCCGTCCCTTCACGGCGTTCAGCCGGTCCAGGTTGGCCCGGCGGCCGGGGTGGGCCAGCAGCGAGCGGCCGCCCAGGGCCCGGGGCCCGAACTCGCTACGGCCCTGGAACCAGGCCACGATGCGGTCCGCGGCGAGTTCGGCGGCGATCGCGTCGGCGATGCTGGCCGGCCGCTCGTAGGGCCAGGCCGCGGTGTCCAGCCAGGCGGCTAGTTCCGCCTCCGACCAGCCGCGGCCCAGGAACGCGTCGGCCATGGGCGTGACCACGTCGCCCGCCTCGCTGGCCACGCAGAGCGCACCGCCGAGGGCGGTCCCCGCGTCGCCGGCCGCGGGCTGTACCCAGATCCGCTCGAACGGGCCCTCGCTGGCCAGCCGGGAGTTCGCCACGCAGTTCAGCGCCACCCCGCCCGCCATGGCCAGGCCGCGGTCCCCGGTCTGGCCATGCAGCCAGCAGGCCAGGTCGAGCAGGATCTCCTCGGTGACCCGCTGGACGCTAGCGGCCAGGTCGGCGTGGTCCCCGGTCAGCGGGTCGCCCTTGACCCGGCGCTTGACCATGCTGTCCCAGGGCACGGGATCGGTGCGGAAGCCGCCCTCCCCATCCGCGTACACCAGCCGGGACAGTTCCGCCGCGAACCGGGGGGTGCCGTAGGAGGCCAGCGCCATGACCTTGTACTCGTCGCTGGAGTGCAGGAAGCCGAGGTGACTGGTGGCCTGCTCGTAGAACAGCCCCAGTGAATGCGGGAGCGCCTGGCTGGCCAGGACATCTAGCCGGCCGCCGGCGTACCGGCCGGCCAGGTGCGAGGCCGCCTCGCCCCGCCCGTCGCACACCAGCACGCTGGCGTCACCAAGCGGGCCGGCCAGCCCGGCGGACGCCGCGTGGGCGGCGTGGTGACGGACGTAGCGAACCGACGCGGGATCTACCCCCGGCAGCGCCTCGGCGATGAACCCGGGCGCCTGTTCCGCGTACGTGATCCGCAGGTGATCCCAGGGATCGTCCAGCTCCATCGCGCTGGCCGGACGGCATTCGGCGGGGTCGTATGAGTAGGCCACCGCGTCCAGGTCGGCCGGTTCCAGCCCGGCCTCGCGCAGGCACCAGGCGGCGGCCAGTTCGGGCAGTTCCCACGCGGAAAACGGAACGGGGCGTTTGCCGTGCTTGCGCCGGCTGAAGCGTTCCTCCTCCGCCGCCGCGACCACCTGCCCGTCGATCACGAGCGCGGCCGCAGGGTCATGGAAAACCGCGTTGATCCCGAGCACCCGCACGCGTGTCACCCAGCCCTTCGGGGATAGCCAGTCAATTACGGACCGCAGCGCTACCCGTGCGTCCACCAGTCAAACGAACGTCGGAAAAACCCGTCCGAAGTAGGGAGGCACAGTCGCCCACCCGGAGCGCCGTCGTGCCGTCTCACCTCGGTCAATTACAGGAAGTAACGGTTACTCGGGCTGGCGCGAACGGGGGCGGGCGGTCAGATGCGCGGCCTGGGGCACGTGGGAACACCACCACGCCCCGTCCGGTGGTAAGTCAGCGGCAGGCCGTCAGGAGGTGCGGAAATAGATCCAGCTCGGCGGCCACCGGCCATCCAGCACGGCCCGGACGGCCGCGGAGAGACTGGGCGCGACCGGTACCCCCGCCGTCTCCTCGGGCCGGGTCTGCGGCGTAGGTACCAGGATCGCCCGCGCTCCCGCTGCATAGGCGGCCCCTGCGTCCGCGCCGATGTCGCCGATCACCACGCAGTCCGCCGGATCTACCCCGAGGTCCGCAGCGGCCTGCTGGACCAGCCGCGGGGCCGGTTTGCGGCAGCCGCAGCCGTCGCCGGGGACGTGCGGGCACACCGCCCAGCTGCCGAACGGTCCCAGGAGCTCGTCGACACGGTCATTCACCGCTTCGGCCTGGCCGGCGGTGATGATCCCGCGGCCGATCCCCGATTGGTTGGTGACCACCCCCAGCGGCATTCGCGCCCGGCGCAGCCGCGCGGTGGCCGCGGCCGCCCCGGGCATGGGCTCCACTAGGGCCGGCCGGCCGTTGTAGGGGATGTCGCGGACCAGGGTCCCGTCCCGGTCGAAGAGCACCGCGGCGGGCCGCGGCGGCCACGGGCCCGCGACCCGGGCGCGCCACCGTCCGCGGGTCCAGTGGCCGACCGCAAGAGGCGGGATCAGGGCGCTGGTGATGATCATCTCAGTGACTTCAGCGGGGGTGCGCGGCCCGGGGCGGATCCGGGCCGCGGCAAACTCACCCGTCGCCGCGAGCCAGCCCAGGGCCGCCGCAATGGCGGCCCAGCGGAGCCGCTGGCGGCCCGGACCCGGGACGCGCGGCCCGCTTCCCGCCCGGCCCGGCCGGGTGCCGCCCGTGTCGCCGGGGACCAGCCTGCTGGCCACCAGCGCGGTGCCCGAGGCAGCCGCGAGCGCGCTGGCCATCCAGTGCCCGGTCCGCCGGCCCGGGGCCGCCTGCGCCCGGGAGTACCAGTCCCGGCCGTGCCGCCGGGTCATCAGGGCATCGTCGGCGTTCCCGGCCTGGGCCCGCAGACTGGCCCAGCGCCGCGCCGGGCGCACCGGGTGGGTCGTCTCCCGGCGCCCCTGGGCCAGCTGCCACCCCCGGTCCATCATGCGCAGCGCGAGATCGGCGTCTTCGCGGAAGGCCCGAGGGAAGCGCTCGTCGAACCCGCCGGCGTCGATCAGCGCGCGGCGGCGGTACGCCATGTCGGCCGTGATCCAGCGGGCCGTGGCCAGCCCCGCCGTGCCGCGTTCCCAGTCCGTGGGGCGGCGGCCCTGCGGCGGCGGCACGGTAATGGTGCCCTGGACCCCGGCCACCCGGTCCGGCTGCGCCGCCAGGTCGGCCACCAGATCGGCCCGCCAGGCCGGGCCGACCACCACGTCGTCGTCCAGGAACGCGACCCACTCAGTGTCCAGGGCCGCCCGCCAGCCCGCGTTCCGCGCGGCGGCGGGGCCCCGGCCCTCCAGGGTAACGATCATGGTCCGATCCGCCAGCGCCGCTGGCAGCCGGACCGGCAGCGGGTCCGGAGTGTCCGGGCGGTCGTCGGCCACCACGACCTGATCCGGCAGCGGCCCGGCCGCCTCGGCCAGCGCGTCCAGGCCGTCCTGCAGGCATGGCCGTCCCAGGGTCGGGATGATGACCGTGTAACGCGGCGGGTGACCGCCGGGACTGGGGTGCACCATGCGCCTCACGGAGTTGTGGTGGCTGATGACGGGTCAGTCCGCTACCCGGAGCCGGGTCCGGCAAACGGGTGTTTGAACTGGCCGGCCACGGGGACCAGGGGCGGGTGCAGCACACCTATCAGGCGCTCAGGGCCGAGCCGGCCGCCGCGGAGCGGGCCGTTCCCCCCGGGCCACGAGTCACAGTCGTCATCGCGACCCGTAACCGCGGCCCGGAACTGGGCCGTACCCTCGAACGCCTGGCCAGCCTCCCGGAACGACCTCCCGTGGTGGTGGTGGACAACGGCTCCGATGACGGCACCGCGGCCATGGTGCGCCGCCGCTTTCCCCGGACAGAGCTGATCGCGCTGCGGCGGAACCGCGGTGCGTGGGCCCGCAACCTCGGCGTGCTCCGGGCCCGGACCCCGCTCATCGCACTGGCCGATGACGACTCCTGGTGGGCGCCCGGCGCCCTGGCCACCGCGGCCGCGGTGCTGGCGGCGAGCCCGGGGGTGGGGCTGCTCGCCGCCCGCATCCTGGTCGGCCAGGAGGAGGCTCCTGATGAGGTCAATGCGGTGATGGCGGCCAGCCCCCTGCCCTCCGATGGCCTGCCCGGGTCCCGGGTGATGGGTTTCCTCGGCTGCGGGGCGGTGGTCAGGCGGGCGGCCTACCTGGCCGTCGGGGGATTCTCCCGGCTGCTGTTCATCGGCGGCGAGGAGCAGCTGTTCGCCTACGACCTCGCCGCGGCGGGCTGGGCCGCGTGTTACCGCCCGGACATCGTCGCCTACCACCACCCTTCCCCCGCCCGGCAGCCCGCTACCCGGCGGTACCAGGAGGCGCGGAACCGCGCGCTGGTGGCCTGGCTGCGACGGCCGCTCCGGTGCGCGCTGACCGAGACGGGGCGGCTGGCCCGGCGGGCGGGACACGACCCGGTCGCCGCCCGGGCGCTGGGCGGCCTGACCGTCCGGCTGCCGCTGGCCCTGCTGGGCCAGGCGCCGCTGCCGGCCGACGTGGAGACGGCCATCCGGACCCTGGGAGCCGGCCATGCCGGGTGAGCCGGCGCGACGGCCCCCGGCGGTGCCTGACCCCCGGCTCACCCTCGTGGTGATCACGCGAAACCGGCGCGAGGAGCTGCTCCGCACGCTGGGACGGCTGGCCGCGCTGCCGGAACGGCCGCCGGTCATCGTCGTGGACAACGGCTCGGCCGACGGAACGGCGGCCGCGGTCCGCCGGGCGCATCCGGACATACTGCTGATCGCCGCGCGGCGGAACCTGGGCGCGGTCGGACGGAATCTCGCGGTCCGCCGGGTGAGCACCCCGTACGTCGCCTTCTGCGACGACGACACCTGGTGGGAGCCAGGGTCGCTGCCGCTGGCCGCGGACGTGCTCGACCGGCACCCCGACGTGGCCTCGGTGACGGCCAGGATCGTGGTCGAGCCGGCGGGTACCGACGATCCGATCGTGCCGGAGCTGGCCCAGTCCCCGGTCCCCGGGCGGCCGGGCCTGCCCGGCCCGGCGCTGATGAGCATCCTGGCCGGCGCGTCGGTGCTGCGCTGTGACGCGTTCCGCGAGGTCGGGGGCTTCTCGCCGCGGCTGTTCCTCGGCGGGGAGGAGGAACTGCTGGCTGCTGACCTGGCTGCCCGCGGCTGGGTCCTCTGTTACCTGCCCGGCGCGACGCTGCACCACCAGGCCTCCACGTTGCGTGACCCGACCCGGCGCCGCTGGCTGGGCATCCGGAACACGTTGTGGTTCACCTGGCTGCGGCGCCCGCCCGCGGCGGCGCTACGCCGGACCGCGGAACTCGCGGTGTCGGTGCCCCGCGACACGGTGTCCGCTAGGGCGTTCGCGGCCGCGGCCGGCGGCCTGCCCTGGGTCCTGCGTGAGCGCAAGCCCGTGCCGCCGTCCATCGAAGCCTCCATCCGGTTGCTGGACGAGCCCCGCCGGCGCTCCGCCGCCCGGCAGTACATCGGCTGACGGGCCGCCAGGCATGTAGCGAAAGGGCGAGGTCACCCTGTCACCGGTCACGCACTGGTTCGCCTGGCCCGTCCCGGGTAGCGGCGCAGCGGCCGGTAACGACCTATCTGAGAGGAACCACCATGGCAAAGCACGACCGTGACCCGGTCCTCCGCGAGCTCATCCGGTCCGTCGATGAGTCAGGCCAGTCCGCCGTCCCGGTGACGGTCGCCGTCAACGGCACCGTCCTGCACGGCAGCCTCATCGCCGAAGAGCGCTACTTCGCCGAGCTCGCCGAGGTCAATCCGCTGATAAACGCCCTGAATCCGCGGGCCGGACTGCTCGGCAAATGAGTACGAGAAGAACGTGAAGTCACAGTCCGGGCACTACCTGCACCTGCGGGCCGCCCGGCTGGCCCTCGGGGACGGCCCGGAAGGACTCTGGCGTATCCAGGCCGAGGAGATCGACGCCTGGACGTTCCGCGCTTACGACGGACCGGCCGGCCAGGACGACAAGGGCCCCTTCGCCCGGCTCCTCGGCTCCTCGTAAACCGTCGGCTCAGGAAGCCAGGACCTGCCAGGCCTGCCCGGTCCCTATCCCTGGCCGGCGCCCATGTCCGCGCCATTCAGGACCTTCAGCAGGTCCATGGTGAGCGGTGGCGTGTTCGATGCGCCGAGCGCGGAGCCGGCCCGGGCCCGGCCCGCCGCGGACTGGCACCAGGCCCACATCCGGTCCAGGTCGTCCCGGTCGAGCACCGGGCTCCCGGACCGGGGGAGCAGTACCGGCCACTTCCAGGCCGCGGCTTGCGCGGCCACCTTCGCCCCGCCGGCCACCGGGTCCACGGCCAGCGCGGGCACCCCCTGCTTGAGGGCCAGCACCAGCCCGTGCAGGCGGGTGGTCACCACCACGTCGGCCCGGGCGATCACCGCCTCGACCTGCGCGGCCGTGACTGGGCTGTGCCAGTCGGCATGCGCCAGTCGGGTGTCCACCGTTAGCCGGGCACAGTCCAGCGTGGCCAGCCAGGCGCGGAGCTCCCCGGCCAGCGGGACGTGCCGCCCCCGGGCGGCGTACTCGGGCTGGGCGCCGGCCAGGATGACCGCGGCCACCGGCACCGCGGGCACGGGCACGCTGGCGGCGAGGTCCAGCCGCCCGGCCGTACCGGGCGCGTCCCGGGGAAGCACCTGGTGAAATCCCGTCACTGCCGGGTCGGCAGGGTCGATCACCGACACGCCGACCGCGACCCGGTAGCAGCCCCGGTAGCGGTCGTGCAACTGCTCGACCTGCCATCCGTGCACGGGGCCGCAGGTGAACACCAGGTGGGTGTAATCCTCCGGCGGAGAATCCTCCAACGTCTGGCCTGTTGGCCGGAAGACCGCGCTCCAGGCCAGGTCGCACCGGAAACCCGCGTCGCTCAGGGCGGCGCGGGCCGCCTCCATGGCCAGCACGTCCCCTGCGGTCGCCTCACCATGCAGGAAACTCGGCCAGCCCACGATGAGCACCCGGCCGCGGCCCGTTCCGGGCGCCTGGCGGCCGGTCACGGCAGGACCGCGAGTGCGCGGCCGGGTGCCCCGGCCCCGTCCACCAGGTTCAGCGGAAGGAACAGGAACCACGCGCCGCGCGGCGGCAGACGGTCCAGGCCCCGCAGGGCCTCCACGAAGACCATGCCCCGGCTCAGGCCGGCCAGATACGTGGGGCCGCCCCCTTCGGCCGGGCCGATGGACAGGCCGTCCGTGCCGACGCACCGGACGCCGCGCGCATGCAGCCAGCTGATCGCCTCGGGGGTCGGGGCCGGCCAGCCCGGGCCGGTACCGTGCACCAGCGCGTCCGCGCCGTACCCGGCTCCCTCGGGACCACTGCGGTAGCGGCGGTCCCAGCCGGTGCGCAGCAGCAGCACATCGCCGGCCCGGATCACCCCGTGGGCGTCCTCCCAGGCGGTGAGCTCGGCCACCGTCACCGGCGGGCTGGCCCCGCCGCTGGTCGTCCCGCTCAGCCCCGTGAGGTCCACGACGCTGGCCGGGCCTGCGGCCGCGAGTAGCGGCAGCCGGTCCACGCCGATGTCACCCGCCGGGCCAGGCGTGCGGCAGCTCGCTGCCCGGCGGCGGGATGAAATGCCGCGGCGCGTCGATGTGGGTGCCGGTGTGCTCGTCGATGACCAGCCAGCGGGTCTGGTAGCCGCCCCCGGTCAGCGGGCGGACCGGCTGCGGGTCGGCGGGCCGGTCCGCGAACCAGGTCCACACCGTGGCCCGGAACGGCATGTGCCCCGGCCACGTGCTGGGTAGCTGCTGCGGCCAGCGGCAGGGTCAGGTCGATCACCTCGTGCCCGGCCAGCAGGTCGGTGAGCTCGCGACCCATGTCCCTCCCGGGCGCGCGGCCCGTGCTGTGCGCGGGCACCGCGGTCATCACCGGGCCGCCCGGAGGGCGGCGGCGGCTCCCGCGGCCACGGCGGTCAGGATCCCGGCGGTGACGGCGATGGTCGCGGCCCGGCTGGGGGCAGCAGGCCGCGGGGCCGCTGCCGTCTCGGGCCGTTCCGCGGTCAGGTCACCCGCGGCGGCCAGCAGCTCGGCCAGGTGCATGGCTTCCCGTCCGCCGCTGTCCAGCTCGTGGATCTGGGTCCGGCAGCTGAAGCCGTCGGCCAGGACCACGGCGCCCGGGCGGGCGTCGCGCAGCCGGGGCAGCAGCACCTGCTCGGCCAGGCTCTCGCTGACCCCGGCGTGGCCGGGCTGGAAACCGAAGTTGCCCGCCAGCCCGCAGCAGCCCGAGTCCAGGTGCTCGGCTTTCGCGCCCGCGGACTCCAGTAGGCCGGCGTCGGCGTCCCAGCCGAGCACCGCGTGCTGGTGGCAGTGCACCTGGGCCAGCACCTCACGGTCCGTGAGCTCCGGGGGCTGCCAGCCGGGAGTGTGCCCGGTCAGCAGCTCGGCCAGGGTGACCGTCTGGTCGCGCAGCCGCAGCACGTCCTGGTCGTCCGGGAAGAGCTCAGCCGCGTCGGACCGGAATACCGCGGTGCAGCTGGGCTCCAGCCCTACCACGTAGCCCCCGGCCCGCACATGCTCCGCCAGCTGCTTCACGGTCCGCTGCAGGACCCGCTTCGCCGTGCCCAGCTGCCCGGTGGAAATCCAGGTCAGGCCGCAGCACAGCGGTTCAGCCGGAATCTCCACCCGCCAGCCGGCGTCTTCCAGGACCGCCACCGCGGCCTGGCCCGCGTGCGGATGGAAATGGTTGGTGAAGGTGTCCGGCCAGAGCAGCACCGTGCCGCGCTGGCCCGTCCCGCGCGGGCCGCGGCGGGCGTACCAGCGCTGCAGGCTCTCGCCCGCGAACAGCGGCACCTCCCGCGGCTCGACGCCTGCGGCGCGGGCGCCGGCCCGGTGTAGCCCGGGGGCGTGGCTGAACGTGTTGACCACGCGGGCCAGCCGCAGCCGACCGACCATCCCGGCCAGCAGCGGAAGCCACCCGAGTGTGAGGTCGGACCGGGGCCGCCGCCACGGGCGGCCGGCCCAGTGGTGGGCCAGGAACTCGGCCTTGTACGTGGCCATGTCCACGTTGGCCGGGCAGTCGGTCTTGCAGCCCTTGCAGGCCAGGCAGAGATCGAGCGCATCGCGGACCGCAGTGGACCGCCAGCCGCTGGTGATGGGGGAGTCGTCGTGGCCGTGCATCATCTCGAACAGCAGTCGGGCCCGGCCCCGGGTGGAATGCTCCTCCTCCTGAGTGACCTGGTAGGAGGGGCACATCACCGCGCCGGCTGGGTGAGAGTGCTGGCGGCACTTGCCTATGCCCACACACCGGTTGGCGGCCTGGGCGAACGACCCGCCGTCATCGGGATACCGGAAGAACAGGTCCTGGGGGGTGTCCGGCGCCCAGTCGGGGCCGAGGCGCAGGTGCTCGTCGAGCCGGGCCGGGCGGACCACCTTGCCCGGGTTCATCTTGTCGGCGGGATCGAAGATGTCCTTGAGCTCGCCGAACGCCCGGACCAGCTCCGGGCCGAACATGCGGTCCAGCAGCTCGCCACGGGACTGGCCGTCGCCGTGCTCACCGGACAGTGACCCGCCGTGCTTCACGACCAGGTCCGCGGCGCGCTCCATGAACCGGCGGTAGATGGCCACGCCCTCCGCCGTGTACAGGTCGAACGGGATCCGGGTGTGCACGCAGCCCTGGCCGAAGTGGCCATACAGCGCGGGCATCGCCTCGTCGCTGTAGCCGAACTCGTCGTACAGCCGGTTCAGGTCGCGCAGGTAGTCCCCCAGCCGCTCCGGCGCGACCGCCGAGTCCTCCCAGCCTTCAAAGGTGTCCCGCTGGTGCGGGACATGCGCGGTGGCGCCCAGCCCGGCCTCGCGGACCTGCCACAGCTCGTTCTCCCGGGCCGGGTCGTCGAAGAACTCGACCGAGGGGTCGTGCTCGGTGTCGTGCAGGGCGTCCAGCATCCGGTGCGCCGCCTGGTCTACCTCGTCCTGGGTGTTCCCGCCGAACTGGACCATCAGGAACGCCGACCCGTCCGGCAGCTCCCGCAGCGCCTGCGGGTTCAGATGCTTGGCCTGCTCGTCGTGGATCAGCCGGCGGTCCAGGCCCTCCAGGGCGATGGGGCCGTGCGGCAGGATCGCCGGGACCGCGTCGGCGGCCTTTTCCACGCTGGGGTAGCCCAGCACCACCAGGCTCCGCGCGGACAGCACCGGGATCAGCTTCAGCTTGGCCCGCAGGACGGTGACCAGCGTGGACTCGCTGCCGACCAGCAGCCCGGCGATGTCGAAGCCGTGCTCGGGGAGCAGGGAGTCCAGGTTGTAGCCCGACACCCGGCGCGGGATGTCCGGGTACCGCTCCCGGATCAGGTCCGCGTACTCCTCGCGGAGCCGGCGCAGCCGCCGGTAGATCTCCGCCCGGCGATCCCCGCGCCGCTCGATCCGCGTGTACTCCTCGTCGACTGTGGGGCCGCACCAGAACCGGGTGCCGTCATACAGCAGCACCTCCAGCGCGGCGATGTTGTCCACCACTTTGCCGGTGCGCTGGGCCGTCGCACCGCAGGAGTTGTTGCCGATCATCCCGCCGAGGGTGCAGTTCATGTGGGTCGCGGGCTCCGGGCCGAAGCGGAGGCTCAGGCCTGCCAGGTTTTCGTTGAGGACATCCAGGACAATCCCGGGCTCGATGATGCAGGTGCGCTCCAGCTCATCCACGGACTCGACCCGGTGGCAGTACTTCGACCAGTCCAGCATCACCGCGGCGTTGGTGGCTTGCCCCGCCAGGCTGGTGCCGCCGCCCCGGGACAGGACCGGCACGTCGTACGCCCGGCACACCGCGACCGCCTCCACGGCCGCCTCCGGGTTGCGGGGCAAAACGACGCCGACCGGCACCTGCCGGAAGTTGGATGCGTCGGTCGAGTACGCGCCGCGGGTGCCCGCGTCGAACCGGACCTCACCGTCCACCCGGTCGCGCAGATCCCGTTCCAGGCCATCCGCCTGCCCCTCGCCCACCCCGTCGGGTAGCCCACTGACCACTAGGTCCTCCCTTCCTGCCCGCCTAGCCGGGCATGGTTTCGCCGCCGACGGGGGCCAGCACCTCGCCGGAGTAGTAACTCGACATCCGGCCTGCGGCGAAGAACACGTACGACGGGGCGATCTCGTCGGGGTGCGCGGCGCGGCCCATCGGTACCTGGGCGCCGAAGTTGGCGACCTTGTCCTCGTCGAAGGTGGCCGGGATCAGCGGCGTCCACACCGGGCCCGGCGCGACGCTGTTGACCCGGATGCCGCGCTCCTGGAAGGCCTGGGCCAGGGAGTAGGTGAGCGCCAGGATCGCGCCCTTGGTGGCCGAGTAGTCGATCAGGGTCTTGTTGCCGCGCAGGCCGTTGATGGAGGCGGTGTTGATGACGGCGCCCCCGTCGGGCAGGTGCGGGTAGGCCGCCTTGGTGGTCCAGAAGTAGCTGTAGATGTTGACCTTGAATGTGCGGTCCCACTGCTGCGTGGTCAGCTCGGCGAAGTCCTGCACCGGCTGCTGGGTGGCGACGTTGTTGACCAGGATGTCCAGGCCGCCGAGCTCGTGCACGGCCTGGTCGACGGCGCGCTGGCAGTTGGCTTCCTCGGCCAGGTCGCCGCGGATGGTCACGCAGCGCTGCCCGGCCTCCTCGATCAGGTCCGCGGT
Source organism: uncultured Actinomycetes bacterium (assembly GCA_963837335.1). Lineage (GTDB taxonomy): Bacteria > Actinomycetota > Actinomycetes > Streptosporangiales > Streptosporangiaceae > RYN-230. The sequence continues at coordinate 91,343 of CAWINS010000074.1, read as the reverse complement.
GTGCTGCGCGTCCTCGTCCTCCTGCTCGGACAGGTAGGCGATGGCCACGTCGGCGCCTTCCTTGGCGAACGCCACGGCGACCGCCCGGCCGATGCCCGAGTCTCCCCCGGTGACCAGCGCGCGCTTCCCGGCCAGCAGGCCGCGGCCCTCGTAGCCCCGCATCTCGTCACGCGGCTGCGGGTCCATCTCGCTGGTCCGGCCGGGATATTCCTGGCTCTGCCCCGGTGGCGGGTTTTCCTGCGAGGGCGTGGTCATCTCGTTCTCCTCCCGTAAACGGCGAGCCGGTCCGGCCGCGCGGCTACCCGGGGGCCGCGCAGCGAAACGGCCAGACGGCCCAGCGAATTTCCAGGGCACGCGCTGGCTGCAGCGGTGCGGATCCTGGCCCTTGAAGATGACCTGGCCGCCGAGCGCGCCCTGACCGCCCGCCTGCACGAACGGCTCGCCAGCCAGTCGCTGGAAGGCACCACTGCGGCCTCCGCCCTGCCTCGGAGACAGCGCACCCCGACGACGCCGGGGTAGGGCTTGGGCAAACCCGCCAGACGGCGGCGGGATACCACTGCGCTGCGGCCTGAGGTCATGCAGGCGAGTGCGGCGCAAATCCATGTGCCTGTCCGCAGGCTGGCCGCAGAAGAAGTCACCCAGGGATGAGGTGACCGCTGCCGGTGCTTCCTCAGCCATGTGGTGCCCGGAGTCGATCCCGTGGCCACGCACATCACCAGCCCAGTCCGCCAGAACCTCACTGGGCCGCCGTAGACCGGTCCTCGAGATCGTCGCGCAACGACCACAAGATCGGAACAGAGCACTGCAGGCGGACGCCAGCGGCCCGGTCGGTCTCCTCATGGCCCCGGTCGATGGTGAGACCGGCTCGGTAGTCCTCCAGCGTGGCCCGGACCATGGCGGGATTCGTGGTTGCCTTCCGCCACTCGCCGTAATTTTCCTGGTCGATCTGCGCGGGCCGCCGTGATACCAACTGGGCAAGACGGCCCCGTGAGGGAGCAGCGCGATGCATCAGGCGGCTCGCACTCCGCCGTAACTGTTGCCGAGGTTGTGCGGTTGGGCGCGGGGGTGGCGGGTAGCGGCTGAGCATGGCTGACTCCACCATTGCCGTCCTCGACATTGACGGGACGCTCATCGATTCCAACTACCAGCATGCGCTCGCCTGGTACCGGGCACTGCGCTTGGTGGGCGAGACCTATCCGGTGTGGCGGCTGCACCGGCTGATCGGCATGGGCGGGGACCAGGTGGTCATGGCTGTTGGAGGTGAGGACCTGGAGCGCCGGGTGGGCGATCAGGCCCGGGAACAGCAGGGCAAGGAGGTTGACGCGCTGCTCGAGGAGATGGCGCCGTTGCCCGGTGCCCGCGACCTGCTCGTAGCCATCAAGGAACGTGGTCACCGACTCGTGCTGGCCAGCTCTGGTCAGCAGCGTCACGTGGACGTGTTCCTGGACAAGCTGGACGCCCGCGGCATCGCCGATGACTGGACTAGCAGCGCCGACGTCGAGGCGTCCAAGCCGGCACCAGACTTGCTGCAGGTGGCGCTGGAGAAGGTCGGTGCGCCGCGCGACGCATCGAGCGTGATGATCGGCGACTCGGTGTGGGACGTCGAGGCGGCGAGAAAAGCGGGGATGCCGGCGATCGTCGTCCGCTCCGGCGGCTTTGGGGACGACGAGCTCCAGAAGGCTGGCGCCATCGCCATCTACGACACCCCCGGCGACCTGGCGAAGGCTCTGGACGACACCCCTCTCGCCTGACGCCACCGCCAACGCTGGCCCTCGGTCGGATCCGCCACCGGATCCGACTGTGCGTCTGTAGCGTCCACGGTCTTACCCACGCGAGCACCGCAACCGATGACCGCCGACGAGACAGACGTGGCTACGAGCCCCGAGGAGCACTCTGGCCGATGACGGCCCTGGAAACGAGGACCGCGCGGAGCTGACTAGCCAGGGTGGTGGTGGCGGCGCAGGGCGATGGTCAGCGCACCGCTGGCGCTGGCGGCGAAGGCTTCCGCCGCCGATCCCGGCCGGGGCTGAATGTGGCGCCGCAGCTCCTTGGACATAAAACAGCAGGAAACGGGACGCGGTCCCTGCATCGACGCGGCGCGTGACCAAACCCTGATCTGCGTGAACGACCTGCAGCGTGATCCGCGCTGGCCTGAGTTCTCAGCCGGGGCCCGGGCGTGCGGACTGAGCAGCATGCGCTGCGCGCCCCTGTGGATCAGCGAGCGAACAGTGGGGACACTTAGCCTGTACGCGGCGCAGTCAGCGGCGTTCAGTGACCATGACAAACCGATCATTGAACTGTTCGCCACACTGGCGGCGCTGGCCCTCGCGGAGGCCCAGCGGACAGACTATCTCCGGGCCGCCCTGCTCAACCGTGACGTGATCGGCCAGGCCAAAGGCATCATCATGGAGCGCTACAGCATCGACGCCGACGCCGCCTTCAGCACCCTCAAACGCGTCTCGCAAGACCAGAACAAGAAGCTTCACGAGATCGCCCGTCAGGTCACCGAAAACCGGGAACTCCCCAGCACATCAGAGCAATAAGCCCCACTTTCGCCAGCAGCTCCCATAAGCACCCCGCGCGGAGCAGCGGCCAGGGATGGCCGCTTGGCCATCCCGCCGGTCAGGGCGCGGTGGCCCACCGGGACGCCCGGCGGCCTGCTAGCACGTTTCGGCGGTTCCGCCCGGTGTCAGGGCGCGGAGGGGACCGGCGAGCTCGCGGGCGAAGAAGTCCATGAACCCATCCGGGTCGGGCCGGCGTTCATGGCGACCAGGTGATCGAAGCCGGCGCTGGCGAACTGCCGGGCCACCTCCAGGTGCCGGCCGGCGTCGGGACCGCAGGCGAACTGGGACTTGACCTGGTCAGCGGTGATGCTCGCGGTCGCGGCCTCGAAGTTGACCGGGTTAGGCAACTCGGCCATGACCTTCCAGCCGGTCAGCGCGAACCGGCTCTTCTCCAGCACCGCCTGCGCGGCCTTGTCCTCGTCTGCCGCCCAGGCCAGCGGCATTTCGGCGTAGGCAGGCCCGCTGCCGCCCAGGTTCCGCCAGCTGCTGACCAGGTCACCGTCCGGCTCGGTGGCGAACAGCCCGTCGCCCAGCTCCGCGGCGATCCGGGCCGATACCGGCCCACTGGCCGCCACGGCGATGACCGGGAGCTTACCGGGCAGATCGAACACGCGGGCGTCCTCCAGCTGCAGGTGCTTGCCCTGGTAAGACTGATAGCCGCCGCGCCACAGCAGCCGGATGATCTCCAGCGCCTCACGGAACCGCTCATGGCGCACCCGCTCGCCGGGGAAGCCGAGGCCGACGACGTGCTCGTTGAGCCGCTCGCCCGCCCCGACGCCCAGCGTGAACCGGCCATCGGAGACCAGGGCCATGGTGGCCGCCGCCTGGGCGATGATCGCCGGGTGGTACCGCACCGACGGGCAGGTCACCCCGGTCGCCAGGCCGATCCGCGTGGTCTTCGCGGCGATCACGGGCAGGACGCTCCAGGTGAACGCGCTGTGGCCCTGCGCCTCCAGCCACGGGTGGTAGTGGTCGCTCATCTCCACGAAGTCAAAGCCGGCCTCCTCGGCCAGCACGGCCTGCCGGATGAGCTCGGCAGGACCGAACGCTTCGGTGGCGAGCTTGTAGCCGATCCGCATGTTCTCTCCCTCTCCCGGAACCACCGGTGCCGCTACCCGCCTGCTGATGATCGACACCCGCCCATGGCCCCGCACAAGCGGCACTGACCAGGACGGCCCAGCGAATCTGGCCGGGACGGTTCACCCCGGTCCTGCCGGGAAGCGGCGGAACCCCGGAACGCGAAGGCCAATCCCGGAACGGGGACAACCCACCGCGACAAGCGGCAAAGGAGGAATCATGCCGAGCGTGTTCGACCTCCTGGGCACGGATCATCAAGGAGTCAAGCGGATGCTGGCCGAGCTCGGGAAGGCCCGACCGCCACGGCCGGCGCCAGCGACAATCACCTGATGCTCCGCAAGAAGATGGTGGAGCAGCTGATCATCGAGGAATCCAGGCACGAGGCGCTGGAGGAGATGTACTTCTGGCCCGTCGTGCGGGACCGGCTCCCCGCCGGGGACCACCTCGCGGACACCGCCACCGGCCAGGAGCAGGAAGGCAAGCAAGTCCTGGATCAGCTGGACAAGCTGCATGCGGACCAGCCCGAATTCGAGCAGCTGGTGCTGAAGTTCATCACCGCAGGCCGGGAGCACATCGCCTACGAGGAGTCCGAGGTCTGGCCGCTGCTGCGCGGAACGCTCACCGAGGAGGAGGCCGTCAGCATCGGCGACAAGATCGCTGCGGGCAAGAAGACCGCCCCGACCCGCCCGCACCCGAACACGCCGCCGTCACCGGGCGTGCTCAAGGGGGCCGCCCCGCGGTAGCCGCGGCCGACCGGCTCTCCGACACGGCCACCGGCCGCGGCCATGACTGACGGGGGAACCAGCGAGAAGTCAGGCTGGCCGGAGCGGGCACCCAGGTGCCTGCGGCCCGGCCGGGGCCCTGCAGCCGACAGATGGACGGAGCACTCATGAGAGCGGTTACCTGGCACGGCAAGCGTGACGTCCGGATCGAGCAGGTTCCCGATCCGGTGATCAAGGAACCTAACGACGCGATCGTGAGGATCACCAGCACCAACATCTGCGGTTCGGATCTGCACCTGTACGAGGTCCTGGGGGCGTTCATGGAGCCTGGGGACATCCTGGGTCATGAGCCCATGGGCGTGGTTGAGGAGGTCGGCCCGGAGGCCGCCGGGCACATCTCGCCTGGTGACCGGGTGGTGATCCCGTTCAACATCTCGTGCGGGCACTGCTGGATGTGCGAGCGGCAGCTGTTCGCCCAGTGCGAGACCACGCAGAACCGGGATCAGGGCAAGGGTGCCTCGCTGTTCGGCTACACCAGGCTGTACGGCCAGGTCCCGGGCGGCCAGGCTGAGTTTCTGCGGGTACCGCAGGCCCAGTTCGGGCCAATCAAGGTGCCCGAGGGTCCGCCTGATGACCGCTTCGTGTACCTGTCCGACATCCTGCCTACCGCGTGGCAGGCCGCCCGGTACGCCGACATCCCGCAAGGCGGGACCGTGGCCGTCTACGGGCTCGGGCCCGTTGGCCAGTTCGCGGCACGCAGCGCGAAGGTCATGGGGGCGGAACGCGTGTTCGGCGTGGATCTTGTGCCCGAGCGGCTCGCGATGGCCCGTCGTCACGGCATCGAGGCCATCGACGCCACCGCTGTCAGCGATGTGCCCGCCCTCATCCTGGATCAGACCGCGGGCCGCGGGCCGGACAGCGTGATCGACGCCGTGGGGATGGAAGCGCACGGCAACCCGGTCACGAAGATCAGTCAGGGGGTGGCCGCGCGGCTGCCCGGCGGGCTCGGCGAGAAGGCAGCCGGGCAGTTCGCGGTGGACCGCCTCAAGGGCCTGCTGGATTCGATCAGGACGGTGCGCCGGGGTGGGACGGTCTCGATCAGCGGCGTCTACGGCGGGGCCATCGATCCGCTGCCGATGCTGGACATGTTCGACAAGGGCCTCCAGATCCGCATGGGCCAGTGTCACGTGCGGCGGTGGGTCGCGGAGATCATGCCGTACCTGGAAGACGATGCGGACCCGCTCGGCACGGCGGACATGGCCAGCCACTACCTGCCGCTCGAGCAGGCCCCCCAGGGTTACGAGAAGTTCCAGAAGAAGGCCGGCGGCTGCACCAAGGTCATCCTCCAGCCAGGCCGCACCGAGCCAGAGGTACACCCGGGCGGTTTGCCCGCTGCCCAGCAGACCGGCCCAGACGTCACCGACCAGGAAGGCGGGCACCGATGAGCACCCCAGACAGCAGGCCCCTGGCGGTAGTTACCGGAGCATCCAGCGGGATCGGCCGCGAACTGGCGGCCCAGTTCGCCCGGCCGGGTACGACCTGGTGGTAGCAGCCGAGGACGATCGCATCGCGGAGGCGGCCACGTCTTTCGAGGCCGAGGCACCCGAGGGCACCCTCATCCAGGCCAGCGCGGAGGCGATCCGGTACGAGTTGCGCGACACCGGGGTGACGGTCCCCGCACTGATGCCCGGACCCACCGATACCGAGTTCTTCGGCCGGCGATGGAGGGCACCAAGCTGATGGAGCAGACCAGCAAAGATGATCCGGCCCGGGTGGCCCGGGAGGGGTTCGAGGCGCTGCTGGCGGCCAGGACCACGTGGTAGCGGGCTCCGCGAAGAACAAGGCCCAGGTGGCGGCAGGCCGGGTCATGCCCGAGACCACGAAGGCGAAGATGCAGGCGAGCCAGACCGAGCCTGGCAGCGACCAGCCTGGCTGACCGGCCCGACGCAAAGCCGGCGTCCCCGGTCAGCCGGCCCAGGCGCTCAGCGGAGATGTGGGGACAACGGTCCCGATCGGCTGCCGGGATTACGCATCCGGACCCGTGGCTGCTAGCCGGCCCGCTCGCGCTCGCCGGGCTGGGTAACGGGCTGGTGATCGCGCCCAACCAGGATTTCGTGCTCGGCTCGGTGCCGCGCCGGGAGCGGGTACGGCCGGGGGTGCCCTGATCACCGCGCAGCGCCTCGGAGCTGCGATCGGCATCGTGGTGATCGGCACCGTGCTGTTCGGCAGCGGGTCCGGGGAAAGTACTGGCGGCACGGTGACTCCGGCCCTCGTGCGCGCGGCCCCTGTGGGCGACCGGGCCAACCTCGGCTTCATCCTGCTCGCCCTGGTCTGCGGGCTGGGCCTGCCCCGGAGCTCGGATCCGAACGGGCCGGGAAAAACTTAAGTGACCGGTAACCGAACTTGCTCAAATCCGGGTCAAAGAATCAGGGTCCGTGGCATGGAAGGCGGGGCCATGGGGAGAAGCGCTGGTCGTCGAGCCCGTTACAGGCGTTTGCGAGGTACTGATGACTGTGATTGATGGCGCTGCCGACTGGCGTGCCCATGGCGCCTGCCTGTCTGCCGACCCGGATCTGTTCTTTCCGGTTTCCTCCCGCGGTGCCAGCCATCGGCAGCAAGAACAGGCCAAGGGAGTCTGCAGACGGTGCGGGGTCCGCGCGGAATGCCTGGCGTTCGCGGTCAAGACCAGGCAGGTGCACGGCGTCTGGGGCGGCCTGGGCGAAGAGGAACTTGCGCGGCTGCGGGGCAGCCTGCAGGCCACCGATAGCCACCACTGGGCCGGGCACGAAGCCGATCCCCTGCATGGAGAAGACCAGCGCGACCAAGCGACCACGATCGTGCTGTGATGCGCACTCGCTCATGATCGCCGCACCGGCAGGGCAGTCGCCACTGATGCCGGATCCGAGGACCCGCGGAAGCCGATGAGCCACCAGATGCCGGGCGGGCAGGCCAGGGTAATGGCGCCCGGCCTGGACGAGCACCTTATAGCCGCAGGCCTTGCAACGGCCCAGTCTGCGGCCACGCCGGTGATAAACAGGTCATAGGCGTCGGCGAAAGGCCCAGCCCCGCCGTGATGAGGATCTTCCAGTGCTCTGGGCAGGTACCGCTTCATCCAGCTGGGCGAGCCCTCACGGCTAACTCCCGCATCCAGGTCCGGATACGCTTCCCGTCCGCCCTATCACTCATCGTCGTCCCTCACTTGCAACCCGGCTTGTTTGGTTTCGGCGCCGGAACTCAGCGGTTGAACGGGCACGGGCTGTTCGAGGCCAGCGTCTGGCGGCCAGCACTTCGGTGCCGTCCTGCGCTCGATGATCACCGGGCAGCTCGTCATCACGTCAGCGGCGGCCTGTACCGCAAGTGCTCCCCTTTGCCGGATCGGATCGCGCCCCGGCTACCTCCACGGCGGCCTGTAACCGTTCTTCTGTCCCCGGGCGAAATGCAGCAAGGCGCGCCCGGTTTCCTGCCCCTGGCGCAGGATTGATCCCCCTTGACGGATACGGGGAAGAATCCGGTCAGGATCGGCCGGAGCCAGGCTCATCCCCGTTTGGACGGTTCGGTCGCGTGGATCGGGGGATGCGGCTAACTGTGGACAGGTCCAGCTTGCGGTCCAGGACGTCTCTGGCCACCTCAGGCAGCTGAGAGTCGGTGGCGAACGCGCGTGAGCGCAACACGGCCAGCGCATCGGTGGTGCTGATACCCAGCTGGCCAGCCACCATCCCGGCAGCCTGCTGCACCACAGACCGGGAAGACCAGCCGTCCGCAGCCAGCCCGCTGGCCGCCGCACGGGCCATCGGATCTTCCGCCAGCATGTCCGCCACCGCATCCGCGAGGATCTGAGCATCGCCGAGCATCACGGCCAGAGGGCCCGGCAGCCGCCGGTAAAGGCTGATCGCGCCGATCACCACGCCATCAGACCGCATCGGCAGGGCCCACAAGACGGCGTCCGGGCCAGCCGCCTTCTCAGCCGCCGGGACAAAATACGGCCACCGCGACGCCGCCTCGCGGTCAAGAGGCGTCTGGGTAGGCAAGCCGGAGATGAAGGCAGCCTGGCACGGGCCTTCCTGCAGGACATCCTGCAAATCATCCAGCGCCGCGGCGACCTGGTCGGTTGCGCACACCGTCAGCCGCGCCATCGAGGAGTTCTCGAGGGTAATCGAGGCGCCATCAGCGCCGAGCATGTCCGCAAACGCATGGCAGACCCGCCACGCCAGCGGGCGGCTTTCCCCGAATTCCTTGACCGCCTGCACCAGCCGGCTGACCAGCGGATCCTGATCGGCCATCACGCCTTACTCCTCTCTGCTCCCGGCCAGGCAATTACCCTCATGGCGGAGATCATGCAGGCATGAGAAACGCCAGCATGTACCCGGTCGCAGATCCGCTGGGCCAAACCCCGTCCGGTACCAACCCGGTCGCTGGAGGGTTCCTACTGTTAGTGGTCGTAGGCGGTCAGCGAGCGCTGGCCGGTCGTGGCGGCAGACCAGTTGTGCCAGATGAAGGCGGCCATGGCGAGCAGGCGCTGGGCGACGCGGGTGAAGACCCCGGCGGGTGTGCGGCCGCCGTGTCGTTCCAGGTCGAGCTGGCCTTTGAGGGTGCCGATAATGGCCTCGATCCACTGCCGCATCCCGGCCAGGTTGCCGAAGCGGCGCGTTCGTCCTTGCGGTCGGGGCGGGCCAGCAGCACCTTGACCTGATCGGCGGCGTAGCGTTCGATCTCCCGCCCGGCCAGGCCCTTGTCCGCCAGGACGATCATCTGGTCGCGCAGCGCCCCGGTGTCGCGGGCGTGATCCAGCAGGTCGGCAGCCACCTCGCGTTCGCCGATCTTGGGTCCGCCAGGCACCAGGTCACGGGCATGCCCTCGGCGGTAGTGAGCAGGTAGAGCTTCAGGCCCCAGTACCAGCGGGAATGGGCGGCGCAGTACCCGTAGTTCGCCCACCCGGCCAGCTCGCGACCGGCGGACGGTCTGCCGGGAGGTGCCGCACGGCACAGGGGTGGCGTCCAGCAGCCGCAGCCCGATCTCCCTGCGACGGGCACAGCATGGCCAGATGCAGCGTGGTCTTGCAGATCAGCGGCGCGGCGGCCTTGAGGCGCTTGTGGTAGCCCGGCTGGTCGGAGGTAGGGGAACAGGTGCCCCAGCCGGGCGTGGCACATCCGCAGCCAGTGGTGCTCGGACCGGGCGCCCAGCAGTACCTGGGCCACCGCCAGGCACACCAGTTCGGCGTCGGACAGCCGCCTGGGATGACCAGGCCGGCGTTGCCCGGATGGGATCACGTGGTCGTCGATCAGCACATACAGTGCCGTCAGGAGGGTGTCCAGGTCTGTAGTCACGAACGATCATGGATGCCCTCCTCCCATGTCTTGATCAACCCGACACGCCGTCCTGACCGCATCCGGATTAGGAATCACTGATCTAGCTGTGGTTTGTTAATCGGGATGTAGAGGTGCCGGTCGCGGCCAGGACGGTGCCGGTGGTAAGGCGGCGGGCGGCCTCCCTCTCTCCGCGGCCGGGTGCCGGTCGCGGTGCCGCGGCGTCCTGCGGCGGATGATCAGCGAACCAGGCGGCCCAGCAGAAGCTGAACGCGCAGTTGACCAGGGCCTGGTGGCGGCGGATGGCGGTGTCGGAGCGGACCTGGAAGTCGGCCCAGCCGAGCTGGTCTTTGACCTGCTTGTAGCCCTGCTCGATCCAGGTCCGGAGGTGAGGGAAGCCTGTGGGCCGTGTTGTCCCTGGGGTTGGCGGGTGACTTGGCCGCCGCCGGTCACGGGCTGCTGGCCTTGGGGGCATACTAGGGGTGCTGCCTTCGAGGCATGTCGATCTGGCCGGCCGTGGCGGGTCGTCCCGGAGTGTGGGTAACCACGAGAGCCTGGCTGGCTCGGGTTGTCGGGACGGGCCGCGGGGTCATGGCCGGGGAATCGCCGGATGTTGCCGCGAGTATCGCTGAGTTGCAGGCGCTGCTGCTGGGCACTGAGAGCATCGATGGGTTCCTGCGTGAGATGGCGGTGCTGGCCGCCGGGACGCTGGGTGAGGGCCTGTCGTGCGGGATCACGCTGCAGCCGAACGGGCGGCCGCTGACGGTAGCCAGCTCCGATCAGCTGGCCTCCCAGGTCGATGAGCTGCAGTACGGGCTGGATCAGGGGCCGTGCCTGACCGCGCTGCGCACCGGCGAGGTCACCCGGATTGATGACCTGGCCGCTGATAAGCGGTGGCGCCGGTATGCGCCACGGGCGCTGGCGTATGGGGTGCGGTCCTCGCTGTCGTATCCGCTGCGCGCGCAGGACACGCTGATCGGGGCGCTCAACATTTACTCGGGGGAACTGGCGTTCTTCGGTGAGGTGCAGACCCGCCAGGCGGAGCAGTTCGCCCGGAACGCGTCGGTCGCGGTCGGCATCGCGGCGCGGATGGCCCACCAGGCGGTGCTGACTGATCAGCTCCGCGCGTCGCTGGCGTCGCGGTCGGTGATCGACCAGGCCCTGGGGGTGATCTTGGGTGAGGAGCGGTGCACCGCGCAGGAGGCGTTCGGGATGTTGCGGGCGGTGTCGCAGAACCGCAACATCAAGCTCCGGCAGGTGGCCGAGGGCGTGGTGAGCAGGGTGACCGGCAGGCCGCCCCAGCCGCCGCCGTTCGACCTCCCTGGCTGACCGGACCTGGCCCAGGACGGCCGATGGCAGCACCGGGGACCGTGATGCATAATCAGTTCATTGGCAGCGTCACCCGCTGCCCGGCTCCTGAGACGTGGCCGCAACTTCTTACTCGTGCCCTGGAGTGAGTTGTGGACACCTCTCGCCTGCGCTCTTCAGCGCCTCCCGCGGACCTGGTTCCGGCGGGGCGGCAGCGGGCCAGCCCGGCAGGGACAGCAAGGCTTCCCGGCCCTGCCGGTCAGGCGGTGACCCGGGCCCCGGCCGCAGCGTCCGCGATAGGCCAGATCGTTGCCGGCGGCGGGGCGCTGCGGATTGACTATGCCGGGAGCTGCTGCGCCTGGCCGGGGACATGGACGCGGTCACTCATGCGGGCCTGGCCGCCGCGCTGGACCGCTTCGCCGATCAGCCCGCAGATATCCATATCGACCTGGCCGGGGTGGACTTCTGTGACGTCGCGTGCTTGCGGGCCCTCGTCCTGCTCAGCCACGCCAGCCACCAAGACCCCGATCGCCCTGGCAGGCGTGTCATCTTGCACCAGCCCCCGGCCGAGCTGGAAAACCTTCTGCAGATCCTCGGCTGGGATTCACCCCTCCCGGCCTGGTGATCGACGAGTCCCCAGGCGGGCTGTCCTGACCTGGACAGCGTCACCAGCCGCATTCCGGGCGTTTCATTCCTGGCTGATCATTCGCCTGCCGCCAGCCCGTCCGCCAGAGTGCAGGCAGGCACGGCCGGTCAAGGCAGAGCACCTTACGGCGACCTGGAAGCGCACCGATGTTGCCGCCTGTACCCCTTCAGAACTCGCCACAGGTGCCGTGAACCCCGGCTTGGTTGGATGAGCTGGTTGCGTCAGGATCGAGGTTCGTGGCTTTCGTCTGCTCTACCTGATCGCGATCCGGATCTTTGGCTGGCTGGTGCTGTTCGGCTGCGGCGAGGCGTCCAAGAAAGCGGAGCTCATGGTGCTGCGTCATGAAGTCAGTGCTCCGGCGTCAGACCACCCGGCCCAAGCCGGGCTGGGCCGACCGGGCTATCCTGGCGGCGCTCGCCCAGCATCTGCCAGTCGTGCTGCGCGCCCACCGACTCATCACCCCGGGCGCGCTGCTGGCCTGGCACCTGTGCCTGCCAAAAACCTGTGCCACCTGCCCAGATGTACTTCATCTCGCCGTCGGCTCGTGCCGCGTCCTGGTACTTGGGCAGGTAGACCGTGCCGAGCTGGCGGATGGCGCGACGATTCTGGACTTGTGGGCGTGAAGCTGACCTTCCTGATCGTCTCGCGTGCGGTGTCACTGATGCCTGGGAGGCGGTGCACCCCGACGACGCGGGGCGCACGTTCTCGCCACCTCGGGCACCACAGTCTTCATCACGAGGTGTCGCTGGAGTCCGGTAAGGCCAGCTGCCCTCGTGACAACGGTCAGTATGCCGCCAGGGCAGCGGCTTGGGCGGATGCAACCGGAAGCGCCCGACCCGGCCGCCAGACCAGCACACCGCCCGGCTCGCGGCCATCGCACACCTTCGCTTGACTGGCGAGTGGCGGACCATGCATTCCGGGCGCAATGATTTGCCGGTCTCGATGCCGGCTGTGGCATGGCGGTCCGGTGGCGGGACGCGAGCGTTTCAATCTCCTGTTGTGCGTAGGCGCGGCGCATGCCAGTACAGCCGCCAACGTCCGAGTCGGCCCGGTCAGGTCCAGTTGCGTCCAGCGGGCACCGGTTGCGGATGTGGCTGGGCCGGGAGCTGCTTTCGCCGCTGTACGGCAGCTGGCAGAGAGTCCCTTGCCATACGGCGGGACCAGCCCAGGCCCGGCGTCCGGGCCACTGCACCTGGCCGTCAGCCAGGCGGCCGGTGAGATGTGAGTAGCGAAGGTACCTGCCACGGGGTGCCAGAACATCTTCTCGGCAATGCCACCGTTGCCCAGCAGCTGGCCCCGGCCGTCCCGGGACGCGGAGCTGGCGCTTACCTGGCGTCATCGAGGGGGTCTCCTGGGCGTGCTGCAGCACGCCCTGGCCTGCCTGCGTGAGTACATCGGTGGCGTCGAGGGGCCGGCTGGGGAGTACCCCGCCGGCGGTTTAAGGCGCATGACCACGGGCAGGCGGGGACCAGCGCGAGCGGGCTGTCCTCAAGGGGTCGTGAGCTGTCATGACCTGGACATGGCTGCGTTCCGCTGACCGTAGCTGATGAGGTTACCTGCAGGAGGAGGACCAGTTAGATGGCAAGCGAGCTGACCGGCCGCCGTGTGGCGTTCATGGTGGCTAACGAGGGCATGGAGCAGGCTGAGTTCACCGAGCCGTGGCAGGCAGTCAGGGAGGCCGGGGGGACACCGGAGCTCCTGGCGCCGGAGCCGGGCCAGGCGCAGGCCTTCAATCACCTGGACAAGGGCGATGCCTTCCCGGTGGACCAGGCCGTCAGCCAGGCCGACCCGGCTGACTACGACGCCCTGGTGCTGCCCGGCGGCGTGGCCAATCCTGACCAGCTGCGCACGGTGCCGGCCGCGGTGGAGTTCGCCCGCGCGATGTTCGCGGCGGGCAAGCCGGCCGCGGTCATCTGCCACGGGCCGTGGACGCTTGTCGAGGCGGATCTGGTGCGCGGGCGGACGCTGACTTCCTGGCCGAGCCTGCGGACCGACATCCAGAACGCGGGAGGGACCTGGGTGGACGCCGAGGTCCAGGTCTGCACGCAGGGGCCGAACGTGCTGGTGACGAGCCGTAAGCCCGATGACCTGCCTGCATTCTGCAAGAAGCTGGTCGCGGAGTTCCAGCGCTCACCGCAGCCGGCCGCACGGGAAACTGGCTGAGCGGGCCGCGCCGGCCGCCAGCCGTCCGGCTGGCGGCCGGAGCCACCCTGCTCGGTGCGCTGTCTCGGATCTGCGTCAGGCCGAACCGCGTCCGCCCGGCCTGCCCGGTGGCCGCCAGGTCGCTGGCCGGCCCGGCTGGTGGTGGGACCGGCTCCCGGAGAACTTCTTCGCCGAGACCGAGTAGGTGGCGTTCGCACGCAGCATGTCGTGGTGGGCATGGACTTCACCAACGACCCTCTGCTGCGGGGCGGCAACTTCTCCTACCTGGACACCCAGCTCAAACGGCTCGGCAGCCCGAACTTCACCCAGCTGCCGATCAACTCGCCGAAGTGCCCGTACGCCCCCTGCAGCAGGACGGCCATAGATCTTCCACTTCGACTACGAGCGGATCCCGGAACGCCGCCGGGGCAGCAGCGATCCAGGCTGGCCTGGCGGGCGGATGAACAGGCGCAACGGCATGAGCTGGCCCCCGGGCTGGGTATCCCGCCCTGGCCAGGAACTTATGCGGCCCATCTAGTGTCCTGAGTCATTAGATTCTCTTGTCATTGTAGGGTTGGTCGGTGCCTGGTCCGAAGCTGTTGCCGGTGGAGTTGTCCGATGAGAACGCCGGGTCGCTGGAGGCTGGGCGCGGAAGCAGAAGACCTCGCAGGCGCTGGTGCTGCGGTCGAGGATCGTGCTGGCCTGTGCGGAGGGCGCGCCCGATCAGCGGCGGTCGCCGCTGACCTGGGTGTCTCGCGGGAGACGGTGCGCAAGTGGCGGTCCCGGTTCGTCGCGGACCGGCTGGAGGGCCTGGCGGACGAGCCGCGTCCGGGGGGCCCGCGGAGATCACCGACGAGCAGGTCGAGGCCGTGGTCGCCGAGGACGCTGGAGCAGACGCCGCCGGCGGGGACACGCACTGGTCGACGCGTTCGATGGCCAGGGCGGCGGGCATGTCGCAGTCGGCGGTCTCGCGGATCTGGCGGGCGTTCGGCCTCAAGCCGCACATCGTCGAGACCTGGAAGCTGTCGACCGACCCGCAGTTCGTCGACAAGGTCCGCGACGTGGTCGGCATCTACCTGCCCGCCGGAGAACGCCCTGGTCCTGGCGGTGGACGAGAAGTCGCAGATACAGGCCCTGGACCGGACCCAGCCCGTGCCTGCCGATGTGCCCGACCACGCCGGCGCAGATGACCCACGACTACGTCCGGCACGGCACGACCAGCCTGTTCGCCGCCCTGGACATCGCCTCCGGCTCGGTGATCGCCCAGCACTACCGCCGCCACCGCCACCAGGAGTTCCTGCGCTTCCTGAAGATCATCGACGCCGCCGTGCCCCAGGACCTGGAACTCCACCTGGTCCTGGACAACTACGCCACCCACAAGACCGCGGCGGTCAAGAAGTGGCTGCTGCGGCACCCCCGCTTCCACCTGCACTTCACCCCCACCTCGTCCTGGCTCAACCTCGTCGAGCGCTGGTTCGCCGAGCTGACCAGCCGCAAACTCCGCCGCTCGGCCCACCGCAGCGTCACCGAACTCGAACGCGACATCCGCGGCTGGATCAACGAGTGGAACAAGGACCCCGAAGCCGTTCGTCTGGACCAAGACCGCCGACGACATCCTCGACACCCTCGCCGCATACTGCAAACGAATTAACGACTCAGGACACTAGCGTGATGGCAACAGCCTGTGCCGACGGGCGGGCCTTGCCGCGGATGGTTCACAGTTCCAGGCTCCCGGCCAGGTCGCGGACTCCGCCAGTCATGTGGATATCTTCCCAAGGACCTCCTCGGCGTGCGCGGGAACTCCGTGTCGAACGCCATCGGTGAGCAAGCCATAGCTGATTAACGCGCTGCGCAATCATTGACGCGTGGCGATGAACATAGTCAGGCCGTTAAGGGCTGCCAGTCAGGCGCTGCCTAGAGCATCCCCAGTCGAGCATTCCCCGAAAGGCCGCCTGTACAGCGGTATCGGCGCCGCCATCAGCTGCAATCTGCTGGTTCTAGATCGAGCTGAAGGACTCACCGCTCACCGAAGGAGTGACCGTGCCGCGCTACACCACTTCGAGCCGGAAGAAACAGCCCGCACAGCAGCTGGCCGGGGGTACGGGTATCGCTTTCGTAGCCGGGGCAGTGACAGCGGCCAGCCTGATCCTGGGCCGCAAGGCGGTGACGGCAGCGAAGGTCGGCAAAGGCCATCCCTTGAAGCACCGCATGCTCGACGTGGCATCCGGCGCCATGCAAACGAAGTACCCGCTGGCCGCGATGAGCACCTATCTGAACGGCTTCCACATGTACGCCGACGACATGGGCAGGCAGGTGGAGGCGTCGCATTTCTGCATCCACCTGCGTCCCGATCTGCACGAGTGCGTAATCTTCGATCGCAATGAGCCTGACGCCCGTCTGATCGGATCGAGTACATCACCAGTGAGGAGCGGTTCCGGAGTCTGCCCGACGACGAGAAGCGCCGGTGGCACAGCCACCACTACGAGGTCAAGTCCGGCATCCTGATCGCCCCGGGCATTCCTGACCTGGCCGAACACGCCTACTTTGACGATCTGGTGTCGACCTACGGGAAGACCTTCCACACCTGGCAGTATGACCGCGATGATTTCCCTTACGGAGTCCCCCAGCTGATGATGGGCCTGACCGGGGACAGCCAGGCCAATGAGACCCTGATCCACGAGCGGGACCGCAGGCTCGGCATCTCTACCCCGCACAAGCGCCAGAACCGAGCGGACATCCCGTGGCCGGAGGTGGTGCCGGGCGCCAACTCCTGGGAAAGCGGGCGGACCCTGCAGACGTGCCTGCAGGAGAAGGACTTCAAGCAGTAATCACGCCGGCTTGCACCCCCGGCACCAGCTCATCGGATAAGCCACTCCCGGACCCGGAACCAGCCTATGGCGCAATCGGGCCGAGCAGCCTGTCCGCCCCTATACACGTCCGGTCGGGAGGCACCAAAACTTCTGCCCGGCCCTGGCGTGCAAGGGCTCAGTCTCCGAAGCCGTATGCGCCGGGCGCAGCAAGCAGGGTGCGGCCGCGTCTTTGCGGCCTCGGAGGCTGCTCTATTCTCCTGGCTGGATTAGGCCGCTGCCACGGCTACAGCTGTTAGCTAATGCGGCCAGCGCTGTGACGAGACTGGATGTGCTCGCCGATCCGGGGGCGGCGAGGCCTGCCTGCGGGGGACCCGGCCGCCGGGTGATTGGGACCGGGCAGCCGGTGCCAGGGTGTGGACGCGCCGCTGCCGGGGAGTGGGGAGCCATGAGCTTTCAGCCACACCGCGCCATCGTTACCGGCTCCGACTCCGGCATCGGCCGTGCGACGGCCGTCGCGCTCGCCGAGGCCGGGATGGACATCGGCATCACCTGGCACTCGCGACGAGGAGCCGAGGGCGCCGAGGACACCGCGCGCTGAGGTCCGGCCCCCGGCCGGTCAACGCCGTCGTCGCGCAGCTCGACATCCGCCGACCTGCCGAGCTGCGGGCGACGTCATCGACGACTGGCGGACCAGCTCGGCGGCGTCGACGTGTTCGTGAACAACGCCGGCACCGGCGACAACGGCCCCTTCCTCGACATGACGCTCGAGCAGTGGCGGCACACGGTGGCGACCGACCTCGACGGCGCGTTCGTCGCTGCATCCAGCGGGCCGCGCGGCGGATGGTCGCAGGCCGGCAACGGCGGGCGGATCATCGCCGATCACCAGCGTGCACGAGCACCAGCCGCGGGTCGGCTCGGCCGCCTACGACGCCGCGAAGCACGGCCTCGGCGGGCTGATCAAGACGCTGGCGCTCGAACTCGGGCAGTACGGCATCACCGCGAACTCGTCGCGCCCGGCGAGATCGCGACGCCGATGACCGGCATGGAGGACCAGGACCCGCACGAGGTGCACCGGCCCGGCGTGCCGCTCGGCCGGCCCGGCGACGCGCGGGAGATCGCGGCGGTCATCGCGTTCCTCGCCTCCCCCGCCGCGCTACGTCACCGGCGCCTCCTGGCCGGTCGACGGCGGCATGCTGCAGATGGGCCCGCAGGCCGGCTCGCACATCACCAGCGACGACTGGCGCAGCGTGTGACCGCCCCGCAGCCCGGCACCCCGGCACCCGTGCGCAGGCCAGCAAGCTGACCGGGCCGGCTAGCGGTGGTTTGTTGACTCCTTTGCCGACCGGAAACTCGATCGCGTTGTTGACCTGCCCGTTTTGCCTGCGAGGCTGGCTGGCCGGGTGCTGCTCGAGATCGTCTACCGCTGGGCGTGGCGGTCGCGGTGTCCACGGTCGGTGAGATCCTCCGCGCTGCGGGCATTGATCCGGCGCCGCGCCGGGATGGCCCAGCCTGGCGGCAGTTCCTGCACGCGCAGGCCGCCGGGATCCTGGCCGCCGATTTCCTGCACGTTGACACGGTGGCACCGACCAGGCTGCAGGTACTGGTGTTCGTCGAGCACGGCACCCGCCGGATGCACCTCGGGGGCGTCACCGCCCACCCGACGGGCGACTGGACAGTACAGCAGGCCCGCAACCTGGCCCTGGGCCTCGGTGAGCGGTTCGGGGACTTCCGGTTCCTGATCCGTGACCACGGCTCGAACTTCACCGCGTCCTTCGATGCCGTCTTCCAAGCCGCCGGCACCATCATCGTGTGCACCGCGGTGCAGGCGCCGCGGATGAACGCGATCTGCGAGCGCCTTATTGGCGCCGTGCGCCGTGAGATCCTCGACCGGGCCCTGATCCTGAATCAGGCGTGCCTGCGAGCGGTCCTGGCCGAGTACAGGAGCACTACAACACCGCCCGGCCTCATCAGGGCCTCGGCCAGCGCGTCCCAGACCCTGGTCCGGCTTCCCGCGTCACCGCAACAGATCTCGACACGTGCAGATCCGCCGAACACCGGTCCTCAGGGGCCTGATCAACGAATACGAGCGAGCCGCGGCGCTGCGGCGCGGCCGGATTTTTGCGGGCCGGCCGAGCCGACCGTGGATGCGCCCCGCCGGATGAGGTGGCGGTCGTGGCCCGCGAGCACGCGGACCGGCGCCGCTCAGTTGCACGGTCCCAGGTGGCGATGACACGCCGATACGCCGGGCTGGCCGACTGCCCGGCGGCTCTTGCTGTAGTGCTTCAGCGAGCGGCTGGGTGAGCCGTGCGGGCGGCGGGGCGGCAACTGCGGCTTCGGGCGGTCCAGGCCAGCCTGCCATGATGAACAGGTGGTGCTGGCCGGTCCGGGTGGAGCACGCCGACTCGGGTCGTGGCAGGGTGCTGACCAGCGAGGACGAGCGGATGACCGTGCTGTCCGACGAGGTCGGCTACAAGGAACTGGTCACCGGGGGGGCCCGGGGAACAGTTGCTCAGCCTGGTCGGCCGTTGAGCCGGCGCTCCGCCCGGCCGGTCCGGGCCGGGAGCCTGGCCTAGCGGATCGAGAAGGCCAGGGCGCCGCCCAGGCAGGCCACCCCGATCACGATCCAGGTGACGTAGTCGTTGACCACGCCGCTCTGGAACCGCCGCAGCGGCCGCACCAGCCCGGTGCCCGGCTCGAACCCCCGGCGCAGCAGCGGCAGCCGCCGCCAGTACAGGGCCAGGAAGGCGAGGAAGACCGCGCCGGCCGCCGTGCCCAGCCCGATGACCAGGTCGGTCACGGTCACCCCGGCGGGCCCGGCGGCGTACGGCGCGGTCACCTGAGCGACGCGTGCCCCATGCAGCACGGTCGCGTTGTAGGCGTGCTGATCCTGGAACCGCACCGCGGCCGCCTCCACCACCGAACCCAGCCTGGGCAGCAGGCCAATCACCGCCGCTGCGGCGACCAGAACCGCTGGCGGCACGATCATGCTGAGCGGCGTGCGCTGCTTATCCTCATCCGTCTCGCTGGTCTCCTCCGACGACTCCTCCGCCATCTGCAGGGTCTCGCTGGGAGGGTCGCCCAGCCCGTAGAAGACGCCCCCGGCGACCCGCAGCACCGCCCCGCCGACCAGGACCGAAGCGAACACGAGCAGCACCGTGAGCCAGGCCCTCCCGTGCGCGCCGCCGCTGCCGGTGAGCCAGCCCTGGCCCACATAGGTGGCGAATGGGGGCAGGTCGGCCAGGCCGAGGGCCGCCAGCGTGAAGATCACGCCGGTCACCCGCAATCGGCGCCCCCGGCCATGCAGCCAGGTCTCGTTGACCGACCGCAGACGGTGCAGCACGATCCCGGTGCAGAGGAACAATGCGGCCGTCACCATCGCGTGCCCGGCCACGAAAACGGCCGTGCCCGCCAGCCCGGCCGGGCTGAGCAGGGCGATGCCCACCAGGAACATGCCTGCGTGGCTAATCGTGGAGAACGCGAGCAGCCGCTTGATGTGCCGTTCCCGGAGGCAGAACAGGGCGCCGACGACGGTGGTGAGCAGGCCGAGGGCCAGGAACGCGTCAGTGATCGCGGTGCGGTTCCCCAGTGCCCTCAGGGCCTGGCCGAACATCGACCAGTAGACCCGGGCGATGCCATACAACCCGATTTCCACCATGACCCCGGAGAACAGCACGCAGACCGGGGTAGGGGCGACCGCCTGCGCGTCGGCCAGCCAGAAGTGGAACGGGACGATCGCGGCCTTGATCAGCCATCCGGTGATGATCAGCACGAACGCCACCACGACCAGGCCGTCCGGCCGGTGCCGGGCGAGATCCTGGCCGATCTGGGCCATGTTCAGCGCCCCGGTCCGGCCGTAGACGACGGCGATCCCGGACAGGGCCAGGTAGGCGCCGATGCTGTTGGTGATCGCGAAGTTCAGTGCGCCCTGGATTGAGCCACGTTCCTCCGGGCGGTAGGCGGTCAGCGCGTAGGCTGCCACGCTCATCAGCTCGAACCACACGAACATGTCGAAGATGTCGCCGGTCAGGCAGAACCCCGTCAGGCCCGCCAGGAACGCCAGCATCAGCACGTGATAGTAGGTGGCCACCCGCTCGAAGTACCGCCAGGAGAAGATCATTCCCGCGGTGACCAGAACCGCGGCCAGGCAGGCCAGGCCCGCGCTGAGCGGCCCGACCTCGAAGTCGATGCCGATCGCGATCCCGTGATGCGGCCGGAAGCCACCGAACCAGTAGGTCTCGTCGTGGCCCGCGACCCGGATCATGATGACCACCAGCAGGCCGGTCACCACGGCGCTGGCCGCGATGGCCACCGAGTCCAGGATCCGGCGCTGGCGGCGCAGCAGGGGGTTCAGCGCGCCGATCGCCGCTGCCACGAGCAGCGGCAGGACGACGGCCAAGGGCAGAAGCTGGTCCACGGCGGGTCGGCCTCAGCCCTTGAGCTGGACGAGTTCTTGCGGATCGAGGGTCCCGAACCGCTTCTGGGCCTGGACGGCGATGGCCAGCAGCAGGGCGGTGACGGCGGCCTCGACCACCACGTCGGTCAGGGCCAGCGCCTGGACCACCGGGTCGACGGCGGGGGTGTGCACCGGGATGTCGTAGAAGTACGGCGCTACCGCGCCGGTCTTGTACCCGATGCCGAGCAGCAGGACGTAGGTCGAGGACTGCACCACGATCAGGCAGACGATCTGGTGGACCAGGTGACGGCTGGTCACGACGCCGTACAAGCCGACGGTCAGGATGTACACCACCACGACGAACGGGAAGATGTGCATCACCGCTCCCCCTGCCGGACGAGGAGAGTCTGCTCGACCAGCTCACCGACGATCAGGACGAAGGCCGCCGCCACCTCCAGGCCGACGCAGAAGCTGATCAGCGGGATGGTCCCGCCCGAGCTCACCGCACCGGGGACGGTGCCGCGCGGCAGGAAATTCTTCAGGTAGGGCAGTCCCATGGCCACCGCGCTGATCCCGATGGCGGCGAAGCCGCCTGCGCCGACCGCCTCGACCGCGTCGGTGACGTCGGCCGGGCTGATCCGCCGGAACAGCAGGAACTCCCCGGACAGGTAGATGAGGATGAACGCGGTGGCCAGGACCACCCCGCCCTGGAACCCGCCCGACGGGCTGGTCTGCGCGTGCGAGGCGAGAAACCAGCCCATCACCACGACCGGCCCGGTGAAGAACAGCGCCGCCAGGCGTACCGCGTCGCTGGCCGGCGGGATCGCCCAGTCCGCCGTCGGGTCATCCTCGTCCTGCTGCCGCTCGTTGCGGAGGTGGCGCAGCACCACGGCCATCCCGGTAGCCGCGACGAACAGAATGAACTCCTCGCCCACCGTGTCGAACCCGCGGTACTCGAAGTTGACCGCGGAGACCACGCCGGTCGCGTTGGTCTGGGCCACCGCCACGCGGTTGATGATGTCGCCGTACGGGCCGGGATAGTTGCCGAAGCCCGGCAGCCCGGTCAGCCCCCACAGGTAGAAGGCGGCCAGGCCCGCAGCCCCGGCCAGGAAGATCCAGCGGCGCTGCCCAGGCGTCATTTCTCCCGCCTCCTCACCTTGGCCAGGGCCAGCAGCAGCAGCACGGGCAGCGCGACGGCGCCCACGGTCAGCTCGGACAGGGTCACATCGGGCGCCTGGAAGGCCAGGAAGAGCACGGCCAGCAGCACGCCGTAGACGCTCAGCATGACTACCTGGCGGACCGGTTCGCGGATCAGCACCACCGCGGTGGCGCCCGCGGCCACCAGCACCAGGAGCGTCAACTGCAGGACATCCATCAGGGGAGTGGGAATCGTGTACGGCGTGACCACCGCCGCGAGCTGCGCGCTACCCATCGCGGCCGCCGGCGGTGTGGTCAGGCTGCTGCCGATCTGGCGGCCGGCCCTGCGGTCCGCCCCGCCCCGCCCCCGGCCGGCCAGCACCGGCCGCCAGTCGCCTTTTTCCCTGATCCGGGCGGCCCTGATCGTGGCGTGGGCCAGGAATGGACCGCCGGCCAGCATAAACAGCAGCGCCAGCCAGGTTTCTCCGCTGTTCTCGGTCCAGCCGGACTGGACCAGGACGGCCAGGGCGACGATCACCGGCGCCACCACCGCGATGGGAGCGACGTAGTGCAGCTTCTGATAGGCGTCCCGCATGACCAGGATGCCAGCCGACGAGACCAGCACCACGGCGGCGGCCAGGCCCAGCAGGATGTCGGCGACGATCCCGTGGGCGGTCACAGCCACCGCTCCAGGAACCTCACGAAGACCAGCCCGCTGCCGAACAGCAGCACAGCGAGGTGTACCGGAAGCTCGAACTCACCCGAGCGGCGGAACCCTTCGGCCAGCAGCACCAGCACCATGAAAACGATGGAGCTGACCGCCTCGTAGGCCACGACGGCGTCCATAGTCGTGCCCCGCACCACCACGATCCCGCAGGGGATCGCGGCCAGCAGCATGACGATGGCCGCGATCACGAAACTGTTCACTCAGCCGCCTCTCCTTCGTTCACCACAAGCTGATGGATCACCATCGTGTCCGTGTCCTTGTCGATGCCTGCCGCGATGGAGTTCGGGGCGACGGACTTGCCGTAGATCAGCAGCGCCCGTCGGGTTCGTTCCTCGGCCGTGTCTTCGCCGTAGCAGACCGGCAGCACCCGGAACCCGCTGGGCGGCTCCTCGCCGTGGGCCAGCCGTCGCCACAAGGCGGCGAACACGATCGCGGTGTCCCCGGCGACCTGGCCGGGGAGTTCGATGGCCCGCGCCAGCCACCGGGCCCTGATCCGTACCCGGGCGGCGGCCTGGTAGGTGACCAGCTCGGCCAGCAACGCCGCCAGGGCCGCCGCACCCGCCCCGGCCAGCAGCTCATCGGTGGCGATCGAATCGTCCAGGATCACCCAGAACGACATCAGCAGGACCCACCAGGCCAGCCAGGCGCCGGCCCGGCGGGCCAGCGGGGCCTTCTCCGGCGGCTGGCTGCGGGTCACGCGGCTGTTCCGGCTGGACACGGGCACGTACCGGTCGGCTCGGGCACCCGGGTCAAGTTACCCGCGACGCGCCGGGCAAACCTGGCCTGAGCAGCCTGCGGGCGTTTTCGCGGGCGCGGAGCCGGGTAGGGCCATCGTCCCCGAGCCAGTGACGGAACGCCTGTGGCGAAAAGCCTGTGACGGAAACGGGGAGGTGCAGGCTGGTGCCGAAACGCGCGGTGATCCTCTCCGGCTCACTGGGCCTGGGCCATGACGTCGTCGCCGAGGTGATCTCCGCCAGCCTGGCCGGTCTCGGCTGGGAAAGCCGGACCCTGGACTGCATGAGGCTGCTGGGCCCGCGCGCGGGCCCAGCAGGCGACTGGGTCTTCCGCCGGCTGATGGCCATGCCCGGGGTCTTCGACGGGCTGCACTTCGCCCATCTGCGTGCGGGCAGCCGGGTGGCCACGGCCATGGACCGCGCCGCCACGCCGCGGCTGGTCTCCGCCCTCCACGGCGAGCTCCGCCGCGAACCTGCCGACCTGGTCATCAGCGTGTTCGCGGCGGGTGTCCCGGCCGCGGCGGAACTCGGCGGGTCCCGGCCGTGGCCGCGTACCGTCGTGCTCTGCCCCGACGCCCTGCCGCACGCTACCTGGGTCCGGCCGGGCATCGACTTGTTCCTGGTGACCTCCCCGGCCGGGGCGGCCGGAGTGCGCCGCTACCTGCCCCGGGCCCGGGTTGCCGTGGTTCCGCCGCCGGTGCGGCCCGCCTTCGCCCGCCTGCGCCCGCGCGCGCAGGCCCGGGTATCGCTGGGGATACCGGCAGACGCCCGGTGCGTCCTGCTCATGGGCGGCGGATGGGGCCTGGGCCCGGTGGAGGGGGCCGCGCGCGCCCTGGCCGCGGCCGGTGTGCACGTGCTGGGGGTGGCCGGCCGTAACCGCCGCCTCGCGGCCCGGCTCGGGGCCCTGGCGGCCAGTTCGCCCCGGGTCCATCCGTACGGCTTTACCCCGCGGATCGCCGAGCTGATGAGCGCCTGTGACCTGGTGGTGACCCTGCCCGGCGCGCTGACCTGCGGTGAGGCCCGGGCCGCGGGCCGCGGGCTGGTGCTCGTGGACGCGATGCCCGGTCACGGCCGGGAAAACCTCCAGCACGAGCTGGAACTCGGCGGAGCCGAGGCGTGCAGCCCCCGGCCGCCGGAGATCACCGCGAGCGTGCTCGCCGCCCTCGGCCGGCCCGCCCTCGGCCGGCCCGTGCCCGGCTGGCCCACGCCCGGCCGGCCCCGCATCGCCGGGGCCGGCGTCCCGGGCGAAGACTGGGATCAGCCCTTCGCGGCCGCGCTGGCCTCCATCGGCCTGGCCAGGGAGCCTTCCGGCGGCCGCCCGAACGCAGCTACCTTCCGGGAGGCGGGCTATCCATGATGCGCACACTATTCCTGCACCCCCCGTCGTACGAGGGGTTCGATGGCGGGGCGGGCTCGCGCTATCAGGCGAAACGCGAGATCAGGTCGTTCTGGTATCCGACCTGGCTGGCCCAGGTCGCCGCCATCGTGCCGGGCAGCAAACTGGTCGACGCCCCCGCCGCGGGGCTCGGCCAGGGCGATGTGGTTCCGCTCGCCGGCCAGTACGACCTGGCGGTACTGCACACGAGTTCCCCGTCCTTCGCCGGGGACGTCGGTGTGGCCGAGGCGCTCAAGCGGGCGAACCCGGCCCTCAAGCTCGGGTTCGTCGGCGCCAAGGTCGCGGTGGAACCGGAGTCCTCCCTGCTGGCCTCGGACGCGATCGATTTCGTGGCCCGCGAGGAGTTCGACTTCACCATCGCCGAGGTGGCCGAGGGCCGGCCGCTGGCCGAGGTCCGGGGAGTCACGTTCCGGGACCTGGCCGGCGAGGTGGTGCACACCCCGGACCGGCCGGTCCTGGAGGACATGGACCGCCTGCCCTACGTCACCGACGTGTACCAGCGCGACCTGAACGTGAACGACTACTTCATCGGCTACCTCAAGCATCCGTACGTGTCGCTGTACACCGGGCGGGGCTGCCGGTCGCGGTGCACGTTCTGCCTGTGGCCGCAGACCGTCGGCGGTCACCGCTACCGCACCAGGAGCGCCGATCACGTCCTGGGCGAGATGGCCCGCATCACCAAATTGTTCCCGTCGGTCCAGGAAGTCTTCTTCGACGATGACACGTTCACCGACGACCGGCGGCGCGCCGAGCAGATCGCCCGCGGCATGGGGAAACTAGGCCTGACCTGGTCGTGCAATGCGAAAGCCAACGTCCCCTACGACACGCTGAAGGTCCTGCGGGACAATGGCCTGCGCCTGCTGCTGGTGGGATACGAGTCCGGGAACCAGCAAATTCTCATCAACATCAAGAAAGGTGTCCGGGTCAACCGGGCCCGCCAGTTCACCAAGGACTGCCGGGATCTCGGCATCACTATCCACGGCACCTTTATCGTCGGCCTGCCGGGTGAGACCACCGAGACGATCCAGGAAACGATCCGTTTCGCCAAGGAGATCAACCCGCATTCCCTGCAGGTCTCCATCGCGGCCCCGTATCCGGGAACCGCCCTGTACCGGCAGGCCAGGGAGAACGGATGGCTGCCGGAGGACGACGCCGCGCTGATCGACGAGCGCGGGGTGCAGGCCGCGGCGCTCAGCTATCCCAACCTCAACCGGACCGAGATCTACGACTCCGTGGAGAGCTTCTACCGGCAGTTCTATTTCCGGGCCGGCAAGATCGCCGAAATGTCCGCCGAGATGCTGCGCAGCCCCGACATGATGCGGCGGCGGCTGCGCGAGGGCGCCGAATTCATCAGCTTCCTGCGGCGCCGGGACAGCTCCGCCTCCTGACCCGGATCACTTCCGTCTCCTGGGCCCAGGCCGGGTCATTCCGGGTCGCGGCCCGCCCCGTCCGTCCGGTCGCCGGACGGCCGGGTGCTGGCCTGGCCGCCGTGCTGGCTCGCGTTCTGCGTGGCATCTTGCCGGGGGGACTGGGATTCGGTCAGGCCATGCGCGGCGGCCACCGGTTCGGCGGGCACGTGCTCACCCAGGGGCGTGACATTGGGGTCGGCCTTGGCCTCGTAGTGCTGGCGGGCCTCCTGGTCGTTCGGGCCGGCCTTCCCGTGCCGGAAGATCGCGTATACCCCCCCGCCGACGATGAGCACGAAGATGATTGCTCCGAGAACCCAGTTGAGTATGACGGCACCGCCCATGCCTGGACCTCCTTCTGGCTAGGCAGAACTTGGAAAGCCGGCTGAGCTTTGATCTTGGAAATTCCCTTCTCCAGGGTCCTAAACATCCCCCATGCGGCGCGCCGGGCAGGAAGCGTTCCCGCTTACCGCCCAGTGCTTACCCCTCAGCGCAGTAGCGCGGGTGCGGCACGATGCCCCGCTCGGCGGCCTGTTCCCGGAGCTGGCCACGCAACTGGCCCCGGGCCCGGTGCAGCCGGGACATCACGGTGCCGACCGGGCAGCGCATGATGTCCGCGACCTCCCGGTAACTGAAGCCTTCCATGTCGGCCAGGTAGACCGCGGTGCGGAAGTCCTGCGGCAGTTCCTTCAGCGCCCGGATGACCGACGAGTCGGGCAGCCGGTCCAGCGCCATCTCCTCGGCGGACCGCGGGGCCACACCGCGGCCGGCCCAGTCCCTGGTGAGCTGGCCGTCCTCGACTCCCGTCGTGGAAACCCGGACCGGCTCGCGCTGACGGCGCCGGTAGCCGCTGATGAACGTGTTGGTGAGGATCCGCAGCAGCCACGCCCGGGCGTTGCTGCCCGCGCGGAACTGCCGGAAGCTGGCGTAGGCCTTGGTGTAGGTCTCCTGCACCAGGTCCTCGGCGTCGTGCGGATTGCGGGTCATGGCCGCGGCGGCGGCGCGCAGGTCCGCCATGTGCACCAGCGCCTCGTCGGCGAACCGTGCGTGCCGTTCGCCGGCCGGCGCCACCTTCGTAGCGGAAGTCATGGAAGCGCGGGCTACCCGGGGCACTGCGGGGCAAACCCGGGGCCGCCGGCGCGCTCCCGCCGTCAGCTCCGGTCTGCGGGCCGCGCATGCGCCGCCTTAAGGCCCGCAACGAACACCGGCCGGGCCCCGGTGTCGTCCCTCAGCTCGCGTCGAGCAGGGTGCGGAGTGCGGCGCCGGCCCGGGTGGCGTGCCGCCGGACCGCCGCCCGGCTGATGCCGATGGCGTCGGCGGCCTGCTCCTCGGAGAGGTTGGCGTAGTAGCGCATGACCAGCACCTCGCGCTGCCGGGCAGGCAGCGCGCCGAGGGCGGCCAGCAGTGGTGCGGAACCGTTCGCGGATCCGTTAGCCGCCGATGAGCGGTACCGGCCCGACCGGGACCGCTCCAGGACCGCCTGGCGGAGGAAGTCCAGCGCGCCATCGAGGTGCCCACGGCGCCGCCACGCCGCGGCTACGGCCACGAACGAGTCCTGCACGATCACTTCCGCGGTCGCCGTGTCGTGGACCAGCAATGCGGCCAGCCGTACGAGCGACGCGTAGTGCTCCTCGTAGAGCGCGCTCACCGGGTCACCGTAACTCCCCGGCGGGGCGGTTGCGCCGGTTCCGCGCGGACAGCTAATCCCCCCATTCGGGGATACCCCATTCGCGCGCAAACCGTTAACGGGAGGGCCGTTGTCAAGCGTTCCGATCGTCTGCGCGCTGTTTTCCTGGGTGCGCAGCCAGCCCGCGAACCGGTCCAGGCCCGCCACGGCGTCGTAGTCCGCGCCGAACCGGGCCATCTTCAGCTGGGTGAGCCGCCGGTGGGCCGGGGAGACGAACGCGCGGTCCGCCGGATGGCCGGTCCGGAGCTCGATCGCGGCGGCCAGGGTGTCCCGCAGCCAGTCGTAGCGCTGGTCCGCGGACAGATCGCGTAACGTGCACCAGACTGCGGCGGCCGCCTCGAAGGTGGCCTGGACCAGATCGCCGGCCAGCGGCCGGCCGGCGCCGGGCAGTACGCAGGCGTAGCCGAACAGGTCCCTGGCGTGCACGGTGAAGCACGCGGCCAGTTCCTCGGCGTCGCGTGACTGCGGTGACTGCTGACCGCGCGTGGCCCCCCCTTCCCCACCCCTGGGTAGCCTGTCGCGAATAGTGCTCATCAAGAATAAAGCGCGGCAAGCGTAGAAAGCCAGATCCTACTGCCTGACCGCCTGGTTAAGGCCGGAATAAGGCGTGTCCGGTGTTGTCCGGTCATTTAGGCGACCGGCCCGCGGGCCTGCTCCCCGCGAGGCTGGCCCAATCGCGAAACGCGCTAATCCTGTCCAATCACCCACAAATTACTCACGAGCAGTTCCAGCCAGGGAACGGCTCTGTATCGCCCAAAAGTTATTGCCGGTTGAGTATTTCAGCGACGTGTCGGGGGCCCGGGGTGCGCGGCGGCGGCCACCCGCTTGGGCACGACCATGCGCCACGCGTCCGTCACGAACTCGCGCATCTCGGCCGGGCCGATGGTCTCCGTCCACGCGTCGATCCACTGGTAGCGCTGATCGCTCGGGCGATGCAGGAAGAACCGGTCCGGCTCGGCCGCGATCAGCGCGGGGCGCTCGTCCCGGGGGAACCCGAAGCCCATGATCGTCTCGTCGGGGGAGACGGCCGCGTAGACGATCCGGCCGACCCGGAACTTGACCCAGTCGCGGATCAGGTGTTCTTCCGTGCGGGGCAGGGCGAGTGCCACGGCACGCACCTCGGCCAGTGTCACCATGACCCGATTCTGCCTTCTGGCCCGGGCCGGGCATAACCGGGAGCGCGCCGGGGTTGGCGGAACCTGGGACGACGGACCGAGCCAGCCCCGGGGCCGCCCGCAGCTGGGCCACCCCCGGAGCCGGAGAACGGAGTGGCGATGCCAAAGGCAGTGCGGTTCGAGAATTACGGCGGGATCGACGTGCTCAAGATCGAGGACGTGCCCCGTCCGGTGCCAGGGGAGGGGCAGGTACTGGTCCAGGTCAAGGCGGCCGGGATCAACCCTGGTGAGGCGAAGATCCGGGAGGGCCTGCTGCACGCGCGGTGGCCCGCCACCTTCCCTTCCGGACAGGGCAGCGACCTGGCGGGGATCGTGGCGGAGACCGGCCCGGGCGTGACCGCGTTCTCGGCTGGGGATGAGGTCCTCGGCTGGACCGACAACCGGGCCAGCCAGGCCGAGTACGTCCTGACCGAAGCCGGGGACCTGACGGCCAAGCCAGCCGGGGTGCCGTGGGAAGTGGCCGGGGGCCTGTTCGTGGCCGGGGCCACCGCGTACGCGGCGGTGCGGGCGGTCGCCCTCAGCCCCGGCGACACCGTGGTGGTGGCCGGCGCGGCTGGCGGGGTCGGCTCGATCGCGGTCCAGCTGGCCCGGCGGGCCGGGGCGACGGTGATCGGCCTGGCCAGCGAGCCGCACCACGCGTGGCTCAGCGCGCACGGGGTGATCCCGGTCAGCTACGGCGAGGGGGTGGCCGACCGGATCCGGGCGGCCGCCAGCCAGGTCGACGCCTTCATCGACACCGTCGGCGGGGACTATGTGCGGATGGCCGTCGAGGATCTGGCTGTCCAGCCCTCCCGGGTGGACACCATCGCCAACTTCGAGGCCGTGGAGAAGTACGGCATCAAGGCCGAGGGCAGCGCCGCCGGCTCCAGCGCCGCGGTGCTGGCCGAACTGGCCGGCGCTGATCGCCGCGGGCGAGCTGGAGATTCCGGTCGCCGCGACCTTCCCGCTGGCCGAGGTGCAGGACGCCTACCGGCGGCTGGAGCAGGGGCACCTGCTCGGCAAGATCGTTCTGCTCGTCTGAGTACCGGCGCCTGAGCACCGGAGCACAGATCGACCTGGCTGCCCGGGTCCGATCCGTTTTGCCTTGCTGCCTGTGGGTAGCCGCGTCTCCGCCAACTGCAGACAGCGCAGGCGGCCCGGCCGATAGGGGAGATCCAGTCATGGCACGCAACCGCGAGCGCACATCCGCGCCGCCCGCTGACCCGCAACGGAGCATTCCCCCCGAGCGCGAGGTGTCCGGCGGCCCGGACTCGCCGCTGGAACTGGGCGCGGCCGGCTGGCGGAACACGCTGAAGCGGACCGGGAAGAAGTTCGTCCGGGACCGCTGCTCGATGACCGCGAGCAGCCTGGCCTATCACTGGTTCCTGGCCCTGTTCCCGGCGGTGATCGCCGCGCTGGGCCTGATCAGCCTCATCCATGTCGGGTCGGGCACGCTGACGAAGCTGGTGAACGGCCTGGAGAAGGCGCTGCCACCGGGTGCCTCCAAGGTCTTCACCCAGGCCGTCACCAGCGCGGGGTCCGAGCACAAGGGCTCACTGACGGCCCTTATCCTCGGCCTCGTCATCGCCGTCTGGAGTGCGTCCGGGGGCATGGTCGCGCTGGAAACCGGCCTCGACATCGCCTATGAGGTGCCGGTTGACCGTAAGTTCGTCCCCAAGCGGCTGATCGCGTTCGAGCTGATGGTGGCCACCGCGGTGCTGGGCGGGATCGCCTCGGCGCTGATCGTGTTCGGCGCGTCGATCGGCTCGGCCATCGAAGGGCACGTCCCCTTCGCCGGGTCGGCCTTCGTGATCGCCTGGACGGTGGTCCGCTGGGTGCTCACGGTCATCGTCATCTCGCTGCTGTTCTCGGTGTACTACTACGTCGCGCCCAACCGGGAGTCTCCGCGCTGGCAGTGGGTGAGCACCGGCGGGATCGTCGGGACCGTCATCTTCCTGGCCGCATCCCTGGGCTTCTCGTTCTACGTGGCCAAGTTCGGCCATTACAGCAACACCTACGGGGCGTTCGCGGGCGTGGTCATCCTCATTTTCTGGCTGTACCTGGCCGGGCTGGCCGTACTGGTCGGCGGCGAGATCAACGCGGAGACCGAGCGGGAGGCCGCCGCGGAGGCCGGCCATCCCGGCGCCCGGGCCAGTGCGGAGCAGGTGGGCACGTCGCCCGTCCCGGCGCCGGAGGGAACCCGCTAGAGCTGGCGGCCGCCGCCTGATCCTGGCTGCCTCAGGTGGGGATGCCGGCCGGGTGACCCCGGGCGGCGGCCGCCTCCATGCCCGGCCCCAGCGCTAATTCCCGCTGCTCCTCGTGAACCGGTCGCCCCCGGGGTGCAATAGAGGGGCGATGGACGACGAGGAGCTGGTCGCCCGGGTGGCGGCCGGCGATGACGTAGCGCTGCGGGAGCTGTTCAGCCTGGCACGCGCCGTGGCTGGCCGCCCGGCTCCGGTCGGTGCTGTCCGCCGCGGACGTCGAGGACGTCCTGCAGGAGACCTTCCTCGGGGTCTGGAAGGGAGCCCGGGGCTACCGGCCGCAGAGTCCGCCCGGGGCCTGGATGTGGGGGATCGCCCGGCGGCAGGCCGCCCTGTTCCTGCGCCGCCGGGGTCCGGCCACGCTGCTGCTGCCCGCGGTGATCGAGGCGGACGGGCGGCAGGCCAGCGACCCGGCCGAGGCGGCGCTGTCGCGCGCCCAGATCGCCGAGGCGGTCACCGCGCTCGGGCCGGAAGGCAGCCCGGACCGCGATGTCTGGCAGCTCATGTACGTCGAGGACCGGCCGGTGGCCGAGGTGGCGCGGCTGATGGGGATCCCGGAGGGCACGGTCAAGAGCCGCGCGCACCGGGCCCGGCGGCTGTTGCGGGCGGCGCTGGGTAGCCGCCCGGCCACGGAGGGAGGACCGCGATGAGCGAACGACCAGGCTGGGACACGGCACCGGCCGATGTCGACCTGAGCCGGGTGTGGACCGGGGTCGCCGCGCAGGTGTGGCGCCGCCAGCCGGGCTGGGTTGAGCGGCTGGCCGGGCGGCTGCTGCGCTCACCCGGCCTGGCCCGGGCCCTGGTCACCACGCCGTCGCTGCTGCTCGGGTGGGTCATCGCCACCGTGGTCGTGCTGGGCGCCGGGGCGCTGGCCACCGTGGCCACCGGGACGCCGTTCGTGGAACTGCTGGCGCCCGCCGTGGCGGCGGCGGGCATTGCCTACGCCTACGGGCCCGGGATCGATCCAGCCTGGGAGTTGTCGCGGAGCATGGCCGTCAGCGACCGGATGGTGCTGCTGGTCCGGGCGCTGTCCGTGTTCGGCCTGAACGCGGTGCTCGGGCTGGCGGCCGCAGCCGCGTCGGGGGCCGCGGCCGCGGTCACGTTCGGCTGGCTGATCCCGATGACCGCGGTGTGCGCGCTGGCCCTGGCCGCGGCCACGCTGTCGCGGTCGGCCAACGTGGGCGTGGTCGCGGGCCTGGGCGGCTGGGCCATCACGGTCCTGTCCGCCCGGGCCGTCGGCCCGTTCAGCGCCGCGTTCACCGACTCCTCGTTTGTCCTGCCCTACCTGGCGTGCGCAGTGTGCTGCGGCGCGATCGTCGTGTATGCGACCCGGATCCCGAGAGGAACGTCATGAACATCGAGATCGCCGGCCTGACCCGGCGGTTCGGCCGGAACCAGGCCGTGGCCGGGGTGGACCTGGAGGCGGGCCCGGGGGTCTTCGGGCTGCTCGGCCCGAACGGGGCCGGCAAGACGTCGCTGCTGCGGATGATGGCCACGGTGCTCCCGCCGTCCTCCGGACGGCTCCGGCTCCTGGACCGTGATCCCGGAAGCTACGGGCCGCGCCGGGAGATCCGGCGCCGGCTCGGGTACCTGCCGCAGAACCTAGGCTATTACCCGTCCTTCACCGTGGTGGAGTTCGTCGAGTACTTCGCGCTGCTGAAGGAGATGCCCACGGCGCGGGTCCCGCGGGCTGTCGCGAGCTCGATCGAGCAGCTTGATCTGGGGGATAAGGCCAAGGCCAAGCTGCGCACCCTGTCCGGGGGGATGCTGCGCCGGGTCGGCATCGCGCAGGCGATCGTGAACGATCCCGAGCTGCTGCTTGCTCGATGAGCCGACCGCCGGGCTGGACCCGGAGCAGCGGGTGGCCTTCCGTTCCCTGCTCCGTGACCTCGGCCAGCGCGCCTCGGTCGTGGTCAGCACCCATCTGGTCGAGGACGTCGGTGCCGCCTGCACCGAGGTGGCCCTGATGAACCAGGGGAAGATCGTCTTCCGGGGCACCCCGGAGGAGCTCACCGCCCGGGGCGAGGGGCACGGGGTGGGCGACGCCCCGCTGGAGCGCGGGTACAGCGCGGTCCTGACGGAGGCCCGGTCATGACGCGTCGCCGAAGCTCCGGCGCGGCCCCGGCCGGACCGCACCGGTCACCCGTCCCCGATGTCGCTGTGGCGGCTGCTGCGGCTGGAGCTGCGCCGCAACGCGATGCCCTGGATGTTCCCCCTGCTCGCCGCGCTGTTCGTGTTCGACCCCTTCCGGACGGCCATGGACTATCCGCCGCTGTGGGACCTGCGGGCCTCCGTCGTGGTCAACAAGCTGCTGCCGGACTTCGTGGCGTTCGTGGCCGGGGTGGCGGCCTGGATGGGCTCGCGGGACAGCCGGCGCCACACCGCCGACCTGGTCACCGCGACCCCCCGGCCGCGCTGGACGGCCTGGCTGGTGACCTGGGCGGCCACGACCATCTGGGCGATCATCCTCTACCTGTGCGGCGTGGCGGTGATCTACGGGGTCACCGCCACCCAGGCCACCTGGGGTCATCCGCTGTGGTGGCCGGTAGCGGTCGGCTGCGCCGAGCTGGCCGTGATCAGCGCCCTGGGGTTCGCGGTCGGCGTCCTGTTCCCCAGCCGGTTCACCGCGCCGCTGGCCGCGCTCGGCGCGTTCGTCCTGTCCGTCGAGGGGTTCAATAACGCGGTCGGCCAGTCCAGCGTGTACGCGCTGCTGTCGCCGAGCACCTCGGTGCCCGCCGCAAGACATCGGCGTTTTCTACCACTACCTGCCTGATGTGGCCATCGCGCAGCTGATGTTCCTGCTCGGGCTCACCGCCGTGGTCCTCGGCGGCCTGGGCCTGGCCCAGGCCGCCGACGCCGGGCCGCGGCTGCGCCGCGCCGCCGCCGTGCTCGGCGTGGCCGGCCTGGCGGCGACCGGGACCGCCATCGGGCTGGTCGGCACGGCTCACGAAGGGACCGCTGGCGAGGTTATCCCGGCGCTGCACGACGCGGCCAATGACCGGCTGATCGCGTTCACCCCCGTGTGCCGCCCGGCCGGCGGTGTGCCGGTCTGCGTGGCCCCGGCCTACCGGCCGTACCTGCACGACGTGACGGCCGGCTTCCGCCCCGTGCTCCGCGAAGTGGCCGGCCTGCCTGGCGCGCCCGCCCGGATCACGCAGATGGGCGACCCGTCCCTGAGCCAGCCGCTCGGCAAGTTCGGTGGCTCGCCGCCGGTGTTCTCCTACTCCATGCCCGTGCTGGGCTCGGCTTTCGGGCAGACCACCCGCGGCTTTACCCAGAACCTGCAGAACCTCTTCGTCGCGGCCTTCATCGCCGGTCCCCAGGGGTTCGTCGGTCAGGGCGGCACGCCGGCGCAGCAGGTGGTCCAGCTGGTGCTGCTCAAGGCGATTGGCTCGCAGTGGGATCAGCCCGGCCGCGGGGGTGGACCGCCGAGCCCGGCGATGACCGCCGCGGTCGGGCGGTTCGCCGCGCTGCCCGCCGGGGCCCGGCACGCCTGGCTCACTACCCACCTGGCCGCGCTGCGGGCCGGTCACATCACCCTGGCCCAGCTGCCGTGACCACCGCCGGCCTGCAGAAACCGGAGCCCCGCGCGGAGGCGCCCCGGCCGCGGCGGCTCCTGGACCTGGTCGGCCTGCGGCTGGTGCGGCTGCACCTGGCCAGCCGCCGCGTACCGGGCGCCCTGGCGGCGCTGGCCCTGTGCGGGCTCGTGCTGCGGGCCGCGCTGTACTGGCACTGGAGCCTGGGCAGCGGGCCCGGCGCGCAGGAGCTGGCGGTGATTTTGGAGGCCGGGGCCGCATCCGTCATCGCTGTCACCGCCCAGAGCCCGTTCGGCGACCCGGAGCGGGCCACCGGGCGGTGGCTGCCCTACCTGCGGCTCGGGACGGCGGTGGGGCTCACCGCGGCGGCTTTCGGCGCGTTGTGCGCCGGTGCGGCCGCGGAGCAGTTGCCCGGCGGCACCCTGGACATCCTGCGCAACACGGCCGGGATCACCGGCATCGGCCTGCTCCTGGCCGCGGTCATCGGCGGCGCCCTGGCCTGGGTGGGCCCGATGGCCTACATGATCGTGTGCTTGTTCGCGGTGAACGCTCGGCTGGACCACGCCGTGGCTGTGGCCGGCCCGGCCGCCGCATGACCTCGGCGCGGCGCTGTGTGCCGGGCTGGTCTTCGCCGCCGGCCTAATCGTGGCGACCGTCCGGGGAGCCCGCGCCCCCCGCGAGATCTAGGTCGCGCGCCCGCGTGGGCGCCCGTGGAGTCGCCCTCCACCCCATACGGCCCCGCGTCCCACAAGTATCACTGGCCCCTCCAGCCCACTTATCGGCGGCATCCTGCCGGGCGACTCCGCGTAGGCGTTGTGGCCCCCGGTTCAAGGTCGTTCGGCGACAAAGGTCCCCCAGCGGGGACGCGTCTCGACGGTGCCTTCGTCGCGGAGCACGCGGAGTGCCTTCTGCGCGGTGGCGCGGCTGACGTCGTAGTCGCGGGCGAGCCGGTCGAGGCTGGGGACCTGCTCTCCGGGCTGTAGCTCGCCGTGCTCGATCCTCGAACGGAGGTCCGCCGCCATCGCGAGGTAAGGCGGCAGTTGATCACGCGGCACCCGGCCTAACCTACACAATCTAGCGCTGACCTGCGCATACGTAGTACTGCGCTGTACTACGCTAGACTGTATCTATGACACCAAAGCCGTTACCACCCGGCTCGTCGCAGCCGGAGGATCTCGCGGAACTACGCCGCAGGTACGCCGGCAAGTGCCGGATCGCGCTCAATCAGGAGACCAAGGCGTGGGAGGCCATCTGGTACCCGACGCCCACAACGATGTGCCTGTCCTACGCACCGGATCTTGCGACGCTCGCGGCGAAGCTGAACGCCGAAGGCTGGGCGACGATCTAAGCGAGTTGCGGCATGCCACGACCGCATGTCGTTGTTGGGCCTCGAAGATTTCACCGCTGAGCCAGCCGAGTTGGATACGCGCGTCGGCCCGATCCCGGCGATCACAAGCTCGGGACGGTTGGAAGTTCTCCCAACCAAGTTCGTAACCAGGCTCTGTGGCAGGGCTGTCGCCCAACCGGGTTCGTGACGCTGGACTGCGCCGACCCGGGACAAGCCGATCCACCTGGATCTCGCGGTGAGCGACCTGGATGCACAATGTATGAAAGAAGCAGGCTGCCGCAGAGAGAGCGCCGTCGCCTGGTCTGCCGGCCCGCTTTGACAGAGAACAGGACAACCGATGAAGACCGTGTCTGCCCCGATCCAGATCGATGCCCCACCGATGACGGTGTGGAGGGTCCTCACGGACCTGGGCCGTTATCAGGATTGGAACCCGCTCATTCGCGAGGCCTCGGGGGAGGTTGCCGTCGGAAAGCGGATACGCCTACTAAGCGTCCAACCGGCAACCGGCCGCATGATGACCGTCGAGCCGAAGATCGTCGCCGTTGAACCCGGCGTTGAACTGCGTTGGGTGTCCAGCCTGCTTGGTCTCATAGGTGGTGAGCACAGTTTCGCTCTGAGCGCCGCGGAGGGGGGCACGCGACTGGTCCAGAGCGAGAGGTTCTGGGGCCCTCTGGTCTCGGTCTCCGGCAAGACGTTCGCCAGTGCGGAGGCCAGTTACCGGGCATTCAATGAGGCCCTGAAGAAGCGTGCGGAAGCGGCTGAAGGCTAGCGGTAGCGGAAGCCGTCCAGGAAGCGCCGGAAGACCCCGCCCTCGCGGGGCAGCGACGGGGCGGGCGGCGGTGCCGCCGTCCGCTGACGCGCGATGGGCTGGTCGTAGTCGGTCCGGGCGATGGCGTCGATGACCTGCTGCTCGTCGAAGTCCTCCGACCCCTCGATCTGGGGCACGTAACCGACCAGCATCCCGTCCCGCATGACCTGCGCTTCGAGGCCGGCGGTGCCGTCGGTGTCCCACTCGGCCTCGCGGCCGCCGGGCAGCGACACGCGCACGCCGTACTGGTCCACACTCGCCTTGGCCAGGTGCGCATTGATGCCGCGGTCGCGCAGTGCGTCGGTCACCCGCCGGGCCCGGTTCTCGTCCATGCCCAGAATGTAGCTAAGGAGCGGGCATGCCCGGGCCGGGCCGCATACCGGCTGGATCGGTCAGGATGAGGATGCGAGCCCGGGCAGCGGCTGGAGGGCGATGATCTCCGCGTCGGTCAGCTTCGCCATGACCAAGGGCAGCACGCTTACCACGGCTTCGACCGCATCCCGGTCCGCCTCGAACATCAGGACCGCCCCCGGACCGCCCGGGGAGTAAGCCTCGACCAGGGTTCCCTCGGCTTTCAATTGCCTCAGCGCGGCCATCTCGGCAGCCCGATGCCCGGCAATATCAGGTGCGGTTACACCGGGCCGCGGCCGGCAGATGACAAGCGTTTTCATGCCGCCAAGTTACATCGGCGGCGGTGCCCTCACCCGGTGACGAGTAATCTCTGAACGTGAACCTGGCCGGGGCGTGGGAACAGCATGCCGACGCGTGGATCAGGTGGGCCCGCACCTCCCCGCACGATGGATTCGCGGATGGCACCTGGCCTGCTCTTCTTGAGTTGCTTCCTGCCCCCGGACCTGGGCCGGTGATCGATCTGGGCTGCGGGGAAGGCCGGGGCAGCCGCGAATTGCGCGCCCTCGGGCACCGGGTGGTGGGCGCCGATTACTCACCCACCCTGACCCGGGCCGCCCGGGCGTCATGCCCGGCCATTCCGGTACTGCGGGCCGACGCCGCCGCGCTGCCTTTCGCGGGCCAGAGCGCTGATCTTGTAGTGGCTTGTATGTCATTGCTGGATTTCGACGATTTCGGGGGCGCGGTCGCCGAGATAGGCCGGGTCTTGCGCCCCCGGGGCCAGTTGTGCCTGGCCATCGTGCACCCGTTCATCAGCGCCCAGGACGAGGACACACTCCACGCGCCCGCGTTCGGGTTTTCCCAGCCTTACCTGCAGACCCGCCGGTACACCGACCGAGTTGAACGCGACGGCCTGGCCATGACCTTTTCCAGCGTGCACCGGCCGCTGAGCGCCTACGCCGCTGCCCTGACCGGCCAGGGGCTGGCCGTTACCGCGCTGACCGAGCACGGGGACGGCATGATTCCGTGGCTGCTGGCCATGCGGGCCGAGAAGATCCAGCGGTGATCCCTGGCCGCACCGGGCGGGGCGTGCTTATCGTGGCAGCACCACCGGCCAATGGGGGCCACTGTGCTGCATGAACTGGACTACGACGACAGCGACGCGCCCGCGATCGGCCTGGTCCCGCCCGGCGTGACGTGGGACGACGTGTACGACCACATCAAGATCGCGCACCATCCGCTGCTGGTGACGCTGGACGACGGCGCAGATCACGCCGGCGCGTACTGGGACGGCACGAAGATGATCGTGGCCGAGGACCTGGGACCGGACCAGGACGAGGCAGTCACCGAGTTCCGCGAACTGCTCCGCGAACGCGGGGAGCACTGACCCGCCGCCGCACAGCATCGGTGTAGCTCCCAGGCAGTGGGGTGTGCCTCGATCTAACACCCACGCACCGGCGAGGCGGCCCGGTGAAGGGCTCACGTCGTTGCCGACGGGCTGGCAGGCTAGGGGTGTGCTGATCGAGCACCGGGGGGCGGCCCCGGACGTGCATCCCAGCGCCTACGTGGCGCCCAACGCCGTGCTGTGCGGGGCGGTGCGGGTCGGCCCTGACGCCCGGATCCTGTTCGGGGCGGTGCTCACCGCCGAAGACGGTGCGGTCCAGGTGGGCGCGCGGTGCGTGGTGATGGAGAACGCCGTACTGCGCGGCCGGGCCCAGCATCCCCTGATCATCGGGGACGACGTCCTGGTCGGGCCGCACGCGCACCTCAACGGGGCGCGAGTCGGCGACGGGTGCTTCCTGGCCACCGGGGCCGCGCTGTTCCCCGGCTGCGTGCTCGGCCCCGGCAGCGAGGTACGTATCCACGGCGTGGTCCAGGTCAATACGGTGCTCCCGGCGGGGAGCACGGTGCCGATCGGCTGGGTCGCGGTCGGCGACCCGGCCCAGGTCTACCCGCCCGGCCAGCACGAGCAGATCTGGGCCGTGCAGCAGGCACTCGACTTCCCCGGCACGGTCTACGGCGTAACCCGCGACACCCCGGCATCCGAACGGATGGCCCGGCAGGCGAACTGGTTTTCTGCTCATCGCGATGACCGGCGGCTGGACGGATGAATACCCGGCGCTAACCGGGGAAGTGCTTCCTGGCATCCGAAGCCAGGGAGATGACGAGATGACCGAGAATCCGGCCCAGAAGGATCCGGCCGAATGGACGACCGGGGACGAGCCGATGACGGCGGCGCAAGAGTCCTACCTGGGCACGCTGGCCCGGGAGGCCGGGGAGAACGTGCCTGACCATCTGACCAAGGCCCAGGCCTCCGAGTTGATCGACAAGCTCCAGGACCGCAGCGACCGGCTCACGGGCAGCTGACCCGGTCCGCCGGATCCGTCCCGGCCGCCTGCGCCCTCCCGGTCTCGCGCCCAGTCTGGGTAGCGGCCGTCTGGGTGGCGGGCGGCCGGGTGGCCGGCGCCTGGGTAGCAGCCGACCGGGTGGCGGACCGCCGGTGCACCAGGTGACGGGTGAGCGCCGCGCCCGCCGCCAGCGCGGTGAGCCCGGCGATGCCGCCCCAGCCAAACTCGCTGTAGGCCCGCACCCCCAGCCACGAGCCCGCGCTGCCGCCCAGGAACGTGCCGGTCATGTAGGCCGTGTTCCGCCGCGCCCGGGCGGCCCCGGGCAGCCCGAAGATCCGGGCCTGGTTGGCGACCTGCCCGCACTGCACCGCCACGTCCAGCAGCAGCATCCCGGCGCCGAGCAGGATCAGGCTGGCCGCGCCGTGCAGTGCGGGCAGCGCGGCCAGCGCGAGGATCGCGGCCGCCCCGAAGCCGCCGGTGAACGACACCAGGCTGATCCGGTCCGGGCCGACCCGGTCGATCCGCCGCCCGGCTACCGGCGTGACCAGCACGGCTCCCGCCCCGATCAACGCGAAAACGCCCACCGCCTGGGTGGACAGCCCGTACGCGGGCCCGGTCAGCAGCAGCGCGATCGCCGTCCAGGCCGCGCTGAACGTGCCGAACATCAGCGCCTGGTACACGCATGACCGGCGCAGATCCGGCTCGGCCCGCAGCAACCGCACTGGCGCGGCCAGCAGCGCGCCGTAGTGCTCCCGGTTGGGCGGTGAGGTCACCGGCAGCACCCGGACCAGCACGAAGGCCAGGATCACCATGAGCACCGCGGCGACCAGGTACGGCGCCCGCCAGTCCAGCCAGCCGCCCAGCGCACCGGAAAACGTCCGGGCCAGCAGGATGCCGCCCAGCAGGCCGGACAGCAGGGTGCCGGTCACCGCGCCGCGGCGCTGGTCGGGGACCAGCCCGGCGGCCATGGGCAGCAGGATCTGCGGCACCACGGTGGTGAAGCCCACGGCCGTGCCCGCCACCAGCAGGACGGCGAGGGTGGGGGCGGTGCCCGCGCCGACCAGGCCGGCCGCGGTGAGGATGATGAGGGTGACGATCAGCAGCCGCGGGCGCACCCGGTCGCCCAGCGGCACCAGCAGGTACAGCCCGGCGGCGTAGCCGAGTTGCGTGGTGGTGACGAGCAGCGCCGCCGTGGACGGCGTGGCGTGCAGGCTCCGCGCGATGAGCGGGCTCAGCGCCTGCGGGAAGTACACGTTGGCTACGCAGACACCGCAGGCGATGGCGAAGATCAGGATCGCGGCGCGGGAGAGGTCGGCGGAGGCATCGCGGGCAGGGGCGTGGGAGGGCGTCAGGGGCACGTCAGCCTTCCGGCTCGGGATCAGGAAGTAACCGTTAATGTGGTTACTTCGCCGCAACGAAAACCTATCATGGGGCCCATGACGTTCCCTGGCCGGCGCTGGGTCTGGTACGGCGGCCGGCCGAGCCTCGACTTCGTGAACACCCGCCGCAACCGCGAGGCCGGCCGGGCGGACGAGGTGGCCGAGTACCTGCGCGGCCCGGATGACTTCATGGCCTGGCTGAGTGCCGCCGGGCTGTGCCCGGCCAGTCCGGGCCCGGCCAGTCCGGGCGGGGACGGCCTCGCGGTCGACGAGGAGGCCTTCGCCGCGGCACTGGATCTCCGGGAGGCCATCAGCGCCCTGGTCACCGCCACCGTCGGGGGAGACAGTGCGCCCGCGGCCGCCGTTCGCTGCGTCAATACCTGGCTCGCGCTCCCGCCGCAGCGGCCGGTGCTGCACCTCGAGGCCGGGGTTACGGTACTGGGCCCCGCCCCGGCGGCCCGCACGCCGCGCGACGTGCTCGCCATGATCGCGGCCGACGCGGCGGAAGTGCTCGGCACGGACCTGCGGCAGCGGCTGCGGATCTGCCCGGGCCCGGGCTGCCGGGGCCGGTTCCTGGACGACTCGCCCGCCGGACGGCGGCGCTGGTGCTCGATGGCCGTGTGCGGCAACCGGAACAAGGCCGCGATGCACCGGCAGGCCGCCCACGCGGCGGCCGGCTTACCCTGAGCGGCCGGTCCCGAGCGGGCATCCACGTTCCGTCGGCGTCCACCTCCCGCCGGGCGTTC
The DNA here is from genome assembly GCA_963837335.1 of uncultured Actinomycetes bacterium. Taxonomy (GTDB): domain Bacteria; phylum Actinomycetota; class Actinomycetes; order Streptosporangiales; family Streptosporangiaceae; genus RYN-230. Next base: position 49,363 of record CAWINS010000074.1, on the reverse strand, counting down.
GGGCATCCAGACTGGATTAGTCGTTCCAGACGGGTACCGTAGCCGTATGAGCAGGTCCGGACCCACGCCAACCGGCGGGAAGCTGACGACCAAGGGAGTGCAGACGCGGCATCGCATCGTCGCCTCGGCGGCGGAGCTGATGTTCGAGGGTGGCGTGGCCGGGACGACCATGGAGATGGTCCGGGCGGCCGCCCGGGTCAGCAGCTCGCAGATCTACCACTACTTCGCGGACAAGGAAACCCTGGTCCGCGCGGTGATCGAGTACCAGAACGAGACCATTGTGGGCGGCCAGGAACCCATGCTGGCCAAGCTGGACTCCCTGGACGGGATCCGCGCCTGGCGCGACTTCCTGGTCGAGCACCAGCGCCAGCTCGGCTGCCGCGGTGGCTGCCCGATCGGCGCGCTCGGCAGCGAGCTGGCTGAGATCGACCCGCAGGCCCGGGCCGCGGTGGCCGGGGGATTCGGCCGCTGGGAGGCGGGCATCCGGGGCGGTTTCCAGGCCATGCACGATCGGGGCGAACTCGGCCCGGACGCCAGCCCAGACCGGCTCGCGACGACGATGCTGGCCGCGCTGCAGGGCGGTCTGCTGCTGAGCCAGGTTCAGCGGAGCACCGAGCCGCTGGAGGTGGCGCTGGACACAGTCATCGACTACCTCTCCTCGCTCACCGTCCCGGCGGCGCCGTGACCAGCCCGGCGCATCCCGCGCTGGACCCCCAGGAGGTGCTGGCGTCAGGCGGCTGGCATCCGCGGTATGCCCGGGTCCTGAGCACGGCCAGCGACGGCAACTATGGCTTTGCCCTGGTGGACGGCAACGGTGACGGCGCCGAGCTTGAAGCGGAGCTGTGGATGTGGGAGGACGGCCGCTGGCGCGGTGGGAGTTCCTCCGGCGCCGGGCCCGTCGATCGTCTCGGCTCGCTGGTCGCGGGCGGCCGCCTCGGGGACGCCTTCTTTGCCTACGGTCGTGTCCCCGGCCGCAACGTCGTCACTGTCGAGTTCGAGCAGCGCCGCTACGAGGTCCCCGCCCCGCTCGGCATCTGGAGCTTCATCAAGGTCGCGGCCGCCCCTGGCCGCTGCGGGCTTCCCGCCCTCGTCTCCTGACCGCCCCGGGACCTCAGCCCCGGGCCCCCCGAGGGGCATCGTTCAGGGTGTTCACTCTGATCCGCCGGCTGTGGTGGCGTGGCGGACCCGGACATTTTTTGGAGTGGACAATCCAGAAAATGCTGGCTAGCGTCCGGGTAGTGAGTGGATCGCAGGATCCAAAACAACTGAGAGGGCAGGCATCATGGGTGCAAACAACGCAGCCGGGCAGGACCTGAGCGGGCGGACCGCCCTGGTCACCGGCTCCACCAGCGGCATCGGGCAGGCGACCGCGGCCGCGCTGGCCCAGCGCGGCGCGCACGTGCTCGTCGCGGGCCGGGACGCCCGGCGGGGTGCCGCGGTCGTGGACGCGATCCGCGCGGACGGCGGGAAGGCCGACTTCGTCCAGGCTGACCTGCGTGACGCGGCGTCCGCGCAAGACCTGGCCCGCCGGGCCACCGAGGCGGCAGGCGGCCGGATCGACATCCTGGTCAACAACGCGGGCGGTGGTGCCTTCGGCGCCACCGCGGGATTCGGGGAGGACGTGTTCGACGCCACCTTCGGCACGAACGTGAAGGCACCGTTCTACCTGGTCGGTGCCATCGCGCCCGGGATGGCTGAGCGTGGCCAGGGCGCCATCGTCAACGTCTCCACCATGGCCGCGCAGTTCGGGGTGCCGGGGATGGCGGTGTACGGGGCGAGCAAGGCGGCGCTGAACCTGATGACGAAGAGCTGGGCCGCGGAGTTCGGGCCCCAGGGTGTCCGGGTCAACGCGGTCAGCCCCGGGCCCACGCGCACCCCGGGCGTGCAGATGATGGGCGACGCGCTCGACCAGCTGGCCGCACAGTCGCCAGCCGGCTACGTCGCCGCGCCGGAAGACATCGCCGCCGTAATCGCCTTCCTCGCCAGTGACGACGCCCGGTATGTGCAAGGCGCGCTGGTGAACGCCGACGGCGGCCGCACCGCCGTCTAGCTTTCCAGCCTGGAGGGCCGGAAATCGGATGACCACGAGGGCGTTACGGGGAAGAGTGGGGGGCGCGGCTGGTCCGCGCGGTCCCTGCGGAGGAAGCGAGCCCTCATGGATGTCCTGCGCCAGCACGAGATAGCCGAGGCCGGCCACCGGATCCTGAACCCGTTCACGGACGAGAAGCTGGAGCTCCTGGGCGAGCTGTGCCGGTGGCGGCGGGACATGCGCCTGCTCGACTTGGCCAGCGGGAAGGGCGAGATGCTCTGCACCTGGGCCCGGCGGCACGGGATCCGCGGCCTGGGGGCGGACATCAGCGAGGTCTTCGTGCCGGCCGCGCGGGACCGGGCTGCTCACCTGGGGGTCGCCGACCGGGTCCGGTTCGAGCTGGCTGACGCCGGCACGTTCGGTGTGGACGAGGCGTCGTTCGACGCGGCCGCCTGCTTGGGGGCGACCTGGATCGGCGGCGGGCTGGCCGGCACCATCGGCCTCATGCGGCCGGCCGTGGTCCCGGGCGGGCTGCTGCTGATCGGCGAGCCGTTCTGGCGGGAGCCCCCGCCCGAGGAGGCCCACGCCGCCCTCGACCTAGGCCCATACTCGTTCACCTCGTTGGCCGGCACCCTGGACCGCTTCGAGGATGCCGGGCTTGAGCTCGTGGAGATGGTGCTGGCCGATGAGCACAGCTGGGACCGCTACATGGCCGCGCAGTGGTGGACCGTGGCCGCGTGGCTGGACGAGCACCCCGGTCACGCGGACGCGGCCGGGATGCGTGAGTATCTCTACCGCTCGCGGCGCTCGTACCTGGCCTACGGGCGCCGCTACCTGGGCTGGGGGGTGTTCGTACTGCGGGCCGCCGGCTGAGCGGCTACCGCCGCGGGTCCGCCAGGCCCGGTTCGACACAAAATTCGTTGCCTTCCGGGTCCTGCATGAGCACATGGTGCTCGTGGCGCTCCAGGACCCGGGCGCCCAGGTTCTCCAGCCTCGCCACCTCTTCGGCGGCCGGGCCTGGCGCGCGCAGGTCGAAGTGCATCCGGTTCTTGGCCGTCTTGCCTTCGGGAACCCGGACGAACCAGATGTTCGGGCCACCCCAGCCCGCCGCTTCGAGGTACGCCTTCTCGGCGGTGGACTCCTCTTCGACGTCGGACCCGAACACGGCCGCCCAGAACCGGGCCAGCGCCAGCGCATCCGCGGCATCGAACGTGACGGTCTTGATGACACTTGGCATAACCCCGACCCTAACCCGGGTGATTCGTGCCGCCAGGTCGCTGTGCAGGGGATGTATCCGCGTGAACAGGACCTGGCCTGGGTAAGTCCGGAGTATCACGCGCCCAGGTAGAGTTTTCCGCCGGTGCAGCTATGGCTACCAGCATCAAAGTACGGGCGACGGGGTTTCAGCGCCGCCTATGCGGCGCGCTTCGGGCTGGACGCCGAGGTTATCCAATTGCCCTCGATTAAGCACTTAGAGCAGCTTGTCGCAGGTGGCATTCCAGGCATAACGGCGCGGGCTTTCGAGGGCGGGAGATTACCAGCGCAACTGCACTTAAATTGAGGACGGGGAAGATGGCACCCAGGCGTGAGATTGGTTGGACGCTTCAATCCCCAGGCGGGGCGAAGGTGGCCGCGCTGGCCATCTCGGTGATGACCGGCGTGGCCCTAAGCCTGGGGAGTGGCAGCATTGGCCTGGCCGCGACCGGGTCACAACCAGGTGTGGCGGCGTCAGGGCACCGGATGGGACTTATCCGGGCGGCGGCGCGAGAGTTTCGCGTGCCGGTTCGCCTGCTGCTGGCGATCTCATACAACCAGTCACGCTGGGAGCGCCAGGGTGATGCGCCGAGTGTGGATGGCGGTTACGGGCTGATGGACCTGACCGCGAGGGATTTCCCTGCCGATGACGGCGGTACCGGCCCGTCTCGTCCGATTCCGCGCATTACCAGTCTGGGCCGGGCTCATGACACGCTCGACGAGGCGGCACACCTGCTGCATGTGTCCGCGGGGACAGTGAAGGACAGCGAAGGGCAGAACGTCCGGGGCGCCGCGGCGGTGCTGGCACGATACGCCCGCAACCTGGGCGGCGGCGTCCTTCCCGCTTCGCTGGGCGGATGGTACGGAGCCGTGGCCGAGTACAGCGGCGCCGCCAGCGCACAGACGGCGCGGCAGTTTGCCGATGACGTGTATGCCACGCTGCGCAAAGGAGCGTCCCTGACCACCACCGACGGGCAGGTCATGGACCTGCGGCCGTCACCCAGGCTGCACCCCGACCAGGCCGGGCTGGGCAGGCTGGGGCTGCAGCCAGCCGGCACACCGCGGTCAGCCGTCGTGGACTGCCCGGCCGCACTGCATTGCACCTTCGTGCCGGCTGCCTATGCGCAAGACTCCAGCGACCCGGGCAACTACGGAAACTATGACAAAGCAGGCAGGCCGGATCACCTGCTCAATCCGGCCGGCCAGCCGGCCAGCATGAAGATCGACTACATCATCGTTCACGATACAGAAGGCTCTTACGACGCTGCCATCAGCACTTTTCAGAACCCGGCCTCGTACGTTAGCGCCAACTATGTGATCCGCTCCTCCGATGGTGCGGTCACAGAGATGGTCCGCCCTCAGGATGTGTCCTGGGGAGCCGCCGACTGGTACGTCAATATGCACGCGATCAACATCGAGAATGAGGGCTTCGCCGCGCAAGGGAGTACCTGGTACACCGGGGTGATGTACCGGTCACTGGCCACGCTGGTCCGATATCTGGCGGCCAGGTACGGGATACCTCTCAACCGGGAGCACATCCTCGGCCACGAGGACGTACCTGGCCCGACCAACGGCGGCACCTCAGTGCAGCACTGGGATCCAGGGCCGTTCTGGAACTGGAACCATTTCATGGCGCTGGTGCACGGGGTCAGCGACTCAGCGGAGCAGGCGAGCGGTGGCTCGGTCTCCCGAGGTACCCATCATCTGGTGACCATAGACCCCACGTTCGCCGCCAACGAGCCCAAGGTCACCGGCTGCTCAGGGAGAAACTGCGTCACCCTGCCGAAGCAGCCGGCCAACTTCGTTTACCTGCGCACCGGTCCCGGAGGAAGCTACCCACTGCTGGGTGACCCGATACTGCACCCAGACGGCGGCAATGGCACCACAGTCGACAGCGACTGGGGTGACAAGGCCACGATCGGAGAGACATTCGTTGACGCCGGGCAAAGCGGCAACTGGACGGCGATCTGGTTCTCCGGCCGGAAGGCGTGGTTCTACAATCCAGCCGGACCGGGGCGAACGGCGCGCTATACAAGCGGTGAGGTGGTAACGCCGAAGCAAGGGCTGGCCTCGATCCCGGTGTACGGTGCCGCCTATCCCGAGACGTCGGCCTACCCCGCAGCGGTGCCCGCGGTGACTGTTGTCAAGCTGCTTTACACCATTCCGGCCGGCCAGGAGTACCCCACGATCGGCACAGTTCCCACGGACTACTACTACGCCACGACAATCGACTCCAGCCTGCCGGACGATCACACCGTCATCATTGGCAAAACGGCCTACGACCAGATTTCCTTCAACCACCGGAAATTCTTCGTCCGGGCCAGCGACCTGAGCGTCAAGAAACTCTCTTAGGGCCAGGCCCGATTCGTCTCAGTCCGGGAGCGCCTTCAGCGGCGACGCGGGGTTTCCTGTCGGACCCCGCCGGTAGCTTGGCCGGCATGAGTGGTACGGAGCAGATGGCGGGCGCCGGGCGGGTGGGCGCACCTGGCCGGCCGCTACTGACCGGCCGGTACCGGCGGGCACTGACCAGCCGAGAGGCCAGTGCCCGCCGGGCCGGTCCGCGCCAGCCCTCTCAGCGCGCCCGGCCCTCAGCACACCTGGAGAATTGACCATGGCCAGTGTGATCGCCTTCGACGTCAATGAGACCCTGCTGGACCTCGGGGCTCTCGACGCGCCCTTCGAGGCTGTGCTGGGGGATGCGGCCCTGCGGCCGCAGTGGTTCGCGCAGATGCTCCAGCTGGCCTTCGTCGGCGGGCTCACCGGCCAGTACGTGGACTTCACCACCGCCCAGCGGGCCGCGCTGGTCATGGTGGGCGAGCGGGCCGGCGTGCCGCTGGGCACCGACGACATCGACGGCCTCGTGGCCCTGATGAGCTCACTGCCGCCGCATCCCGAGGTAGCGGCCGCCCTGGCCGCCCTGGCCGCGACCAGCCTGCGGCTGGTGGCCCTGACCAATTCGGTCCAGGCTGTGGCCAGGGCGCAGTTGGCCAGCGCTGGCCTGGACGGTTACTTCGAGGCCATCATGTCCGCCGACGAGGTGGCGCACCTCAAGCCGGCCCCGCAGCCCTATCTCGAGGTGGCCGATCGGTGCGGCGTCTCTATCGGTGAGGTCCGCTTGGTCGCGGCCCACTCCTGGGACATCGCCGGTGCGCTGAGCGCCGGATGCCAGGCCGCGTTCGTAGCCCGGCCCGGCATGGTGCTGAGCCCGCTCGGGCGCCGTCCCGCCATCATTGGCCCCGACCTCGCGTCGGTGGCCGACCAGATCATCGCCGCCGACGCCTAGCTGAAGCAGTCAGCCGAGGGCTAGCGCCTTCAGCGCGCGAACACGCCCTCCCGCGGGAACGCGCCGGCCTTCATGACCGTGCGCGTCATCGCCTTGCCGATGCGCACGACCTCCTCGGTGCCCTCGTCACCCAGGTGCTGCCACGGGCCGGTGTCCAGCCGGTCGGTCTCCTCCTCGACGCGGCCCCGCAGCGCGTCCCCGGCCGGGGTCAGCGACCCGTCGGCGGCGAGCAGCCCGCGGGCGCTCAGCGCCTCGACCGTGCCCTTCCACTCCTCGTCACTCCAGCCGCGGCTGGCCTGCGCGAATTCTCTAACGAAACCCTGGCCGGTGGCGGTGTGAGTGACCAGCGCCTCGGGGCCGGACAGGCCGGCGCCGAGGAGGGCGCAGATGTGCCCGTCGCCGCGATACTCGCGCAGCAGGGACAGCGCGTGCCACATCACCAGGTGCGGGGCCTGCGGCCAGTCCAGGCCGGCGTGGCCGGCGTAGAGCGGGCGGCCTTCCGGGCGGCAGGCCCGGGCGGCCTCCCGGGCCAGCCCGGCCAGCGTGACCATGTCCGGTGAGGCGATGATCTCCGGGCCGAGCAGCCGGGTCAGGGCGGCGTCCGCCGCGGCGAACCGGGCGCTGACCACGGCGTCCGGGTGGGCCAGGTCCCACGCCTGCGGGATGCTGCGGGCGACCAGGCCCGGGCTGAAGTTGTAGAAGGTCGCGGTGACCACGCCGCCGCTGACCGCGCCCATCGGGGCCGCGCGCCCCGCGAAGTAGCACATCCGGCCGGGCTTGAGCCCGACGCTGGTCAGCTGCTGCTCGGTCTCGGGCGCGAAGTAGATCAGCGAGTGCAGGGCATTGGTGGCCAGGTGCGCGCCGCGGACCAGGGGGGAGACCATGGTCGCACCATAGCCGCTGGCTTCAGCTGGTCACGTCGGCGGTGGTGAACCGGGCCCAGGTGATAGAGCCGAAGATGGCCAGGTACGCCCCGAACGACAGCAGGCCGCGGAGCAAGGTGGTGGTGTCGACCGGCACGCGGAGCAGGGAATCGAAGGAAGTCCACCAGTGCGTCGGCAGATACGGCTGGATCACGGCGAACTGGGGCACCTTATCCACCACCTCGCTGGTCACCACCACGATCGCGGTCGCGGCGATCGCGCCGACCGCATGCTCAGTGAAGGTGGAGATGGTCATGCCCATCGCGCCGAGCGAGGCCATCGCGGCCGCCACGTACAGCGCGACGAACAGCAGCCGCAGCATCGCGTCGGCGATCGGCACGGTGGTACCGGACAGCAGTGTCACCGGCCCGACGGGGAACAGGGCTGCGCCCGTGGCCAGGGCCACCGCCGCCACCAGGAATGTGACCGCGACGGCGAACACCACGATCGCGGCGTACTTCACGGTGAGCAGGCGGACCCGCCCGGCGGGAATCGCCAGCAGGGAACGCAGTGTGCCGTAGCCGGCCTCGCCGGCCATCGAGTCCCCGGCGACCACGGCCACCGCCAACGGCATCACGAGTATGAGCAGCAAGGTCAGCGCGATGAAGCTGAGGAACACCCCGTTGCCGGCGAGCTGGGTGATGAACGCCACGCTGGGGCCTCCGGTGGCGTTCGGCTGCTGAGTGAGACGCAGCCCGATGCCGATGATGAGGGGAAACACCGCGACCACCACCAGGAGCGCCTGGTTCCGGCGGCGGCCGAAGACAAGCCGCAGCTCCGACCGGAAAAGACGTAGCCACGCCCGGACCGGAGCCGTCCCACCGTGACGTCCTGCCGCCCCGCCCGCGGGCGGGGTCCCGCCAGGTCCGGGCCCGGCCACCTGGTCCGGCGCCGGTGATCCGGCCAGCGAAGTCTCAGCCATCGATATCGAACCCCTCTCCGGTGAGTCCCACGAACAGGTCCTCCAGGCTCGGGGTGACCACCCCGAGCCCGCGGACCCCGACGCCTGCCCCGACGAGTTCCGCACAGACCCGCTCGGGCTGACTGCCTGCGAGCTGCGCCCACACCTCGTTTCCGGCCACTCGCGGGTCGGCCAGGCCGAGCCGTTCGAGGACCGCCGCTGCCTCGGCTGGCTCCGCGGTCTCGACGCGGATGCGGGCGGCGCCGGTGGCGCGCAGCTCCTCCAGCGGGCCCTGGAACACCAGCCGGCCGGTGCGCATGACGCCGACGTGCGAGCAGACCTGTTCCACCTCGGCGAGCAGGTGCGAGGAGACGAACACGGTGATGCCGTCCGCGGCGATCTGCCGGATGAGCCCGCGCACCTCGCGGGTGCCTTGCGGGTCGAGCCCGTTGGTCGGCTCGTCCAGCACGATCAGCTCCCGCGGGGTGAGCAGGCTGGCGGCGATGGCGAGCCGCTGCTTCATGCCGAGTGAGTAGTGGCGGTACCGCTTCCGGGCGGCCGCCAGCAGGCCCACCCGGTCCAGCGCCTCGCTGATCCTCGCTGCGGCGGTCCGCGGGTCGGCGGTACGGTCGGCGGCGTCGCAGCGGGCCAGGTTGTCCTGGCCGGTGAGGAACGGGTAGAAGGCCGGGCCCTCGATGAGGGAGCCCACGCGGGGCAGCACCCGGATCGCGGCGGCGGGCATCGGCGCGCCCAGCAGTTCCGCGCGGCCGTCCGTGGGGAAGGCCAGGCCCAGCAGCATCCTGATCGTGGTCGTCTTCCCGGACCCGTTCGGGCCGAGGAAGCCGTACACCGAGCCGCGCGGAACCGCGAGGTCGATGTGGTCCACGGCCACCTGGCCGCCCCGGAACCGCTTGGTGAGACCGCTGCTCGCCACGGCCAGCGCTGACGTCCTCCCGGTGCCCGTCACTTCGAACCCACCCGGACGGCCGCGTGCTGCCGCCGGATCACTGGCGGATGGCCGGTCTGGGTGGCGGCCCGGTAGAGGACGTTCGGCGTGACGGCCCCGATCAGGATCTGGCCCTGGCTGGTGATCAGGACCGACACCAGGCTGGTCCGCAGCAGGCGCCCGCTGCCCCAGGGTCCGCTGACCCGCCCGGCGGACTGCAGCAGGGCGCCGAAGACCGCGCCGGTGCCGCCGCCGAGGGCCGGGACACCGGAGCCGCCCGGGCCGCCTGACCCCGGGGCCGCCGATTGGCTCGAGTTGCGGAACGGCCCCAGTCCCGATCCGCCTGAGCCACCGGGCGGCCCGGTGCCCGTCAGCGCCGGCAGCGACGACTGCGGCAGGCCGGCGACGGCCAGCCAGCCGTGGCCGATCACGCGGATCCCGTTCGTGATGCTGCCGGTGTGCGAACCCTGGCCGGAGGCGTGGCTCCCGGACCCGGTGCTCTCCTGGGTGACCGTCGCGCCTTTCGGGGGGCTGAAGGCGAAATTACCCAGGGACGGCCGGGCGAAGGACAAAGCGGTGAAGGACACCTGGATCGCCGGGTTCGCCGCGCCCTTCGCGAACACCTGCACCCGCAACGGCACGTCATGCTGCGCGTCGATGGCGATGCGGACCTGAGCGACCAGGGAGCTGGAACTCTTCGGCGCCAGCACGAGCTGGTAGGCGGCCTGGCCGGCCACGGTCACGGTACGGTCCACGCTGACGGCTGTGGTCGGCCCGACCCGGGCGAGCGCCTGCCCGGCGGCCTGCTGTGGCGTCAGCGACGTGGACGGCAGGGGCGGGATAGCCGCGTCCGACGGCAGCGCGACATGCGTCACCGTGTTGTCCGTGCTGTCCCACAGCCACGCGCTGCTGCCGTTCCTGATGACGTCGCTCTCGCTCATGCTCTGCGGTACCGCGATCCGGTAGTGGGCCGGGTCGCGGTACCAGACCCTGATCGTGTGCGAGCCGGTGAGCAGCGACGAGAGCGAGGCCGGGTCCCCCGTTGACGGCAGCGCGGGCAGCCCGAGCGACGCCGTTTCCACCACCGTCCCGGTCAGCGGCGGCTCCGGGGTCTTCGCGGCCAGCGCGGCGAGGAGTTGCGCCGGCGTGCGCCACGGCAGCAGCGGCGACGCCTGGGCCGCCGGGATCTCCGATCCCGCCAGCAACCCTCCGGCCACGACCAGGATCCCGGTGGGAACTGCCCACCGCGCCCAGCGGTGCAGGTTCGCTCGCTGTTTCATGGCGCTTCGCCTGTCCTTTCCTTGGTTATGGGTATTGACGGCCTGCTGTGGCGCGCCGCTGCTGCGCAACGGGGCGCGGGCCAGGAAGAGAGTGAGGCCCAGTCCCGCCACCATCGACGCCCACCAGATCCACGGTCCGCGCCCGGAGACCTGCGAGACGAAGGTGAGCACTGCGGCGGCGACGGAGGTCGCCACCAGGCGTGGCCAGCTCCGCGAGGCCGTGATGAGCGCCACCGCCAGCGCCGGCCACAGGTAATAGGCGACCATCACGGACTCGAACACCGCGCGTATCGCCAGGGCCGCCGCAGCCCACCACAGCACCTGCGCGAGCATGTCCGGGCTCCACCCGGCTGCTGTCTGTGCGGCGCGCCACCGCCGCCCGGCGGCCAGTGCGCATCCGCAGGCCGCCAGGATGGCCAGGAGCCTGGCGGGCGTCGCGGCGACCGCCCCGTGGCCCAGGTACGGAGCCAGAGCGGTCCACGGGGTGGGATGGTCGATGGCTGGCCAGTTGGGCTGGACGGTCACCGCGTAGATCGTGGCTGGCCAGTTCGCCGCGGCGGCGGCGGCCAGCAGCAGCGCACCGGGGGCGGCGGCCCGCACCAGGAAGCCAGCCCGCCGCCGTGGCTGGATGGCCATCAGGATGACGGGCAGCGTGAGCAGCACGAGTGGCTGCGTGGCGACCGCCGCCCCCAGCAGCCAGCCGGAGCGTCCGGTTCGGGCCCGGGACAGGGCCTGGGTGGCGAACAGCAGTAGCCCCACCGCGACCGCGTCTTCGGGGTGACCCCATTGCACCGAGACGCCCCACAGCGCCACCGCGCTCGCGGCGGCGAGCAGGGCGCGCCTGGGCCGGGTCACGCCCAGGTCCTCGGCGATCGAATCGGCGGCGAACAGGGCCACCGCTGACACGATGATCAGGTAGGGCCCGGCGAGCAGCCACGCACCCGGATGAAGATTATCCGGGCCAGGAATCCGCAGCGACAGCCCCGCGGCGCTGATGACGGCCGCGACCGGGACCAGGATCACGGCCGCACCGGGCAGGCTGATCAGGGCGGTGGGCGGGGTGTAGAGGCCGGCGATATCCAGGTGCGCCAGCCGCCGGGCCGCGACCAGCGTCCCCCACAGGTCGTGCGGGAGCATCCAGCCGTGTTTGCCCAGCAGACCGGGTCCCCGCCAGGTCGTCGCGGCCATGCCGACGGCCACGAGGCCCGCCGTGGCCAGGAGCGGGAACAGCCAGCGGGCCAGCCACGGCCGGGCTGCCGGGAAACGAGATGTCATGGTCCGGCCCGCTCAGGCGTCCCGCAGCCGGAGCACCAGCCCGCCGGCCAGCAGGGCCGCCGCGGCCCAGGCGGCGAGAACGCCCAGGCCACCCCACGGGCTGATGGGCAGGCCGCGCAGGCCGGCGGTGGCCTGGATGGTCAGGCCGGCCGTGGTCGGGGCGATCTGCTCGAGGTGGCGGTGCCAGTGCTGGTTCAGCAGCGGGGCGATGACCGGGGTGAGGTAGAGCAGGCTGAGGACGATGCCGATAGCGACGGCGGGTTCCCGCACGGCCGTGGCTATCCCCAGGCTGAGCAGGGCGATCAGGGCGAGATACAGGACCGACCCGGCAGCGGCGCGCAGCACGGGGCCGTCGGCCAGGGACAGTGGCGCGAAGCCACGCGCCGCGGTGAAGCCGTGGCCGGGCAGGATGAGCCGCCCGGTGAGCACGGAGCCGAGCACCGCGAGGCTGCCTGCGGCCAGGACGAGGCCGCTGAGGAGGGCCGCCTTGGCGCCCAGCACGGTGACCCGGTGCGGCATGGCCGTGAAGGTGGTCCGGATCATGCCGGTGCTGTACTCGCCGCTGATGACCAGCACCGCCAGGATGGCGACGACCGCCTGGCCGAACTGGATTCCGGTCAGGCTGAGCTTGGCCGTGTCAACCGGGCAGGCGGCGCCGGACGGGCACCGGACGGCGGCACTCGCCGCGGCGCTGATCGCCACGGTCGCGACGACCGTGCCGATCAGCAACCAGGCCGGGCCGGTCACGGTGCGCAGCTTGGTCCATTCCGCGTGAAGTACTGCTGCTCCTCCGGGGCTATGCCCGCCTCCGGTCGCCGCTTCACTGCACCGCGCGCCCTCGTGGCTCGTCCCTCGCTCCTCAGGCCAGTCAGTGCCGCGCCCCTTTGGGGCGCTCACGCGTCCCTCCGGCGGATCAGCACCACGGCCAGGCCGAGGACGAGCGCGGCCCAGGCGCACAGCACGGCGAAGCCGGCCCACGGCGCCAGCGGGAAGTAGCCGGTCCCGGGCGAGTAGAGGGCGGTGACCTGCGGGTACTGCGGCGCGGCCTGCTGGATGGCGAAGGCCGCGGCCGGGGTGAGCCGCAGCAGCCAGTCCAGCACGCCGACCGGCAGGACGGAGGCGACGCTCAGGATGTACGGGAGCACGATCGCCACGACCACGATGGTGATCGCGGCCACGCTGCGGCGCAGCACAGCGCCAAGGGCCAGGGCCAGCACGGCGGCCACCGCGAGCAGTGCCGCGGTGCCGACCACCGCCCGCAGCTCGGTCGTCCACGTCACCGGGAACACGTACGCCTTGCTGCGCCCTATCTGGGTTCCGAGGATTACCGCGGCCGCGGCGGCGGCCAGGCCGACCACGAAGGTGACCGCGCCGATCACGATGGCCTTCGCCGCCAGCACCCGGCCCCGCCGCGGGGCTCGCGGCCAGGGTGGTGCGGATCAGGCCGCGGCGGTACTCGGCGGTGATGAACATGGCCGCGATCACGAGTACCCCGATCAGCCCGGCGAAGGTGCCCACCATGAGGTTCGTGATGGTCAGTGACGGGCCGCCGGCGTCGGTACCGGCGATGACCGGTGCGATGTCGCCGGACCCGGTCACAGCGAACCGGCCGCCGGCCTGGTGATAACCGCCGACCCCCGAACCGCCGGCGGCGTCGATGTAATCGCCGGACCAGGACCCGGTGGGCCACCGGCCGGATCGGCTGACGTGATCGAAGACCCCGGTCGCCTGGGTGGGGAGGATGCTCCCGCTGGTCCCGCCGCCGAAGTTCGAGGAGATCGATTGATAGGCCGGGGAGGCGGTGAACAACCCGGCCTGGACGGTCGGGGACAGCCCGGCCAGCTGAACGGTGCCGACCTGGGTCCAGTGGGTCCCGTCGGCCGAGTCGTAGCCGGTGATCGTGTCGCCGGAGCGGGTCAGCCGCAGCCAGTGCGGGGACGCCGCCGACACGGCGCCTGGCTGGCCCGCGGTGTCGCTGGTGTAGTTGTCCTGCAGGCGGACTCCGTGGTCAGCGGTGACCATGATCGCCGCGTACGCCGATCCCGGCCGGGTGCTCTCCTTGATGATCAGCCCCGACTTGGCCCAGGACACGAGGCCGGGGCGGGTGTCAGGTGAGGCGTTCGGACTAAGGGGAACGTTGCCGTTCGCGGGCGGGATCCGGCCGGTCAGCGAGGTGACCCGGACGGTAATGCTGCCGTTCCCGGTGAGCGGCTGGCGGACGAAATAGAAGCTGTCGGTCACCGGCTCACCGCCCGGCCCCACGGTAAACGTGGGCCCGCAGGCCCGGCCGCTCCGGGCCGGGCCGCCACCTACCGACTGGCAGGAGCTACTGCCGCCCACCGCGATCAGCAATCCGATCCCGGCCATCACCAGGGCCGCGATGACCAGGCCGATGACCCAGCCGCGTACGGTCCGCAGCTTGGTCCATTCCGCGCGGACGAGCTGGGCGAATCCGTCCCGCCCGGCCTGAGGGGCTGGCGGGTGCGCCACCGTGGCCTGGGTAGTCATGACGTGGCCTCCTCGACGGGCTCCGCGCGGAACTCGACCTCGTCCCGGGTGAGTTCCATGTAGGCCTCCTCCAGGCTGGCGTGGTGCGGGGTCATCTCCGAGAACGGCACCGCGCTCTCGCCGAGCAGCACCACGACCCGTTCCGGGGGCAGCCCCGAGACGGTCAGCGTGTCGCGGTCGGTAGCGGCGACGGTGGCCCCCGCGTGGGCTAGCACCGTCATCGCCTCCGACCGCGCGGACGTGCGCACCGTGATCCGGTCCTGGGAGGCGGCGGCGAGCAACTCGCGGACGCTGGTGTCCGCGATGGCCCGGCCGCGGCCGACTACCACCAGGTGATCGGCGGTGTCCTGCAGTTCGCTCATCAGGTGGCTGGACACCAGCACCGCGCGGCCCTGCCTGGACAGCGATCGCAGGAACCCGCGCATCCACACGATGCCCTCGGGGTCCATGCCGTTGAACGGCTCGTCCATCATGAGCACCGGCGGGTCACCGAGCATGGCCGCGGCGATCCCCAGCCGCTGCCGCATGCCCAGGGAATAGCCGCCCGCCTTACGCCTGGCCACCGTCTGCAGGCCCGCCTGCTCGATCACCGCATCGACCCGGTGGGCGTTCAGGCCCTGCGAATGGGCCAGCCACAGCAGATGGTTCCGGGCGCTGCGGCTCGGCTGCAGCGCGGCCGCGTCCAGCAAGGCCCCGACGTGGCTCAGCGGATGCCGCAGGCTCGCATACGGCTGGCCGCCCACCAGCGCGGTGCCGTCGTCGGCCGCGTCCAGGCCCAGGATCACCCGCATCGTGGTGGACTTCCCGGCCCCGTTGGGGCCGACGAAGCCCGTGACCTGGCCCGGCTGGACGGTGAAAGACATCCCGTCCAGCGCCAGGGTCGGCCCGAACTTCTTGCGCAGGCCGGATACCTCGATCGTTGCTTCCATGTCAGGAAGGCTAGGGAAGAGCGCCGCCGGAGTCGTCCCGCCGCAGAGCGGTCTTGCCCGCCGCTGCACCGGGGGAGGCCGGAGTCCGCGCATCCCCCACACGAGGGACGCCGGGATAGCGGCCCGGGGTGACGCCAGACGTGCCTACCAGCGGCGACAATGGCTTACGTGGGCCAAGTGGATAACTGGCGTGGTGCGGGGACCGCGGCGTGGCGGCGGTTCGCCGCGCCGCCATACGCGCCGGTCATCGCGGCGGTGCTGCTGGGGATGCTCGCGGTGGCCCAGGCGCTGTGGCTGGCTGTGGACGGCGCGCCCAACGGGGGCCGGGCGCTCAACGGCGGCGCGGCGGCGGAGTGGTGGGCGTCCCTGTTCGTCCTGGCGCTGGTCAGCCTGGCCACCACCGTGCCGCTCGGTTTCCTGTGGACCCGGCCCGCCTGGGCCGCGGTCATCATGTCCGCGGCGAGCATCGTGTCCCTCGCCGGGTTCCAGACGCTGACCGTGGCCGGCCTGATCGCGCAGCTAGCCGGCGCGTACCGGCTCGGCCGCCGCGGGTCACCCCTGCTGAGTGCGGCGCTGAGCGTGCCGTTCCTGATCCTCGCGCTGACGGCCTCGTCCGGTTCTGCGGCCGAGATCCCCGCCCTGCTGCTGGCCTCGCTCGGCCCGGCGGCCGCGCTGGCCGGGAGCGCCCGCCGGGCCCAGCGGGACGCGATCGAGCACAGCGCCGCGCGGGAGGCCATCGCGGGCACCCTGCTCGAGCACACTGCGCGAGGGGAACGCGCCCGGATCTCCCGCGAGCTGCACGACGTGGTGGCGCACCACATCTCCATGATCGCCGTGCAGGCCGAAACCGCCCGGCTGACCACCCAGGGGATGCCCCCGGCCGGGGCCCAGCGGCTGTCGTCGATCGGGGACACCGCCCGGGCCGCGCTGACCGAGATGCGGCGACTCCTGGGCGTGCTCCGCGAGGACACCGAGACCGGCGTGCCGGACCGTCAGCCCCAGCCGGGGCTGCGCCAGCTCAACGAACTGCTCGACGCGGCCCGGGAGGCGTCCGGGACCGGGACCCGGCTGATCCTGCACGGGGCCCCGGTCACCCTCGATCCCGGGGTCGAGCTCGCCGCCTACCGGATCATCCAGGAGGCCCTGACCAACGCCCGGCGGCACGCGCCCGGGGCCGCCGTTGACGTGGAACTGCACTACGCCGACGACCGGCTGCAGCTGCTGATCCGGGACAACGGGCCCGGGCCGCCCGCGGCCCCGGCGGACGCAGCTTCGCCGGGTGGCCCTGGGCTGGCCGCTGCCGGACTGGGCGCCGCTGGGTCGGGGGGAGTCCGTCCGGACGGGGGTCACGGGCTGCTCGGCATGCGTGAGCGGGCCGCCGCCGTCGGTGGTGAGCTGAGCACCGGCCAGGCACCGGGCGGCGGATTCCTGGTCTGCGCCACCCTGCCCGGGAAGGGGGAGCCAGGATGAGCGGCCCAGCCCCGGCCATCCGGATCGTGGTCGCGGATGATCATCAGGTGGTCCGCACCGGGTTCGCCGAACTGCTTGGGACCCAGCCGGACTTCGCGGTGCTGGGCACCGCCTGCGATGGAGCCGAGGCGGTGCGGATCTGCCACGAGCTGCAGCCGGATGTCGTGCTGATGGACGTCCGGATGCCGCGCATGGACGGCATCGAGGCCACCAGGCAGGTGGTCGGCCCAGGTGGGACCAGTAGCCCTCCGCAGGAGGACGGCAGACGGGGGGCCCCGGCCGCCGGGTCCCCGCCGGGCAGGCCGCGAGTGCTCATCCTGACCACGTTCGACCTGGATGAGTACGTTTACGACGCGCTGCGCGCCGGGGCCAGCGGCTTCCTGCTCAAGGACGTCACCGCCGAGCGGCTGTTCGACGCGGTACGGGTGGTCGCGGCCGGTGACGCGCTGCTCGCCCCGGCCATCACCCGCCGCCTCATCGGGGAGTTCGCCCTGATGCGCCCCAAGCCCGATGCTGCTCCGGTGGCCGCGTTCGCCGCGCTCACCCCGCGCGAAACGCAGGTCCTGCGGCTCGTCGCGGAGGGTCTGTCCAACCCGGAGATATCGGCCCGCCTGGTGGTCACCGAGGAGACGGTCAAGACCCATGTGAGCCGGGTGCTGAACAAGCTCGGCCTGCGGGACCGGACCCAGGCGGTGGTGGCGGCGTATGAATCGGGCCTGGTCGTGCCGCACTCCCGGGAACCGGGTTAGCCGGGGCCGTCCGGCCCGGGATCACTATCAGGCCAGGAACGTAGCCAGCTCACGGTAGATCAGCCCGGGCGCGGCGTCGATGGCCTCGTGCCCGTAGCCCGCCAGGGCCGCCAGGGTGGCCTGCGGCAGAGCGGCGCTGAGCGCGTGCGTGAGGTCCGCCGCCCAGGCCGGGCTGGTCTGCCCGAGCAAGAGCAGGACCGGCGCGGTGACCTCACCTGCCAGCGCCAGCGGGTCGGCCGAGGCCAGGGCTTCGGCCTCGCGCGGCAGCGTGGCCGACACGATGGGCAGCACATCCTGCGCACCGGGAGTGTCCCTGAGCTCGCTGACCTGCGCCATGGTCAGGCCGATGATCTCGGTCAGGAAGCTGATCATGGCCCGGCCGGGGCGCCCTTCCGCCACCAGCGCGCTGGCCCGTTCGCGCCACTCACGCGGGACGGTCTGCGGCCCCGGCGGCTCGTACAGGGCGATCCGCCGGAACGGGGCACCGTGGGCGGCGGCACCCAGCGTGGCGAGCGCGCCGTAGCTATGCGCGAACACATCGGCCGGGCGGCCGCTGCCGTCCGCCAGGCTCGTGGCGACCGCGGCCACGTCGTCGTATTCCTTCTCCAGCCGGTACGGTCCGGTGTCGCCGCTGGAGCCCCGGCCCCGGCGGTCCATGGCCGTGACCTGCCAGTGCTCAGTCAGCAGCCCCCACAGGGGTGCCCACCGCTCCAGGCGGCCCATGCCCCCGTGCACCAGCAGCAGCGCCGGGCCCGTCCCCGCGGTCAGCAGGCCGATCCTGGTGCCATCCGCGCTGGTGACCGCGTGCCGGCGTCCCTGCACGGAATCTCCTTCGGTTGGGGCAGGCCTTCATGATCGCGTTCGGGCCGGGGCCATTGAAACCGGTTTTCCGGAGACGGGATACTCACGGCATGCGCCAGGTCTCCGCCATCGATGGATTCCGCCTCGCTTACGACCGGTCCGGCCGTGGCCCGGCCGTGGTCATGCTGCACGGCTGGCCGGGGGGCCGGGGCGACTACCGCGAGGTCGTGCCGCTGCTCGCAGGCGCCGCCGACGTCATCACCCCGGACCTGCGCGGGTTCGGCGAATCCGACCAGCACCAGGTCGACCCGGCGGCCCAGTACAGCGCCGCCGCGCAGGCCCGCAGCGTGGCCGGGCTCATCGCGGAACTGGGGCTTACCCAGCCGGTGATCGTCGGCTACGACATCGGCAGCCGCATCGCCCAGACCCTCGCCGCGGAGCGTCCCGGCCTGGTCCGCGCGCTGGTGATCTCGCCCCCGGTGCCCGGCATCGGCGGCCGGATCCTCAGCCCGGACGCCCAGCGTGAGTTCTGGTATCAGCAGTTCCACCGGCTCGACCTGGCCACCGAGCTGATCGACGGCCACCCCGGAGCGGTGCGCGCCTATCTCCGGCACTTCTGGGAGCACTGGTCCGGGCCGGACTTCGAGCTGGCCGCCCAGCATCTGGAGGACCTGGTCACGGCGTACGCGCCGCCGGGGGCGTTCGCGGCGTCTATTGGCTGGTACCGGGCCGGGGCCGGATCGGTGGCCAGATCCCTCGCGGAACAGCCGCCCGCGCCAGCGGACCGGATCACCGTGCCGACCACCGTGCTGTGGCCCGCGCACGACCCGCTCTTCCCGCCGGAGTGGTCGGACCGGATTGACGAGTTCTTCGCGGACGCCCGGCTGATCCACCTGCCCGGGGCGGGTCATTTCACCCCGCTCGAGCGCCCGGCGGAGTTCGCCGCCGCGATCACCGCCTTCACCTGACCGGCCCGGGCAGGCTTTCATATCACGGTCAATTTCTGCCACATAGCCCCACATATTGACCGTGATCATGGCTCAGCGGCTGCGCCAGCACCTGCGCCGGCCGGGGGCCAGTCCACCTTCCGGGTGCGGATGGTTACCCCGCGGCTCAGCCGTCCCCCGGCCAGGGTTGCAGCCCGGACGCAGAAGTGGGACCACATGTTCAGCTGGATCTCCTTGGCCAGCAGGAGCCGGTTGTAGAGCAGGTCAGAGAGCCGGTCCCCGGCCCGGGCCCACGACTCGATCTCGAAGCGCAGCGCCTCCCCGTCTGCGGTAGCCCGGAACTCGATCTCCCCGGCCTCCAGATGCCCATTCAGGGTGGCCAGCCGGAACGACGTGGGATCCCGGTGCACCACGCGCACCGGGCCGTCCCAGGGCCCGGGCATGCGCACCACGAACTCGTCACCCCGCCGCAGATGGCCGGCCTGCCCCTGGTCTGGCGGAAGACCGCCATCTCCGGCGTGGCCCGGTTCAGGTTGGCCGCGATCGTGTCGATCAGCGCGGACGGCGTCATGCGGCTGTCCACGATCCGCGCCCCGTAGCAGCGGTGCAGCATCGGCCCGGATCCGGCGGGGAGGCCCTGGCGCCGGTCACCGGGCTCGGTGTCCTGGCTGGCCGGCTGGGGTAGATCTGCTGCCGTACCGGTTTCCTCCGAGCGGTGCAGGGGAGTGGTGCGCCACATGTACCGCCAGCTGACGAGCGCCAGGCCCACGGGCCAGCGCAGCACGATCCCGGCGCGAGCCGGGTGGTTCGCCGCAGCCATGACCCGATGCTCGCATGCCCCGCCCGGCGGCGTGGCCAGCAGGGCCCGCGGAGCCCCTGGGGCAGCTCCGATGCTCGTGGTGGCGGGCTTGCAGCGGGTCGGCGTGCGCGGGGCCCACCTCCAGGTCGCCTCTTTCGGTTCCATCGCGCTCTGCATCGGCCTGTGGATCCGCGCCAAAACCGTCGATCAGGACGAACGGGGAAATGCGGAGCGGCGGGCCCTGTTCGTCGGGCTCTGGCCGCCAATGTTCTGGCTGATCGGCGACTCGCTCCGGGAGCTTGAGTAGGTGCGCGAGCGGCTGCTGAGCCGGATCAACGAGCGCGCCGAACTCGACCGGCTGCACGGGCTGGGGATCAACTATGACCCGGCCCGGGCTCCGCAGGAAGGCGTGCCGGACGGGCACTGGCACATCGATTCCGGGGAGACGGCTGTCGGCCAGGAGCCGCCGGGCCCGCCTTCCTCCGGCGGCCCTTGGGAGGTGACCAGCCGGCTGGTACGCGAGTACGAGTTCGCGGATCCGCGGATCCTGCGGGCCGTATACCGCGGTCACGCCGAACTACTCGGCCGCGACATGCTGCTCGAGGGCCGGTTCACCGGCCTCCGGTTCTACCTTGGAGTCCGGGTCACCGAGGTCATCGACGAGAGGCGCGAGGAGAACGGGGTCCGCGAGCAGGTCTGGGGGTGGAGCTACCAGACGCTCGAGGGCCACCTGGAACAGGGACGCCTCCGCTACGAGGTGATCAAGGACCTCAGCACCGGGCTGGTCACCTTCCGGGTCAGCGGCTATTCGCGGCGGGCCCCCATCACCAGCCCCGTGATCCGCTGGGGCTTCATCATCTTCGGACGCTGGACCCAGCAGCGGTTCTACCGGAACGTCCTGACCCGGATGGGCACTCTGGTCGGTGCCGCGCAGCGCGGCCGGCCATTGCCTGAGCCACGGGTGCGGTCCGACGGCCTGGTCGTCGCTCCCTCCGGCGTGAGCCCCCGTCCGCTGGAGCGCCTGGCCGGGACCTGGCTGCACCCTGGCGCCTGATCGCCCTGATCGGGAGTCCGGTGCCCCGGTACCTGTTCACCTGCCCGGGGCGGGTCATTTCACCCCGCTCGAGCGCCCGGCGGAGTTCGCCGCCGCGATCACCGCCTTCACCTGACCGGCCCGCTCGGGCCGGCGACGGCCGGGCAGCTGATCCACCACATCGATCCCGGGGCTCCGGGGCGGCTCCATCCCGCCGCCGCTGGCCGCCTGACTTTACGTCATAAAGTTGAGGGGCCCAGACCCTTGACTTTGCGCCATAAAGCAGGGTCTACTTTATGGCATAGAGTCAATCAACGGGAGACACCATGAACCCTGCACCCGGCACCAGCGCCCCGGCCGGCAACGGCGGCGGCTTCGACCCCCGCCAGGCCGCCACCCTGCTGGACCAGACCACCCAGGACGCCCGCCGCAAGCTCGCGCCCTCCCCGCCGTGGCTCCTGGCGGCCCGCGGGGTCGCGGTCCTGGCCGCCCTCGGCGCGATCTGGCTGTCCGTCCGCGGACAGCACCCCTACCAGCGGCCCCACCGCCGCGGACATCCCCATCCTGATCGCGTTCGTCATCCTCAACTTCGCCGCCACCGTCGCCGTCCGCAAGCACGCGATGACCGGCGTGCGCGGCAGGACCCGGTTCCGCCCGGCCGAGATCACCATCCTGGTGCTGTCCTGGGCCGTCGTGCCGCTGTTCATGTGGGCACTGGCCGCCGCCGGGGCCAGCTTCGCCTGGTACCCCACCACCGTCCTGATCATCCCCGGCCTGGCCTGGGCCGCCGTCCAGGGCGCACGCGACGGCTGGCGCGGCACCGCCATGGGCCTCACGCTCGCCGCCACCGGCGTCGCGGGCGCGTTCGCCGGGCCCGCCGGATCCTGGGCCGTCGCCGGCCTGGGCCTGTGCGCCGTCCTGCTGGCCCAGGCCGCGGCCGTCGCCCGCCAGCAGCGCGCATGACGGTGCGCCATGACTGACGACGAACTCGACCCGCTGATCCACGTGCCCACCCGGCTGAAGATCGTCGCGACCCTGGCGGCCCTGCCCGACGGTGACACGCTCTCCTTCACCCGGCTGCAGGACCTGATCGGGCTCACCCCCGGGAACCTGATCATCCACCTGCGCAAACTCGAAGAAGCCGACTACATCAGCAGCGAGAAGACCAGGAACGGGACCGTGTCCATCACCACGGTCGCCCTCACCGGCCACGGCCGCAAAGCACTCAGCACCTACACCCAGACCCTGCGCGACCTGCTCGGCGGCCTGTAAACGGCCCGCCAGCCCGGGGTCTTCCCGGACAGCCCCCGCCGAGGGGCTGTCCGTCGTTGCCGGGCACTGCCCTCCCCGCGGAACCAGCCGGGCCGATGACACCGCCGGCGCCAGCGATGAAAATGCGCGCAAATGTCAGCTTATGACCGGCCCCCGGAGGCCGAGTGCGCCGGGCGGACCCGGTCAACGGTCCAATTCTGAAACAGTCCGATCCGCCCGGCGGGCTTAACGTCGCATTACCTACCGACGGAGGTGCCATGAAAGCGCTGGTGTATCACGGGCCTGGGCAGAAGGCCTGGGAAGACGTTCCCGACGCGACGATCCAGGACCCGACCGACGTGGTGGTACGGGTCGACACCACCACGATCTGCGGCACCGACCTGCACATCCTCCATGGTGACGTCGCTGCGGTCACCGACGGCCGCATCCTCGGCCACGAGGCGGTCGGCACCGTTACCGAGGTCGGCGAGGCGGTCAAGGGCTTCGCGGTCGGCGACCGGGTGCTGGTCCCGGCCATCACGAAATGCGGCCGCTGCGAGTACTGCCAGCGGGGCATGCCCTCGCACTGCCAGACCGTCGGCGGGATCGGCTGGATCTTCGGCCATCTCATCGACGGCACCCAGGCCGAATCCGTGCGGGTTCCGTACGCCGACACCTCGCTGTACGCGGTCCCCGGGCACGTCACGAACGAGCAGGCCATCTTCCTGGCCGACTCGCTGCCGACCGGGTATGAGGTCGGGGTGCTCGCGGGACAGGTCCGGCCGGGCGACACGGTGGCCGTGGTGGGCGCCGGGGCGGTCGGCCTGTCGGCCATCCTGACCACCGGCCTGTGGGGCGCCTCGAAGGTCATCGCGGTCGACACGAACAAGTTCCGGCTGGACAAGGCGCTGGAGTTCGGGGCGACCGACGCGGTGGAGGCCGGCCCCAACGCGGCCGCGGACGTGATCGCGCTCACCGACGGACTCGGGGTGGACGTATCCATCGAAGCGGTCGGATACCCCGAGACGCTGCTGACCACGGCATCCCTGGTCCGGCCGGGCGGCCACATCGCCAACATTGGCGTGCACGGCGTCCCGGTCGAGCTGCCGATGCAGGAGATGTGGATCCAGAACGTCACCCTGACCATGGGGCTGGTCGATACGGTATCCATTCCCACGCTGCTCACGATGGTGGCCAGCGGCCGGATCCCGGCCGAGAAGATGGGCACGCACACGTTCACGTTCGATCAGATGGACGACGCGTACGACGTGTTCAAGAACGCGGCCTCGAACTCGGCCCTGAAGGTAGTCATCACGCCGGCCTGATTACTCCTTCCCCGCGCCGTCCAGAGGTGCGGACCGGGCGGCGCGGGGCGGGTCACGCCAGTAGTGGTGAGGCGTGCGGGCGCGGGGAACGATGAAGGGGTGAGCGGTACCGATTTCGTGGGTGAGGCCACCGCCGAGCTGTACGGCTCGGATCCGGAGGGCTTTACCGAGCGCCGCAGCGCGCTGGCCGCCCAGGCCCGGGCGGCCGGTGACCGCCCCGCGGCCAAGGAGATCGCCGGCCTGCGCAAGCCCACCAGGCCGGCCTGGATGATCAACCAGCTGCTCCGCGCCGACCCCGGGGTGGCCGACCAGCTCGTCGAGCTCGGCGATGAGCTGCGCGCCGCCGCGGCTGCGCTCGACGGGACGAGAATCCGCGAACTGTCGCAGGCGCGGCGGCGGCTGGTTGACACCCTCATCCGGCAGACGCTGCAGCAGGCCGGCGAGGAGGCCCCGTCGGCGGCGTTGCGGGAAGACCTCACCGCCACCTTTGCCGCGGCCGTGGCCGACCCGCAGGTCGCCCGCGAACTGGCCGCGGGGACGCTGCTGCGACCGGTCCATCGCGCTGATTTCAGTCCCGGGCTGCCCGGGCTGGCCCTGGTCCCGCCGCCCGCGAAAGCCTCCGGAGAGACAGCCGGGACGGCTGTGGTCCCGCAGCGACCACGGGCGGCCGGGAAGACCCGGCCAGCTCAGCCGGGGAAGGTTGCTGACCAGCCGAAGGCGGCTGGCGGGGCCAAGCCCACCGGCAAAGCCCGGGCCGCGGAGGAAGCCAGGGCCGCGCGGGACGCGAAGGCCGCGGCCGAGGCGAAGGCCGCTGAGGAAGCCAGAGCGGCGGAAAAGGCGCGGGCGGCGCAGGAGCGGCGGCAGGTCATCGCCGACGCGGAACAAGCTGGCCGCCGAGGCCAGCCGGGCGGCGGACCAGGCGGCCCAGGACGAGCGCGACGAGCAGGACAAGGTCTGGGGACTCGAGGACCAGCTGGACGAGGCCCGCCGCCGGCTCACCGCGACCCGGCGCCGGGTCCGCGAAACACAGAACGCCCAGCAGAAGGCCCGCCGGGCGCTCAGCCGGCTCAAGGACCCGGGACGATAGAAAAGACCCGTGAGCTTTCTTGCTGGGCCATTACCGGGAGGTCAGCAATACAGGGAGCCTCCGCCGTCACCCCAGGAGCATGAGTCTTTCCACCGGCCAGCGGCGGTATGCAACTTAGCCTTGTCCCCGGTGTTGTTCCATATGTAGTAGCCGTGGTTCCAGTAGCGGTTGGTTGAATTGTTCGTCCCGCTGCCTGTGTGAATGACCACCTTGGCGCCGGCTTTGAGGGTGAATCTGCCGAACGTATAGACATGGCCAGCCAGGTCCTCCACCGTCCACCCAGTCAGGTTACGGCTGGTCGTGCCAGTGTTCTTGAGAGTGACGAACTCCTGGTTGAGCTTAGAATTTGTCACCGGAAGATCTGGTCCCGGCGTGTTGTACTGAATCAGGCGGAACTGGATCTGACCCGCCGTTGCCGCCTGCGCGCTCACCGCGAACGGAACTATAAGCGAGGCGGATCCAAAAAGGGCGGTGAGTGCAGTGCTGTAACGCATTGATCCCCCAATTTAGAATCGCGGCTTAACCGAAGATGGTTAAGCCGGGAACAAGGTGGCAGCGAGTAGTGCCAGCGGGGTGCGAACTGCAAACTGCCGCGATCTGGACGACTGTCTCACAAAAGGCCGGGGGGGGCAAGTCATAACTGTGCCCATCAAGATTCCTGAGCCCGGCCGGGCCCCGCCGGTGCCCACCACGTCGGCTCGGCCCGGTGCTCAGCGCCGGGGATCGACGAGGATCTTCGGCCCGGGGCCTGCTCCAGCCGGGCGGAGCCGGCCAGGACGTCGCCGACCTGGTCGAGCCCGACGGTGGCCGCCACGAGCGGGCCCGGGTCCACGGATCCGGCGGCGTAGTGCTCGATCACGCCGTCGAGCGCGGGGGAGGCGCTGAGGATCCCGACCGCGGTGACGTCCTTGAGCACCATGGCGCGGGTGTCGATCAGGCTGGGCTCCGCGGACAGGCCCACGAACACGATCCGCTTACCCGGCTCGATCAGGTCCAGGGCCAGGGCCGGGAGCCCGGTGCCGGTGGAGCAGTCGATGATCGCGTCGAGCGGGACCGGGGGCAGCTGGGCCGCGGTCCACGCGCCGTGCACGCCCAGCGTCCGCGCGAAGTCCAGCGACGGCTGGGTCAGGCCCAGGACGTGGACCACGGCCCCGTGCGCCAGCGCGAACTGGGCCACCAGCAGGGCGATCGTGCCCGCGCCCAGGACCAGGAGCGTGTCGCCTGGCGCCAGGGCGGCAGCCTGAACGGCCCGCAGGGCACTGCCGGCCGGCTCGACCATCGCCCCGGCTGTCGCGCCGACGCTGTCCGGCAGCACGCGCAGCGCCGTGACCGGCACCGGCACCTGCTCCGCCAGGGCGCCGGGCCAGCCACCCCGGACCCCGATCTCGAAGCGTTCCTCGCAGACATGCTGCCGGCCGCTGCGGCAGCGGTGACAGCGGCCGCAGCCGAGCATGGTGTCGCCGGTGACCCGCTGGCCCGCCCAGGCCGGATCCACCCCGGCGCCGACCGCGGACACGGCACCGCACCATTCGTGACCGAGCCGCATCGGGTACGTCGCGTGGCCCTGATGCAGGTACGCCATGTGGCCGGTGAAAAACTCGACGTCGGTACCGCACACCCCGGCGCGTTCGACGTCCACCACGACCTGGCCGGGTGCGGCTACGGGCGGCTCGACCTCGGCCACGGCGAACTGGCGCGGGCCGGTGAGTACGAACGCCCGCATGCCCCGCCCTCCCGGATCCGGCGGCGGCCACGGCGAATGCCGCCTGCGCGCCGGATGCTGCGATCCTAACGTTCTCGTTGATCGTGCCTGCCCGCTACGGAAGGAAGACCATGTCCCGTACAGCTGTCATCACCGGCGGAGCCAGCGGCATCGGGCGGGCCAGCGCGCAGCGGCTCGGCCAGGACGGGATCACCGTGGTCACCCTGGATGTGTCCGGGGACGCGGACGTGGTGGCCGACGTGACCGACCCCGCGGCGGTCGGCGCGGCCATCGAGGCGATCGGCCCGGTGGACATCCTGGTCAACTCGGCGGGCATCGTCGGTCCCAACAAGCCGCTATGGGAGGTCAGCGACCAGGAGTGGGCGGCGACATTCGCGGTCAACGTGACCGGCACGTTCCACCTGTGCCGCGCCGTCGTGCCCGGCATGCGGGACCGGGGCTGGGGCCGGATCGTGAACCTGGCCAGCATGGCGGGCAAGGACGGCAATCCCCGGCTCGGGGCCTACTCGGCCAGCAAGGCCGCCGTGATCGGGATGACCAAGTCGCTGGGCAAGGAACTGGCCACCAGCGGGGTGCTCGTCAACGCGATCGCGCCCGCGGTCATCGAGACGCCGATGAACGCCGCCAACACGCCCGAGGTGCTGGAGTACATGACCAGCCTCATCCCGATGCACCGGCTGGGGCGGCCCGAGGAGGTCGCGGAACTCGTGGCCTGGCTGGCCTCGGACAAATGCAGTTTCTCGACCGGCGCCGTGTATGACCTGAGTGGCGGCCGGGCCACGTACTGACTGGCGGGCCAGCTACGGCCCGGCCACTGACTGGCGGGCCGCGTGCTGTTCAGGCCAGGTGGGTGCCGAAGAACTCGATGATGCGCCTGCGCGCGTCCTCGGCGGACGCCTGCTCGGGCCGAAGCCCAGCACGGGCGTCATGGCCCTGACCATCAGCGGAATCGGGTCGCCAGCGGCTTGGCGGTCGTTGAGGAACCCGTGGCCGCCGGCCGGGTACTCCTTGACGTCGTGGACGACCCCCGCGTCGGTCAGTGCGCTCTCCAGCCGCCGCCTCATGTCGCCGAACGCGGCCCGCACGCAGGTCAGCGTGCTGCCCCAGGCGAACAGGTCGGGCACGGCGGTCAAGTAGCCCTCGCTGGCCAGCCAGTCGGCCTGGTTGCGCGCATCCTGGCTCATGCCCATGGCGTCGTGGATGACCACCACGCCCGGCCAGGGTGGCGGGCCCGCCGGCGTGGCCAGGTACACCGGCAGGTCACCGTGCCCACCCTGGATCGTGGTCTGCGTCATGCGTCCCTCCGTGGTGTAGGGCCGGACGCCTGCGTCCGGAAACGGCGCCTAGATTGTGCGCGGAAAGGCGGTCATGCGACAGGACATTGGCTGGTTACTTCTCACTCTGGCTCTCGCGGCTGCTGGAGCGGCCACCCTGGGGCCGTCCGCTCGGGGTACCTGAGGCGCCGGCCGGACGGCCAGCCCGCCCCGGCCAGCCGCGCCGCCGGTCTGGCGGGTGGCGGTGAGGCGCCCTCGGCCGGAGGCGGGTGCGGCATACGCCGCATCCATACGACTCTCCCTTTTTTGTTAATAGTCCGGGAAATGGGCTAGCGCCCGCGGGATTGCTGGCCGATTATGGCGGCAATGGGCCCCGGTTACGCCCCGATCGGCTGGCGTCCCGGGTGGGGGAGGGGATTTCATGCTAGATGTCTTTTATGGTGCATTTTCACCGGCCTGTTTTGCCCTGCTGGGGCTGTGGCTCGTCGTCGTGCAGATCC
Organism: uncultured Actinomycetes bacterium; assembly: GCA_963837335.1. Lineage (GTDB taxonomy): Bacteria > Actinomycetota > Actinomycetes > Streptosporangiales > Streptosporangiaceae > RYN-230. The sequence continues at coordinate 21,076 of CAWINS010000074.1, read as the reverse complement.
GGCTGCGTGAGTGGCAGGGGAGCGCGGTGCACCGCAGGCGCTCCTACGGCGTCGCGCTGCACTTCGCCCTGCGGCCGGTGCTGCTGAGCCAGCAGCCGCTGGCCCCGATCAGCTGGGTCTCGCCGCGTATATTGCCGCGATCATCATTTATGTCCTGATCGGGGTCCTGGCCTTTAGGGGCGGATTGGCCGTGTTGCGCACCGAGGCCATTCTGCTGACCATTCTGGTATTCCTGGGCTTCAACGTGGCGTGGCTGCTGTTGTTCGATGACCGGTCCCCGGCTCATGGGCGCCCGCCGGCCACGGCATCGTAAGCGGGCAGGTTTCCGGTGAGCCACACGCGGGAGGATTCCCGGGGAGATCGTTCCGGGAGGAGAACCGCATGCGGCTGATCGTGGTGGGCGCCGGAATCGTGGGAAGTGCCTGTGCCTACGCGGCGAGCAGCCTGGGGGCGGAGGTCACCCTGATCGATGCGGGGTGGCCCGGCCAGGCGACCGCGGCCGGCGCGGGAATCATCTGCCCCTGGACTTCCGGCGTGGACGATCCCGGGGGATACGACTTCGCCTGTGCCGCGGCGCGGGCCTACCCCGCGCTGGTGGCCGAACTCGCGGACCTCGGCGAGGGGGATGTCTCCTACCGTCAGTCCGGCGCGATCGTGGTAGCCGACCATGAGGATGAGCTGGAGCCGGTCCGGGCCGGGCTTGAGGCCCAGCGGGCCGGGCACCCCGAGATGGGGGATGTCCAGGTCGTCACCGGTTCCGCGGTCCAGCGCCTGTTCCCGCCGTTGCGTCCGCACATGCCCGCGGTGCTCATCCCGGGCGCAGCGCGGATAGACGGGCGGAAGTTCAGGGACGCCCTGGTCCGGGCGGCGTGCCGGAAAGGGGCCACGATCCGGTCGGGCGACGCGGCCCTGGTGTGCCGGGCCGGGCGGGCCGCCGGGGTGCTGGCTGAGGGAGAACTGATCGAGGCGGACGCCGTCGTCGCGGCCACCGGCGCCTGGACGCCGTCTTTCGTGGAGCCGGCCGGGGTCGTGATCCGGGTCACCCCGCAGCGCGGCCAGATCGTGCACCTCTCGCTCGGATCGGCGGACACGCGTCAGTGGCCGGTGGTCCTGCCCGTCGCCAGCGGCCACTACCTGCTCGCCTTCGAGGGCTCCCGGGTGGTCGTCGGCGCGACCCGGGAGCCGGGCGCCGGTTTCGATCACCGGGTGACGGCGGCGGGCTTGTCGCAGGTACTGGCGGAGGCCCTGACCGTAGCCCCGGGCCTCGGGTCCGCCACCTACACCGAAACCCGGGTGGGCTTCCGCCCGGCGGGTCCCGGCGGCGGCCCGCTGCTGGGCCCGGTGCCCGGCCTGGCCGGGCTGTTCGTGGCCACCGGCCTGGGCGCGGAGGGGCTGACCATGGGGCCGTACGCCGGCGGCATCGCCGCCCGGGCCGCTCTGGGCCTGGATCCCGGCCTCGACCTCGCGCCGTTCGACCCGCTGCGCCAGTGACCCGCCCTGCCGGTAACGTGCCGCGCTGGTGACGTGCCGCGCCGGTGACGTGCGTCGCCGGTAATTTAGGACCGTGGCGACTATCGAGGACGTAGCCCGGATGACGGCGGAGTTGCCCGAGGTCACTGAGAATCAGCGGCACGGGAACCGGACGTGGTTCGTGGCCGGGAAGGCGTTCGCGTGGGAACGGCCGTTCAGTAAGGCCGACCTGCGGCGGTTCGGCGACGAGACCCCGCCGGAGGGGCCCATTCTCGCGGTCCGCGTCGAGGATCTCGGCGAGAAAGAGGCCGTGCTCGCCGCGAACCCGGGCCCGTTCTTCACGATCCCGCACTTCGACGGGTATTCCGCGGTGCTCATCCAGTTGCCGGGCGTAGCGGACCAGGCGCTGCGCGACGCGATCACCGACGGCTGGCTCGCCTGCGCGCCGCCCAGGCTCGCCGGCGGCTACCTCAGGAACCGTTAGGTCAGCTCAGGCCAGGCAGTCCCGGATGGTGCGGACGTATGTCTCCGAGCGGTCCGAGCCGATCACGCCGGGTCCCATCTTGTTCATCATGTAGCTGATGGTGGTCCGGGCGTCGAGGTCCATGAGGATGACTGAGCCGCCCCACCCGCCCCAGTAGCAGGCCCGTCCCTGCGGGACGTAGGGCACCGTCTCGGTCTCGGGCAGCGCGTAGCCGATCCCGAAGCGCAGTGGCACGCCGAGGACGAGATCCGGGCCGTGGCTCTGCTCGTCGAAGATCAGCCCGATGGTGTCCGGCGACAGCAGCCGCACCCCGCCGGCCTCGCCGCCCAGGGCGAGCACCCGCAGGATGCGGGCGACCGAGCGCGCGTTCCCGTGGCCGTTGAGCGCGCCCAGTTCCGCGCGCCGCCAGGCGGGGGTGTTCGCGGCCCCGGCGTCGGCCACCGGCCCGGTGAACGTCTTGTACACGGGACTACCGGGATCCAGGCTGGCCAGGTCGAAGGGCAGCGGAGGCGGCGGCGTGACCGGCGCGATCCGGTCCCAGTCGGCCTGCACCGCGCCGATCTGGAAGTCGGCGCCGAGCGGGCCGGCGATCTCCTGCGCCACGAAGGCCTTCAGCGGCTTCCCGGTCAGGCGGCGCACCAGCTCACCGACCAGGTGGCCCTGGTTCTGCGCGTGATAACCCGACGCGGTGCCTGGCTCCCACCAGGGCGCCTGGGTGGCCAGCTGGCGGGTGGCGGCCTCCCGGTCGTACATGTCCTCGGTCGTGAACGGGGCCTCCCAGCCAGATACGCCGGAGGTGTGGCTGAGGATGTGCCGGACCTCGATACGCTCCTTGCCGTTCTCGGCGAACTCCGGCCAGTACTTCGCGACCGGCGCGTACGGATCGAGGAGCCCCCGGTCGGCCAGCATCAGGGCCGCGAGGTTGGTGACGGTCTTGGTGGTGGACCAGACGTTGGTGATGGTGTTCTCGGTCCATGGGGTGCGGTGCTCCTCGTCGGACCAGCCGCCCCACAGATCGGCCACGGTCCGGCCGTCGACGTCGACCGTGATGCTCGCGCCCGTGTCGTTGCCCGAGCCGAGCTGTTCGGCGAGCACGTCCCGGACCGGCTCGAACCGGGCGTCGCAGGTTCCTTGCACATCCACCACGGGGTCAGCCCTTCCTCATTGAAACGACATGACGCGGCGAGCAGCAGCACGCCGGTATGGCGTTATTGAACGTTAGATCTTTAGGTCCGCCACGTCACCACCGGCGGGCCAGGGGCGGGAAATTCGGTTGCCCCGGCGGCCTGCGGCTGGCAGCCTCGAAGGTCACAGGCCGAGAGCCGGCGATCAGCCGGCCGAGCGGAAGGAGGGCTGATCATGCGTGCGCCCGTTTCGCAGTTCATGCTGCCCGCCCTGACCGCCTGCCTGAGGAGCACCACCCGTGCCCGAACCATCCTTCAGCCGCCGCAAGCGGCGCTTTGAAGACGACGACGAACCCACCTTCGCCAAGCGCAGCCGGCATCGCCGCGCGCTGCCCGCCGTTGACGCCCTCGACGCCGTGGACGGCCTGCCCGAGGGAGACCGGTGGACCACCTGGGACCAGTCGGCGCCGCTCGAGCGGGGACCCGAGCCCTACCCGTCCTGGCTGGTCACCGACCTGGCCGCGGTTGACACCGAGCTGGGGATCCTGAAGACCGGCAAGGAAGCCGACGTCTTCCTGCTGCGCCGCGGCCTGCCTGGCGGCGGCCGCTCCTGCCTGCTGGCGGCCAAGCGGTACCGGGACGCCGACCACAAGATGTTCCAGCGTGACAGCGCCTACCTGGAAGGGCGGCGGGTCCGCGAATCCCGGGACACCCGGGCGATGGCCCAGCGCACCGCGGCCGGGCGGCAGATGATCGCCCGGCAGTGGGCGAACGCCGAGTTCGCCGCCCTGGGCCAGCTGCACCGCTCGGGTGTCCCGGTGCCGTACCCGGTGCAGGTGCTCGGCACCGAGCTGCTGCTGGAGTTCATCGGAGAACCGGACGGTACCGCCGCCCCCCGGCTCGCCGAGATCCGCCCGGATGGCCGCGAGCTGGCCGGACTGTGGGACCAGCTGGTGGAGGCGCTGGTCGTGCTGGCCGCCGATGGCCTGGCCCATGGCGACCTGTCCGCGTACAACCTGCTGGTCCACCGGGGCCGGCTGATCATGATCGACCTCCCTCAGGTCGTGGACGTGATCGCCAACCCGCGCGGCGCGGAATTCCTGGACCGGGACGCGGCGAACGTGGCCCGCTGGTTCTCCGCGCGCGGCCTGTCCGGCGTGTCACCCGAACCCGGGGAACTGCCTGCGCTGCTGCGGCGCGAAGCCCGGCTCGCCGGATAACCGCAGCGCTGGTCGTCCGCCAGAACCGATCAGCGTTCAATAACGCCCGTCAGTCCGGCACGTTCCGGCTCGCTGAACGGGATGGGCTTGCGGGCCTGCGGGTCCCAGCGGACGGTGACCACGCGGGCCTCGGCGGCGACCTCGCCGTCCGGCGTGAGGATCGTCTCGCGGGTGGTCAGGCTCGTGGTGCCCAGGCGCTCTACCTCCAGCCGGACCGTGACCCGCCGCTGCGGGTGGCGGACCTCCGCGCGGAAGTTGACCTCGATCCGGGCCATCACGTAATCAGGCTCGCCGCCGAAGGCTCGCATGAAGAACGCGTCCCGGCCCTCCTCCAGGTAGGTCAGGAACACCGCGTGGTTGACGTGGCCCAGGGCGTCCGTGTCCCGCCACCTGACGTCAACTACCTGCTCGAACACGGCGTCCATCCGCTCACCCCACAGTGCGTTTTACCCCAGAGGCCTCACGGCATCATGCCAGCCGCTGACGATGGCCCGGTGACGATGGCGTGCGCGGGACGGAGGGGGGCGGGCCGCCGTCCGCGAATTAGGGTGGCGTCGTGGATGCAGCGAGGTACGACGCGGTGGCAGATTTCTACGCGGCCCGGTTCGATGAGATCGACGAACCGGCGTCCGTGGCCCTCCTCGACCTGCTGGGGGAGCCGGCGGGCCTGCGTGTCCTGGATGCCGCCTGCGGGCACGGGCGGATCACCAGGGAACTGGCCAGGCGCGGGGCAGACGTGACGGGCGTGGATATCTCGGCCGCCCTGATCGGCAAGGCGCGGGACGCTGAACGCGCCCGGCCGCTCGGCATCCAGTACCGGCACGCGGATGTCGCCTCCCCGATCGGGCTGGGCGATGCTGGATTCGACGCCGTGACGTGTAATTTCGGGCTCACCGACGTCGACGACCTGGCGGGCGCCGTATCCGCCATCAGTGCCGCGCTCCGGCCCGGCGGGCGTTTCGTATTCTCCCTTCTCCACCCCTGCTTCCCGGGAACGCCTGGTGTTTCCGGCTCATGGCCGACCACGGGCCGTTATTACGACGAGGGACTATGGACTGCTGACGGCGCCTGGTCCGCGTTGCGCCGTCAGGTTGGTGCGAATCACCGGATGGTCTCCACCTACCTCAACACGTTCAGCCAGCATGACCTGTGGGCCGATCGGCTCAGCGAGCCCGCACCGGCGGCACGATGGAGCCAGGACCGGCCGCACGCCGACCGCGTGCCGGTCTACCTGGTGGGACGCTGCCTCAAGATCGATCGGCCCTGATCCAGGTTTACCCGGGTCGTGGCCGCGGACGTCAAGGCAGGAACTTCGCTAGAGGGCGGGCCGCGGGTCGCCGGCCAGCCGGGCGTGCAGGTGCATGTCATGCCAGCCGTCGCGGTGCAGGCACTCGCCCCGCTTGGTCCCCTCGAGCGGGAAGCGGGCGTGTTCCGCGACCCGGCACGAGGCGGCGTTCATCGTCGAGTGAGCCAGTTCGACCCGGTGCATCCGGAGACGTTCGAACAGCCACGCGCTCAGCGCGCACAGGGCCCGCGGCGCCACCCGGTGGCCACGGGCGGCGGGCAGCACCCAGTAGGACACTTCCGCGAGGCCCTCGGCCAGGTCCAGCCGGCGCAGGCTGATCTGCCCGAGGAGTCCGGAGGGACCGTTGACGGCCCAGCCGGCGCCGCTCTCCTCAGCCCACCGCCCTGGCCACGAGTCCACCCAGAGCTGCGCTTCCGGCCCGTTCATCGAGCGGTTGTGCCAGCGCCGGATGCCGGGGTCGGAGTAGGCCTCGGCCACGGCGGGCGCGTCCGACGCCCGCCAGGGCCGCAGTACGAAGCCGTCCTGTTCCAGTACGGGCTGGCCCAGCCGCGCGAGGCTGCCGGGCGCAACGGCGGGGGTGACGAGTCGCGGCACAGCCTCATTATGGACGGCCCGCTATGGCCGGGGTGCTGACGCTGCCGCCTGGCCCGGTGACCTACCAGGGCGCGGGGGTTCCGTCCCAGGAGAAGAACTCGCCGGTCGGGCCGTCGTCGGGAAGCAGGGCCAGCCGGACGGCGCCCGCGGCCGCCTCGGCCGGATCCCCGTCGCTGGCGGCGGCGCGGGCGTTAAGGTCGGTGCGCCGCAGCCCGGGCGCGAGCGCGTTCACCCGGAAGCCCTCGCCCGCCAGGGCCTGGGCGTAGAACACGGTCAGCGCGTTCAGCGCCGTCTTGGACGAGCGGTACGCGGCGCCGGTGCCCACTGAGGGGAGCTGCTGCTCCGGGTCGGTGCTCCAGGTCAGAGATCCGGTCCCGCTGGAGATGTTCACGATCCGGGGCCGCGCGGACCGCCGCAACGCCGGCAAGAAGGCGTTGGTGACCGCGAGGACGGCGAACAGGTTCGTCTCGAACGTCCGGCGGAAGCTCTCCACGTCCGCCTCCGGTGCCGTCCGGCCATCCACCAGGATGCCGGCGTTGTTGACCAGGACGTCGAGGTCTTCGACCTGCCGCGCGGCGTCGGCGATGCTTTTGGGCTCGGTCACGTCGAGTACCAGGAGCCGGGCTCCGCCGCCGATCTCGTCAACGGCCCGCTGACCGCGCTCCGGGTCGCGGGAGCCGACGTGCACTGTGAACCCGGCGGCCGCGAGCTGCCGGGCAATTTCCTTGCCGATGCCCTTGTTGGCGCCGGTAACGAGAGCCGTGGAATCGTTCATGGTGTCGACTCTGCCTGGTGGCGGGCGGGCTGATCCAGGCACAAGTGATACCTGGAACCGGAGGTGGCTGATGGCCAAACAGGAACTGGCCTGTTTCCTGCGCGACCGGCGGGCGGACCTGCGCCCGGCTGACGTGGGCCTGCCCGCGGGCCCGCGCCGCCGTACGCCCGGCCTGCGCCGCGAGGAAGTCGCCCACCTGGCCAGCATGTCCGTGGAGTACTACGCCCGGATCGAGCAGGCCCGTGGCCCGCGCCCCTCGCCGCGGATACTGGACGCCCTCGCGGGGGCGCTCCGGCTCACCCCGGCCGAGCACACCCACCTGTTCCGGCTGGCCGGCACGAGCCCGGCCCCGCCGCCAGGCCCGGCTCGCCAGGTTCGCCCGTACGTGGCTGATCTGCTGCGCCGGATCCCGGAAGCGGGGGCCGTGGTCACCGACGCCGCGTATGACGTGATCGCCTGGAACCCGCTCGCCGAGGCCCTGCTGGGCCACCTCGGGGACGAGCCCAACCTGGCCCGGCGGCGTTTCCTGGAACCCGGCTGGCACCGCAGCTCCGGCGGTGAGGAGTCCAGCCACATCGTGGTGGCGCGGCTGCGCGGGGCCGCCGACCGCTACCCCCGCGACGAACGGCTCGCCCGCCTGCTGGCCGAGCTGCGGGCCGGCAGCGAAGAGTTTGTGCAGGTGTGGGACACCAACCCGGTACGCGCGCCCGGCCACCGTTCGAAGACGTTCACCCATCCCGAGATCGGGGCAGTGCGCATCAACTGTGACGTGCTGGCCGTGCCCGACGACGATCAGCAGGTGGTGTTCATGACCGCGGACCCGGGCACCCCGTCCGCCCGGGCCCTCCGCCACCTGCTGCGCCGGTCGGACTCAGCGGCCGGCCAGGTGGCGTAGCGGGACGGCCGGAGCCCCATGCCCGCGAGGCCGGGCTTGCCGTGTTCGTGATCAACCGTTTGGTGCTGGCCCGGCAGCACCAAACGGTTGATCACGAACACGCTGACGCGGTTCACAGGGCGATGAGGCCGGCGGCGGAGGGAGTGAATCCGCAAACTCCGAGGTAGAAGGGCCGCAGGTGCTCCTCGAAGTCGACGTGCAGCCACGTGCAGCCTGCCTGGCGCGCCGCCTGGACGGCGAGGGCGATCAGCCTGGTGCCGGTGCCCTGCCGGTGCATCCGGGGGGCGACCATGGTGTCGAGGATGAAGGCGTGGGCGCCACCATCCCAGGCCACGTTGACGAACCCGGCGAGATCATCCCCGTTTCGGGCGCAGACCCAGCCCAGGCTGTGGCGTTCCACCTGATCCCGCCAGTTCCGGGCCGCGTCCCGGTGACCAAATGCCGCCGCGTGCAGGGCGCTGACCTCGCTGCTGGTGAATGGCCCGCGCCACTCGTAGGTGATCATGGGCTATGCGGCATGCCCGGCCACCTTCTGCACGGCCATCCGCACGATCACCCGGTGCGCGCCAGGAGGGTCTTCGCCCGGATCGGTACCGTCATACTTGTGGGATAGCTGGATATGCAGCAGCCGCCCGGGATCGGGCGTCATCGACACCCGGCCACGGAGATCCACCGAGATTTCCGGGTCCGCCGAGTCCCACACGGTGACGCTGACGCGCGGGTCGCGCAGCATGTTGCGGTGCTTCACGCGTCCTTCCACGGTGGAGAACAGCAGGTCATCCCCGTCGAGGGCGACCCACATCGCCGAGGTGTGCGGGCTGCCGTCGGGATTGATGGTGGCCAGGACGGCGTAGTTAGGCCCCGCCAGCAGCCTGAGCGTCTCCGCGTTGAACGAGATTGCCATGACGGCACGGTACAGCCGCCCGGCTCACGCCCCGAAAGATCATCTGCCGGTGGATGGTCCGCGGCTCCAGTGGGCGGCCGCAATGGGCGGCCGCAGTGGGCGGCGAGGACCAGGTTTATGCCCTCGGTCTCCGGCTTCTCCCGTGGCATGATGGTGCCGATCTTTTCTCACTGGGGAACAGGAGGGAGGGCGGTCGATGTCAGGTCTGATTCCCGCGCCTCCCGCCGTCCGCTGACGCCCGGCGGCAGGCGCCCGCACACGAGCGGAGAATGCCGTGAGTTCTGCCATTCTTAACATCACGTTCGACTGCGCCGATCCTCGCGCCCTGGCCCGGTTCTGGGGGGAGGTCACCGGGTGGCCGGTGATCGAGGAGCCCCAGCCAGGCTCCGAGGACTCCGCCGTCGGGAACCTGGGCGAGGGTCGTCCGCGGCTCTACTTCGTCAGGGTTCCCGAGGACAAGACGATCAAGAACCGGGTGCACCTGGACGTCATGCCCGCTGACCGGACCCAGGACGAGGAAATCGCCCGGCTCACCAGGCTCGGCGCCACGGTCGTCAGCGACCGGCGCCCCGAGTTCGGCTGGGTGCTCCTCGCCGATCCTGAGGGCAACGAGTTCTGCGTCGAGATCAGCGCCGGTGAACTGGAAAGCGCCCAGGCGCCGACCGCGGCGACCTAGGAGCGACTCTAGGGGAGCGACGCGGGCTGACGCGGGACGACGTCCTGAATCTCGTCCGACGCCGCACCGCGGGAGTGCGGTCGGCTTCCCAGGCCCGGGCGTGCCTGCTGGCCAGGGCGACGAAGAGATCAGGCGCGGCCGATCAGCGAACGGGCCTCTGCGGGGCCGACTACGAGATCGTGAAGGTCGCCGCCCACCTCAAGCCGACCCGACTGTTCGATCCCGCCGGCCTTCACCGGCTCGAAGCCAGCCGTGCGGATCAACCGCTCGACTTCCTGGCCAGCACGGACGACGGCTTCGGTGCCCAGCAACGCGTCTCGGTTGTCGGTGGTGACGACCGCAGCTCGGCCGATCTCTGCAGTCAGCATTCGTGCCGACTCGATCCACCGCGTGAATAGGGGTTGATCAGGACGCATCGACGCGAGAGTGCCCTCTGACCTGGGACGACGGGAGTTGCTCAAGCGTAGGGAAGACGATCCCGGCGATGAAGCTCGCTCATTACTTAACTTGACAGCTAATTAACCATGTGGTCAAATACTAATCAAGGACACAGTTGCGGGAGGTCAGATGCCCAGTGGTGGCACAGCAGTGGCGCAGGACCAGCTCGATGCCACGTTCACGGCCCTGGCGGATCCGACCCGCCGGGCCATCGTGGCCCGGCTGGCGCGGGGAGACGCCACGGTGAACGAGTTGGCCGCCCCCTTCGACCTGACCCTGCCCGGCGTCTCCAAGCACCTGAAGGTGCTCGAGCGCTGCGGGATCATCTCGCGGACCCGGCACGCCCAGTTCCGGCCCTGCCACCTCGAGGCCGGGGCGCTCGAGCCTGCTGCCGCCTGGATCGAGGACAACCGCCGGATCTGGGCGGAGCGGTTCGACAAGCTCGACGCCCACCTGCGCGATCTCCAGCGAGGACCGGCTGGCGATCCCGGGCGGATCCCGCCGGAACAGCCCGCACCGCCGGAAGGGCGGGCACTGCCGAACGAAAGGAGCGACCAGTGAGCAACTCAGCAGCAGGCCCGGCTGAGCTCGTCTTCACCAGGGTTTTCGAGGCCCCGCGTGAGCTCGTGTTCCAGTGCATGACCCAGCCGGAGCATCTCACCCACTTCTGGGGCCCGGCCGGGACCAGCGCCCCGGTCGAGCACATCACCGTGGACCCGCGCCCGGGCGGGGTGTTCGAGACCGTCATGATCAACGACGCCGACGGCAGCCGTTACCCCACCCGGGCGATCTACGACGAGGTCGCCCCGCCGGAAAGGCTGGTGTGGACCGAGGCCCACTCCGGGATGACGGTGACCGTGACCTTCACCGACATCGGTGGCACTCGCACCGGGGTCGAGATCCGCCAGGTCAACGTGCCCGAGTTTGCCCGGTCCCCAGAGGCCCAGGCTGGCTTCCGCACCTCCCTGGACCGCTTCGCCGAATACCTCGCGGCCCGCAGTGCAGGCCCGAGGACCAGGAGGACACCATGAGCACCGCGGAGACGAAGAACTCGGGCATCGCCGACGCGATCGCGGCGGAGCGACGGGATCTGGCCGTGATCCTGGCCGGCTTGCCCCCGGAGGCGTGGGACGCCCCGACGCTGTGCCAAGGGTGGCGGGTCCGCGAAGTCGTAGCGCACATCACCATGCCGTTCCGCTACCGTCCCCCACGGTTCGCGTTCGAGATGGTCAGGTCGCGCGGGAACTTCAACCGGATGGCCGACCGCTGCGCCCGGCGGGACGGGACCGCCCCGCCGGCGGAACTCGCCGCGGCCCTGCGGGACAACGAACGGAACCCGTGGAAGCCGCCCGGCGGCGGGTTCGAGGGCGCGCTCACCCACGACGTCATCCACGGCCTGGACATCACGGTCGCGCTCGGCCTCGACCGCCGGGTTCCCGAGGACCGCCTGCGGACGGTCCTGGCCGCGGTCACCGGGCCCAAGTCACGGAAGTTCTTCGGGACCGACCTGGCCGGGATCGCCCTGCACGCCGAGGACCTGGACTGGTCGCTCGGGTCGGGGGTGCCGATATCCGGCCCGGCCCAGGACCTGGCGCTCGTCCTGTGCGGCCGCACGCTCCCGCCCGGGCATCTGCGCGGTGAGCCCAGTGCCCGGTTCACCGGGATAGCAGGCCGTGAAAGGGCAACACCTAAAGGAAAAATGTGACGGCGAGCAGATGGGGGCGCCGGCAAGACAAATCAAGCTAAATGGCTGTGTCCGGGCGGCGTAACGTGGCCGCAGGACCAGTTGTGCGGCTCTGCTGGCCGGCCGCAGCTCACGGGGGAGCGGTCCGGTTGCTGGCTGGCACGCGCACGGGGAGCAGTGATGTACCAGCCCTATCCGTCGTCGCCGTCGCAGGTGCCCGGGCCAGTCGACGCGGAGCCGCCGAATTCGGTCCGGAACGCGGTCCGGCTCATGTACGCGGGCGCCGCGCTCAGCGCAGTCGTGGTCATCGTCACCCTGGTGACCATCGCCAGCCTCAAGCACGGCATTCTCGCCCGGCACCCGGATTACACCGCGGCGCAGCGGCATAATGCCGAGATCGCCGCGATCGTCACCTCAGTGATCGGCGGCCTGATCGCGGTAGGCCTCTGGCTCTGGATGGCCTGGGCCAACCGCCGGGGCCGCAACTGGGCCAGGATCGTCTCGGCCGTGTTCTTCGGCATCAACACGCTGGACCTGATCGTTTCCTTTACCCAGGTGCACGCGCTGGCTCCGGTGATCGTCGGCGTCATTGTCTGGCTTGTCGGGCTGGGTGCGATCATCCTGCTGTTCAGTAAGGAGTCCGGCCCGTACTTCGCGAGGTCAGCCAGTCCTCCCGGGTGATCCGGTAGACAGCCCATTCGCGGCCGAATTCGGTCTGCGATCCGGCCTCTGCCCAGCCGACCCGGCCGAAGACCGCCCGCATCGCGGCGTTCGCGGGGTCGGTGGCGCTCTCGACGACCTGGGCGGCGGCGTGCTCGAACAGCCAGCCGGTAAGCAGGGCCAGAGCTTCGCGGCCATGGCCCTGGCCCTGGGCGTGCCCGCGCAGGCCGATCCCCACCTCGAAAGTCCCGGGGGGCAGCGGGCGGCCCGGGGGCACGAACGTCTGGATCCGCCCGATCAGCACCCCGTCCAGGTCGACGGCCAGGTCGAGCTCACCACCGACCAGGCGGCCCGATCGCAGCAGCCGGGCCCGGAAAGCCTCCTCATCGGGCAGCTCGGCGATGACCATGGGATCGGCGTCGACCATGGCCTGCCATTCCTCGTCGATCTCGCTGGCCTGCAGGGCGCGGAGCAGTAGCCGGGGCCCGCGGATCTCGATACCCCCGGTCATGCGGGCCTCCGTGAGTCGCGCAGCCCTTCGAGACGCTTCTGTGAGAGGTTGTTCAGCCGCTGCCGGGACGGCGAGGAGCCGACGATGTGTGCGGACATTAGGGTCACAGCGGCCAGGTTGCCAGAGTTCTCGTCGGCCTGGGTGGTGTCTTCGGCTGCTGGCGACGATGGAGCACCCCTGACGCAGGGTCAAGGTCAAGCCGTTCGCGCCAGGGCTGGGGTGGTGGGGGAGCGGCTACCCGACGGCCGGGGCGTGAAGCATCGGCCGCCGGGTCTGCCGGCGGGCGGCAGCTAGTGATCGTGTGGCCAGTCACCGCCTGGCCGCTGCATCTTGCGCGAGGAGGCTGTGACCGCGCGGGCCAGCCGCTCAGCCTCTGCTTCGGCTCGGGCCGTCTCGGCCTGCCAGTAGCGCACCTTCCGTTCCATCCGTTCCTGAGAGAACGAGATCGAGGCCGTGACGACGACCATCGTCAGCCACCAGCCTCCTAACGTGCCCGACAGGAAAGAGACGACCGCGATCACTACAGCCGACATGACGGCCCGGCTCGTCGGTGCCCGCGCCGCCTCCCACGGTGGCGCCGTACCGATGGAACAGTCAGTATGGATGGTTGGGCATGTTGGGATGTATGGTGGTGGGTAACCATCTGCTGAATCCCCCGTTCTGAAGCTGCGGAATGGGTTTCGGTGGTTCTCGCTGGGCCGACGGGTGCAACCGTCGGCCCAGTGTCGTATCGGGCTCTTGCCGGATGCGCTAGGTCATGGGCGATGAAGGCGGGACATCCGTGCCGGGGGGCCGCGGGCCGGATGAGCACCTCCCCGGTCATACGCCCGGGTGCACGACCACAGGAGCCGGAGCGCGGCAGAAAGCGGAAAGACTCTCCGATCCCCCCAGCCGCCGGCCATGTCCCGGGCCCTTCGCTACGCGCTCTTGCGCAGGCGTTCCATCGATGCTTTCATTGTCAGTCGCGGTGCAAGTTTCATCAATACCTGCACGAACACAATCCTTGAGCGTGTCATGGCATGTAGCAGCGACAGAGCGGTCACATCTGACACACTGCTCCCGTTGTTCGCTTCGAGCTGAGGGAAGTACGTGGCTGTCTCAGGGGCTCCGACGGTTCGGCAGCGCCGGCTGGCCGCCGAGCTCCGACGGCTGCGTGGCGATCAGACGGGCGACGAAGTCGCTGTGGCCCTCATGTGGTCCCCGTCGAAAGTCAGCCGGTATGAACTGGCCCGGACTGTGCCCAACGTGGCGGAGGTTGAAAAGCTCCTCGACCACTACGGAGTCACCGGTCCTCATCGCGAGCAGGTGCTGACCCTGGCCCGCGAAGCGACTCAGAAGGGCTGGTGGGAGGCGTACTCGGATGCCCTTCCAGAGGAACTGACCGCCCTGATCGCCCTCGAGGACGAGGCGAGTTCCTGCTGGATGTGGCAGGTTAACCTAATCCCCGGGCTGCTGCAGACCGAAGAGTATGCCCGGCAGATAATTAGTGGCGGCTACCAGGTCGGTATCCCACTCTTGCCATCCCAGATCGACCAGCGGGTTGAAGTGCGGCTGCGAAGGCAGAACATCCTGACCCGGAACAATCCGATGGAATTTTCCGTCGTGCTTGACGAGTCAGTTCTTTTGCGGCGCAATACCGATACGCAGGCAATGCGTGCTCAGCTCGCGCACGTGCTACAGGTTTCCGAACTGCCCAACGTGACAGTCCGGGTATGCCCGCTGCAAACGCTACACCCTGTAGTCACCTCTTCCTTCCTGCTTCTAAAATTCGGCCGCACGCATGACACAGAACTCAATGATGTCGTGAGTACTGAGCAACTCCAGAGCAATCTCCACTTCGAAGGCGAAGCTGACACTCACCAGTACCGGCGCGCCTTCCAGGCCCTTTCCAGCGTGGCTCTAGACCCAGAGCAATCGCGTGAGCTGATACTACGGACTTCTCAGCAGGTTTGGGCCTGATGGTTTTCGTGAATCAACCTCAAATCGAGTATGCCCAAACGAGAAGGTAAGATATGCGACTAGATGCCTCAGTAGGCTGCCGCGAAAATTCCGATCTCAGACCTTTGGCCGAATTGTCAGCCTCGGTAGCCGTGGGTGGGGAAACGGTGAATGTGTCCGATTTGGCGTGGAGGAAGTCCAGCGCCAGCACCACGAATGGGGACTGCGTTGAAGTGGCCTGCTTTCCGGCAGGCGGTGTCGCCGTTCGTGATAGCAAGGACAAGGCCGGTGGCATCCTTCGCTTCGGCCGCGATTCATGGCAGCAATTCCTTGACCAAGTCCGTCACGGTTCCTTTCCGGCTCCGTGAGCGAGGCACTCGCTGGAACGTAACGCACCCAGGATCGGCCTGGATGGAGGAGCCTGCGCCAGTGCGCAGGCTCCTCTTTCGCGTACTTCATCACGGCACGCTGGTCCGTCGCGGATTCTGGAGCGTAGTCTCATGCGACCCTGGGCTGGCGACGGTGTTTGATACGTGGAAGGCGATGGGGGATGCAGGGGTGAAAGGTCAGGCGCGTCCGTGCGCTGCCCTACGAGAAGGTCGTGATCTACCAGGGCAAGCGGCTGCCGCCCGACATCACCGTCGCGGCCGCGGGCATCCAGCCGCTCGACCATGTGGCGGTTGAATACGACATCCCGGAGGGGTCATGAAGAACCCGGTCGGCCCCATCTTGCGGATGGGTGATGAGGTCGAGCAGGTCATCGCGGCCATCGAGGATGACAACCCGGACTCCGACATCGAGGTCGTCGACCGGGGCGCGTACGTCCGGATTCAGGGCGAGGACCGGATCACGGTGACCGAGCAGACGCTGCGCCGCTACCTGGGCGCGGACTTCGCGATCGCCTCGTTCGGCGAGATGATGACCGCTTTCAGCGGCCGGGCCATTACCAGCAGCGACGCCATCACGTGGGAGAGCTTCGGCCACGCCCGGAGCGCGACCGCCGGGAACGCGGCCGCCCGGAGCACGACCTCCAGGAGCGGGGAACCGCAGAGCGGAAAGCAGGTGCCGGCATGACCGAGACCCCGGCGCGCAAGCCGCGCCCGCGCCGCACGTTCAGCGCTTTCGGTGATGTGCGCAAGATGCCCAGCGAGTACGAGATCGTCACGCACAAGCAGAACTGGACCCTGCGCACGAACCGGGCCGCGGCCTTCGAGCAGAACCCGTCGTCCGCGCCTAACCTGTGGTTCCTGACCTACCGGGACAACTCACCGCTGCAGGCTAGCGACTGGGACGGCTATCGCGACCCGGACGCGCTGACCTACAAGGCCTATGTCGGCCTGCAGTCCGAGGCCGAGGCGAAGGTCCAGGGGGTGCTGGAAGCACACGCCGACACGGGCTCGGACGCCGCGCTGTCGCCAGGGTCAGTGGCCCTGCTGGCCCGCCTGTTCACCCCCTCGCGTTACCTGTGCCACGGCTTCCAGCAGGTCGAGGCGTACATCGGCTACATGGCCCCTAGTTCCTACATCACCAACGCCGCGGGCTTCTCGGCCGCCGACTTCCTGCGCCGGGTCACCACGATCGCCTACCGCACCCGGGAACTGCAGATCAGCCATCCCGACGCGGGCATCGGCTCCGCGGAAAGGTCGCTGTGGGAAGGCGACGCCGGCTGGCAGCCGGCCCGCAAGGCGGTCGAGTACGCGCTGGTCAGCTACGACTGGGGAGAGGCCTTCACGGCGCTGAACCTGGTCCTGGGCCCGACTTTGGATAACGTGCTGCTCACCCA
This sequence comes from uncultured Actinomycetes bacterium, assembly GCA_963837335.1. Taxonomy (GTDB): domain Bacteria; phylum Actinomycetota; class Actinomycetes; order Streptosporangiales; family Streptosporangiaceae; genus RYN-230. The sequence goes on along the minus strand of CAWINS010000074.1, from coordinate 4,614 downwards.
GCTCGGTCAGGTGGCCCGGGCCAACGGCGACGATCTCACCTGGCTGCTCACGTCGTTCCTGGCCGCCGACGCCCAGCGGCGCGGTCGCTGGAGCCGCGCGCTGGCGGAGCTCGCGGTCGCCCAGCGGCCGGATAACCGCGGCGTGCTGGGCAAGTGGGTCGCACGCTGGTCGGCCCGCGCCGACGACGCCGCGCACGGGCTGGGGCAGTTCCTGGAATCGCTGCCGGAGCAGGGGAGGTCCGCCGACGAGGTGGTGGCCCAGGCCCGCGCGGCCCGGGAAGACTTCCTGGGCGGGCTGCTCGATCCGGCCAGCGCGGCCGAGGCGGGGGCGGGCTGACGGTGGACGGCGCCCGGACCGCCCACACTGCCCGGACAGCGCAGGCTTCCGAGGCAGAACAGACTGCCCGAACGCCGCAGTGGCGCGAGACGATTAACCTCGACGAGCTGTGGGAGGGTGACATGACCTCCGTGACCGTCGAGGGCGAGGACGTCCTGCTGATGAACGTGGGCGGCGAGGTCCGCGCCTACGCGAACACGTGCCCGCACCAGGCCGGCCCGCTGGACGAAGGTGACTTCGACGGGGAGACGCTGGTCTGCGCCCGGCACCTGTGGGAATTCGATGCGGCCACGGGGTGCGGCATCAACCCCGACAACGCGAGGCTGACCGTCTTCGGCTGCAAGGTCGGTGAGGACGGCATCATCTGGGTGGACGTCGGCCGGTGAGCGGGCCTGGGTTGCTGGCCGCCGAACTGCGAGTTGACGAGGAGCAGGTCCGGCTGGCCGAACCGGACGGCCGGACGGCGCTCGGGACGGTGCTCGGCCTGGACGCCGTGGCCGCCCGGGCCCGGCTGCGGTTCGGGCCGGGCCGCACCTGCGAGCCCGTCGCCCGCCTCCTCGACCGGGTCATCGTGCAGGCCGAGCAGGCCGGGCTCAGCCCGGCCCGGCTCATCCTGGCCGCGGGCAGCGTCCAGGCCGGGGAGGACATCGTCCGGGTCCGCCGCACGGCGCACGGCAAGGCCGACTGGATTGCCAGCCCGACGTGCCGGGTGCAGATCACGTTGCGGCCGGCTGGGCTGCACGCCAGCGGCATGACCGGGTCCGGGGCGGACGCAGGGGCCGGCCGCGGCCGCGGTGGCGCCCGAGTGCCCGGCGCCCGAGTGCCCGGCGCCCGAGTGCCCGGCGCCCGCGAGCCCGGCGGGTACCGCGGCTGAGCAGCGGGCCGAGGAGGTCCGCGGCGCCCTGCTCGAGGTGATCGACCCGGATCTGGGCGTCAACATCGTCGATCTGGGGTTCGTCCGCCAGGTCGAGATCCAGGACCGGACGGCGGTCATCACGATGACCCTGACCTCGGCCGCCTGCCCGCTGACCAGCATCATGGAAGACCAGATCCGCACGGAACTGGCCGGGCTCAGCGACCTGGCCGGCTTCCGGGTCAACTGGGTATGGCTACCACCCTGGCGGCCGGCCGACATCACCGGCAGCGGCCGCGATCAACTCCGCGCGATCGGCTTTTCGCTGTAGTCCCAGGCAACTTTCGGCTGCCGCCGGCGTTTCTGATGTGTGGAAGGCGACATGGCACGCCCGGGTGACCTCCTCCGCGCTGCTCAGGACGATCCTGTGGCGGCCGGGGCGGCCCGCCCGGAGGACGACGCCCGGGCCGATGCCAGTCAGGCGGTCACCGCGCTGTACCGCAGCCACGCTCTCGGCCTGACCCGGCTCGCGTTCATCATGCTCGGGGACCGGCAGGCCGCCGAGGATGTGGTGCAGGAGGCGTTCTGGGGCCTGTACCGCGCCTGGAACCGGCTGCCCGACCACGGCAACGTCCACGGTTACCTGCGCGTGTCGGTGCTGAACGGCTGCCGGTCGGCGCTGCGGCGCGCCAAGCGCATCCCCCGGCCGCTGGCCGTGCCCGCGGCCGCCTCGGCCGAAGCCGAGGCGCTGGCCGGTGAGGAGCAGCGGGCCACGGTCGCCGCGCTGCGCCGGCTCCGCCCCGGCAGCGCGAGGCCCTCGTCCTGCGTTACTTCGCCGACCTCCCTGAATACGAGACGGCGCTGGCCATGGGCGTCAGCCGCGGCACCGTCAAATCGACGACCGCCCGGGCCCTGGCCGCGCTGGGCCGGATCCTCCGGGAGGACCAGTGAGCGCGCTGGAAGACCGGCTCCGCCGGGACCTGCGGGCCGAGTCCGGGCAGATCACCCCGGACAGCCTGGCGGACCTGCACCTCCCCGGGCCGGCCGGGGAATCAGCCTGGCTGGCTGCGGCGCGGGAACTCAGGACGTGGAGCGCGGCCGTGGCTGGCCTGGGCCAGGCCGCTGGCCGCCGCGGCCGCGGTCGTCGCCGTGATCGCGGGCGCCCTCGCCGTGTCCCGCGCGCTCGGCGGCCAGCCTCCCGCCGCAGGGATCCCGCCGGACTACTCCAGCGCCCCTCCGTACTACGCCTATGGCGTCCAGGGCGACATCTACAACTACGTCAGGAACGGCACCCAGTACAGCTCCTCAGCGCAGGGCCGGTATATCAAGGTGCGGGCCACCAGCACGGGGAGGTTGCTGGCCACCGTCAGCCCGCCCGGGCCGTACAACGATTTCAGCCTCCTGACCGGCGCCGCCAACGGCCGGGCGTTCGTCTTCGGGGCTACCCGGGACTGGCAGCTCAACGCGGGACCGTCGCCCAGGCTGGCGGCGCGCAACCAGACGACGCCGATGGTGTTCCTGCTGCTCCGCATTACCGCGGGGGGACACCCGCAGCTATCCATGCTCTCTCTGCCGGAGACGCTGACCCCGGAGCAGGGGCCGAGCATCGCGCTCTCCCCGGACGGCACCCGGCTGGCGGTGGCCTTCTACCGCGGGGCGAGCGCGGCCGTGCAGGTCATCACGCTCGGCTCCGGCCAGGTCCGCACCTGGGAGCAGCCGCGGGCCACGTGGCGCCCGTCGCTCGGGGGGCAGGGAGCCTGGAGCGGGAACGGGCGCACCCTGCTGGTCGGGGAAGAGCCGGGCACGTCCTTCCTGCCCACCAGGCCCCAGGCGGCTAATTCCCCGCCTGCGTCCGCCAGGGTGTTCCTGCTCGACACGAACGCCCCGGCCGGCGGGTCACCGTCCGGGCACGTCGCGGTGCTCCACGCCCCGGCCGGCCACTCGGCTCCTGCGCCGGTCTTCCTCACACCTGACGGGGCCGCGCTCGTCGCCCCGGTCCAGACGGACAACCGCCTGAACCGGGCCACGACCGGGGGGCTCGCGGTGTACTCGGCGCGCACCGGCGCGCTGCTGCGCACCGTGGCGCCCTGGCGGTGGCCGTCCGGGGCGCCTCCGCCCGGCCGGGGAGGTTTCCCGAAGCAGAGCGTGGCCTGGTCCAATGCGTCCGGCAGCCAGCTCATCGTGCTCCAGCCCCGGCACGAGCTCAACGTGCTGGGAGTGCTCAGCAACGGGTCGTTCGCGGGAATGGGCGGTGCCATGCTGCCCGGGTCAGCCGCCGGCTACCGGGAGCTGCAGTACGCGCTGCGCAGTGGGTCGCAGATGACCTGGTAGTCGCGGGGTATCAGCCGGAGCGAGCGGGGCTGACCTGCACGCTCTCGGCAGGCTGGGGGAGCGGCCGGGTGAAACGGGCCAGGAAGAAGGCCGCGGCGACCAGGAAACCCGCGATCGTGATGCTGCGCAGCACCCCGACCTGGTCGCCGAGGAAGCCGACGGCCGGTGGGCCGCCGAGGAAAGCCAGGTAGCCGATGGAGGCGGCGGTGCTGACCCGGGGAGCCGCATAGCGGGGATCATCCGCGGCGGCGCTCAGCCCGACCGGGAACCCCAGCGACGTGCCCAGCCCCATCAGGACCGAACCGGCCAGCGCGAGCGGCAGGACCCTGCCAAAGACGATCATGAGCAGGCCGGCCAGGGCGGTGGCGCAGCAGATCCGCAGCATCCGGACCCGCCCGTAGCGGTCGATGAGCGCGGGCCCGAACCAGCGGCCCGCGGTCATGGCGGCCAGGAAGAGGGCGAAGGCCAGAGTACCCAGCACCGCGATCGTGTGGTAGCCGTCGATGACCCCCAGGCTCAGCCAGTCGTTCCCGGTTCCCTCGGTGAAGGCCATGCAGAGCACGAACACGCCGATGAGGAGCGTCCGCGGATCGGTCCAGGCCGCGAGCGCACGCCGCCGGGGCGACCCGCTGCCGGGCGCCGGGTGGTCGGCGGTGCGTGCCGCGGGCAGGAAGCGGCGGGCCGCGTTGGGCACGGCCACCGCGACGGCGAGGGCGGCCGCGATCAAGTGCGCGGTGACCGGGACGTGCAGCGCCACCATGACCGCGCCGACGCCCGCGCCGGCCACCGTGCCGATGCTCCAGCCGGCATGAAACCGGGGCAGGATCGCCCGGCCCAGTTCGCGTTCCACCGCCGCACCCTGCACGTTCATCGCGACGTCCCAGGCTCCGTTGCCGAAGCCGAACACGAACAGCCCAGCCGCCACCTCCGGAATGCCGCCCGGGCCCAGGCGGCAGCCCAGCGCGGCCACGATCAGGCCCGCGGCCGCGGCCCAGGCCATCACGACAACCGTGCGGCGCTGCCCGAGCCAGCCGAGGAGCACCCCGGACAGGGGTGTGCCGAGGGTGGAGCCGACTGCCCCGCACAGCAGGAC